>DATAWS010000021.1:0-269920 GCA_036267095.1 Acidobacteriaceae bacterium
ACTTTTTCAAATCTGCTGAATCCAATGGGTAATTATTTGATATAAGGACACTCATGGCGAGCGATTTTATTAGTGTGATTCAACCCGGCGACCCGAACAAGCGGGAAGGCGGCGACGACAAGGTCCTGCCCATTCTGCCGGTGCGGGATACGGTCTTGTTTCCTCACGCGGTTCTGCCGTTGACGGTGGGGCGGGAGAGTTCCATCCAGCTCATCAATTCGCTGGGGGAGGAAAAGAGCATCGTGGTGGTGGCGCAGCGCGATGCGCGCGTGGATACGCCGCAGCCGCAGGATCTGCACGCGTTTGGCACCCTGGCGACGGTGCACAAGGTCGTTAAAATGCCGAACCAGAGCCTCTTCGTCTTCACTGAAGGCACGGAGCGGGTGCGGCTGGGCGAGTTTTCGCGCATCGAGCCGTTCATGATGGCGTCGGTGGACACGGTGCCGGAGATTCCCGCGCCGAAGAACCCTTCCGTTGAGGCGCTGCAGCGCAACGTGGTGACGCAGTTCCAGCAAATTGTCACCGCGTCGCCTACTCTTTCCGACGAGTTGCAGACCATTGCGATGAATATCGACGAGCCGGGACGGCTGGTGGACTTTATCGCCTCTTCCCTGCCCTTCCTGGCGACGACCGACAAGCAGGAGCTGCTGGAGACGCCGGATGTGGCGGCGCGGATGGAGCGGATCAATCGGCACCTGGCGAAAGAACTCGAAGTGCAGCAGCTGCGCAACAAGATCCAGTCCGAAGTGCAGGACCAGGTCCAGCAGTCACAGCGCGACTATTACCTGCGCGAGCAGCTCAAGGCCATCCAGAAGGAACTCGGCGAAATGGACGAGGGCCAGAAGGATATCGAGGAGCTGCGTCTGAAAATCGAAGGCGCGGGCATGCCCGAGGAGACGAAGAAAGAAGCGCTCAAAGAGCTCAACCGCCTTTCCCGCATGTCGCCGATGGCGGCCGACTACTCGCTCACCCGCAATTACATCGAGTGGCTCGCGGTGCTGCCGTGGGCTAAGTCCTCGGGCACCGCTGTCGATATCACCAAGGCAAGGGAGATCCTCGACGAGGATCACTACGACCTGAAGAAAGTCAAAGACCGCATCCTCGACTACCTCTCTGTCCGCCGTCTCAAGGCCGACATGAAGGGGCCGATCCTGTGCTTCGTCGGACCTCCAGGCGTGGGCAAAACCTCGCTCGGCCGCAGCGTCGCGCGGGCCCTCAACCGGGAGTTCCGCCGCATCTCCCTCGGCGGCATGCACGACGAGGCGGAGCTGCGTGGGCATCGCCGTACCTACATCGGCGCGCTGCCTGGCCAGATCATCCAGAACCTGCGCCGCGCCGGCGCCAACGACCCCGTCTTCATGCTCGACGAGGTCGATAAGCTGGGCCGCGATTTCCGCGGCGATCCCGCCTCGGCGCTGCTCGAGATCCTCGATCCGGAACAGAACAATACCTTCCGCGACAACTATCTCGATCAGCCGTTCGACCTCTCCCGGGTGCTGTTCATCTGCACGGCCAACGTGCTCGACACCGTGCCCGAACCGCTCCGCGACCGCATGGAGATCATCGAGCTGCAGGGCTACACCGAAGAAGAGAAGATGCACATCGCCTTCCGCTACCTCATCCCCCGGCAGATCAAAGAGAACGGGATTCAGCCGGACAACATCGAGTTCCCCGACGATTCGATCGGCTACATCGTGCGCCACTACACCCGCGAGGCGGGCGTTCGCAAACTCGAACAGCAGATCGGAACGCTATGCCGCAAGCAGGCGCGGCGTATCGCTGAGGGTAAGACCGACAAGCTGGTCGTCACCAAAGAGGTCATCCAGGAATTCCTGGGCGGCATCAAGGTGCGCGTCGATACGGAGATCGCCGAGCGCACCAAACGCGCAGGCGTGGCCGTTGGTCTTGCGTGGACGCCGGCCGGCGGCGACGTGCTCTTCATCGAAGCCAATCGCATGAAGGGCAAGGGCGGCTTCACCATGACCGGCCAGCTCGGCGAAGTCATGCAGGAATCCATGCAGGCCGCGCTCACCTGGGTGCGCTCCAACGCGAGCTCCCTTGGGCTCGACGAGGACGTCATGAAGGACACCGACCTGCACATCCACGTGCCGGCCGGCGCCATCCCCAAAGACGGTCCCTCGGCCGGCGTGACCATGGCCACGGCGCTCGTCTCGCTGCTCACCGACATGCCGGTGCATCCGCTGACTGCGATGACCGGCGAAATCACGCTGAGCGGCAACGTGCTCCCCGTCGGCGGCATCAAGGAGAAGTTCCTCGCCGCCAAGCGCGCAGGCGTGAAGCAGGTGATCCTGCCCGCCGAGAACCGGCTGAACGTGGAAGAGGATCTGATGCCCGAGCAGATTGAAGGCGTCACCATTCACTACGCCAGCCGCATCGAAGACGTGCTGCATGTCGCGCTGCCATCGACGCGGGCCGAAGAGCGCCGCGACGAAGCGGTACGCGAAGAGGTGCTGCAGCATACGGCCTGACGGTGCTGGACGGTAGCTTGAATCAAGGCCCCTGGGATCATTGCCCGGGGGCCTTTGTTTTTTGGGCAAAGTTTCCGCCAACCATCCGGAGCGAGGAAGCCGGCGTTGGCGCGCAGCTCAGCGGCCGCGCCTGCTGCGCGAGAAATAGGCGTTGACCTCCGGGTCCAGCGAGAGCAACTTCATTCCGGCTGCCCTCGCCTGCGCCACAAGGAGCCGATCGAAGGGATCCCGGTGCAGCCAGGGAAGAGCGTCCACGCCCACGGCCTGCTCTGCCATCACAGCCAACTCTTCCAGACCGGTCTCCCGGGCAGCTTTCCAGATGGTCCCCGGTGCGACGGGAAAATCGTCTCTGCCCAGAGAATGCTTGATAGCGATCTCCCAGATCGAAGCTGCGGAGAACCATACGCGGTTTCCAGTATCCTCAATCAGCCGCCGCATCGCCTCCGGCACCTTGTCCGGATCGACCAGCGTCCAGAGAAGGGTGTGGGTGTCGAGCAGATAGTTCACCGGCGCCGGCCTTCGAACATCTTCTGAATCTCCGCGTCCTCAGCTCCCAGGTCTTTTGGCAGCCGGACCTTGCCCCGCAGGTTGCCCAGCGTGCGGCGCGCCGGCCGCGATTCGGGGTGCGCCGAGACGATGACCGCCGGTTTGCCGGCACGAGCGATCGTCACAGGCTCGCCGCTCGCCAGAACCTGTTCAATAATCCGGGACAGGTGTGTCTTGGCTTCATGGACATTGAAGCTTTCTGCGGACTTAGTCATGGGACTTAGTCTATCACGTATCCGCCCGGCTGACGCACCAGGAACAATCGTTCCGCCACCCCGTCCGTGACCTCCGTACCCTACAGCCGCCGCTTTCTTCTTGCCTTAAGCCCCCGTCTCGAGCCATCCTGAGAGCAGAGAAAAGTGTCTTCGGAAGGGCCGCCACAAGCGGCCCTTTCCGTTTGGCTGCCGTTGCAGCTGGGTGTGTCCCGCAAAGCGGAACTCGACGGGTAATGCGCGGAAGAAGGTACTATCCATCCTCAACAAAGCAAACGGCTAGTGGAATCGACTGGGGGGAAGGGGGTCCGCGAAGACGCCCCTCGATCAAAGGAGGGCAAACCAGATGGGCTTCTGAATCACAGTGCCCTGTTGGAACCCGGATTTATTGCGGCATGGTTTCCCTGATAGGAGGATTTGTATTGCAGAGGGGACGCCGAAGCCATGCGCAAAGAGAAGCGGGGGATTGTCTCCATTGCGAAGAGCTGCCCCCTCACCCCCTCTTACCGGCGAAAATCGCTCGCAAAGCCTCTCCAGCCGCACTTAGATTCGCCAGATACATCTCCACATACTCGCGCGACAGCACGACGCCGTTGGCTCCGGCGTCAAACGCTGCCGTCAGCGAGGCGCGGATATCTTCGGGCGTCGTCTGTTTGTCGCCTGTCTTCTTATCGTTGCCGAGGACCGGGACGTTGATGTCGATGCCGGGATAGATCTGGACTTCTCCTGCGCACTGGGCGACCGCGCGTTTAGTCTCCTCGGCAACGTAGGAGGGCGGGAGTCCCGAGGCGGCGAGTTGGTCGAAGGGCGCGGCCTGGTAACCCATGATGTCGTAGAAGACGGGCGTGAGCTGCTGGGGCGTCGAGTCGTGGAAGATCGTCTTCGTCAGATGGCCGAGATAGGCGGCCAGACGCGGGCCTCCGGCGTTGTTGTAGCAGGCGATCTTGAAGAAGTCGGCGTAGTTGCGGCGGCGGGTGTAGTCCTCTTCGGCGCGGTAAAAGGGGTTGAAGGTCATGTTCTGCATGAGGTGAAAGCCGAAGGGCTTTTCCGGCGCGATGGCTTTAGCCTGTCCATAAAGGTCCGCCTGGACCCCCTGAAAGCTGTCCACCCACAGCGTCTCCCAGGAGAGGATTTCGGGATAGCGGAGGAGCAGGCGAAGGAAGGTGACGAAGTAGCCGTCGTCGGGGCGCTGGTCGCGCTCGAAGCCGGTGAACAGCTCGGTGAGCTGGCGGTAGCCGGTCTGGGCGCGCTCAACGGAGATGCCGAGCGAGCGGCCTTTGGCCTGGCAGAAGGAGCAGAAGCACACGGCGAGGCGTTCGCCGGCAATCATGTAATCGAGCGGCCCCATGCGCTCGGCGCCCCACGCGATGCCGTCCACTTCGGAGGGGTAGCCGAGGAGCAGGCTTTCGACTTTGCCGCGCAGGAAAGCCTGGTAGTCGGGATGATTGAAGCAGGCGGAGCCGGTGGCGCGGCCGTAGACATCGATTTCCGAGACGCGGGAGAAGTTGGGGATGTCGCGGTTGAGGATGGGGCCGGCGTTGTTGAGGTCCCAGGCGAAGAAGGTCATGCCGCGGGCATGGGCCTTGGGCGCGACCTGCTCGATGACGTTGAAGTCGCCGTAGTCGGGGGAGCGGAAATCCTTGAGGAAGGTGCCCTGGAAGTATTTGGGGTCGTAGGCGTAGAAGGCTCCCCCGGTGACGGTATCTCCGGATTTGCCGTGGTCCGGGAGAGGGATGGGTCCGTCTTTGCGGAGCCGGGTTTCGCCGTAGCCGAAGGTGTAGGCCCAGACGGTGTTCACGTCGGCGCGGTTCTGAATGTTATCGAGGATGGGCTCGACGCCTTCGTCGATCCAGGCGTATCCGCGAACCTGGATGGCGACGGAATTCCTGCGATGGCTGGTGCGGCCGCGACCTGCCCGGGGCGCGACGAAGGTGTTGTCGGAGGGCTGATCCGGGGCGGATCCGTTCTGCCCCTGGGCGGCGGGCGTGGCGAGGGAGGCGGCGGCAGCGGAAGCCAGCTGCAGGAAGGATCGGCGATCGAGTGCGGACATGGTTCTCCCTTGAGAAGGTGGCAAGGGAAAGGATACTGAATCGGAGGAGCGGGCGGAGACTCCGGTCGTGCACCCTCCGGCGTCTTCTTCTCGCCCCATTCTCCGGGAACATGAATTGCGCGAAGCGCGTCCGCCTGGACGGCCAGTCCTACTCCACGTGGTAGTTGGGCGCTTCGCGGGTGATGACCACGTCGTGGACGTGGGATTCGCGCAGGCCGGCGCCGGAGATGCGGACGAACTTCGCCTTCGTCTGCAACTCTTCGATGGTGGACGCGCCGCAGTAGCCCATGCCGGAGCGGAGTCCGCCGACCAGCTGGTAGACCATGGCTTCGAGCGCTCCTCGGTAGGGCACGCGGCCTTCGATGCCTTCCGGAACGAATTTGCCCAGGCGGTTGCCGGCGCCGTTGCGCTCCCGGTTCACGACGCTCTCGTTGCTCTCTTCGATTTCGAGATCGCGGGAGCTCTGGAAATAGCGCTCGCCGCCGCCCTGAGCCATGGCGGAGAGCGATCCCATGCCGCGGTAGGCCTTGAAGGAGCGACCCTGGAAGAGGATGGTTTCACCGGGGCTTTCGTCAACGCCGGCAAAGAGCGAGCCGATCATGATGACGCTGGCTCCGGCGGCGACCGCTTTGGTGATGTCGCCGGAATACTTGATGCCGCCGTCGGCGATGATCGGGACACCGTGCTTCTTCGCGGCTTTATACGCTTCGCTGATGGCGGTGATCTGCGGCATGCCCGCTCCGGTGACCATGCGGGTGGTGCAGATGGAGCCGGGGCCGATGCCGACCTTGATAGCGTCCGCGCCCGCGTCGATGAGAGCCTCGGCGCCTTCCTGGGTGGCGACGTTGCCGGCCAGCAGATCGACGTGGGGGAACTTTCTCTTGACCTGGCGGACCGCCTCGAGGACGCGCGAAGAGTGGCCGTGGGCGGAATCGATGGCCAGGACGTCGCAGCGGTTGCGAACCAGCTCTTCCGCGCGCTCCAAAAAATCGCCGGTTGCGCCAATGGCCGCGCCGACCCGCAGGCGGCCCTGCTCGTCCTTGGAGGCGTTGGGGTATTTGAGCTTTTTCTGGATGTCCTTAACCGTGATGAGGCCCTTGAGCTCGTAGTGCTCGTCCACCACGAGGAGCTTTTCGACCCGATGGTGATGGAGGATTTCTTCAGCCTGCTCCAGCGTGGTGCCCACCGGCACGGTGATGAGGTTTTCTTTCGTCATCACTTCGCCGATGGGGATATCGGTGCGGGTTTCGAAGCGCAGGTCACGATTGGTGAGGATGCCGACCAGCTTGCCCTTGCGGGTGACCGGGACACCGGAAATTTTGTAGCGGCGCATGACCTCGAGGGCGTCGGAGATGAGCTGTTCGGGAGCCATGGTGACGGGGTCGACGATCATCCCGGATTCGGAGCGCTTCACCTTGTCGATTTCACCGGCCTGGTGCTCAATGGTGAGATTGCGGTGCACGATGCCGAGGCCTCCCTGCTGGGCCATGGCGATGGCCATGCGCGACTCGGTGACCGTGTCCATGGCAGCCGAGAGCAGCGGGGTGGTAAGGGGGATGCGCTTCGTGAGGTGGGTTTGGGTGTTCACCTGCGCGGGGGCGACTTCACTCCAGGCAGGCGTTAAAAGGACGTCATCAAATGTCAGGGCTTCCGGCAGAGGATGTTCAATCATGATGGAAAGATGCTCGACCACCTGCGTCGGTTCAGAGCGAATCGGGAAGTGGTCGGCTTCTCGTCATTGTAGACCAGCTCACGCCCCAGGGCGCGGGCTGGTCAGCGAAGAAGCGGTCAGCCGATAAAGCGGTTCGCGATCCAGCGGTCGGCTGAAGACCCGGTTCGCGAGTTGGGGGTAAGACGGTCGGCGGAAAACGGTCGGCAGGCCAGCAGGTCAACACCGCCATCGGGTGACTGGGCTTTGGCTGACCGGTCTTTCGCGAACCGTTCTTAGCGGACCGCTTGATCGGGCCAACCGCATTTTTGTTTGAAAGAGAAAAGCCAGTGCCGTTGAATCACTCCAGCGGCACCGGCAAAAGCCCGGACCTTCGTCCGGGGAAAAACGTCACTGGTCAGTCTTCGCTGCCGCGGGCGCGTGTTCTTCGTGCCCGTTGCGCGGCGAAATGTTGGGCGTCGAAGCGCGGCCCGGCATCGCGGCACGGCCGGCATAGACGCGCCACGTGCGCTCCACGTCGTCGGTGGCTTCCTTCAGCAGTTCCGCGGCAGTGTCGGGATGGGCGCGCAGCAGCATGGTGTAGCGCGATTCGTTGTAGATGTAGTCCTGGAGCGGAATCGACGGGGCGCGCGAATCGAGGATGAACGGGTTCTTCCCTTCCGCGCGGAGCGCCGGGTTGTAGCGCATCAGCGGCCAGTAGCCGGAGTTGACCGCGGCCTTCTGGTGATCGAGGCCCTGGGCGAGATCGTAGCCGTGGGCGATGCAGTGGCTGTAGGCGATGATGATGGCCGGGCCATCCCACGCCTCCGCTTCCTGGAAGGCCTTCACGGTATGCATGTCGTTCGAGCCCATGGCGATGCGCGCGACGTAGACCGAGCCATAGGCGACGGCTTCCATGGCAAGATCCTTCTTGCTGGTGGCCTTGCCGGCGGCGGCGAACTTGGCAACTGCGGCGCGCGGCGTGGATTTCGACATCTGCCCGCCCGTATTCGAGTAGACCTCGGTGTCGAGCACCAGGACCTTGACGTTGCGGCCGGAGCCGAGGACGTGGTCGAGGCCGCCGAAGCCGATATCGTAGGCCCAGCCATCGCCGCCGAGGATCCAGACGCTCTTGCGGACGAGGGTGTCGGCCACGGATTCGAGAGAGCGGGCATCGGCTGAATCGATCGCGGCCAGCTTGTCCTTGAGTTCGCGGACCCGCTGGCGCGGGGCAGCAATGCCTTCTTCTTTCGACTGGTCGGCGTCGAGGATCGAGCGGACGAACTCATCGCCGAGGGCCGGGGAGAGCTTCGCGACGAGGCCTTCTGCATACCCGCGCTGCTGATCGACCGCCAGCCGCATGCCCAGGCCGAACTCCGCGTTGTCTTCAAACAGGGAGTTGGACCAGGCTGGACCGCGGCCGTCTTCGTTCTGGCAGTACGGAGTGGTCGGCAGATTGCCGCCGTAGATGGAGGAGCAGCCGGTAGCGTTGGCGATCATGAGGCGGTCGCCGAACAGCTGGGTGAGCAGCTTGATGTAGGGGGTTTCGCCGCAGCCCTGGCAGGCGCCCGAGAACTCAAAGAGCGGCTCCAGCAGCTGGATGTCCTTCACCTGCGAGGTGGACAGGCGGTTGCGGGCCACAGTGGGCAGCGACTCGAAGAACTCCCAGTTGGCCCGCTCGGGGACGCGCAGCGGCTGCTGTGCGACCATCTCCAGTGCCTTGTGACTTGGGTCGGCCTTGCTCTTCGCCGGGCAGACTTCGACGCACAGCGTGCAGCCGGTGCAGTCTTCGGGAGAAACCTGGAGAGTGTACAGCTGGTCGTCCATGCCGCGCCACTTCGGTTTCGCCGATTTGAAGGTGGCCGGGGCGTTGGGCAGCAGCGCGGAGTCATAGACCTTGGCCCGGATGACAGCGTGCGGGCAGACCATGACGCACTTGCCGCACTGGATGCAGAGGTCTTTGTCCCAGACAGGGATGAACTGGGCGATGTTGCGCTTTTCCCATTTGGCGGTGCCGGTGGGGAAGGTTCCGCCCGGAGGCAGGGCGCTGACCGGGAGACGGTCGCCGTGGCCGGCCGCCATGGCGCCCAGCACATCCCGGACAAAGGCCGGAGCTTGGTTCGGGATGGAGGGCAGGATGTCGAATTTCGCGGAGACATGCTCCGGAGGCTTCACCTCGTGCAGGTGGGCCAGAGCCGCGTCGACAGCAGCATAGTTCTTCTGGACGACGGCTTCGCCGCGCTTGCCGTAGGTCTTCTGAATGGCCTTTTTGATCTGGGCGATCGCTTCTTCCCGGGGCAGCACGCCGCTGATGGCGAAGAAACAGGTCTGCATCACGGTGTTGATGCGGCTGCCCATGCCGTTTTCCCGGGCGACCGTATAGCCATCGATGACGTACACCCGAATGTGCTTCTCGAGAATGGTCTTCTGGATGGTGCGCGGAAGGTGCTCCCACACATCCTGCGGGCCATACGGGCTGTTGAGCAGGAGGACCGCGTTGGGCTCGGCCGCTGCCAGCACATCGACCTTTTCCAGGAACTCGAACTGGTGGCAGGCGATGAAATTGGCGCGCGAGATGAGGTAGGTGGAGCGGATCGGATCCGGGCCGAAGCGCAGATGCGAGGTGGTCAGCGACCCGGACTTCTTGGAGTCGTAGACGAAGTAGCCCTGGGCGTAGTTGGGCGTTTCGGAACCGATGATCTTGATGGAGTTCTTGTTGGCGCCGACGGTGCCGTCCGATCCAAGACCATAGAAAAGAGCGCGGACGGTGCGCGGGCTCTCGGTGGAGAAGTTCTCGTCCCACGGCAGGCTGGAATGGGTCACGTCGTCGTCGATGCCCATGGTGAAGTGGTTCTTCGGGTGGGGCCTGGCCAGCTCGTCGTAAATGCCTTTCGCCATCGCGGGAGTGAATTCCTTGGAAGACAGGCCGTAGCGCCCGCCGATGACGGTGGGGAACCGCGACAAGGCGAGGCGTCCCGAGGTGAGCGCCTCGGAGATGACGGTGACCACGTCCTGGTAGAGCGGCTCGCCCGAAGCGCCGGGCTCCTTGGTGCGATCGAGGACGGCGATTTTGCGAACGGTTTCGGGCAGGGCTGTCAGAAACGCCTCGGCGGCGAAGGGCCGGTAGAGCCGAACTTTGAGGAGACCGAGCTTCTCGCCGCGGGCGTTAAGGGCGTCGATGGCTTCCTCAACAGCTCCGGCGGCCGAGCCCATCAGCACGATGACCCGGTCGGCATCGGGCGCACCGTAGTAGTCGAACAGGCGGTACGCGCGGCCGGTCTGGCGGGCGAACCGGTCCATCACATCCTGCACGATGCAGGGGCAGGCGAGGTAGTAGGGGTTGCAGGCTTCGCGCGCCTGGAAGAAGACGTCAGGGTTCTGGGCTGAACCGCGGAGGACAGGGTGGTCGGGCGACAGGGCGCGCTCGCGGTGGGCGCGGACGGCTTTCTCGTCGAGCAGCGCGCGGATGGTCTCGTCGGAGATGGGGAGGACTTTATTGATCTCGTGCGAGGTCCGGAAGCCGTCGAAGAAGTGGAGGAAGGGGATGCGGGCCTCGAGGGTGGCGAGGTGCGCAATCGTCGCACAATCAGCAGCTTCCTGCACAGAGTTCGAGGAAAGCATCGCGTATCCAGTCTGCCGGACGCCCATGACGTCGGAGTGGTCGCCGAAGATGGAGAGCGCGTGAGTAGCAATCGACCGCGCGGTGACGTGCATGACGCTGGGGGTCAGCTCGCCGGCGATCTTATACATGTTGGGGATCATGAGCAGCAGGCCCTGGGAAGCCGTGAAGGTGGTGGCAAAGGCTCCGCCCTGGAGCGCGCCGTGCATGGCACCGGCCGCTCCGCCTTCGCTCTGCAGCTCGGCAACGGTGGGCACCGCGCCCCAGATGTTGCGCTGGCCTTCCGCGCTCCACTGATCCGCAAGTTCGGCCATGGTCGAGGAGGGGGTGATGGGGTAGATGGAGACGACTTCGGAAAAGCGGTAAGCGACGGAGGCGGCGGCTTCGTTGCCGTCGAAGATGGCGGTCTTTTGCGGGGCGCTCATGATTCTCCTTGCTGGGGTCCGTGTGCGTCGAAAACCCAACAGGAAAGTCTGCTCTTGGGAAGAAGCGGGTCGCTGTGACCCAGAACACAACTGTGGGAGGATAGAGCGGAAGCAGCAACGACTTTTCCGGAACCGCAGTCCTGACGCGGCTTTCCGCCGAAAAAGGCCGCACAGAACCGGCCCCAAGGGAATACAGGATCGCTGGTTTCGCTCTAGACTGTTGTATAGAGGCACACTTTGGCGGTGCCCGGCGCACGAGTAACGTGCGCGGGCGGAGCGATCCAGCGATGTGTGATTTGGGTCACCGAGTGCGGCGCCACCGGACGAGTAGTTTCTTCAGGAGCAGGTTGGAGGCAGATGATCGGAAACCCTGGGCATCCCTGGCTGACGGTGGTCGCGCTGCTTGTTGGCGCCGTGGCTTTCGGCTTTGCTCCTCTGGCGCTGGCGTGGCTGTGGGCGCGTTTCTATTCGCCGCAGAAGCCGGGCCGGGAGAAGAACTCGACCTACGAGTGCGGGCTGGAATCGAAAGGCGACGCCTGGATCCAGTTTGGCGCGTCCTACTATCTTTACGCGATCGTGTTTCTGGTCTTTGACGTGGAAGCGGTGTTCCTGCTGCCGTTTGCGGCGGCGTTTACCGCCTTGTCGCTGGGTGCTTGCCTGGCGATGCTGGTGTTTCTGCTCCTGCTGGTCGAGGGCCTGGTCTGGGCCTGCCAGAAGGGTGTGCTGACGTGGGCGTGAGAAAACAGCCGGGAGGCAGGAACCGCGAGCTGGGAGTGAAGGAGTTCGATGGCCGACGATCTTAAAGAGCTGAAGATCGAGCTGAGCAAGAACGGGATCTTCACCACGACCCTGGAGGAGCTGTACAACTGGGGGCGCAAAAACTCCGTTTGGCCGCTGACGTTTGGCCTGGCGTGCTGCGCGATCGAGATGATCGCCACCACCATGGCCCGCTACGACCTGGCCCGGTTCGGGGCGGAAGTCTTTCGGCCTTCGCCCCGGCAGGCCGACCTGATCATCGTGTCAGGCACAGTAACCAAAAAGATGGCGCCGCAGGTGGTCCGTCTCTATAACCAGATGCCGGAGCCGAAATACGTGATCGCGATGGGCGCCTGCGCGATTTCAGGCGGACCCTTTCGCGACGGCTACAACGTACTAAAGGGGATCGACCGCTACATTCCGGTCGATGTGCATATTCCCGGATGCCCGCCGCGGCCGGAGGCGCTGATTCACGCCTTCATGACGCTGCAGAAGAAGATTGACCAGCAGGCTTTGACCGGCGAGTCGCGCCCGCGGCATCTGCATGCCGACCTGCCCAGCGAGTTTCCGGTGCCCGCGTACGGCGATCATGGACTGGAACCGCCCGCGAATCCCGACGTCTTCCCTGCCCGCGCCGACAATCCGCTGAAGGTGCTGCAATGATGGCATTGCTTCCGGCGGAGGATGTGAAGGGAAAGATCGAAGCCGGCGTCCCCGGCGCCTCGGTCACCGTCATTCAAAATGGAAGCCCCTCTGGCCAGCACTCATTGCTGCTGCACGCCGAGCATGGGCGGGCGGTCGCGGAGTTCCTGCGCAACGATCCGGAACTGAAGATGGATTTCTGCTCGAACGTCACCGGCGTGGACTGGCTCGACACGGATGCTTCGGAAAAGATCAAGGTGAAGAAGATGGTCGCCGGCCCGGATGGAACCCAAACCGAGCAGGAAGTGGACGAGGTTCGGAAGACCAGGACGCCGGGCTATCTCGAAGCGGTCTATCACCTGTTCTCCATCGAGAAGAAGCACGGGCCGGTGATCCTGCGCATGCGCACCGGAAATCGGACGGATCAGACGCATCTGCCGTCGCTCACGCCGGTATGGCGGAGCGCGGAGTTCCAGGAACGCGAAGTCTTCGATTTGTACGGCATCGTTTTCGACGAGCATCCTGACCTGCGGCGGATTCTGATGTGGGATGGCTTCAAGGATTATCCGATGCGGAAGGATTATGTGCCGCCGGCGGACGAGGTGGAGACGGCGGAGGTGAATCCGTGACCAGCCTGGCCGAGATGGATGCAATCGCCGGCCCCGGCGAAATCATGGAAGTCTCCATGGGCCCCCACCACCCGTCCACCCATGGCGTCTTTCGCATGGATGTGCGGCTGGAAGGCGAGCGCGTGGTGCGGCTGAAGCCGGTCTTCGGCTATCTGCACCGCAATCACGAGAAGATTGCCGAAAAGGGCGCTTATCTGGCCGCGATTCCCTACACCGACCGGCTGGACTACATCTGCTCGATGACGAACAACTGGGCCTACTGCTCGGCGGTCGAGAAGCTGGCCGGGCTGGCAGTGCCAGAGCGCGCCGAGTACATTCGCGTCATTGTGTCGGAGCTGACCCGGCTGCAAAATCACGCATCGCTCATCGGGTTTCTGTTGCAGGATATGGGCGCCAGCGGTACGCCGCTGATGTACGCCTTCCGCGAGCGGGAGAAGGTCCTGGACCTGTTCGAGTCGCTGACCGGCTCGCGCATGATGTGCAACTACATGCGCTTCGGCGGGCTGCGCGTGGATGCCTCGAAGGCGTGGCTGGACGAGGCGCGGCAGCTGGTAGGACGCTTCCCGCAATTTATTGATGAGTTCGAGAATTTGCTGCGCGCCAACGAGATTCTGATGGCGCGGACCCAGGGCGTGGGCGTGCTGTCGCCCGAGCTGGCCGTAAGCGCCGGGATCACCGGGCCGATGCTGCGGGCCAGCGGCGTCAACTACGACATTCGCAAAGTGGACGGCTATGGCGTCTACAACCGCATCGAGTTCCGCGTGCCGCTGGGCGATCACGGCGACGTCTACGACCGCTACATGATGCGCCTGCTGGAAATGCGCGAGACGGTGAAGATTCTGGAGCAGGCTCTGCGCGATATTCCTGAAGGCCCGATCATCGACCCCAGGGTGCGGCTGCGCGGACTGCGGCCGAAGGTGGGCGAAGCCTACGGGCGGATCGAGTCGCCCAAGGGCGAGCTGGGGTTCTTTTTGATCAGCGACGGCACCACGAATCCGTACCGGTATCGGGTGCGGCCGCCGACGTTGATCAACCTCACAGTGCTCGAAGATATGTGTCTGGGCCACAACGTGGCCGATGTGGTGATCATCCTGGGCAGCGTGGATATTGTGCTGGGAGAGATCGACCGGTAAACGAGAGTTTAGGAATCAGAGTTCAGAGTTTAGGGATTTTGAATGCTTGGTGAAGGAATCATTCAGGGCTTAGTCGAGACGGCGCGGAACTTCTTCGGCAGCTATGTGGAGAAGGAGCGGCTGACGACGATACAGTTCCCCGAGGAGCGGCGCGAATTGCCGGAAGCCTCGCGGGTTTTCCCCTTCCTCCTCTACGACGGCAGCGATCCGACGCAGGGGCTGCGTTGCGTCTCCTGCCAGATTTGCGAAAAGGAATGCCCGCCGCGCTGTATCCATATTGAGAAGAGCAAGGACAAGAAGCCGGACTTCGTGGGCAAGCAGCAGTTCTACCCGGCGGTCTTCGACATCGACGTTTCCGTCTGTATGAGCTGCCAGATTTGCGTCGAGGTTTGCCCCTTCGACGCGATCCGCATGGACAAGGAATTCGAGCTGAGCACGAGCGACCGTTTCGATGGCCTGCTGTGGACCAAAGAGCAGCTGGCCAGGCCGAACGAGTACTACCAGAAGATCCATCCCGAAGAAGCAGCCGAGACGGATGGGCGGCGCGAGAAAGAGATGGCCGACGCCAAAGCAAAAGCTGCCGCTGCCGCCGCAGCAGCAGCGGCCAGGGCGGCAGCGGCCGCCGGCGAAGCTTCTGCGAATGGTGCAGCGGGCAATGGTGCGGCGGCTCCGAAAACGCCTGCGCCGGCCAGCAAGGTAAGCCAATGACGACTGCCGGGGCTCTCGATCAGATCTTCGTCACCGTCGACCACTGGCTGGTCGCCAAAACACCGGCACCCTTTCAGACGCTGGTAGCGGTGGTGATTCCGGTGGCTGCGATCATCGTGGTTTTCGCCACGCTGTTTGCCCTGACGACCATCCTCGAGCGCAAGGGCCTGGGGCGGATCCAAAACCGCTACGGCCCGAACCGCGTGGGACCGTACGGGATCTTTCAGCCTCTCGCCGATGCGGTGAAATCCCTGACCAAGGAAGACATTGTTCCGCGGGTGGCGGATCACGTCGTGCACTATCTCGCCCCGCTGGTGCTGGTCGCGGCGGCGTTCCTCGCGTATGCAGTGCTGCCGGTGGGGAAAAATATGACGGCGGTGAACCTCGACGCCGGCGTGCTGTTCTTCTTCGCCATCGGCGCGGCAACCGAGCTGGCCGTGTTCATGGCCGGCTGGTCGAGCCGCAACAAATATTCACTGCTGGGTGCAATGCGCGCCATCGCCCAGATGATCAGCTACGAAATTCCGCTGATCCTGTCCTCGGTCGCAGTCATTATGATCTCGGGCACGCTGTCGACCACCGCCATCGTCGACCAGCAGGCACATTACTCCGGAATCTTTCCGCACTGGAACGTTTTCACTCCGTGGGGCCTCGCCGGCTTCATCCTCTTTATGATCGCGGCGACGGCGGAGACCAACCGCAGCCCGTTCGACCTGCCGGAAGGCGAGTCGGAGATTATCGCCGGCTATTTCATCGAGTACTCAGGGTTCAAGTTCGCATTGTTCTTCCTGGCCGAATATCTCGAAATGTTCGCGGTCAGCGGGCTGGGAATCACGCTCTTCCTCGGCGGATGGTCGGCGCCGCTCAGCTTCCTTGCGATCCTGCCCTCGTGGTTCTGGTTCTTCACCAAGCTGCTGGTGCTGATCATGGCATTCATCTGGGTGCGCGGCACGCTGCCCCGCCTGCGCATGGATCAGCTGATGAATTTTGCCTGGAAATTCATGCTGCCGATGACGCTGATCGTGATCTTCGCGGCTGGTTTATGGCGATTTTTAACGCCGGTCTTTGCGGCTCAGGGCGCCCTGGGCGTTGTGATACGCTGGCTGGTTTGTGGAGCTGTGATTGCCGTGCCTTATCTCCTGCTGGCGCGGGTGCTCGAGCAGGGCAGGAAGATCGAAAAACGCACGTACCGTTACGCCGAGTGAACCCGGCTTCCGTCAACCTCTGGCTGGTCCGTGATATGAGTCACAGTCTGGTCGCCACGGCTATGCAATGGTAGGACTGGCCCCGCAGCCCAACGCCCGGGCCCTGCACGAATAAGGATGAGTCTGCCTTTCCTGATTCTCGCGATCATGACCCTGGCCGGAGGCGTGGCGGCAATGACGCTGCAGCGGCTGGTGCACTGCGCACTGGCGCTCACCGTAGCCTTTGCCGGACTGGCGGCGCTCTATCTGAACCTGGGAGCGGAGTTCGCCGGGCTCGCGCAGCTGCTCGTCTATGTCGGCGCGATTGCCATCCTGATTGTGTTTGCCATTCTGCTTACCCGCGGCGGCGAGGAAACCGGCGAGACCCGCTTCTCGCCCAAAAGCCTGGCCGGAGCGGCGATTGCGCTGGCGGTCTTCGGCGTGCTGGCGTGGGCCGTCACCACCAGCAGCGCGGCGCGGCTGGGCGTTGTTCCCCCAGCGCCCCAGGCAAACATGCGACAGATTGGCGAGACCCTGATGCGGCAGTACGTGCTGCCCCTCGAGGTGATCGCCCTGATGCTGACGGCGGCCATGATCGGCGCGGTGATCCTGGCCCTGCGAGAAAACCGCACATCCCCAACTTCGGAGATGCGTGGATGAACCCGCTCGCTGGTTGTCTGCTCGTTTCCGCTCTTCTGTTTTCCACTGGACTGGCCGGCGCCCTTACCCGGCGCAGCGCGATCCTGGTGCTGGCCGGCATCGAGCTGATGCTGAATGCGGCCAATCTGAACTTCATCGCCTTCTGGCGGTTCGGTCCCCATCCTGAGGCGCTCACCGGAATGATCTTCGTAGTCTTTTCCATCGCCGTGGCCGCCGCTGAAGCCGCGGTCGGCCTGGCCCTGATCCTGGCGATTTACCGGCACGCGCGCACCTCCGACGTGAGCGAGATAACGGAGATGAAGGGCTAGCGATGAATAACGCGTGGATCGTTCCTGGCCTGTGGTTGATTCCGGCGCTGCCGATGTTCGCAGCCGGGTTGAGCGCGCTGCTTCCGCGGCGGCAAAAAGTCTTGTCGGCCACCCTGGCCATCAGCTCCATGTCGCTTTCGCTGGTGCTGGCGCTGACCGCCTTCGCCCATACGCTGGCGTCGCCCGCGCGCGAGATCTTTAACTTCAGATGGATGCAGTTTGGGACCGAGTGGGTCCAGCTCGGCTGGCTGCTCGATCCCCTGGCAGCGGTCATGCTGGTGATGGTGACCTTTGTCGGCCTGCTGATCTTTATCTACAGCCTCGGCTACATGGCCCACGACGACAACTTCACCCGCTTCTTCTGCTTCCTCTCGCTGTTTGCGGGCGCGATGCTGGGCGTGGTGATCGCCAACAGCCTGCTGCTGCTCTTCATGTGCTGGGAAGTGGTGGGGCTGACGTCGTACCTGCTGATCGGCTTCTGGTTTCATCGGCCGGCGGCCGCTGCAGCGGGGAAGAAGGCGTTCATCACCACGCGCGTCGGCGATCTGGGCCTGCTGATCGGCATGGTGTGGCTCTACGCCCAGAGCGGCACGCTGCTTTTCTATAACAGCGGCCTGGGCTGCCTCGAGAAGACCGCCGTTACGAATCTCGGCGCGCACGTAACCGTCCTGGGGATGGGCGTTTCCACCGCCATCGGTCTGCTGATTTTCTGCGGCGCGGTGGGCAAATCCGGACAGGTGCCGCTGCATGTGTGGCTGCCTGATGCCATGGAAGGCCCCACACCAGTGAGCGCGCTGATTCATGCAGCGACCATGGTGGCGGCCGGCGTTTATCTGATCGCGCGCGTCTATCCGCTGATGAGCGGCCATGCGCTCGAAGTGGTCGCGTGGGTGGGCGCCATCACCGCGCTCTTCGCGGCCTTCATTGCCGTTGCGCAGAACGACATCAAGCGGATTCTGGCCTACTCGACCGTTTCCCAGCTCGGCTACATGATGCTGGGACTGGGAGTGGGCGGCGTCGCGGTGGGCATGTTCCACCTCATCACCCACGCCTTCTTCAAGGCGCTGCTCTTCCTCGGCGCCGGCTCGGTCATTCACGGCTGCACCGAGGAGCAGGACATCCGCAATATGGGCGGCCTGCGGCGCTTCATGCCGGTTACGTTCCTGACCTACGCCGCCGGCATGCTGGCCCTGTGCGGATTCCCGCTCTTCGCCGGCTTCTGGAGCAAGGACGCGATTCTGGGCTCGGCGCACGGCTGGGGCATTTCCCGCGGACCCTTCTATCTGGGCGCGATCGGCGCGCTGCTCACTGCCTTCTATATGACGCGCCAGGTCTACTACGTCTTCTTCGGACAGCGGCGCACGCCGATCGTTGCGCCTGCGCCAGGACCGACGGCCGATCACGCTTTCAGCGCCGAGCAAATCGAGCCGGTCGTATCGGCCGGGCGCGGCGAAGTGTGCGCCGTCCACGATGCGCACGAAAGCCCGGGCGTCATGACCTGGCCGCTGATCGGACTGGCGATCTTTGCGACCTTCCTGGGATTTGTGGGCACGCCGGCGTGGCCATGGTTCCAGTCGTTCCTCAGCGGGCAGAGCGCGCGTTTCGACATGGCGCACTTCTCCGAACCTGGGCTGCTGCCGCTGATGGTCACCTCTTCGCTGATCGTGTTCGCGGGCCTGCTGCTGGGCTGGTGGTTCTATGGGCGCAAGCCGATCGTGCGCGCTGCCGATCCCGACGCGCTGGAGCGGCTGACACCGGGGATCTTCCACGCGCTGGCGAACCGGCTCTATGTGGATGAGTTCTACAGCGTAACGGTGATCGCTCTGACCCGCTTCTGCTCGGCGTTCTCCGCGTGGCTCGACCGCTGGGTCTTCGGCGGAGCGGTGACGCTGATTGCGTGGACGGTGAGCGGGCTGTCGTGGCTGGACGCGGGAATCGATAAATTTGTCGTCAACGGCGGCTTCGATCAGGGATGCCGCGAAGTGGCGCGCGGCGGCCGTTGGTTCTCGCACTTCGAGAACGGGCGCGTGCAGCGCTACCTGAGCGTGATTGCCGCGGCGCTGGTGGTGCTCGCGATCCTGCTGCTGTGGGGGCACCGCGGATGATCACTCTGCTCACCCTGCTTCCTCTCGTCGGCGGTCTCCTCGTCCTGCTGCTGGGCCATGAGCGCGCCCTGGCGCGGCTGATCGCCATGCTGTTCGGCGTGGGCGCGCTGGTGATCGCCTGCTTCTTCTGGATCGGCTACGAGCCCGCGTATCCCGGCATGCAGTTCGAGGTGATCCACCAGTGGGCGCCGTCGCTGGGCATGACCTACCACGTGGGCGTTGACGGCCTCGGCGTGCTGATGCTGGTGCTGTCCGCGCTGGTGGTCACCATGTCGCTGGCCGCGTCGTGGGGGAATGAGAAGCACGGGCGGCTGTACTTCGCGCTGGTGCTGTTCCTCGAATGCGGACTGTTCGGCACCTTTACCGCGCTCAACTTCGTGCACTGGTTCATCTACTGGGAACTGAGCCTGATTCCCGCCTTCTTCCTGGTGCGCTTGTGGGGCGGTCCGCAGCGTGCGCGCGCTGCGACGCAGTTCTTCCTCTACACCATGGTCGGCAGTGTGGCGCTGCTGCTGGCATTCCTGGCGCTCTTCCTGGGCACGGGGCAATTCGATTTTGTGCAGTTGGCCCAGTTGGGACAAACGAACCAACTGACCGCCGCGCTGGCCCAGAACCTGCACTGGACGGGCAATCCGCAGACCCTGATGCTGCTCATCTTCTGGGGCGCGTTTCTGGGATTCGCAGTGAAGACCGCGGTGATTCCCTTCCACACCTGGCTGCCGCTGGCCTACAGCGAAGCGTCCAGCGAGACCACGATGCTGCTGACCGGCGCCATGTCGAAGATGGGCGTCTACGGATTCCTGCGGATCCTGCTGCCGATCTTCCCTCAGCAGATGCAGCAGGAACTGAAGCCGCTGCTGTGGATGGCGGTGGCGACCATTGTGCTGCCGGCGTTTGCCGCGTGGGCGCAGAAAGATCTCAAGCGGACCTTTGCCTACTCGTCGATCAATCACCTTGGCTACTGCGTGCTGGGTATCTGCGTGGCGGCGCGCTTCACCGGCGCCGATCCGGGCATGGCCCACGAGAAGGCTGCGGCCCTGACCGGCGTGCTGCTGCAGATGTTCAGCCACGGACTGACCGCGAGCGCACTCTTCTGGTTCATCGCGCTGCTCGAGCGGCGGAGCGGCGGGGTGCGCGGCATCGACGACTTCGGCGGCCTGCGGCGCGTGGTGCCGGTGTTTTCCGGGCTGATGGGCATCGCAATCTTCGCTTCCCTCGGACTGCCGGGACTGAATGGATTCCCCGGCGAGTTCCTGATCTTTAAAGGAGCCTTTCCCCTCGTTCCCTGGGCCACGGCCGTATCGGTACTCGGGCTCCTGATGACCGCGGTTTTCCTGCTGACGGTGATCCAAAAAGTCTTCTCCGGGCCGGTGAATCCGCGCTGGGCGGCAATGCCCGATCTGACCGTGCGGGAGCGGCTGGTGCTGCTGCCGGTGATCGGGGTGATGTTCCTCATCGGCCTCTACCCGCAGATCATTACCGGGATGGTGCACGTGACAGTGGCGCAGTGGGTCGCGGGAGTGAGGTTCTGATGCTCGCGTGGACGATCTACATTTCGGCCCTCGGCGCCCTGGCCTCAAGACTGAGCCCGTCGAAGGCGCTGGCCCGGGTTGTGGCTCTGCTGACCGCGCTCATCGGCCTGGGGATCGGGATCGCGACGCTGCTCCACTGGACACCAGGCGAGTTGCTGACGATCGCCAATCATCCCTGGATCCCGCAACTTGGGCTTTCGTATCACCTGGCCGCGGACGGCATCAGCCTGACCCTGGTGCTGCTGACCGGAATCGCGGCGACCGCGGGCATTCTGTTCTCGTGGAACATTGAAAAGCGCACCCAGGAGTTCTTCGCCTTCTACCTGGTCCTGATCGCCGGCGTGTATGGCGTGTTTCTCAGTTTCGATCTGTTTCTGCTGTTCGTCTTCTACGAAATCGCCATTATCCCGAAATACTTCCTGATCGCGATCTGGGGCTCGGCGAAGCGCGGCGCAACCGGAGCCGACGCTGGCTCGCAGCGCGAGTACGCGGCCATGAAGCTGGCACTGTACTCGTTTGCGGGGAGCGCACTGGTGCTGGCCGGAATGGCGGCGGCATGGGCGGCATCCGGCGGGCACTCGATGAGCTTCGAGGTGCTGGCCCACTACCCCTTCTCGGCGCACTTCCAGTTGTGGGTGTTCCCCATGGTCTTCGTGGGATTCGCGGTACTGGCCGGCATGTGGCCGTTCCACACCTGGGCGCCCACCGGCCACGCTGCTGCGCCCACCGCCGCCTCCATGCTGCTGGCCGGGGTCGTCATGAAGCTGGGCGCGTATGGCTGCCTGCGCGTAGCCATGATGCTCTTCCCTCGCGGCCTCGATCCGTGGGGATTCCACGTGCTCGGCTTCGGCTCGTGGCGCGATGTCTTCGCGGTCCTGGCGGTCATCGGCATCGTTTATGGAGCCACCGTCGCCCTGGTGCAGCGCGACTTCAAATTCGTCATCGGGTATTCAAGCGTCAGTCACATGGGATTCGTGCTGCTCGGCCTGATGACGCTCACGCAGATCGGCCTCGACGGCGCGGTGCTGCAGATGTTCTCGCACGGCGTCATCGCCGGCCTGCTCTTCGCTGTGGTCGGCCGCATGGTCTACGACCGCACCCATACCCGCGAACTGGGCGAGCTGGGACCGATGCGCCTGGCGCACGCCATTCCCTTTGCCGCCGTCACCTTTATCCTGGCGGGCATGGCGTCGATCGGCCTCCCCGGCTTCAGCGGCTTCGTTGCCGAGTTCCAGGTGCTGATGGGGACCTGGCGCGCTCTGCCTGGACTCATTGCCTTTGCCGGCATCGGCATCGTGGTCGGAATCGCCTTTACCTGGCGCGCCCTGACGAAAGCCTTCTTTGGCGAAGGCACGCCAGCCGCGCACGAACACGCCCTGCCGCCCATTACGATTCCGGAGAAGCTCGGCTCGCTGCTGCTGCTTTCGGCCACGCTCATCGTCGGCCTCTATCCGAGCATTCTCACGAATCTCATTCTGCCGGCACTCAACTCGCCGCTCTTTGAGGGTCTGAGTACAGGAGCGTGGCGATGATCGCGTACTCCGATCTGCTGCGCGCGACGCTGCCCGAGCTGGCGGTGGTGATCGCCGGCCTGCTCCTGCTCACGCTCGACCTCACCCTCCTGCGGCGCTCCTCGAGCGTAAAACGCTTCGGCACAGCGGCTCTGATCGGCTGTCTTGGGTGCCTCGTTTCCCTGCTCCTGCTCAGCCACGGTATTCCGGCTGGCTTCGGCGGCAGCATGTTCGTCGTCACGCCGCTGGTCGGCTTCGTGCAGGGCGCTCTGCTCTGCCTCACGATTCTGACGGTTCTCCTGTCCACCTCCACGCGCATCACCGGTCACATCGGCGAATACCTGGCTCTCATCCTGTTCGCCACCGTGGCCATGATGTTCCTGGTCGCCACGCAGAATCTGCTGCTGGTTTTCGTCGCGCTCGAATTTCTCTCGCTCTCGCTCTACATCCTCACCGGCTTCGACAAGCAAAGCGGCCAATCCTCCGAAGCTGCGCTCAAATACTTCCTCTTCGGGGGCATGTCCGCGGGCTTTCTGCTCTTCGGCATGAGCCTGCTCTACGGGCTTTCCGGCTCGATCGAACTCCCCAGGATCGCCGCCGCGCTCAGCGGCCCGTCGCTCGATCCGCTGCTGTTCATCGCCATCGTGATGGTGGCCGTCGGCTTCGGCTTCAAGGTCGCTGCCGCACCCTTCCACCTGTGGGCGCCGGACGCCTACCAGGGCGCGCCCACGGTCAGTGCGGGCTTCATCGCTTCGAGTTCGAAGGTCGCCAGCTTCTTCATCTTCGCGCAGGTCGCAACGCTGGCTTTGTTGCCCGCCGCCGGCCACGGCGCTGCCGGCGGCTACGTACCGGGATGGGTGCCGGTGCTTGCCATTCTCGCCGCGCTGTCGATGGTTCTCGGCAACCTCGCCGCCATCGCGCAGACCAGCGTGCGGCGGCTGCTCGCCTACTCCGCCATCGGCCACGCGGGCTACATGCTGCTGGGGCTCATCGCCCACTCGCCCCAGGGTCTCAGCGCGCTCGTCTACTACGTCATCACCTACGCGCTGGCATCGCTCGGAGCTTTCGGCGTGCTGGGCGCGCTCGAATCCGCGGGCGCCGACAAACTCCAGGACCTCGCCGGCCTCTACCGCCGAGCACCCGGGCTTTCGCTCTGCCTGCTCGTCTTCCTGCTGTCGCTTGCCGGGATTCCGCCGCTCGCGGGCTTCTTCGGCAAGTTCTACCTCTTCACCGCCGCGCTGAGCGCCGAACCGCATCTGGGCCTGCTGTGGCTGGTCCTGCTGGCCGTGGCCATGAGCGCCGTTTCGCTCTATTACTACCTGCGCGTGCTCAAGTACGCCTTTGTCGCTCCGGTGCCAACCGATGCGCCCGCGATCCACGTCTCCCTGGTGATGCGTCTCACGCTGTGGGTGCTGGCACTTCTTGTCATCCTGTTCGGCTGCGTGCCCGGCGTGCTACTCCAGCACATTCACCTTTAAGTTCGCCGCCTCACATCAGGCTCACCGGATCCACATCGATGATGAGGTTCGGACGCGGGATCCCGGCCTGCTCGGCGTGGGCCAGCAGCGCGCGCAACGCCTTCTGCAGCGCGGTGCGATTCTCACCCTTCATCACCAGATGGAAGCGGTAGGTCCGCTTGATTTTCGCAATGGGCGCGCTGGCCGGCCCCAGCACCCGCACCTGCTTCAGCGTCGTCTGGTGGCACCAGCGCCCCAGCGCCGAAGCCCATCCCGCCGCTTCTTCGACGCGCGGGCTCTGCAGCAGCACGTTGGCCAGCGCGGCGTAGGGCGGATAGTGCATGGCGCGGCGAAAGCGCAGCTCGCGCTCCACGAACGCGGCATAGTCATGCTTCGCGGCGTACTGGATGGCATAGTGTTCGGGGTGGTACGTCTGCACGATCACCTGACCCGGCAATTCCCCGCGTCCCGCGCGTCCGGAAACCTGGGTGAGCAGCTGAAACACGCGCTCGGCGGCGCGAAAATCCGGTAGTCCGAGCGCATAATCGCAGCCCACCACGCCCACCAGCGTCACGCCATGCACATCGTGGCCCTTGGCGATCATCTGCGTGCCAACCAGCAGGTTGATCTCGCCGGAATGCAGGCGCAGCAGCATCCGTTCCAGATCGCCTCGCCCGCGGACCGTATCACGGTCCATGCGGCCGATACGCGCGCCGGGAAAAATCTCCTGCAGCCGCTCCTCGCCCTGCTGCGATCCCGCCCCGAGAAAGTACAGATACTCGCTGTCGCACTTCGGACAACGCTTCGGAACCGTCTTTTTGTAACCACAGTAGTGACATTCGAGCCGCTGCCCCGCGGCCCGCTCGTCATCCGCCGCTGCCGCCTTGTGAAAGGTGAGCGCGATGGAGCAGTTCTCGCACTCCAGCTTCTCGCCACACGCCCGGCAAATCGCCACGAAGGAGTAGCCGCGCCGGTTCAGCAGGATCATCGCCTGCTCGCCTCGCTCCAGCGTTCCTTCCGTTTCCTCAATCAGCGCCCGCGCAAACAGATGCTCCTTGCCCGTCTCCTGGAATTCCTGGCGCATGTCCAGCAGACGCACTTCGGGCAGCGGACGATCCGCGACCCGCTCCCGCATCTGGATGCACTGGTACTTACCGGTCGCCGCGTTGTGCCACGTCTCCAGCGACGGCGTGGCCGATCCCAAAACCACAGCGGCCCCGGCCAGTTTTGCGCGCATCACGGCCACGTCGCGCGCGTGATAGCGCGGCATCGATTCCTGCTTGTAGCTGCCATCGTGCTCCTCGTCGACAACCACCAGCCCGAGATGCTCGACAGGGGCGAAGATCGCCGAACGCGTACCGACAACCACGCGCGCCTCACCACGCCGGATGCGATGCCATTGCTCGCCGCGTTCTTCCGGCGTGAGCGCGGAGTGCAGCAGAGCGACCTCGGATCCAAAAGCGTGATGGAGCTGCGCGGCCATAGCCGGGGTGAGGCCGATTTCCGGCACCAGCAGGATCGACGTGCGTCCGGCGTCGAGGGTGCGCCGCATGGCCGCCAGATAGACCGCGGTCTTGCCCGATCCGGTGACACCGTGCAGCAGAAACGGCCGAAACTCGCACGCCGCAACCGCATCCGTGATCGTGCCCAATGCTTCGAGCTGCACTTTGTTCAGGTCGTGCTCCGGTGCGGGAAATGCGTGCAGCGAAGTCAGGTGAAACTCTGCCGGACGCTCTTCGACGCGCACCAGCTCACGCTTCACCAGTGTGGCCAGAGTAGAAGCCGGGACTTCCAGGCGGCGCAACTCGACGACCGGCAACTCACCCTCGGCGCCGGCCAGCTCCGCCAGAATGGCCTGCTGATTGTCATTCAGCTTCGGCAGCCGGACGCCCTCTACCAGCACGGCGTAGCGTGCCATGCGCCTGGCATCACGCGCCTCCGCGGAGGTTTCGCGCGTGATCCACTTCTTGCGCAGCATACCCTCAAGCAGCTTCGCGGATGCTCCCGTCGAAGAGCGCAGACGCGAGGCGGGCATCGCGTCGCCGGGCTCGAGCGCGTTCAGCACCGCGTACTCGCGGTCCTGTTCCTGAGGCGACAGCCGCGAACGCCGCGACGTTCCCTGCTCCGCGCCGGCGAAGAGGATCTTCCGCCCGAGATCGGTGATGCGATAGAGGACCTTCCGCCGCACTTCGCTCATCAGGGGCAGCATGGAGCGCAGCACTTCGCCCAGCGGGGCGAGATAATACTGCGCGATCCACTTTGCCAGTTCCAGCAACTGCGGCGAAAGCACCGGCTCTGTGTCGAGCACGCCCAGCACAGCTTTCGCCTCCACCGGCGGAGGCTCGTCGTGCAGCCGGATCACCACCCCCGACAGCTTTTCGTTGCGAAACGGCACCAGCACACGCCCGCCGACGATGGGCGCTTCACGGCCCACGGCATAGGTGAACGCGCGGTCCAGCGGCACCGGCAGCGCAACATCGCAGAATTGCGGCATGACTCTTCCGGAGACTATCACCCGCCGGCGTGCATAAATTAACGAATCACGGCGGCCTTACGCGCATCAGGTTGCGTTCGCGGCAACTCCTGAATCCAGGCCGCGGCTCCTGAATCTTATGGAGGGTCCGAGGAGGGCATTCCTACATGGCAACGGAGAAAGTCGCATTCATTACCGGCGGTAATAAGGGATTGGGCTTCGAAACCGTACGGCAACTGGGTCAGGCGGGCGTCACCGTGGTCCTCGGCTCACGCGATCTCGCCAAAGGGCAGGCCGCGGCGAAAACGCTGCAATCCGAAGGCATTCAGGCGCAGGCTCTGCGCTTCGACGTCACAGAACCGGCCGGCTATCAGGAGGTCTACGACTATTTCGACAAGAAGTATGGCCGCCTCGATATCCTGATCAACAACGCGGGGATCAGCAGAGAGGATTTCATGGGCGGCAACAAGACCAGTACCACCTCGGCCGAAGTCCTGCAGGATACCTTTGACACCAACTTCTTCGGCGTCATTCACCTCACCCAGAAGCTGCTTCCGCTCATTCGCAAATCGCCGGCAGGGCGCATTGTGAACCTCTCGAGCATTTTGGGTTCGCTTACGCTGCACGCCGATCCTTCATCGCCGATCTACAACGCCAAGGCTTTCGCCTACGACGCGTCGAAGGCGGCTCTCAATTCCTTCACCGTGCATCTGGCCCACGAATTGCGCGACACGAAGATCAAGGTGAACTCCGCCCATCCTGGCTGGGTGAAGACCGACATGGGCACCGACGCCGCGCCGATGGAGATCCCCGACGGAGCGAAGACCAGCGTGCGCCTCGCCCTGCTGCCCGACAACGGCCCGACCGGCGGCTACTTTCACATGAACGACGCGCTGCCCTGGTAGTCCGTTACTTCTGCGGCGCCTTTAACCCCAGTTCCGCCATCGCCAGCTGCAGATCCGCCCAGGCTTCCTTTTTCTGGCGCGGATCGCGCAGCAGGTACGCGGGATGGTAGGTGACGATCAGCTTCGCACCGCGCGCCTGGTGGATGCGCCCGCGGAGCGCGTTTAAGGGACTCTTCGCACCCAGCAGGTACGTGGCTGCCGTTGCCCCGAGCGCGACGATTACCTCGGGGCGGATGACGTCGATCTGACGGAAGAGGAACCCTTCGCAGATGTGCGCTTCCTCCGGCTCGGGCACGCGATTCTGCGGCGGCCGGCATTTCACGATGTTGGCGATGTAGACCTGATCGCGGCGCAGCCCCATGGCGTTGATCATGTTATTGAGCAGTTGGCCGGCGCGGCCCACGAAGGGCAACCCCTGCGCGTCTTCGTCGGCGCCTGGACCTTCGCCGACAAACATGAGCCGCGCGTTGGGATCGCCATCGCCGAAGACGATCTTGTTGCGGCCGGCAGAGAGGGAGCAGCGGACGCATTCGCCGATATCCTCGCGAATGGCTGCCAGCGACCCGGCGCGATCTTTCGGCGCGACAGACGTCGATTCTTCAGCAAGAACAGGCAGAGGGGAATCAGTCGTTCGTTTCTGCGGCATCTCGGAGGCGGCTGGAGGCGCCGCATTGCTTTCTTCAGGATAAGGATCAGGTTCAGCTACAGATACGTTTTCATTGCCGGTGGCGCGGCGGTAAAGATCGAAGACGCCGAGATCGCGAAAATAACCGATCCGCGCGCGCACCGCTTCTTCCAGCTCGGGAGCAAGCCTCGGAGCCAATTCAGCCTCCTGCCGCCCGTTCTCCGGGAACCACCGAAAGGTCCGTGTCCGCCTCCGCCAGCAACTGGCGGGGGCGGCGGAGCGTCAGAATTTCGTCGAGAACGTGACCGGCCAGCTCGCGCTTGGTCATCTCCGGCAGGTCGATGGCGCGATCGCGGGTGAGGAAGGTGACGGCGTTGCGGTCGGAATCGAAGCCCACCCCTTCGCGCGAAACGTCGTTCAGCACGATGGCATCCGCGCCCTTGCGCAGCAGCTTGTCACGCCCGTGGGCAACGGCGTCTTCGGTCTCGGCGGCAAATCCGACGATCAGCATGCCAGGACGACGGCGCTCCACGACTTCGGCCAGGATGTCCTCTGTCGGCTCCAGATCCAGATGCAGCGGACCCGTGCGGCGCAGCTTCTGGCCGGCCTGCACGAGGGGACGGTAATCGGCCACAGCCGCAGCTTTGATGACGATGGTCGCCTGATCGAGGCGGCTCAGCACCGCCTTGCGCATCTCTTCGGTCGTCACTACAGGGATCACTTCGCAGCCGGCGGGAGCGCGCAGCGCCGTGGGCGCGGTCACCAGAATTACGCGGGCTCCGCGGCGCTGGGCGGCTTCCGCGATGGCATAGCCCATCTTGCCGCTGGAGCGATTGCCGAGGAAGCGCACCGGATCGAGCGCCTCGCGGGTGCCGCCCGCCGTGACCAGAATGGTTTCGCCGGCCAGATCGTTGCGGTGGTGGAGCACGCTCAGCACGGCCTCCGCGATGGCCTCACTCTCGGCCAGGCGGCCGGCGCCAACCATGCCGCAGGCCAGGTAGCCGCTCTCCGGTGCGACGATGCGCACGTTGCGCTGGGCCAGGATTTCGAGGTTCGCCTGGGTGGCCGCGTGCTGCCACATATTCACATTCATCGCGGGCGCGACGATGACCGGCGCCGTGGTGGCGAGATACATGGTGGTCAGGAAATCGTCGGCGATGCCGTGCGCGAATTTCGCGAGAATGTCGGCGGTGGCAGGCGCAACCACCAGTGCGTCGGTGGACTGCGCGGCGTCGATGTGCTCGATGGCGGACGCGGCGTCGCCGGGATCGCCGCCTTCCGGAGCCCAGAGGCCGGTGATCACTTTGTGTCCGGTGAGAGCGGCAAACGTGAGCGGCTGCATGAAGCGCTGCGCCGCCCGGGTCATCACCACGTGCACATCCAGCGCCTGCTTTTGCAGCTCGCGAACCAGCTCTGCCGATTTATAGGCAGCGATGCCCCCGGAAACGCCGACCGTGACTTTCATAAGGCGATTCTATCCCGCGCCGGGTCTCAGGGGAGAATGCGGAGGAAAGCGCTTACGACGCGAACTTGGGAATATCCGGCGCGTCCATCTCGGGGCGCACCGTTCGGGCATCCTCAGGCTTCACGTAGGTGATCTTGCCGGCGGCAATCTCTTCCTGAGCCACGCGGCAGGCCTTACGCGATCGGGTGGGCACCAGCGGCTCGGCTCCATTCTGAAGCTGCCGCGCGCGCCGCGCCGCCACCAGCACATAACGAAAGTTGCTGTCGTAATTCTGCTCGATGCTCATACCTGCACCTCCAAAATCCGTTCCTCAGGAAGCCTCACTGCGCCGCCGGGGTTACCAGTCCAAAGGACTCGAGCACCGGCCGGACCCGCGCCTCGGAATTTGCCTGCCGGCAATGCTCGGCAATTTCAAGCACCCGGGCATCGTCCGCCAGCCTGGTCGCCCGCATGCTTTCCCGCCGGATGCGCTCGGCGGCCACGATCGCGACCATTTCCTCCACCGCACGGTCCAGAATATCGTTGACGAGAATATAGCCATATTCCCGGTAATTCTCAATCTCCTGGCGGGCCTTGGCCAGGCGCCGCTGGATATCCTCTTCCCGCACAGCGCCTTCCGCCCGGCTGCGGTTCCTGAGGCGGGTGGCCAGAACCTCCGGCGATGGCGGCATGAGGAAAATCGAGACCGCATCGGGCATCTTCGCGCGCACCTGAGCCGCCCCCTGCACGTCGATGTCGAGCAGCAGATCGCGATCGTGCACGAAGGCTTCCTGCAGCGTGCTCTTCGCCGTGCCGTAATAGTTGCCGAAGACCTCGGCGTATTCGAGAAACTCACCCTCGTGAATCATCTCCTCGAATCGCTCGCGCGTGGTGAAGTGATACTCCCGCGATTCCTGTTCGGAGCCGCGCGGCCCGCGCGTCGTCCAGGAGACAGAGAAGTCCAGTCCGCTCACCAGCGAGCGGAGCTGGTTCACAATGGTCGATTTGCCCGATCCCGAGGGCGCCGAAATGATGAAGAGAATCCCTGCCAAGCGGCCTTTCTCCTGTTCTGCGATCTCTGCTCCGGCTTCCTTACTCCAGGTTCTGCACCTGCTCACGCGCCTTCTCGATTTCCGATTTCATGCCCAGGCCGGCTTCGGTGATGCGCGTCCCGTTGCCGGCTACGCCGCTGGTTTTGGACAGCAGCGTGTTGGCTTCGCGATTCATTTCCTGCAGCAGGAAGTCCAGCTTCTTGCCCACTTCCCCGCCCTGATCGAGCAGATCGATAAAGTGATCGATGTGGGTGCGCAGCCGCGTCACTTCTTCTTCCACGTCGCTGCGCTCGGCAATCAGCGCGGCCTCCTGCAGAATGCGGTCCTGATCGAATCCGCCATCCAGCACCGTCTTCATGCGCTGGTTCAGCCTCTCGACATAGGCCTGCTGCACGTTGTCGCGCAGCAGCGCCGCTTCGTCCACCATCGCCCGCAGCCGTTCCATCCCGGCGCGCAGCTCTCCAGCCAGCGCCGCGCCTTCCTGGGCGCGCATGGTTTCGAGGGCCGCGATGAGCGCATCGCTTTCATGCAGCGCGGCTTCTTCCAGGCCGCGCAGATCCTCGTCACTGTTCCGTGCCTCGGACATCAGCACGCCGGGCAGACGAAAGATGGAGTTCAGATCCGGCTCCGTGATCAACCCGTGTTCCTTCGCCGCGGCGCGAAAGGCCTCGAGATAGGCGGTCACCAGAGTGTGATCGTAGCCGGCCGCGGCTTTCTGTGCGCGCTCCAGGTTCAGCGTGACTTCGACATGGCCCCGCCGCAGCTTCTCTTTCAGAACGCGGCGCAGCTGCATTTCCAGCCCCTCGGTGCCCTGCGGCAACCGCATGTGCAGGTCGAGGAAGCGGTGGTTGACACTCTTCAGGCTCAGAGAGAAGCCCAGCGTTTCCGAAACGCGCCCGGCGACGCGCGCATACCCTGTCATGGAAAAAACCGGCTGCCTGACTTCACTCATCGTGGGTCGCTCATTCGTAGTTTGTTCATCGCTCCGATTTTCCTGTCAGGGCCGGTTCGTGGGCCGGCAATTCGCCATCGGCTGCTGCCGGAGCCGTCCCGTTCATCCCACCATTGCCATGGTGGTTGCCATTTTCGCCCATATCCATGAACTGCAGCCGGTATAGCTTTTGATAGATAGGCGAAGTCTGCAGCAGCTCTTCATGCGAGCCGCAGGCGGTGATCCTGCCCTGCTCCAGCACCACAATGCGGCTGGCGCGGCGGACGGTCGAAAGCCGGTGCGCGATGACAATGACCGTGCGCCCGGTCATCAGATTGGCGAGCGCCTCCTGGACCAGCGATTCGCTCTCGGAGTCGAGCGCCGAGGTCGCCTCGTCGAGAATGAGGATGGGCGCGTTCTTGAGAATGGCACGCGCGATGGCCAGTCTCTGCCGCTCGCCGCCGGAGAGGCGAAAGCCCTTTTCGCCGATCACCGTGTCGTAGCTATCAGGCATGCGCTCGATGAAGTCGTGGGCCAGAGCCGCCTTCGCCGCGCCCATCACGAGATCGAAGGAGACGTCCGGCTGGCCATAGGCAATATTGTTACGAACCGTGTCGTTGAACAGGATCGTTTCCTGGGTGACCTTGCCGATCTGCGCGCGCAGCGAGGCGAGGCTGACCTGGCGCACGTCGAGGCTGTCCACCAGAATACGGCCCTCCGTCACATCGAAGAAGCGCGGGATCAGATTCACCAGCGTCGACTTGCCGGCGCCGCTCGGCCCCACCACAGCCACCACTTCGCCGCGGTGAATCGTGAGGTTGATGTCGCTCAGCACCACCTGCGGCCCTTCACCTTCGCCCTCGTGATAATGGAAGCTGACGCTTTCGAGCGCGATGCTGTCCTTGAATCCCTTGAGCAGGCGCGGATGCTTCGCCTCCGGCACTTCATCCTGATCGTCCATGAAGTCGAAGATGGCCGCGGAGGCGCCCGCCGCCTGCTGGAAGTTGTTGTAATAGGTCCCAAAGCGGCGGATCGGATCGTAAAGCTTGAAGAGCGCGACGATGAAGGCGAAGAACGTGCCTTCCTGCATGGCGCCGTGGCCGATCTCGTTCCGCCCCACCCACAGCAGCATGGCGATGGCCACCGCGCCGATGAAATCCATGAGCGGCGAGGTGATGGCCTGCGCCCGCACCGAGCGCAGATTCGCGCGCAGGAGCCGGCGCGCTGCCTGACGGAAGCGCAGCAACTCCCAGAACTCCATGTTGAAGGCTTTGACGATGCGATTGCCGGTGATCGTCTCGTGCAGGATGTTCTGGATGTCGGCAAGCTTGTCCTGGCCGCGCCGCGTGGTGCGGCGCACATCCCGGCCAATGCGGATGATCGACCATGCGGCGATGAGAGCGAAGATGGGCAGCACCCACGCCAGCCGGTGGCCCAGCGCGATGACGATCACCACCATGCAGAGGAGCGTGCAGACCTGCTGCAGGAAGTCCGAGAGGATGGTCGAGGTCGCGTACTGCACGCGTTCGATGTCGTTGATCAGCGCGGACAGAAGAGTCCCGGTGGTGTGCTTCTGAAAAAAAGAAACCGACCGGCGCAGGATCGCCTCATACAGGTCGTCGCGCATGTCGGTGATCATGCCGAAGCCGGCATAATTCGCCAGGTAGGTTCCCGCATAGTCGCAGATGCCCTTGAGCAGCGTAGCGGCGACAAACGCGAAGGCAATCACACCCCAGTCGTTCTTGATGTGCAGGAAGGACGGCACCAGCATTTGCGGCGTGATGTGGATGTGCCAGCGGTCGCCCAGCGATCCCAGCAGCTGGGTTCTGTTGGCCCGGCTTGCGGAGCCCGCGGGGTGGAGCACGTTGTCGAAGATCGGCCCGATCAGCAGCACGCGATACGCGTCCAGCAAACCCACGCCGGCAGCCAGAACGACAGCGGACAACGCCGGCAGCCAGTAACGGCGCGTGTAGCGCAGCAGGCGCCAGAGACGCATCATGCGCAGATGGCTCCGGCCCTCGACAAAGAGTGCATTCCTCTATTCTAGCCCGCCAGTGCGGATTCCCCGGTTGGGCGCGCGCCCGGCGGTAACCCCTCTGAACAAAGAGATACACCCGGAGATACCCCCGCAGCCGCACCCGTAAAATGCAGATATGACTTCGACTTCTACGCCCCGCACAACGGCCGACGCTTCGGCCCGCGCCCGCCGCATCAAGCTCATCATCTTCGACGTGGACGGCGTCCTCACCGACGGCGGCATCTGGCTCTTCCCCGCCCCGGCGCCCAGCGCCACAACCTCAGACCACGCCGCGCAGCTGGAAAGCAAAGGCGGCTACGCCATCTCATCGCAAAGCATGGTGGAAGCCAAAGGCTTCAACGCGCACGACGGCACCGGCGTTTCGCTGGCGCGGCTGGGCGGCATGAAGATGGCCATCATCACCAGGCGCATCTCGGAAACCGTCGCCCTGCGCGCCCGCGATCTGCGCCTCGAATACGTCTACATGGGCCAGGCCTACAAGATGCAGGCCACACGCGAAATCATGGCGAAGGAAAACATCACCCTCGACGAGATTTGTTACGTCGGCGACGACGTGATCGATCTGCCGGTGATGCGCGAGTGCGGCTTTGCCGTCGCCGTCGCCAACGCCCGCGAACAGGTGAAGGCCGCAGCCCATTACGTAACCCCGCATGAAGGCGGCCGGGGCGGCGCGCGCGATGCCATCGAGTTCATCCTCGAGGCCAAAGGCCTGCTGGATCAGGTCATCGAGCAGTACATCGACGAGCGGAATCCACTACCTGCAAATATGGACATAGGAAAGGGTGGTTTTTGAAAGACAGCGTCGAGGGTGCAGTGTACAGCGGGCAGGAAAAGCCCGGCGCCGCTGGTCCGCGGCCGACGAAGCGCAACTACATCTATGCGACGGGATTTCTGACGCTGCTGGCCGCGGGCGCTTCGGCCTGGATGATCCTGCAGCCGGTGATCGACTGCAACCGCCTGGCGCCGCTGACGGTCATCGCCACGCTGACCGCGTTCCTGATTTCCATTTGCTTCCGCCAAATGGGCCGCTACCCCGACAAGCGCAGCCGCTGGATCCTGCTGCTCATTCTTCTGATCGCGGCTGGCACTCTCTTCGAGGACTTCCGCTACGTGCGCCACTACCGCGACTTCTGCGACCAGCTGCAGCAGCAGATGCGGCAGCCAGAGCATCAGTGAGTCTTCTCTAAAATCTCCGCCCTGCGCCCCGGGATCGGCTCCGCTTCGCCGAGAAAGCCATCCACCACCGGGCCCACCTTCGCCGCGCACTGCCCGGGCGCGAGGTGGCCGCAGCCGTCAAAAATCTCCAGCTCCGATTGCGGCACGTCCTTGTGAATTTCCTCGCCAACCGAGAGCGGGATCAGGTGATCCTCTCTGCCCCACACGATCAGCATCGGCATCTTCAGCTCCCTCAGATCCTGCGCCGTGAGCAGGTCCGCGCCGGTCAGCAGCGAATCCATATTGCGGCGCACCACCCAGCCATGCTGGTGCACGTAGCCAAAGATCGCGCGCTGGACGAATTCCGGAACGTGGGGAGCCGTCCCCGGCGTCAGCAGGTTGTCGAGCGTCTGCAGTTTCGCGGGGGTGTCCGGCTCGAAGAGCGACGGATCGAAGTTCAGCGTAAACCGCGTCCCTGCGCTGTCGAAAATCATCAGGCGGCGAATGCGCTGCGGCTCCGCGAGCGCGACCCGCATGGCGAGCCATCCGCCCATCGACCACCCGCCCAGGTCGACGCGATCGAGATGGCGGTTGTTCATGAAGGCTTCGACGGCGCCGGCCTGCTCAGCAATCGAATACTGCGCGCCGGCCGGCCAGTCGGAGCGGCCATAGCCGGGCAGATCGAGCGCGTACACGCGATGATGATCGCGCACCAGCTGCGGCATCAGGTTCACCCAGTCCTCGGCGCGGCCGCCCAGGCCGTGCACCAGAACCACCGGGGAGCCGGAGCCGCCGGCGTAATAGTGAATCCGGGTGGGGTGACCGGCGTAAGGAATCTCGGTGGACTCGCTGTGAATCCCTGCGAACAGGAGCCGGACCTGGGCCGCCCCCGTCAGCACCGTCAGCGGCCGCACAACGGCGTAGATGAGCAGCGCGATCAGCAGAATCAGAAAACCGACGAGTGCCCGCAGAAGCGCCCGCCGTCCCCTGTGGCGGGTTCGCTCGGGTGCGCGTGCGGCGGTCGCCATTCGGCTGTGCTCCCCCCTCTGGGTTAGGATGCCATCCGCCAGGCCTTGCGGATGACCTCGACGGTTTTGGGCGTCAGGCCTTCAAGATCGCCCGGACCGGCCCATCGGCCTTCAAGCGCATCGCTGGCGCAGGCAATCGCATCGGCCGCGGCCGCCACCCGGCAAAGAAAATCGACCAGCACGTAATGGAAGCGGACCCGCCCGTCAGGATCGCGCGAGATGCGATCGAAGGCCTCGACCACATCCACCGTCTCGACCACCAGCCCGGTCTCCTCGAGAACCTCGCGGCAAATGGCTTCCTGCAGGGTTTCGCCCACCTCGACCGCGCCTCCTGGGAGCGACCACTCGCCCTTCAGCGGCTCGTGCGCGCGGCGAACCAACAGCACCTGCTTTTCTCCACGCCCCCCGTTGCGCACGATCACCGCGCCCACGCCGGCAATCGGAGCGTCGGGGTACTCACGCCGCATCGCGAGCCCGTCGTTCCCTGCAACCCGAACCGTTCGTCACAGCTTCGTCGGATTGCCGTATTCTTCGTCGAAGACGGTGCGCCGCACGCTGAAGCGGCCCCCGTAATACTTATCCGGCCCCTGCAAATGGCCGACGGCCAGCAGCGACACCACTTCGTAGCTGAGCGGCAAATTCAGCGCCTCCGCGACCTTCTCCGGCTCGAGGCCTTCCACAGCCGCCGTGTCGTAACCCAGCACCTCGGCCATCCACATCATGGTGGTGAAGGCGACCATCACCTGGCGATTGAGCCACGCGCTCAGGTTGGGATGATTGCCCAGCACCTCCTCGATGCTGGGCCGGGCCATCTCGGCATAGTTCTCGGTCATCCCGCGCTCCCGGCCCAGGCGGATCATCTCCTCCATGTCCGTGCGCCAGCCGTCTTTGTCGCCACACGCGGCGATCACCACCGGCGCTTCTTCCACATGGGCCTGATTGAAGCTGGCAGCGCGCAGCTTGCGGCGCTGCTCGGGCGAACGGACCACAATAAAGCGCCAGGGCTGCAGATTGTAGCCGCTCGGCGATTCCAGCCCGGCATAGAGAATCTTCCTCAAATCCTCTTCGGGGACCGGAGTGCCGTCGAAGCTCGGCGTCGACCGCCGTTCTTCAATTGCAGTACTGAGAGATTTTTCCTGACTGGCCATGCTCGGAACTTGCTTTCCTGCTTTCGTGGGTATGGGGTCGGCGGGGTTAGGTGTGCGGTCCCGCAGCCGACCCGGAGTTCTGAATCTGATCGATGGGCAGCTCCAGCGCAAACGGCGTCTGATTGCTGCCCGCCACCGCGGCATACACCCACAGCCCGTGAAAGGCCTGGGCCAGCTCGGGATGCTGCTGGAGCAGCGCGCGCATCACCGCCGTCACCTGGGCGCGCGCCTGCACCAGATCCTGGTTAGGAGCCGCGTTATAGGTCACCACCAGATCCAGCTGGTTCGAGAGCACGCCGGTATGCAGGTTGGTGATCTGAAAGGCCTGGGTGCCGGCGTTCAGCCGCATCGGATCGAGCCCCGGCAAATCCCCCGGCTTGGTCTGATCCGTCTCGTGCTGCAGCTTGTCGAGGTTGGGGCTGGAGAGGAAATCCACCGGCTGCAGCAGCGACTGCGCCGTTTGGTAGTAGAACCAGGCATCCCAGTTGTCGTGCCTGGCCGCATAGTCCCGAGCCTGCCGCCAGTACCAGATGCCGTCGTGACCGGCCAGGGTCATCGGCTTGGTGAAGAAACCGGCCAGCTTCCAGATGGGGCTCCCCGGCGGTTCGTTCTGCAGCACCAGGGAGATCTGCTGCGGCTGCTGCACCCCGGTGGCGTGCAGTATGGCCAGCGCGTACCTGCCCGGAGGCAGGTTCGGAATCGTGACGACCACCGTTAGCGGCGACCCCGAAACTCCGCAGAAGAACTGCGCCTCGCCCGGAGCCTTCAGGTCGGTGGCATCCAGCACGTAAAGATTGTCCACCGTCACCGAGGCGCTGCGAATGTCGGCGTTGATTGCCTGAATCGATCCGGCAATGCCGTTGAACTGCGACGCCACCGCCGGGATGGTCTGGGCCTGCACCGCGGCCGCATTCCCGGACTGCACGTTCGCGCCCAGCATCTTCGCCGATTCTTCGAGCGGCGTGCGCTGGCTCGCCGTCATCTGCGACTGCGTCATACAGGTAACGCCGAAGGCCGGCGCGCCCACGCCAATTGACAGAAGAACCGAGGCTACCGTGACCCATGAAATCGAAATGCGGCGCAACATCGGAAACTTCCCTTTCCACTCGTAAAGGCAATTGGGTTCGCGGGCGAGCGAATCCAAATCACTGTTAGTCTAGTACACAGATGCATTTGCTCCGTCTCGCGGGCGGAACATTCAAGGACTTCGATGCAGTCCACACGCCTCGTACGATGTTTCTCGTGGGCCGCCGCTGCGCTGCTGGCGGGTTCCTGCGCGGGTCAGGTCATGCAAAACCGCGGCACCATGCCCGACGGTCGCCAATACGGCTTCCCCGCCCCGGGACAGCACCCCGAGATTCCCGCAGCAAATACTCCGCAGCAACAGCCAGGCAGCTCCGTCCAGGGCAATTCAGCTCCAGGAAACCCTGCTCCGGAGAATTCAGTTCCAGACACGGCTAAAACAACGGATTTGCCCCCCTCCCTCCTGGATAAGCCTGCCAGGCCCGCCAAAATTGTGCTTTCCGGCGGAAAGCTGTCCGTGCAAGCCGACAACTCCAGTCTTTCCCAGATCCTCGACGCCGTGGAAACCACCAGCGGCATGACCGTCGACGGCTTTGGCAAGGATCAGCGCGTCTTCGGCCACTACGGTCCCGGCACTCCTCGCGACGTGCTGTCCGCGTTGCTGGACGGAGCCGGATATAACTTCATGATGCTCGGCTCCACCGATGCCGGCACGCCTCGTGAAGTCATCCTCACCCTGCGCAGCAACCAGCCGGTTGGAACCTCCCAGGCCTCCAGCCAGCCGGAGCCGGAGGAAGACGACCAGTCGGGACTGAACAACGCTCCTCAGCCCGAGCAGCCTCCACCGGCACCGCGCCCCAGCAGCGTGCTCACTCCTCCCGACCCGACCGGACGGGTGAAGACTCCCCAGGAAATCCTCCAGGAACTGGAGCGCATCCGCGCCCAGCAGCCAACCCAGCAGCCCCAGTAGCGACCCTCTTCCTTCCTCTTTCGAGCGCCTGCGTCGCCTCAGCACACGCGTGTCATGACTCCGGTAATGCCCCTTTCGAGGTCTGTTCTGCGGAAAACTCCGACGTTATCTTTTGGATAACTCTCCCCCGAGGTACAAGGGCCTTCATGCAGAACCGCAGTCTCGCTCGTTTCCTGGCCGGCGCCACCGGCCTCCTCTTCCTCCTTGCGACCGGGTGCGGCAGCCTCCAGAGCAATGCCGCGAATGGAGTCGGCACCGCGCTCTCCGGAAACTGGGCCTTCATCCCCGCCACCAACAACGCCGTCTCCCTGAACCTCGGCTTCACCCAGGGAGCCTACGAAACCGTGAGCGCGGTCGCGCGCCTCAACGGAGTGTCCTGCGTCGGCTCCTCCACCAACATCCAGCTCACCGGCTCGGTCAACGGCAGCAACCAGATGACGCTGATTTCCTCCCCGTTCAGCGGCACCATTCTGACGCTGAAGGGAGCGGTGGCGGTCAACGGCAGCGCCATCGGCAACGCTACGTGGAGCTTCACCGGCGGCAGCTGCGCTTCCCTCGGCACAGCCAGCGTCAACGCCACCAACTACTCCACCATTGGCGGAACCTTCACCGGGAACTTCCTCGATGGATCCGGCAACCAGCTTCCCGTCTCGGCGTTTCTGCAGCAGACCACCCAGCCGGACAGCAACGGGCAGTTCTCACTCTCCGGAACAGCGAGTTTCCCCACCAACACCTGCTTCGTCCAGCAGCCTGCGCTGACCAGTTCGCTGGTCACCGGCAGCAATCTTTCGATGACCTACACCGACCCTGCGGGCGGCGCGGTCCTCACCGCCACGGGGACGTTCAACAGCGCTGCCACGCAGCTCACGATCGCCAACTGGACCATCGCCGGCGGAGCGTGCGATGGGGATTCCGGAACCGGTTCGCTGACCGAGCAGTAAGCCAGACTGCCCGGCCGGCGGCGCAGCCTCGGCCGTTTTTCCGTTTATTCGGGAAGCGGCCGCGGCCAGCGAGCTTCAATCGTCGTGGAAATGCCGCCTCGGGGACGGAAGTCGCCCTTCACCACTGCCCAGACCGGATCGCATGACCGCACCACGTCTTCAAGGATGCGGTTGACCACGTTCTCCTGGAAAATGCCCAGATTCCGGTAGCAGAAGAGATATTCCTTCCACGACTTCAGCTCCAGGCACGTCTCCCGCGGCATGTAGCGCAGGGTGATGGCGCCGAAATCGGGCAAACCGGTTTTCGGACACACCGAGGTGAACTCCGGGTCGTCGATCACGATCTCGTAACCCGGAAACTGGTTTTTCCAGGTTTCAATCGCCGGAAAATCAAAGTCGAGTCCCGCCTGCGCATGCTCGTCGGTGTATCCCTGTGCCAGTGCCATACCTCAATTTTAGGACAAGCGTTCGCTGGCGAAGTGCCCCCCGCGTCCCGACGCAGAGGGTGAACATTACGGTACGGAGGATTCATTTCGCATTTTTCGAACCCTAAAACCAGCGAAGTGAGTCCTATATACTGACTCACGGTTCCAGCGAATGGTAACAAAACGGGCAAGGCCGCGGACGGCTCGAATCTGGCTGATCACCGCAGCCGTAATCATCCTCATCTTCTATGCGGTGCATATGATGACGCGGGGCAAGCTGCCCATCCGCGTCGCGCAGGCGGCCATGGGCGACCTGCGCAGCACCGTAGCCGCCGGTGGCAAAGTCGAACCGCAGCCCGATCTTAATTTTGAAGCCCACGCTCCCTTTGCCGGCGTCGTGAAGACCGTCGATGTGCATCCCGGGCAGAAAGTAACCGCCGGAACCCTGCTGCTCACCATGGATACCTCCGACGCCCAGAGCCGCCTGGCTGCGGCCCGCGCCGCACTAACCGGCGCACAGGCTGCCCTCGACGCCACCCAGCACGGAGGAACCCCGGAGCAGCGCGTCGCCCTCCTCGGCCAGATGCAAACCGCCAAAATCGACCGCGACCAGGCCCAGCACGACCTCGATGCCCTGCAGAAGCTCCAGGCCACCGGCGCCGCCTCGGCCAGCGAAGTCAGCGCAGCGGAGGCCCGGCTGAACGCCGACAATAACTCGATTCAGGTTGTCGAACAGCGTCAGACCGCTCGTCTCGATTCGGCCGAGCTCAACCATGCCAGAGCCGATCTGGAAAACGCCCAGGCAGCGTATGCGGCTGCGCAGGATGCGCTGCGCCAGGCCGTGGTCCGCGCACCCTTTGCGGGTACGGTCTATTCCCTGCCCGTAGCCCCCAGCGAGTTTGTGCAGATGGGTGACCGCCTGCTCTCCATGGCCGATCTCACCCACCTGCGGGTAATGGCCTACTTCGACGAGCCGGAGATCGGCAACCTGCAGGTCGGCCAGGCCACCACCGTGGTGTGGGACGCCCGCCCGGATCAGGTGTGGCACGGCCACGTGGCCCGTCTGCCCTCGAACATCATCACCTATCTCAACTCGCGCAACGTCGGGGAAGCACTCATCACCCTCGACGACGCCGACGGCTCGCTGCTGCCCGACACGAATGTTCGTGTGACCGTGACCGTCGCGAATGAATCCAACGTATTGATCGTGCCGCGCGACGCGCTGCACATCGAGCAGGGCAAGATGTATGTCTACCGGCTCGAAGGAGAGTCGCTCCACCGGGTCCCGGTGGCGATCGGGAAGCTGAATTACACCGACGTGGAAATTGTGAGCGGACTGAAGACCGGCGAAACCGTCGCCCTGAACACGACCAACGGCCAGCCGCTCTCCAGCGGTGTCCCGATAAAAGTTGTTCAGTAGGGGTTCCGGGCACTTTTGGAATTGACCCAGACGGTCACGAAGTCCGATTCGAATAAAAGCAGGGGGTTGTTTTGCGGGGAAGTTGGCTGAAAGCGGGATGTCTGTTTGCAGTTGCCACCGTCGCGTGGGCGATGCCTCCGGCCCTTCTGCATCATGTCGGACAGGATCTGAACTTCGGCCGCGCCGATCAGGCCCTCCAGACGCTGAACGGCGTGCTGGCCCGGAATCCGAACGACGCTGACGCGCACAATCTCCGCTGCCGCGTGTTTTACGACGAAGGCGAATGGGACAAGGCGATCTCCGACTGCGAGGCCGCTGTTGCTCTCGCACCCAATGACAGCAACGACCACCTGTGGCTGGCGCGCGCCTACGGCCAAAAGGCGAATCACGCCGGGGCTCTCGCCGGGTACAAGCTGGCCCACCGGGTCGGGGCCGAATTTCAGAAGGCCGTCCAGCTCGATCCTCAGAACGCTGCCGCCCTCGCCGACCTGGGACAGTTCGACGTTGACGCCCCCGGCATCGCGGGAGGCAGCGTAGCCCACGCCGAGAACCTTGTACCGCAACTCCAGGCGATCAACCCCGCCGACGCCTTCCTGCTCAAGGCGCGCATCGCCGAAGAAAGAAAGGATTACGCCGCCGCGGAAGCCGATCTGAAAAACGCCATCCCGCCCTCGTCCTATCCGGCCGACGCCTGGATGGACCTCGCCAGTTTCTACCTGCGCCGGCATCGCTTCGACGAGATGGTCGCGACCGCCCACAACGGTGCCGCGGCCGACACCCTGCACGGCCCGGCCCTGGTGCAGGGCGCCAACGATCTGATCCTCGCTAACCGCGAACCGCAAACCGCCATCCGCTGGCTGCGGGACTATCTCAACTCGCGAACTCAGTCCGAGCGGTCCCCGGCCTTCGTGGTCCGCGCGGAACTGGCCAACCTGCTCCAGAACCAGGGGGACACCCAGGCGGCCCGGCAGGAGCTGGCCGCCGTGCGCGCTCTGGCCTCCGCTTACCGCGTGCCCGCGCTCGACGTCTCAGCCAAAGCCGGTATCTAAAATCTCCATGCCCAGCCATCGCACCCATCCGCTGACGCCGGGCATATCGAGCCGGACACTCCCCGAGCCATCCCTGCGGTCAACCGTTACACTCGGAACGAAGAACGATGTGTGAGTCGAAGGATCGAAGGAATCAACGCGGCGCAATCCGGAAGCTTGCGGCGATTCTGTTCCTCACGATCCCGGTTGCCGCCAGCGCCCAGATTTCCCTCTCCACCGCCGTCGATCTCGCTGAGAAATCCAGCCCCGCCGTGCGCTCCGCCCAGGCCAATGTCCGCAAAGCAATCGGCTCCCTCTCGGAATCCGAAGACGCTTACGTGCCCAACGTGGTCCTCGGCGCGAACCCCGGATACGTCTATGGCTACCCGCTCGGCTATCCATCCCTTTTCGAGGCGAATTCGCAGTCGCTCATCCTTTCCTTTTCGCAGAGGGACTATATCCGCGCCGCCCGTCAGGGCGTGAACAGTGCGAAGCTCAGCCTGAGAAATACCCAGCAGGAGGTGGCCCTCGACGTGGCCCTCGCCTACGTCCAGCTGGACCACGACCTGCGTGAGATGGCCGCGCTCGACGAGGAGAAGGCTTACGCCGAAAACCTGGTCAACATGGAGCAGGAGAGGGTGAACGCCGGCGTGGACGCGAGCGTGGCAACCCTCAGGGCCCAGCTGACCGCCGCCCAGGTGGATGAAAAACACATTCAGCTCGAAAACGACGCCAACGATATGCGCCTGAAGATCAGCCACCTGACTGGATTGCCGGCCGTCGGTTTCACCACCATCAGCGGTAGTATTCCGCCACAACCAGCAGTTTCCGCCAGCTCCGGCATCGACGAGCAGCCGCCGGACAATAATCCGGGCGTGGCCGCAGCCTACGCCAAAGCCAAGTCCAGGCAGTACCAGGCCTTTGGGGATCAACGGCAAAACTACCGTCCCCTCATCACCTTCGGCGCCCAATATAGCCTGTTCGAAAAGTTCGCGAACTATACGCAATATTTCCCCAACGGGCTCCAGTACAACAACGCTGCAATCGGTGTGGTGGTCACCTTCCCCATCTTCGACGCCAGCCGCCGCGCGCGGGCCCGCGAATCTGCCGCCGATGCCGACTACGCCTGGGCCGATGCCGACGCCGCCCGCAATACCCTCAGCGAACAGGAGCAAACCCTGCGCGGCTCCGTCCGCCAACTGGCTGCCCAGCAGCGCGTCGCCCAGCTTGAAAGCGATCTCGCCCAGGCACAGCTGAAAACCGTGGAAACCCAACTGGCCAACGGGACCGGCAACGCCGGCGCTCAACCCATTTCTCCCATCGAGGCGCAGAACGCCCACATCGAGGAGCGCCAACGTTTCGAAGATATGCTCGACGCCAACTTTTCCCTCATCAGGGTCGAGCTGAACTTCCTGCGCACCACCGGCGGGCTCGACGCCTGGCTCCAGTCGGCGCTGGCGTCACCCAGCCCACCGGCGCCGATGGTCGGAGCCGCTCCGCAGCCCCATTGAGTACCCCCGAACGAGAACCGCTATCTCTATGAACGTAAAAGCCTTGGACACGGACCTAAACCCTGATCCACAAACCCTGATCCCCGTTTCCAGGTGATAAACTGAAGGGAATGGCCATGCCGCTCAAAACGCTGTTTCTCAACCCTCCCTCCTTCGAGAATTTCGATGGCGGCGCCAGTTCGCGCTGGCCTGCAACCCGCGAGATCGAGTCGTACTGGTATCCGGTCTGGCTGGCCTATCCCGCCGGCATGCTCGAGGGCTCGCGCCTGCTCGACGCCAACCCGCACCATGTGACCTGGCCGCAGGTAAGCGACATCCTGAAGGACTACGAGTTCCTCGTCCTGTTCACCAGCACCATCGGCTGGTCCGGCGATCAGCGCTGGGCGGAAAAGATCAAAGACAGCCATCCGAACCTGAAGATCGCCTTTGTCGGACCTCCGGTCACCACCGACCCCGACAAGGCCCTCAACGAGTGCGCGGCCATCGACTTCATCTGCCGCCGCGAGTTCGATTACTCCGTCGTGGAGTTCGCCAACGGTAAGCCGCTGAGCGAGATCCTCGGCGTCAGCTATCGCAGGAACGGCCAGGTCGTGCACAATCCCGACCGTCCGCAGATCGACAACCTCGACGCGCTGCCATGGGTTACGGACATTTACAAGCGCGATCTCGACGTGACGAAGTACAACGTGCCGTTCCTGCTGCACCCCTTCGTCTCGCTCTACAGCACCCGCGGCTGCCCGGCCCAGTGCACCTTCTGCCTGTGGCCGCAGACCACCAGCGGACATGCCTGGCGCAAACGCTCCACCGATGACGTCGCCGCCGAGATGGCCCACGCCAAAGAGCTGTGGCCCAACGTGAAGGAATTCTTCTTCGACGACGACACCTTCAACATCCAGAAGGCCCGCACCATCGAACTGTGCGCCAAGCTCAAGCCGCTGAATCTCACCTGGTCCTCTACCTCGCGCGTCACCACCGACTACGACACGCTGAAGGCCATGCGCGATGCCGGCGCCCGCCTGCTCATCGTCGGCTTCGAGTCCGGCGACCCGCAGATCCTCAAGAACATCAAGAAAGGCGCCACCATCGAGCGCGCCCGCGACTTCGCCCGCGACTGCCACAAGCTCGGCCTCACTATTCACGGCGACTTCATCCTCGGCCTGCCGGGCGAAACGAAAGAGTCGATCCGCAACACGATCGATTTCGCCAAGCAGCTGGATGTGGAAACCATTCAGGTGTCGATGGCCCACGCCTTCCCCGGCACCGAGTTCTACGAGTACGCGCGCGTCAACGGCTTCATCACCAACGAGAACAAGATGACCGACGAAGGCGGCCATCAGCTGGCGCACATCGAATATCCGGGCCTGCCCGCCGACTACGTCCTCGAAATGGTGCACAAGTTCTACGACGAGTACTTCTTCCGCCCCAAAGCCGCCTGGCGCGTCATCAGCAAGGCCATCGCCAACCGCGACCTGAAGCGGCTCTACGTCGAGTCGAAGTCGTTCCTCAAGCTGCGCTCAGCACGCAACAAGATGGTGAAGGAGGCGCGGACACAAAAGGCCAGCGAAACCGGAACCGCCGGCGCCAGGGCATAAGGGCGGGCGACGACCCACCGGTCCTGAGCCGGCCGGTTCTAAGCTGACCGGTTTTTCGCTAACCGCTTTTCGGCTGCCCGCTTTTCAGCGAACCGCTTCTTAGCTGCTCCGCCATGACGCACTCGACCATGACATTCCGGCGCTATCTGGTGCTGGGAGCCGTCACGCTCACCTCCTCCTGCGGCGATACCTTCCTCTCCCGCGGCATGAAGTCGCTGGGCCCGGTCTCGCTCCACCACCCCGCCGCGCTCATCCACGCGGTCTTTTCTCCCTGGGTTGCAGCCGGCATCGTCCTCCTCATCGGATTCTTCGCGTCCTACATGGCCTCGCTCTCCTGGGCGGATCTCACCTTCGTCCTGCCCGCCAGCTCGCTGGGCTACGTCATCATGACCCTGCTGGCCCGCTTCTGGCTGCAGGAACACGTCTCCACGCTGCGCTGGCTGGGCGTGCTGTTCATCACCGCAGGCGTCGGCTTCGTCACCCGCGGCCCGTCGTGGACCGAACCCGCCGGCACTCCCGCGGCGCTTTGCGAAGCTGCCGTCGCAGAATCCCAAACCGCCGAGCCGCAACCTGCCGAGGAGGTCCGCCGATGACCCACGCCGCCCTCGCTACCGCCGCCATGATCGGCAGCATCGTCATCACCGCCACCGCCGGCGACATCCTCACCGCCTCGGCCATGCGCCAGGTCGGCGATCTCGATCGCATCCGCGAACGCCGCGGCCTCTTCGGAGCGATCACCGCGGTCGTCACCAATTCGCGCTTCGGACTCGGTGTCCTCTGCCTCGCCCTGAGCTTCTTCTCCCTGCTCTTCGCCTTCAGCCACCGCGACCTGAGCCTGATCGGACCGGCCGCCACGTCGCTCACCTTCGTGACCAACGCCCTCGCCGCAAAATTCTTCCTCAAAGAAAACGTGGACCGCCGCCGCTGGGCCGCCGCCATCTTCGTCTGCATCGGAGTGGCGCTGCTCTCGTACTGAGCTGCCGAAAGACGGCGAAGGTTCCCGAGAATGCTGCCACAACCACCGTTGTCCTGATGCTCGCCACCTCCCGACGCGTTTTTCCTGCGTAAGGCAGCAATCTCACAACGCCCTTCGGTAGCGCACCTCATTCACCTGGATGCCCCACACCGTGTCCGTCCGTCGCGTGCCGTCCGGCGCCCAGCCATCGGCGCGATAGAAACGGTCGGCGCGGGCATTGCCCTCCAGCATCCAGAGAACCGCTGCACAGTGTCCCCGTTCCGCAAGCCGGCGTCGCGCCGCAGCAACGAGTGCCAGGCCATAACCGCGTCTCCATCGCTCCGGATCCACATAGAGTGCGAACAGCTCACCGCATTCCGGCCCATCCGCATCCCGTGCCGGCGCGGTGGTCGCGAAGCCGCGGATCCTTCCCTCCTCCACGGCAACAACGGTAAAGGGCTTCGATGGATCGGCAGTCGCGAAATCGTACCTGCCGGCGCGGTCTTCGGGGCGCAGTTGATCCAGATACACATCCGGCAGCAGTCCGCGATACGCAGTCTGCCACGACCGCACATGAACGCGCGCCACGTCAATCGCATCCTGAGGTGCGGCTGGCCGCAGAATCAGCTCGATGGATTCCGTGCGAATCATGCGATGCCTTTAAGACAGACTGGCGGCGACGAGCAGGATCGAACTTGAGCCGTTTTGCGGGCGTCTGAGCCCGCAGGCGAAATCCTGAGTGACGAACGTCGCGAAGGATCTCCGGCTCCGCCCCTCCCAGGACAGACTGGTGGCGGCGGGCAGGATCGAACTGCCGACCTTGGGGTTATGAATCCCACGCTCTAACCATCTGAGCTACGCCGCCATGCGAAGGAGCAGGTTTCATCATACGAATCGTTGCCGGAAGCGGTCAATTACCGTACCGGAGCATTCCCGCCAAAACGATTGATCTCAGCACCCTTCCTGTACAGGCTTCCCTCGCGGCGATACACTGCCTCCGGCGCTGCGGCGCCCTAATTCTTCCTGAGCTTTCTCCTTCCGCCATGATGCGTTCTCTGTCTCGCGCCCTCGTTCCGGCAGTTTTTCTTCTCATCGCGCTCCCAGGCCTGGCCCAGGAATCGCAGCAAATCATCCTCACCCGCCGCGACGCCACTGTCACCCTCGAAGCCTGGGCGCCCAACATCGTCCGCATCACCCTCAGCCTCAAAAAAGACGCCGCGCTTGCTCCACCCGGCTACGGCATCACCGGCCAGCCCTCCAACACCGGCTGGAGCTACAACCATACCGATACCCTCGACACCTATCACTCCGATCGCATGACGGTGAAGATGCCCGTCCCGAAATACGGCGCAGGCAACGTCAAATACCGGTGCGACACCTGCCAGTACTTCCTCGGCTCCACGCCCTACGTCCCACTCACCATCACCGATGCAACCGGCAAGACGCTACTCGACCTGAAAAGCTGGTGGATGACCGTGCCGAACCACAAGGACGGCAACGCCGAAATCCTCAACGAGGTCCAGCCTTCCATCGCCTACAACAGCTACGACGCGCGGCCGGCCAACGCCGCTTATTTCCAGGTCGGCGCCAGCTTTTCCGCGCCCGATGACGAGCATGACTACGGCCTCGGCCAGAACCAGCAGGGCTCCCTCGACCATCGCGGCCATCCCATCCGCTGCTGGAACGACTACACCGCGCCCGCCGGCCCCAGCTTCTGCGTGCCCTTCCTCGTTACCAACAAGGGCTACGCTCTCCTCTGGGATAACCCATCGAAAACCACCACCGAACCCGGATTCAACGAGCAGGACCGCTGGATTTCAGAGGTCGGCGACCGCGTTACCTTCTTCGTCATCGCCGGCGCCACCACCGACGAGCTCTACGAGGGATACCGCCTGCTCACCGGCTCGACACCCATGCTGCCCAAAGCCGCCTACGGATACATCCAGTGCAAGCAGCGCTATTCGAGCCAGGCCGAAGTCCTCGCCGTTGCCGACGGCTACCGCCAGCGCCATCTGCCCCTCGACGTCATCGTCATCGACTGGTTCTACTACACCAACATGGGCCAGATGGACTTCGACCCGCGCTTCTGGCCTGATCCCAAAGCCATGAACGACAAATTACACGACATGGGCATTCAGACCATGATCAGTGTCTGGCCACGCTTTGTGCCCACCGACCGCTTCTACACCGAGTTGCAGAACAAAGGATGGTTCGAGCATCTGGCCGACGGCACGCCCACCAACGGCCTGCCTTACGACCACGCCGGCTCTGACATCGACACCACCAATCCCGCTGCAGCCAAATGGTACTGGGACACCGTCCGCGACAACATCCTCAGCAAAGGATTCGATTCGCTCTGGGCCGATGAGACCGAGCCCGACCTGCCTCCCAACGGCAGCTATCTCTCCATCGGTCCGGGCACCGAGTACTTCAACGTCTACCCGCTCTTCCACACCGCCGCGCTCTACAACGGCTTCCGCGCCGACACCGACCGCCGCGCATTGATCCTCTCCCGCGATGGATTCACCGGCGAGCAGCACAACGGTACGATTGTGTGGTCCTCGGACATCTTCCCCACCTGGGACACGCTGCGTCGCCAAATCCCCACCGGCCTCGACGTCGCCGCTTCCGGCCTGAATTACTGGAGCAACGACACCGGCGGCTGGCAGGCTCTCCCGCCGGTCCATCACCCCGCGCACCCGCCTCTGCTCTCGCCCGACGACGCCCGCGACAACGTGGGCGGCTACGACGACTACCCCGAGCTCTACACGCGCTGGTTCGAGTACGCCGCCTTCCTGCCCATCATGCGCACCCACGGCACCCGCCGGTACAACGAGGTCTGGTCGTACGGCAAGCAGGCGGAGCCCATCCTCGAAGAGTATTTAAAGGTGCGCTACACGCTCATGCCGTACATCTACTCGCTCGGCTGGTTCACGCACCAGACCGGCGCGCCCTTCATGCGCGCGCTCTTCATGGATTTTCCCAACGATCCAAAAGTCGCGGACATCGGCGATGAATACATGTTCGGCCCGGCGTTTCTCGTCGCGCCGGTCACCGAGCAGGGCGCCACCACCAAAGATGTCTACCTGCCCGCCGGCGTCGACTGGTACAACTACTGGACCCGCGAGCGTTATCATGGCGGCCAAACCGTCACCGTGCAGGCGCCCATCGACAAGCTGCCGCTCTTCGTCCGCGCCGGATCGATCATCCCCACCGGCAGCGCCATCGACAGCACCGCCCGGAAGCAGACCATCACGAGGATTGAGATCTGGCCAGGTACGAATGCAGATTTTTCGCTCTATCAGGACGACGGCCGGACCTACGCCTACGAGAAGGGCGACTACCAGCTCACCCACCTGCACTGGGACGACGCGGCGCGCAAGCTGACCCACACCGGAGCCGCGGCGTGGAGCACGCCGGATTCACAGGTCGTGGAAGTGATCCGCGCGGCGGCGAAGTAAATTGCCCTGGGCCGACCACTCCGGCAGGCCGTTCGAACAACGGAAATGAACCTGCCACCCAGGGCCGGCTTGTCCCCGCGTTAGTTCGCGAATTTGTTGATCAGCGTAATCGCGACCACGATCACAAGCACCGCGGCCCCAAGGCCCACTCCCGCCAGCATTCCCAGACTCATGACGTCTCCCTTATCCCACTCTTGTTCCGCTCCGACGGCGGCGAGGAGGACGTCCCCACCGCCGCCCGAGGAACCTTCCAGGATAGAGTCGTTGCGGGATTTGGCTCAGTGATGCCGATCACGAATGGGCTGAGCACCCGTGAAACGCGAGTCTTTTCAGTAACCGCCTCGTCAGTCCGACCACGGCGCTGGACGCCGCTCCCACCGGTGAGGGCGCAGCCGCTCGACCAGCTTCGCGTCGAGCCCACCCGCATCGCTCACCGCCAGGTTCTCGCGCACATGTTCCGGCTTGCGCATGCCCACAATGATCGTGCTCACCGTCGGCTGCGCCACGATGAAGCGCAGCGCCATCTCCGGCAGCGTCATGCCCGCAGGCAGATCGGCGCTGAGCCGGTCCACGCGATCCATCGTGTCACTTAAGTTTTTCGGGTTGAAGTAGCCACGCCGCCAGTCGCCCTCGGGAAAACACGTCTCCCGCGTCATCTTCCCGCCCAGCGAGCCCTCATCGAGCGGCACCCGCGCAATCACCCCGACGTTCAGTTCCTGGCACACCGGAAACAGCTCGTCCTCGGGATTCTGATCGAAGATGTTGTAGATCACCTGCACGCAAGCCACCAGCCCCGTGCGCAGCGCCCGCAGCCCGTTCTCCGGCTGCCAGCGATTCAGGCTCAGTCCAAAAGCAGTGACGATCTTGTCCCGCTTCAGCTTCTCGACCGTCTCGCGAAACTCCCTGCGGTCGGCCCAGCCATCGTCCCACACATGAAACTGCAGCAGGTCGATCGTATCCACGCCCAGCGCACGGCGAATCCTGTCCGCGTAGTCGAAAACATGGTCGGCCGGGAAAACGTCGTTGTAGTCGTACGTGGGCCGCGCCGGCCACTTGCGGTTCTTCGGCGGAATCTTCGACGCGGCATAGAGCCGCTTCCCCTGATTCGCCGCGAGAATCTTCCCCAGGAAACCGTCGCTCTTCCCTTCGCCATACGCCCACGCCGTATCGAAGAAGTTGCAGCCGCCATCGACCGCCATCTGCAGCGAACGCAGCGACCCCTCGTCGTCCGAGTCGCTCCACCCGCTCATACCCCACAGACCGCAGCCCATTTCACTCACTTCAAAACCCGTCCTGCCCAACGCGCGATACCGCATCCGGATCCCTCCGGACACCATCATCCCACGTGGTCTGGTTTTGAGCGCGCCCGTCTCTACGCTGTTCGCTAACCGCTATACGCTCGGCCGTTCACATCGCGGTGCGCCACCAGGGCGATTTCTCGCTGCTGATGTAGCCCGTGGTCCCCCCCCGCGCCAGCCACAGATCGTAGTCGGTGTTCGGCAGGAAGGTCGAGCATGTCGGCCAGCTGTTGTCGATGCGCAGCGTCGTCGGCCCCTCCGGGCCATCGAGCACCACCTGGCCGTCGCCGCAGGTGACGACCTTCTGCTTCACCATGCGGAAAGTAGCGCCGCGCGGCCGCACGTCCTGCGCCACATCGTTGGCATACTTCGTGATGAACAGCGTCCCGACGATCAACACTGTCCAGAGCAGAATCCTCTTCATACGCGGACCGCGACTCTCCTGTGCTGTGCCTTCATTCTTGCATCGCCGTCCGCGCAGAACAAGGGCCAGTCTCGTTTCAGCAATGCCCGCTTTGGGGGATAGCCGCAGCGCTGCGTTACAGCGGCGCCCGCTCCACCGAAGTAATGAAATGAATGCCCTCCACATGCAAATCGTGAAGACGGCTCTCATTCGTCAGGAAAAGGTCCACACCGGCTGTCCCGGCGCACGCCAGTTGAATCGCATCCGGAGGCGCCAGCTTGCGCGCCTGCCGCCGCGCTCTTAACGCCCCGTAGAGCCGGGCAACGGCCATATCGAAGTCGACTGCGATGGCCGTCGCTCGGATTGCGTCCTCATATTTCCGGCAAGGCTCCTGGTCTCCTCTTCCGGCTGGCTTTACAAGGATCTCGCCAATCGTCAGAGCCGAAGTCACCAGCTCGTCTCCGCGTTCCAGCATCTTTTGGCGAAGCGCCGGGCGAAAACGGATCTCGTCCATTGGACGAGATTCCGTCAAAACGCCCGGACTTCGGTTCTGAGTTAGTTGCTGTTCGAGTCGGGGCGCCGGTGCAGCGTCGGCTGATCGCTGCCGTTGTCGTCCCCGTTCGTGCTCGCCCGCCGCAGCGTCGGCTTGCCCTTCTTGTTGTCGATGATCCGCCGCTTGTTCTCGATCCGCGCCAGCCGCGCCTTCACGTCATTGAACTCCGACGTCGTCACCAGATACTCATCCTTGGGCGGCAGAATCGTCGCGATCTCCCGCTCCGCCGTGACAATCCGGTCCCCGGTCGGCGGATGGTCTTCGAAGACCTTGGCCATGATGCCCGGCTTCGACTTCTCCAGGTTCTCCAGCTTTTCGAAGATGGTGATGAAGGCCTGCGGATCGTAGCCCGCCCGGTACATGTACTGCACGCCCAGGTAGTCGGCCTGCGCTTCGAACTCGCGCGAGAACTCGAGGAAGGTGATCGGGATCATCAGCTGCGCCGCTTCGTAGATCCCGTATCCCGTCCAGCTGTAACCGGTCATCATGATCAGCGGCACCATACCGATCTGCGCGTAGTTGGCGCGCGTCATCTCCCGCGCCGCATGGTGCGCGCACACGTGCGCAGTCTCGTGCGCCATCACCCCGGCCAACTCGGCTTCCTCGTCGGCTGCCAATATCAGTCCCGAGTTCACATAGAAGAACCCGCCCGGCAGCGCCATGGCGTTGATCTGGTCGGTATCGATCACCTTGATCGTGAACGGCACCTTGCAGTCGGAGTTCTTCACGATGTTCTGCCCGATCCGGTTCACATACTCCGTCACCACCGGATCGGTGATGAACTTCGTGCTCTTCTCGATCTCATCGGCGTACTGCTTGCCCATCTTGATTTCCGACTCGGTCGAGTACCAGTTCCCCATGCCGCGCGCACCGATATTCCGCGTCCCGACGGCATTCACATCCTCAATGCTGCCCGATTTCACCCCCGGCATCATACCGTCTTTGTTCGGCTCCTCCTGCTTGAAGGGGTTCACCGTGGTGATGGGCACCGGCCGGTTGTCCGCCGTCGTGTCGTCGACCCCCGTCGAGGGAGGCGCCGAAGGCGCGCAGATATCGCCGCCCTGGCCGGGCGCCCGATGCAGCACCGGTCCGTCGCAGTTCTGCGCGGTTTGATTTGGAGTCGGCGGGGTGGAATCGGTCTGCGCAGGCGCCTGCGCCGTCGTCTTTTGGGAGTCCTGCGAGCTTCCCCCCGTGGTCTGCGCACAGAGGCAGCCGCCCGCCAGCGCCAAACCGGCGCAAATCAAAAGGTGAATAGAAATCTTTGGGGTGGGCATGGCGGACCCTCCTGGGCAGACGGACCCTGCTGTCCTTAGACGTAGTATGCGCCTTTTACGTCGCGGCCGTCTTCGAGATTATTTCGCCCGGCGATGACGACGACTCGCGCCCGCATTCACCCTGGATCGGCCCGGCCGCGCGGTCTACCCGGCGACCGCCGCCATCCTGTTTCGCCCGGCCGCCCCCGCTGACCGGCTCTTAGCCGACCGCTCCCTGGCCGACCGCCTTTCCCTGCCTCAGTTCACTTGCTGCAGCCGCTCGATCAGCTTCCGCGCCAGGCTCTCGCCCGACTCCGACCACAGCAGCCTCGTCGCAATCCCGCCGTTCTTCTGCACCAGATGCGTAAATTCCACCAGCCGCGCCACGTTCTCCTTCACCCGCTGCACCGCATCCTCGTCCAGATCGAGGTCCTCGTACAGAAACGGCGTATCCAGCCCGAAATCCACGCGGATGTGCCCGTTGGTCTCGTACGCGCCCTCGTCGAACTGCGGCCCAAACCCGACCACCCGCACCCCCCGCGGCTCCTGCCGCCACATCGTGTCCAGACCGGTCTCGCCGCCTGCTTCCGGAACCCACAGCTCCCACACCAGCTCGAACTCCCAGGCATCATCGTCGTGCGCGTTTTCCATGGCCGCGGCAATCGCCGCCCGCGGGCTGGCGTCCTCGTCCTCGGTCTCCGCCCGATACACCCGCTGCCAGGCGGGAGTTTCATTCCACGAAATCGGGTAAGCCGTCGCCGCCGAAACGCGCGCCGATCCCCCCACCGCGACAAACTGCTCCATGACTTTCTCCAGCGCACCCGGCAGCGCGTCCAGACGAAAGTTCGGATACCACAAGCTGAGGTAAAGCTGATCCACCATCTCCTTCAGGTTACCGCGCGCAGGAGGGCCCGGTACAGCGGTCACTCGAATGATGGTCCGAATCCGGTAGTGTCTCAGTTAGAATCTCGGGATTGGGAAGCCGACCTCTGGTGATTGGTCGCACCGGCAATGCGGCCCGCAGAGAGGGTTTGCGCCTCACTTCCCCGCGACGTTGCCTCAAGCTTCTGAAGAACCGGAGATGGAGATTTGCAACATGGCGAAACTTGTCTATGGGTTGAACCAGTCGCTGGATGGCTACGTCGACCACACGAAATTTGGGCCTTCGCTCACGCTCTTCCGTCACTTTATCGAGCAGGTGCGTGGCCTGACGGGCATGGTCTACGGTCGCCGCATGTACGAGGTCATGCGGTATTGGGACGAAGACCAGCCGGACTGGGAGGCGCACGAATACGACTTCGCAGCGGCGTGGCGAAGCCGGCCGAAGTGGGTCGTGTCGCGCTCGCTCCAGCCTGTTGGACCCAACGCCACGCTGGTTGCGGATGACCTCGAAGGGGCGATCCGCAGGCTGAAGGCCGAACTGGCCGGCGAGATTGACGTCGGCGGACCAGACCTGGCGCAAAGCCTGACCGAGGCCGGTCTTATCGATGAGTACCGGCTCTACTTCCATCCCGTCGTGCTCGGTCGAGGCAAGCCATTCTTCGCCGGACCCCGGCCACCGCTCCGCCTCGCGGCCAGCCATCGAATCGCCGAGGACGTGATCAGGCTGACCTACGTTCCTGCTTAAATCGCCACTTGCCCCGCGGTCCGCGACCGCTCCATTGACTTTCCCAGGGGTCTCTGGTTTCATCGCCCCATGCCGTGGATTCACACCAGCGCTGCTGCCGCCCTCCCTGCTTCCAGCGAAGCAGCGCGAATTACCAGGTCCCCTGAGGGAGGAGCGCGCGGCTAGCCGAAGAAGTACCAGGCGGTACCCAGCCATCGCGCTCGAAGCGCCGATGGCTTTTTTGCTGGCCGGAAAGGAGCAACGTTGAGCCTTACGCTGAATTCGATTGAAGCCGCCCGGGAGCGCATCCGCCAGGAGATTTATCTTTCGCCGGCGCGCCGTTCCGCCGGGTTATCGGAAATGACCGGCCTGCAGGTGTTTCTCAAGCTCGACAACCTGCAGCGCACCGGCGCCTTCAAGGAGCGCGGAGCCCTCAACCGCATCCTGACGCTGACCGCGGAGGAGCGCCGGAGCGGCGTGATCGCGGCCAGCGCCGGCAATCATGCGCAGGCGGTCGCCTGTCACGCGACCCGCCACGGCATTCGCGCTCGCATTGTCATGCCTCTGATGACGCCTTTGGTCAAGGTGGCGGCGACCGCGAACTTCGGCGCCGACGTTGTGCTGTATGGCGCCAACTACGACGAGGCCTGCGCCGAGGCGATGCGGATCGGCGAGGCCGAGGGACTGACCCTCCTCCATCCCTTCGACGATGAGGCGGTCATCGCCGGGCAGGGCACCATTGGCCTCGAGCTGCTGGAGCAGGTTCCGGAACTGGAGGCGGTGGTGGTTCCGATTGGTGGCGGCGGCCTCATCGCCGGCGTGGCCTGCGCGCTTAAGGAGAGCCGGACACGTGACGCGAAACCCCCGGTGCGGGTGATCGGCGTGCAGACCGAGCGCCTGCCCTCCATGCTGGCCGCGCGCGAAGCCGGACAGCCGGTGACCATACCCGCCGAAGCGACCATTGCCGACGGCATTGCCGTTCGCCGTGCGGGCGAAAAGACGCTGCCCCTCGTGGCTCGCTATGTCGACGAGCTGGTGACCGTGGACGAAGAGGAGATTGCCAGCGCCATTCTGGTGCTGCTGGAGCGGGAGAAGACGCTCGCCGAAGGCGCGGGCGCCGCTGGACTGGCAGCCCTGCTGCAGAAGAAAACCAGCCTCGACGGACAACGAACCGCGGTCGTGGTGGGCGGCGGCAACATCGACGTCACCCTGCTCTCGAAAATTATCGAGCGCGGCCTCGTGAAGGACGGGCGGCGGACGCGAGTGCGCATTCATCTGACCGATCGCCCGGGCGCGCTGCACCATCTGACAAAAATCATTGCCGATCTGCGCGCGAACATCGTGCAGACCTCGCACGATCGCGCTTACTACGGCGTGAGTCTCGGCGACACGGTCATCGATTTCACCCTGGAAACGCGCGGCGCCCACCATATCGAGGAGATTCGCGCGGCGCTGACCGAGGCCGGTTACAGGCACGAGCGCATCGAGTAGACCGAATCCCGGGATTCGGATCCCAGGCTCGCATCCCCGGTTTCAGCCCTGCTTCGCTCCCGCCGGCTGCGTTCCGTCGCCCCGCTCGTGCGCATACACCACGTCGTATCCCTTGCGGAACCCCTCGCGATAGAAGTACCGCTGGTCCACCTTCACCGGCGGCGTCTGATACAACACCTGCCGCTCCGGATGCGCCTTCACCCCCGCCGCCAGATCCATCCAGCCCGCCTTCACGCCATCGCCGTATCCCCTGACCTCGGGTGCGGTCCAGCCCTTCGGCGGCGCCGGCGGCTGCCACCGTCCCGGCGCGGGCGTGCCATGCGGCGCCTGCGCGAAACCCCCGCTCAGCCCCAACAGCAGGGCGAACCCGCATCCCCACGGCAGAACAAAATTCCGATCCCCTCGCACCAGGCAACGCCCCTTTCTTCTTAGGATGCTCCCTCAGCGATCGTTCGCAACATGCTCTTTTGCCGGTACACCATCGCCGACGTCTCCTCGCATCCCGCCCTCACCAGCGGCCCCCACAGCACCGGCGGCCCGCCTGCCACTTCTCGCCGCTCTCCCTGCGGCCTTCCACCATCCATCCAGGCTCGTGCGAGACAATAGGGTCGATGCCTCTGCTCCCGGACCTTCCCGAGCCCGTCGCGGCCTCGCAGCCGCTCGAATGGGATAAATTCGTCGCCTTCCTCGGCGCGTATTCCCAGTCCCCCCTCGGCCGCTCCTGGATCGCCGCCCTCACCCCCTCCCGGAATCGCCCCTGGATCGCACGCCAGCATGCGCTTGTCGCCGAAATGCGCCTCCTCGTAGCTGCCGGAGCTTTCCCGCAAATCCGCTCCCTCTTCGACCCCTCCGACCTCCTCGCCAAAGCCCGCATCGAAGGCGTCGCCCTCGAATCAGCAGAAATCCGCGCCCTGCTTGCCTTAGCTGACGAAATCACCGGCTGGACCGAATTGATCCGCACCCCGCCTCAAAACCTCGGCGGGTCCCAGGAGGGATCCCGCCTTCCGGAGCTGATCGCTCTCTCCCGCGATCTGCTGGCCGCCTCCCTGCGCTCCCTCACCGACGGCATGCGCACCAAAATCAACCCCGACGGCACCCTCGCCGACGATGCCTCGCCCGAACTGCGCCGCATCCGCCGCGAGATGGAGCGCCAGCAGCGCGCCATTGAAGAAAGCCTCCGCGCCGCGCTCCGCCGCTTCTCTGAGGGCGGAGCGGCCCAGGACGAGCTCATCACCATCCGCGGCGAGCGCTTCGTCATCCCCGTCAAATCCGAGCTCAAGCGCCGCGTCCAGGGAGTCGTCCACGGCGCCAGCTCCTCCGGCCAAACCGTCTATGTCGAGCCCCTCGAAACCATCGAGCTGAACAACGACCTCGTTCGCCTCCTCGAAGAGGAGCAGGCGGAAATCCATCGCATCTTCCTGCAGATGACGCGGCAAATCGCGCAGTTCGCCGGACCCATCCTTACCGGAGCCCAGGTCCTCGCCGAAGTCGATACCCTCCTCGCCCGCGCCCGCTTCGCCCAGGAATACGACTGCATCCCGCCCCGCTTCTCCGAAGATGCAGCACCCGCCTTTCGCCTCAAATCTGCCCGCCATCCGCTGCTCGAACGTCGCCTCAGGGCTGAATCGAAATCCATCGTCCCAATTTCGCTGGAGCTGGCCGGCCAGGACCACCAGCTCATCATCAGCGGACCTAACACCGGCGGCAAAACCGTCACCCTCAAAACCGTCGGTCTGCTCGCCATGATGGCCCAGGCCGGCGTGCCCGTTCCCGCCACCGAAGCCGTTACGCCCGTCTTCGACGCCTTCCTCGCCGACATCGGCGACGCCCAGTCCATCGAGCAGGATCTCTCGACGTTCTCCGCCCACATCACCAACCTCAACCGCATCGCCGCCCACGCCACGCCGCGGTCGCTGGTCCTGTTGGACGAGCTGGGCTCCGCCACCGATCCCGAAGAAGGCGCGGCTCTCGCCGTCGCCGTTGCCGAGTACTTCCTGCACGCGGGCGCGTGGTCCGTCGTTTCCACCCACCTGACGTCACTCAAGGTCTACGCGGAAAACAATCCCGGGGCAGTCAACGCCGCGGTTGGCTTCGATGAGCAATCCCTCGCGCCCACCTACGAGCTCCGCCAGGGCGTGCCCGGCGCCTCCGCCGGCATCAACATCGCGCAGCGCCTCGGCCTCAGCTCCGACATCATCGCGTCGGCCCGCACGCGACTCAACACCCAGACCCAGGACATCGCCCGCTTCCTCGACTCGCTCCACGAGCAACTGGACCAGCTCACCAGGGAGCGTGACAGCATCCGCCGCCTCCAGCACGAGTTGGCTCAGGAGCGCGCCCGCCTCGCCGCCCACGGCATGAAGGAGTGGCGGGCCAAGGTGAAGGATTTGGAATCCCAGCTTCAGTCTCTCCTCAAGGATTTCGAATTCAAGGCTCGCGAGACCGTCCGCGGCCTCGAAGACCGCGCCGCTCAGCAAAAGCTCTCCAAACAAGCCGAGCAGCGCATCGCCCGCGCCCGCCGCGAGTTCTCCGAGAGCTTCAACACCGCCGTCGTCGCCCAGCACACCGGCGCCGATCGCGGCGACCAGAACGCGCAGCCGCATATCGTGCGCCACGTCGGCGAAGGCGACACCGTGCGCCTGCGCTCGCTCGGAAAAACCGGCGTCATCCAGCGTCAGATCGACGACAAGACCTTCGAAGTCGCCATCGGCCCCATGAAGATGCGCATCGCCCGCGACGAGATCGCCGAAGTTGTGGCGGCCGCCCGGCCCCAGGGCGAAACCCCCATCCAGTCCGCCCGCCGCCGCTCCGGCATCACCGTCCAGGTCGCCGAGCCCGACGCGATGAGCAGCGAGATCAACGTCATCGGCCAGACCGCCGACCAGGCCCAGGACAGCGTCGAGAAGTTCCTCGACCGCGCTTTTCTCGCTGGACTGCCGAGATTCCGCATCGTCCATGGAACCGGCATGGGCATCCTCCGCCGCACCCTCCGCGCCTGGCTGCAGAAGCAGCCCCAGGTGGCCTCGGTCACCGAGCCCGCCCAGAACGAGGGCGGAGCCGGAGCCACGGTGGTCGAACTGCGCGACTAAACAACTCCACCGACACAGGCTCTTGTAGCAGGGCACGACTTCAGTCGTGCCGCAGGGGCGCAGGAAGGAGAGGGCTTCAGCCCCTGCGACTTTCTCCCCCAGGACTGCATCCGAGGATACTAACCGCAACGGTCGCCCTCGCTTTTGCGGCGAAGCCGCGACCGGCCGCACCGCAGCTGCCTTGACGACTTGGGGCGAAATGCGGGACCATCGGCTCCGGGAACGGCTCTCAGCACGAGGGGAACTTCATGATTCAGGTCATCACCGTAGAGCGCGAATACGGCAGCCAGGGCGCCGAGTACGCCCACCGCCTCGCCACCCACCTCGGCTGGCGGCTCATCGACAACTGCCTCATCGAGGACGTGGCCCGCAAGGCCGGCGTAGCCCCCACCCTCGTCAAACGCTGCGACGAGCGCGTCGATCCCTGGTTCTACCGCTTCGGCAAGGCCTTCTGGCTGGGCTCGCTCGAGCGCCTGCCCGACGATCCCGATGTCTTCGACAGCGCTCGCATGACCGAATTCGTGCGCGGCTACGTGCGCGAACGGGCCGAGCAGGGTGGCTGCGTCGTCGTCGGCCGCGGCGCAGCCTGCACCCTGGCCAAATCCCCCGGAGCCTTCCACGTCTTCGTCTACGCTTCTCTCGCCCGGCGAATCAAATTTATCCAGCAGGAGTTCCCCGAACACGTCAAAGACGCCGAAAGCGAAATCCTCGCCACCGACCGCCGCCGCGCAGAGTACATCCGCCGCTTCCACCAGCGCGAGTGGGACGACCGCCGCCTCTATCACCTCTTGATCAATTCCTGCATGGGCATGGGCGCCATGGTCGAAGCGACCGTCGCCGCCATCGGCCAGCACGCCCCCGCGGCGACCGCCGAGGCCGCTGCCGCCAGCTAACCACCGCACGGTTCTCTCTCCCGGCTCCGGGCTCCCGGCCCCGGCCGCCTCCCCCGCCTCGCGCCGCATCTGTCCTGATATGAGGCATCCCCTTCCCAGGCAGTTTCCGCTTTTTGCGGCGAACCGGAAGGAACCTGATGAAACTCCCTCATCTCTGATATTCTCAAGCGTTTATTCCCGTTTGTGTGGACTGACCACACGGTGCGTAGCAAAGGAGTTGACGACCATGCCGGAGCAGAGGGGACGCAAATACCACCAGGAGCGCGTGGCCGGAACGCTGCGCGAGGAAATCGGCGCCATGATCGAAGGCGAGCTCTCCGACCCCCGCATCAGCTTCGCCTATATCAGCCAGGTCGTCCTCAACCCGGGCGCCAGGTCCGCCCTCATTTACGTAGCCGTCGATGGCGGCCCGCAGGAGGAATCCGACACCCTCGACGGCCTCATGGCCGCCCGCGGCTATATCCGCCATGAGTTGCAGGAGAGGATGGGCGTGCGCTTCGTTCCCGAGCTGACCTTCCACATCGACCGATCGGAAAAGATGAAAGCCCGCATCGACCAGCTGCTGGGCCGCAAGCGCGGCCGTGCGCAGCGCCCGCCGCTCGACCCGCCCCCGACGGAGCACGCGAAATAGACCCATGGCAGCCGGCCAGGACATCCCGAGTACGCAGCAGCCCAAAGACAGCGCAGGCCTGCGTCCCGGCGGCGCTCGCGAAACACCGCATGCAGTTGGCCTCCAGGGCGTCCTCGACGTCCTGCGCAGCGGCCGCCGCTTCGCCATTTGCTCCCACGCGCGCCCCGACGGCGATGCGGTCGGCGCCATGCTGGCCTCTGGCATGCTCCTCGCCCAACTGCGCAAGCAGGCGGAGCTGTTTTCCGCCGATCCCGTCCCCATGATCTACCGCGGCCTGCCCTGCGCCGCTTCCATTCGCCCATCGAAAAAGGTGGAAGGCAATTTTGACGCCGTCATCCTCCTCGAGTGCGACGGCGTTCAGCGCTCCCGCCTCGCCGGCCTCGAAGGACGCCTGCTCGTCAATATCGATCACCATGCCAGCGGCCGCCCCTTTGCCGACGTGAACTGGATCGACCTCGACGCCTGCGCCGTCGCAGAAATGGTCCACACCCTGGCCCACGCCGCCGGCGCCGAGATCACCCCCGACATGGCCACCTGCCTCTACGCCGGCCTGCTCACCGACACCGGATCGTTTTGCTACCAGGGCACCGACGCCCACGCCTTCGAGCTGGCCCAGGAGCTGGTCCGCCGCGGCGCAAATCCTGCCGAAATTGCCCGCGAGGTCTACTTCTCCAACCCGCTCTCCAAAATGCTGCTGCTGGGCGCGGCCCTCTCCAACCTGCGCCGTGACGGCCGCCTCGCCTGGCTCTGGGTCACCCACGCCGATATGACCCGCACCGGCGCCGCCGAAGAAGACTGCGAGGGCATCGTCAACTACGCCATCGGCATCTCCGGGGTGGAGGGAGCGGTTTTGCTGCGCGAGCTCCCCGACCACCGCGTTCGCCTGTCCCTGCGCAGCAAGGGCCGGCTCGACGTGGCCCGCATCGCCTCCGCTTTCGGCGGCGGCGGCCATCGCCACGCCGGCGGCTGCACTCTCGACGGCCCGCTTTCCGCCGCCATGGACAAGATCCTCGAAACCATGCGACGGGAACTCATGACCACCGTCACCGAAGAAATCGCCATAACGAAAGATTCCGATGGGAATCTGGTAGGCTGACCCGGAAAGTGAGCGCACCTTCGAATCGTTCTCAAAAAGGCGAGGGAGACCCCGGCGGCCCATCCGCCGCGCCCCCGCCCGCCCCTGACGCCGGGCCCCCCCCGCTGAAAGCCCCCGGGAAAACAATGGGGAAACCGAAGCCGCCCGGCATCCTGGCCCACTTCGGCACCCGCTTCCCCGCCATGACCGACCTGGCCGAAGCGCTGACCCTCTTCTGGCTCACCGCCTTCTTCCTCTTCTATGGACTGGTCCCCATCTTTGGCGGCGACAGCCTCGGCCTCGTCGGCGCCGACGAGCCCCGCTACGCCCAGGTGGCGCGCGAAATGCTCGCCCGCCACGACTACATCACGCCCGTCCTGTGGGGCCATCCCTGGCTCGAAAAGCCCGCCCTCTACTACTGGCGCGCGATGTTCGCCTTCCGCGAATTCGGCGTCCACGACTGGTCCGCCCGCCTGCCCTCCGCCAGCTTCGCCTTCATGCTGGTGGTGCTCATCTACCTGCACATCCGCCGCTTCCGCAACGGCGGCCAGCTCGACGCGGCGCTCATCACCGCGGCCTGCGCCGGCATCCTCAGCTTCGCTCGCGGCGCCTCCACTGATATGCAGCTGGCCGCGCCCTTCTGCATCGGCATGCTCGGCTGGTACGCCTGGTACGAAACCGACAGCAAGTTCTGGCTCTTCGATATCTACTTCTTCGTCGGTGCCGCCACCCTCGCCAAAGGACCCGTCGCCCCCTTCCTCGCCCTCGTCATCATCGGCATCTTTGCCGCCCTCCGCCGCGAGTGGTCGCTCTTCCGCCGCAGCCTGTGGTGGCCCGGCATCGTCCTCTATTTCGCCATGGTGCTGCCCTGGTTCATTGCCGTCCAGCGCCGCAATCCAACCTTCCTGAAAATCTTCTTCCTCGAACACAATCTCGAGCGCTTTGCCACCAACCGCTTCGAGCACTACCACCCCTTCTGGTACTACATCCCGGTCATGCTGCTGGGACTCACCCCGTGGGCGGTCATCGCCATCACCGCCTTCGTCGACGCCATCAGGGGTTCCGTCAACGAGTGGCGCGCCCGCCGCTCCCGCTTCCACTACGTCAGCCACGGCCGCACCGGCGATGCCTTCCCTGAGTTCCTCGTCCTCTGGGCGCTGGTCGTGGTCGTCTTCTTCTCCTTCTCCGAATCCAAACTTCCCGGATACGTCCTGCCGGCGCTTCCCCCCCTCACCATCCTCGCCGGCGACTATCTGAACCGCATCCGCACCCGCGGCCTCAAAACCTGGCTGCTCGTCCTGCACGCCGTCAGCACCGCCGTCCTCATCATGTTCCTGCTGCTCATGCCGCTCCACCTGCGCGACCCGGAGGCCATCCCGCCCACCGTCGCCATCGTCGCCGCCGGCATGGTCGGCCTCGCCGCCGCCGTCTTCATCCTCATCACCGTCGCCCGCTTCGGCCTGAAACGCCTCCGCATCGCCACCATGATCCCCATGGTGATCCTGCTGCTCTACATCTTCGGCGTCGGCCCGCTCTTCGGCCTCCCCGCCCTCCGCTTCACCAAACGCAACATCGTCCTCATGGACAACACCTACTCCGCCCGCCCGGTGGCCGAAGTCCTCAACGCCGTCAATCCCCCGCCCGGCATCGTAGCCGTCTGGAAAGCACGCCGCGAGCTGCAATATGGACTCTCTTTCTATCGCAATCAGCGCACCGTGAATTACGATGTTGGCATTGCTGTCAGCAATCCGCCGCCCAGCGCCGGTCCCGCTCCCCACGGCGTTGTCATCGACGGAGTCAAGGAAGGATCCTCGGCCGAAGAAATGGGCCTCAACCGCCTCCTCGGCGATAACCTCATCGCCGTGAACGGCCAGCCCATCCTCAACGCCGCCGACTTCTACGCCATGATGTCCACCTGGAAGCCCGGTCTCCGTGTCGAATTCGAAGTGATCGATCCCCGCCAGCCCGATAAAGGCCCCCAGTATGTCGCCGGCGCCATGCGCGACGGCATTCCCGATCAGGAGCATTGGCTCATCGTTCCTGAGTCTTCCGTCGCCGGTCTCCGTCAGGAACTCCATGGACGGCACTACGCGCCCTGTTTCACCTGGCCCTGGCAAAGCCTCGAAGTCTTTAAGGTGATGTCCCTGGGCTCTTCCGAAGCCGCAGTTTGTAACCGCTGAGCAGTCTCTCGCATCCGTTCCGGCAACCTTCGTCCCCCGCATTGCAAGCCGCTTTGGGACGTTCTCTACCGATGACTTCGGCGCTCCAATTCGAACTGCTGGACCTCCGCCACTTCTCCGCCGGGAGCCTGCGCCCCCTGCTGGAGGAGGAAAGCCGCGTCTGGAGCGACCGCCTCCACTGGGACTACCGCGGCTCCGCCGACCTGCTCCTCCAGTATCTCGACTCCCGCGTCCTCCCCGGCTATGTAGCCGTCGACAACGGACGCGTCGTCGGCTACGTCTTCTGCGTCTACGAAGGCCATAAGGCCGTCATCGGCGATGTCTTCTCCATCGACGGCCGCGAATCCGCGCAAAACATCCGCAACGAGTTGCTCCTGCGTTTGCTGGAGATGCTCAAAGCTACTCCCGGCGTCACTCGCATCGAATCCCAGCTCCTGCTTCACCCCCACGGCGCCCACAACCGTGTCTTCGAGCAGGCAGGCTTCGAGATTCACGAGCGCATTTTTATGGAGTGGCCCCTCGCGCCGGTATCCCCGGCTTTCCTCCCCTCCGACGGCCGCGCTCCCGATAGCCGCGATCCCCTCCCTCCCGGCATGCAGATGCGCCGCTGGGAAGAAACCGACCTCGGCGCCGCCGCTCGCCTCATCGCCGCCGCCTACCAGGACCACCTCGACAGCCACATCAACGAGCAGTACCGCACCTCCTCCGGCTCGCAGCGCTTTCTGCACAACATCGTGCGCTTCCCCGGCTGCGGCTACTTCGACGCCGAATCCTCCCGCGCTCTGGTCGAGCCGGGCGCTCCCGATCTCGCCGGTCTGCTGCTCTGCTCCCGCGTCCGCGAAGACGTCGGCCACGTCACCCAGGTCTGCGTCGCTCGGAACTATCGCGGTCGCGGCCTCGGCCGCCTGCTGCTCGAAACCTGCGCCCGCACCCTCGCCCGCCGCGGCTTCTCGCTCCTCACCCTCACCGTGACCGCCTCCAACCACAACGCCGTCGCCCTCTACGAGTGGCTCGGCTTCCGCGGCACCCACCGCTTCGACGCCATGGTCTGGGACCAGAACGAGATGCGCCGCGGCTGATGAAAAAGCGCAGCGACTTCAGCAACGGCAAGCGCAGCAGGATCTCTCCCTCCCCAACGAAATCCCCAGGCAAGACTCGCATCACCATCCGCATCGACGCCGATCTGATGGACTATTTCCTGGAACAGGCCGACGCCCCGGAGGATCCGCAGGTTATCAAACCCTCATCAATCAGGCTCTCCGCCGACATATTGCCAACCTGAGATAACTCCTTCGGATCACCACATTCCAATGATTACCTCCATATCTTGACTATGGCGCGAATTTGTTCGACTATTCCGTAGCCTACCTCCATCCTCAAAGGGGATTTCATGAGCAAGTTATTGGCTTGGTTTCTGCCATTGGTTTTCTGCGCCTTTGCTGTCTGCCAGCAAACAATGAACAACGACGCGGTTATCAGGATGGTAAAAGCAGGGTTGTCGGATGACATCGTTGTTTCGACGATCAACGCCTCGTCTGGGCAATACAGCACCACGCCAGACGCGCTCATCGCGCTTAAACAAGCGGGGGTAAGCGAGAAGGTTATTGCGGCAATCGTCACTAAAGCCTCACCCCTTCCCGTTGCCCCGGTGGATACAGCAAATTCCCAATCGCAACCTGCTCCCGGGACGCAAGGGGCACCCTCGGACGTGGCACCACCGCCTGGCCAGTCCCCCGAAAAGCCGCGTGTATATCTGGAATCAGCCAGCAAAGGCACAAATCGAAACGCCGCGCGGGATCAGTCTATGGAAATGGGCAAGGACCTCGAGGGGGACTGTCCGGCAGTTCGAATTACCATCAGCCAGGACATGGCTGACTACACAATTCTCCTTAATCACATTGAGGTAGGCTTCGCAAGGGACAACCAGATCGAAGTCGCAAATAAGCAAGGCGATCTGATATCCAGAACCAAAGAGGGGGGAAGCATCAGAGGCGGCATGAAGAAGGCGTGTCAAACCGTGCTCGCCGACTGGGCAAAGAAATAGCGCGACCAAGCTCCGCCAGCGCAAACTCTTGCTGTGCCTTAGCTGCCGAGCCTAACCACGACTTCCGCTTACTGCCCGCCCGCCGCCGCATCCAGCGTCGCGTCCAGGTTCACCGTGCCCCCGGTTACGTTCAGCTTGCGCGTCCACTCCGCAAACCCCTTCTTCTTCACCGTCACTTCATGGCTTCCCGGCGCCACCGCCAGTGTCGACGGCGTATCCCCGACAAAGGCGCCATCGATCTCAATATCCGCGCCCGGCGGATTCGACGCGACCACCAGCGAACACCCTGCCGGCCCCGCGGCCGCCAGCGTTGTCGCTGGCGAACTCAGGCCAAACTTCGCCATATCCAGATGCATGTCTCCCTGGACGAACGCCGTAATCTCCGTGCCCTGCGGGATCGAGATGTCCTTTCCATGCACGAACAGAAACAAAGGCGCTGCCGGAAAGAACACGATCGACGTGGCCACCATGGCTCCGGTCATCGCGCCTACGTGCCCGCCGCCTTTGGTGTCCTTCACCGCGCGCAGAGCGGCTTTCTCGTCATCCTTCAGCCGAACGTAGGAAATGCTGATATCCAGCTTCCCCGCCCGCCCCATGCTGCGCTTGTGCTCCGCGGCCGTCACCGTTCCAATGGCGGTCACCCCTTTGGGGATGACGGGAATTCCGTCCACGTCCACGTCTTCGATCACCTCAAAAGGAATCTCCTGACCCACCGTCGCGTCCGCGGAGGATATCGTCTGGCTCAGCCGCAGCTTGACCGGCGTTCCATCCAGCAAAGTATGGGGTGCGGGCGGCGATCCTGGCTCCGTGAGCGTTGCTGCAGGCGGGTTCGACACAGCAGGCGAAGCCGGGCTTTGCGCAAAAATCCCCGGTGTGCAGCACAAGCCGACGGCACCCAGCCAATAAAGCCGGACATTCTTCATAAGTTCCTTCCCATGGGCGTTTCTTACCGGATTCTAAGTCCGGCGACGCATCCGCAATATCCCGCTTTCGTTGGAGGACCGTTCCCAATCCCGTCCATCCTATCCCGCGATTTCTGCCGCTCCCCTCACCCGTCATTCGCTGCACAGTACGAAAGTGCAGCCCACCTCATGCGCCCCATATACTATGCACTGACCCCTGGTCACGGACCACCGTCTTGTTGTCAGTCCCTTACTAAAGTGTCCTTCTACATTCCAAAGCCCTAACTCCCCAACAAAGTTGGCAGAAACAACAACCCAACCTGATTATCCTGAACTTATACAGTGAGAAAAAGAAAAGGCTGCCCACCCGGCAGCCTTTTCCCTTGCAGAGAGGAAGCCTCAGGCCCCCTCGCGCGAATCGAGCCGATGGCTTCTTCCACACGTTGTAGGCTGCACGCTTTTCCCGTCGCACCTGCTTCACACTCGGCCTTATCTGATGCACATCCGGCCGCACCGCGATCACATGCAGCCGCAACTGATGCACATGCAGCCGCACCCGATCTGACGTCCCATCAATCAATAAGCGGGATGGCAAGCGTGAGTGCCGCAAACGCAACCGTGATTGCAGCAATCACGACCGGCCCGGATCTGACTTATTTTGAAAAGAGTAGCCGTTGTCGAACCCGCTACCCCCCCCGCGAAGTCGCTGAAAACAGATCACCGCCGCGAAGAAGGGGGAGGGACTCCCCATCCGCGTCATAGAACCGCTTCCCCCAATCGTTTATCGTGGAGGCTGCGCTCCACAGTTGCCAGAGGAGTTCACCCATGCCCAACCCATTCATTGCCGGCTACCTCGATGAATCGATGCGCGCTCTCGAAGCCTTTGCCGAGAGCGGCGCCGCTCATCGCACCATCCAGACTTTTGCCGACGCCATCACCGAGGCCCTCACCGCCAACCACAAGCTGCTGATCGCCGGCAACGGCGGCAGCGCGGGCGACGCCCAGCACATTGCCGGCGAATTCCTCTCCCGCCTCTTCTTCGACCGCGCGCCCCTGCCCGCCATCGCCCTCACCACCGACACCTCCGTCCTTACCGCCGTCGGCAACGACTACGGCTACGAAAAGGTCTTCGAGCGCCAGATCCTCGGCCTCGGCCAGGCGGGCGACGTCTTCCTCGGCATCTCGACTTCGGGCAAGTCGCCCAACGTCCTGCGCGCCCTGGAAGCGGCTCGATCCAAAGGGCTGGTCACGCTCGGCCTCACCGGAGCTTCCGCCGGACCTATGGCCGCGCTCTGCGATCACATCTTCTGCGCGCCGACATCGAAAACTTCCGTGATCCAGCAGATTCACATCGTCGTCGCCCATCTGGTCTGCGGCCTCGTCGAACAGCGCATCTTCGCCACGCAGACCGTCGGGTGAAACTTCCCCGCCAGTGTGCCATCCTCGTCGGCGGCCTCGGAACACGCCTCGGCGCCCTCACCGCGGAGACGCCCAAGCCGCTGCTCGAGTGCGGCGGACGCCCCTTCCTCGCCTGGGTGCTGCGTGAGCTGGTCCGCTTCGGCATCGAGGACGTGATCCTCCTCGCCGGCTATCGCTCCGAGCGCGTCGAGCAATTCCAGAATGAGTTAGCCCGCTGGGTCCCGAAGCCCCTCACCTGCCGCGTCTCCGTCGAGCCTTCTCCCGCAGGAACCGCCGGCGCTCTCTGCTATGCACGCGACTGGCTCGACGACACGTTCCTGATGATGAACGGGGACTCGTGGCTCGACACCAACCTCGCCCGCTTCTTCTCCGCCGCAGGCGCAACCGACGCGATCGGCTGCGTGCTCCTTCGCTCCATGCAGGAGTGCAGCCGCTATGGAACCGCGGAAGTGCACGACAGCCGCCTGGTCGCCTTCCGCGAGCAGGGCTCGGCCAGCGGCCCGGGGCTCATCGGCGCCGGCATGTACATCTTTGAGAAGCGCCTGCTGGAGCGGTTCTCACCACCATCGTCTTTGGAGAAAGACGTCCTGCCCCCCCTCGCGCGCCAGGGGGAACTCGCCGCCTCCGTGCTCGACGGATACTTCATCGATATCGGCGTGCCCTCGGACTACGCCCGCGCCCAGCACGAGTTGCCTCAGCGCCTTCTGCGTCCGGCCGTCTTCTTCGACCGCGATGGCGTGCTCAACGAGAACCTGGGCTGGGTCGGGACACCGGACCGCTTCCGCTGGATCCCGGGTGCGAAAGAGGCGCTTCGCCGGGTCGCCGATGCCGGCGCCCACGCCTTTGTCGTCACCAATCAGGCTGGCGTCGCCCGCGGCTTCTATACCGAAGAAGACGTCCACGCCCTCCAGCAACACATTCTCGAGGAGCTGCTCGAGTCCGGCGCGACCATCGACGATTTCCGCTTCTGCCCGTATCACCCGGAAGGCGTGCTCGAGCAATACCGCCGCGAGTCCGACTGGCGCAAGCCCGGCGCCGGCATGCTGCTCGACTTGCTCCGCGCCTGGGACATCGATCCGCAGCGGGCCCTGCTGGTCGGCGACATGGAATCCGATATCCAGGCCGCCCACGCCGCGCACATCGAGGGACACCGCTACACAGGAGGCAACTTACTGGATCTCGTCGAACCCCTGCTGGCCCGCCTCACACTTCAAAATACTTCGCCTGCACCCGGTGGACGATGATGCATTCGGTTACCGCTCGGACCCCTGAAAGTTTCTCATCTGATTCCTACGCCCCAGGTTCATATCCCAGATTGGGGCCCAGCCACCGTTCCACCTCGGCCACGCTCATCCCCTTGCGCCCGGCATAATCCGCAACCTGATCGCGATCGATCTTGCCTACCATAAAATACCGCGATTCCGGGTGGGCGAAGTAGAACCCGCTCACGCTCGACCCCGGCCACATGGCAAACGATTCCGTCAGCTGAATGCCCGCGTTTGCCTCCACATCCAGCAGCCGCCAGATTGTCCCCTTCTCCGTGTGGTCCGGACAAGCCGGATATCCCGGCGCCGGACGAATCCCGCGATACTGCTCTGCGATGAGTTCGTCGTTGCTCAGATGCTCGGCGCAACCGTAACCCCACTCCTTGCGCACGCGCTTATGCAGATACTCGGCGAAGGCTTCGGCCAGCCGATCCGCAAGCGCCTCCGCCATGATCGCGCTGTAGTCATCGTGCTGCCCCCTGAACTCTTCAACCAGCTCCTTCAACCCGCCCCCGCTGGTCACCGCAAACGCGCCAATCATGTCCTGAAGTCCGGTCTCCTGGGGCGCAATGAAGTCAGCCAGCGAGCGGCAGGGCTCTCGGCCTTCGCGGTTTGCCTGCTGCCGAAGGAAATGCAGCCGCTCCACAACCCTGGATCGCGAGCCGTCCGCATATAGCTCGATATCGTCCCCCACAGCGTTCGCGGGGAAGATTCCATACACCGCCCGCGCCGTCAGCAGGTTCTCTTCAACAATGCGGCTCAGCAGGGTCTGCGCGTCGGCAAACAGTTGCCGGGCCTCGCTTCCCTGCCTTTCATCATCCAGAATCCGCGGATACACGCCCTTGAGCTCCCACGTGTGAAACAACGGGCTCCAGTCGATATACTCCCGCAACTCTGCCGGCGACACGTTGTCGAGCACGCGCACTCCGGTGAAAGACGGCGTCAGGAAATCCTCCTTCTTCCACTCAATCGGCGTCCGCCGCGCTCTCGCCTCGGCCAGGGACACCATCGGCTGCTTCGGCGTCGCATACGCTTTGCGGATCTTTGCGTATTCCAGCTTCAGTTGCGTAACGAACCCCGCCTTGTTCTCGTCACTCAGCAGGCTGGTCGTCACCGGCACGGCGCGGCTCGCGTCCAGCACGTGGACCACCGGCTGGCTGTAGTGCGGAGCGATCTTAATGGCGGTGTGCGCGCGGCTGGTCGTGGCTCCGCCGATCAGCAGCGGCAGCCTGAACTCCTGCCGCTCCATCTCCCGCGCCACGTGCACCATCTCGTCCAGCGATGGCGTGATCAGACCGCTCAGCCCGATTAAATCGGCCTTCTCCGTTCTCGCCCGCTCCAGAATCTTCTCCGCCGGAACCATCACACCCATGTCGATCACTTCGTAGTTGTTGCAGGCCAGCACCACGCCCACAATGTTCTTGCCAATGTCGTGCACGTCCCCCTTCACCGTGGCCAGCACGATCTTCCCCTGCGTCTTCACTTCCTGCCCGGCTGCAGCCATGGCGGCCTTCTCCGCCTCCAAAAAGGGTGTCAACCACGCGACCGCCTTCTTCATCACCCGCGCCGACTTCACCACCTGCGGCAGGAACATTTTGCCCGCGCCAAACAGATCGCCGACTACGCCCATCCCATCCATCAGCGGGCCTTCGATCACCGCCAGCGGGCGTCCCAGCTTCAGCCGAGCCTCCTCCGTGTCTTCATTGATATAGCTGTCGATCCCCTTCACCAGCGCGTGCGACAGCCGCTGCTCGACGGTGCCGTGCCGCCACTCCTCCGTCTGTTTTTCAACCGCTGTTTCGCCATCCCCCGCCGTCTTCAGCGCCTCACCAAAAACCACCAGCCGCTCGGTGGCATCCGGCCGCCGGTTCAACAGCACATCCTCGACCAGCGCCTTCAGCTCCGGCTCAATCTCCTCATAGATCTCCAACTGGCCGGCGTTCACAATGCCCATGTCGAGTCCGGCAGCGATCGCGTGATACAGGAAGGCCGAGTGCATCGCCTCGCGAACCTTGTTGTTGCCGCGAAAGCTGAACGAGATATTCGAAACACCGCCGCTCACCTTGGCATGCGGCAGGTTCTCCTTGATCCACTTCGTGGCCTGAATAAAGTCCACCGCGTAGTTGTTGTGCTCTTCCATCCCGGTCGCGACCGTCAGGATGTTCGGATCGAAGATGATGTCCTCGGGCAAAAAGCCAACCTGATCCGCCAAAATCCGGTAAGCGCGCTCACACACCCGAATCCGGTCCTCAAACGTCGCCGCCTGGCCCTGCTCGTCAAAGGCCATCACCACCACCGCAGCCCCGTACTTCAGCGCCGTCGCGGCATGCTCGCGGAACGTCGCCTCACCCTCTTTCAGCGAAATGGAGTTGACGATGCCCTTGCCCTGCATGCATTTCAGCCCAGCCTCGATCACCTCCCACTTGGAGGAGTCGACCATGAAGGGCACCGCCGCCACCTCGGGCTCGCTGGCCAGCATCTGCAGGAAGCGCGTCATCGCCGCGACGCCATCGATCATCCCTTCGTCCATGCAGATGTCGATGACGTTGGCCCCGTTCTCCACCTGCTGCCGTGCGATGGCGACCGCTTCCTCGTACTTTCCCCAACGGATCAGGCTGGCGAACTTCGGCGACCCCGCCACATTGGTCCGCTCGCCGATCATGATGAAGACGTTCTCCTGCTGGGTGAAGGGCCGCGACCCCGACAACCGCAGCGGCCTGAACCCGGCTTGCTTGCGGCCGGTCTCGATCTCGATGACCGCGTCCCCCGCTGCCGTTGCCCTGCCCTCTGTGCTCTGCGATCCAGGCTCTCCGCTCTCCAGGGTCCTTGGCTGCTGGTGCTCCAGTGCCTTCGCGATCGCCGCGATGTGCTCCGGCGTGTTGCCGCAGCATCCGCCGGCAATATTGATGAGCCCGCCGCGCGCAAAATCGCCCAGATACTTCGCCATGTCCCCGGGGCCAAAATCAAACCCGGTCGGCGACAACGGATTCGGCAGCCCGGCATTGGGATAGGCCGAGATGGCAACGTCCGCCTTCTCCGACAGTTCCTCAAGAAATGGATACATCAGGTCCGGTCCCAGGGAGCAGTTCAGCCCCACCGAAAACGGCCGCACATGCTCAACCGCATCCCAGAAGGCGGGGACCGTCTGCGCGGAGATCATCGTCTCCCCGCCCCGTCCCACCGCCGCGGAAATCATCACCGGCAGTTCACGGTTTTTTGCGGCCAGGCCGTCTTCATCGAAAACCTCACGAATCGCCACCAACGCGGCCTTGGCGTTGAGCGAATCGAAGATCGTCTCCACTAACAGCAAATCCGAGCCGCCCGCGATCAGCGCCCGCACCTGCTGCTTGTACGCCGTCTTCACCTGGTCGAAGCTGATCACACGGAATCCCGGATCGTCCGCGTCCGGCGAGTTGGATAACGAAACCGTCAGCGGCCCAATCGCCCCGGCTACAAAACGCTGCCGTCCGCTTGCGCTGGCCACGCGATCCGCCCACTCCCGGCACTGCCGAGCCGACTGCTCGTTGATTTCCCACGCCAGATCGCCAAGAAACTTGTCGTCGATAATCCCCTGGTAGAAGGCCGGATCCTTCCGGCCCCCTTGCTCCCGCGGATCGTCGACGAAGAACTCGCTCTGCGCGATGCTGGTGGCGCCAAAAGTGTTCGTCTCGATGATGTCGGCGCCCGCCTCCAGAAACCGCCGGTGGATGTCGCCGATCATCTCCGGCTGCGTCAGGGAAAAAAGGTCGCCGTTATTCAGCAGATCCTTCTTCGCGTCGCTGAAACGCTTTCCCCGGATGTCGGCTTCCTTCATCCCATACGTGCGGATGGTCGTACCCATCGCGCCGTCGATAATGGCGATGCGTTTCTCGAGAATCGTGCGAAGAGGATGCTGATCTTGGGTCGTCATGTCTCCCGGCGGCCTGGGTGCGGCGAGAAGGGTTCAGAATAAAGGACTTCTGGCGTTCAACTGCTTTGATGGTATCGAATCCGCGGACGATTCCGAATCCCGCTCCCGCGGGCTGCGGTTCCAGGCATTGAATCCGGCAATACCCGTCTCGAACGGTTTACGGCTGCGCGTCCGGCTCGATCACTCCTTCACCGGAAGTCCGGCGGCCGCTTCGAATTCCGCAGCTACTTCACGGAATCGGAAACCGTCGCCACGCCGGGCAGGCCGACGCCGGGCACCAGCATGTCTTCCTTACGCATAACCAGATTCGTCGCGTTCAGGCTGGCGAGCTCAAAGCCGTGTCCGTGCGTGATGGCGTCTGTGGGACAGGCTTCAACGCAATAGCCGCAGAAGATACAGCGGTTGTAGTCGATGTTGTAGACCTTCGCGTAACGCTCGGAGCTGGAGATGCGCTTCTCGGCGGTGTTCTCAGCGGCTTCAATATAGATGCAGTTCGATGGGCAGGCCGCCGCGCACAGGAAACAGGCGACGCACTTTTCCAGGCCGTTCTCGTCGCGCTGCAGAACGTGGGCGCCACGGAACCGCTCCTGCAGAACCGCGCCGCGCATCGGACCTTTGCCGTCCGGATAATTCTCCACTTCGGTGGGCTGGAACATCTCGCGGAACGTGATGCTCATGCCCTTGGCTATCGCGGCCGCGTTGCGCACAATCGACATACCTCCAGTATACGGAAGGCGCGGGATTCTTCCCTGTTACCAAGGATCAGCCAGGCCCGGTTCTGTCGGATCGTGGTCCTGCCGTGCTATGCTCGGTGCGAGTCGAGCGATGCGCCGCATTTTCAACAGCCCGAACGTCTCCTGCCAGCGAAGCTGGACCCGTTCTTTTGCCCGCGCCATTGCCCCCCGCCGCTATTTCCGCACCCTCCCCACGCGTACGCGACCGAGTCTCTTCGGCAGCGACTAGTCAACGCTGCCCATGGCGCCCCCCGCCGGCGCTGTGCCCGAAGTTGACCCCCCTCTCTCTCAATCGGCCCGCCGTCCCCCCCACAGGCGCAACGACCGCACCCCACCTTAACGAGAGACCCATCAAGGAGAGACCATGACCGTCGCATCCGATGTCCTGACCCAGTACGGACCCAAACTCAAGACCGCCCTGCCCGGCCCCCATGCCCGCCGCGTGGTCGAGGCCGACGACCAGCTGATTTCGCCCAGCTACACCCGGTCCTACCCGCTGGTGGCGAAGCGCGGCCGCGGCACGCGGGTGGAAGACGTGGACGGCAACGAGTTCCTCGACTTTGCCGCCGGCATCGCCGTGGTTTCTACGGGACATTGCCATCCGGAAGTGGTCGCCGCCATTCAGAAGCAGGCCGGAGAGCTGATTCACATGTCCGGCACGGACTTCTATTACGAAACCCTGGTCACGCTGTCGCAACGGCTTTCGGCGATTGCGCCCATGCCAGGGCCGCACCGCTTCTACTACGGCAATTCGGGCGCGGAGGCCATCGAGTGCGCGCTCAAAGTCGCTCGCTACCACACCGGGCGCCAGAACATCATCGCCTTCCTCGGCGCCTTTCACGGCCGCACCATGGGAGCTCTGTCGCTGACGGCTTCGAAGCCGCAGCAGCGGAGGCGTTTTGCTCCGCTGGTCCCTGGCGTTACCCATATCCGCTATCCGTATGCGTACCGCGGGTGCAGCGGCGGCCCGCAGGAGGAAGAGGCATTTGCCCTGGGCTGCGCGCGCTATATCGAGGAGAAGCTCTTCCACACCGTGCTGGCGCCGGAGGAAGTGGCTGCCATCTTTGTCGAGCCGATCCAGGGCGAGGGCGGGTACGTGGTCGCGCCGACGATCTTTATGAAGGAACTGCGGCGGATCTGCGACCAGCACGGCATCCTGCTGGTCGCCGACGAGGTGCAGTCCGGAGCGGGGCGGACCGGCAAGTGGTGGGCCATCGAGCACACCGGCGTGCAGCCGGACATCGTGTGCATGGCCAAGGGAATTGCGTCCGGAATGCCGCTGGGCGTCTGCATGACGCGGGCCGGCATCATGGACTGGAAGCCGGGCTCGCATGCCTCGACGTTCGGAGGCAATCCGGTGTGCATTGCCGCGGCGCTGGCGACCCTCGATGTGCTCGAACGGGAGGGCCTGGCGAACGCCACCCGGCAGGGCGAACGAATGTTCGAGCGGCTGAAGGGGTGGCCCGGGAAGCATTCGTCGATCGGCGAGGTGCGCGGGCGCGGGCTGATGATCGGCCTCGAAATTGTGAAGGACCAGAAAACGCGGGAAGCGGCTCCGGCGCTGCGGGATCGGATGGTGGACCTGGCGTTCGAGCGGGGGCTGCTGATCCTCGGCTGCGGGGAGAACTCGCTCCGGCTGGCGCCTCCTCTGATCGTGCAGTCGCCGGAAGTGGATGTGGCGCTGGACCTGCTGGAGGAGTGCGTTTCGGCGGCGGAAGCGGGCAAGTAGGGGGCCCCCCCTCTTCGGGGGCCTGGCAAGTAGCTGATTCTGCTGGAGGGGCAGGGGATATCAAGTTTGATAACCCCCGCCAGCCTGGAGCCGGGGGCCTCGAGCCGGGGCCTCGAGCCGGGCCTGGATTGGCAAAGAACCGGAGGCGCCGCGGATCGCCGGCGCGTTTCTCCTGAGAGAAAGACCTGAGAGAAGAGAAAAGGGATCGTCCGATGGACGATCCCTCTCTGTTTTCAGGTTAGCTGGGCTGCTTTGCTGTGTCGATGGGGGTCGGCTTCCGCCGGTTACGGAGGTCAGGGGCGGGTGGGGAGGTCCGCCATCAAGCCAACCTGCCAGGTGCCAGGCGTTTTACGGAAGGCTCAGAAGCCCGTCCGCCGCGGGGCCTGGGGGAGTACCAGCCCTGAACCGAGGATGGTGGCTTCCGAAGCTGCGGGTGAAGGCCGGCATCTCGGCAGTTTGGGCGCTCCCGGCAGGTCCCTCTGACATGCCGTCGAAGGGTACGATATGCCGGTAATACGGCCGGAACCGCAGATCGTCCCGAAGTTCTCGATGAGCGACTCGGCGATTTATCACTTGTTCAGAAAAGAAAGATGGCGAGGCGCATCCGCTGGTACTCAATCTCGAGTCATACCGGATAGTCGAATCGAACGATTGCTTCTTCAGAATCCTCGAATGAACAACGGAATCGTTGGGAGGCAATGTGGATTTGCCAAAGACTCTTAACGAGCACTCACCTCATTCAATGCGTAACGCCCTTACCGGATCGATAGAAGCCGCGCGGCGTGCCGGAATGATACTGGCAAGGGCAGCTGCGAGCGCCAGCACTCCAACGGCGATAATCATCACCTGCAAGTTCACGCTGGTGATCTCATAAAGCTGCGACTTGACATACCGTACGCAGAAGATGGCCACTGGAATGCCAATCGCGAGCCCAGCGACGGCCTGCAGCATGGCTCCGCGCATGACCGTACCGATTACGCTGCTGCGCTCCGCTCCGAGTGCCATGCGGATCCCGATTTCCGCCGTGCGGCGGACCACCGTATAGGCCGTAACGCCATAGAGTCCGATGGCGGCGAGCAGAAGCGCCAGCAGGCCGAAAAGAGAAGTCAGCCGCGAGATCATCCGCTCCTCCGTGAACCGATCGTTGATCTGTTGCTGAAAAGTCTGAAACTTCACGATGTTGAGGTTGGGGTTGATGCTCGCCAGGGTGTCGGCGACGATCTTTTCCAACCCGGGAACCGCGTGACTGGTCTCGATCACGATGGCTCCGGCGTACACAGATTGGTCTGGGTCGCCCGGCGCGCGCATGCCGGCTGGCTGCGTGAGGGGGAGAAAGTACATCGCATGGTTTTTCCAATAGATGCTGGTGTAGGTGGTGTCCTCCACCACGCCGACGATCTCATGGGCGCCATCCGTTCCCGGATGAAGGGGATCGTCAAATCCAAATCGATGCCCAATGGGATTGCGATTGCCCAAAAACTGCCTGACAAATTCCTGGTTGACGACAGCGACCGGTAGAGCGTTCATCGTGTCCTGCAGCGTAAATCCCCGTCCTCTGACGACGTGCGTTCCCACTGCGTCGAAGTACTCCGGCGTACATTTCACCCAGGATGCGGTCTTGTTCAGGTCCGGATCGCCCTGAACCTTGACACCCGAGTTCCAGTCGTTCGCCTCCATAGGAGTGTAGGTCGAGACGCCGACCTTAAGAACGCCGGGAATGGAATGGAAGCGCTCAACGATGGTCTGGTAAAGAGGCTCGACCTCAGTGGTTTTGTAGCCGGCTCCCTGGGGATTGATGTGAGCGATGGAACGATTCGTGCTATCCAGTTTCATGTTCACGCCCTCCGCCTTGCTGAGGCTCTGGGCGAAGAGGCCCGCCGCCACCAGAAGCACGAGCGAGAGTGCGGCTTGCAGCACAACGAGTCCGCGTTGAAGGAAGGACGCTCCATGGGCAATGGTGCGCGAATTGGAGCGCAGAGCTTCAGCGGGCCGTGTGCGTGCGGCCATGAGAGCCGGCGCAAGACCAAAGAGGACGCCCGTAACGAGCGAAAGCGCAAAGGCAAATCCGATCACCCGGGCCGATGGCGAAGCTATGACCGGCATGTTGTGCTGATCGGGAAAAGCGAGCGCCAAAAGCGCGTGCGCTCCCAGGTAAGAAACGGCCAGTCCGAGCAGGCCGCCCAAACCCGAGAGAACAACGCTTTCCCTCAGTAGTTGGCGCACAATGCGGCTGCGTTGCGCTCCAAGCGCCGAGCGGACGGAGAACTCCGCGCGGCGGCTCATGCCGCGCACCAGCAGCAGGTTCGCAATATTCGCGCACGCGACGAGTAGAACCAGCGCAGCGATCCATTGCAGCAGTTTGAGATGGTCTTTATAACCGGCCTGCATGCTCTGGATCCCGGCGCCGCCGGGACTGAGCACTACATGGGTGCGGGGAAGCGCTTTTTGAGCCCGCGGATCGGCAAACGAGTTGAGCCCTGCAAACTGTTGCCTGAGCAGGCCGCTTGCTTTAGCCTGAAGCGCCGGCAGAGAGGTTCCCGGCTTGACGCGACCGATGATGTAGGCCCACCGCTTGTCGGGATCGGTGAAGAACGCAGCGCCAATCACTGCATCCATCGCATGCATCGGGAGGAAGTAATTTGGCGGATTGGTGTCGATGCGATCTCCGTAGAATCCCTTTGGCGCAATCCCAATGATTGTGGCTGGCTTGCCGTTCATGTAAAACGTGCTTCCCACCACGCTCGGATCGCCTGCGTAATCCTGCCGCCACGCGTCATAGCTCATGACCGCGGTAATCGGTGCGCCCTTCTGGTCATCGGCATCAACAAAGAACCGGCCCGCCGCCGGCGAAAGACCAAAGACCCGGAAGTAGTTCCCGGAGACGAAGGTTCCCACCATCGATTTCGCCACGGTGTCGGGTCCGGCGCGGCGTACCGTCAGGGGACCCCCACCGTAGAAGGACGCCGTGGCGGCCAGTTCTTCGAACTCCGACAGGCTCTTCCTGAACATGGAATACGTTTCCGTGGAAAAGAGCGAGTAATCCCCCGTGTCATTCCACTGGTCGCTGATGCAGCAGTCATTTTTGTCGCCAATGCGGATGAGGGTTTTGGGATCGGTTACCGGAAGGCTATGGAGCAGGATGGCATTGACCAGGGTAAAGATGGCCGAGTTGGCGCCGATTCCGAGCGCGAGCGTGAGCAACACGGTAACTGCGAACCCCGGCGACCGGCGTAGCTGTCGCAACCCATACCGGAGGTCCTGCAGGGTCGACTCAAGTCCCATAGTGCCCCGGCTCTCGCGGCAATCTTCCTTGATCTGGTCGATCCCACCGAACTCGAGACGTGTGAGCCGCCGGGCTTCGCTTTCGGGAACACCGCCTCGCACCTTGTCGGCGACTTGCGTCTCGAAGTGGAAGCGCAACTCCTTATCCAGCTCCATTTCCAACCGCTTGCGCGCGAATAATCTCCCGAGCCAGCTCATGAGATTCCCTCCACTGTGCCTTTGAGAATCAGGCCGACTACGCCGGTCAGCCGTTTCCAGTTCTCGGTTTCCGCCTTAAGATGGGCTCGGCCCCTGGCGGTAAGCTCGTAGAACTTGGCTTCCCGACCGGTCTCTGAAGACTGCCAGCTGGCCGCCAGGAGCTTCTTGTATTCCAGCCGATGCAGTGCGGGATACAGCGACCCCTGCTGGACCTGCAGGGCTTCGCGAGACATCTGCTGGATCCTCTGGGCGATGGCATAGCCGTGAATCGGTCCCAAGGCGACCACCCTCATGATCAGCAGATCGAGAGTACCCTGCGGCAGGTCGAAGCGGTCTTCGTGTTTCATACCTATTGCTTCTACATATAACATGTGTACGTGTAGAAGATCAAGGTGTATCGAAAATCTCTGTGAGCTCGACGAGACTAAAGATTACCCTGCCGGAAGAACCAGACGAGCGCTTGTTGCTGCCAACAGGGCAAATCGCTCATTGACATCGTTCCGGACGAAAAGTCGGCCTTGCGGCAGTTTCATGCCGTGAAGGGTCCGGGTCGCCGGGGTTACGGCCCCTAACCTTAACTACCCCACCGAGCCTGTCATCCTGCACGCGAAGCGGAAGGATCCGCGGTTGCTCTTTTGCCCCGGTCGGCGCCAAATTTCCTGCAAGTTGGTCTTACGGAAGTTTCGCGGCGGCGAAAGCAAAGCCAACGCAGATCCCTCGCTCGCCTACCCCATCTGCGATGGGGCCTCGGGGCGCTCGCTTCGGGATGACAACTCGAAGTTGTGGGGTGATGAGTGGATGGCCGGCAATGGAGGCGCTGCCAGAGCGAGAGATACGAGGGCTGGTGGTAGGCGAGTCCGGCGAAGAGCAGGCTGGGCTGGCGCAGGGGCCAGCCGGCGGAACGCTCAAGGGTCCAAACTTCCGCATAGCCGTTAATACGGCCGGAACCGCAGATCGTCCCGAAGTTCTCGATGAGCGACTCGGCGATTTATCACTTATCGAGAAATCCGTAACGAGTCAATGGGCAGCAATCACTTGTCCAAGCAGCCGGTTTTACGGCCACTTAGATTGACGTGAGGAATATGTGTTGACACGGGCGGGGGTGGGGAGTAGCTTCTGCCACGTATCACTCCCTCTTCCAACCTAATCGACAGCCGTCGAATTTTTCCTGGATCGTTTCAAGTTTCCACAGGGACGCCAAGACGTTCCGAACTGGTTACAGAATCCGGGCCTATCTGCATGCAGTTTTGAGTCTTCACGATAGGAGAACGACGATGCCGCTACCAGCACCGATGAGCATACTCGCGGAATTTCAACAGCAGTTAGTGGGGTCCTGGTCGAACCAGGACTTCGGAACCGATAAGGACGGCAAGCCCATAGGGGGGCCGGAGAATCCTCTGTCGTACAACATCATGCCTATCCCTCAGACGTCTGATCCGGATGGATACATACTGAAGAACTTCAAGTATCACGAGCGGTTGAAGTTCAATGGCACCGACCCGACGACGACGTTGGCGATTGCGGCCGAGGCTGCGAATCGCGGGGGTCTGGTGTCGCAGAATTGCAGGGCGGTGTTTTATGAGCAGCAGGTAATGTTTGCGGAAGGACCGAAGGTCAATACGGTAGTGCACGTGGAGAACGGTGCATGGCTCTGGGTGCCGCGGTTTGTGCAGCAGGACGGACCGTATGCGGCAAACATCGACGTGGAGCTGGTGCAGGACGCACTACAGCAACCGTCGGATGTGTCGATTGCGAAACAGATCTCGGTGCCGCATGGGAACTCGATACTGGCGCTGGGGGGCTTTGATACGCAGGCGGACCCTGGAGGGACGGGAGTTTGCCGGAGACAGCCGATGATCAAGGGAAGCCCGGTGGTGCCGGATGCCCCGTCGCCGTATCCGGTGCCGGCGATTGCGATTAAGAATCCGTTGCCACCCCCACCGACGCTGATCTCCAACCTGAATGTGGAGGCTCGGTATACGACACAGGAAGCGAATCCGGCGAACTACCAGAATCCGCATCCGAAGCTGACGCAGTGTCCGAACAGGCCGCTGCAGGAGGCCGTGAAGATTATCCAGCCGGAGTCGTTTATGCACTGGAGCGTGACGACGGAGCCGGGGCAGCATGGCAAAGGGATTGTGACGAATATTCCGTTTGAACGCGAGGTGTCGAATGTGACGCAGTACTTTGCGGACTACTGGATGCTGTTCAGGGAGAAGAAGCGGTACCTGGCATATACGCAGACGATCCTGATGGTGCTGAAGATTGAAAATAAGACGACCAGGGCTCTGGAGGAGTACACGTTCCCGCATGTGACGTGCAATACGGTTACGTATGGGTGAGCGAGACTGCTTGATGGAGAGAGGCCCGGGTGATTCCTGGGCCTTCTCTTTTTGGAGAGGAGGGTTACCGCTTCACATGGCGCGGCCTCCGGTAGTCGTTATGCGGGGCGCCGGCTTGACGCACGGAGGTTTTTACAAGCACTTCGGAAGCAAGGACGAGTTGCTCATGGAGTCGCTGAGCGAAGCGTTCCAGGAAATAGCCGACCGCCTTGTTCAAGCCGGCGAGCAGTCCCAACCAGAGATGGCATGGAAGGCGATCGTGAAGACCTACCTGAGCCTGGAATTTTGCGACCACATCGAGTACGGTTGCCCCTTGCCGGCGCTTGGGCCCGAGCTGGCGAGGGCCCATGACGCAATGAAGCCTCAGATCTTTGAGGAGCTCAAGAAATACAAAAGTCGGATGCTACCGTTCATGCCTGGCCGGCGGACGGCCGACAAAGAGCGGGCTTTCTTTTCCATCTTCTCAACGATGGCAGGGGCAATAGAAATTGCCCGGATGCTGCCGGAGCGTGTAATGCGAGAGAAAGTGCTGGCGAGCGCAAGAGGGCTTCTCCTGCGGAGCTTTTGATTTTTTCCTGGTCGAAGGAGCCAGGGCGTAGACACTGAGCCAAAGATCGTTCAATGATGAAAAGCTGTGTTCTTGCTTGTTGTGAACAGGGCAAATCGCTCATTGACATCGTTCCGGACGAAAAGTCGGCCTCGCGGAACGTTTGCCCCCGAAAACCCCCGATGTGTCCTTTGCCGCTGGTGTTTTCTATTGCCGGGACGCGAGCAGCAAATCTCAGCGACCGGTGGGAATACCCACCGTGACGAGCGGTTTTCTCGGGAAGCGTCCAAAGCCGCGAAGGGCCTGGATCAGCGATCCGGGCGGCCGTTTGGGCGGCGGGACTGGCGGCGGAAGAAGAGGCCGGCGGCAAGGAAGACGGCGGAGATGCCCGCGTTAATCAGCCCCATGCGCAGGTTGCCGCGGTGCATGGCGAAGGCGGCGTCCAGAAACCAGACCGCCGCGCCGACATACCAGATCCAGTTGAGATTGCGACCCACTTTCCCCTGGGATGCGCGACCGGCGACGGCCGCACCCTTTCTGTTTTCATCGTAAAACGTCAATGGGGCAGACACCATAGGGCGCGGGTTTGTTCCGCGGACGGAGGCAACGAGGCTCTGCCCCGATGTTTGGCGATGATCCGATTGAGTTCAGCCCCGACGGGGCGGCCCTCGTCGACCCCGTTTGCCAGGGGCAGACCGACAATCTCTGGCTGCAGACTCTCAACCGGTCACCCGGCAGACAGGTCACGGACTTCACGTCGGAGTTCATTCGCGATTGCGGCTACTCGGCCGACGGCCGGCAACCGGCAATCATCCGCGGCCACCAGCAAGCCGATGGGGTGCTGATCCGCGATACCGGGAAGTGACGGAAGCGGGGCAGGCCACGGAGTCGTGCAGGTGAATCCGGTCCGGCTCGGCATCAGGCGGTTGCGGCCGGCTGCCAAAGCTCCACGCGATTGCCCTCCGGGTCGGTCATCCAGCCAAACTTTCCGAAGTCATAGCTTTCGCGTTTTGGATCGACCGTGACGCCATCGGCGAGCAGACGGTCCAGCAATCCATCCAGATCGTCTGCCTGGCGATTGATCATGGCTTTCTGTGCCGGAGGGAAGTAGTCATTGTCCTGCCGGAACAGGGAGAAGACGACCTCGGGGTGTTGCGTGGGGACCGGAAAGGAGAAGGATCCGGCTTCAGACTTCACCAGACCGAGATGCCGTTCGTACCATTGATAAAGAGCTTTTGGATCGTTCGCCCGCAGGAATATTCCACCAAAGTCAGTGATCGAAGGCATGCAGTCTCCTTTGAGATGCGTTAATCCAGGGATGACGCCTGGAGAGATGAATATTCGAGTGGCGGAACTTCACCGTGATCGTAAGCAGCGGCTGCCCTGGTTCAATGGTTCGCGACGGCCTGCTCGGGTCTGCGGCGCAGGATGCCCGCCGTGACCAGGGCCATCACGATGCCCACCGGCAGGGGTTCCAGCAGGGTCATGGACGCCCGGTAGAGCGGGTTCGAGCAGTTTGCTTCGAACTTGCGGATCTCCGCCATCTTTGCCTCCAGGGCCTCACCCCTGAGGCCGGAGTTCTGTGCCCGTTTCACCAGGGCGGCGGCGTACTGGTGGCCGAAGTCCCTTTCCACTGTGGCGGTCAGCGCTTCCCACATCACGACATAGCAGACGCAGGAGATCAGCATCATCAGCACACCGGCGGCGAGTGCGCGGCCGAAGGTAATGAAGCCGCCGCACTCAAAGTCGCGATAATGCCGGACGCCGACGAAGACGATCAGGAAGCTGAGCACCATGGTGGTGTAGCCAACCACCATGCCCCAGCGCGCGCTGGTGTGATTCTCGAAGGGCACGGTGACCGCCAGCAGGATGGCCAGAACCATACCGCTCAGCAGACCATACTTCCAGACATCCTTCTTCATTGCTGCTCTCCTGTCTGCCGGGCGCTTCGGAGCGCCGCTGATTCGCTTACCCTGCACGATCGGCCCGTCACCCCGCGTCATCCTTGCGTATGATTTCTCCGGAAATCGCGGAATTCATGCGAAAGAAGGAGGCGTTCAGGAGAGCAGGCCCAGTTCCCTGCTGCGCTGGACCGCCTCGGTGCGGCGGCGGGCGCCGAGCTTGTCGAAAGCGCGGCTGCAGTGAGTCTTCACCGTGTTCTCGCTCACGAACAGGGTTGCGCCGATCTCGCGATTGCTCAGGCCGCGAGCCACGAGCTTGAGGATTTCCAGTTCGCGGCGGGTAATGCCAAGGCGCTCGCGGACGTTGTCATCCGCGTCGAATCGAGAGGTGGGGACAGCGGGGACAGCGATTTCGACGATGCGCTCGCGGGGAGCGAGCAGCCGGGTGCCGAGCCAGAGGCCGGCGCCGGCAAACAGAATCGCGATCAGTGCGCCGTAGATTGCCACCGAGTGCTCGAGGACCAGGAAGTGGAACTCGGTCCACTGCAGCAGCGTAACCAGGACGCCACCTGCCAGCCCGAAGATCAGCACCTGTTTGCGCGTCCCGCCTTTTCCCCTGGAAGTTGCTGTCCATGGTATCCCGGAATCCCCTCACCGCCAGGCGGTGTTTGCGGAGAGTCGCGCCAGCCGCGCCTGGGATTCAGCTTCCGGAGCAGGGCCGGGAATTCGCGCGAGGAGGTGGCTTAGGCACGTTCGACGACAAAAGGCTTGCCGTTGACGGTCACGTTTTTCACCGACACGTCGATGCCGTTATCGACCGTCAGCCTGGGGTTGCTGAGCTGCACGTCGATGTTCTCAAGGTGGAAGCCGCTCAGGGTGGTTTGGCCGGGATTTCCCTGGACCACGCCGAAGGTGCCGAAGGTTCCCTTCACCCCGTCGATGGTCACGTTGCGGACAGTGGACTTCGGCGGCGGCTGGCCTTTGAGATCGAAGTATTGCTTCCACGGCCGCACTTCGATGATCGGGCCGCGGGGATTGTCCGGGCTTCCGGCGAGGGTGATGTTGTTGTAGTGAAGGTCCTCATAGAGCTGCGGCGTGTCGGGACGCAATTTGAGCCGCACCACCGGGACGGTGCCGTGCACGGTGCAGTTTTCCACCACCAGATCGCGGACGATGGTCGCCTCGCTGCCCAGGGTGGCGACGCCGCCTCCGCGCAGGAAGGTGCAGTTTTCGACACGGATGTGCTCGACCGGCGGGCTGTCGTGGTCATCCATCGCGAAGGGTCCTTTGGAGCCCTTGAGGCAGACGCAGTCATCGTCGACGCTGTAGGTGCAGCCGCGGATGGTGACGTGCCGGCAACTGTCGATGTCGGTGCCGTCGGTCGAGGGGCAGCGCACACCGTCCGGCACCTCGAAGCGCACGTTGTCGACCAGCACCTGCTGGCAGCGGTAGAGGTGGAGGTTCCAGAAGCCGGAGTCCTTAAAGGTGATGTTGGAGATCTGGACGTTGCGCGAGTTTGAAAGGAAGGCCAGCTTCGGGCGAGGCACGTCGAGATTGGTGGTGGAGTGGTTCGCGCGGATGGCTGTCCAGAAGGCCTGCCAGAAGGGGGCGCCGCTGCCGTCGAGCGTGCCCTGGCCGCCGATGCGGAGGCCATCGCATCCGTCGGCATTGATCATCGCGGGCAGCCACACCTGGAAGTGGCCTTCCACCCGTGTCTGTCGCCTGGGATAGTCGGCAACTTCGGTCGATCCCTTAAGGACGGCGTCCTTGTCCAGCCAGAGATGGACTCCGGGCTTGAGGAACAGGGCGCCGGTGAGGAAGGTGCCTGCGGGGATGACCAGGGTGCCGCCATGGTGGGATGCCAGGCGATCGATGGCCGCCTGCAACTTCTGCGTGTTCAGCGTCGTGGCATCGGCGACCGCGCCTGCTTCAGTAGCGGAGATCTGCCGCCCGGTGGCCTGAGCGAACATGCGAAACCCAGGCGAGAGCAGGGCGCCGGCAGCGCTCGCGCTCATCAACCTGACAAAGGCGCGCCGCCCCTGGGGGTGCTCGATGTCTTTCAGGTCGACTCTCTCTTCGTTGCAATGCGGCATGGAATCACGGTAGCAGATGAGACAACAGCAGCGTCCCGGGCGGCGGGCAGATCCTTGCGGCGTTTCCCTGCGACAGCGGAGTGGCTGATCCTCCTGGAGCGGAGGCAGTTGAGATACCCGAGGGCGCAAGCGGGTCCGATAGAGTAGCTTGTTGAAAGTCGAGCCCCACGGCTGCGGTCGAACCCGGCAAAAAGGAGCAACGGAATGCGATGCAAATGGTCTCTAGTCAGCGCGTGGTTGGCTGCAGCGTTCATCTCGATGGGTGCCGCGTATCCGGTTGCGGCGCAGACCACGCCGCGGCGATCGCTGCTGGCGCTCTCCAAGCGCAATCACACGCTGGCCATTGTGGATCCGGCCACGCTCCAGGTGATTGCCCGCGCTCCTGTTGGACCTGATCCCCATGAGGTAATTGCCAGCGCCGACGGCAAGACCGCCTACGTATCGATCTATGGAGGCGGCCGCTATCACGCGCTCTCCGTCATCGACCTGGTTGCGCAGAAGGCGCTTCCGGACATCGATACCGGCGCTCTGAATGGCCCGCACGGTCTGGCTTTTGTCGGCGGCAAGCTGTGGTTCACCGCCGAAGGGGCGAAAGCCATCGCCCGCTACGATCCGGCAACCGCCCGGATCGACTGGATTATGGGAACGGGACAGAACCGCACGCACATGATCGATGTGAGCCCGGACCAGAAGCGGATTTACACCACGAACGTGAGTTCCGGGACCGTCACCTTTTTGCAGTTCGTCGCTCTGCCGCCTATGGGACCTCCTCCGGGAACGCATTTGCCTGCGGGTGCCGGGCCGCGTCCGGGCGGAGGTCCGCCGCGCATGGACTGGAACGAGACGGTCATTCCGGTGGGCAAAGGCGACGAAGGGTTCGACATCTCGCCGGACGGCCGCGAGTTGTGGACCGGCAATGCACAGGACGGCACGCTGTCCATCATCGACACCGCTTCGAACCAGGTAACGGCAACCCTCGACGCCCACATCTTCGGCGCCAATCGTCTCCGGTTCACCCCGGACGGCAAGCGGGTGCTGATCTCCAGTCTCGGCATCGGAGATTTGTTCGTGTACGACGCCGCATCGCGGAAGGAGATCAAACGCGTGCCGATTGGTCATGGAGCGGCCGGCATTCTGATGGACCCGGTTGCCGATCGTGCCTTCGTTGCCTGCTCTCCCGACAACTCCATCGCGGTCGTGGATCTGAAGACGCTCGAAGTCACCGGCCATCTCGATGTCGGTGGAGAACCGGACGGTATGGCCTGGGCGGTGCGGCCCTGAAATCGGGTTGACGCAGCGCGTCTCGCGTGGCGGAACTAATTTCTCCTGTGAACTTCCAAGCTGGTATGCTTCTCTGCGCCATGCTACGCCGCGATCTGATGAAGCTCTCTCCTCTTGCCCTCGCCGCCACCGTCGGTCACGTTTCGCTGAGCGAAGCGCAGACCGCTCCTTCTGCCGCCGCCGAGGCGCTGCACAACGTTCGCTCCCATGGAGCCACGGGAGACGGCAAGACCATCGATACGCCGGCCATCAATAAGGCCATCGAGGCCGTTGCTGCTGTCGGCGGGGGCACGCTGGTCTTCCCGGCGGGGACCTATCTCTGTTTCACCATCCACCTGAAGTCGAATGTGGAGCTGTATCTGTCGCGGGGGTGCACGATTCTGGCAGCGGATTCACCGAAGCCCGGCGAGACGACCGGCTACAACGGCGGAACCTACGACGCGGCGGAGCCCAACGATCCATGGACGCCGTATCAGGATTACGGGCACAACCACTGGAAGAATTCTCTGTTCTACGCAGAAAACGAGCACGATTTTTCCGTGGTGGGACCCGGGCTGATCTATGGCAAGGGGCTGTCGCACGGGTCGCCGGGGGCGCGCGGGGATTATGTCCCGTTTGTGGCGGAGCAGGCAGGGGTGGGCAACAAAACCTTTGGCCTGAAAAACTGCCACAACGTGCTGCTGCGGGATATCTCGATCCTGAAGGGCGGCCATTTCGCGCTGCTGGCGACGGGCGTGGACAACATGACGCTGGACAACGTGCTGGTGGATACGGACCGCGACGGGTTTGACATCGACTGCTGCAAGAACGTGCGGGTTTCGAACTGCACGGTGAACTCGCCCTGGGACGACGGCATCTGCCCGAAGTCGAGCTACGCGCTGGGGTATGCGCGGTCCACCGACAACGTGACCATCGCGAACAACTACGTGACCGGGACGTACGAGCTGGGCAGCGTGCTGGATGGGACGTGGAAGAAATTCGCCGATGATGCCCGGGTGCCGCGCAACGGGCGGATCAAGTGCGGGACGGAATCGAATGGGGGATTCCGGAACATTACCATCACCGGCAACGTGATCGAAGGGTGCAAGGGGATTTCGCTGGAGAGCTCGGACGGGGCGTTCCTCGAAGATTTTGCCATCACCGGCAACACGATGCGGGACATCGGCGACGCGCCGCTGTTCCTGCGGCTGAACGCGCGCAACCGCAACCCAAAAGAGACCCTGCGCCCGGGAACGCTGCGGCGGATCCTGATCGCCAACCTCGAGAGCTACAACTCGGGTTCGGCCACCTGTTCGCTGCTGTCCGGGATTCCGGCGAATCTGATCGAGGACGTGAAGCTGTCCAACTGCTATTTCGAACACCAGCCGATGCCGAAGGAGATCCGCGCCGGACGGGAGGGCATGAAGCCGATGCCCGACTGGCACACGCTCCAGGTACCGGAGCTGATCGACGGCTATCCGGAGCTGCTGCGCTTTGGGCCAACGCCGTCGAACGGATTCTTCATCCGTCACCTGAAGAATCTGGAGATGTCGCATGTGGAGGTTGCCTATACCGGAGACGATCCGCGGCCGGCGTTCTGGCTGGAGGATGTGCACCGGGCGGACTTCTTCGCGATCACGGCGCCGTCCCAGCCGAACTTCTCGCTGCATCATGTCGCAGACTTCCGGCTGTTCTGGTCGCGGGCGGGGAAAGACACGAATCTGGAGAACGCGGAGGACACCACAATCTGACCCGAAGGCGGGAGCAGGGCGTTCGTAACCCATTCTGCGGGTTGTCCTTCCAGAGGATGTAGCCCCTGGTAACCAAAGTGGTATGGGCTGTCCACGGACCGGGCATCGATGATGGGGGCATGATCCGCAGTAACCTCACGGCTGCCCGATTTGCCGCGATTCTGGGATTCCTGTTGGGCATGGGAATGGTTACCACCGCGTTCTGCCGAGCGTCGGTGGCCAGACATCACCCAGCCTCACAGATGAAGACACTCGCGGTGGCCGCGGTTCCAACCGAGGGGACCCAGCCGCTCGAGCACCGGCCGCCCAGCGATTTCGCGCCGGCCCAGCATATTCCCTTCTGGACGCCCTCGCTGGCGCTGGGAATGGGGCTGATGCTGGTGCTGCTGTCGGCCACGATTCTGCTGGTGCTGGCGCGGGTCAACAAATTACGGAAACAGGTAGGCGAACAGGAAAAAGCGCTGGAGAAGGCGTCGGGAACGGCGCACGCCATCCGCGACCTGGCGCGGTCGATGCTGCAGGTAGCGGCGCAGCGGCCCTTCGATCCGCAGATGCCGGAGAGCGGCAGCGAAGAGATTGCGGAGCTGGTGGACGGGTTCAACGCCATGCTGACCGAGTTGCAGAAGAAGGACCGGGCGCGCCGCGATGCCGAAGCGCGGCTGCAGCAGATGGCGCTGTTCGACGATTTGACCGGTTTGCCGAACCGGCGGCTGCTGGTGGACCGGCTGGCCCACAGCCTGGCCAAGGGACGGCGGGAAAACCGCAAAGTGGCGCTGCTCTATATCGATCTGGACGGATTCAAGCTGGTGAACGACAGCCTGGGCCATGGCGTGGGCGATGCCCTGCTGGGACACGTGGCGCACCGGATGAAGTCACGCTTCCGGCAGTCGGACACGCTGGCGCGGATCGGCGGAGACGAGTTCACGCTGATTCTGGAGGACGTGGAAAGCCAGGTGGACGCCGATACCGTAGCCAGGACGGCGCTGGAGTTGCTGAAAGAGCCGTTCGAGGTAGAGGGAAACTCGATCCGGCTGACCGCCAGTATTGGGATCAGCATGTTTCCCGATCACGGAAAAGAGGGCGGACAACTGCTGCGGCAGGCGGACTGCGCGATGTTCGCGGCCAAGAGGAACGGGAAGAACCGGATTGTGCAGTTCGGCGACGGTCTGGGCAGCGCGGCGCGGGAACGGATGATGCTGGAAAGCGATCTGCGCCTGGCGATCGAAAAGGGCGAGATCACGGTGCATTACCAGCCGGAATTCGACCTGGCGACGAACACCATTGTGCGCTTCGAGGCGCTGGCGCGCTGGACGCATCCGCGGCTGGGGCCGATTCCGCCGTTGACGTTTATTCCGGTGGCCGAAGAAAGCGGGCTGATCATTCCCCTGGGAGCATATGTAATGGAGCGGGCGTGCGCCGATGCGGTCCAGTGGCAGGCACGCGCGAACCGGGCGATCCAGGTAGCGGTGAATGTATCGAGCCTGCAGTTTGCGCGGGACTCGTTTCTGGAAGAAGTGGAAGAGACGCTGCTGCGCACCGGGCTGCGGCCGAGCCTGCTGCAGCTGGAGCTGACCGAGTCGGCGACGCTGAGCGGGGTGGAACGGGCGGCGGACCTGATCCGGCGGCTGACCGGCCGCGGAATTGGCGTGGCCATGGACGATTTCGGCACCGGCTACTCATGCCTGAGCTATCTCCCCAAGCTGTTCCTGGACGCGCTGAAGCTGGACCGGACGTTTGTGAGCGAGCTGGCGGTGCGGGAGGAGACGCGGTCGTTTGTGCAGTCCGTGTTGTCCATGGCGCACAACCTGCACATGAAGGTGATCGTGGAAGGGATCGAGACGACGGAGCAGCTGGAGCTGATGCGATCGCTGGGAACGAACGAGGCGCAGGGGTATCTGCTGGGGCGGCCGACCGCGAATCCGATGGAGCAGCTGGCGTGGAGCGGGATGCCGGCGGGCGCCATTATGTCGGGGGCGCGCGGCCGGGAGCTGGTGGCGGTTTCGTAGTTTTTTCACTTGCGGCGCGTGGGCGTTCCGTCGATCACGAGGTATGTGGCATTGCATACGAGCAGACCTCAGGGGCTGAGGCCCGCGTCATTTTGCCCCCCTTTGCGGCACGACTGAAGTCATGCCCGGATACAGGATCCGACTCTTCAGCAAACTTCTGAACCGGCACTCCAGCCGGCGGAAACCCCCTTTCCCCTGTGCGGGGCCTCGCTGTGCTATTCTCCCTGTTCCTGCGGAGCGGGGGCTGACGAAGCGCTGAAAACCCTTCCCCGCCGGAAGTGTTTTTATGCCGGATGAGGACTGCGGTTTTCCGTCCCCGGCACGCGGCCAGCGCGCGCCGGAGCACATCCCGCCCTGCCCAGGAGACGCCCACCCGACGCCAGCCGGAAATCCCTGTGCCCGCGATCACAGTCGCGCGCCGTCCTTTCGTGTCTACTTTCCTGTTTCTTTCGCCGCTGATGCATCGCCAGCCTTTCCCAGGAAGGGCTGCATCCATTTCGATCCACAAGGAGAGGTTCGATGAAGAGCTATCCAGGAAGTGAGATTCGCAATGTAGCTGTAGTGGGGCATGCGCACAGCGGGAAAACGACGCTGCTTTCCGCTCTGCTGCATGCCGCCAAAATGACCCCGCAGCAGGGCCGGGTGGACGACGGATCCGCGGTAACGGCCTACGACGAAGAAGATGTGGCCCGCGCCACCACTATGCAGAATGCAGTTGCCCACGCCGAATGGGACGGCGTGAAAATCAATTTCATCGATACGCCCGGCTTTCATATGTTCGTGCATGAAGCGCGCTGTGCCATGGCTCCGGTCGAAACCGCGCTGGTGACGGTCGACTCCGTGACCGGCGTGCAGCCGATGACGGAGCGGGTGTGGAAGTACGCGGAGGAGTTCAACCTGCCGCGGGTGCTGGTGATCAACCAGATGGATCATCCCCGCGCGGCGGAATCGGCGCCGGCGACGCTGACGAAGCTGGGCGAGCGCTTCGGCCGGCAGTGCATTCCCGTGCAGCTGCCGATCACGAGCGGCAAAGGCTTCGAGGGCGTCGTGGATCTGGTGACCATGGAGGCGTTTTTCTACACGACGGGCGGCGACGGTCACGGAAAGATCGGGGAGATCCCGGAAAGCCTGAAGGAGCCGGCGCAGCGGGCGCACGAGACGCTGGTGGAGCTGGTGGCCGAAGGCAAAGATGAGCTGATGGAGGAGTACTTCCGGGAAGGGACCATCCCGGAGCAGCATCTGATCAGCGCGCTGCACGAGGCGATTCGCGAGGACCGCATTTTCCCGGTGCTCTACGCCAGCGGGCTGGGAAACGTGGCCACGGATCACCTGCTGGATTTCCTGAAGGTGTACGCGCCGGCGCCCATCGAGCGCGAGCCGGTGGCGGCGCGGGCGGTGCTGCACGCGGTAACGGCCGGCGCGAATGGCGAAGCGAAGCCCGGCGACGGCGAGAACGGCCCGGAGATCGTCATGCGCAAGGTGGCCGACTCGGAGCCGGTGTCGCTGTATGTCTTCAAGACGATGAGCGACCCCTTTGCCGGACGGATCAGCTTCTTCAAGGTGTTCTCCGGCGTTCTGAAGAACGATGCGACGGCGCAGAACTACTCACGGCGGACGGCGGAAAAGTTCTCGCACCTGTCGATCATGCAGGGGCGGACGGCGGTTGCGGTGACCGAGCTGCATGCGGGCGACCTGGGAGCCATCGCCAAATTAAAGGAGACGCTGACCGGGGACACGCTGGGCGACAAGAGCCACGAAATCTTCTTCGAGCCGGTGGCGCTGCCGGAGCCGGCAATGACCTGGGCCATCGAGCCGAAGTCGCGGGCGGATGAAGACAAGCTGGCGCCGGCGGTGCACAAGCTGATGGAAGAGGACCTGATGGTGCGGTTCTTCCGCGATCCGCAGACCAACGAATTTCTGATTGCGGCGTCGGGGCAGCCGCACATCGAAACCCTGGTGAGCAAACTGCGCAAGCGGTACCACACGGAGGTGACGCTGAAGGCGCCGCGGGTTCCCTACCGGGAGACGATCCGGGGACGGGCCGACGCGCAGGGCCGGCACAAGAAGCAGACCGGCGGACACGGGCAGTACGGCGACTGCAGGATCAAGATGGAGCCGCTGGCGCGGGGTGGGGGGTTCGAATTCGAAAACGACGTGTTCGGCGGGTCGATTCCACGGAACTTCATTCCCGCGGTCGAGAAAGGCATCATCGAGTCGGCGGCGCGCGGCTATCTGGCCGGGTATCCGGTAGTGGACTTCAAGGTGATCCTGTACGACGGCAGCTATCATGACGTGGATTCGAACGAGCTTTCGTTCAAGATGGCCGGGCGGATCGCGTTCCGGAAATGCATGGAGCAGGCCAAGCCGACGCTGCTGGAACCGGTGATGCGGGTGGAGATCGAAGCGCCGCAGGAGTTCGCAGGAGCGCTGATGGGCGATCTGAACCAGCGACGGGGGCGCGTGCAGGGGATGGACGGGCACGGCGCAAACGCCATCATCCGGGCTGAAGTGCCGATGGCGGAGATGCTGACCTATGGGCAGACACTCACAGCCGTGACCCAGGGACGCGGCAGCTTCCACATGGACATGGACCACTACGACATCGTGCCGCAGCTGATCGCGGACAAAATCGTGGCCAACGCGAAGAAGCCGACAGAGGAGGAAGAAGACGCCTAGCCGGACGGGCGGGCGCCTTCGGCGTTTGGAGCGCAAGTGCAGTTGGAAAGAAAGAGGCCCGCCAGGATGGCGGGCCTCTTTCTTTGCCGGAAGGGGATGTTTAAGAGAAGGCTGCGGCGGCTCCAACCTTGACGAGGGTAATGAGGACCCACCATCCGAAGACAGCGCCCGCGGCTTTTCCTTTGGAGATATTGCCGATGATGGCGCAGCCGATGGTGAGGAGGATGAGGGACCAGATGGTGGTGATATCGAGTGCGGTGCCGAGGGCGATCAGCGCCTGGCTCCAGTCGGTGGGCATGTAGTACCCGATATTGGTCCCGACGAAGTTCTTCAGGTTAAAGGAGTCTGGATCGACGCCGAAGTAGACGGTGATGATGCCCAGCAGTCCCTGGATTGCCCAGGGGAGGGTGCCATACATCCAGACGGCAAACATCTGACCGAATTTGGCGCGACCGCCGAAGCCGAAGTTCACGGTGGCGAGCAGGACAGCGGCGCAGACCAGGGCAAGGATCAGCGCCACCAGCGGCGTAGCCCAGAAGATGATTTTGGTGAAGTTGGAGCCCATTTTCATGGCGTTCGCCTGGGCGTCAGCGGGCAGGTTCTGGATCTTCTCCATTTGCTTCGGGCTCTGGCGCATCATGTTCTGGTAGGCGTGGTCCCAGCCGATCTTTTGCTGGATGGTGAAACCGAGACCGAGGGTGATCACCACGCCGATGAGCCACGGCAGCCACCAACTGGAACTGCGCAGGATGTCGGTGAAGGCTTTGGACGGCGCGACGAACGTATCGACGACGCGCTGGGTCTGGCTGAGCGGCGAGCCGAACGCTTCAGGTTGAACAACCGCATCGGACATCGGAATCCTCCGGGGAGTTTGTGGGTGCGGATTTCTGCGTGAATGATTTGCCCGGATTGTACTCCCGAGGGTTGGGAGGAAGGGATGAAAATCGGGGCGACGCGGCTTGTGACGCCTGCCCCGGACGCCAGAAAAAATTTCTTTGCGGAATCCGATTCGCCACTTTTCCCCTCGATTCGGGTCAGGTAATCTGGAGTAGCTCTGATCGGTTCATCCGCGTCCCCCATGCGCAGTCGCCTCCTCATTACTCTCGCGCTCAGTTCGGCGATGGTTCTGCCGGCTATGGCCTCCTCGGTGGAGACCGGGCACAACTCCCGAGCACACAAACGGCATACGCACCTGCATCACGTAGCGGCGGCATCCCCCTGCGGGCGGATTGCCGGACACGCGCGCCACACCGTTCTGGCGAATCCGTCGGCAATTCCCTGCCGTGCGAGCCGGGCGCGCGAGGTGCGCGTGCGGGAAAGGCGCGTACCCAAGACCGGCGCGCATCTCGAGAGAGCGGCTCTGGCAGAGCCCCGCACGACCGCGCGGACCGTCAATCGGGTCGCCCTGAACCGGATTCGGTGGGTTCCTCCGCTGCGTGGGTCGCTCGAGTCGCTGATGCGGCAAAACCAGCGCGACGAAGCCGAAGGGCTGGTGCGGATTGAAGACGACGCGCAGCTGGATCAGATGGAGTCGGCCGGAGACCTGGTCCAGGCGCCGGCCAGCGGCTCGCTGCGGGTGAATCCGGATTTGCCCATGGACCGCCGCTATTGCCGTCCCTGGACGGCGCGCTTTCTGGCGGATCTGGCGGCCAGCCATTATGGGCGGTTCCACCGGCCGCTGCAGCTGAACTCGGCGGTGCGGACGGTGGCGTTCCAGCGCCACCTGCTGATGATCAACGGCAATGCTGCGCCGGCGGCGGGCGACATCGCGTCGCCACACCTCACCGGAGCGGCCGTGGATATCGGCAAACACGGGTTGAGCCTGTCAGAGATTGCGTGGATGAGAGCGTGGCTGCTGCCTCTGCAGACGGCCGGCAAGATCGACGTGGAAGAGGAGTTCTACCAGTCGTGCTTCCATATCACGGTCTACCGGAGCTACGTACGCCCGACGGCTCCGCGAACGGTAGCACGGCGGCGGCGGAGCACGACCACCCTGCTGGCGACGAGCGTACGCTAAAGATCCTCGCCCCCCTCCTTCATGGTTGGCCCGATCTTCTGAGCCAATTTCAGGGCAGCCGCTTTCGCACTTTGAAAGCAGGCTTTCCGGGGACTATGTTTTGAGAGGCAGGGCCGGGAGATTGCCGGCGGTGAGCTGGTAGCCGGGATCCGGTCGACGGCACTGCGCGACGAGGAGAAAACGCCGATGCGCCTCGATGGCGAGAAGGGATCGCGCACCGTGCGGCGGTTCATGCCGGGTTTCGTGGTTCCGGCTCTGGTCGTTCCTGCCCTGCTGGCTCTTGTCTGCGTCTTCACGCTGCGTGCCGCCGACGTCCCTCCCGCCAGTCCCCAGGGACAGCTTGACCGCGCCTGGAACAACGCAGCCCGTGCCGATCTCGCTCAGCGCGCGCAAACCATCGCCCACATTCACACCCGCGCCCAGGCAGAACAGCGCAAAGCGTGGGTGCGCGCCACCGTTCTCCGCCTCATCGGCGGCTTGCCCACCACGCGCACGCCGCTCCACGCGACCACCGTCGGCACCGTGCCGGAGCAAGGCTTCCACATCGAGCGCGTCCTCTACGACAGCCTTCCTGGATTCCACGTCACCGCCGACCTCTATCTCCCCGATCAGAACGGTGCGCGCGTTCCCGCCGTGATCTACACGCCCGGCCATTACCCTGCCGGCAAGCTCGAAGCCTGGTATTTCGCTTCGAACATGGCGCGGCTCGGCATCGCCGTGCTCGTCTACGACCCCATCGGCGAAGGCGAGCGCCTCCAGTATCTCGATCCCGCCACCGGCAAGTCCCTCGCCGGGCCGCCCACCGGCGAACACAGCGAAGCCGCCTCGCAGATGATGCTCGGCGGACGCCACATCGCCCGCTACTTCCTCTGGGACGCGATGCGCGGCATCGATTACCTCGACAGCCGTCCTGACATCGACCCCAACCGCATCGGCGCCCAGGGCTGCTCCGGTGGCGGAACCGTCACCGCTTATCTCGCCGCCCTCGACCCGCGCGTCAAAGCCGCGGGCGTCGCCTGTTTCATCACCAGCTTCAACGAGCTGCTGCCCACCCTCGGCCCGCAGGAAGCCGAGCAGACTATTCCAGGATTGATCCAGCAGGGGCTCGGCTTCCCTGACTGGATCGAAACCGCCGCGCCCACACCCTACGCCATCATCTCCACCAGCGAAGATATGTTTCCCTTTGCCGGCGCCCGCCACTCGCGCGACGAAGCCCGCCGCATCTACGCGCTCTATGGCGCCCAGGACCACCTCGCCTGGATCAACGGCCCGGGCCATCATGCGAATCTGCGCCCCATCATGGCGCAGATCGTCGGCTTCTTTACGCACTGGCTCCTGAAGAGCGACCCGACGCCCACGCTCGAAAACCTGCCTCCGCCGCCCGCGCAAACTCTGCTCTGCACTAGAACCGGCCAGGTCTCCAGTTCCCTCGGCGGCGAAACTGTCTTCTCTCTCAGCCGCGCAGAAACGCCGCTGCCGCCGCGCCCCCACGCGCTCACCAGCGAAGCCGCGCTCGCCGCCTTTCGCCGGCGCATCGCCGCCGAGGTGCGCGCTGCCGCCGTCATCACCGCGAAGCCCGGCTCCACCCCGCCGGATGTCCGCGTCATCACCAGCGAACAAAAGTCCGGCTGGCGTCTCGAGACCATTTCCTGGCCCAGCGCGACCGGCGTCGAACTCGGCGGTGTACTCGGGATTCCCGACGCCACCGGGAGAGAGCCCGCCCTCCTGCTTCTGACGCCCGACATCCCCACCGACCCGTCCACCGAAGCCACCGTGGAACTGCTCGCGTCTTCAGGGCAGGTGGTTTTTGCGCCCGAAATGCTGCCGGGCCCCAAAGACTACGACTCCCCGAAATCCCATCTCATGGGCCCCTGGTATGAGGAAACTCTTCGAGCGTTTCTCGTCGGCAGGAATCTCGTCGGAAGCCGTGCCGACGACGTCATCGCCGCCGTGGACTGGCTCGCTGCACAGCCCAACGTCGATCCCGCGAACATCGACGCCGAGGGCATCGGTCCCATGGGCATCGTTCTGCTGCACGCCGCGGTTCTCGACCCCCGCATCCACAGCATCGCAATCGACCAGACGCTCACCACCTTCCGCACCGCCTTCGACGATCCCGCGCCGCGCGATCTCGCCCAGAGCGTCATCCCCGGCGTGCTCCAGCACTACGACCTCGACGAACTGATCGCCGCCCTCTTCCCGCGCAGGGTCACCGTCAGCAGCCCGCTCGATGGCGAAGAAAGGCTGGTGACACCGGAGGCCTTTCGACAGCAGTTTGCCTGGGTCTTCGACTCCGCCCGCAACCTCCATCGTCCCGACCAGATTCAGCTGCTCATCGCCCCTCGCCAAACGCTGGCAGCTCCACAACCCTGACGCATCGCTCACGGAGAATCTCTCAGATGCCCCGCTCGCTCGATCGCCGCACTTTTCTCTCGACCACCGCCCGCACCATGCTCGCCGCGCCGCTGCTCGGATCAGCCGCCGACGCCGCGCTCGCGCCAACCGCACAGCCGGCCTTCGGACCAACTCCGCCTGCGTATCGCGCGCCGGGCAAGATCGTTCTCAACGTCCGCGATTACGGAGCGACCGGCGATGGCACGACCAAAGACACCGTCGCCCTGCAGGAAACCATCGATCGCTGCGCCGTCCTCGGCGGCGGCGAAGTTCTGATCCCGGCCGGCAATTACCTCACCGGCGCCATCGCTCTCCGCAGCAACACCACGCTTCGCCTCGATAAGGACGCCGTCCTTCAGGGCGCACCCGACTTCGCCGATTACCCCGTGACCCAGGTTCGCTGGGAAGGCAGGTTCATCCAGGGTCATGCAGCGCTGATTTATGCCGTCGACTGTGACCATATCGCCGTCATCGGTCCCGGCAGGATCAACGGCGACCCCGCGCTCGGCGGCCGCCCCAACAAAGAGAACCCTCTCCGCCATCCGGCCCTCATCGAATTTCTGCGCTGCCGCAATATCCATCTTGCCGACTTCTCCACCAGCTACCACCTCATGTGGTCCATTCACCCTACCGACTGCGAGAACGTGGTCATCAGCGGACTCACCATCCGCAGCACCGGTGGCAACGGCGACGGCATCGACGCTGACTCCTGCCGCCGCGTCTGGATCGACAAGTGCGATATCTCCACCGGCGATGACTGCATCTCCCTCAAATCCGGCCGCGGCGAAGAAGGCTTCACCCTCCACCGCCCCACCGAAGACGTCCGCATCACCAACTGCACTTTCGCCGACTCCATTTTTGCCTGCATCGGCATTGGCAGCGAAACCTCCGCCGGCATTCGTAACGTCCACGTCGAGCATTGCCACTTCCTGGGAGCCCGCAGTTATGCCGTCTATATCAAGACCCGCGTCGGCCGCGGCGCCTTCCTCGAAGACTTTTCCTTCAACGATCTCGACGTCTCCGGCACGAAGGGCGGCTTCCTGCGCATCAACCTGCTCAACAGCGGCATTCAGGATCCTGACCCGGTTCCCGGCCTCGAAGGCATTCCCACCACCGGCAACTTCCGCTTCACGAATGTTCGCGTCACCGATTGCCCCACGCTGGTCAACGCCACGGCCATCGATCCGCAAAAGCCTCTCAGCGGATTCACGCTCGCCAACGTCACCGGCACCTGCGGGAAGGGCATCGAGCTGGCGAACATGCGCAACGTCGATCTGCGCAACATCGCCGTCACCGGCTACAGCGGTCCGCTCCTCGCCATCCACAATGTCACCGGAAGAGGCCTGCAGGGCGCGACCCCGATCGAAGGCCCGCATACCGTCGAGCCGGTTTCCGCCCCCGCGGAGCCCTACAAACTGCACTGAAGCTTACTTGTTGGTGGTCCCTGCGGGCGCCGTGGCATTTGCGCCGGCCGGCATTACATCCGGCCTCAGTTTCCCCTCGCTGCGGATCACAGCGTCCGCCATCATCCTGCCGAACACCGCTTTCCCCTCGGCGTTCAGGTGCGTGCGATCCGGCTTGTCCGCTCCCCCGCCCTCCGCCTTTGCGTCCGGATGATCGATCATGTCGAATCGATCCGCCTCCGCCTGGGTCATGCCCGACAAATACTTAGTCGACAGCGAATAAAGATCAATCAAGGTTACATGTTCTTCGGCCGCCACTCGCCGCATCGCCGCCGCGTAATCGCCCAGACCATCGTCCATGATCAGGGTGCCGTCCCGGTAGTTGCGTCGCGAAAGCGGCGTCACCAGGATCGGGACTGCGCCCTGCGTCCGCACTTCGCGAATGAAGAACCGCAGATTGTCGCTGTAGGTCGTATCCGCATCGGCATGCACCCTGGGATTGGGTTTCTGATCGTTGTGCCCGAACTGAATGAAGTAGTACTGCCCCTTCTCCGCCAGCGCCTTCTTCCAGGCGCCTTCATCGATGTAGCTCTTCGTGCTGCGCCCGTTCAGCGCATCGTCGATGCAGCTTACATTCGGCGTAAGCGTCGCGCAGAACCCCGGCCCCCATCCACCTTCGGTCGCAACCGTCGAATCGCCCACCAGCACAATGCTGAACGGCGCCCCGCGACCTGCGCGCTTCCCCAGCTGCCCTTCCGCCGGCATGGCTGCCGTCGGCGGCGACGGATCGCGCCAGGCCGCAGGATTCCACCCGTCGCTGCCGCGCAGAAAATTCTCCGGCAAAAATGTCTTCACCTCGTCCGGCGTCAGCTGCTTCGCATCCGGCTCGCGCTCGCCCGGATGTGCCCCCGGCCCCGTCGACCCTTCCTCCGCATAGAACGCCGTGGTCCGCGAATGCGTCTCCCCGGGATGCCACTCGCGCCAGCCTGCCGGCTGAATCTGCTCGCCCATTTCCGTGTCCAGATACACCACCGTCGCATACGGCCGCCACGGCCGCCCCAGGTACACGTTGCTCACCCCCGGATACGCCGTCAGCCTGCAGTCATGAAACACATACCCCGAATCCTCCGTCGCATAGCTCTTCCCCTGCGCGGTCAGGAACCCCTCCGAGTGCGGCGTGCTCCTGATCTCGCAGTGATCGAACACCGTCTTCCCGTCGCCAAAAATAAAATCGACGTTGCCCTCGATATAACACTCCGAGAAGTACTGCCGCGCCGGCGTGCAGCTGCGGCTCTCCCCCTGCCCGGTACACGCTTTGCTGCCCGTGAACAGCGTGTCCTGGTTGCCCAGCAGCCGCACGTTATGGAACCGCGCCCGGTCACCCGTCACCCGCAGCGCCAGCGCCTGCGATCCCTGCGGCAGCTGCGGATGCGTCGCGTTCCAGTCGTTCTGGAACGTGATGTTCTCCGCATAGAAATTGTCGCCGGTCACGTTCACCGTCGCCGAATGCAGGGTCCCGCCCGAGGTCCCTGCGCTGTTGTCCATCACGACCACCGTCCTGCTCGCATCGGGATTCGCGCTCCGCAGCGTGACGTCCGGCTTATCGATCGTCAGCACCTCGCGATACGTCCCCGGAGCCACGCTGATCACCGCCCCGCCCGTCTTCGGCGCTACGTCGATCGCTTTTTGGATCGAATAAAAATCCCCCGTCCCATCCGCAGCCACATAGAGAGTCTTGTCCTCCGGCTCCACTGTCCCCGCCAGCTCCGGAGCATGCTCGAGCGATGGGAACGGCACAAATTTGTCCTCGCAGGCCAGCGGCGTGCCCGGCTGTGAGTTCGGCGCCACCGTCAGCGTCACATTCTCGCCCTTCGGCTCCAGGTTGCCCTTTCGCGGCCCAATCGTAATCGCCGCGTTCGCCGCATCCATCGTGGACTGATCCAGCCCCTCGGCAAATACGTTGTCCAGCGTCGCCTCGAGCGGATGCTGCGCATCGAGCCCGAGGAACGTGTACGCCCCCGGTGTCAAGCTATGCACGTTGTCGAGCGTGATCTTCCGATACTCCGGCAGCTTGTCTCCGGCAAACGTCGTGTACATCGGCGTCAGCACAATCGGATTCTTAATATCGCGCATGCACACGTTGCGATAGGTCGCGTCCTCCACCAGGCCGCCCCGGCTCCGATCGCTCTTGATGCGAATCCCGTTGTCCGCCCCGTCAATCGTCAGGTTCTCCACCAACAGATGATCCACGCCGCCATCGGTCCGGCTCCCAATCGACATTCCATGCCCCGCATAGAAATGGTTGTCGATCACAGAAATATGCGACGCCGCTCCGGCCGCACTCGACGACGTAACCGCGACCTCGTCATCGCCCGTATGCAGAAAACAATGCGTGATGGTCACATTGCGCGAGGAGCTGGGATCGATCCCGTCCGTATTGCGCGCCGTCTTCGGCGTCATGATCTTCACGCCCCATGCCGTGAACCCATCCGTCCCCCGCACCGAAACGTGATAGCCCGGCGAATTGCGCAGTGTCACCCGGTAGAGCGTGAAATTTGTGGAGTCCCGCACCTGCAGCATCCACGGCACGCTCTGCGCCTGGTCCTCCACCTTCGCCTCGTGCGCCAGCTCCCACCACGTCACATCCTGCCCCAGCAGATGCGCGCCGCCGCGCCCGTCAATCGAACCATCCCCCATGATCCCGCTGCCCGCGGTATGGTCCGCGACGATCATCCCTTTGCATCCGTGGCCCACCTGGTTCACCACGCCGCAGCTGCCCGGCGTCATGTCGAACACGCGGGGATCGCGCGACGCCGCCAGCACTGTGTTCGCGTCGATCACCAGCGTCACGCCCGATTTCATCGTCAGCGGCCCGGTCAAAAACACTCCACGGTCGTCCTTCGCCCGCAGCACCACCGCCCTGCCCGGTGCGCAGCCGTCCATCGCCTTTTGAATTCGATCTGTATCCAGATGCCGCTCGTCGGCGTCCGACAAGACTCCGTTCCGTGCCGCCAGCTCCGCCTGCAGCGTCATGCACGCTTTCGGAATCTTCGGCTCGGTCACATGCCGCGTATCCTGAGCCCGCGCCGCCGCCCCGCAAACGGCCGCCGCCAATACCACCGCCGCCCAACGTTCCGCGCGCATCGTCCCTCCCCTGCGCTGATGTTTTTTGTTTGTGACTTATCGTGCGGCCCGCATCCCTTCGCGGCCCCGCCTCGCGCCCAAACGGTTCTCATCGCCGGCCGCGCTCGCGTCCCCATGGGCGGGTCCTCGCGGTTCGCTGGCCTGCGCCGTTTCCGCGCTCTTCAGATGTTTCTCCATCAGCTCGGTCGCCCGGCGCCCGTTCCGCCCGCGGATCGCCCGGTAAATCGCGCGATGAATTTCCGCCGACTCCTTCAGATCCGCCGCGTGTTCCACCGTCTTGCGCCGCGCTTCGTAGAGCGCCGTCACCACCGTCTCCATCAGCCACGCCAGAATCGGATTCCCCGATGCCCGCGCGATCAGCCGGTGAAACAGCACGTCGTGAATCAGATATTCGTTGGGATCGTTGCAGGTGGCGTACATCTCCGCCACCTCTTCCGACAGCGCGGCAAAGTCGCTCTCCTGCCCCCGCTCCGCGGCCAGCGCCGCCAGGCTGCGCTCCAGAATCGTTCTCGCTTCGAACATCTGCCACGACTGGAACCCATGCAGGGCCCGCAGCAGATCAAACGACCCCTGCGCGATCTCCGGCGGCCCGTCCGCCACAAATGTGCCCACCCCGTGCCGGATGCGCAGCACCCCCATCGCCGCCAGTGAACCGATGGCCGAGCGCAGCGTCGCCCGGCTGATCTTCAGCTGCTGCGCCAGCTCCCGCTCTGCAGGAAGCCGGTCGCCTGGATGCAGATCGTGCTTTTCAATCGCGTTGCGGATGTACTCGATGGCTTGCTCGACCAGCGGATGGCCTGATTCCGATGCGGGTTCGGCAGACATGGGGGCGTGCGGACTCCTCTCTCCAGCGAACGGACCTGCGACAGAGCTCGGCCATCAACCTCACGGACAGATCGGATCAGGTCTGACCACTCTGAACTACGCGGAACTCTAGTGGCACCCGGGCCGCACTGTCAAGGAACAGAAGCATCAAGCTTCACAATTTCGTTCGCAATCGCTTCGGGCATGCCAACCTCAGCCCGTCGGAGTCGGCCTTCCCGCAAGCTTGCCTCCGACCGCCTGTGAGGTCAGACCACTTCCGCGGGCGACCATCGTGCTCCTGCCCTTCTCTGCCCCCAGTCCCGGCTCCGCATCTTGTCCTCGCGATGACGAATCATTCATTTCCCCGTCTCGCCCGGAATCCCATCTGCGTCTTCACCCCAACTTGTTTAGTCTTAGAGGGAATGTGGGGGACAACTCAGGGAAGTAGCAGGGGCGCGATCGCCGCCCTGTGGGCCTGCCTGTGCCTCGCCATGCCCGGCGCCGCGCAGATCGTCCCGGGCGCCGGCGCGCCTCAGGCCCCTGCTCCCTCTCTCACTCTGGACCAGGCCATCGCCGCTGCGGTGGCTGCGGATCCCATCTACGCCTCCAGCCTCTCCACCAGCGGCGCCGCGCAGATGGATCACGCCCTCGCCCGCAGCGCCCTGCTTCCCAACGCCGCCGCCCACGGCCAGTACCTCTACACCCAGCCCAACGGCGTCCGCAACCAGGCCGGACAAATCGGCTCCCAGGCCGCGCCCCGCTTCATCGCCAACAACGCCATTCGCGAATACGCCGCGCAGGTCATGGTCAACGAAAGTATCGGCGTCGCCGGCTACGCCGACCTCCAGCGCACCCGCGCCCTCGCTCTCGAGGCCGCCGCCGATCTTGAAAGCGCCCGACGCGATCTGGTTGTCCGCGTCGTCCAGCTCTACTTCGGCCTGCTCGACGCCGAGAACAAACTTCAGGTTGCGGCCCAGGCCCGCGACGAAGCCAACGGCTTCGACCGCCTCACCCGCCAACTCGAAAACGGCCGCGAGGTCGCCCACGCCGACGTCGTCAAAGCCGACCTCGAGCTCCAGCAGCGCGAGCGCGAGTGGAGCGACGCTTCCCTCGCCGAGGAGCGCGCTCGCCTCGACCTCGGCACGCTGCTCTTTCCCGATCCCCGCACGCCCTACACCCTCGCCGCGCAGCCCACCCCCGCTCTGCCTTCACAACCGGAAGTCGAAGCCCAGGCCGCCAAACAGAATCCCGACCTGCGCAGCGCCCTCCAGGCCCGCAAAGCCGCTGATGCCGCCGTCCTCGCCGCCCGCGCCGGCTACCTGCCCAGTCTCAGCTTCAACTACACCTGGGGCATCGACGCCCCGCAGTTCGCCGTCTTCGGACCCGACCGCGTCCGCAATCTTGGCTACTCCGCCTCCGCCTCCATCGACTTCCCCGTCTGGGACTGGTTCGCCACCCACGACAAGGTGAAGCAAAGTGAGCTGCAGCAGAGCGCCGCTCGCGTCGCGCTCACCGCCATGGAGCGCACGCTTATCGCCCAGTTGCAGGAGTTCTACCACGAGGCCCAGATCGCCGGCGCCCAGGTCGCCTCGCTCCAAACCAGCGTCCAGACCGCCCAGGAAAGCCTCCGCCTCACCAAACTCCGCTACCAGGCCGGAGAAGCCACCGCTCTCGAAGTCGTCGACGCCGAGTCTTCCCTCGCTCTCGTCGAAGCCCAGCAGGCCGACGGCGTTCTCCGCTATCGCGTTGCCCTCGCCAACCTGCAGACCCTCACCGGAGTGCTCTGATCTGCCATGACTCCTCGCTCGACCCGCAAATCGTCTCTCCTCCGGCTGGCCTCCTCAGCTCTGCTGTCCGCGCTTGTCGCCCTCACCCTGCTCTCCGGCTGCGGCAAAAAAGAAGAGGCTCCGGCGGCCGTCGTCAGCGTCCAGGCCGCAACCGTCTCCACCCAGGCCGTCACCCAGCACATTGAGGCCGATGCCGTCCTCTCGCCCATCGCCCAGGCCGCCATCGCAGCCAAAATCACCTCGCCGGTCAAAAAGTTCTACGTCCAGCGCGGATCGCGCGTGAAGGCCGGCCAGCTCCTCGCCACCCTCGAGAACGCCGACCTCAAAGCCGCGGTTACCGACAACCAGGGCAGTCTCACCGCGCAGGATGCCACCTACCAGACCACCGTTCAGGCTCAGGTTCCCGAGGAGTACCAGCGGGCCGAGCTCGATCTCGCCCAGGCCAAAGCAAACCTCGACCTCAATCAGAGCATTGTCGACAGCCGCAGGAAACTCTTTGCCGAAGGCGCCATCGCCGGCCGCGATCTCGACACCGCCCAGGCTGCCCTTGTTCAGGCCCAGGCCGCCTGGGACACCGCAAAGCAGCACCTCGACGGCATGAAGCAGGTCGCCCACCAGGCCGCCCTCAAACAGGCGAAGGGCCAGCTCGAATCCGCCCAGGGCAAATATCAGGCCGCCGAAGCCCAGCTCAGCTACTCCGAAATTCGCAGCCCCATCGCCGGCGTCGTCACCGACCGCCCTCTCTACGCCGGAGAAACCGCCGCCGCCGGGGCGCCCCTCATCACCGTCATGGATGTCTCCGCCCTTCTCGCCAAACTGCATTTGCCACAGTCACAGGTACAAAAGCTCAAAGTCGGCGACACCGCCTCCGTCGCGGTTCCCGGCATCGACCAACCGGTCCCCGGCAAAATCACCATGATCAGCCCTGCCCTCGATCCCGGCAGCACCACCGTCGAGCTCTGGGTCCGCATGGAAAATCCCCACGGCGATCTCCGCCCCGGCACCGCCGTCAAAGTCAGTCTCTCCTCGAGCACCATCCCCAACGCCCTCGTCGTGCCGACCATCGCCATCCTCCTCACCAACGCCCGCCAAAAAGCCGTGATGGTCGTCGACAAGGACAGCGTCGCCCACCTCACCCCGGTCACCGTCGGAGTCGTTGACGGCGACAATACTCAGATCCTCACCGGCCTCTCCGCCGGACAGCGCATCGTCACCCAGGGCGCTTACGGCCTCGACGACGGCACTCAAGTCAACATTGTCGCCGCCGGCCAGGGCTCCGGAGACGCCCAGCCGTGAGCGAGCTCTCCACCGAAATCCGCACCCCATCCGCCCCGCCAGAACCGCCGTTCTGGATGGTCCGCTTCTCCCGCAGCATTTTCTTCTTCGCCATCGCCCTCGCCATCGCGGGCATTGTTCTCGCCTTCCGCATTCCCCTCGCCGTCTTCCCCCAGACCAATTTTCCCCGCGTCGTCATCGGCGTCGACAACGGCGTCACCCCCATCGAGCAGATGGAAGTCACCATCACCCGCCCCCTCGAAGACGCGGTCAACAGCGTCCCCGGCCTGCAGACCGTCGATTCCATCACCAGCCGCGGCTCGGCCGAAATTGATCTCCTCTTCGACTGGAACGTCGACATGGTGCAGACCCTTCAGCTGGTCGACGCCGCCGTCGCCCGCGTGCAGCAATCCCTGCCGCCCACCGCCCAGGTCACCACTCACCGCCTCACCTTCGCGTCCTTCCCCATCCTCGGCTACGCCCTCACTGCGAAGACCGTTTCCCAAACCGAGCTCTGGGAACTCGCCACCTACACCCTCAAGCCGCCCCTCAATCGCCTCCCCGGCGTCAGCACCGTCGTCGTCCAGGGCGGACAGGTCCCCGAATACCACGTCATCCCCAACACCGCCAAAATGGAGGCCGCCTCCCTCACCATCAGCGACCTCGTCAACGCCATCAACAACGCGAATATCGTCCAGTCCCCCGGCCTCTATACCCAGAACCACGAGCTCATCCTCGGCCTTGTGGGCAGCCAGGCCCACAGCCTCGAAGAGCTCGCGCAGATTGCCGTCAAAGCCAGTCCCTCCGGCGTCCCCATTCACCTCGCCGACATCGCTCAGGTCCAGCCCGGCACCCAGCCGCTCTACTCCATCGTCACCTCCAACGGCCAGCCCGCCGTCCTCCTCAACCTCTCCCGCCAGCCCGACAGCAACACCGTCACCGTGACCGACGAAGCCGACGCCGCAATGGCCCAGCTTCGCAAAATCCTTCCTCCCGACGTCCAGGTCAACACCTTCTACGACCAGTCCCACCTCGTCCGCGAAAGCGTCGGCAGCGTCCGCGACGCCATCCTGCTCGGACTCCTCCTCGCCGCCCTCATCCTCATCTTTTTCCTCCGCGACTGGACGGCGTCCCTCATCGCCGGTCTCGTCATCCCCATCACCATCTGCGTAACCTTCATCCTCCTTTGGGCTTTGGGCGAAAGCTTCGACCTCATGACCCTCGGCGGTCTCGCTGCCGCTGTCGGCCTCGTCATCGACGACGCCATCGTCGTCGTCGAAAACATCGCCCTCCACCGCGAGCACGGCGAGTCCCGCGTCGACGCCGTCCGCCTCGCCCTCAAAGAGCTCACCACCCCGCTTCTCGGATCCACCATCACCCCGATCGTGGTCTTCCTTCCCCTCATCGCGGTCACCGGCGTTACTGGCATCTTCTTCCGAGCCCTCGCCCTCACCATGACCGTCGCCCTCATCACCTCCCTCGCTCTCGCCCTCACCTGGACGCCCGCCCTCAGCATGGCCTTCCTGCGCCGCAAACACGCCGCGCCCCGGGAAACCTCTCGCATCATGAACCCCGTCCTCCGCCTCCACGAGCGCGTGCTGCGCATCGCTCTCCAGCGCCCGCTCTGGCTCGCCGCCGGCTGTCTGCTGTTACTCGCCGGCATTTACTTCACCTACCAGTCCCTCGGCTCCGACCTGCTCCCCGCAATGGACGAGGGCGCTTTCATCCTCGACTACGTCATGCCCGCCGGCAGCTCCCTCCAGGAAACCGATCGCGTGCTCGAGCACGTCGACCGCATCCTCCACTCCATCCCCGAAGTCGCCACCACCTCCCGCCGCACCGGCCTCCAGCTCGGCATCTTCCCCGTCACCGAATCCAACACCGGCGACTTCACCGTCATGCTCAACGACCATCGCAGCCGCGGCATCGACGCAGTCATGGACGACGCCCGGCAAAAAATTCGCGCCGCCGAGCCCGGCCTCGACATCGAGTTCACCCAGGTCATGCAGGACATGATCGGCGACCTCTCCAACGCCCCCGAGCCCGTCCAGATCAAGCTCTTCTCCACCGACGAGAATCTGCTGCTCACCCTTGGCCCCCGCGTCGGCGACGCCATCTCCAAAGTCCCCGGCGTCGTCGATGTCGAAAACGGCGTGGACAACACCATCAGCGGCCCGGCCACCAACTTTGTCGTCAACCCCGCCGTTGCCGCCCGCCTCGGCTTCACGCCCGCTGAAGTCGCCACCGATGCCACGTCCATCCTCGACGGCATCCCCTCGCCCGATCCCCTCATCGACAACGGCCGTCCCTACACCGTCCGCGTCCGCCTCGATGACTCCCACCGCGCCAGCCTCGACGCCATCCAGAACACCGTCTTCGTCAGCTCCACCGGCAAGATGGCCTCGCTCGGCTCCCTTGCGAATATTCAGGACCTGCCTCCGCAGGACGAGATCCTGCGCGAAAACCTTCAGCAGATGATCACCGTCACCGGCCGCCTCGAAGGCTCCGACCTGGGCTCTGCCATCCAGCGCGTGCAGCAGGCCGTCCGCAACCTGCATCTGCCCCCCAGCGTCCGCGTTCAGTACGGCGGCACCTACCAGCAGCAGCAGCAATCCTTCCGCCAGCTCCTGCTCGTGCTCATCCTGGCCCTCGTGCTCGTCTTCGGCGTGCTCCTCGTCGAGTTTCAGAACTTCTCCGCGCCCGCCTCTATCCTTATCTCTTCCGTCCTCTCCGTCTTCGGAGTCCTGCTCGCCCTCCTCGTCACCGGAACCACCTTCAACGTCGCGTCCTTCATGGGGGTCATCATGGTCATCGGAATCGTCGCCAAGAATGGCATCCTCCTGCTCGATGCCGATGAGCGCTTCCGCCTCGCCGGCCTCACCGCTCGCGATGCCATGCTCCAGGCCGCCCAGCGCCGCCTTCGCCCCATCGTCATGACCGCGCTCGCCGCGATGACCGGCATGTTGCCGCTCGCCTTCGGCCTCGGCGCCGGCTCGCAAATGCTCCAGCCGCTCGCCATCGCGGTCATTGGAGGACTGCTCATCTCCATGGTCCTGTCCCTCGTCATCACCCCAGCCGCGTATTACTTAATGACCCGCGACTAAGATCCTCCGGACTGTCTTCTCCGTCCCGGCAGCAAATCCCGGGTGCCACCGCGCTCGTCCTCCAGCCCTGCCCTCCTTCCTGCCTTTCTATCCGCTGGCCTCTGCGACTTTCCCCCACCCTCACTCGTCGCTTACAATGTCGTATTTGAAATTGTTTCCATTTAATCCCTTCGCCGCCCGGGTCCCGCAAGCCGGCGCGATCTCCTCAAGTCGCAGCTTTCCCCCAAAAAGGCTGGAAATCGATGCGTAAGTTCTGGGTACTGGCCCTCTCGTTCCTCGCATTCGCGCTTGCCGCGCCGCTCTCACGCGGCGACAACTCCGCCCCGCCCGTGACCCTCACCGACAATGGCCGCTCCTGGACCCTGGACAATGGCATCGTCCAGGTGACCATCGACAAAGACAGCGGCCTCCTCACCTCCCTCGTCTATCGCGGCTACGACACCGGCAGCCACGGCATCTGGGAGCACACGCCCCAGGGCGCCCCCGAGCTCACCAACTCTGTCACCATCGACCCCAAATCCAACAACGGCCAGCGCGCCGAGGTTTCCATCCAAGGCGTCGGGGGAGGAACGTACATGTTCTCTGCGCATGCCCCCGGCGGCGGAACCCTCTGCGACATCGAGCTCCGCTATGCCCTTGGCCGCGGCGACCACGGCGTCTACACCTACGCCATCGACAGCCACCCCGCTTCCTACCCCGCCGCCGGCATGGGCGCCGAAGACCGCTTCATCGACGAGATGAGCCGGAAATTCGACTGGATCACGGTGGACAAAGACCGCAACATGCTCGAGGCTTCGCCCGCCGACTGGGGCGCGGGCGTCGTCGTCCACGCCAAAGAGCAGCGCATCATGAGCACCGGGAACTACAAGAACTCCGTCGAGCACAAATACAGCTACTCCGGCGTCCAGTACCGAACCCCGGCCTATGGATGGTCCAGCACCAGCGACCACGTTGGCGTCTGGTTCATCAATCCCTCCGACGAGTACCTCAGCGGCGGCCCCTTCCGTCTCGACCTCGACGCGCACCTCGGCGCCAATGACAATCCGCCGCCCATCATCCTCGACTACTGGCACAGCGGCCATTACGACGGCACCCGCGTCAGCATCGCCGCCGGCCAGCAGTGGACGAAAGTCATCGGACCCATCTTCGTCTACGTCAATCGCCTCGACCACCCCGAGCCCACCACCCAGGCCGAGCTCAACACCCTGGGCCGAACCGCCGGCAATCCCACCGTGCCCCGGAGCTGGCGCGCAAACGCCGACGCGTTGTGGAACGACGCTCTGGCCCAGGCGAAGAAGCAGCAGGCCGACTGGCCCTACCCCTGGGTCAACGGTGTGGACTATCCGCACCTCGCCGACCGCGGCACCGTCACCGGCCGCATCGTCGTCGACGATCCCCTCGCCCCCAAAGGCACCGGGAAAAGTCTTCCCAACCTGCTCGTCGGCCTCACCGTCCCCGATGCCGATCCAGCCGAGGTCGCCCGCATGAACACCGAGCGGACCCAGATGTTCGAACGCTTCATGAAAGAGCATCCGGAGTTCGCCCAGCGGTACGCCGGGCATGGAGGCCACTTCCGCATCCCGCCCCCCAATGCCGACGAGGGCAGCTGGATTCACAACGCAGGCTATTACCAGTTCTTTGTCGACGGAAACCCCGACGGCGCCTTCACCATCCCCAAAGTCCGCCCCGGCACCTACACTCTGCACGCGTATGCCGACGGCGTTCTCGGCGAATTTGCCCAGACCAACGTCATCGTCGAACCCGGCAAAACCATGAACCTCGGCAAGCTCGTCTGGAAGCCGGTGCGCTACGGCCGTCAGATCTGGCAGATCGGCTATCCCGACCGCACCGCCCACGAGTTCTTCAAAGGCGACAGCTCCGACAGCTGGCTCTGGGGCTGGAACCTGCGCTACGCGCTGCTCTTTCCCAACGACATCACCTACACCATGGGTAAGAGCGATCCGGCCAAAGACTGGTTCTTTGAGGAGGTGCCGCACGCCACCAATCTTTCCTTCGTCAATCCCGCAGCCAAAGACCCCGCCAACCAGCGCTTCGGCTGGGTCAAAGCCGAATCGCTGGCCGAATACCCGCAAACCAACGAACGCGGACCCTGGGCTGTGTACGGCCAGGGACGAGAGACCGTCTGGACGGTAAAGTTCACCATGAAGCAGCAGCCCCATGGCGTCGCGGCTCTGCGCGTCGGTCTCGACGGCGTCGACGGCCTGCGCGATGGACTGCCCATTGCGGTCAACGGCAAGAGCGTGGGCGCTCTGGGCGACGGCCTCAACCCTGGTAATCCGCACCTCATTCAGACCAACGCCATCCGCTATAACACCGACCACGGCTTATGGCAGGAACGCACGCTGATGTTCGACGCCGCGCTGCTGAAGCCCGGCGAAAACACCATGACCTTTACCGTGCCGGCCGGCGATCTGCAAAGCGGCGTGGTTTGGGACTATCTGCGTCTGGAGCTGGACCCAAACGCAAACCTCGCCACCCTGGCCCCATCCCGTGCAGCCCAATAGGGCCTTACTCGCCTCCTGTCTCGGCGCCGGGCGGAGGTCGGCAGCCAGGCGCAATGTCCGCTCTGAGCTCTGCTCCCTGAAGTTGTCAATCCCTTACTTTCGTGTACTAACTCATTCCAAAGGCCGCCACGTCCAACAAAGTTGGCAGGAATTATCTCCTAACTTGGTATCCTGAAGATAGAAGGTAAAAAACAAAAAGGCTGCCTCGAGGGGCAGCCCTTTTCTCTGGTCGGAAAGGAGGAGAAGTGGAAGGGAGCTATCCCGTCGACCGGTCCGGCCAACGCGCCGCCGAGCGCTTCTCAGGCGGCAGCCCCGCACTTACGCGCGCTAATGCGGCAATCGCACGCGTGAGCGAGCCATCGCGTATCTCATTGCCACATTCACGAGCGTCATCGAACTGCTTTCGCTGTAATCATCCAACGCCTTCGCGATCACGACTGCCGCATTCGCGCGCGTGAATGCAGCAGTCGCAACCGTCTCGCAACTCACGCGTTTGCAGAGAGAAGCCGGTGTCACCGAAGGAATCCCCCCACCAACTCCATCAGAATCAATCACGCGACCGGGGGTAAGGGGGGTAAGGGGCCATGACAGCGAAAGAGGCCCGCTCAGACGTCCTCATTCTGGTAGTTCTTCGGCATCAGTCCCCCTAGCGGAAGAAAAACCTCAAAGGTCGTCCCGCTCGCGCCCGCGCGCGTTGAGGAACGAAAACGAATCGTTCCTTTGTGCTTCAGGACCAGACTCTTCGATACCCAGAGGCCGAGCCCCGACCCTCGCAGTTCCTTGGTCGTGAAGAAAGGATCGAACATCAGCCTCTGTATGTTCTCGGGAATGCCGCTGCCGTAGTCGTGAATCGTGACTCGGGTTCCTTCGCTTCCCCGGCGGCTGACGCGCCGGACCCGCACAATCACCTTTGTGTCGGGGCGTGCAGCTTCAGTGGCATTCCTGACCAGATTCCCGAAGACCTGGCTAAGCTGGCCCGGATAGCCGTAGACAGCCAGCGTCGGGCGCCGGTCAAGAACGATGCGAATACGGCGCGACGCTGCCGATTTCTCGAACAGCTCCACAACACCAGCGACCAGACTGCCAACCTCGATCGGCGTCGGCACATGGGTGTCACGGTGAAAGGAAAGCGTCTGCCGCGTGATATGCGAGACCCGATTCAGTTCCTGACTTGCCTGGGAGAGATACGACTGGATCGCTTCCACGGAATGACTGCCCTGCGCCAGATACAGGAGGTTCGTCAGAGACTCCAGAGGATTGTTGATCTCGTGCGCGATGGCATTGGCCAGTTTGCCGGTCGCGGCAATCTTTTCCGCCGTGCGCATGGCGTATTCGGCGAGCTGCCGGTCGGAGATGTCCGTCAGCACAAGCACCAGTCCGCTTTCCCGCGAGCGCGGGTTGATCCAGTTCACGGAGAGATCGATGGTCTTGTCCCCCATGGTGAACTCGGATCGCGAGCGGGCCGCAGCGCTGTCGCGCAGCGGCTCACCCGTTCCCAGAAGCCGCTCCAGCAGCATCGCGGCGTCTCCTCCGTCGACCAGCGCCGACTCCGCGCCGCACATTGCCGCAAAGGCCGCATTCCAGCGGACCAGGCGACAATCCGCACTCACAACCGCCAATCCTTCCGAGAGGGCGTCGAACGCGGCCTGCCACTGCTGGGCCGATTGCCGCGCCGCCGCTTCCGCCGCGCGCAGCCGCAACAACGACCGAACCGTGGCCACCAGCACCGCGCCGTCGATGGGATGTATCAGATAACCGTCGGCGCCTGCCTCCAGCGCCCGGGCCTTGTTCGCGCTGGAAATCATGGAGGCCGAAATTTGCAGCACCGAGATTTGCGAGGTCCGCGGGTCGCGCTTGATCTGCCGGCAAACGTCGAACCCGGACATGTCCGGCAACGTCACATCCAGAATCATGAGGTCAGGCAGTGTAGCCGCAAACGCCAGTGCATCCGCGCCGTTGGCTGCTTCAAAGCACTGGTAATTGGCCTGCCGCAGGACGCGGCACAGCACATATCGGTTTTGTTCCCGATCGTCGACAACGAGAATGCGTGGTTGCCCTTCAGGCATTTCGATCCTGACCCTCAGCGGACAGGCGCTAGCCCGGCGGAGGATAGCCAGTCCAGAAAAGGCTGGGCCGAGAGCCGCGTCGAAACATCTTCTTTGCGAACGACCCGGGCTCGCCAGGTTTCCAGCTGGGCCCGTTCCGCCTCACTCAGTGGCTTGGACGTATAGATCAGTACAGGCAGGTTTTCGGTTGCCGAGCTGGAGCGTAATTGCCGCAGAATCTCAAATCCGCTGATATCGGGCATGAGCAGATCGAGAATCACAGCATCCGGCGGATTCTTTTCGACCACCGCCAGTGCGGAGGTGCCGTTGCTGGCCTCGTCGATTTCCAGCCAGGGTTGATGCAGCAGCTCCCGCAGAATATAACGCGAGACGTCATTGTCATCGACCAGCAGCAGCCGCCGCGTTCCGGTCTGCGCGGTCAGGCGGCGCAATTCCCGCAGCAGCGTTTCCCGCTCCAGGGGCTTGGGCAGGAAAAGATTTGCCCCCTGCCGCAGCGCCTTCGCGGTTTCTTCATAGATGCTGGTGACAATCAGCGGCAGGTTGGGATGCTTTTCCCGCAGCCTGGCCAGAAATCCCCAGGCGCTGTCATCGCCCAGGTAAACATCTGAAACCACGGCAGCCGGCAGGTGCCGAGCGGTCCACACCTCCGCCTGCGCCACGCTGGATGTAAGAATCGGTTGAAATTCGGTTTGCCGCAGGTAGCTCTCGAAGATGCGCGACGTCTCCGGATTGTCTTCGAGCAGCAGCACCGGGCTGCGGTGAAACTCGGGGACGGGCAAACTGTCCGCCTCTTCCGGCTTGAGGGCTTCTCCCACATACACGGCGGGAATCCAGACGGAAAAAGTCGAGCCCTTGCCCGGCTCGCTCGTGAGGGAGAGCTTTCCGCCCAGCAGCATGGTCAGATTGCGGCAAAGAGGCAGCCCCAGTCCGGTACCACGATGCCGTTCCTGGAGTGGGTTCTCAATCTGGCTGAACTCGCGAAAAATCGTCTCATGATGCTCTTCAGGAATCCCGATCCCGGTGTCTTCAACCTGGAACAACACGAAGTCATCGGTCGACATCTCCGCGGAAATGCGCACGTGGCCGGACGGCGTGAACTTCAGCGCATTCGAGATGAGGTTCCTCAAAATCTGCGATACTTTGCCCTCGTCGGTATACAGCCTGGGCAGATCGCGCACGTCCTCAAACAGCAGTTCCACCGAGGTGTTGTCGGCGAGAAGCGGCTTCAACATGCCCTTCAACGCGCTGAAGAGCTCATGGACTTCGAATTGCCTGGGCCGGATGCGGATCTTCCCCGCTTCCACCTTGGCGAGATCGAGCAGGTCGTTCACCATTTCCTGCAAATCGCGGGCGGAGCTCTCGATGAAGCGTACCTGCTTCATCTGCTCGGAGGTCAGATCGCCATCGATGCGGTCGGTCAGCAGTCGAGCCAGCGAGATGATGGAGTTCAGCGGTGTACGGAACTCGTGCGAAACATTGGAAAGAAATTTGGTCTTCAGTTCGGAAGCGCGCCGCAGGTAATCCGCGCGTTCGTCCAGTTCCGCATACAGGGCCACCACGCCGCGGTTGGTATCCTCCAGTTCGCGATTCAGCAGCTCCAGCTCTTCCTGGCGCGCCCGCAGCTCCTGCAGCGTCTTCAGGAGCTCCTGATTCTGCAGCTCGATTTCCTCGTAAGGACTCTCGGGAGTCCGCTGCTCGAGCCTGCGGTTCAGCTCGCGCGCTGTCCGTTGAGTCATCAATGCGTGGTGTCGCGGAATGTGCTTGACCATGCGCACCGTAGTTCCGCGGGCCACGGCATCAATGGAAAAACCGTCCATGAGCCGCCGCGTTCCCAGGATCCCCATGCCCATACCGGTGGAGGACTTGTACCGGCCCTCGAGGATTTCGTCGAGATTCGCAATGCCCGGACCGGAATCGGAAACGGTCACTTCCAGGTACTGCGGCTCCTCCAGACCGACGGCGAATTCCACTTTGCCATTCCGCGCATAGCGAAAAGCGTTGCGGGCGATCTCCGAGGTCGCGGTCGCCATGCGGATCTGATCCTGATTGTCCAGCCCCAGCTCGGCTGCGACTTCGCGGGCCCGCTGGCGGGCCTGAACCACGTCGCGCTCGGTGCGCAGGGCGAGGTGAAAGATCGCAACGGCCATGGCTCTATGCCGCCTTCACCACCACAACGCTCGCGTCGTCACGCGTCCGGCGGAAATCCCGCAGCAGCGTGGCGCCAATCAGCGCCGGGTGCCGGCTCATGAGCCCGGCATAGGAAGACAGATCCCACCGCGACTGCAGCCCGTCCGAGTGCAGTACCAGCAGCGCGTCCGCCGGCCACTCGGCGCGAAACTCCTGGATACGCGAGGTCACCATGCCCAGGGTGCCGTTATGCGAGATCAGGCTGCGCGACGTGCCCCCCGACAGCACCACCGCCGAGATATTCCCGACCCCCGCGTAGATCAGCACGCCTTCCTCCGGCCGAATCTCGGCAATGGCCGCCACCGCGCCCCGGGTCTTCTTCAAGGCGTCATGCAAGGTTCCCAGAAGCTCTCCCGGCTGCAGTTCCACACGCCGGTGAAACGCTGCAACCGCCTCCCGCGCCGCATCCGCAGCATCATGACCATGCCCCAGCCCATCCACCAGAAGGATCTTCACTCGCTGGTCGGTGCGGTGAAAGGTCCAGGCGTCGCCGCTGAGGCGTTCGCCCGGATGGGGCACCGCCAGTCCGGCGATCCGCGGCTTCTCTTCAGCCGCAGCCTCTCCCAGTTCCAGGAGAAGAATTGTACCGGTGCGTCCGGTAAAAATCTCGAGCGAAGTGGCCACTCGTTTCATAGCACCCATGCCGCTGCCCATGGTTCCGGCAGTGGAATATCCGTCCACCATGGCCTGCGCTATGTTGGCGATACCCGGGCCCCTGTCCATCGCGAGAATACGGGCCACGGGGTGCCCGTCGCCGCCCATGGCGGAGACGACAATGTCGCCTCCGCCGCCGTGGACCAAAACGTTGCGCGAGGATTCGGTCACCAGCAGCGCCAGCTGGCCCGCCCGGGTCTGGTCAAAGCCGAGCCGCTGCCCAACCAGCAAGGCTCTGCGCCGCGCTTCGCCTACCGAACTTAAATCGGTAATGGGAACCCATTCGGTTAAAGCTATTTCCATCGAACGACTGTGACCCGCGTGCCCTTCCCCGGCGCGGACTCGATCGAGAATTCATTCACCAGACGCTTACTGCCGCCGAGTCCGAGGCCCATGCCGCCGCCTGTGGTGAACCCATCTTTGAGGGCCATTTCAACGTCCGGGATGCCCGGGCCCTGGTCCTCAAAGGTCAGCCTGAGTCCCACCCGGCCGGCGACGCCCAACTGCTCGATGGTCATCGAACCGCCCTTTCCGTGATCGAAGGTGTTGCGGCCGAGCTCGCTGGCCGCGGTCACCAGTTTGGTCTGATCCACCAGAGTGAAGCGGAGTTCGATCGCCCACTGCCGCACTTTCTGGCGGGCCAGCACGACGTCGCTCGAGGCTTTCAGCGGGAGTATTTCACGCTTCGTCTCGCTCATCGTCGCTCCCCGTGCGGAAGCCCGCGCCCGCTCCGTAGAGCAGCTCCATGCCCGCTTCCACGCTCAACGCGGTGCGTACGCCAGGCAGCGACATGCCCAGCTCGACCAGGGTAATGGCCACGGCCGGTTGCATGCCTACGACGACGGTGTCCGCGCCCAGCACCCGGGACATGGCGGCGATATTGGCCAGCATGCGGCCGATGAACGAATCCACAATTTCCAGCGACGAGATATCGATCAGCACGCCGGTCGAACCCCAATCCGCGATGCGTGCGGTCACGTCTTCCTGCAACTGCAGGGCGAGCTTGTCGTGCATATCGACCTGAATCGTGATCAACAGCAGACTGCCCATGCGAAGAACCGGGATGCGTTCCACTTAGCTCTCCAGTTTGGCCAGCGGCCCGGCCAGCCGTGCAGGGGAAGCAGCAGCCGCGGCAGTTTGCCGTACAACGGTGCGCCCGCTCATTTTCAGGGCCAGGGCGAATGCGTCGGACAGCTTCGCCCTGGTGGTCACGTCTTCCAGATTGATGCCGAGATGCACGATGGTTTGCGCAATCTGCGGCCGTACACCGCTGATGATGCAGTCGGCGCCCATGAGCCGCGCCGCGGTGATCGTCTTGAGCAGATGTTGCGCCACCAGCGTATCCACAGTCGGAACGCCGGTAATATCGATGATCGCGAATTTTGAATTGGTGGAAACCACCGTCTGCAGCAGGTTCTCCATCACCACCTGGGTGCGCGCGCTGTCCAGAGTGCCGATGATCGGCAATGCGAGGATGCCATCCCAAAGCTTCACCACAGGGGTGGAGAGCTCCAGCAATTCCTGCTGCTGGCGAGTGATGAGCTCTTCCCGAGCGGTAATGAAGGCTTCCATCGTCACCAGTGCCAGACGGTCCAGCAACTCGGTAGCCGCCCAGATCGCATCGAACAGCTTGTCCTGTTCTCTGGAGAGGTCACGCCGGATCGCGCCAAATAATGGCTGCTTCAGGGACAGGACGAAGCTCGCCACCTCTGACGGCGAAAATCCCTGACGTGCCCGCGAGGCCGAAATGCCCTCAAGAAGCTCGCGCGCCGCATGCCACCCGGAGTTGGAAATGTCCGACGGGCTGCTGCTTCTTACGCCGGCCACAATTGCAGTCAGCAGAGCGCTGGATTGTTCATCCAGCTCGGTTTTGCTGATCAGGTCTGTGCGCTGGACAGACTGGCTCATGTCCCGGATCCATTCGGTGCGGATCTGGTCCTGATGGCGGGAAATGATCTCCGCTAAATCGTTCACCTGGGGGCCCTCCCTGGGAGTCGCGGTTGCAGGCGCTCCCTTGAAAATCAGCAATTTACTGGTGGCAGAGTTACTTGTACTACAGACAGGAAATTGCTACCACAACGGAAACACGGTGGCGCAAAGTGGCGCTTGACCGGCGCCGAACGAAGCTATGCGTCGGTTTTCGCCAGCTCGTCCAGAAGCTCGCGAAGCGGAGCGGCACCCACTCCTTTATAGAGATATGCCTTCACTTTGAACATTTCGCATACTTCCTGGTATTGATCTCCAAGAACGGTCCATACGATCAAAGGAATTTTGGATAAGCGGGGATTGCTGTGCCAGAAACGCAGCAGTTCGAATCCGCTGTCGTATCCGAGGTCAAGATCCAGGATAATCGCGTCCGGCAGCGACCCGGTTCCCTCCAGGCATTTCTCCAGATAAAGCCTGGCCGCTCCCACAGAAGACCTCGCTTCGACTGCAGAAAAACCTGCACTCTCCGCAGCCTTCGCGGCGATCTGGAGATCGCTCGGCTGATCTTCAATGATGAGCAGTTGCTTCACGATCTCTCCCGGAATCAGTCCACGTGGATTTGGAAGTAGTGTATCCAAAGAATTCAGCCTTGAAAACTTTGCCCCAGGATTCCTTTTCGAATAGGTCCGCAAGGAGCGAACTGCAGCCGCGTCCTTAGAGGAGCGCCACCCTGAGAATCCTCTGGATGGGGGCAAAGCTCCAGCCAGGGGCAGCGAATGCCGGAAAGCGCGTTGTTGCATAGCGCCGGGTTGATGCGATCCGTCCACTCAGTCCCGAGACAGAGTTCGAGCGTCCTCGTCAGAGTGTGGGGCTGACGAGATGAGTGGCTGTATACCAATAGGGCACTTTTGTTCCTTACGGATTTTATTTGAAAGAGGCATAGCGCCTCGACCGGCCATTGATTAGGCGCAAGCGGGGCCCTTTGCCAGCCCTCAATTCCCAAGGTCGCAGGCGGAACTTATTTACTCGCACGCTAATACTTCAGAAGGAGACAGACGGAATCGGGCCTGTCGCGAATGGCTGTTAATAACTGTTTATTTTGTGCTGGGTACGCTCTACATGAGGTAGGAACGGAGGGTCGTGGGATTAAGGGACAGGAAGGGAGAGCCCCGGTATCGGATATCAATCGTTGATAGTCGGAATTGGGAAATGGATGCAGGCTATCGATGCCAGCGTAAGCCGCAAGGCGCTCGTCGATATTTCAATTCAGAAGTAGTGTGTGTACTGAAACTATGGTAAGGTGTCGTGAATCGTCTTCCCGAGGGGGCAGTCGTGGACTCAGGTGCGACACGGCGCTACATCATTCCGATCCTGTCCAAGGCGCTCGACATTCTTGAGCTTTTGGAGAAACAGTCGGGTTCCGCCACCCCCGAGGCTCTGCAACGCTGGACGGGAATTTCCCAGTCCACGGTCTACCGGATCCTGAGGACTCTGGTTCACCGGGGCTACGTGGTGCGCAGTGAGACGGGAGGCTATCGGCTGGTGAGCCGGCCCCGGAAGCTTCGCTTTGGTCTGTGTTCATGGGGAACGGAAACGACGTTCACGTCGAGCGTCCTGCACAGCGTGCGGGAAGCCTCATTGAACGCAGGCGTGGATCTGGTCGTGTCTTTTGACTCCGGCACTCAGGCGCGTCTTGTCCGGCCGCGGGTCGATCTGATGATTCTGTTTCAGATCGATCCGGAAATGGGTCCGATGATCGCGCATTTGCTGTCAACGGAGGGAGTCGCAATCATCGCCGTCGACACCCCGATACCGCACGCAACCTATTTTGGTCTCGACCATTACAGCGTGGGCATCGATATGGGGGCTCATCTCGCGCGGCATGCTGCGACGCAGTGGCACGGCGAGCGAATAACAGTGCTCGGTCTGGGGAGCGAGGCGGCCACGCCTCTGTACCGCAATCTCATCGCAGGCACCTTTGAGGGGGTGCACACGGTCCTGCCCGATCTGCCGTCGCGCGCGTTCATACGCGCACAGGGCGAAAGAGATTGCGCCGGCACCACAGCGGAGTTCCTCCATTCGCTGCACCCTGGGGAAAAGCTTCTGATCGCCGCTGGCAGCGACATCGACGGAATGCATGCGCTCGCGGCCGCGCGGAGTTTGGGGCGACAAAAGGACGTCGCAATCCTCAGTTGCGGCTGTACAGCCGACACAGTAAGCGAAATGCGCGATCCGTCGTCGCCCTGGATCGGCTCTGTATCTCTGGAAGCAAATCTCTATGGCTCGATCGTCATTGATCTGGGGCTTTCTATCCTGCGCGGAAACAAAGTGCAGCCCTATAACTTCGTGCCCCACAGACTAATCACAGCCGCCGGCCTGCGTGGTCGCATCCCTTCAGCGAAGGCGGAATATCCGGTCGGTAAGTCGACAGTGGCGGAGGACTCCGCGTAGGAAAGTAGATATGCCCGCTTAGGACCGTCCAGACGGATGTCTGGAGACCAGATAATACAGAATCACCGGCATCTTTCAACATTTCTTATGGCATGTTATTCCTCCTGAGAAACAATTCCTGGATCGCTCTCCCGATCCACAGGACGATTTTTAGCGGAGGGTGGGGAAAGATCTCTCTATTGCCTGCCTGGTGAAGGTTCGCGCATATAGATGCCGCGACGAAGCAGCCGATCCTGCACGATATCGCTGATTGCAGGTTTGGTTCCCGAGAATGGATTGGAACGCTCACCCGAGGGGCGGCCGTGAGGGTTGCCGGCGCCTGAACTGGACATCCGCTCGAATTGAGGGTAAGCCGTGTTGCCGGGGGGCGATCCATCGAGTGACCACCTCCGCTGTGCTTACCCGGACAAAAAGAAGAAACGCCGACCGGGGAAAATTCTCACCCATGTAAGCCCTTTCAGAAAAAAAGAGCTTGACACCTGTGCCCTGCGATGCCTAAAGTTCGTTCCGCGTGCGAAATATTGTGCGTATAGGAACCACTACATTCCCCGAATTACGCGAGAACATTCCAATGTTGAGCAGGCTCTTCCCCGGATCTGCCGTCGTCTTTTTAGTGATGTTTTTGGCCAATCTGGCCCCCTGCCAGACCTCGGGCTCCATGTCAGTCCAGCAACGTCAGGGGTATCTCCAGAAGCTGGAGAAGATCCTGCCGGCAGTTCCCGGCTGGAGCGAGTGGCAGCAAAAGACAGGAACGTTGCCGCCCGATTTCACCTCGCTTCCGAAGCACAACGAATTGCCGGATCCGCTCACGTTTCTCGATGGGCGGCCGGTGCGCACCCCGGCGGACTGGGCGAAGCGCCGCCAGGAGATTCTTGAGCTTTCGGAGAAATACGAGTGGGGCAAAGTGCCGCCGCTGCCCACCATCGCTCGCACCGTCGTTGAAAGCGAACATCGCGGCGACGGATATACCGTACGCAACCTGCGCTTCCTCTTCGGCCCGGGAGAGAAAGGCAGCCTGCGAGCCCGCGTCGTGATTCCCGACGGCACTGGGCCCATGCCCGCGCTGATCAATTCCGATTTGCTCGGCTGGGCGCCGGAGTTGATCCGCCGCGGCTACATTTCTGCCGGATACGCCGGCAACGACTTCATGGACGACGCGGCGCCGTTGTCCGCTCTTTATCCGGGCTACGATTTCGCTCTGTTGCCTCGCCGCGCCTGGTGCGCGAGCCTGGTGGTCGATTACCTCTACACCCTGCCTCAGGTGGACAAGAAGCACATCGCAATTTTCGGCTACTCGCGTAACGGCAAGATGATTTCCATCGCGGCCGCCCTCGATCCGCGCATCACAGCGGTGATCGCCGGATCGACCGGCGTTGGCGGTGTGCTGCCCTGGCGCGCCACTGGTGAGCGCGGTTCCGGAGAGAGCATCGAATCCACCACGCGCGAATTCCCCACCTGGTTTGCCCCGCAACTGCGCTTCTTCGCGGGACGCGAAGACCGCCTGCCCGTCGACGGCAATTTGCTGGCCGCGATCATTGCCCCTCGGCCGCTGCTGATGGAGTGGGGGAATAACGACGAAGTCTCCAGCACGTGGGGAAACGAGCAGACCTATTACACGGCGCTCAAGGTCTACAAGCTCCTCGGCGTACCCAACCGCATCAGCACGCTGCGCGTTCCAGGATTCCACGGCGCCAACGACGAGGGCGCGGATCTCGACTGGCTAGACATGCAATTCGGCCGCTCCGAACGTCCCTGGACCAACAATCTGATCTTTCAGTGGGACTGGAACCGTTGGCGCACGAATACTCACCAGTCCCTCGATGTGGCTCGCTTCAAGCCCCACCCGCCCGACGATTTGTTGACCACCGTGGATGGCGGAACGATTCAGTCTGTGGCCCAGTGGCAGGCCAAGTCGGATGAGTTGCGCAAATCCGTCGAGTCGATGCTGGGCACGGAGCCGCCGCGGCTTTCCGCGGACGATTTAAACAGCGGATCTCACTTCCATTTCCGGCCCCGCCCGGCCAACGCTCCCAATCCAGGCCAGGTGACGCCCGACCTTCCCGCGTGGGTCATCGACCGGGGAGGAACGGCCTTTGGCTGGCTCGAACCGGAAAAAAGCGAAACCGCCTCGCGCCGCGTTCACTTCGGCGACGCGGTCACCGGCGATCTCTATTACCCGGCTGATACTCCGCCGGGAAAGAAGCTGCCAGCCGTGGTATGGCTGCACGGCTACAGTTATCCGCTGGGCTATATGTGGGTCTATCGCGAAGATCTCCACCCAATCCTCGCGCTCGTCCATGCCGGCTACGCGGTCCTGGCCTATGACCAGAGCGGATTCGGGAGCCGCCTCTCCGAAGCTGGTCCCTTCTACGACCGCTATCCGCAATGGTCGCGCATGGGGCGGCTGGTGGAAGATGCCGGGGCAGCGACGAATTTTCTGGCACACGATGCGATGGTCGATCCTTCCCGCGTCTACCTCTTCGGCTTTTCGCTCGGCGGCAATGTAGCTCTCTATACCGCCGCCCTCAACCCAAACGTCAAAGGCGTCGTCTCCATCGTCGGCTTTACTCCCATGCGAACCGATACTCTGGCTAAAGGCACGGGGGGGGTGGGCCGCTATGCGTTCGAGCGTGGCCTGATCCCGCGTCTCGGTTTCTTTGTTGGGCACGAGAAACAGATTCCGTATGACTACGACGGCTTACTCGCGATGATCGCTCCTCGGCCGGCCCTGGTTGTCGAGTCCCTTTTGGATCGGGATGCAACGCCCTCCGATGTGAGCCACGCGGTTGATCAGGCGCGAAGGGTCTACACACTTTACGGCGCCCAGGACAGTTTGGGGCTCATGGAGCCGTGGGACTACAACCGTCTTCCCACCTACCTCCAGGACCAGGCCATTGACTGGATGAAGCAACACGAACCTTAGCTTGCTGAAGCGGAAATCGACGTAACCAATCCGCGATGACCGCAGAGTCGACGCGACCAATAACCTCTCCACCCCAGAAGGAGGCATCGATGAAACGAGTGTTATCCTCCGCGTTGCAGGCAGGAGCCTTTCTGGCCCTGTCATTTCTCATCCTGTTGCCGAGTTCGAGCCGCGCGCAGATCGATCAGGGATCTATCACTGGCGTCGTCCAGGATCCCAGCGGGGCGATGATTCCCAATGCCCAGATCACCCTCACAAACGTAGACACGGGATTGGTCCTGCGCAGCAGCAGTGGCAAATCGGGGAATTATGTATTCTCGCCTCTCAAGATCGGCCGCTATTCAGTCACCGCATCCGCACCAGGATTCGCCAGCAGCACCCATGAAAACCTGCAGGTCTTTGCACAGTCGCCGCTGAACGTTGTTTTGGTTTTAAATCCCGGCACCGTCAACCAGCAGGTTGTGGTCACGAGCGCGCCTCCGCTGATCCAGACGGAGCAGGCATCGGTGGGACAGACGGTCAGCACCCGGATCATCAACGATACTCCCCTGAACGGCCGGAACTGGGTCTACATTGCGCAGCTCACCGCTGGCGCCACGCCTTCCGTCAGCGGCCAAAGCCGTGGTGGTGGAACGGGCGATTTCTTCGCCAACGGGCAGCGTGCGACGCAGAACGATTTCATTCTCGACGGCGTCGATAACAACATCAATGATATTGATTTCATGAATGGGGCCAGTTACTCCGTGCGGCCGCCGCCGGACGCGCTCTCTGAGTTCAAAGTCGAAACGTCCGACTACAGCGCCGAATTTGGACATTCTGCCGGCGCGGTACTCAGTGCCAGCATCAAATCCGGCACCAATCAGGTTCACGGGGCGGCATGGGAATACCTCCGCAATACCGATCTTGACGCTCAGGACTGGGAAGCTTTGACCATCCCCAAGTACAACGAGAACCAGTTTGGCGCGACGCTGGGACTCCCCATCCTGCACAACAAGCTCTTCTACTTTGGCGATATCGAAGCCAACCGCATTGTTCTGGGCGCCACGGCGACAACCTCGGTACCGACGGCACTGATGCGGCAGGGCAATTTCTCCGAACTGCTCAATACCACCCTGACTGGGTCTGCGAAGCCGATTCAGCTTTACCAGCCCAACTCCAGCGGCAAGACCACGCTGGCCTGCAACGGTCAGAGCAATGTCTTCTGTGCAGGCCAGATCGATCAGGTGGCGCAAGCTATTCTCAATGATTATCCGTTGCCCAACATCGGTGGCGGCAAGACTACCAACAACTACACCAGCACCGTCGACAACCGCAGCAACGCCATCCAGTGGGATCAACGCATCGACTGGAATCCGAGCGCCATCGATCAGGCCTTCGGCCGCATCAGTTATCTGCACACGCAAAACTTCAACCCCGCGTCGCTGGGTCCCGTTATCGGAAACGGCATCTCCACCGCCACCATCCTTGCCGAAAATCTGATGCTGAGCGAGACTCACAGCTTCAGTCCCACGCTCATCAACGAGGCCCGCTTTGGCTATAACTGGGGCGCGTTCCACAATCTTCAGGACAATTTTCAACGCAATGTGGCGACCGGTCTCGGTCTGGGAGGCATACCTACGGGGCCGGACTTTCCCTACAACGGCGGCATTCCGGCGGGCGAAGTCAGCGGTATTACCACCTTTGGAACCGCGGCTTCCGTTCCCTCTGTGGAACACCAGAATGTTTATCAAATCCTGGATAACATCACGAAGATTTGGGGCCGTCAGACACTGAAGCTGGGCGTCGACATGCAAAGCGTGCGCATGGCTTTCCTGCAGCCTCCCGCTTCCCGTGGAATCTATGTCTATAACGGTCTCTACACCAGCGATCTCAACGCCAGCTTCACCGGATACGGCGTGGCCGACTTTTTGGCCAATCAGATGTACAGCGGGCAACTTTCCAATGAGAGCACGGTGAATGACACACGCTGGTATCGTGCGGCGTATTTCGAGGACGACTGGAAAGCGACGAACCGCCTCACCCTGAACCTGGGAATACGCTATGACTACTATCAGCCGTTCCGCGAGAATGCGGACGGCCAGGCGAACTTCGTTGTGAACTCATCAGGAGTCGGCACCGGAACCGCGACGCTTTTCTATCCCTCCAGCAGGCGCAACACCTATCTTGCGCCTGCCTTTCTTACTCTAATGTCGAATTCAAATGTCAACATCGATTACACAGATAATCGCGGTCTGGTGACCTCCGAGAAGCTTAACTTCGTTCCACGATTTGGGATCGCCTATACCGTAACGCCCAACACCGTGATCCGCGCCGGTTATGGGATCTTTTATGGAGGACTGGAAAGCTTCGGGAGCGTCAATCTCGGCGAGAGCTATCCATTCCAGTTCACCGGAGGCGTGGTGGCTCCGAACTGCACGACAGCCTCGTGTGTCTCCGATGGGGTCACTCTGGAGAACGGTTTCGCGGCCCAGGTATCGTCAGGCCTGCAAAACTTCGTCTCCACACCTGCCATTCAGGGCGCTCAGCCGAACTATCAAACCGCTTACACGATGAATTACAACCTTTCTGTCGAGCGCGGTTTTTCCAACAGTCTCGTTGGCACACTCAGCTATGTGGGGAACACTTCGCGCCACCTGTTGACGCTGGTGAACCCGAACGCTCCGAACGCGCTGGTCAATCCGGCCAACAGTTCCCAACTGGCGCAACCCTTCCCGCTGCTCGGCCGGGATATCGCGTCGGCCGACACGGGGATGAGCGATTACAACGGCCTCCAGGCCAAGCTGCAGAAGCGCTTGTCGCACGGCCTGGATTTCCTGGCTACTTATACCTTTTCCCACGCCCTCGACGACAGCCTTTCGCCGATCGAGCCCAACGCCAGCCAGCGAGAGATCAATCTGATTCCGCAGAGCGATGAATATACGAACTCCATCTGGGATGTTCGGCATCGCGTAACGTTCAACGGCTACTACGCTTTGCCCTTTGGGGCGGGGCTTGCGCACTCAACATCGAACCGGGCTCTTGATCTGATCGCGGGCGGCTGGGCAAGCAGTCTCACTTTTGCCGCGCAGACGGGCAATCCTCTTTCCGTTACGCCGAACATTACGACCGCGCCAGCTGGGCCTGGCGGTGGCGCGCAAACCTTCCTCATTCGAGATCCCTTTGCGTCCGGGGGCACTCCCGATCCGACCAACCCATCGGTGACGTGTGCCCAGTCCACGCGAAACCGCGTCCACTGGTTTAACCCGTGTGCTTTCCGCAATCCACTGCCAGGCACAAACATTCCGCAGTCTGGTGCGGGGTCGCAAGTCACGGGACTGGGCAATGCGGTCGCCTATTTGGGTGGGCGCTCCAACCAGTTCTATGGTCCGGGTTACAACCGTATCAATATGTCACTCTTCAAGCGCTTCACGACGTTCCACGAGAACTATCTGGAACTTCGCGCGGACATATTCAACCTTTTCAACCACCCCAGCTGGAATCAGCCGAGCATCCTGAACGATAACTCGAATGGTGGTCAGATTACTGCGCCGAAAACGTTCCAGGCAAACACCCCGGACGCAAGATTCTTCCAACTCTCCGGCAAATTTGTGTTCTGACCGGGCTCCTGCCCGGGGACCGGCCGACTATTGCACGGCCGGCCCCGGAGTGCATTGGTGGGTCCGGAGCGACACCTTCCCCCATGGATTCCCTGCCCGGCCTCGCAGATGTGAGCGCCCGCCGCTGTTCCCTCCGAAATGCGGCACCCCGTCGGCAGCATCACCCCAAGCTTTATCGCCGCCGCGTACCTGCAGCAGGACGCGACGCGCCAATCGGCTACGACGTGCGCGGTTGGTGTGCGGAGAACGCGACAAGACGACCGTAGAATTCGACTGAAGCGCAGAGTGTCCGGGCGAGATACCTCCCGCACGCCGAAACCGCGGAGCAGTGGGTCACTCGGAATGTCATGGAGCGCGACGGGCTTGTGACACCCAGCTTCCGGGCCCCCGTACCGCGTAATCACGAGGCGCCCGCGAAAATGTATGCGACGTGGTCCGTATCACCGAGACCCGGAAAATCCGGAATGCCCTTTTAATTGAGCTATTTGACGGCAGGTGAAGAGCTTGCCATCAAGGTCTGGCGGAGAGGGAGGGATTCGAACCCCCGATACCCTTTCGAGTATGCCTGATTTCGAGTCAGGTGCATTCAACCGGGCTCTGCCACCTCTCCGCTTTGGAGGCATACAGATCAGCCCCCGGACAGGGGCGACTACGCGGATCCGGCTCCAATTGAGGATATCGTATCGGCGTTCGAGCAGTCGAGTCACACCCCTTCCTGCTCAGGGCCGGCATTTACGATGAGCCGCTCGAGCCGCAAGAGCGCGCGGAGATCCCGCCACCCGACCTGTGCCCCGGAAAGGCGAAGTCTCTCCGAGCCCCGGAACCACCGGGAGCCAGCCCCTATGGTAACCGCGTAACACTTTAGTAGCACAATTCCAAGCCTGACAGTACCAAGGTAATTCTTGTAAAGATTACCTTAGCTGGTAAGATTTAGCCACTTCAAAGCCATGATCCCAACAATGAGGCCTTGGCTGCTCGAATTATTCGTTTCTTTTATTTCTTACTAACTTATTCATAATACGTGACTTGAATTGATTAACACAAAAGTAACATGCCTGTAGAAAAGTTTGGTGACTGAAATGCGCATGCTTGGCCAGTTTTCTGCTCTGTTCGCGCTTTGAACCGGCCCGGTAACCTGAACCAACCTGCCCGGATAAAGGCCTTGTCCGAATCCTGAGGGTTTTACCTCTCCGGATGGAACAAGACCTCAAGCTGCTGATATTGCTGACGTTTTGCAAGAGGTGAGGTAGATGCCCACAATTTGGCTTGTCCCCCAGCCGGGGTCCCGTCGCAGGAATCCCGGCCTTTCTTCTGCGCTGAAGCACTTTCGTGGCTATTCGCGGCACGGTTTCGCGTCCCCCTCGCTTCTCCAGCGGCTTGGCGTGGTCCTTCTCGTCGCTTTTGCAGGCTCCCTTCCGCTTGTCCTGGCGGGATGCGGAAGCATTTCCGGCGTCGTGAGCGGCAGCCTGATCACTTCCTCGAGCACAGTCTCGTTCGGCAACGTGCCCGTCGGACAATCGGCCAGTGCCACTGTCCTGGTTTCCAACTCCGGTACCGAAGCGGTGCAAGTTTCGCAGCTCAACGTCAGCGGTCAGTATTTCTCCGTCCTGAACCAGAGCAGTCTCCCGGCAACAATTCCGGGAGGCGGCAGTCTTAGCGTCAACCTGCAGTTCAATCCCGGCGCAGCCGGTCCTGCAAGCGGCAGTCTGACCCTGAACAGCAACGCGTCGTCGGGAGCGACCGCGACCGTCAGCCTCACCGGCACGGGAACCGCCACAACCACCAGTAATGCGCCCGCAGTCCTCATTAGTCCCGCTCCGGGCAGCGTGCTGTCGGGTTCCTCCGCGACGTTTACCTGGACCCCCGGAACTGGGGTAGCCGAATATCAGTTATGGCTCGGAACCACGGGAGTGGGTTCTTCCGATCTCGGCGTATATACAGCCAGTCCATCTTCCTCGGGCAACATCTCTCAGAACATCACCGGCCTGCCCACGACCGGAGGTACCGTCTACGCGCGCCTGCTTTCTCAGATCCAGGGAAGCTGGCAGGCGAATGATTACACCTACACAGAAGCGGGCTCCACCGTCACCGCGCCTCCATCCAGTGCGATCGTCAGCAACCTCTCCTGCAGTGACACGAGCATCACCGGGGCGGATGCCGACACCTGCACGGTCACGCTGAGTTCCGCGGCATCCGCCAACCTCAACGTCAGTCTCAGCAGCGACAACTCCGCTGTCACCGTGCCCGCGACTGTCGTCGTGCCCGCTGGCGCGGCCAGCGCCACCTTCACAGCAGCTGTCGTTGCGGTGACTTCGACGCAATACGCGACCCTCACCGCGAGCACCGACGACAGCGCACAGAGCTTCGCGCTCGAATTGAATGCCCAATCTTCGGGGGGAACCAGTGGAACCGCGGCTCTCAGCGTCAGCGCCAATCGGCTGACATTCGGCACGGTCACCCTGAACACGGCTGTCACTCAGTCCCTCACTTTGACCTCGACCGGGACAGCGCCACTCACCATCAATACCGCCACGCTTTCGGGAGCGGGCTTTAGTGCCTCCGGGGCAACCTTACCCGCCACCCTCATGCCCGGGCAGTCGGTCACCCTGCAGGTACAGTTCGATCCGTCCAGCGCGGGCCCTGTCACCGGAAGTCTGACCATTGCCAGCAATTCCTCAACCGGCGGCACGACGGCCATCACATTGACCGGAACCGGGAACGCAGCGGCGGGAACCCTGCGCTCGCTGACTTGCTCGACCGCAAGCCTCTCCGGAGCGGCCACCGATAATTGCACCGTGACCCTGACTGCGGCGGCGCCGAGCGGTGGGGTGCTGGTGAGCCTCGCCAGCAGCAGCTCCTCAGTCATCGTACCTGCTGCCGTCAGCGTGCCGGCGGGAGCAGCGTCCGCCTCCTTCACCGCCACCGCGGTGAGCGTCACTTCCACCCAGACGGTGGACCTGACCGCCACCACGCCCGACGGCGGATCGAAGTTCTTTGCGTTGCAACTGCAGGGTCAGACGGCGACCATGACCGTCAGCTCAACCAGCCTCTCCTTTGGCAACGTGAACCTAAATACCTCCGCCACTCAGTCCGTTACCCTGGTTTCATCCGGCGCGGCCGCGCTGAAAATCAGCGGCGCCACGGTGACGGGTTCGGGCTTTACCGTGAAGGGAGGCAGCTTCCCGGTGACTCTCAATCCTGGACAGAGCCTGACGCTGCAGGTGCGATTTGATCCCACCACCGCCGGCGCGGTCAGCGGTTCGCTCGCAATCGCCAGCAATTCCTCCGGCGGAGCGACTGCAATGGTCACTCTGAGCGGAACCGGTGAAAGTGCTGCGGCAGGGTTAAGCGGCCTTTCCTGTGCGAAATCGTCCATGACCGGGGCGGGCACGGATGCCTGCACCGTCAGCCTGAGCGGAGCAGCGCCGACCGGCGGAGTCGCGGTAACGATCGCCAGCAACAACAGCGCGGTTGCCGCGCCGGCTTCTGTAACCGTGCCGGCGGGCGCAACCACTGCGGCGTTCAACGCAACGATATCCGCCGTGACGTCCAGTCAGACCGCGATTCTCACCGCCAGCGCAGGCGGGGTGGCCCGATCCTTTGCAGTTCAGTTGAGCGGAGGAACGGCGACACTGACCCTGAGCACAGCCAGCCTGTCGTTTGGCAATGTGACCGTCAATAACCCAGCCACGCTGTCCGTCACGCTCAGTTCAACCGGCACGGCGGCGCTGACCATCAGCGGAGCTACGGTAACGGGGACAGATTTCACCGCCAGCGGCGCCAGCTTCCCGGTCACTTTGAATCCCGGGCAGAGCGCTACCCTGCAGGTGAACTTCGATCCCAGCGCGGCGGGCGCCGTCGCGGGATCGCTGGCTATCGCCAGTAATTCCTCAACCGGGGCAACGGCGGTCGTCAGTCTTAGCGGCACAGGTCAGTCCGCGGCCGGAACCCTCAGTGCTCTGGCATGCGCTCATGGCTCTATGACCGGCGCGGGAACGGACGCCTGCACCGTGACCCTCACGGCGGCAGCACCTTCGGGTGGTCTGGCGGTCAGCCTGGCGAGCAGCAACACCGCTGTCGCCGTGCCGGGCGCCATTACCGTGCCCGCGGGCGCAACCACTGCCGGATTCACCGCCACGGTTTCGGCGGTGACATCGGCCCAGACAGCTACCCTGACAGCTACCGCCGGTGGAGTATCCGAGACATTTCCTGTGCAGATTGGGCCGGGAAGCCCCGGCCTGACGGTCAACTCCACAACGGTACCGTTTGGCAATGTAAATCTGAATTCTCCGGCGACACAAACCGTAACCCTAACTTCCTCAGGCACGGCTGCGGTGACGATCAATGCTGCCGCCGTTGCGGGAACCGGCTTCACGCTGGCGGGAGGGACGGTCCCTGTCACGCTGAACCCGGGTCAGACCGCAACGCTGAGCATTCAGTTCGATCCCACCACGGCTGGAGCGGCCACCGGAAGTCTCACGATCAGCAGCAACTCCGCCAGCGGGTCCACCATTACGGTCGCGCTGACCGGGAACGGGCAATCCTCAACAAGGTATACGGTGGATCTCTCCTGGACCGCTCCGGTCAATTCCAGCGATCCAGTTGCCGGCTATAACATCTATCGTCAAACCGGCAGCGGTTCGTATCAACTGCTGAATGCATCGGTCAACGCTCCCATCACCTACACCGACAGCACGGCGCAGAGCGGTGTCACCTACAACTACGAGGTGACCAGCGTGGATGCGTCGGGGGTCGAGAGCGTACCGTCCAACGTCTACACGGCAGTCATTCCATAGCAGCGTTGGGTGTAGAAGCTTTGGGTCCGGGAAAGGCCGTCAGGGGAGACTCGGCGAAATCGCGCAGATTCCCCCTGGGGCGGCCGCAGCTCCGCCCTGCGGGCGCTTTCGCCACCTCTGAACCAGTCAGTTTTTAGGATAGGGTCTGCGCCGCGCGTGGTAGGGAGAAAGCGGAGACTCAGATCGCCGCCCGGCGCTTCGCCAGTCTCATGGTCTGCGTCGATCTCTGGGTTCGCAGCGCCAGAGAAGGAGAGAAAGGGGATTCATCGGCTCTTCGCCGTGGCAAAGGTCCGATGTTTCTGCCTCTCACGGAGCAACAGCGTCGCCGGCCATGTCGATGATCTCGTCTGCAATGGCCAAACCGGCGGTGGCTGCCGGACTCGGAGCGTTCAGTACATGCAGAGCTCGCTGCTGCTTTACAAAATAGAAGTCCTGCAGGAGATCGCCCGAAGGAGAAAGGGCTTGCGCCCGCACGCCTGAACCACCTTCGACCAGATCGCCGATCTGCACTTCCGGGACCAGGCGCTGCAGGGAGCGGGCAAAAAGGTGCCGGCTGAAAGAGCGGTGGAACTCGCTCCAGCACATCGACGGATACTTCATCAGGAAGCGCCAGAAGCCGCGGTAGGTGAGCGATTCGACAAGATCGCGCACGGAAATATCGGTCCATCGGTAGCCTTCGCGAGCAAAGGCGAGGACCGCATTGGGACCGGCTTCAATGCCGCCATGAATCAGGCGCGTGAAATGAACGCCGAGGAATGGAAACTTCGGATCGGGTACCGGATAGATCAGGTTGCGAACCAGGAATTGCCTCTCCGGCCGGATTTTGTAGTATTCCCCGCGGAAGGGGACGATGTGCATGGGATCACGACTTCCCCCCATCCTGCCCACCCGGTCGCAGTGCAAACCTGCGCAACCGATGAGAAACTCGGCTTCATAGTCGCCGCTGGTCGTATGGATGACCCACCCGTTGTTCTCCCGCAGCTGCTTCACCTCGGAGGAGAACCGGACCTCGCCACCCAGCGCCGTAATTTCGCGGGTGAGCGTCTGGGCAACCACGCTGTAGTCGACGATGCCTTCCTGGGGAACGCGCAGTCCGGCCAACCCTGCCGCGTGCGGCTCCAGATCGTGGATCTGCTCAGGATTGAGGAGTTCCAGACCTTCCAGTCCGTTGGCGATGCCCCGCTCATGCAGCGCGTGGAGGCGGGGTATCTCTTCCGGTTCGGTTGCCACCACGACCTTCCCGCACATGTCGTGCGGGATGTCGTGCGTCGCGCAGAACTCAACCATTCGCCGGATTCCCTGCACGGCGAGTCTGGCTTTCACCGATCCCGGCTTATAGTAAAGCCCACAATGCAGGACCCCGCTGTTGTGGCTGGTCTGGTGACGGCCCGGGCCGCTTTCCTTCTCGAGAAGAAGCAGACGAACCGCAGGATAACGACGCAGGAGTTGGTATGCGGTCGCCAGTCCCACGATCCCGCCGCCGATAATCGCGACTTTTGCTTTCATTGGGCCCCTGTCGTGGCGGCCAGCCGTACATTGGGTCGGCTGCGCCAGGACCGTTCCGTCCGTGCTTTCGCGGGAGAGAGACTCCCTTGCTGGGCATCAACACCGGACGATATGCGATGCCATGAGGCCGCGGGTAGCGTTCCGCGTATCCACAACCAGCTTTGCCTGATCGACGATTTGACGATAATTGTACTGCGAATGATCTGTCACGATGACCACGCAGTCGAACTCCGGAATGCGCTCCAGCGGCGTGCTGGTCATATTGAGCGCGTACTTGCGTCCTTGTCCGACCGTGGGAAAGTAGGGATCGTTATATTCGACCTGAGCGCCCCGCTTTTGCAGCAATTCGATGATCGTGAGAGAAGGCGATTCGCGGAGATCATCAATATCCCGCTTGTACGCCATGCCCAGAACCAGCACCCGCGAGCCGCGAAGCGCCTTACCCTGCTGGCTCAGCGCCTCCATGATGTTTTCGACTACGAAATAAGGCATGCCGAGGTTGATCTCTCCGGCTAATTCGATGAATCGGGTGCGGAAGTCGAACTCCTTCGCTTTCCAGGAGAGATAGAACGGATCGATCGGGATGCAGTGCCCCCCCAGTCCGGGACCCGGATAAAACGCCTGGAAACCAAACGGCTTGGTTTTCGCGGCATCGATGACTTCGAACAGATCAAGATCCATTCGCATGCACAGCTGCTTAAGCTCGTTCACCAGCGCGATGTTCACGCAGCGATAGATATTCTCCAGCAGCTTGGTCATCTCGGCCGCGGCGGGCGAAGAAACCGGTACCGTCCGGTTGAAGATTGCGCCGTACAGCGCGCAGGCCATGCCCTGAGCGACCGGACCGCAACCGCCAATGACTTTGGGAATATCGCGGCGGGCGACGGTGTCGTTGCCGGGATCCTCCCGTTCGGGAGAAAACGCAACATAAATGCCGGTTGCTTCCGCATCCCGCGCCACACGAAGACCTGAAGGATTCCCCTGCTCCAGCAGGGGTATGACTACTTCCTCGGTCGTGCCGGGATAGGTAGTGCTCTCGAGAATGATCAGCTGTCCCTCGCGCAGATGAGGGGCAAGGCTACGGACGGTGCCCGTAACGTAACTGAGATCGGGTTCGTGATATTCGTCCAGCGGCGTGGGCACGCAGATAATGACCGCGTCCATCGAGGCGATCTGGCTATAGTCCGCGGTTGCGCCAAAGCCTTTTTGCCGGGCCAGCTGGATCTCGGTGCCCGGTATGCGCACGATATACGACCCACCCTGATTGAGGGTGTCGACTTTGCGAGCGTCGATATCGAAACCGGTGACCCGAAAACGCTCTTCGCTGAAGAGCAGGGCCAGAGGCAAACCAACGTAGCCCATTCCGACAATACCAATGCGGATTTCGCGGGCGTGGACGCGCTGCTCGAATGCAGCAGTTCTGTCAACCGAAGTCAAAGGCATGAATCACTCCAAAAAACGGCGAGGGCAGGGCGGTAGCCCCGCGGCAGCGACCAGCGAATACGAACCTGACTCTTCATTGTTTCAGCGAGAAACCGGAAGCGAAAGGCCGTAACAATAACACAGTATCGCCCCTGACAACAGGCGCCTGTAGAAAAGTGCTCCCCGCCGATGGCGACGGGGAGCATGTAGCGAACAGACCAATCTGCGCCCTCTTACTGGAGGGTCAGGTCCACAGTGGAAGTTTGCTGAATGTTCCCACTGGTCGCCGTGACGGTGATGGTGTAGTTCTTCGCGGTGGCTGTCTGCTTATAGCCACTCGATCCGCACCCGGTAAGCGCAGTCGTGGCGGCAACTCCGGCCATCGCCAGCAACAGCAGGCAGAGGAAGCGGCCGAACCGCCGTCCCTGACGCCGCATTCTGCGTGTGCCTGCGAGCGGCAGGAGGAGCAGCGCGAGAGCCAGCGGCGCCATCCCCCGGCCCACCCGCAACGTCTGAACGCTGGCAGTCGATGCGGCGGTGGTGATGGCCATCCCCACGCTCTGCGCCCCCGCGTTGGCGGCGAGGCTATTGGGTGAGAAGGTAGCGGTCGCGCCCGCCGGCAGACCGGAGGCCGAGAACGTCACCGTTCCCGGATACAGTCCGTAGCTCGGAGTCAGCGCCAGCAGGTATGCGAACGATGTCCCCGACGGCCCGGTCTGGCTGGCAGGCGAGGCGGTCATGGTGAAGGTGAGGGGCGCCACCGAGATGCCTCCGCTGAGCGAGCCGGAGCTGGTGAGGAAGTTAGCATCGCCGCTGTAGGTCGCGGAGATCGAATCCGAACCGGACGACAAAGTGGTTGTGGACAGTTGCGCCATTCCCCCCGTTACCGGTACCGGAGAACCGATCTGCGTGGTGCCTTCGAAGAAGGTCACGGTGCCCGTCGGCGTCCCGAGAACCGCCGGCGTCACTGTTGCGGTGAGCGTCACCGACTGCCCCGGATTGATGGAGCTGGCGGTGGCCGAAACCACGACTTGCGAGGCCTCTCTGGCCACAGCGATCGTGGTTTGGGCAGTCCCAGCAGCGTAGTTGATGGTTGCGGCCTGAGACGCCCCGATGGTCAGAGTGCCCGCGCCGGTAAGTGTGACCAGTCCAGTTGCCCCATTCACCATTGCCGAACCGGAAACGATGCTGTAGGTGATGGCACCCGTCGAGCTCGAACTGGCCGACACGGTGAACGGAGCATTACCGTAGGTCTGCGGCGGAATGGCCGCAAAGTTCAGAGTGGCGCTCGCGGATGCGACGGTGAAGGTCGCCATCTGCGTTCCCGCGGAGTAGTTCGAAGTCGCCGCCTGGCTGGCCTCAAGGACGACCGTGCCCGCACCCGTCAGCGTCACCGTCGAGCCCGCAACCGTCGCCGGCCCGGAAACAACGCTGTAGGTGATGGCCCCCGTCGAGTTCGAGGTCGCCGTTACTGTAAACGGCGGATCGCCGTAGGTGTGGTTCGGCACGGTAAACGTAATCGTCGGTGTCGCCACGCCGATCACGAAGTTCCCCGCCGAGGCTCCCGTCAGACTTGCGTAATCCGCCGTGTCTGTCGGCGTGAAGCTCGCCGTGATCGCGTAGGTCCCGGCCGCACTCGGCACCGTGGCCGAGCCGTTGTACTCCACGTTGCTCGCCGAGCCCGGCACTGATCCGGTCACCAACGCCGCCTGCGCGCTCCCCGTATACGTCACCGGTGAGTTGGTCACCGACAGCGTCACCGCTCCCTTGCCGATCACGAAGTTCCCCGCCGAGGCGCCCGTCACCGAAGCGAAGTCCACCGTATCCGACGGCGTGAAATCTTCCGTGACGGCGTAAGTCCCTGCCGTCGTCGGTACCGTTGCCGATCCGTTGTATAAAACATTGGCCGGCGTGCCGCCAACCGGCCCGCTGATGCCGGCAGCGGTGACGGAAATAGTGGCAGCCTGCGCACTGCCGTTGTAAGTCACCGGCGAGTTGGTCACCGTCAGGATGGGAGTGGCCTGGTTCACCGTGAAGGTTGCGTTCTGGCTGCCTGCCGTGTAGAGACCGGCGGCCACCTGGCTGGCTTTGAGCGTCACGCTGCCCGCACCCGTCAGCGTGACGGTGTTGCCCGTAACGCTCGCCGGCCCGGAGACCACGCTGTAGGTGATCGCCCCCGAAGAATTCGAGGTGGCAGTGACGGCGAAGGGCGCGTCCCCGTAGGTATGGGTCGGCACCGAGAAGGTGATGGCAGGCGCACCGGCGACGGTTAAGGTGCCGGTTCCGGTATTGGTATCGAAGCTGCCGCCGGTATCCGTGTAGACGCCGGTGATGGTGTAGGTACCGGTGGGCGTGCCGCCGGGGATCGTGTAGGAAGTCGAAGCGGTGCCCGAGGTTACGCTGGCGATAACGTGTGTCCCGGGCAGGGATCCGCCAGTAACGGTGAAGTCCACCTGGCCTTCATTTGGCGCCGTGGGTGAACTGCTGACTGTGGCAGTGATCGGGACCGATTGATCGGTGGCACTGAAATTCGTTGTGACACCCGGAACAGTGACCGTCGTCGTCGCGCCCTGGGCTGCAATGTTGAGCGTGGCATCGGCGCCGAGCGGCAGGCTATAGGAGCTAACCACAGTGATCGGAGAGATGGAGGCAGTTCCGGTTCCGACCGCGCTTACCTGCAGCGACGTGAAGGCGGCACCGGTCCCGGCTACGGTCGTAACGGGTCCATTGCCGGTCACGGTTCCGACGCCGGTGACGCCAATGCTCACCGGGGCGCCGCCCTGGCTCAGGCCGTTTTCCGTGACGGTGACCGTGACGGGCGGCGGGTTAATCGGCGTGTTGGCGTTGCCCGAATAAGAAGAGGCCGTGAACTGCGCCGACTGGTAATTGGTCTGCACCGAACCGGCGTCTGTGCAGTTGGGGACGCCATAGGAGTAATTGGTGTTGGGGAAACCGCGCTGGTCGGTGGTCACACCGACAGGGATATCGCCCGCGAGACCCGCGCAGATCGCGGTGCTGCCCGGCGGCGGAATCATCGTCTGGGTTGTGAGTGTGGCCACTGCGCTCCCATAGTTACCGAAAGGAGCGAGGGTAAGGCCCGTCGCCGCCACAACGTTTCCTGCAACCCCATTGGCCGGACACGTGGCGGAGTTGCACTGTCCGGCTGCCGTCTCGATGCTGTTATACATGGCAAACCCGCCCGCGCTGTACACATCGCCGTCGCTGGCGGAGTCGGTGTTTCCGGAAAACGTGCTGTTGTAGACGGTGACCGACTGGCCGCTCCCGTTGTAGATCGCACCGCCCTGCCCCGTCGCCGTGTTCCCTGACAGCGTGCTGTAGCTCAGGGTGGTCGCGCCGTCATTGTTGAATATGGCGCCGCCGTAGGGGGCTGAATTATTGGCGAACGTGCTGTTACTGACCTGCAGTACTCCGCCGTTGTTGTAGACGCCGCCACCACTCTGATGCAGTCCCAGGGAGGTGTTCCCGGTTATCGCCATGCCATTCAAAGTGAGGTTGCCCTGGCTGTAGATAGCGCCGCCAGTTCCGTCGCTGGTGTTGTTTCCGTCGGCGACCGTGATTCCGGACATATAGACGTTGTTTGTGAAGATGCCGAAGGGGACCAGAGTGTTACCGCCCGATACGGTCAGCGAAGATGCCCCAGGCCCGATCATCGTGGTGTCCTGGTTGAGGTCGAACTCGCTTCCGGCTGTGATGGTGCCCGACACACCGGTCAGATCAATGTCGCCCATTGGCGCAGCCACCGCCGTGTTAACAGCGTCGCGGAGGGTGCATCCGAGGCTCGTGCAGGAGCCGAGCGGCGTGTCCGAAGTGCTGGTGACCTTCAGATAATTGGTCTGCACGGCCCCGGCATCGGCGCAGCTTGCGCTTGCATTCGCGGGGAATCCGCGTTCATCGGTGTAGGTGGTGATATCGCCGCCGGGCACTAGGCTCGGCTTTCCGGCGCAGATGGCGGTGCTGGTCGGCAACGGAAGAAAGGTCTGGGTGGGACCGCCGTAATTGCCCAGCGGAAGCAGATTGAGGTTGGCATGGGCGACCAGGTTGCCGTTGCCGTCGCCATCCGTGCCGCAGCCGGCGGAGTTGCACTGGCCGGCTGCCGTCTCGATGCTATTGTTCATGGTCAGCGTGCCGGCACTGTAGATGTCACCGGAGTTCGCCGCGTCGACATTGCCGGAGAACGTATCGTTATCGACGGTAACGGTAGATCCGCCGTTATTGTAGATGGCGCCACCGTTAGTACTCGCAGTGTTGGACGAGAAGGTACTGCTGTCCACTGTGGCTGTATTGGCGTTGACATAAATACCGCCGCCATCAGACGCTGCATTCCCGGAAAAGGTGCTGCCGTTCACATTCAGTGCGCCGCCACTGTCGTTGTAGATGGCGCCCCCGAGGTTCGCTGTGTTCCCACTGAATGTGCACTGTGTCACGGTCAGGATAGCTGCGTTGTAGACAGCTCCCCCAACTCCTGCGACAGTGCTGCCCGTCGTATTGTTGAGGAAGTTGATCCGATTGAGGGACACGGTACCGCCGGTTATTTCCACTCCGCCACTGGAGTTACCAAGACTGGCCCCATTGCCACTTGCGATCGTCAGATCATTGATCGTGACCGTCCCCGAGGTGACACCCAAAACGGTAATCCCGGTCGTCGGACTCGTCGATCCGCCAGAGATCGTCAGCACGCTCTTGCCGGGCCCCTGAATGGTCACAGGCGCCACCGGATTCGCGAGAAGGTTTGAGGTGTTGATGGTAAGAGTGCCGAAGACGCCTGAATCGAAGGTGATCGTGCTGGAATTGGTATCAACATTCGCAGCGGTCAGCGCATCGCGGAGGGTGCAGGCGGCTCCCGTGCCGTTGGGCAAGCAATTCCCCCCATTTATCGCGGTGGGGTCGTCTACCGGGTTCATCACCACAAAGCTGTCCTGAGCGAAACCAGAGGCCGTAGCGACCAGTAACAGCAGAGGAAGGATCCACAGGCTGCGTTTGTTGAGAAGTGGCGTCAGGGAGAAACCAGAGAGGCAAGGGCAGGAAGCGCTGGCCGACATGAAGAAACCTCGCGAATTTGGGTGTTGCTGGTCAAACTGCACCGATGTTTTGATCTGGGATCCTCGACTCTCTCGGGCGAATCGGGACAACTCTCGATCACAGAGAACTGGCATTATGCGGGACCCAAAGGACCCATCGAACAAAGAAAATTGGCGCCGCCAAAACGTACGAAGCGGCAGCCGGCAGTCTGCAGGCACCTGCAGCAGGCCACCGGAGGAGATAACAAAGCCTGGTTACGTGCATTTCAAGGTAATGGGGAACCGGCGCACGGTCAATCACCCTTTTTTGGTCTTTAAAAGGCGATTGGTAATCAGAACGAAGCACCTTTGGGGATGACGAACAAATGGAGAACAGACCCTGATGTATCCTTTTGGTTTTTAAGGGATGCTCCGTCTCTGCGCCCTGATCGCAGAGTGCTGAACGGGCTCGATCCACAACGGGGGCCGAACTTTTCTTCCACAGGGCTGGCCCTCAGGTACTTGTCTCGCCGGGAAAACTCACTGCGCGGATGCATCCGGAACGGGACGGGAGGACCGGGAGATCGCCAACCTGTTTCCCGGAAAGCAAACCCGAGGTCACCCGCGGTGAGCTCATCCCTGCACTCTCCGGCAAGATTTTCTCCTGCTGCCGGACTTCTTTACATCGCCTTCAGGAGTATTCGCCCAGCCAAGCCGGGAAAGTCTCTATGTGTAATCAAATCCACAACTTCCCGTGCTGTTCCTGGAGGCTAACGGGCGGCGAGAACGGCAACTGGCGTGCTCCGGAATAGAGGCCGCTCGTCGTGTGACCGCCGAAGTTACTTCCGGACACAGCGCAGGAGCGGCGCTATTGGGCCAAAGAACATAGCGAGGCAATCCGTTTGGCCGCGAGCGAAAGTACCGTCCACATCTGCGAAACCTGCGCCGCGGCAATTGCCGCTCAGAAATGGCTCTGCTATGCTTCGGACTTCGGAGTGCGCCAGCAGAGGCCAGATGGGATGCCTCGCCTGCCCATTCCTGCATCTCAGTCGTTGCCAGCGCAGTGTTCCCGCATTCGCATCCAGGGTGCCCGCCGCGGATGTGCAGGAAACGGTCGCTGCAGGGACATGCCCGGAGAAGTGGCTCGCGGATCCTGCAAACACCGGGCGGAGCGAAGACATCGATTAACGAGGACGATTGACTATGAAGTGTCTTGGATTGGTGGTTGCCGCGTTCTTTGCAGCCCTGCCTCTGGCAGCACAGAGTCACTACTATTCAACCTCATTCACCGCGACCGAAAACCCCATCTGCGAAAACGCGGGGAGCGGCTGCGTGTGGGTGAACGGAGGCACGACCGGAATATCCTGGGGCAACATCCAGACGACTCCCGGACTCGCCTTCGGTGTTTCCCAACCCAGTGAGTATGGCGATCCCACTGCGATTCTCCAGGGAACCTGGGATCCCGATCAGACTGCGCAGGCAACCGTTCATGTCGGCTCAACGCCCTCGGCCTGCTGTCATGAGGTTGAGTTGCGGCTGCGGGTCATCGTCACACCGCAGTCCATTACCGGCTATGAAATCAACTGCTCTCTTGAGCCGACGGAACCTTATCTGCAGATCGTGCGCTGGGACGGAGCGGTCGGCAAATTCACCTATGTGGGCGCAATCTCCGATAGCTGCGCAAACGGCGACGTCCTCAAGGCCTCTATCAGCGGTAGTACGATTACCGTTTACAAGAACGGGAAAGAGGAACTTACAGGCACCGACAGCGCTTATACGACCGGCGATCCAGGAATGAGTTTTTACGATGACACCGATACTCAATGGAGCAACTTCGGCTTCTCCCAGTTTACCGCCTCGGACAGCTCCTATACCGGACAGAAGCCATCTCCTCCCACAAAGCTTACCGGCTCGGTTGTTCCTAACTAACCAGCCGGTAACTTAGACGGCATACTCTGGCACGGCAGGGGACGGTGCGCGAGGCATGTCCCCCGATTTTTGGAAACCCTGCCTGATTCACGGTTCCTCAGGGCCCTGTCTCTCGCCTGCCGCATCTGCGATCAGGTTCGCTCGAAGGACTCAATCAGGGTGTTGAAACCAGGTCTTTGTCCTTGGCCGAATAACCTGCGCGCAGTGCCCGAAGAAGTTCGAAATAGAAGGATTTCTGCCCGGGCGCAAAGAACAACAGAGCGAGATAAGCAATGCTGAGAGTGGCGGACTCGGCCAGGAGCCTCGCGACTGGAGGAAAGCCGTGTCCCATGAGAAAGTTCACGCCGAAGGCCAGAGCCGAAGCAGGGACAACGGCTATCAGCGGCCGCGCAATGACTTGCAGGATATCCATGAACGAGAAGATTGTTCCGTGGATACACCACAGGATCCCGGGCACAGCCCACAGAACCATGATGGCAGAGTAGGCCAGAGCCACACCCTTCGGTCCGTAGGGCAACCCGAGAAAATAGCTGGCAATCATGAGCGGGCCGATAACCAGGCCGATCTTGAGCCCGCGCGACACCAGTCCCAGGGCGGAAAGCAGCCAGCCAAGAGGGTTCGAGATTGCAAAGACCAGGATGGTCGGGGACAGGAGGCGAAAGATTGGAACGGCCTGACCCCATTTCGCGCCCAGCAGGACCCGAACCACATCGCTGGCAAAAATTCCGCAAGCGAAAGTCACGGGAACGGTCAGGGCCAGAATCAGGGAGTACCCCTTAAGAAAGTAATTCCTGAGCCGGGGAGGATCGTCCTGCAGCCGGGAAAGCGCAGCAAAGGCAACTTCGCCCGCACCTGAGTTCAGGTTGTCGATCGGAATCCTCACGATCTGGTAGGCCCGGCCATAAATGCCAAGCGCATCGGCGCCCCAGAATCGTCCCAGCAGAATCTTGTCGAAGTTCGAAGCGACGTAGACGACCAGACTGTTCAGGGTCAGGGTTCCGCCGAATCGCATCAGCGATGCCAGCCCGACCCCGCGGCGCGGCCGTCCCGGAATCCAGCGGGTTACTGCCCACAGCCCGACCGTGGTCGCCAAAGGCTGGCACACACTCATGATGACCAGCGCCCAATATCCGTATCCGGCCCTGGCGGCGAGGATGGCCAGAACCACGCTGACCAGCCAGGAAGCCACATCGATGAAGGCGAGAGCGGAAAAGCGCATCTCCCGCTGGAGAATGGCGGAATGTTGTACGCCGGCCCCGGTGAAGAGAAATCCGGAAGCGACCACCGCCGTAACCGCCAGCAGGCGGGGCTCATGATAGAAGGAGCTCACCGCGGGCGCACAGCCGACAGCCAGAATGGTGAGGACCGTTCCCACCAGCAGATTGACCCAGAACAGCGTCGAGCTCTGCTCTTCCGTCACCGAAGGAAGCTGGACGGCGGCGGCAGAGAGTCCGAAGTCCCGGAACAGGCTGAGCACTCCTGTAAAAGCCGTGACCATGCCCAGCAACCCGAAGTCTCTCGGGTTCAGAAGCCGGGCGAGAACCATCAGGGAGCCCAGACGGAGGCCGAAATTTGCGGCCAGCGCGCCCATCCGCGCGTACCCGCCTCGAATGGTCCTCTCCTTCAGATCCTTCATCGTGCGCTCATTCCAGTCCTCTTCCTTCGTCGACTTTCAGTTAGGTTGTCCCGAAGAAATCAGCCTGCGCAGTTTTCGAATCTCCTGCAGCGGACTCAGGACTTCCCGAATGAGCGTTCGCAGCGCGGCCTTCGGAAACCACAGCCCGCGAAGGGGGTATCCCAGCTCCTGCAGGCGCTTACGGTGATATTGCCAGAACTCCTTGCCCTCCAGCCCAAACAGCCGGCGTGCCGCCAGAAACCGATGATACCGATTCAGCTCTCGCTTTAATACACGCTCCAGTTCCTCACTGTCGAGATAGGCAGGACCATATTCGATGACGTCGCTCAGATAGGCGGAAACGTAACGGTTAAGCCCGCGGGATCTTGTGGTTTCCGTCTCCTCGTGCGTTCTCTCGTAGCAGAGCACCTCGTAGACAAAACCGAAGTCGGAGTTCCGCAGGTCGCGGAAGCATACGCTCGTATCCGAATGCGGTGAAGGGTTGGGATAGAACTCGGCTACCTGCCTCACCAGGGCCGCCCGATAAAGCAGAGAGGTGGGACAGCCGAATCCAAACTCCGGCTCCCCTCCCAGCAGAATCTTCCGGCACAGTTCGTGTCCCGGAAACACAGCTTTCGGATAGGGGAAGCCCTGCCATCGCACCCGGTTGCCGCTCTGCTGATAACATCCGACCAGCCCGACGCCGGGATTCTCTTCGCCGCATCGGACCAGCTTTTCAATGCACGTCGGGAAGATCATGTCGTCCGCACAGACGACCTTGCAGTAGGCTGACTCCGGAGAAATCAGATTCAGGCCGATATTGTGGTTTTCCATGACCGGAACCAGCCGATCATTGGTGCGAATGCGAATGCGACTGTCCAGTTTTGCGTACTTCTCCGCAATCTCCAGGGTCCGGTCACTGCTGTGATTATTGACGATGATGTATTCGAAATTCCGGTAGGACTGGTTCAGGACGCTTTCGATGCACTCCGCCAGATACGCCTCACCGTTGTAGACCGGGGTCATCACACTGACGAGCAGATTTTGAGTAGTCACTGGCTCTCTCTCTCTGTCCGGAGTTTCCCCGGGAAGACTCGGGCAGATCGAAAGACTCGCCCCGATGAGAATACGTTATCGAATTGCGCTGCCAAATCATGTCTGTACTCCGCCAGCTTTACCGCCATACGGCTTTTGATTTCCTCTCGGTTGCTGACCAAAGAAGTGTAGGTCGTGGCCAGAACTTCCCCGTCAAAGTTGCGTATGTCGACACAATATTCAGAAAGACCGATATCCTGCATCAGCCTTCGGACCTTGGGGTGATGCGAAAGCGCAATCACCGGAATATTCATCAGGTGCGCGAAGACCACGCCATGGAAACGGCAGGTGACCAGGAAATCCATCGAGGCCATCCGCGCGAACAGCGCTTCTCGCGTCGGCGTCGGATCGAGCGCAATCCTGGCAGCGTCCGCACCTCCCGCTGCCATCAGCGACCGCAGGTCCGCCAGCGTCTGAGCATCGAAATCGATGTCGGTGCTGAACAGAGCCACGCGACTCTGGCGGTTGGTCAGCCAGGTGCCAAAATCGGAGAAGCTCTTCAGAAAACCGCGGTAGATGCCCGCATCTTTCTCCCAGTACCGCCGCGGATCGCAGTAAGCCATGGGGGCAATGCCGGCGACAATTTCATTCTCCGGGAGGCTGCTTGCCGAAGATTCCCGCGGAAACTCGAGGCTATAGGCGTTGTCCGGATGGACTTCGGTCCTGCCCGTAAAGCCGATCTGCTCGATCAACGCTCGCGACTCGCTGTCCCGGAAAGAGGCATAGTCCGCCAGGAACAGCGCGCGTCGAATGAACCAGCGGCTCAGAGGCTGGCGCAGCGGGCCCGCGCCGACATTCAGGAAAAAGCAGGGGACGCGCAGCAGTCGGGCCAAAAACGTCCACTTGAAGAGCGTGAACGGGAACCTCCATGGGCCGCCCCAGGAGTCAAGCAACTGACCGCCGCCACAGATTACCAGGATGTCGAGTTTTCGGGTGAGGCCGACCGAGCGGATCAGCAGGCGCAGTTCACCCGTCACCGAATCGGGACGGCCCAGAATGGCTCTGACGCTTGCGTTAACGACTGCGCCCAGCGGACGCAGCCAGCGGTAGAGGCGCTGGTGCCGCCGGACTGCGGCCCGAAGCCCGGAATCCGATAACTCCCGGATCTGTTCCGGTGCAGCCTCCCGGCTCCAGTTCTGCCGGCGGATCGGGTAGGAGGGAATTCCATGGCGCAGCGCCGTATCGGCCGGATTCATGGAGAGTGCGATGATCTCCGCATGAGGCCACCGGCGATGAATATGTTGGATGACCGCCTCGACGGTGGCATCGTCTCCGAGATTTCCCCCTCCCATGTGATTCAGGAGGCCAACTCTGATCGGCATGAGAATCAATGACCCTGCCCATTCGGAACGAGCCCCCTCCTCCGAATTGGCTCCGTTCCTGTTCCCGGGTTCGCCGGATCGCAGCAGCGGCAGGCCTCCTCGGAATCGTTAGTGGGCTTCAGACATTTGCAGCTGCTTCTCTTCGCTATTTCCCCGGTCCCGCCAGCGCAGCGCTGCATCGAGACGCCCGGTACTGATGAGCGACTGAATGTGCGAAATTCTTCGGAAGCGTGGCCCTTCAAACTCATCGGGCTTCAGACCATACTCTCGGACCGCACGATAGATCTCCTTCGCTCCCTCGCGTGCGGTCCACTGTAGTTTGCACTCCGGCAAGATGCGTGCCAGCTTGCTGAAGTCCACCCGATAACAGCGCAGGTCCGGGCCGCCATCGGCCGCAAACTCGATCTTGCAGTCAGGCACGATCTCGTTCACGATGTCGGCCAGCTGCCGGATCTGATAGTTCTCGGTCGTCAGACCGACATTAAAGGCCTGACAGTGAATCCGCTCGCGCGGGGCGGTCAACATGGCGATAAATGCCCGGCTGATGTCCGCGATATGAACGATCGGGCGCCACGGCGTGCCGTCGCTCTTGATATGAATGCGGCCCGTTGTGTAAGCCCATGCCACCAGATTGTTCAGCACCAGGTCGAAGCGCAGCCGCGCGGACACTCCATACGCTGTGGCGTTCCGCAGAAACGTGGGACTGAATCCGGAGTCGGCCAGCTTTGCAAGACCCTCTTCCGTGCATACTTTGGATTTGCCGTACGCCGTGACCGGCCGCAATTCCGCCTCTTCGTTCAGCAACGCATCGCCGCCGGCGGCCCCGTAGGTGCTGCACGAGGAGGAAAACAGAAAACGTTCCACGCCTGCCTCTTTGGCCAGCTTACCCAGACGTACCGAGGCCCGATGGTTGATATCGTCGGTTAGAGAAGAATCCAAATCGCCCAGGGGGTCATTGGAGAGGGCGGCCAGGTGAATCACCGCGTCGAAACCCTTCAGATCCGCCACCTCCACATCCCGCACATCCTTACGCATGCTTGAAATCTGCGCCGGTAACTCGCTAAACGCGGAGTGCTCGAACCAATCCGCATCCAGACCTGTCACCGAATGTCCATCCTGCAGCAGCATCGGCACCAGCACCGCACCGATATATCCCTTATCGCCCGTCACCAGAACACGCATTGTTGCTCTCCCTTCCAACTTCCCGCTGGTTATTGGAAATTACTCAGCCGCAATCGACTCGGCATACCGTTAAGCTTTCTCAGCGCTTCGGCCCCGCTACCGGGATCGCCATAATTCCATTTCCGCTGGCGGCGTATTCCTGCGTCCCGTCCTGCCCGCGCCAAAGCTGCCACGGAGCGCAGCCCTTTCGGTAAAGATCGTCGAGTTCCTGCTTCTCCTTGAAGGTATCCATACTCTTCCAGAAACCGTCGTACATGTAACCCAGAAGCTGTTTCTCCGCAATCAACCTTTGGAAAGGCTCCTGAACCAGTTCTTCTCCGGGCCGGATATAGTCAAAAATCGCCCGATTGAACACGAAGTATCCCCCGTTGATCACCAGCTCCGAACGACCCATGTTCTTGATCCCCTGCACCAGCCCCCGCTCGTCCACGGATACGGCATGGCAACTCAAATTCGGAGGCACACACAGAAACGCACCAATCTTTCTCTCTTTCTGTGCGGCTGAGACGATATCCGGCAAATGAAAATCGGTCAGATTATCGCTGTAATTCGCCAGGAACATCTCGTCCTTATCAAGATACTTCTCAACCGCCTTCAGCCTCTCGCCGATGTTGGCGCTGGGACCGGTATCGGCAAACGTAATCGTCCAGTCGTCAATGTCGGAGTTGAAGACTTTCATCTCCTTTCCGCCATTTCGCCACACAAAATCGTTGGAGATGAACTCGCTGTAGTTAATAAAGTAATTCTTGATGACGTCCGCTCGATAGCCGAGGCAGAGAATGAAGTCCTTATGTCCGAAGTGAGCATAATACTTCATTACGTGCCACAGAATTGGCCGCTCGCCGACCAGCACCATAGGCTTCGGCGTGCTTTCCCCCGCCTCCCGGATTCGCATCCCGAGACCACCGCAAAAAAGCACAACTTTCATCGAGGCCACCTCCTGCACCTGAAATAGGCCCTGCGCGTCCCCACGCTGCCGGGACTAAGAAACAATCTTCGCTTCCGGGATCGGTACGATGAACTTCCCGCCCCAGTCGCGAATGCAAGTCATCTGTTCCATGATTTCGCTCCGCAGATTCCAGGGCAGGATCAGGAGGTAATCCGGATGCGTCTCGAGGATCCTTTCCGGAGGAAAGATGGGGATATGGGTTCCCGGGGTGAAGCGTCCATGCTTGTAAGGGTTCCGATCCACCGTGTAATCGATGAAATCTGTGCCGATTCCGCAATAATTCAGAAGGGTTGCCGATTTGCCCGGCGCACCGTAGCCCGCCACCGACTTGCCCTCACGCTTCGCCTGAATCAGACATCCCAGCAGAGCGCGCTTGGTTTCCCTTACCTGCTCGGCGAAAGCAGAGTAGGTTGCGAGGCGCCCAACGCCGGCTTCCTCCTCGCGCCGCTCCAACTCCGCTACGTGCGGCAGGATTGCCCGGTCCATATCCTCTTTGTGGCACGCATAGACGCGCAGCGAGCCGCCGTGGGTCGGCAACTCCTCAACGTCGAAGATCTTCAGATCAAACCCTTCGAGGATATTGGTTACCGCCAGGAAGGAGAAGTAGGAAAAATGCTCATGATAGATGGTGTCGAACTGGTTCTCTTCCATCAGCCGGAGAAGATGAGGGAATTCAAGCGTAATCACGCCTTTCGGCTTAAGCAGGATCTTCATCCCGGCAACAAAATCCCGAACATCCGGAACCTGCGCCAGCACGTTATTTCCCAGCAGCAGGTCTGCTTTTTTTCCCTGCGCTGCCAGCTCCTCGGCCAGTTCCCGGCCAAAGAACCGGACGACGGACGGCACCCCCTTCTCTTCGGCTACCTTGGCGACATTCGCAGCCGGCTCAATTCCCAGCACGGGTATCTTCTTCTCGACAAAATATTGCAAAAGATAGCCATCGTTACTCGCCAGTTCCACAACAAGGCTGGTGCCGTCGATGGGAAATCGGCTGCACATCAGATCCGTGTAGCGTTTCGCATGTTCCAGCCAGCTCTTTGAATAAGACGAGAAATAGGCATACTCGGTGAAGATATCGTCGGCGCTGACATACTGCTCCAGCTGAACCAAAAAGCACCGATCGCAGACAAAAACGTGGAGCGGGTAGAACGGCTCCATCTGGTTCGTCTGCTCCGGAAGAAGATAGCTTTCACACAGAGGAGACATACCCAAATCCACAACTGTGTGGCACAAGCTGGCTCCGCAGAACCGACAGTTGCCATGCCCCTTACTGACTTCGCCTGACATCGCAGGAATCCCCCTCGTACTTCACTTACTTCGCCTTGCCAACGGCCAGCCGTTCGAGCGTCTTCTGAGCAGCATTTTCGCCGCTCATGAAAGCCTCGTCCGTCCAGGTGTAGAGCCAGTCCCCATAGCGCCCGCAGTAAGCGACTCCGATATCGTCGAGATAACCATGAACGACGGCCAGAGCGTCCGCGCGCTCCAGATCGAAGATGACCTGGGCATGCCCGCAGACAGACACGCTGGTGTGCACAATTTTGTCCGTTTCGCGCAGGATGCCGCACCGCTTCAGATCGCGGAGCACTGGCTCCACGCAGTCCTGGGGCGATCCCTGCAGCGGCCTGTACTTCCTGGAAAAATACACCTCGGCCTGAATCCCACCGCATCCTGGAGGCGCGGTATGGGGCGAGAACATATGAGGGAAGCTCAGCCGCGTAAAGCAGATGTCGCGATCATAGAAATAGGTCCACTGCCCGTCGCAGAGGTCGGCCCGGTCGACGCCGAGGTTGACCAGGACACAGCTGGTACAGGCCAGACGAGCAGCCGCCGCCACGACATCCTCAGGTGCGCCCGCGATCATCGGGATCAGGTCCGTCAGCGGAACCGAAGAGATCACCGCATCGTAATCGGCGACCTCGCCGTTGGCGAACTGGAGCGTCCGCTCCTTTGGATTGATCCGCACCACCTGGTACCCGAGCTGCACGGTGGTTTCCTTCGGCAGAGCGCTCAGATAGTTGACGAAGCCCTCATAAGTCGGATACCGAACGTAGTCCACATAGTGGACGTCCCGGGTCTCCCGGGAGACCGCGCCAGCGAGGACCTCCTCGAGCTTGGCTCGATAAAGGCGCGGCCCAAGCCAGTCAATGCTCATGTTGTCCGCTGTGGTGGTATGGAACTTATACCCATATTCCATGGGAAATGTCTCGGCGAAGGTGCGGCCATAGCTGGCATACAGCCATTCCGCATACGTCCGGACGGCCGACGACTCGCCCTCAGCCTGCTGCTTATGCTGCGCTTCGATAAAATCGCGGAGACAGTTGACCACCAGGTCCGTGGGAAGCCCCGAGAGATTGCAGATCGCCGGGTGCTTGATCCAGTATCCCTTCCAGTAGTTATTGGGATGGGAGTGAATGACCTCGTATTTCTGGCCCACGTTGTCGGCAAAATACTTTTGCAGCCGCTCGTGTTTGGTGAACGAGACGTGGGGTCCTTCGTCGAAGATGAAGCCCGTTTCGTGCCGGAAGGAAGCGGTGTGCCCCCCCAGGTAGCTGTTGCGGTCATAGACGACGGACGGCATGCCTTCCTCGTGCAGCCGGTGGGCTGCCCCGAAGCCAGCCATGCCTGAACCCAGAATTGCGATCTTCTCCATGCGATCTCCTTGGTTATGTCCTGCTGCGAAATCTCAGCTATTCGCAGCGCCGGCGTACGCAGTTCGCTGCAGTTCCGCTCGATACCATTCCACTGTGCGCCGCAGGCCTTCGTCCAACGGCACTGTCGGCTTCCAGCCGATCTTCTTCTCTGTCTTCGCGATCGTGGCAATCCTGACCGGTTCGAGCGGGCGGTCCGGCAACGCTCCGAAATCCAGCTTTGCACCCGGTTGAACGATATCGGCCACTTTCTCCACAATTTCACGAATAGAGATGAGTGAACCCGAACCCAGTTCCAGTGTCTCTCCCTCAATCCCCGAAGCCAGCCCCAGCCTTACGAAGCCATCCACCACATCGGAAACATAAATCCAGTCCACCAGACGACCGCCGCTGCTGATCTTCGGCGCCTTTCCCTCAAGGAGCGAGAGGCAAACATAAGGAATCAGTTTGGTCAGATCCTTTTGCGCCGGGCCGTACACCATGAACACCCGGGCGATGACCACCGGCACCTGGTACAGCGCGTGAAACATGCGCCCATATCCGCTGCTGGCCCACTTGGCAGCAGCGTACGGGGCGGAGGGAAACAGTTCCCCGTTTTGCACGTCGGGTTCCGCCAGGGAGCCCGTGAGCACGACCCTGGGCCGATTTGTTTCCGCTGCAAGGGTGAGCAGGTTCACCGTGCTTTGCAAATTACTTTGAAACGTGGGCAGGACATGTTCCAGATCCGGAGCCCCTTTCACATGGCTGGCCAGGTGGTAAATGATGTCCGGCAGGGTCTCACGGACGATGCGCCGCGCCTGTCCCCAATCCGCCACATCCGCCTGCAACCAGTTGAATCCCCCACGGTCTTCAGGAGCCTGCGACCGGTAAACGGCGTGGACCTCGGCTCCCTCCTGATGGAGGCGGCGGCACAGATGAGCGCCAATGAATCCGCTGGCGCCCGTCACCAGAACCCGCTTCCCTGTCAGTTGCTCATCCATGCTTTTTCCTCACGCCCTCACGCCACCGGCTTCCGTCAGCATGGTGCCGGGTGAGCCCGTCTCCAGTTGGACCTGCCAGCGCTTCCGCTGCTCTTCCCAAAGGGACACTGCCAGACCGCCCGCCAGCGATTCAACGTCGTGAACCGAAAGCACATCATCTTTGGCGATATTCCGGCGCAGAACACAGCCAGCGGAAAGGCCGATGGGCAGGGCATCCATGCTGCGGGCCGTCGCGGTGTTGTCAATCAATCCATACGTGCAGAATCCGCCGATTCCGTCCAGACGTTCCCCGGCCTGCAAATCGCGCTTTGCCACCGCCACCACTTCGCAAACCGGTCCTTCCAGCGGCGCGACCGTCGCATCCCGATGAATCACCGCACGGCCGATGGTGGACGCAATCTGGACATGAGGCAGATGGAACGGCGTGTAGAACACGTAAAAGGGACCGTCACCGAGTTTGTAGTAAGCGAGCTGCGCACGCTTCAGGACGTTCTCCTCGTGGACGATTACAAATGCGCCCGTGTAGGGCGCCGCGCCAAGCGCGTAGTCGACCAGACCCGAGTCGAGCATCTGCTCGACAGGAAGAAGGCCGGCCATCTCCTGAACCTCTTTGCAGGCTGGCCCATACATTCCGCGGCGGCCTGCATGAAAACCGGTCGCGTTGGACAAAACCGTCGTTTCCATGGAAAGCTTCGTCGCATCTGCAAACGAGGTCACCTTCCAGGGGTCGAGGCCGCGCTCTGCGGCGAAATTTCGCTGCGTCTCCGGTGTCCGGTAATAGTCCACCATCCCCTTGAGGTTCCCGGCGGCCACTGGACGCATCCCTGTGGAGCGCAAATAGCGCAACAGGGTCATGGCGACTCCCGGCTCATCCCCGTCCGTGTGAGTCAGAACCACACCGGCCTGATCCGCCTTTGCTTTCAGAATGGGACCAAGCAGAGAATCCAGTTCAGCGTTCACCAGCACAACGTGCTTGCCATGCTCCAGGCCATCCAGAACCGTGCGGGCGGCTGGCGCAATCGTCCCGGTCGCTTCTACGATCACGTCGATCGCATCACAACCGGTCAGCACCGACGGGTCTTCAGTAAGCACCGCCGCACCCTGGCGAACTGCATCCTCCGCCGCCTGGGCAGATGACGCGCTGCGCCACCTCGTAATGCCGGCCTCTTGCAATGAACGCTCGGCATGAGCCGCTGTTCGATTGGCGATCCCGGCGAGGCGAATGCCCGGCACCGGCGTTCCCAGCTGAAGAGCTACGGCGCGCGCCGATGCGCCGGCGCCCACCAGGCCCACCTGGATCGGCCGCCCATCTGTCTCAAGCTTTTGAAGTGCCGTGTCGATGTTCATACCGCTGACCGATGCGCCCCTGCGTGCTGTATCCCTGCCTGGCTCGCCAGGCATTACTTTCCGAACCAGTTATAACCATCGCCGGACCAGGGCAATTTGTGGGATCGTTCGCTTCAGAATACACGCCGGACCCACGATCTGATGGAACACAGAGGTTATCCTCCGTGCTATTGACAACACATCCTGGTGATCACAGAACGAGCTTGCGGGCATAAAACGCTTCAGCGTAGCCGCTGGAGGCGTTACACTCCATGCCCCGCAGTCGCATCAGGGAACGGAAGGTCTCGGCCTCGAACCACCGCTTCTCTCGCTGTGAATCAAACGCCTGGAGGAGGTAATCGACCTTCTTTTGAACGATCTCCGGCGGCAGCGGCACAAATACGGCCGGCTGTCCGAGGTCACCGTCGTATTTCGGAATCTCGTATTCGAGGATCAGGTGGTCGCGGAACGTATTCCAGGCCAGTTCCGCCAAGAGGCGATGATCCTGATGCGCGTCCCGGCGGTTGTGCGTGAAGACCAGGTCGGGAGAAACCAATTTCAGATCCTCGAAGACCTCCTTCACTTCCGCGGCCATGGACGGCAAGAACCCATCGCGGAAGCTGAGCAGCCTTGGACCTCCCGCAATCGCGTCGCCGGCGAACAACTCGGCTGCCCGACGCGCTTCGGCTGCCCGCTGCGCAGAACCGCTGAAGACTACCCAAGTGAAAATGCTCCCGGGATAATCCTGAAGCAGTCGCAGAATGGTGCCGCCGCACCCAATTTCGATGTCGTCGGAGTGCGCTCCAAGACAGAGAATGCGGGGAGCGCGTTTGGTGTCGAATGAGAATTTCAGACCGTGCATAGTTCCCTGGTATCTGCTGATCGCGGACGCTAGATCGTTTCGCCGATTTGGAATGCCGAAGCGTAGCGCATCTGCCAGTTTGGCAAGTCATCGCGCAACGGCTCCAACGCCCAGTATTCCAGCGGCCAGCCTTCGCGCAGCGACACATCCCCATCGTGGATTTCGCAAATCATCTCCGTCACCGGCTTCCAGCGTTGTGCGAGCGCGACCCGAGCGCGCACGTCCATGTCGATACCGCAAACGAACAAGTAGCCGCCGGGCGCAACCAACCGACCAATGTTGGTCAGACACCGCGCCGCAACCGGCGGGGTCATATGGCACAGGAATCGATTCGCGACGACCAGATCCTGTGGGCCCAGTTGCTCCCCCAGCGCCGGATCACCGGCGTCGCCGCTGCTCCACGTGATGCCTTCCCGCAGCCAGGGGCGCACCTTCGCTTCATCGCCGTCCATCTCGAAGATCTGCTCCATCTCCGCCTCCGACACACGTTCGAAGAGCGGAGCGCGCTGGTCGCGATGTGTCGTTCGGGCGACGTCCCCGGGCTGGCCGGCCGCTTCACCCTCTCCGGGCGGGGGCTGCAGTGAATAAATGCCCTGGCTGGCAAATTCCACGATCTCCGGCGAGATATCCAGGGCATGCACGCGAATATCCAGGTCGGGACGCGCGGAGCGAATCGCCCACAGAATCGAATAGACTTCAGCTCCCTTGCTGCAGGCGAGAATTGCGATGCGGACTTGCGCCCCCCGCGGCTTCTGCTCCAGCAGACGACACATCAGGTTCATTTCCGGTCGATTGCGCAGAAAAAACGTCGCGAAATATTGCTGGCGCGACGAGAGCGCGCGAACCAGCGCATGGATGTGCCAGCCCCATCTCTTTCCGATCCAACTGCTGCGCCACCCTGCCGGGCAGTGCTTCCAGAACCGCATCTGGATCCCCAGGTAGCGCTCACGCAGAGTACGACGTTGCACCGGCTTCTCGGATTGCTGCACAAGCCCGCTCTCTTCCAACTGCAGGAATTCGCTCATAAAAGTCCGAAGGCCCTCACTCGCCGTGCTCCGCGTAGACCAGCTCCCGCTCCTTCGTCAGCGACCGGTCGTAGGGTTCCTCTGGCTCGTAGACCAACACGTCACTGCCACGCATCGAGAAGGAGAATGGAACGCACAGCAATTTTCTGAGCTGTGCCCGCAATGCCGCTCTCTTCTCCGGTGGAACCATGAAAAGCATGAAGCCACCCCCGCCGGCGCCCAGCAACTTCCCACCCACCGCGCCGGCGCTTCGGCCGGCCTCGTAAATCTCATCAATTGCGGGATTGGAGATTTTGCTGGTCAACGACCGCTTCACCTGCCACGCCTCATGCATTAGCCGCCCCAGTTCGCCGATCGGGGCAGTGGAACTGGTCAGCACCGCCTCTGCTTCGGCGACGAATTCCATCATGCGCTGCAATTCCTGCTGCTTGTGCGGTGTCATGCGCAGCTGCTCCTGCGCGATTTCTGAAGCGGTACGGGAAAACCCGGTGAAATACAGGGCCAGATGCTCTTCCAGCCCTGCCATCCGCTCCTGGGAAAGAGGAATACGCCGCACTTCGATCGCCCCATTTTGCTCAAAGTCGATGCGATTCAGGCCGCCGTAAGCCGCGCTCACCTGGTCCTGAGCCCCCACGGCTTCGCCAAGAACATCCTGCTCCACGTGGATCGCGTCCTGAGCGAGCGAGCGCTTGTCGCGCATCTGGTTCCGCAGCGAATAGAGAGCCAGCAACAGGCCAACCGTGAACGCCGAACTGGTTCCGAGACCGGTGCGGGCGGGCAGGTCGGCGATGTGATGCACCTCAAGCCCTTCCTCGAATCCCAGATACTGCAGGCATCCACGCACCGCCGGGTGCTGGATCTCTCCATTCCGACGTACGTTTTCAACCTTCGAATAGGAGACGCGGCTGTGATAGTCGAAGAACGGCGGCATCCGCCGGCAATTGATGTAACAGTACTTGTTGATGGTCGTCGAAATAACCGACCCGCCGTGCTCACGGTACCAGACGGGGTAATCGGTACCGCCGCCGAAAAACGAAATGCGGAATGGTGTTCTTGTGATGATCACGCGTTCTGCCTCATGGGAATCGCCGCGGCCGCGACGGGCCGATCTGCCCACATCGCTGCGCTAAGGTGCATTACGTCTTCATCGAACGTGCTGTTTCTCAAGGGTACGATAGACGGCGCACGTGGTTGCGGCCACCGTTTCCCAGGAATTACGTTGCACCGAAAATGCCCGGATCTCCGCGCGCCGCCGCTCCAGGTTGCGGAACAGGTCGCTGGCAAAGTAAGTCTCCAGCGATGCGGCAAGGTCATCCGCATCGCGCGGCCGGCAGACGAAGCCGGTTCTCCCCTCCTCGACATCGTCGCGCAGCGTTCCCACGTCTGCCGCTACCACCGGAAGTCCAAAGCTATATCCGAGGAAAAGAACGCCACTCTGATAAACATGGGTATAGGGAAGCACCAGAACGTCGGCCGCCTTGAAATAAAGCTCTGTATCCTCGTCTGGAATGAAGTCAATGTGCCGGATCACCCGATCGGAGGCCGGCCCCCGCGCGATGCTCTCCTCGATGTCCTTCCAGTACCGGGGAGCTTCTTTCTTCGGCTCGCCGGCAATCATCAGCCGATAGCGCGGATCGCGGGCTGCTATTTGCTGAAAGGCATGGACCAGGAACTCCACCCCTTTGTACGGCCGAATGCTTCCAAAGAACAGAATGGCCCGTTCCTCAGGACCGATCCCCAGCCTGCGCTTCGCCTCGGCGCAGCTCAGATCGGTAACCGGCACCGAGTTGTTGATCCCAAATGGGATGACGCTGACCACTTCCTTCCGCACCCCATAGTTCGATACCAGGTCCGCTTTCATCGCTTCCGTATGGACGAATACCGCATCCATCAGGCGATATTGCGCTTTGAGCGACCAGCGATTCAGGCGCGAGTCCGCGGCATCCCGCCGCCCGGCATTGACGTTGTGAGCGGTCAGCACAATCTTGCGTCCCAGAGCTTTGTAATACAACATCAGAAGCGTGCGATCGAATACCTGTAGCCGATTGTTCCAGAGGATGTGAAAGATTCCCGGCCGGGCAACAGCCGCATAGCGCAGGATGCGCAGATACACCAGGAGATTCTGCAGCCATCGTCCTGCCTGCGATCGGCGGCGCGGATCCCCATAGAAGTTGAAAAAACGCAGCCGTGGCAGTGAACGCAGGTCGGGAGTATCAAGCTCATCTGCGCCGATGACCTCCAGCGCCACCCCGCGCGCAGCCAGCGCCGTTGCCAGCCCGTACGCATAGGGGCGATCGAAGCCGCCGGTCAGCAAAGCAACGGGTCCTTCCGGCGCCGACGCTTCCGCGCCTTCCTCGGGCAAGGGTGGCTCGATCACTGGCATCTCTGCAACGGAATCCTGCAGCTGCATCAAATCGCCTGTTCCCAATAATCAATCATCGACGACAGGGTCTGTTCCAGCGTCTGCAGAGGTTTCCATCCCGTGTCGCGCCGCATTCTGCCGGTGTCACCGAAAATGATCTTCTCATCCGAGGGCCGCATCAGACGCGGAACCGGACGAATCTCCGCCTTCACGCGGGCCAGACGGAGAGCCGTTTGCAGGATCGTCTCAATGGTGTGGGTCCCGGTCGCGCACAGGTTGTACACCTCTCCGCGTTTCCCCCGGAGCGCGCCCATGTAGAAACCGCGCACCGTGTCCTGAACGTCCAGAAAGGCGCGCCGCGGCTTCAAATTTCCCACCTCGATCACGGGCTGCTGCTGCCCCTTCCGGATCCGCACGATTTGCCGCACGAAATCCGACGGTGCGTCGCTCGTCTTCCCCGGTCCGGTCGTATTGAACAGGCGCAAATTCACCGCCGGGACTCCGTAATCCCGGAAATATTCGCGCGCCAGCAGATCAAGAGCGACCTTGCTGATACCGTACGGGTGCAGCGGGTGGAGCGGTTGTTCTTCCTTTACCGGGATGGCGGCGGGCGGAACGTGTCCGTATTCCGCGCTTGAACAGGCCGACACCACCACCGGCGGCTTCTTCCGATGGCGAATCGCCTCGAAGAGATGCAGCGAACCCATGATGTTCGACTCGAAAGTCTCCACCGGATCGGCCCACGAAATCGTCGGCAAGCTCTGTGCGCCGAGGTGAAAGACGTGCGTCGGTTCATGCTTGCTGAAAACCTGCTCGACCCGCTGGCCGTTCCGCAGATCGCACTGTTCGTACACCAGACCCGGCGCGCTGGGCAGAGGCTCCGCCCGGCAGAGACGGTAGGTTGCGACCACCTTCCAGTTCTTCCGGTGCAGGAAGCGAACCAAATGCGAACCGATGAATCCTTCCGCTCCTGTGACCAGGGCAATTCTCGACATGATGATCTCCAGAATAAATAGATGAACCGGACGGGAAGCGCCTGGTCCTCGCTCGGACGCTGATCCCAGGTGGCCGCCGGCTTACGAAGCCCCGGTTGCCATGGTTAGCCGGCCTGCGATTCTCGTCTCTCCAGCATATACAGAAACCGGTCGCAGAAGCGCAGAACGGACCACTTCAGTCGGGGCATCACCATCTGCGCTCGCCGGCCCATTTTGCCGCCGAACCAGCCCAGCCACGAATACTTGCGGGGCAGACGAGGCATGGCCAGTTCTCCGCCCAGCTCGCGTGCCGCGAGCTGTATCTTCCCGATCAGCTCGGGCCGCTCGGGATCGAAAAACATCAGCCAGCTGCCCAGATAGGTCACACAGGCTGCGCGGGTCCGGGGCGAATCCTCGAGCGAGCGAAGATACGCGATGTGGTACTGCATTGACTGCCATTGTGACTCGCGTTTGGCATCCGATTGTCCTATATAACTGACGCTGCCCGCGCCCGACGCTCGATAGTAGACTCTGGCTCCCGGGACAAACGACACGCCGTGGCTGGCAAGAAGAACGCGGCAGAAGTACTCGCCGTCGTCGTCCACCCGCAGCGTCGTATTCCAGGCGCCCGCAGCTTCGGTCAGCTCCCGGCTCACCAGCCAGGTCGCCGTCTGCATATGCAGATTCAGAGACATCTTGCGCAGCAGCCATTCGGCGGGAGAAAGGTCGCACCACAGCGGCGTGGGCTGGAAACGCGCGCGGCTGTATCGATAGAGAAAGCTGCCCCATCCGCAGGAGAGCAGCATTCGCGGATCGTTCAGCTTCTCCGCCCTTTCTGCCTGCAGCGATGTCTTGTCTGCAGACAGCAGATCGTCGGCATCGAGCCACTGAATATAATCGCCGCGGCTAAGCTGGAATGCTGCATTGCGCGTGGCTGAGGCTCCCTGATTCTTCTGGCTCACCACCCGCACTCCCCTGCCGGCGAACTGCCGCGCCACTTCCAGAGTGCGGTCCCGCGAACCATCGTCGACCACGATGATCTCTTTGTGCGGCCAGGTCTGCGCGAGCGCCGAGCGCAGCGTTTCCGCGATCCAGCGTTCTGCGTTGTAGGCCGGGACGAGGATGGACACCAGAGGCTTGGTCATCAGGGCCTCGTCGCATCCGTTTCCAGCGATGGCTTCTCGACGTTTCCGCCGAAGGCGCAGTCATATGCCGCCAGCAGCGGAGCGATCGAAAACTCCCACGCCAGTTCCTTTTCGACCCGCGCCCGCCCGAAGGCGCCCATGCGCTGCCTCTCCTCGGGATGATCGAGCAGCCACAGAATCTTCGCCGCAAAATCAGGGACCTGGTTGTCGGGATCGCAGTACAGCGAAGATTCCTGGGCGCTGTTGCGTCCTTCCTTCAGATCGAACTGAACGATCGGCTTACCCAGAGCCATATACTCCATGATCTTAATCATGGTGGAGATATCGTTCATCTCGCACGGACGATCCGGATTTACGCAGACATCCGCGGAGGAAAGGATTCTGAGCAGCGCTCCATCGGGAATTCTGCCCGTCAGATTGAACATGTCGTCCAGCTGCTTCTCGGCCACCAGCTTACGGAGCTTGCCCAGCTCCGGGCCACCGCCCACACAGGTGAAATGCACGTCACGCCGGCCCAGTTTGCGGATGTGTTCGGCCGCCTCGATCAGGATATCCAGGCCCTCCTGGATATTCATGGTTCCTACATAACCCACGAGAAACGGCTTGCCGTATTTGAGCGAAGGATCGAGTGGGACCGGGTTGAAAGTCGCGAGGTCCGGACCATTGCGCACAACAAAAACATGATTGGGATCCAGCTTGCCACGGGTGATTGCGATCTCCCGGTACGACTGATTGGTGGAGATCACCACACTGCTGGAAAGAAAAGTCAGTCGCTCGAGGATCACCTGGATCCTGTAGAAGATGTCTTTGCGCCCGTATTTCGAGAAATACAATTCCGGGTTTACATCGTGATGATCGAAGATATATTTGACGCCCAACAGCCGGAACAGCAGGGCGATCAGAAAAATATCGTCCGGTGGATTACAGCCCTGAATCACGTGAAATCCGCGGCGGGCGAAAATCCACCAGGCATAGAAGAATTGCCAGAACAGAGCGATCCCGTATTCCCGGAGATAGCCCAGGGGGCTGCTGCCTTCCCGCGGCATGGGATGCCGATAGATCGCGATTCCCGCTATTTCCTCATATCCCCGGTCATAACCCTTTCCGCGCGGACACAGCACGGTCACTTCGTAGTTCGCCGCGCGCAGCGCCAGAGCCTCCTTCCATACACGGGCATCGAAGGGGACCGGCAGATTCTCGACAATGATCAGAACTTTCCGCGTCAACGGGCCCTCTCATCCTGGGAAAGCTTTTGATACAGGCCGGCCAGCGCCGACAACATCGTCGCCTGTCCCCAGTGCAACGTAGCTGTCTTGTTCACCAGCCACGGGTTGTACCGGCGATAGTAGAAGTGGCCATCCCCACCCTGCATATTTCTGAGCGTCCAGAGCGTCACTTTCCCCGCGAGAGCCAGACTCTCCGGATCCCGCTCGGAAAAGAGCACCAGAGTGTCGATCGCCTGGGAGCAGCACTGGATGTCGAGAGGCAGGACCTTGCGGTCGTAGTATTTGGGCGTTCCATCCGGCAGGAAAAACGTCTCTTTCCAGTACCGATAACCGCGTTCCATGGTTTCGCCAAACGAGTCGTCTCGGGTAGCCGCGGCATAGTACCGGAAGCAGTCGAGGACATAGGCGGTGTGGAAATTATCCACCCAGTGCATATCCTCCCGCTCTCCATACCACCACGATCCGTCGGGACGCTGATATTGCGCCGTGTAGGCGAGCGCCTGCCGGGCAACTTCGCGGTATTCCTCCGTTCCGGTATGCAACCAGGTCCGCGCCAGCAGGCTGCCCCCGAGCGTATTAGCGTTGTGCACCTGGCAATCCAACCCCGGAATGTAGCTGATGCACGTCCCCGTTCCATCGGGAATCCGCGTCAGGTCGCGCAGGACGCTGGTGCAGGCGCTGACCGCCATCTGCAGATACTGCTCTCTGCCAAAGTGATCCCACGCGTCAAGAAACGCATGGCCGATCAGCGAGGTCCAGACCACGGTCGGCATTCCCCGGGGAAGATAAAATCCGCGCGACTGGTAGTCGAAATGATTGCCCCAGCACGCTCCGCTGTACCCGGGAGAGGGATGCGCCATGAGCCACTCAAGTGCGCGCTCCGCCTCTTCTGCCCACTCCGGAGCCTGCGTGGCACTGTGCAGACGGATGAATCCCCGTGCCAGGAATCCCATGCCCTTGCTCGAATATCCCTTCCTCACCCCGAGCAGTGGACGAAGATTCATGGGAAAACGTCGGATTCCCTGCTGCAGGATAGTTCGGCCGAGGCGTGTTTCGAATGTTAGCGGTCGTACCCAGCGCGCGTTCAATCCGTCGAAAGTGTCGTAGCCCTGGTAATCGTTCGCCCTGAGCCAGTGCACCAGACGTTCGATCGAAGTGAACACCGCGCTGCGCAAAGCCGCGCGCCCCGTGTCCGATTCGATCCGCTCACCAGCAAATGCCGTCGTACTTGCCATTTTCGCTCCTGCGATCGGTGATACGAACAAAATCGACTACCGTCTGGTTGTCCCGCACCTGACCAAGAACGGTCTGGAACTCCGGATCCCGGTTGCCGACCACAATGGTTTCCGCATGCTCGAGAATCGCGGCTGGTTGATCCACCATGAGCCGCGAAATGTGGGGAATGCGGTGGAGAATGAAGTCCCGGTTCGCCCCCACCAGGCTTGCGATGTTGACGTTCCGGTCGTAAATGCGCAGATCGTAACCCTTGCCGAGAAGCCGTTCGATCACTTCAATCACCGGGCTCTCCCGCAAATCGTCCGTTCCCGCCTTGAAACTGAATCCCAGCACACCCACCTTCCTGTGACCCTTGTCGATAATCAACTGCAGTCCCCGCGCCACCTGCATTTCGTTACTGGGCAGGATCGAAGTCAGGATGGGAAGATGCAGATCGTAAGCTTTTGCCTTGTAGGCCAGGGCCCGCAGATCCTTGGGCAGGCACGAACCGCCGAATGCGAATCCCGGCTGCAGATACGCGGGGGAAATATTCAGCTTCCGATCCTGGCAAAAAATCTTCATGACCTCATGTGCGTCCACGTCCAGCACTTTGCTGAGGTTGCCAATCTCGTTGGCAAAACCAATTTTGAGAGCGTGCCAGCAGTTGTCGACATACTTCACCATCTCCGCTGTCGCCAGGTCGGTGCGGATTAGCGGGGCATCCAGTTTCCGGTAAAGCTCCGCCAGCATATCTCCGCTTGCCTCGTCCAGTTCTCCAATCACCGTCTTGGGGGGTGCGTTGAAGTCCCTGACCGCCGACCCTTCCCGCAGAAATTCCGGATTGTGACACACACGGAAGTCGACGCCCGCTTTCTTCCCGGAAAAAGACTCGAGCGTGGGAATAACAATACCGTGCATCGAGCCGGGCAGAATCGTGCTGCGGATCACCACCGTATGCGACGCCACCTTCTCGCGCAGAGCCCCGCCGATCTGCTCACAGGTTCGCTGAATGTAGCGCAGATCCAGGTTGCCGTTGGCCTGGCTGGGTGTACCGACGCAGACGAAGGAAAGCTCTGTCTCCCGGATCGCGAGGCATGGATCGGTTGTGGCCCGCAGTCGGCCTGACGCAACGTTGGCTGCGATCATGCCGTTGATCTCCTCCTCGATAATCGGAGATCGTCCCTGGTTGATCAGATCGACTTTGGTCGGAACAGGGTCGACCCCGATCACCTCGTGGCCATCCTCAGCCAGACACCCGGCGGAAACGGACCCGACATAGCCAAGTCCGAAAATACTGATTCTCAAAATAACTCCTTGTCCGAAAACCAGGCTTCCGACCCGGTTTCATCAATCGCCGCGTCTGGTGATCCGCCGCTTGAGAGCCGCCACCGAAGCTGTCCCTGGGGAGCTGCTGAACTGCTGAACTAGAGATGAGACCGTTCTCGCATCGTTAACCTGATCGCACCGTGCGAGTCACGCCGGCGCGCCTGTGGCTGAACGGGTGATAATGTGCAGACCCGCTCTCCCAGGCTCCGATCCTGCAGGCCCGGTCTTCCCGAATCCAACCGGCAACTGGGCTGAAACGAACCGTCCGGGGCGCCTCCGCGCTGCAATCGCCGCCGAATGGATCGTTCGGGCTTCTTCGGAGCCCGGCGACGGATCCGCGCGGCCGGTCGGAGGGGGTCGTGCGGAAACTGTACTGATCGATCGCGCTAATGAGAAATGCGCCGCTTCAGATGCCTGCCCAAGTCAGAGGGACCATCACAGCGAAGGCCACGATGGCCTCCTCCCTGTATTCTTCGGCGCTCCACGTCACGGCACAGGCCTTAACCCGGCCGTCGGCCGGCCGGGCGATGCGCTTCCTTTGGGGCACAGCGTCTTCCTGGCTGATCAACCCCGGCGATTATTGAACAACACCTGTCAGTCCCGTTGGGGGATTGGGCTTGGCAGTGCCCCCCGTTCCGTAACAGGTACCCGCGTTAAAGCTCAGCGCGCTGCCTGAACCATCCGCAGGCCCTCCCATGACATTCAGGTAGCACACCTCTGCGGGATTCTCGTTAGCATGGCCGGCAACGCCGCTGACGTTTCCTCCCGTCACATCCGGCCCAATCGCAGGCCAGGGAACCGAATTTGTCCACCACGATGGCTTGGACGAGTAGACGAACGATGGGGGCATAACGGACTGCCCGGCACTCGTGTCACCTTTGGTGGGAATGGGGTTCGCGTAGGCAGACAAACCGCTGGGCACTTCCGAAGCCCCACCACAGGTCGTAGTCCACCCGGTATCGGAGGCACTGCCACACCAGCGAACGGCAGCTGTAATCGTGTCGTAGTTGCCCCACCGCAGCAGCGTCGTGGTTACCAGCGGGTCCGGGGGAACGGTCACGCTGTCTTCCGTGTTCCCGGTATTGAGTTGGTAGATCGGCTGCTCCCCGCTGGTGTAGCCGCTCTGAACTCCCGACTGCCCGAGGACGTTCCCGACCACGTTGTAATAGCGCGAATAGGCGAAAATCAGAATAGGAGTCTGATTACCGGTACAGGTTGCAAGCGACGCGCTCGGATAACTGCCGCTCTTCCAGCAAACCGGCTCCGTTCCGGACAAGTAGTTTCGGTAGAGCGTTACAGTGTCATGCGTCCCGTGAAAGTTGTCGGCATAAGACTGAGGCCCGATATTTCCTTCGTAAAGGAGGTCATAGATCCCTCCGGTATGCTGATTGGTCGCCGCACTGACATACCCGGAGCTGTTCGTGTAATAGTCGTTGATCGCAAAGTTGTAAGCGAACGCGCATCCAGGGCAGGCCCCGTTGATCGTCCAGGGTCCGGCGACGTACTGCATGATATTGTTGACTGCCAGCACGTCGGCTGCGTTCAGTGGCTCAATTCCATAGCTCTGCGACACGGAATTCTGCGTCAGGTAGAGATAGCTGTTCTGGACGGTTACGTGAGCCGATTCCTGAATCTCAACATGGGCCTTCCCGCTGTCCACGCTGCGAACGCCGCTGACCCAGCAACCGTAACAGTTAAAGATCTCCACGCCTTTGTTCCCTGAGGAGGAGGTGTGATCGATCGACAGGTTCTCAAGCCCGTCGTAATAAACCGGCGTAGTCGCCCACCATGCTCCCGGAGATTTGGAACTCGTCCAGTTGTCGGCGTAAAGGCCTGGACTGATGGTGATGTTGCTGCCGTTGCAGGCCTGACCGAAGGTCGTAGCCGTTCCGCAGGCGGCCACCTGGACAATCTGGGTCTCGTTTCGATGGGCTCGCTGGCCGTTGTTCAAGTTGTCTTCAAGAGAACACGGCGGGCTGATGGTGTTGCTGGAGCACACGAAAAAATTTCCATTGTCTGCCGCGTCGTCGGCCTGATCCAGGATCAGTGGCGCTCCGACCTTCAGATTGGAGTAGCCGCTCAGGGTAATCGATGTCGTGCCCTGCGTATACCCCGCCGTCCAGTTCGCGGTATTGGATGGGCCGCCCGACCAGTTCGTATCGGCGCTGGACATACATACGTCTGCCCAGTTTCCCAGGCATCCGTCTCCATTGGTAAACACGATGAACGTCTGGTCTGCGCCCATCCCCCGAATGGCGACATTGCTGGTTCCATTCGTACCCCAGGTAATCCCAGCGTTCAGGTAAAAAGTTCCTGCTCCGAGTTGCACATAATGGTTCGCGCCGCATCCCGCAATCGCGGTATTGATCGTCGAGGGCGAGGCGGCAGAGCCACTGGAGCCATAGGGCGCAATCGTCGCCCCGCATTGCGTCCAGGAAGCAGACGGAATGCCTCCAGGAACACCGGCGTTAGTCCAATCGGTAGCACGATTTGGAGCCAGAATGCCAGACCATAGCTGCGCAAATCCGGAGGGGCAAAAGAGCAGCGAAACCAGGAAAAAAATCGGCCAAACAGAACGTACCATAATTACAATCACCTCATTCAAACGGGCGCAAAAAAGGCCATGGGCCAGACTTCTGGAAGGGAAACTGCCGCTTTGCAGAGCAATTCAATGGCCCTTTTGCTCCGTTTGATTGTAGACTATAGTGACATTCAGACCGATGCAGTTTGGCTACTGGTTACGCAAAAAGTACACCGAAGTAACCATTATTCCGGAACTGGCTCCCCGCCCGCATTCGCAGAGAACGCCCTCCGGAGGTCGCTCCAGCAGACCTTCCCAAGTGCCCGTTGAACTCGGAAAGCTATCCCGCAGGGCCGCTCCAACGCAGAGGGACAGTTCACGCGCCCTGGGTTCCCAGGGCCGATACGGTTGCCAGTTTCCTGCCGACGGTTCGCTGTTCTCCTCCCGACACGGCGGCAGTTTCGTGACTGCTCCTGGCAAGGCGTGAAGCCGGTAGCGCGGTGATCGCGAGGAGGAAAACGAACCAGATTGGGTCCCCAATCCTGAACCCAGCCTCCGTGAAGTTGTAGATAATCGCAATGACCAGGAACGCAAGCCTGATCTTGCCTGCCTCCGGATCTCTGCGAAGTGCAACCAGAACGTTGCGGTAGCCGGTGACGATCAGAACTGCCAGCAGCGCAACCCCCACCCACCCCAGGGTCAGATACGTTTCGAGGTAACCGTTATGAGCCTCATTGATGCCACGCAGAAGACCCCCTGCCGCCCAAATGTGGTCGAGCCGGTCTCCCAACCAGTAGCTGTCAAAGCCGGTTCCAATCCACGGACTCCCTCGGAATCGCAGCAGCCCTGCCCAGATTTCGGTGCGGCCAGTGAGACTGGAGTTTCGCCCCATCTGATGCAAAACATCCGCTTCTCCAACGTGAAGAAACAGGACGCTGAAAGCCGCGCCCACAGCGCCGATTGCGAGGCAGTGAACCAATGGCGGTTTCCGTGATGCCTTTACCAGGCTGACGACCGCCAGTACAAGTGCTCCCATCAGAAAGCAGGACGCCGAAGTCATCGAATCGGCCTGAGTCAACAACCAGACGGCCATGGCCAGTACCGCGCCCTGCGCTATCATCTGCCGGCGGCGCTTCGGCCCCCTGGGCTCCTGGTATTGCAGGAAAATCTGCCACAGACTGCCCAGCCCGTACACCATCAGGACCATTCCCAGCATATTCTTGTCAGCGGCAACGCCGGACACAAACATTCTTCCCGTCCAGCGGTCATAACTCCGGCCCAGCGAAGGATAGTATCGGATGATCAGAATCGAGAGTGGAATCAGGATGAAGGCAGTGCGAGTCAAAACCACTCGAATCGCCCGGATGCGGTCTGCCTCCGTGACCATAATCAGAACCATAATGAAGTCGCCCAGCGATCGAACCCATCGTTTGAGGGCGACCCCTGGATAATCGGACCAGCAAATGCTGATCGCACAATAAAGGACAAATACAACCAAGGCCGGATTTTCGAGGATGATTCTGAGGACGAGCTTGCGCCTGCTCAGCAGAACCACTGCCCCCGCCAGAATCAGGGCCAGGGCAACACTCGCATCCAGCGGGCTTCCTTCAAGAAGCTGCTCCGGCGAACTCGCAACCTGCAATTGCAGCCACATCGACACCGGGCGCGATCCGTTGATCAGCAGATAAAGAACCGGGATCCACAGGGCGGGAGAAATCTGCCTTTTACTGTCCCGCGCCAGCCGAAGCAGAACCCATATCCCGATGCAATAAACGCCAGTGGCAATCAGCGGGAACATGGGTCCATCTCCACCACGATCACTTCTGAACCGGTCACCTTCATTGCGCGTCCAGGAAACGTCGATGGATAAGCTCGAGGGTGAGCAGCTTGTGAATCGTGGTCGTATTGTTCCGCCGTCCGCTGAGATGATCCTCGACCAGGGTCTCCATCCTTCCCCTCTCCAGATAGGGACGCGACAATGTCCGGGGATCGAGCAGCATCTCACGAACGTATGTCGACAGTTGGTCCCGATACCACACTCTGAAGTGGAGCAGTTTGTGCCGGCCTAAAAAGAGGCGCTCCAGGTGCAATCCGTGGAGAAGATGATCGATCCTGGCCACTGGCTGCGGCATTCCATAGTCATAGGCGTACTCGGCCTTGAATGTAAATTCCCGAAAAAACCTCGTAACTGCAGAACTGATACTCCTGCCATTGCCGCCAGCCCCTCGATCGGAACGGATCGCCGCCAGCGACGAATGTCCGTCCCGGATCAGACGAAGCCGCACATCGTCCTTCATCTCGGGCGGGCAGCGGTAAATCGCCTGCACAAAGTCGTTGTCCATGAAGGGAGAGCGGACGGTCAACTGGCTTTCTTCGAGGGCCAGAATACCCCGATGATACCAGGGCGACTGCCGGAATGCCGCGAAGGTCACCGGATTCTGCCGCCGCAGCGCGGCGTAGGTATCGGCGGCGGCATGAACCTCAGCGAGAAACTCCGGTCGGAATAAGCCCGCCTGGGGCTCGACCGGCTTGAACATCACCGCGTGCTGCACGATCTCGCTGCCATAAGTTCCGACAATTTTAACCGGCGCAATTTGCCGTGCCTTCTCGCTGACATATAAGTCAGAAGCCCGGTACACGTCGATGGTGCCTTCGCTGAGATAAATGCTGCGGTCCGCGTAATAGCCAAACCTCGCCAGGAACTCGTCCCCCACCTCGATCACCTGATGCGGCTGCTGGCAAACCCTGGCAACCCGCCGGCCCACTCGAACATCGTAGGAGTCGCGATACTTGCTGCCGAAGGTGTAGCTTGGCAGGGACCCAGGCTCGGGACGGCGGGTCGCCAGAATGACGCGCGTGTCCAGGCCACCCGTCATTGCGATGCCCGTCCTCTGCTCGCCGAGAAAATACCGGGGCAGCGCCGCAGACAAATGGGAACGAAGGTCCTGATAGTACGCTTCCGCCGAGAGCGGCTCCTGCTCCTCCCATTGAGTGGGTTTGAAGTAAGTGTGCTTAGACGTTAGATGTCCCTTGCTGAACGTCCACTCGGAAGCGGCCGGGAGTACATGAATATCCCGGAAGATCGTCCTGTCCTCCAGAACACAACTGCACGCGACGAATTCCCCGATGCTGCGCGGATCGGAGGCCCTGAGATCGGGTCGCACCGCCAGAATGGCCTTGGCCTCGGTCGCAAAGTAGAAGGTATCTTCCGATTGATGGTAGTAGAGCCGGTGCATCCCGAAGCGATCGTTGAAAAGAGTCACCTTCCCCTGGGCACGGTCCACGACCAGACCGTGAAACAAGCCATTCAGCTTCTCCACGAACTGTGGATTGTCCTCGTAGAGATGGACGAGATAACCCGACTCTGCAGGTCCTAAAGCGTGGCCGCGGCTCCGCAGTTCCTCCCGGACCTGGGGCCCGCTGTATTCCTCCCCGGAAAACAACAGAACCACGTCGTCGCGCTCGTTGTGGAGCGGCATCGGCTCTGCAAAGGACCCGGGCAACGCCGTCCAGCCCGCATAGACGCTCAGCGTTTTATCACTCCAGGTGCCCGTTCTGTAGAACGTCTCGTGCTGCAGAGTGGCCATCATCCTGGCGAGCGTGGATTCGGCCTCTGCGCTCGGCGCGCTCGTTATGATCCCAGCGATTCCTGGCATGATTTATGAGTTGGAGCCGGCGGGAGGAATCGAACGCTCCGTCTGCCGATTACAATTCGGCCGCTCTGCCATTGAGCTACACCGGCGGATAAATTCTTTAACGTTATACCACAGCGCTCGCATGCGCACTGCACTTGTAATTACCGGATGAGGCAGGATGCCGATGAGGCCACGATGAACCTTAGCCTTCATGCAGACGCTCCCCCAGAACGTTAAGGGCACAAAGTATCTTGGTAAGAGTATCTCCTGAAACCCGTTGCGAATCTTGAATTCACGCAGGGGACTGTCCCGTTTGTTTCCATAGTTATACAAGCCGTAAGTAATGTATAACATACCATGAGATGCGCAAAGCTCCACTGCTCTGGCTAACAACGCATTCGCGGGTCGCTTGTCGAAATGGCTTCGTTTGTTCGTCAGATTCAGGATTGCCGCCACATCTCCCCGATAGACGAGGTGCAGGAATCCGATCATTTCTTCCCCGGAGTAGGCACAGATAAAGTCGCATCGGCCTACGAATTCGCTATAACGTTTCCTCGTCTCCTCGCTGGAAAGTCCGTAATAGGCATTCTTCAGCCCCTGGCGCTGCACGGATTCGTCGTTGACTGCGCGAATTCCCTCGATAAGTTCATCGTCAAATTCTTTTATGGTTATGACAACCTGGCGCTTTTGCGATCGTCTTACATTCTTTCGGGTTTCCTGGGGCAGGTCGTCCCACCATTGCTTGAAACTGACAAGCGGGATCGCGGCCACGCTTTCCCATTCCATTGGGTATGTGTACTTCGGTAGGGTTACAGGCAGCCTCTGGGTGAAAGTGAAGATGTCAGCCTTTAATATGCGATCTGTGTCATTTTTCAATGCCGTCCGGTAAAGTTCTGGGTCTTCGAGATCCTCCTCCAGCATTTCCTCGCTGCGCACCTGCGCAACCTTCAGGTACCTGCCTCTGGCGGTAAGTGTGTGGCCGCCCACATGCATCGCGGGAATAGCAACCCACCGCCCCTTAACTCTGACCTCAACGAATTGACTCGGCTGCATCATACCTGCGATGTCGAACCTCCGAACTCATCCACGACCAGCCTGGTGAAGCCGATCATCGTGTTCTGGACAAAAGCTCCAAAATAACCGCCGCACTCCGGGCAGGCGTCCGGGTATTCCCGCACTCGCCGCCCGTGTATGTCCCGATCTTTTTCCCGCTGGCTTTCACCGGTATCCAGTCTCTTTATCCCTGTGATTTGCTGTAACTCCAGCGACAGTGTGCCGGTCCCGCGGGTCAGCACATCTGTCCCACAGGCGTGTCCTGCAGTTGGCTTACCGGTGCCGCGTCCGCAGCCCCCGCGTTGACCTGCCTGAATATCTCACCCATGATGCGCGTGGTGAGAAGAATCTCGCGGTAAGAGATCGGCGGTTCGCTCTCTGCCTCAATCGCACGATAAAACGACTCAATCAGATACTTCATGCCCGACTTCATGTGGAAGTCGTTCTGCCGGAACAGACGAAAGTTGCTCCTCACATTGGAGCAGTATTCATGCGCCTGCAGCAACGGAGTGACGAATTTCTCGAGATAGCTCTTCATCCGTTCGCCCCGCAGACGAACCAGTGTCTCCTGATCCTGGTCCAGCAGGATGCCGTTCCCCGGCCCGTAGATCCGGAACTGATGCAGCGCCGGCCGCATTTGCGAAGAGAAGGTGAAGTAAGCTGTCGTGCGATACCCATCCGCGATGACAACTCGCAGTTCGTCGATCAGGTCCAGCTCGTTTCGCTCCACCAGAAACCGGCTTCGATATCCGTGCGCAAAAACCTCCGGGGTATCCGAGTCCAGATGTTCTGCAATCCGGGCGATACCGTGGCTGATGATGTTGTGCAGCAACTTGCCCGGCAGCCTGCGCACCCAGTGCGCTTTGTCCTGCAACAACGCGTTAGCGTACGCCGAATCCTTCAGCTCATAGCAGTAATAGCTCTCCATGTGCACCGGAGGACCGCCCAGATACCCCTCCGCGATAAGCCCCCGCATGCGCCGAGCCACGTGGCTGAACTGATCATCGTGTCCCGCGGTGATTTTGCGTCCCGCAGCCTGTGCTGCTGCGATCATCTGCCGCGCCTCGCTTTCGTCCAGCGCAAAGGGCTTCTCCACATACACATGGCAGCCCGCCGCCATGCACTGCATCGCGACACTGAAGTGACTCTCCGGCGGGGTCGTCACATGTACGACATCGGGACGCGCTTCCTCCAGCAAACGGCCAATATCGGTAAAATACGCCCGCACCGGAAATCGGTCATAGAGCTGCCGCGCCATCAGCGGCTCCCGGTCGCACACCCCCACAATCTCACACCCCGGAATCCGCCGCAGCTGCTCGGCATGCGCATCCGCGATCTTGCCGCAGCCAATAATCGCCGTCTTAAGCATGGCTGTGCGTCTCCCGGCAAGCTTCAAAATAAGAGCTCAGGCCGTCGCTCATCGCGACCTGCGGAACCCACCCCAGCCGTTCCCTGGCCTTTCTGTTGCTGTAGCCGGTCTTTCTCCAGAATGCGTTCCATCGTCTGCGATTGAACGCCAGAGGAATCTGTCCCTGCGATCGGATGGAGTTCCTCTCCCACAGCCAGCACAGCAGATAACTCACGACATGCGGAAGGTAAATGGAGCGGAAGCGCTTCACCTGCTTTTTATACAGGTGCAGAAAGTGGCGGCTCGTGGGCAGGTCGTTATCGACAATATTGAACGCCTCGCCTTCGATTCCCGGCACCAGACCGGCCAGCACAATGGCGGATGCGCAATTCTCCACGCAGGTCAGCGGAATCCGGTTCGGGCCTCCGAGATGCAGGAACGTGCCGAAAGGGCTGATCCCTACCCGTGCGCTGATCGCTTCATTCCCGCGACCAAAAACGTGCCCTGGCCTCACGATGACATACGGCAGCTGAACTCTGGCTCCATACTCCATCAGCAGCTCATCCTGGCGAACTTTGGCAAACGTGTAAGCCTCTCCGCGAAGTTCCGGCCTGGACTCCAGCGGCCACGTCTCGTCCAGCACGCGTCGGCGGCCCTTTTTCTCTCCCGAATAGACCGCAAACGAACTCACGCTGACGAATCGCTTCAGCTCGTTGCTGGTCATCGCAGCTTCGATCAGGTTGCGCGTGGTCACCACGGTGTTCAGCACTGCATCGGGAAATGACTTTTCCCCCCGCGCAGCTGCCAGGTGAAGAACGACCTGCACGTTGCGCGACGCCCGCATGCAGTCATCGCGCGACAGCAGATTGCCCTCCAGCACTTCGAGGCTCGCGTGGTTGCTCTCCGCCAAAGCAGCGAGCCGCCTCGCTGAGCGCGCCGAGCGCACAAAGCAGCGCAGGTTCCGGTATCCCATCCGCAGCAACTGCTCGACAACCGCAATTCCAATGAATCCGCCCGCTCCGGTCACCAGGATGAGGCCGTCACTCGCGATAATCGGGTCGTATTCACTGCTTCGTATCATCGTGTCGGACAAACAACCCCTTCTGACAAAATCCAGCTCAATAGACTCCCTCAACGGAGCTACCGTCCGCGCTCGCTCGCAGCAGGCACACGATATCCCCTGGCGATGGCAACCTCGCCTGCTGCCTTCCTTACCTCACCCTCAACGAGGAAGCGGTATTCCTCTTCCTGAACGGGATGGGTTTCGATCTCGACGCTGAAGCGCGTTGCCAGATCGAAGATCTTCTGTAATCGGCTGAACGGCGCAAGCGGTGGGAGCGAGAAAAAGAAATCCGTAATCACATGTCTCCGCGCCAGTTGGCCATCGCGCCAACGGCGGTAAAGGCGGTTCAGAGAACCCTTTTCCCCCGGCGCAAAGGTAAAATTCCGGCGCACAATTGTGTGCTCCGGCAAAAGCTTCTGGTGAAACACATTGGCGCACAAATGCATGTGGTGATGCCCGTCGATGCGGGCCGGCGTTGTGCCGTAGAGCCGCTCGTATTCATCGAACTGCGCGGCGACAGCATACTCGAAAGAGCGGCTTAATCCCGGGTTATACACCAGGGCCGCCAGTCGGCTGGAGCGCAGGAACCGCCTCACTTTTTCATGCTGGTCACGCAGCCGATCGGGAACGCGCGCCGCGGTGAACGGAGCGGTGAAGTTCAGATGCAGACCCGCGTCTACAGCGTGGGACTGTGCCAGGCCGGCCGCGCGCTCTGAGTCTTCCATAAAGACCATGGCGCTCGTCGACGAGACCACGCCCTTCCGCAGGCAATCCAGCGTCCGGTCGGTGACCGCAGCATCCCGGCCCCAGTCATCTGCGTTGATAATGACCGACGGGCCGGCTGCTGCCGCGGGGGAATGACTCTGCACGCCGATGTCGGAAACGGCCATCGCCCTCATGCGCGCTCGGGATTGCGTATCGGCTCGGCAACGTTCTCGCCGGCTGGCGGCCTGGGCTCTACCGGTTGCGCCCCCGACCGGAGAAAAAATCGCCGCAGACGCTGCATCTGCTCGCGCCGATGAAACGCCGTCAGCGCCCGCGGAACAGGGCGTTCGTTGCGGTGCAGGCCAGCCCACACATAGCCGCTCCCCAGAGCGATTCCGCCAAGAAGCAGCGGCCTGCGCGTCATCTGGTAGACGCTGCGGAATGCTTCCCAGAGAGGGTGATTGCCGATCGCGTAGTCTTTCACGCCCAGACGGAACCGAGCCGAGAGCGCTCCGCCCTGCGCGGTTCCCATCCGGCGATGATGCAGGCAGCTCTTTTCCGTAAACGTGCGGGTTTTCCACCCCTTCATCCGCGCGGAGATCACGGCTATGTGATCGATGCCCCCGCCCTTGACCGGAACATAGCCTCCAATGCTCTCAAAACAGGCTCGCCGAAAAACCTGACAGGCACCGGAAACATGTTCGATGCTCACAAACCGGTAGTCATAGCTTTCGCCGGTCAGCTCCCGAAAGGGCGTCCCCACCAAGCCGAGGGCGGGATCTTCCGCGAGCTTCCCCAGCAGAAAAGCGAAGTGGTCGCTCTCAAATGTCAGGTCCGCGTCGAGACTCACCAGCACATCGAACGGCAACTGCCGCACGCGCTCGAAGCCCGCCCGAAAAGCAAGTACCTTCCCGGCGAAGTGGCGCTCGGTGCGTTCGGGCATGCGCAGCAGTTCGATCCAGTCATAGCGGTCTGCATACCGCGAGACGATCGCGTCCGTCTCGTCGGTCGAGCCGTCGCTGACGATGATCCACTTCATCGGCGGAACGCTCTGGGCCACCACTGACTGGATGGTCTGCTCGACAGAATGGGCTTCGTTGCGTGCGGGCGTCACGACCACGTAGCGGGAGAGATTCGGAGATGGAGGATTGGTCGTCACGGGAGGAGGAAGGTCATGTAGGGATGCGTGTGGGAACGGGCGGGTTGGGGAAAGGAGAGGATCGTGGCCCGAGCATTCCACGATCTCCGCTGTTGCGGAAGGATTAGCCGGCGGGCGCTATCTCCGCGACAGCAACAGCCTTTCTGCGGATTCTCCGCGCGTCGCCTGCGCATTCGCGGTGAACGCGGCAATCTCCGCCGCTACCCTGACCTGCTGCTCAGCCCTGAGCTGCGGGAACATCGGCAGAGAAACAATCTCGCCCGCCACCCGCGTCGCCACCGGGAAATCAGCCGGCGTATGCTGCAACGCTGCATAGGCCTTTTGCAGGTGCAGCGGAACCGGATAGTGAATGCCGGTACCGATGCCCGCTTCTTTGAGGTGCTTCATCAGTCCATCACGGTCCTGGGTGCGAATCACATACAGGTGATACACCGCGCGCGACCAGGAAGGCTCATAGGGGCATACCACCGCGTCGTTGCCAGCCAGCAGCCGGTTATATTCGGCCGCCCGCTCGCGCCGCGCTGCATTCCACCCCGCCAGGTGCAGCAGCTTGACATGCAGCAGGCCGGCCTGGATCGCATCCAGCCGCCCGTTGTATCCCTCGATATCGTGATAATACTTGTGCGCCTGGCCGTGATCGCGCAGCATTCGAATCTTCGCTGCAATCGCCGCATCGTCCGTCGTCGCAGCCCCGGCCTCGCCGCAGGCACCCAGGTTCTTTCCCGGATAGAAACTGAAGGCCGCGGCCCGGCCCAGCGTACCGGCTTTCATCCAGCGATTCCGCCGGGCGGAAAAATACTCCGCGCCATGCGCCTGGCAGGCGTCCTCAATCACCGTCAGGCCGAACTCCTCCGCCAGCTGCAGAATCGAATCCATGTCGGCCATCTGCCCGTACAGATGCACCGGCACCACGGCTGTTACCCGCCGGCCGCTGCGCCGGCTCACCGGCCGCCCGGATCCGTCGCGGGTACACTGTTCGCGCAGGAACTCCTCCAGCCTGGCGACCGACAAATTGTAGGTTTGCTCGTCGACGTCGATGAATTCCGGGAAGGCGCCCGCCTGAGAGATCGCTTCGGTCGTGGCGATGAAGGTGTGCGGCACCGTCAGTACCGCGTCTCCAGGCTGGATCCCGCACGCCATGATCGCGAAACGCAGAGCATCCGTTCCGCTGTTGAGGCCCACCGCGTGCTGGCTTTCGCAGAAAGCGGCAAATGCCTTCTCGAAATCCTCCACCACCGGACCGCCGATAAAGCCGGCCGTGTGCAGCGCGTTCCGAAAAACCGCAGTCAGCTCCTGCTCCAGCTCAACATGAGGAGTTACCAGATCGAGAAATGGGACACCGGCATCAACGGACATAAGACGCCTCAACTTTCTGTGAGAGATAACGGAGAACTCTGGCCGGATTTCCGGCCACGATGGCATTCGGGGGGACATCTTTGGTGACCACGCTGCCTGCCCCCACGATCGCGTTTTCCCCAATACAGGTGTTCGACAGGATAGTCGCTCCCGACCCGATCGACGCGCCCTGCCTGACGATCGTGCCCTCTACCTTCCAGTCGGCCTCGGTCTGCAGCATTCCATCCCCGGCCGTGGCCCGCGGGTAGGTGTCGTTGATAAACGTTACCCCGTGGCCGATAAATACGTTGTCTTCGATCACCACGCCTTCGCAGATGAACGTGTGGCTCGAGATCTTGCACCGCTTGCCCACCCGCGCGTTTTTCTGGATCTCGACAAAGGTGCCGATCTTCGTCTCGTCGCCGACTTCGCAGCCGTACAGGTTGATGAAGTTGGCCAGGCGGACGCCGTGGCCCAGCTTCACGTCGTCCTTGATGCAGTTCAGCGGAGAACTCATAGATAGACCAGCGACCCCCTCTTACTCATCGATTCGGTTGCGGCCTCCAGCATCTTCACCACTCGCAACCCTGCGCATCCGTCGTTGAAGGGATCCTTGCCGGACGAAACGCATTCCACGAAGTAGCCCAGTTCCAGACGCAGTGCCTCGACCTGCTCCAGTTGCGGCGACCACATATCGCCGGAGCGGTAATTCACCAGCAAATTGTAGACACCCTCATTGCTGGTGATGTTCACACCTTTGTCGTACACCTTGACCTTCTCGTCCGCGTCGAGGTCGTTCCACACCAGCATCCGCTTCTCGCCGCCGATCAGGGTGGTCCGCACCTTCACCGGGGACAGCCAGTTGACGTTGATGTGGGCGATCACGTTCTCGGGGAAATAGAGCGTCATGAAGGCCACGTCTTCATGGCAGTTCAGATGGCTCTGTCCGGTCGCTACCACCGCCTCCGGATTGCCCTCGATCACGTGATCCATGATTGAGAGATCGTGCGGTGCCAGATCCCACAGCACGTTGATGTCGTGCTGGAAAAGCCCCAGGTTGACGCGCGTCGAATCGTAGTAGTAGAGCTTCCCCAGCGCCCCTTCCTTCAGCAGCTGCGAAATCTTCTTCACCGCGCCGGTGAACAGGAAAGTATGGTCCACCATGATGCGCAGGTTCTTCCTGCGCGCCAGCTCAATCAGTTCTTCGCCCTGCGCTGTATTGCTGGTGAACGGTTTTTCCACGAAGACGTGCTTGCCGCTCTCCAGCGCCGCCTTCGCCAGTTCGTAGTGTGTCCATACCGGCGTGATCACCGCGACGGCATCAATCTCGGAAGACGCAATCAATTCGCCCGAGTCCCCCGTGACCGCAATGCCCGGATAAGCCTTGCGTGCCCGCGCCTGGGCCGCCGGACTCATCTCGGCAATCTGCCGCACCTGGACACCTTCCAGGCTGGCCAGATTGCGCACGACATTAGGACCCCAGTAGCCGTAACCAATAACACCGAAATTCACGGGGAATCACCCACACTTTCAGAATTGTCTGTGAGAACCGGATTCCAACGAATCGCAGGATGGCTGCGCAGAGCTGACGAATCGCAGGATGGAGCTGGAAGAAAGAAAGGACAGATCGCGCCTGACGACGGTCTAGTACGCGCCCCGAATCACCGCTCCGGGCGTGCGCAGCAGAATTTTGAGATCCAGCCATGGCGACCAGGACATCGCGTAACGCAGATCCAGCCGGACCATGTCGTCGAAGCGCACCCTGCTCCGCCCGGTCACCTGCCACAAGCCCGTGATCCCCGGCTTCACCTGCAGCACCCGGCGCCGATGCCAGGTCTGATAGGCCGCCAGCTCGTACGGCAGCGGAGGACGAGGTCCGACCAGCGACATGTCGCCGAGCAGCACGTTCAGAAACTGCGGCAGCTCGTCGAGGCTGGTCTTGCGCAGCAACGATCCTACCCGCGTTACCCGCTTGTCGTTAGCAATCTTGTATACCCGCTCGCCATTGGGCGCTGAGCTGATCTGGTCTGCCTCCCCCGCGATCAGCCGCTTAACGTATTCGCGATGCTCGCTCGGGTCGTTGTTCACCTTCATCGAGCGGAACTTGAGAAACATGAAGTGCCGCCCGTACTGCCCGATCCGCACCTGCCGGAACAGCACCGGCCCGCGCGAAGACAGCTTGATCGCCGCTGCGATGATCAGAAACAGCGGCAGGCATAATGTCAGCATCAGCCCGCTGCCCGCAACATCCATGGCCCGCTTGATCCGCAGCAAAGCTTTCACTTCGTCCTTGGGGCTGAGAAAGTCCGGGTACAGCACCGGATCGCTTGGCCGCCCGGAGTTCTCCCCATCCCAGTCGTCGGGGAAAAAATGCACGGAGATGCTGATCTGATTGAATTGCTCGATCGACATCTCTTCGCGCAGCGCCGTGCTCACTCGGCTCAGGATCGTGCTCAGCACCGCGCTCTTCTCGCTGGCCATCAGCCCGGTGAAGATCACTCCCACCGTGCTCAGCTCCCGATACCAGCCCACCACGTCGGTTTCCCGGGTGCAGACCAGCATGGCCGCCATGGTCCTGTCCAGAGTCCTGCTGTCTCTCTCCAGGCCCTGCTGACTGCCATCCTCCAGAAGCATCAGCAGGAAGGGCTCCCGCGACCGTTCCGTCCGCTTCCGTTCGACCGCAATCATGCGCCGGAATGCCTCTTCTTTCAGCACTTCCCGCTCGGCCGGCGCCATGGACTCGAACAAACTTTCACCACTTCTTGCTTTCCTGCTTAAACCAGGCAGAGTCATAAGTCGCTCCTGTTTTTCATCCTGCATGTCATTTTTGTTATCGGGTGCGAATTGACTGCTAAAAAAACTGCAATTACGGATGGCTCGCTCTCTCTTCCACGATCGTTCCCCCGGGAGCGGTCTGCCTTCCCGGCATCCTTCCGCGTTGTCTTACCGGATCGATAGTTCGGAAGCACCGGCGGTCTTCCGCCGCGTGTAGTAGTAGTCTCCGTGCGCCGGACTCGAGCTTGAATTCAGCACGGCTCCAATCAGCTTCTGCGATTCAATCGCCTCCAGCCCTCTCTGGAGTTGCCGTTTCTCCGTTTTTCCCTGCCGCGTCACCAGCAGGATTCCATCCGCCAGCCGCGACCAGATGCTGGTGTCGGCAAGCGGCAAAATCGGCGGCGAATCGATCACCACCCAGTCGAACGATTCCGCGAGGTGCTCCACCAGGTTCGCGATTTTCCCGGATTGCAGCAGCTCCAGATAGTTTCCCGCGGAACATCCCGCCGGCAACAGCCACATGCGCGGACTCACGATCTGATACATGCAGCTCGTCAGCTCGCATTCGTCGCGCATCCACTCGCAGAGTCCCGGCTTCCCCTGCACTCCGAACATATCGGTGAGCGACGGGCGCCGCAGATCTCCCTCCACCAGTACCATCCGCTGTGAGCTCTGCAGCGAGAGCGTGCTGGCCACGTTCGCCGCCACCAGACTCTTGCCCTCCTGCGGAATCGTACTTGTGATCAGCAGCTTCTTCAGCGTCCGCTCGCGGCGGATGTGCCGCAGCCGCACGCCCAGAAAGCGGAATGCCTCCGCCGCCGGCCCATCCTGATCGCCCAGGCTGACCAGCTTGGCCGAGAGCCCCGACGGCAGCGGTAATGTCTGTACCTCATCGAATTCTTCCCGCCGTTCGGAGGTCAGCAGACCCCCGCCCATGGTTGACCGATCCGGCCCGCTCCGGTCCGCGAATTCCTCGGTCGCCACATCGAAATGGTTTCCCGTTGCCGCTCGCGGGCCCACAACCACCGCGGCTTCTGAAACCGCATGCCGTTCGGCCTGCTCCAGAAGCTCCGTAGCCCCGGAAAGTCTGGACGCATCCGCGCCCGACCGCTCCGCTTCCGATCTCAACAACGCATCAAAGATTCGGCTCATATTCGCTCGTTTCCACGTTTAATGGGGCGTTCGCCTCCGCGCCGCGCCCGCCAGGCCTGCGCAAAGCGGTGTAGAGATCGTCCAGAATCCTGGCCGCTCGCCTGGCGTCGAAATCCTGCTCCCGCGGACCCGGGCTTCCCGTACCGTCCGGCAAGGTCGTTTCCAGCCGAAATTCCCGCGCCACGTCCTCGATCACGTCCGGCGTGATCAGTGGCAGCTGGCGCGCATAGGCAATAATCAGTGCGTTCTCGCAGATGGTATTGATCAGCCGCGGAAATCCCCGCGCGTGCCGGTGCACGGTTGCGATGCTGTCCGACGGAAAAATCGGATTGTCCTGGAGATCGGCGCCCGCCACCTGCAGCCGGTGCTCGATATACTCCCGCGTCTCCTCCAGAGTCAGCGGCCCCAGCTGGGCGCGCAGCGAAATTCTTTGCTTCAGCTGCCGCAGATGCACTGAATCCAGCTTGTCGTCCAGCTCCGGCTGCCCTACCAGAAGAATCTGCAATAGTTTGTCGTCTGTGGTCTCCAGGTTGGAAAGCAGCCGTACTTCCTCCAGCAGATCGTCCGAGAGATGATGCGCCTCGTCGATGATCAGCACGGTCGTCAGCCCCTTCGCGCCCCGCGCCACCAGAAACTGCCCCAGGTCCAGCAGCAGCTCGCCTTTATTCCTGCCCGGCGCCGCAATCCCGAAGTCCGCCAGAATGTACTGCAGGAATTCCTGCGGCGTCAGCCGGCTGTTGAACAGGTAGGCATAGGCCACGTCCCGGCTGTCCTTCAGCAACCGCAGCAGGCAGCGCAGCAGCAGCGTCTTGCCGGTGCCCACCTCGCCCGTCACTACCACGAAGCCCTTGTGCCGCCGGATTCCGTAATGCAGAGCCGCGAGCGCTTCGTTGTGGCGCCGGGTCGACACAAAATAGGTCGGATCCGGTGTCAGATCGAAGGGATTGCGGGTTAGCTTGAAAAAGGCCTTATACATAAAAGCCGCTCAGGGATGAAGCATGCTCACGGCCGTTCCCATCATGATCGTGATCACTACGACAGCGGCCGCCGCCCAGCCCAAAAAGGATTTCCTCTTCGCCGCGCGCCCGTCGGTCTCGCTGACAATCTGCGGAATTTCGGAGATCACCGGAACTGGCAGCAGCGCCTTCAGGTCCTTATCGTTGTAAATCCGATCGTCGAGGAATTCGAACAGCACCACCGAAACCAGTCCAAAAAGAACGCCTGCAACAATCGCCAGCGCACAAAATTTCAGCCGGTTTGGAAAATCGGGCTGCCAGGGCAGCGTCGCCGGCTGGAGCACCGAGAAGCGCTCTCCCTGCTGCATCTGCTCCATGCTGGTTGCCATTTGCGAATCGTCCCGCTTCTTCAGCAGATCGTTGTAATTCGCCTGCGACTGCTCGTACCCGCGATTCAGCTCGTCGAGTTCCTGCTCGCTCGCCGGTTCGGCTCCCAAACGGCCCTGAATTTGGTCGATCCTGGTTTTTAGCTGCGCGATTGCCTGCTGGCGGTTGGCGATCTCCACCTGGTTCGCCTGCAACTGACCCTGCAACTGCACCAGGGGCGCATTCTGTGCCGAGTCCGCCGCACCCGCATCCCTGTCCGGCTTGGCCCGATTGGCTCTGGCCGCGGCCAGTGCCTCGTCACGCTGCTTCTCGGTCCGCCGGATCTGCTGCTCCAGCGACTGCACATCCGGATAGTTCTCGGTATAGCGCGACCGCAAATCCGCCAGCTGCGCCTGTTCCTTCTCCAGCGTCTGATCCAGCGCCTCGACATTCAGCGGCGCTCCGTCGCTGCCCGCCACCGGAGTACGCAGCGCCCGGTACTGCTCGATCAGGGTCTGGTAATAGGCCCGTTGCTGGACCGCGCTGTTCAGCGCATCCTGCTCCGCCTGCAGCTGCTGCTGCAACCCTCCCATGATCGTCAGATTCGACTGCTGCTGCGATGGCAGCGCACCTTCATGCGCAGCTTCATAGGCCTTGACCTTGGCTTCCTGCACTGCCAGATTCTGGCTGGCCGCCTGCAGCTGCTGATCGAGGAAGTCGGTGGTGTTCTCCGACTCTCTCTGCCGCACTTCCAGATTCTGATGGATCACGGTATCAGCCAGCTGGCGCGTGATTTCCTGCGCCAGCAACGGACTGCCCGCCGTAAAGCCGATCGAGAAAGCGGTGATGTTTCCGCCGTTGTCGCCGTGAACCAGCTGGACGTCGATCTGCTTGCTCATGCTCGCGACCTTCTGGTCCGGTGTCAGGCCGGCTTCTTGCCGTGCCGGAAACAGGTGATACTGCTCGATCAGCGCCAGCAGACGGGCGCGGCTCATCACCTGCTCCGCAATACTGGCCAGCTGCTCCTGCAGATCCTCGCTCACGTTGGGCAGCACGTAGTTCTTGGGCATGCTGGGCTGCTCCACCAGAATCACAGTCGTCGACTTATAGCGCGGCTTAAGCAGCCAGCTGAAGCCCCATACGCTCAGGAACCCCAGCAGCAGCGGAATGAGAAACTGCATGTGCCGCCGCCGCGCTATGTCCAGATAACGGGCTACGTCCGGCTGTTCGGACTCTTCGTTTTCGTAGCTTTCCGGCATATCACCTTCCCAGCGGCCGCCGCAGCTGATACTCCAGGGTCCCATACACCCTCTTGCTGTCGGGCGCGTTAGCGATCACTGCAATTCCCTCATAGCTCTCGTGCAGAAAATTAAATCCCATCTCGGCCGACAGGTGCTCCGTCAGCATGTGCGTCAGCGCTCCGCCCGCCGTGAGCATGTGTCCGTTCTCCGCATTCACGCCGTTCGACTTCGAAAGCACCTTATTGTTGTCGTAATCGGCGGAAGCACCTAGGCTCCATGTCCGGCTCAGCATCATGTGGAAAGCCGCCTCCGCCGAATCCGTCGTGAACACACCCAGCAGTCCGCCGCCCGCCCCTACGCTTCGCTGGTACGTCAGCGACCCGCTCAGCCGCTGCAATTCCGCATGGGTGCTCACAAGGATCGAAGGAGCCCACCCAGATTGGGTCGGATACGGCGGAAATGATGTCACATAGTACTGCGGACCGGCCGATACCGACACAACAACTTTTGCCCGCGGGTAAAAACTATAGAAAGGCAGGAACGCCGTCGTCTGGGTCTGGCTGTTGTGCCCGGTTCCCGTGTATTCCGTGGTATTCGAGTAGTTCACGGTTACGCCGGTATACTGGCGCCGCGAAAATCGAAGATTGTAAAAGCCATTGCCCTTGTAAGTGTTGGCGTTATATAACCCTGCCGCCTCCAGGGAATTCGGATAATCCAGCTCCGATGCCCCACCCCCCACACCCATCATGGCGTTCTGGCTGAACTGGTAGCTGTAGACGCCCCCTCCCTGATTCGAAATCTGATTGGCATATGGGGCCAGTGCCAGTACCGCCGCCACTCCCGGCGCGCCCGATACCGTTCCCCCCAGGAACGAGTACGGCTCGCTGAACTGATCGGAAGTCTTGCGGAAGGAGTCGTTCAACGCGATGTGCGAGTGCGGGCTGGTCCGGAAATCCAGAGATCCGTTCGCATTTTGACTCGTCTGATTCAGTTCAGTGGTGTGCTGATAAAACAAAAAGCCCGGATTGTACGTCAGACTTGCCTTGAGGCGCGGTTCGCTGCGGTCGAGTCGGATGGAGGGCCACAGCGAGTAGGTCTCGTCGTTCGTCCCCACCAGTCCGGTTCCGTAAAAAACATCGGTCTCGTAGGCCGCTCCGCCCGCAACCCCGATACTCAGATAGTTCGATCGCTCTTCCGCACCCGTTTCTACCGGGTAAGCCTCGCCGCTCACCGCTGGCGGCATCGCCATGGGCGCTTCGGCCGCAGATCCTGCTTCCTGCTGATCCGCTCCCGTCTGGGGTTGATTCTGACTCCCCTGCGCCCGGACCGGCACTACCCACAGCAGGACCACCCCAAAAAGGATTGCCCTCATCATCGCGGCCTCAGTTCACGACCACCGTGTCTCCGGGTTGTAACCGGATGTTCTCCTGCGGGTGCTTGCCTTTGATATAGGTCTCGTAGTTGAACGTAAAGCGCGATTCCGTCCCGTTCGGATTGCCGCGCAGTATCCGGACGCTTTTCTTCTTGGCAAAGTCCTTGAAGCCGCCCGCCATCGCAATCGCGTCCATTACCGTCGTCGTTACGGTCAGCGGATACGAGCCTGGCCGGGCTACCTGCCCCATGACGTTGAAATTTTCGCTGTTAATCTTCTGCACGATCACCACTACCTGCGGATCGGTCATGTAGGTCAGCAGCTTGTCCTTGATGTCGTGTTCCAGCTGGAGCGGTGTTTTGCCGGCAGCCGACAACTCGCCCACCAGCGGCATCGAGATCCGTCCGTCGGGGCGAACGGTGATCGATTTTGACAGTTCCGGTTCCTTCCAGACGAAAACTTCCAGCACATCGTCGTCCCCGATGATGTACATATTGTCGTGCCCCTGGGCTGCTCCCGGTCGCTGCGCCGGATCGTTGTCCGTCCCCCGCGCCCCGCCGGCGTTCACCTTGTCCGATGGCACGGTCTGGGCCGCCAACACGGCGCACAAACCCATCAGCAGCAGTCCTGCCGGTATCGCCCGCATCACTCGCCAGTTCATTACGCTTCTCATCACCACAGGGAAAGGGCTCCGTCCGTTCGCCGCCTGCTCGCTTGCAGCGGCCGCTGTCGCTTCAAAATCTTCCTTGGCTGCCTTCGCAGGCGCGGCATGGAGTTCCAAATCGTCACTCGCTATATCTGCGAAAGGTAAATCCTCAGCTTGTTTGCATCCGGCCCGGCACCCGCCACGACCAGCGATTCTGCATTCTGCCCCACCGGTTCCACATCGGCCGCGTTTACTTCCACTCCCACCGACTGGGCCAGCATCTCTACCGACAGCACCAGCCGGTACAGATTCTTCTTGCGTACCAGAATTCCTTCCACGCCTTCCAGTGAACCGCGCGTTACCCGAACGCGCTCGCCGCATCGCAGAAAGGGATGAGGCTCTACCCGAAAGGACCCCTGCACCACCCGGCGGATTGCATCGATTTCTGCGTCGGCGATGACCGCGATCTCCTCGCCCTTCGTCAGGATGGTATGAATCCCCGGCGTCGTCACCACCTGCAGCCGTCGAGCCGCCTGGCCGCGCACGAACACATAGCACGGGAACAGGGGCATAGCCAGAACCTTGTGCCGATCCTTCCAGCGCCGGATTGAATCGTATTGCGGCAGGAAGACTTCGAATCCCTTGGCCGACAGCATCTCGGCCACAACTTTTTCATGCTGATGACGGGTGTACAGCGCCCACCATGCGCTCTTTTCCGGCCCGTTCAGGATCCCCTTGGACGGCGTCAGCATTCAACCTCCACTCCGCTCAGCCCTGTCGAAAGCATAAAGCTCTGCCCTGTGAGCTACAGCTCACTTTTCCACATGACTCGCCCAAACCCTGAGTTCCTGCCGCCGAGCCCCTTGCCCGGCCGCCGCTCTCATGTCAGTGATAACGCGCGGGAGAAATAATTCAATACCCCAATCGTCGATTGCCATTCAGCGTTTCTCTGGCTGGATCCTGTTTGCCGCCTATCGGGCGAAGAAACCGAGAATGCACGATCTTCGCTGCGATCGTGATCGAACCGGCGGGAAACCTGCATTTCGACGACCTGATGACCAATCCTCGGCAGAACACTTCAGCGGCTCTCTCGCCGTCCAGTTCAATGGGAAGCAGGAACCTCATCTCGATGGCAGTTTTGGGGTCCAGGGCCTCTTCCGCGCGAATCAACACTCCGGAAATGCTGATGTTTTCAGTCACTCCCTCATGCCATTCCCGCTCGCCCCGCACCCGATACCGGATGAGTGTCCCGATTTCGTACCGCCGCGCCCGGGAGACTTCTGCGTTCGCCGTACTCGCGGCCTGTTCCAGATCCATCTCCTCTTCTGGGCCCGTTCCACGCAGAACGCGCCAGCCTCCACATCGTGAGGTTTAGGTTAGGGCACTTGCCCAGGGCCATCAATGGCCCGACAGTACTATGGTCATATGACTGCATAGTGCTAGCTTTCTGGAACCATAGGGTGTTACCGACGTTCCTTTCGCCGGGCGCTGCCCCCACCCCCCCGGGCGTCGCTGCGAGTGCCTTTCGCCGGTCCCCAATCAGCTGTTCGCGGCCGTCAGCCGGTGATTCACTGCGAAAAGCGCCAGTTCCAGACGGTTTGACACGCCCAGCTTGTCGAAGATGTTGCTGATGTGGTGCTTCACCGTTTGCTCGCTGATTGCGCAACGTTGGGCGATATCAGGATTCGAATAGCCCGCCACCACCAGGGTTACGATTTCCATCTCCCGCGGGGTCAGCCCGAAATCCCTCACCCGCGTACTCCCCTCCGGCGGCGTTACGCTGCGCAGCGCGTTCACCAGATCCGAGACGCTCTCCCGCCCCACCCAGTACTGCCCCGCCATCACGCAGTGAATGCTGTCGAACAGCCTCTGCGTCGTCACTTCCTTGAGGATCACCCCGTACGCACCAAGGCGCAGCGCCTGGACGATCTGCGCCTTGTTGATCGATGCGGTCAGTAACAGCGTTCGCGCAGGAAACTTCGCCGCCGCCAACTCTCGCAGAACCTCCATCCCGTCCTGCTTCGGCATGGAGAGGTCCAGAAGAATAATGTCGGGCCGCGTCTCCCGGGCCAGACCCAGCAAACCGTCCCCGTCTGACGCTTCCCCGACGACCTCAAATCCGGGCTCCGCCTGCAGCAGCCGCCGCAGCCCATCCCGGAACAGCGGATGATCGTCCACGATCAGGATGCGGATCGGACCAGCAGCATTATGGTTGAACGAAACCATCGCGGATTGCCCCATCGGCAGTGTGCGTCGTACCTGGACGCGGATTCGTCGCTGGCTGTGCCAAAACGAATCGCAAGTTTAGAGATCGGTAATGACTCGCCCAGCATGGAAAGGGAACCGACGGGGAGCACACAAGGACAAACGGATTCTGCCGTTTATCACCCTCGTCGGAGAACCCTCGCATGGGGCGCGTTCTCTCATTCCACCGCTGATTATAACGTGAGCCGGATAGCAAGTTAGTTAAGCTACCGAACTCCGGCAGGATAGGCACCGTTGTGCGCCGGGGCAAGGTTGAAGGTCATAGTACCACCGCGAGCCTGGAATCGCGGCCTCCGATCCGCTCATCCTTCCCATTTCGGTACAAACCTTACGGGATCGTCGCCGTGTAGGTGTTCGACGGCACGCTCTCCACTCCGGAACTGTCCACGCTGGTTACGTAATAGGTGTACGTCGATCCGCTCTCGACCGCCGTATCCACGAAGGTGGTCCCGGCATTGACCACCGGGTTGATCAGCTGATACGCGGCACCGCCCGCTGCCCGATACACGTTGTACCCCGCCACCGGGTCGGTCGAGCTGGCCGGAGCCTGCCACGTCAGGTCTACCGTGTAGGTAACCAGCGAGATTCCCGTTCCGCTCAGACTCAGCGCCACCGATGCGCCATTAACCGCGTTGCTCGCAATCGTCAACTGCCCGGATGCCAGTCCCAGAATCCCCGGATCGAACGAAAGATTCAGCGTTACCGACTGGCCCGGATTCAGCGTAACCGGAAGCACCAGGTTGGCCAGCGAGAAACCCAGCCCGGTCACCGTGAGCGCACTCACCGTGACCGGTTGTGTTCCCGATGATGTGAGCACCACCGACTGGGTGGCCGCCGTGTTGAGCGAGATACTTCCGAAGGCCACACTGGTCGCGTTGACGCTGAGAATGGGCCCTCCCGGGCTCAGGTTGAGAGCAGCGCTCTCCGAGATTCCATTCGCGGTCGCTGTCAGCACCGCCGTTTGCGCCGAGGTGACCTCCGCAACGGTAACCGCGAACGATGCCGTCGTGGCGCCCCCTGGCACCGTTACCGACCCCGGAGTCACGACCGCCGTATCGTCGCTCCTGAGCGCTACTGCCAAGCCGCCTGTCGGCGCAGCCGCACTCAGCGTCACCGTGCAGTTCACCGTGCCCGCTCCCGCGATGGATATGCTGTCACACGAGAATCCAGTCAGAGTCACTGCTGGCGGACTCTGTGAGGACTGGGTTCCGCTTCCGCTCAGGGTGATTGCCAGCGTGGAACCCGAAGTGGAGTTGCTGGTAACCAGGAGCTGGCCGTTGACGCTTCCCGTTGCGCTCGGATCGAAGGTCACCGTGAGCAGAATGACCTGTCTGGGATTCAGGACGACGGGCAACGCCGGCCCCTGATAGGTGAATCCTGCGCCGCTCACGGTCGCCGCCGTAATCGTCACTGGCTCCGTTCCCGTCGAGGTTAGTCTTACGATTTGCTGCGCGGCTGTATTCACGGCTACATTGCCAAACGCGAGATTCGTCACGCTCGCGCTCAGCACGCTGGTCGCGGCATTCAGCTGGATCGATGTGCTGACGTCAATTCCACCGGCGCTCGCCGTGATGGTCGCCGTCTGCGCAGAAGCAACTGCATTGATCGTCGCTGCAAACGTCACGGTCGTTGCATTCGCCGGCACGGTCACGGACGCTGGAACCGTCACGGCGGTGCTGCTGCTCGACAAATTCACGCTCAGGCCGGCGCTTCCGGCCGCCGCGCTCAGCGTTGCCGTGCAGGTGTCCGTACCCGCTCCCGTAATCGACGACCCTTTGCAGGACAAACCGCTCAGCACCCCGGCCGGCGCGGCAACCAATGTCTGCATTCCCGTGCCGCTCAGCTGCACCGTCGCCGAGGGCTGCGCGGTAGCGTTGGTATTCACCGTCAGCTGCCCGCTCACTACTCCGGCGCTGGTGGGCGCGAACTGCACCTGCAGGGTGGTGCTGCCTCCGCCGGGGATCGTGATCGGCAGCGTGCCGCCACCGACGACGCTGAACGACTGCCCGGCAAGACTGAGTTGCAGAACCTGAATCGCTGACGAACCCGCGTTGGTCAGCTTTACAGTCGATACCAAGGATTGCCCTACTGAAACCGAGCCAAAGCTCAGCGTCCCGGGCGACACTACCAGGCCGCCGGACAATGTGACCCCGCAGCCGGAAAGCAGCAAGGCAAAACAGCAGCTCAGCGCGAGCCACAAACAACTCCAGCGGCCGGCCATGGGCCCGGATCGGCCGGATCGGTCACCGCTGCCCAGAAATTTAGGTTGTGAACAAAAACTGCGCTGCTCAACCGGGTTAGCCGGCGAGATCCGAACGCGGGCTTGCTGCATCCACCTCACCTCTGCCATCGTTCCCGTGCTCTGACAGTCTTCAGCGCTCCGCTCCCCTGGTTACGAAAATTGCCGGATGCAACAAAGTACAAGCTGATCGGACCGACGCGGACCCTGGAACCCGTTCAGAGCTGTTACTGCACAGTTTCGTGCGGATTTTAACGCGTCCCTGTGCATGCTGATCTCCTTTCCACACTCCGAGACAGTACTTTCGTGACAACACTGAAGTCCCTGTCATCATTGGCGATGCAGCGGCGATTCCAGGATTTCCACAATTCGTTTAGTTTGCAGGCAACGCAACTTAGCAAAAAATCATCGCGACCAGGCACAATCTTCCCAATCCCCGTAGTTCTGTGTTCGCCATTTCTCGTGGGCGCCGCCACGAAAGTCACGCACTCTGGTACTCGACTCCTGGACACGAATGGGGCATCGCGCCACTCCCGCCAGGCCAGCTCAACTTTAAAATCGATCTATGAACCGTTCGGATGTGGCGATCGCTGGCGCCGGCATCATCGGACTTTCGACCGCCCTGGAGCTCTCCGCCGCTGGCGCAAAAGTCGCTGTCTTCGATCAGAACGAGGCCATGTCGGAAGCTTCGCGGGCCGCAGCGGGCATGCTCGCGGGCAACGATCCGGAGAATCCTGCCGAGCTGCGCCCGCTCGCTCTGCTCAGTCTGCGTCTCTATCCCGAGTACCTCGCTCGCGTCGCATCCCTCTCCGGCAAACAAATTCCCATCCGCACCACCTGCGCCATCCAGGGCACCGAGCACCTTCCCCATGGAACACACGGCCTCAGCGAGTCTGAAATCCAGCGCCTTGCTCCCGGCGCGCACACCGCGGGCTTCCACTTCTTCCGTCTCGAAGAGATCAGCTTCGACGCCTGGGATCTCGCCGAAGCTCTTCCCTCCGCCGCGCGCGCTGCCGGCATTGACCTTCGCGAGCATACGAGTGTTCTCGGCGTGCGCCCCGGCACCGCGTCCGTCGAGCTCGAAACCTCCGCCGGCTCCTTCTCCGCCGATCGCTTCCTGAACGCCGCCGGAGCCTGGTCTCCTTCTCTCGATCCCGCCCTCCCGGTCTTTCCCCGCAAGGGCCATATGCTCACAGCCGAGCTGCCGGGCGAACTCCAGATGCAGTGCGTCCTCCGTAATCCGAACGTCTATATCATTCCGCGGGGCGGCAATCGCTATACCATTGGGCCCACCGTCGAAGACGTCGCGTTTGACCGCACCGTTTATACCGACCGCATCCACGAGCTCTTCGCCCGCGCGGTCCAGTTGTGGCCGCCGCTGCGCGATGCCTCCATCGCCGAAACCTGGATCGGCTTTCGTCCCGGCTCGGAAGACGGTCTCCCCATCCTCGATCAGAGTGCCAATCGCTGCTGGGTCGCGACCGGACACTTCAAGAACGGCATTCTGCTCGGCCCCGCCACCGGCCGCGTCCTGAGTCAGGCGATTCTCGGCCGCCAGCCGGAAATCGATCTCACCCCGTTCCGCTGCGCGCGCTTCGCCGCCTCTCCCCTGCCCTCCTGACCTGCGCTCGGCACCCCGGCGAAACTTTCGTTACGACATTCTTTGCCTCTGAACCGTCTCAACAGATGACAGGTGCATTTCGCGTAAGCTATAAGGAGAATTCTGCCCTCGCGCGGCACACTATGGCATGGTCACCCCGCGCTCCTTGCATCGCGCGGCGCGTTCGCAGCATCCCGTCTAAACGGGCGGGGTTTCACTGGCAACGGAGGAAAGAGCGGCACATGGGTACAGCAACGATGGTGAAGGGTCTGGAAGGTGTGGTGGCAGCCAATTCCGGCATTTGCTGGATCGATGGCGACGCCGGCGTGCTCGCCTATCGCGGGATCGACATTCACGAACTCGCAGAGAAATCCACCTTCGAGGAAACCGCCTTCCTGCTGTGGCACGGTCACCTGCCCAACGCTGCTGAACTCGAGGAGTTCACCGGCAAGCTGACCGCCGCCCGCACCCTTCCGCCGCACATTTACGATCTCCTGCGCTCCTTCCCAAAGTCCGGCACGCCGATGGAGGCTCTGCGCACCGCGGTCTCCGCTCTCAGCTCGTATGACCCCGCGGAAAGCGCCGTCGATCACGATTCCAACATCCGCAAATCATTCGCGCTCACTGCGCAACTCGCCATGCTGGTCGCGGCTTACGATCGCATCCGCAAGGGCAAGAAGCCGGTCGATCCCGACGCCTCGCTGTCCCATGCCGCCAACTTCCTGTGGATGCTCCATGGCGAAAAGCCCATTCCCGCGGCCAGCAGCACCTTCGACATTGCCCTGATCCTTCACGCCGATCATGAGTTCAATGCCTCCACCTTCGCGGCCCGGGTCATCGCCGGCACCATGTCCGACATGCACTCGGCCATCACCGGGGCCATCGGCGCGCTCAAGGGTCCGCTCCACGGCGGCGCTAATGAAGAAGTGATGAAGATGCTGTTCGCCATCGGCAAGGCGGGTGAGGATCCGGTTGAGCACGTCCGCAACCTGCTCGCTCAGAAGAAAAAGGTGTTCGGCTTCGGCCACCGCGTCTATCGCACCGAAGATCCTCGCGCCACCCACCTCCGCCGCATGTCCGAGCAGTTGAGCCGCGATTCGGGTAACACGACATGGTACGAAATGTCCCGGCGCATCGAAGAGTTCGTCAAGAACGAGAAGAAGCTCAACGCCAACGTCGACTTCTACTCCGCCTCCACGTACACGACGCTGGGCATCGACCTCGATTTGTTCACGCCCATTTTTGCGATCAGCCGCATCGCCGGATGGGCGGCGCACGTGATCGAACAGCTCGATGACAACCGTCTGATTCGCCCTCGCGCCGAATACACCGGCCCCGAATACCCGGTAAAGTACGTTCCTCTCGAGAAGCGGTAAGACCCCACTCCCCCCGCTAAATCTTCGGTGCCTTGTTTTGAGCGGGTTAGAGGCGGGGTCCATCGCGCAACGGTGGCAACCTGCCCATTTTCAGGACAGCGATCCCTCTCCAGAGAACAGGGATCGGTTTTCTGGGAGAGAGCAGGGTTTAGGGGATAGGGTGTAGGGGAATCCGCGCTGCCTGCCGCGCTTTTTCAGCAAGCGGCGTGTCTCCTCGCTTACCCCACCAAACTGCCATCGCCACGGCGATCACTGCCAGCACCGGCCAGATCAGTACGCTGCCCTCCGGACCCACCGAGCCGCCGCTCCACGCTATCGGCCCGGCGGCGTGGGCGCGCAGGAGATGCCCCTGGGTGACCATTCCACTGTCCGCTACTCCATAGAAATAGGACTCGCCCCAGTCCCACGCGGCATGGAAGCCGACCGCCCACCACAGCGAGCCTGTGTACCAGAGGCTCAGGCAGAAGATGAGCCCTATGGCCGCCGCCGCCAGCACTCCCACGGTCGATTCGCCGCCGTTGGCGCGATGCATCAGACCGAACGCCGCGGAGCACAACAGCGCGCCCCACCAGAACCCCATCCCCCGCGCCAGCGTGAACTGCGCATAGCCGCGAAACATCGCCTCTTCGGCGAATCCTGTGAGCAGAAAGACCACGCCCCACGCCGCCGCCTCCTTCCACGACCAGGGGCTGCCCGGTCCGCCGCGGTTCAGCGTGAGAAAGCCCAGCCCGCGGAGGGCGAGCACCAGAGCCGAAATCGCCGCGAAGCCCCAGGCCAGCCCTGACACGAAACGCACCGCGCGGGCACGTCCCTGAAATCCATACGAAAGCGGCGGCCGGCGCTCGAAAAATGCCATCAGGCCGGTCGCCGCCACCACCCCGAACAGCTGCCACACCTCGATTAGAGTTACCGTCGGCGCGCGCAGTGGAGCTTCCCAGTCCTGGTGCAGCAGCGGCGCTGTCAGAAACTCCGCGGCAAAGTTGAAGACCCACCACAGGGCTGCGAACAGGAGCACGGCCCAGCCGGCCCGCAGCCCGTGCGGCCCGAAGAACATGGCCAGCATGCCGTCGCCCGGCGCCCGTGACAATCGAGTTGTGGTCGCAATTTCCGAAGGTCCCGGGCCTGATCCCTCTGCCCGTGCGCCTTCCCCGCCCCGGCTCAAAGGCTCTCCACCGCTTGCCCCACGCGGAAGATGGTCGCTTCGTCGAAGTGCCGGCCGAGAATCTGCATCCCGATCGGCAGGCCGCCGTTGCTCTGCCCACACGGCACCGATACTCCGCAGATCCCCGCCAGGCTTGCCGTCACCGTGTAGATATCCGCCAGATACATGGCCACCGGGTCGTCCGATTTCTCGCCGATTTTGAACGCGGGTGTCGGCGCCGTCGGCGTCACGATGGTGTCCACCTCGCGAAACGCTGCCAGAAAATCCTCTGCCAACAGCCGGCGCACCTGCTGCGCTTTTTTGTAATACGCGTCATAGTAGCCGTGGCTCAACACATAGGTGCCCAGCAAGATTCGCCGCTTGACCTCGGCGCCGAATCCGAGATCGCGCGTCCGCCGGTACATGGCGGCGAGCGTGTCCGACTGGGACGCGCGCAATCCGTAGCGCACGCCATCGAAGCGCGCCAGATTCGAGCTGGCCTCGGCCGTCGCAATCACGTAGTACGTCGGGATCGCGTACTTCGTGTGGGGCAGCGAAATCCTGCGAATTTCCGCCCCCGCCGCGCGCAGCTTCTCGATGGTTCCCTCGACTGCGGCCCGCACTTCGGGATCCAGGCCTTCGCCGAAGTACTCCGCTGGCACGCCCAGCTTCATGCCCTTCACGCCCTGCTCCGCCGTTCTGTCAAGTTCCGCCGGGTAATCCGGAACCGGCAGCGGCGACGAGGTTGCATCCATGGTGTCGTGCCCGGCGATCACGCCCAGCACCGTCGCGGCGTCGCGCATGTTTGCCGCAAAGGGCCCGATGCGATCCAGTGACGACGCGAACGCGATCAACCCATACCGCGAGACGCGCCCGTAGGTCGGCAGGACTCCGACCACGCCGCAAAACGAGGCCGGCTGCCGAATCGATCCGCCGGTATCCGTGCCCAGGGTTGCGGCGGCCATGCCGGCGGCCACCGCCGCCGCCGATCCGCCGCTGGACCCGCCCGGCACCCGCTCCAGATCGTGTGGATTGCGCACCGGGCCGTAGGCCGAGTTCTCGTTCGACGATCCCATGGCAAACTCATCGCAGTTCAGCTTGCCCAGAAACACTGCGCCCGCAGCGGCGAGCTTCTTCACCGCCGTCGCCGTATAGGGCGGCCGGTAGCCTTCGAGGATCTTTGAACCCGCCGTCGCCGGAAATCCCTCCAGCGTGAGCACGTCCTTGATTCCGAACGGCACGCCCGCCAGCGGCGGCAGCGGCTCGCCCTGGGCGGCCCGGGCATCGATCAGCGCTGCCTGCTTCAGAGCTCGCTCCCGGTCTACGCTCAGGAACGCATGAATCTTCTCGTCCTCGCCCGCAATCCGCGCCAGCGCAATCTCCGTGACCTGCGTTGCCGTAGTCTCGCCCCTGGCGATCGCCGAGCGGATTCCCGTAATCGTCTGTGCCGTCAACGTCGTGGTCATCGCTCAATCACCCTGGGCACTTTGAAGAACACCCCATCCGTCTCCGGCGCCGAGGACATCACCCGCTCGCGTTCGAGGCACGGCCGCACCGCATCCTCGCGCAGCACCGAATCCTTCTCCGTCGCCGCTCTTCCCGGCGCGGCCAGCACTTCGGACACCTGCGCCATGGGATCGACCTCGGCGGTATCCAGCTCGCCCAGTTGTGCCACGTAATCCAGAATCGCGTTGAGATCGCGGCGCATCCGCGGCTCTTCCTCCGCGCTCAGTTCCAGGTTGGCCAGCTCGGCCACCCGCCGCACGTCTTCTGCCCTTACCCGTTCCTCATGGGACATGGTTTCAGTTTACCAGGCGCCCGGGCCGTCCTCGCCGATCCCAGTTGACAGACGCTCCAAGCCGGATACAATCTGCCCCATACCCAGTCCCGTCCACCCGGTTACCCCATGAATACGGTCTGCAAGCACCCCAAGGTCCGCGTTGTCGCCCGCGAGGATGATGCCGAATACGTCGAATGTCTCGATTGCGGCGAGGTCTTCGACTCCAACGAGTTTCGCGATATGCAGATCGAAGAAACCCAGGACGAAGAAGAAGAGACGGCCTAGGGCTCTCCCCGCACCTCTTCGGGGCTCTTGCCCTGTTCCCGCAGCGTCCGGATCGCGAGCGCATCGTGGCGCTTGGCCAGCCGCTCCCCGCGCTCATCGAGCACCAGCGGGCAGTGATACCAGGAGGGGATGTCCCAGCCGATCGCCTGGTAGATGAGAATCTGCCGTGCCGTGGACAGCAGGAGGTCGGCCCCGCGCACCACTTCGGTGATCTTCATCTGCGCGTCGTCCGCTACCACTGCCAGCTGATAGGCGGGAACATCGTCGCGCCGCCAGACGGGAAAATCCCCGAAATCCTCGCCCGCGACAAAACGCTGCGGACCGAAGTGCCCGTCCTCGAACTCCACGGTCCGACCCTCCGGCACGCGAAAGCGCCAGTTCAGGCCTGCGGGTGTTTTGTAACGCTCCGCGAGCTCGCGCGCATCGCCCAGCGGCCGGCAGGTTCCCGGATACATCGGTCCCTCATCGCGCTCGAATTTCGTCCGTGTCAGGCGCTGCCACGCCGTTGGGTCCTGGTCGTGCGGCGCCTGGGCAATTCCCTGCAGCTCTTTCCGCGAACAGGTACAGGGATAGAGGAATCCCAGCTCCAGCAGCCGACGCCAGGTCCACAGATAGAGCTCCCGCCGCTCGCTCTGGGCATATGCCTCGCAGAGTCCGGCCACATCCGGCCCTTCGTCCCACTCGATGCCCAGCCAGTGCAGGTCTTCGATCATGGCCTGCACGTACTCGAGTTTGGACCGCTGCGGATCGAGATCCTCGTTGCGCAAAACCAGCCGCCCCGAAGGACGCGCATGGGTATACGCCGTCCAGAAGGTTCTGGCGTGCCCCACGTGCAGCAATCCTGTTGGTGAAGGGGCGATGCGTCCGCGATATTGTCGAACCACGCCGCCAGTGTACGCGCGGGCAGCGCGGTCCTCGCAGGGAGCGCGGGCTCTTTGGAATCAGGATGACGCCGCTAGGCAGCCTGGCCTGGCTGGCGCACTGCTTCCACCAGCGGCATCGCTTCCGGCGCGGGGCTGGCCTTCGGCACCGGCGCTTCCGCGCCGGGAAACGCGTATTCCCAGAACAGCCCGATTCCCTGGCCGCAGTAGATGGCCGCAAAAATCCACGGCGCCTTCCAGGCCGTTTTCAGGCCGTGCCGCGTGCCCAGCTGCACCGCCGCTACAAAGACCGCCGCCGGAAACAGCGCCAGGGGCAGGGTCATGGCAAGCGCCGGCGATAGCGGCAGCTGCGACCACGCCAGCAGTCCCAGCAGGATTGCCAACACGACCGTGAGCGGCGCAATCTGCGCCACCCGCGCCTGCTGCGGATGCTTCCGCATCAGCCGGCTGGTGCCTCTCCCGTACCGGATCATCTGCCGCCAGAAGGCGCGAACCGTGCCGCGGGGACGGTCGTAGACTGCCAGGCGCGGATCGCAATATCCCTGGATCACCGACTTCCACAGCCGGATGTTGAAGTCCTCGTCCTCGCAGGCATCGAAGCTCTCGTCGAAGAATCCCGCCTTCTCGAACAGGCCGCGGCGGTAGATTGTGGCTCCCTCGGGTGTATCCACGAAGCCAGCCAGCTCGGGCAGATCCACACGCCGGCCCAGCCAGCTGGTCCAGACCTGGGCTATGGCTTCCCCGGTGCGCGTCCCTGCCGCCGCTCGGAGCGGGCGCGGCTGGCACAGGCAGGCCGCTTCCGGCACGGTTTCCAAAACCTCGGCAGTCAGCGACAGCAGCTCCTTCGAAGGAATCTCACAGCGGGCAGAGAGAAACATCATGGCGTCGCCCGCAGCCGCGCGGATTCCCAGATTCCGCCCCGCCGCGGCGCACCGCCTCGGGTTGTCGATCACCCGCACCCGGACTCTGCGCTTGTTGTAGCGCCGCGCGATCAAATCGCCGGTTCCGTCCGTCGATCGGCCGTCCACCACCAGGATTTCAAAAAGCTCCGGCGGATAGTTCTGCTCGAGCAGCCGGTCGATCAGCCCCGGCAGCAACTGTCGTTCGTTTCGCACCGGAATGATCACGGACAGGTACGGCAGCATGCGCAGGGGCGCCTCCACCATTGAGTTGATGCCCTTTATAGCATTGATGCTGTAGCATTTGGCGCTCGGACGGCGACTCTTTGGTGAGCGGATTTTTGCGTTACGGGTAACCACCTGACCGCATCCAATGCGGCCTGTCATCGGTCGCTTGCGGTCCTCTGCTCCGCCGGCGCGGACGCCGTTCTCGGTCCGCAATCCGCGGCTGAACTCCATCGTGACAAAGCGCTTCGCCGTCACTGGCCCACGCATTGGCGCGGATTTCGGGTGCTTGCGGCATGACTGTTGTACCGGATTCAGGCGTGGCGATGGTTACGCCGTCGCGGCGGCCGGAAGGCAAAATGCGAGCTCCCGCGCCTTGCTCCGGGTGTACCCTCGACCCGGAGGTCGTGGCCGTCGCATGGACTACCTGCCTCGCCTCGTCCGGCTGCTCGGTCTTTGCCTGCTGGCGTTGCTGCTTGTCTACTGGATCGTTTTCGCGGGTTACACCATGGTCGAGCTGCTGAGGGGCGGTCCCCACGCGGTCGTCGCCTGGTATGCCCACGTGATCATCGAAGGCAGCTTTCTCTCGCAGCCGCGCGCCTGGAGTCCCATGCGCTTCCTGCTGCGGCAACTGGTTCTGCTGGCTGTCACGGCGGGCCTGTGGATCGCGGTGCGCCCGTGCTCCGTTTTTTTTCCGAAGCACCAACTCGAGGCCGCGCAGCATCGCGGTCGCTGATCGGCGGCCCGTTCCGCGTCTACTGTTGCATGGTGTAGGCGTTGTTCGGTACTTTTTCGCCCGTCTGCTTCGGCGAAGGCAGCTGCGCGGCATCCCAGCCCCCGCCCAGCGCCTGGACCAGTTGCACGGCGGAGATCATCTGCGAAACCTGCAGCGAGTTCAGCCCCTGCTGATCGCCCAGTACGGTTGTTTGCGCGGTCACCACGTCCACGTACGGATCGACGCCGGTGTTATACCGCTGCATTTCCAGATCGAAAAAATCCTGCGACGCCTTCACGGCCTCCTGCTGCCGCAGGATCTGCTGGGAATAGATCCGGGTGCCGGCCAGTGCGTCCTCCACCTGCTGGAAGGCCACGAGGGAAGTCTGCCGGTAGCTGGCCAGATCCGCGTTGTAGGTGGCCTCGTACTGGTGGAGCTCGGCCCGATACAGGCCGCCATCGAAGATCACCTGCGACGCCGAAGGGCCGATGGACCAGATGCGGCTCGGCCAGTCGAACAAATGCTTGAACGTCGCGCTTTCAAACCCGCCCGTCGCGGAAATGCTGACCTGGGGAAAGAATGCGCCGTATCCGATGCCGATGGTCGCGTTGGCCGCCGCCAGCGTGCGCTCTGCCGCCGCCACGTCCGGCCGCCGTTCCAGCAGTTGCGAAGGCACTCCGACCGGAATCGCCGGGGGCGCGTAGATCATGGGCTTCACCGGAATCGAGAAATCCGTCGCCACTTTGCCCAGCAGCACCGCAATGGCGTGTTCGTACTGTGCCCGGGCCAGGCCCACGTTCGTCGCCGACGACTGCGCGGCTGCCAGGGTGGCCCGCGCTTCCACCACCGAGATGTAATCGCCGGTGCCCACTTCGTACGCGCCCTGCTGCGCGTCGAGCGCTTTCTGATCGGCGGCCACCGTCTGGTCCAGAATCTGCTGCAGCATGTCCTGGCCACGGATTTCGAAGTAGTACTGCGCCAGTGAGGCCTGCTCCGTCAGTTTCTCGCCCTGCAAATCCGCCGCGCTGACCTGCGCTGAGTACTCTGCCTCGTGCACTTCGTTGCGGATTTTCCCCCAGAGATCCGGCGCCCACGACACATCCACCGGCAACTCCCACAGCGAATAGGTGTGACCGGTGGTCGCCGTCGACGACACCTGCTGGTTGGCCGACGACCTTGCCCGAGTCCACGAGGGGCCCAGCGTAATGGTCGGCCAATATTGCGACCGCGCCTCGGCGATCAGCGACCGCGCTTCCATATATTGCTCGAAGTACTGTTTGATCGTGTAGTTATTGATGTTCAGCTGGTCTTCGAGAGCGTTCAGCTCCGGCTCGTGGAAGACTTCCCACCAATTGCCCTTCAGCATCGCGTCCTGCGGGCTGGCCACTTTCCAGCCCGGCTGATTCTGGAAGTTGACCGTCGATTCCCTGTAATTCGTCGCTGTGATGGGTGGCGGCGCGGGCGCATGATACTTCGGCCCCACATTGCATCCCACCAGCGCCAGTGTCATTGCGACCGCACCGGCGGCGGACGCCGTCCTTCCTCTTCGCACCGCAATCGGTCTTATCCAGCTCCTGCTCACGACGTTGCTCCTTCAATCTCCGGCCGGTATGAATCGTGCGTCCTGCCCAGCACTTTCAGGCGCAGCCGGTCCAGCGCCAGGTAAACCACCGGGGTGGTATACAGCGTGATGAGCTGGCTCATCAGCAGCCCGCCCACAATCGTAACTCCCAGCGGCCGGCGCAGTTCGGACCCGGTCCCCGTCCCGAACGCCAGCGGCAGCGCGCCGCAGATGGCGGCCATGGTGGTCATCATGATTGGACGGAAGCGCAGCATACACGCCTCGAAGATCGCGTCATAGGTGCTCTTCTGCTCCTCCCGCTCGGCCATCAGGGCGAAGTCGATCATCATGATGGCGTTCTTCTTCACGATGCCGATCAGGAGGATGATCCCGATGATGGAAATCACATTCAGATCCAGGTTGAAGATCATCAGTGCCAGCATGGCCCCGATGCTGGCCGAGGGCAGCGTGGACAAAATCGTGAAGGGGTGCATCAGGCTCTCATAGAGAATGCCCAGCACGATGTACACCGCCAGCACCGCGGTGATGACCAGGTACTTCTCCGACGACAGCGAATCCTGATAGGCCTGCGCGGTTCCGGCAAAGAACCCATGCACGGTGGACGGCATCCCCAGCCGGGTCTCCATCTGGCTCACTTCGCGGGTCGCGTCGCTCAGCGACATTCCGTTCGCAAGGTTGAACGATACCGTCACCGAGGGGAATAACCCGGTGTGGTTCACCTGCAGCGGCGTGGTGTTCGTGCTGGCCTTCACCATCGTGGTCAGCGGGGTAATCACGTTCAGGCCGGCTGTTGTTCCCCCGGATCCACCTGACGCCAGCCAAATGTCCTTCAGTCCGTCGGGCGATTTCCAGTACTGCGGCGCTACTTCCATGACGACGTAGTACTGGTTCAGCTGGGTATAGATAACGGAAACTTCCTGCTGGCCGAAAGCGCTGTACAGCGCGGAATCGAGCGTCTGGGGTGTCTGCCCCAGCCGCGCCGCCGTTACCCGGTCGTAGTCCAGCATCTCTTCGAGACCGCCATTTTGCTGGTCCGTGTTCACGTCCTGCAGACCGGGCAGCTTGGCCATGTTCTCCATCAGGATCGGCCCCCACTTGGCCAGATCCGGAATGTTATCCGACTGGATCGTGTACTGGTAAAGCGCGGAGCTGGAGCGCCCGCCGATCCGCAGGTCCTGTACAGGCTGCAGAAACGCCGATGCCACCGGAAGCCGGTTCATCTTCGGGCGCAGCTCGTTGATCACGTCCGTCGCGCTCACCTGGCGATGACCGGGTCCCTTGCCCAGCGGCTTCAGGGCAATATAGATGAACCCTCCGTTGCTCGAGCCGTTTCCGCCGGTGTACGCGTTCACGTGCGCAATTGCCGGGTTCGACTGGATGACCTTCACCAGTTGCTGGATCGAATAATTCATGAACGCAAACGAGGCGTCCTGGGGACCCTGCACACCGCCTACCACGGCTCCTGTGTCCTGCTGAGGGAAGAACCCTTTCGGGATCCTCACGATCACCACCAGGTTCAGCGCAATGGTCAGCGCCAGCACGATCAGGATGAGCAGCGGATTATCCAGCGCCCAGCCCAGCGAGCTGCGGTAGATCGCCAGCATGCCGTTGAAGAAGCTTTCGCTCGCCCGATAGAAGACGTTGTGTTTCTCGTCCGGCTGGTGATGCTTCAGCAGGTGCGCGCACATGGTGGGCGTGGTGGTCAGGGAAACCACCATCGACACCAGAATCGCCACCGACAGGGTCACGGCAAATTCTCGAAACAGCCGGCCGATGATCCCTCCCATCATCAGAATGGGAATGAACACCGCGATCAGCGACATGCTGATGGAGAACACGGTGAATCCGATTTCCCGCGCCCCCACCAGCGCGGCGTTGAAGGCCGGCATCCCGCTCTCCAGATGCCGGGTGATGTTCTCCATGACCACGATCGCGTCGTCCACCACGAAGCCGGTCGCGATGGTCAGCGCCATCAGGGACAGGTTGTCCAGGCTGTATCCCAGCAGGTACATCACGGCGAACGTCCCGATGAGAGAAACCGGAACGGCCACGCTGGGAATCAGCGTTGCCCGCGGGCTGCGCAGGAAGACGAAGACCACCAGCACCACCAGAACGATCGACCCGATCAGCGTTTTCTCTACCGTCTCCACCGACGCCCGGATGGTCGTCGTCCGGTCCAGGACCGTGGTCACGTTGATGCCCTGCGGCAACACTGCGACCAGCCCGGGCAGCGAAGCGTTGATGTTGTCGACTGTCTGGATGATGTTCGCGCCCGGCTGCCGGAAGATGATGCAGAACACGGCGTGGGTCCCATCCATATATCCGGCGGTGCGGATGTTCTGGGTCGAGTTGTAAACTCCGGCCACGTCCTCCAGCCGCACTGCGGCGCCGTTGTGGTACCCCACCACCAAAGGCTTGTAGTCCGTCGCGTTCGATATCTGATCGTTGGTGATGATGTCCGCCGTCACCGCCCCGTTGGAGAGCTGCCCACGCGGCGAATGCGAATTCTGCAGGCTCAGCACCGACTGGATGCTCCCCAGCGTCAGCCCATAGCTTTCCAGCTTGGTCGGATCCACTTCCACCCGCACCGACGGGGTCGCGCCTCCTCCCACAAACACCTGTCCCACGCCGTTGATCTGTGACAGCCTCTGTTCGAGGATCGTCGAGGCCAGATCGTAGACCTTGGTCACGTCATACTTCTTCGACGTCAGCCCCAGAATCATGATCGGAGCGTCGGCCGGATTCGATTTGTTGTAGTGCGGGTTCGAAGGCAGATTCGCCGGCAGATAGGTACGCGCCGCGTTGATCGCCGCCTGCACGTCGCGCGCCGCTCCGTCGATGTTCCGGCTGAGCTCGAACTGCAGCGTGATGCGGGTGCTCCCGAGGCTGCTCGAGGAGGTCATCTCCGTGACCCCGGCGATGTGTCCCAGCTGCCGCTCCAGAGGCGTCGCCACCGACGCCGCCATGATGTCCGCGCTCGCTCCCGGCAGGCTCGCGCTCACGTTGATGGTGGGAAAATCCACCTGCGGCAGCGGCGCCACCGGCAGCACCATGAAGCCGATCGCCCCGGCGATCGCCACCGCGATGGTCAGCAAGGTCGTCCCCACCGGGCGGCGGATGAACGTCCAGGAGAAACTCACGGCTGCTGCCCTTCAGCACTCGGCATGCTGTCGCCCGCATGCTGGGCCGCCTGCCGCGAAGGCCTGCGCCCGGAGAACCTCTGCCCGATGCGGTCGAAGAAGATGTAGATGACGGGCGTGGTGTAGAGGGTAAGGATCTGGCTCAGCAGCAGTCCGCCCACCATGGCGATGCCCAGGGGGCGCCGTAATTCCGAGCCGAGGCCCCGGCCGAGGGCCAGCGGCAGGCCGCCCAGCAGCGCCGCCATCGTGGTCATCATGATGGGGCGGAAGCGCAGCAGGCTGGCCTCGAAAATCGCTTCCGTCGAATCCTTCCCGTGCTCGCGCTCCGCTTCCAGCGCGAAGTCGACGATCATGATGCCGTTCTTCTTCACGATCCCGATGAGCAGGATGATGCCGATGATCGCCACCACGCTCAAATCCTGGCGGAAGATCATCAGCGCCAGCAGTGCTCCCACGCCGGCTGAAGGGAGCGTGGACAGAATCGTTACCGGGTGGATGAAGCTTTCGTACAGCACGCCCAGCACGATGTAGACGGTGACCAGCGCGGCCAGAATCAGGAGCGCTTCATTGGACAGCGAATTCCTGAACGAGGCCGCCGTTCCCTGAAAGCCTGCCTGCAGGCTGGCCGGAAAGTGCAGGTTGTCGGCGGCTTTATCGATGTCCGAGATGGCTGTACCGAGCGACGCGTTGGGCGCAAGATTGAACGATACCGTCACCGCGGGGAACTGGCCCTGATGCTCGATCGACAGCGCTTCGGGGACGATCGACTCGTGGGTGAAGGTGCTCAGCGGTACCGCGCCTGCACCGGTCGAAGCGGTGGTCGTGTTCGGCGTGGTTCCCGCCGTGATGCCTCCGCTGACCGACGACCCGCTGGTGCTCGCCGTTGGCTGCAGCACCCGGTTGGGCGCGCTCAGCAGGTTCGACCCCGGCGTGTACCTCACTCCTGTGGTCAGGGCGTTCGACCCGGCCGACGCCGAAGCCGACGACGAGAACGAAGTCACCGCTCCGGCGCCCGACGCTCCCGACGACGCGCTGCTCTGGATGTACAGGTCCCCCAGGTTGTTTGGATTCTGCTGCCATTGCGGCTGCGTCTCCAGCACGACGTGGTACTGATTCAGCTGCGTATACAGAGTGCTGATGAGCCGTTGCCCGTAGGCGTCGTACAACGTGTTGTCGATGGTCGTCGGCGCAATCCCCAGCCGCGAGGCCGTCGCCCGGTCGATCATGAGCGAGACCGCTCGCCCGTTGGTCTGCTGATCGGTGGCCACGTCCTCCAGCTCGGGCAGCTTGTTCAGCTGCGCCACGAAGCGGCCGGTCCACAGGTTTAGCTCGTTCGTGTCCGGATCTTCGAGAGTGTACTGGTATTGCGTCCGGCTCACCCGGTCGTCGACCGTGATGTCCTGCACCGGCTGCATGTAGAGGTGAATTCCCGGCACGTTGCCCAGATGGTTCTGCAGCCGGCGGATCACGTCCGATGCGCTGATGTAGCCGGGCGACCGCTGATCCAGCGGCTTGAGGTTGATCGAAATGCGCCCGCTGTTCAGGGTCGTGTTGATGCCGTCCACCCCGATGAACGACGAGATACTTTCCACCGCCGGATCCTGGAGAATGATCTGCGCGATCTGCGTCTGCTTCTGCTCCATCGCCTCGAAGGAAATGTCCTGCGGCGCCTGGGAAATGCCCTGGATTACGCCCGTGTCCTGCACGGGAAAGAAGCCTTTGGGGATGATGATGTAAAGGAACACGGTCAGCACGAGGGTGCCCAGAGCGACCAGCAGTGTGATTCCCTGATAGCGCAGCACCACCCGCAGCGTGCGCCCGTAGAAATCGATCATGCTGTTGAACACGTGCTCCGACCAGCGGTAGAAGCGCGTCTGCTGCGACTCGGGATCATGGCGCAGGATGCGGGAGCACATCATGGGCGTCAGGGTCAGCGAGACCACCGCTGAAATCACGATGGTCACGGCCAGGGTCACCGCGAATTCGCGGAACAGCCGCCCCACCACGTCGCCCATGAACAGCAGCGGGATGAGCACCGCAATCAGCGATACGGTCAGCGAAATGATGGTGAAGCCGATCTGCTCCGCGCCGGTGAGAGCCGCCTCCATCGGCGACATGCCCTCTTCGAGATAGCGCGAGATGTTCTCGATCATCACGATCGCGTCGTCCACCACGAATCCGGTGGAGATGGTCAGCGCCATGAGCGAGAGGTTGTCCAGCGAGTAGCCCAGCATGTACATCGCGGCGAAGGTTCCCACCAGTGACAGCGGCACCGCCACGCTGGGAATGATGGTCGCGTAAAGGCTGCGCAGGAACAGGAAGATCACCAGCACCACCAGCCCGATGGTGAGCATCAGCTCGAACTCGACATCGTCCACCGAGGCCTGGATGCTGGTGGTCATATCGGTCAGCGTCGTCACCCGCATCGACGCCGGCAGGTTCGTCTCCAGCTGGGGCAGGATCTTCTGGATGCTCTTCACGACGGTGATCGTGTTCGCGCCCGGCTGCCGCTGGATATTCAAAATGATCGATGGCGTCAGGGCGGGCTTCTGGCTACCGGACCCCGGAGCGCCCATCCACGCCGCCTGCTTGGTGTTCTCGACGCCGTTCACCACGTCCGCGACGTCCTTCACGAAGACCGGCGCTCCGTTGTGGTACGACACCACCACGTCGCGGTATTCGTTTGCCTCGGTGATCTGATCGTTGGAGTCGATCTGCCAGTCCTGCCGCGGCCCGTCGAAGTTCCCCTTCGCCGCATTCGCGCTGGCGGTGGTGAGCGCGGTGCGCAGGTCCTCCATGTTCAGGCCGTACGACGCCAGCTTGACCGGGTTGGCCTGGATGCGCACCGCCGGCTTTTGGCCGCCGCTGATGCTCACCAGCCCTACGCCCGCGATCTGCGAGATTTTCGGCGCCAGCCGCGTGTCTACCAGGTCTTCCACCTGGGACAGGGGCATGGTGTCCGACGAAATTGCCAGGGTCAGAACCGGCGCGTCCGCGGGATTCGTCTTGTTGTAGACCGGCGGGGCAGGCAAATCCGAGGGGAGGAACGATCCTCCGCCGTTGATCGCCTCCTGCACTTCCTCTTCGGCCACGTCGATCGACATCGCCAGGTCGAACTGCAGCACGATCACCGAGACGCCGCCTGCGCTGGTCGACGTCATCTGGCTCAGCCCCTGCATCTCGCCGAACTGCCGCTCCAGCGGAGCGGTGATGGTCGTCGCCGTCACATCCGGGCTGGCCCCGGGATAAAACGTCAGCACCTGGATGGTGGGGTAATCGACTTCCGGCAGCGCCGATACCGGCAGCTGCGTAAACGCCACAATCCCCACCAGCAGGATTGCGGCCATCAGCAGCGACGTCGCAACCGGCCGCAGAATAAACGGGCGGCTGGGACTCACGGAGCGTTATCCTCGCCCGCAATGCCCGTACCCGTCGTCGGAATCTGCTGCTTTGACAGGTAGACTTCCGAGCCGTTCTGCAGCTTGTCGAAGCTGCTGTTCGCCACGACTTGCCCGGTCTTGAGTCCCTCCACCACCGTCATGTTGTTGTCGGTTGCACCGGTCTTGACGTCCTGCATCACCGCGTACAGGATCTTTGCTCCTGCCGGCGCTCCGCCGTTGCCGCCCCGTGCCGCGTTTTGCCCGCCGGCCGAGTTGTTCCCGCTCACGCCGCCTGGCGCGGAGGCGCCGTTGCCCGCCATGGCCGGCGGCTTCTCTCCCTTTTTGCCTTTCGGGGGCTGGCTCTCGAGCAGGAAGACGTACGCCTCATCCCCGTTGTGCTGGATCGCGGACGAGGGCAGCAGCACCTGGTCTTTCAGCGTATTCACCAGCAGCCGCGCGTTCACAAATTCGTTGGGGAAGAGCACGTCGTTGCCGTTGGCAAACTCCGCCCGCAGCTTCACCGTTCCGGTGGTGGTATCGATCAGGTTGTCCAGGGTCGTCAGCCGCCCGGTCGCGATCTTCGTCGCATTCGTCCGGTCCCACGCCTCCACCGGCATGGTCGTGCCTTTGCGCATCTGCGTCTGCACCTGCGCCAGATTGTCTTCGGCGATGGTGAAGATCACCGTGATCGGCTGCTCCTGGGTGATCACCACCAGCGTGGTTGTGGAGTTAGCCGTCACCAGATTGCCCGGGTCCACCAGCCGCAGCCCCACTCGTCCGGTAATCGGCGAGGCGATATGGCAGTAGCTCAGCTGCACCATATCGTAGTCGACGACGCCCTGGTCGTTTTTCACGGTGCCCTGATCCTGCAGCACCAGCTTTTCCTGGTCCTCAAGGGTCTGCCGTGGAATTGCGTTTTTGGTCCACGCCACCTGATACCGCGCCAGGTCCATCTGCGCTTCCGCCAGCAGATTCTGATCCCGCTCCAGCGTTCCCTCGGCCTGCATCAGCGTCGCCTGGAAAGGCCGCGGATCGATATCGATGAGCGGGTCGCCTTTCTTCACCCTCTGTCCTTCGCGGTAATGCACCGCAACAATCGGTCCGGTCACCTGGGCCGTCACCGAAACTGTATAGACCGGCGTTACCGTCCCGATGGCGTCGAGATAGATCCCCAGGTTGCCGGTCGTCGCCGTCGTCGGAACCACCGGTACCGGTCCCTCCACCATGCCGCGCCGGCCGCCAGGCCTCGCGGCCGCCTGGCTCTTCCCGTGCTGGGCGATGACCCACCAGAACAGCAACCCAAAGGCCAGCAGGACCACCACCCAGATCCAGCGGTGACGGTGTTTTTTTCCAGGCGGGGTCGTGGTCGGAGGCAGTTGATGGTCCGGCGGCGCAGTCGAAGCGGAAGGTTGAGAGCTCATCTTCTATTTTTCGGTCTTGTCTCGTTCAAGGTGGTTCTTCCCGGGGGGGAAATAACAATCGTGCGGATGGCGGTGCTCAGAGAGCGTTCAAACCCGGAGTTTATCACCGCTGCGGAACCCAGGTTCCGCCGGCAGGCGCCCCAAAGTCAGATTCGGCCAGTCGGTTCCGCGTCAGGTTCCAGACCTCCATCCACCTGCCGCGGGGCAATGTACTCAGGGACGAGTGAGCCCCCCAAAATGTCGCAAATTCTCTCCTCTCGCATCTCTCTTTGCGGAACCGCTTTCGCGGCGTCGGCTGCGACTGCCGGGCCGGCGGCGGCGGCTTCTACTGCCGCGTTCCAGGGCCGTCGGCTGAAATTTCCTCATCTGGCAGTACTATCGACGTATCCGGCAACAACTTGGGCTCGCTGCCGTCGCATCTAAACGACTACTCTGGCGGAGTTTAGCCTCGCCGTATTCCCGGGCCCCGGCCCGCAAACTATCCCAAGATGAACGCATGAGCGGTAACGGTAACTCGGGCTCCCAAAGCGCGTGGGGGGATCGGATTCATGCCCTCCGCAACGTCCCTCTGGTTCTCAAGATTCTTTGGGAAGCCGGGCGCTCGGTCGTCACCTGGGGAATCATCCTCCGGGTCATTGTTCCGGTTCTCCAGCTCGGCATCGGCATCGTGGCTGCCAGGATCGTGACCGGGGTCGCCAACGCCCTCACCCACAAGCCCCAGTTCGCGCATTTCTGGTGGTGGGTCGCCGCCGAAGTGGTTCTTGCTCTGTTCACCGGAATCCTCAGCCGCACCATCGATTACACCGACCAGATCCTGGCCGACCGCTATACCAACCACGTCAGCATCCAGGTGATGCAGCAGGCCGCCCAGCTCGACCTGACCACCTATGAGGATCCGGCCTACTACGACCGTCTCGAGCGCGCCCGCGTCCAGGCCACCGACCGGCTGGCCATGATCCAGCAGATGGGCCGGCTCTTCCAGCAGATCATCCTCACCCTCATCTGGAGCGCTGTCCTCGTCTATCGTTCGCCGCTGATGATCCTGCCTCTGATCGCCGGCGTTCTCCCCTCCTTCATCGGGGAAACCCACTTCGCCTTCCTCGGCTACGAGAAAAACTTCCGCCAGACCCCGCGCAAGCGGATCATGGACTACCTCCGCCAGGTGGGCGGCAGCAAGGAAGCTGCCAAGGAGCTGAAGCTCTTCAACCTCAGCGCGTATTTTACCGACCGCTTCCGCGTGCTTTCCGAGGGCATTTACGACGAGAACGTCGCTCTCGCCAATAAAAAAATGCTGTGGGGCGGACTGCTCTCCCTGATCAGCACCATCGGCTACTACAGCGCTTACGTCTTCGCCATCTACGAAGCCATCGCCGGCAAATACCCCACCATTGGGGTCTTCACCCTCATCACCGTGGCCATCCAGCAGGCCAGCTCCAACTTTCAGCAGGCTTTCTCCACCGCTTCCGGTATCGCCGATCAGGCGCTGTTCCTCACCGACCTCATCGCCTTCTTCGATATCAAGCCCACGGTGCAAAACAAGCCGAATGCCCTGCCCGCGCCCCAGCCGATCCAGCGCGGCTTCGAATTCCGCAACGTTTCCTTCGCCTATCCCGGCACCACGCGGATGGTCCTCCGGAACTTTAACTTCACGATCCAGCCCGGCGAGCGGATCGCGCTGATCGGGGAAAACGGCCAGGGCAAGACCACCGTCGTCAAACTCATCACCCGCCTTTACGATCCCACCGAAGGTCAGATCCTGCTCGACGGCGTCGACCTCCGCGACTACGACGTCGATGACCTCCACAAGGAAATGGGCGTCATCTTCCAGGACTTCATGCGCTACGAAATGACCGTCCGTGAGAACATCGGCGTCGGCCGCATTGAAATCCCCCACTCCGAGGACGATGTCCACGCCGCTGCCGAAAAGAGCCTCGCCGCCGAAGTCGTGAAGAAGCTCGCCGGCGGCTACGACCAGATGCTGGGGCGCCGCTTCGTCTCGGGCGTCGACCTCTCCGGCGGAGAATGGCAGCGCATCGCGCTGGCCCGCGCGTATCTGCGCGACGCTCAGCTCCTCATCCTCGACGAGCCAACCGCCGCCCTCGACGCCAAAAGCGAGCTCGAGGTCTTCGAGCGCTTCGCCGAGCTCACCCAGGGCAAGATGGCCCTGCTCATCTCCCATCGTTTTTCCACCGTCCGCATGGCCGATCGTATCGTCGTCCTCGCGGGCGGACGCCTCGTGGAAGAAGGCACGCATCAGCAGCTCATCGCCCTCGGCGGCCTGTACGCAGAAATGTTCGAGATGCAGGCCGCCAGCTATCGATAATCTTTCACTTTTTGCCGCTCACCCCCAGGAGTCGGTTGTCTATGTCGGGACAGGTCAAGATGATCAATGAACAGCGATTGCGGGAAGCGGGCTTATCGCCGGATAAGCTGCGCGCGGCCGCACGCGAAGACGCCCATCGCTGGTCCACCGCGCGCCAGCCCCAGGAGCGCCAGGCCTTCGAGGCTCGCGTCGAGTCCGCCCGACGCAATCTCGAATCCCTCTTCGCCGCTCTCGATACCCTGCCCACCACCGGATGGCCCGGTCCCGAGCCCCTGCTTGAGATCCGCGAGAACCCGCGGCTTTTCTACTCCGTCCTCAACGAGCTGCGCACGGTTCGCCGCAAGATCCGCCGGCTGCCCTGGGCCGTGACCGGCGGCCACAACGACGAGCCCCGCACCACCGCGGTCGCCTCCGCTTACCTCGACGCTGCCTCCTCCATCTGGAACGCCGACGCGCTGCGCATCTGGCTGGGCGAACTTCAGAAAGACGAGCCTCTCCTGCTGGAAGAGCTTTGGGTTCTGCCGGTCATGCTTCGCTTCGCCCTGCTGGAGCGGGTGCTCGAGCAGGCAGCCCAGCGCTTCGAGGCTCTTACCCTGGGCGATCCTCCCCGAGTCGACGGTCCGGCAGTCGAACCGGCGTTCGCTCAACTTCTCACCGCCCGCATTCAGTCCCTGCGCGAAATCGCTTTTGTTGACTGGTACTTCGTCATGGAGCCGCTGGTCGTGTTCGACGCCATCCTGCGCGAGGATCCCGCCGAAGCTTACCCGCGCATGGACTTCGACAGCCGCGAAGTGTACCGCAAGCAGGTGGCTCGCATCGCCCGCCGCTCCGACTGCACCGAAATTGAAGTGGCCCGCGCCGCCATCCGCCTCGCCCAGGCCGCCCAGCAGCGCCCGGTCGGCGGTCCCCGCGTCTGGCTGCGCCAGGCCCACGTCGGCTACTACCTCGTCGACGAGGGCTTCGAGGACCTCAAGGGACGGATCGGCTATCACCCCCGCCTGATCGACCGCATCCGCCTCTCCGTGCGCCGCAACGCCGACGACTTCTACATCGGGGGCGTCGAGGTCCTCACCGTCATTCTGATCGGCGCGATCCTGCTGCCGCTTATTCCCAACCACTCCATCTTCGGCGGACTCACGCTGGCCTTCTTCCTCATCCTCATCCCCGCCACCCAGGGCGCCATCGATCTGGTCAACAACTCCATCTCCTCTTTATTTCTCCCTCTCCCCCTGCCCAAAATCGACCTCACCGACGGCATCCCTCCCGAAGACACCACCATGGTGGTCGTGCCCACGCTCCTGCTGAACGAGCCCCAGGTGCGCGACCTGGTTCAGGAGCTGGAGGTCCGCGCACTCGCCAACCCCGATCCCAATCTCCACTTTGCCCTTCTCACCGATCTGCCCGACTCCGTCGCCCGCCCTCGCGAAAACGACACCGATCCGCTCGTCGATCTGGCCGTCCGACTCATCAACGACCTCAACGCCCGCTATGCCGCGGACCGCAAGTCCGGCCGCTTCCTCCTGCTCCACCGCCATCGCATCTTCAATGCCCGTCAGGGCGTCTGGATGGGCTGGGAGCGGAAGCGCGGCAAGCTCCTCGACCTGAACAAATTTCTGCAGCGTGAATTCGACGCCTTCCCGGTCAAGGCGGGCGATACCAGCGTGCTCTCCCGCGTCCGTTACATCATCACTCTCGATTCCGACACGCAGCTCCCGCGCGGGAGCGCCCACGCGCTCATCGGTGCCATGATCCACCCGCTCAACCGCGCAGTAATCGATCCCGACCGCCGCATCGTCACGCATGGCTACGGAATTCTTCAGCCCCGCGTCGGCGTCAGCGTCCACTCCGCGGCCCAGTCGCGCATGGCCTCGATCTACTCCGGCCAGACCGGCTTCGATATTTACACCCGGGCGATTTCCGACGTCTATCAGGATCTCTACGGCGAAGGCAGCTTCACGGGCAAAGGCATCTACGAGGTCGCCGCGCTGCATGCCGTTCTGGAGAAGCGCTTCCCGCGCAACGCGCTGCTCAGCCACGACCTGATCGAAGGGGCGTATGCCCGCGCCGGCCTCGCCACCGATGTCGAAGTCATCGACGATTACCCCTCCCACTACTCCGCCTACACCCGCCGCAAGCATCGCTGGGTCCGGGGAGACTGGCAAATCGCGCAGTGGCTCTTCTCCCGCGTTCCCGACGAGTCGGGCAAATGGGTGCGCAATCCCATCTCCACCATCTCCCGCTGGAAGATCCTCGACAATCTCCGCCGCTCTCTGGTCGAGCCTATGACCATGGTCCTGCTGGTCGCGGGCTGGCTCGGGCTGCCTGGCGGCGCGCTCTACTGGACCCTCGCGACCCTTTTCCTCCTCTTCGTGCCGACCTTCCTTCAGCTTGGCTTCGGCATCGGCCGCTCCTACTTCGTCGAGCAGGAAGGCGCCGCGCAGGACGTCCTCGTCGGATTCCAGCAGACCCTGTTCACCACTCTGCTCACCCTGGCCTTTCTGCCCCACCAGACGATGATGGCCATCGACGCTATCGTCCGCGCCTCCGTGCGACGGCTCGTCACCGGCGAGCGCCTGCTCGAATGGGAAACCGCGGCCGAGGCCGAATCCTCTCAGCGCCGCCATACCGCGGTCGATCGCTACCTCTCCCTCACGCCGCTGGTGGCGGTCGTGATCGCCATCGTCGTCGCCATCTTCCACCCGCTCTCGCTGCTCGCCGCAGCGCCCATCCTCATCCTCTGGGGATTCGAGCGCGACCTCACGCGGTGGCTCAATAAGCCGCCTCGCGAGCCTCGCCGCCAACTCGGCCGCGAAGACGATCTCTTCCTGCGCGAATATGCGCTCCGCGTCTGGCGCTTCTTCTACGAGTTTGGCGGGGCGCGGCATAACTACCTCATCCCCGACAATGTCGAGCAGGAAGGCCTCTTCGAAGCGGCTCGCGTTTCGCCCACCAACCTCGGCCTGCTCTTCAACGCGCGCCAGGCCGCGGTCGAGTTCGGCTTTCTCACCGTGCCCGAATACGCTGAGCTGATGCAGCGCAGCTACGCGACTATCGCGAGGCTGCCGCTCCACCGCGGCCACCTCTACAACTGGTACACCACCAACACCCTCGAGCCGCTCCAGCCCATCACCGTTTCTTCGGTCGACAGCGGCAACTACGTCGCGTCGCTCTATACCGTCCGCACCGGCACCCTCGACCTGCTTAAGCGGCCGCTGCTCGAGTCGCGCCTCTTCGCCGGCGTCGACACGCATCTTCGCTTGCTCGAGACACTGAAGACGCTACCCGCGCAGCTCCGCGCGCCTTCAGAAAGCGTCGAGCATCCCGCCTGGCTGGACTGGGTTCTCGATCCCGCCACGCAATCGGCCTTCGCCAACATCGCGCCCTATACCAAACCGTCGCTCGACGAGCCGTTGTGGTGGACCAACGAAACCCGCCGCCGCCTGGAATCTGTGGCCACGCTGGTGAACGATTACCTGCCCTGGCTCCGGCCCGAGTACGCCGCGCTGCACACCATCTTGTTCGAGAAGCCGGGCGACGCTGCCCTCCATCCCGTCGTTCCCGCCACGCCGCCCACCGCGCCCACGATCCCCAATCTGGAAGACGCCCCCGGCTTCGCCGCCGCGCTGGAGCAGCGGCTGTCGGGGCCGCACCTCATGCCGCACTCCGCGGAAACCGCCGCTCTCATCGAGCAGCTTCGTCTCCGCCTCGGCCCTGCCCGCGACCGCCTCCGCGCGCTCGTCGACAGCCTCCGCCGCGTCTCCTCTGAAGCCGGCCGCACGGCCGATCAGACCGACTTCGCCTTCCTCGTCAACAAGGATCGCCAGCTGCTTTCGATCGGCTACGAGTTTTCCACCGGGAAGATTCACTGGGCCTGCTACGACATGCTTGCGTCGGAAGCGCGCATTGCCACCTTCATCGCGGTGGCGCGCGGCGAGCTCTCCCAGCAGGGGTGGTTCAAAATGTCGCGCACGCACACCACCGCCTATGGACGCTCCGTCCTGCTCTCCTGGACGGGCACCATGTTCGAATACCTGATGCCGGCGCTGTGGATGCGCAGCTACCCCGATACTCTGCTGTCGAATTCCCTCTACGGCGCGGTTGAGATCCAGCGCGCCTTTGCCCGCCAGCACAACATCCCCTGGGGCATCTCCGAATCCGGCTTCGCCGCTAAAAACGAAGAAGGCCACTACCACTACCAGGCCTTCGGAATACCGCAGGTGTCACTCAAGTGGGACGCGACGGCCGGCCCGGTCGTCTCTCCCTACTCGACGTTCCTCGCGCTCAACGTCGAGCCGGGACCGGCGATCCAGAACCTGCGCCATCTGGCCGCGAAGGGCTGGACCGGCCCGTGGGGCTTCTACGAAGCCATCGACTTCACCGGCAAAAAACCGGAAGCCGTCCGCGAATGGATGGCCCACCACCAGGGCATGTGCATTCTGGGCCTGCTCAATCTGCTGCAGGACAACGCGGTGCAGCGCTGGTTCTACGAAAACACGCAGATGCGCGCCGTCGAGCTGCTGCTGCACGAAAAGCCCATGCGGGAAACCGGTCCCAAATCCACCCTCGCGCCGAAGAGCAAGGCAAAGAAACCGGCAGCTTTGAAAAAGGCGGGCTGAGGCGTAGAGGTTCGCGACCGGCCGGATTCTTCCACTCCGGCCAAAATGCCCAGCCCCGGCGCCGGTGGATGGCTTGGTGCTCAAGACTGGCTGGAAGAGCCGTTTGCCCACGTAGGCGCATCCCATGGCCGGACTCGGCAAGGGTGATGCGAACTCCTTTTGGGGCTAACTCTGGTTCGACCTGGCAGCAGGCTCCGCCCGAAAGGCCGCCCGCTTAAATGTCCATCACAGAATCTTCAATGGCCCGGCGCACGTTGCCTTCCGCCCGCGCCAGCCGCCGCACAGCCTCCGGCTTGTCCACCCCGGCCTTCAGCATCACCAGAGCCACCGGCACGCTCCGCCCTGCTGACTTGATCACCTCGACCGCCTGCTCCCGATCGACGTCGCAGGCACGCATCAAAATTCCGATCCCGCGCTCGATCAGCTTGGAGTTGTGCATGTGCACGTTCACCATCAGGTTCTCGTACACATAGCCCAGCCGCGTCATGGCTCCGGTCGTGACCATGTTGGTGATCATCTTCTGGGCCGTGGCCGCCTTGAGACGGGTCGAACCGGAAATCACCTCCGGGCCCACCTCGGCCACGATGGCCACATCGGTGGCCCCGGCCAGCGGGGTGTTGGGATTGCAGGTGATGCAGGCCGTCTTCGCGCCCAGGGTCCGCGCGTAGGACACGGCCGCCACTACGTAAGGCGTGCGCCCGCTCGCCGACAGCCCAATCACCACATCTTTCCGGCTCGGCCGCCGCCGGGCGATATCGCGCTTGCCCAGTTCCTCGGAATCTTCGTTGACCTCGACCGGCGACGCCAGGGCCTTGGGTCCGCCCGCCATGATGTATTGCACGGTCTGCGGGCTGGTCGAAAAATACGCGGGGATCTCGCACGCATCCAGCGCGGCGAGCCGTCCGCTGGAGCCGGCGCCGACATAAATGAGGCGGCCGCCCTCGCGCAGGCTGTGGGCCACCATGTCGATCACATCGGCGATCTCCGGAATGGCCTTCTTCACGGCAGCCGAGATCTTCTGATCTTCCTGATTGATAATGCGGGCGATCTCGACCGCTGATCGCGTGTCCAGGCCGCGGGTCGCCTCGTTCGGCTTCTCCGTTAAAAGGTCCTGGAGGCCTGCCTGCGAGCCGTTGGATCCGTTGGACCCGTTGGTCCCGTTTTTGGCGCTGTCGTGCGCTTCCGCGTGCGGATTCAGTGTGGTTCCCATTTTTTTGGGGTTTTGAACGGACTAGCCCTGATTAATTCTAACGCCTTCCCTCGTGCACGTTACCAATTATTATCCGACGGATGACCGACAAAAGTGGTACTCAGTTGGTTACCAACGCGTCATCTGACGACGCGGCGAAATAGTTTCCTTTCTGAATTCCCCGCTGCGCCTCGTTGCCGGGGCAATCCGCGCTCACCAGCTGTGCTGCCCGACCGCGCCGCGACCCGCTTCGATCCCCCGGATCTGCCCGTCGCGCATGTGAATGATGCGATCGGCAATGGTCGCCGCCTCGGGATTGTGCGTGATCATCAGCACCGTCTGTTTGAACTCGCGGTTCGACCTCCGCAGCATATCCAGGACCGCATCGGAGTTTTCCGTGTCCAGGTTCCCGGTTGGCTCGTCCGCCAGCACGATCGCCGGCCGGGTGATCAGCGCCCGGGCAATCGCCACCCGCTGCTGTTCTCCGCCGGACAGCTCCGACGGCCGGTGATCCAGCCGTCCCGCGATGTTCAGCAGCTGGGTCAGCTTCCCGAACAGCTCGCCGTCCATCGGCTCCGTCTGCCCGGAGATTTCGTACGCAATCTCGATATTGCCCCGGGCGGTCAGGGTGGGCAGGAGATTGAATTTCTGGAAGATGAAGCCGATCCTCGCCCGCCGCATCCGCGTGCGCTCTGTGTCGCTCATCTGGGAGAAATCCACCCCGCCGATGAACACGCGGCCGGTCGTCGCCCGCGTCAGGCCGCCGAGCAGATAAAAGAGGGTCGACTTCCCGCTCCCGGATGGGCCAACAATACTGACGAATTCCCCTTCTTCAACGGAGAACGTCGCATCCCGCAGCGCCGGAACCTCGAGCCTGCCCGAACGATAGACCTTGCCGAGCTGCTCGGCGCGAATGGATTCCACTCTGCGATTGTAAATGGCGCCTGCGGACCGCTCGCCGCCCCTTGCCTCGCTCTGCGCTTTGCCCGGCCACGGAATGGGTTGCTCGGTGACTCACGGTTGGATTGCGGCCGCCGCCGCTCAGGATGCTATCGCCGCGAAGACCGCTCCCTCCGCGTCCTGGAAGATCCGCGCCTTCTTCGGGCCGCGCTTGCGCGCGATCATCACCCGAATCCGCTCCAGCATCTCCACCGGGGTCGACGCCCCCTTGGGGAGAAATGCGTCTGCCCGGTTGGCCCGGTCGAACGACTTCACCGTGCCGCTGATCAGGATCATCGGCACTTCCGGCGCAATTTCCTTCATCTGCCGCACCATCTCGTTGCCGTCCATGCCCGGCATCAGCACGTCGCCCAGCACCAGATCGACGCCGCCTTCCCGGAAGCGCTCCAGAGCCTGCTCTCCATTTAGCGCCGCTGCTACCCGGTATCCCCGCGTTTCCAGCAGAAACTTCCGCACGGCCAAAGTTTGTTCGTTGTCGTCCACGCAGAGAATCGTCTTCTTCGGTCTCATGTTTCTCCCTGGCAAAGTCCCGCAGAATGCAGGAGCAAGGCGGCAAGGCGCACACCAAGTGGGCGCGCCCGCAGGCGGGTTCAGGTGGCCCCGCACCCCATGCGTCCCGGCGGCCGCGCCCGTCGCCGCAGCCAAATGGCACGCGACGGGTCCTCCCTGCCAGGACGCAGGATGCGAGGGAACAGCACGCCAGCCTCTCTTCAGAGCTCCTGGCCCGCGCTGTTTCCGGCTTTTTCCCCGGAACGATGGCGGGCGACAGAAGCGCTTCGATGCCTCGGCGCTACTGTTCCAATTCGGTTTTCAGTAAAGGCGAAAGTAACGTTCCTTTCGAAACGCCACGTCAGAGTACGAACACTTCCCCACCCTGTCCATAGGGAAGATCAAGCGAAGAAGTGGGGTGACTTCCGGACCCGCTTGCACCGGGTTTTATTATCGCCCCGTGAATACTGCACCCGAGGCTTCTGTCCCTTGTTGAAAGCGTGTGGATCGCGGAATGAAAAAGCTCACTTTTGCAGCGCTTCCAGGGCGGCCCCAAATCCCTTTTTCTCCGGCTGGCCACGGCAGCATTTTTTAGCGCCGCTCTTCAGTGATGAAACACCTGCAGCATCATCTCGCTCTGCACCCGGTTCAGCTCCGAGATCGTCGCTTCCAGCGTGGGCCGGTCCTCCAGCGAAACGCCCGTCATCAGTTCGTGCAGCCGGAAGGCCGTATGGCGGATCAGGATTTCCGCGTTCTTTAGTTTTTTCGCGTCCCGCAACAGGCTTCCCTGGATCTTCGTCGCGTAGCTCTGCGCCGCCTTCAGCGACACCGAGGCCTGTTGATCCTGGCCTTCCTGATACTGCTCGGTGGCGATCTCCGTCATGGAGTGCACCAACTCGGCATAGAGATACGGTTGTTCGCTGGGAGAGGCTGTGGCGGCTCTGGCCTGCAAGTCGGCCAGTTCGCGGGCATCCAGCGGCCGGTCGCTCATGCCGTGTCCCCAGGCAAACGACGCCGGAAGAAGTACAGTGGCGACCATCCCAAACCACCGCATAGCGCACCTCCGCGGAGTGCGTTACCGAACGATACCGCAATCTCCGTAATTTGCGCCAGTCAGACCCGGGAATAACGTTCCATGCCGGCTTTTATCCTGCTCCAGCCGGCGCAGAGCCCTGAGCCCGATTCGCAGCACCCAGCGGATTGCGCGTGTCGCGTGCTGACCGTGCACCGAAATTTACTTCTCCAGAGCGATAAGCCGGTGCTTCGCCTGCCACTCCTGGTCGGGATATTTTCCCTGGGCCGCGGCGAGGAAGCGATGGTAATAGTCCGCCGCTGCCTTTGTTTGATGGAGATTATCGTATGCCGTTGCCCGGAGAAACAGAGTACTGGGGTTCTCCGCCGCATATTTTGATCGCATCGAAAGCGCCGCGAGCTCCCCCTCATACCTGGCCAGCTTGGAGTACGCGAACGCGATCCCCGACCAGCCGTCGACGTCATCCGGCTTCGCCGTCACCGCCCGCTGAAAGACCGCCAGCGCCTCGGCGTAGTGCTGCTGGCGGATCAGGATCTGCCCATGGGCATCGAGAAGACCGGCATCCCCCGGAGCAGCCTTCAGCAGCTCCCCGTAGAGGGCGTCTGCCTCGTCCAGCTTCCCTGCCTGGAAATCCGCGTCCGCCAGCATCGCCGTGACGGCCTGGCTGCCCGGCTCGAGCGCATGCAGCTTTTCGAGCACCGCCAGCGCCTGATCCTGTTTTCCCTCCGCGTTCAGAATCGTCGCCAGCTGCGCGTTCAGGCCCGGGTCGTCAGGATGCTTCCGGAGCGCCGCCTCCACCAGCGGCTGCGCATCCCCGTCGCGCTTCTGGGCGATCAACAGATGCGCCAGGCCAGCCGTCGCTTCCGCCGATCCCGGATCCTCCGCCAGCACCTTGCGGTACTCCTGCTCGGCTACGGTCGCGTCGCCCGCGGCTTCGGCAATCTCGGCCGCCAACAGTGTGTCTTCCTCGGTCTCCGGCGTCAGCCGCAGCGCGTCCACCAACGCTGCGCTGGCGCCGGTGGGATTCGAAGTCTTCTCCAGCCGCGCCAGCACCCGATCCACCTGGGCCTTCGCCGCGGGGTTCGCGGGATTCGGCTCCAGCTGCGCCGCGGCCTGTAATTGCTCCACAGCGCCTGCGTCGCTTTTGGAGGCCAGCAGTAACCCCAGTGCGGACCTTGCCTCGAACTGCTTCGGATCGGCGGCTATTGCCTTCCGATACCACCCCTCCGCCGCATCCACGTTGCCCTGCGCGTCCTCCACGTACCCGCGGTCGAACAGCGCTCGCGCGTCCCCCGGATGCGCTGAAAGATACGCATCCAGGGCGTTCGTCGCTCGGACATACTGCTTTGCCTCGATTTGCGCCTCAATGCCCGCCAGAGAATCTCCGGGCGTGGCTTGCTGATCCGGCGAGCTGGTTCCCGGCGGAAGCGGTACAGGTTGCGCCACGGCGATCCCCGCCATTCCCAATCCCAGGCCAACGACCATGGCCCACTTCAACGGCATGATTCCTCTCACAACACCACTTCGCTTTCTCCCACCGCCGCCGTTTCTGCTCCGCTGTGTCCGGCCAGTACCCGAGCCAGCCAATGCCCGGTGTGCGACAACTCGCTGTTGGCGATCTCTTCGGGCGTGCCGGTCACCACCACCTGCCCGCCGCCGCCGCCGCCCTCCGGGCCCAGATCGATGACCCAGTCCGCCGACTTGATCACGTCGAGGTTGTGCTCGATCACGACCAGCGATCCCCCGCTGTCGATCAGCTTCCGAAACGCCATCAGCAGCTTGCCTACATCGTCGAAGTGCAGGCCGGTGGTCGGTTCGTCCAGGATGTAGAGCACCCGGCTGCCGCCCTTCTTCCCGTCGCTGCCGCGGCTTTCCGACCGCGTGGACGCCAGGTGCGCCGCCAGCTTCACGCGCTGCGCTTCGCCGCCCGAGAGCGTCGTCGCCGACTGCCCCAGCCGCACGTAGCCCAGACCTATTTCTTCCAGCACCGCCAACTTGTCCACGATCTTCGGATGCCCGACGAAAAACCGCAGCGCCTCCCGCACCGTCATCTGCAGCACGTCGTAAATGCTTTTGTTCCGGTAGTGGATTTCCAGGGTGCTCGCCTTGTAGCGCGACCCGCTGCACTCCTCGCACGGCAGCTCCACATCCGCCAGGAACTGCATCTCTACCGTCACGGTGCCGTCGCCTTCGCAGACATCGCAGCGCCCGCCCGGCACGTTGAACGAGAAGTGCCCTGCGGCGTAGCCCCGCCGCTGGGACTCCGGCTGCGCCGCATACAGCTCGCGGATGGCGTCGAAGGCCTTGATGTAGGTCACCGGATTCGACCGCGGCGTCCGCCCAATCGGCGTTTGATCGACCAGAACGATATCGTTGAGCCGCTCCACGCCCTTCAGGTCCTTATAGACCGCAGACGGATCGGCACCCTCGACGCGCCCCAGTTGCTGAGCCACTGCTTTATAGAGGACGTCGTGGACCAGCGTCGATTTCCCCGATCCCGACACGCCGGTAATACACACCAGCAGGTTCAGCGGGATCTCCACGTCGATTCCCTTCAGGTTGTGGACCCGCGCCCCGCGCAGCCGCAACCAGTCCTTCGACGAGCCGGGCGTGTGCCGGCGCGCCGGAATCGGAATCGTCAGCTGCCCGCTGAGATACTTCCCGGTGATTGACGCCGGATTCGCCGACACTTCCTCGACCGTTCCGGCAGCAAGCACTTTGCCTCCGAACTCGCCCGCGCCCGGCCCCAGGTCCAGCAGATAATCCGCCGAACGCAGCACGTCGGGATCGTGCTCGACGACCAGAATGGTGTTTCCCAGATCGCGCAGGTCATCGAGGATGGCGATCAGCCGCGCCGTGTCCCGCGGATGCAGCCCGATCGATGGCTCGTCCAGCACATAGAGAGCGCCCACCAGCCGCGATCCCAGCGAGGTCGCGAGCTGAATCCGCTGCGACTCCCCGCCCGACAGCGTGGATGCCAGCCGGTCGAGGGTGAGGTATTCGAGGCCAACCGCATTCAGAAACCCCAGCCGCGCCCGAATCTCGTGGAGAATGCTGCCGGCGATCTCCTCCTGCATGGGCGTGAGTTGCAATTTTGAGAAGAAGCGCGCCGCTTCGGCAATCGTCAGCCCGGCTGCTTCGCAGATGTTTCGGCCCTCACCGCCATCTTTGCCGATTGTGCCATCGCCCAGCCGCACCGCTCGCGCTTCGGCCCGCAACCGCTGCCCTTTGCAGTCCGGACAGAGCGCGTAGCCGCGATACTTGCTCAGCATCACCCGCACGTGGAGCTTGTACTTCTTCCGCTCCAGCAGCGCGAAAAACCCATGCACGCCTGGAAACGACCCATTGCCGTCGAGCACAAAGCTCTGCTGCTCCGGCGTCAGATCCCACCAGGCGACGCTGAGCGGAATGCCGTTCGCCCGCGCGGCCTTGCGCAGGTCGGTCAGATACGACCGGTACTTGGGCCGGTTCCATGGATCGATTGCTCCTTCTTCCAGGGTTTTCGATTTATCCGGGATGATCAGGTCCAGATCGAAGTCGATGGTGTTGCCGAATCCCTGGCATCGCGGGCACGCGCCGTAGGGGTTGTTGAAGGAGAACAAACTCGGCTCCGGTTCGCGGTATTGGCGGTGGCAGTTCCGGCATTCGAAGGATCCGGAAAACCGCAGGCGCTCGCGGGGCTTGCCCGGCTGCTCCTCGCGGGGGACGATTTCAAAGAGGATTTCTCCCCCCTCGCGGGAGCTAATCTCTGCCGCGTCCACGATGCGTGCCCGCGCGTCCGCCGAAACCGCAATCCGGTCCACCAGGACGAAGACCGGGAGGGCAAAGTTGATCTCCAGCAGCGACTCCGGCGTCGAAAACTCGTAGATTGTGCCGTTTTGATAGAGACGGTTAAAGCCCCGCTTGCGCAAGTCGGCGAGCCGCTCGCGGAGCGCGTCGGACAACTTTCCGATTCCAGCTTCCGCTTCCTGCTTTTTCGCAGCAGCCTTTCTTCCACGCCGCTTCGGCTCGTCGTCGGATTTGGGTTCCACCGGAACCGCGGCCTGCGGCTGCACCGGAAACAGTGCATAGAGGCGCGTACCCTCGCCCAGCGCCAGCACCGCCGCTGCAATCTCGTCCACCGTGTCGCGCTTCACCACGCCGCCGCACACCGTGCAGTGGACCACCCCACAGCGCGCCCAGAGAAGCCGCATGTAGTCGTAGATTTCCGTCGCCGTCGCCACCGTCGACCGCGGATTCCTGGTCGAGTTCTTCTGCCGGATGGCGATGGCTGGCGCCAGGCCGTCGATCAGGTCCACATCCGGTTTCTCGATCCGCTCCAGAAACTGCCGAGCGTAGGCCGACAGGGACTCGACGTAGCGCCGCTGGCCCTCTGCGTAGATGGTGTCGAAGGCGAGCGACGACTTCCCCGACCCCGACACGCCGCTGACCACGGTCAGCTTGCCGTGCGGGATGGTGCAGTCGATGTTTTTCAGGTTGTGGGTCCGCGCTCCGCGGAGAATGATTGCGTCGCTCAATGGCCTTATCCAGGGACGAGAAGGAAAATTCTCCCAGTTTGATTATAGGGGCGGCGCCCATGCCTCCGGCAGCAGCCCCATCCAGGCCTGGTTCTGCCCTGGGCAGCTATCCCGGGGGTTCTGGCTGTAACCAGTCACCTGAAAAGCTGTACCCTGTGCTCAGAGCTCGACAATGCACTTCACCGGTGCCTGGATTCTTCTCCTCTTTATGATCGCCGCCGGCGGTGGTCTGCTGTTCCTCCTCCATCTCACGCGCGCCGGACGCATCCTCCACGAGCGCATCCCCGACCGCCCGCGCCGGCGTCTGTTCCTCTCCGCCGTCAGCTTCGTGGTGACCTTCGTCGGCGCGCGCCTGGTCGTCCTCGCCATCCTGTATCACGTCGTCCCGTTTTCCTGGGTGGTGCTCGGCGGGATGCACATCCACCATCTGGTGTGGGGCATCGCGCTGCTGCTTATTTCCGGCTACGGGATGGTCGCCGAATGGGGCACGCGAGCCACCCCGCTCTCGCTCTTCGCCAGCCGCCTTGTTTCTATCCTGTATGGGATGGGCGCCGCGCTCACCCTCGACGAGTTCACCATGTGGCTCAATATCGGCCAGGCGAACTGGTCGCTTCAAAGCCGCGCCAGCATCAACGCCGTCATGGTGTTCGCCGCGCTGCTGGCCATCGGAGCGTGGGGGGCGCCGCTCTGGACCCAACGGCCCCGCAAAACCCACCACCGCCGCCCGATCAACGAGCCGGACTAGACAGAAATATCACCCTGACCGTAGCGCCGCAGAAGACATCTCCAGCGGGAACTCCGCTCGCCCGGGGCGAAGTCGAATGGACCCGCCGAGCACGAACCGTCCTCTCTCCAGCCAACGCGAGGGCGGGAAGTTTCGGTCGCGAAGCGGCCGATCCAAATCTCGATTAGGGACCATTTCGGGCAATCCGCCTCCGCATCCCACCCCCTGTCGCTATAAAACAAGCTCAGGGAAAACAACCATGCACTGGCACGCCACCTGGATTCTTCTGCTCTTCATCCTCGCCTGCGCCGCGAGCCTGCTCCTGCTGCTGCACCTCACCCGGGCGGGGCGCATCCTCAGCGAACGCATCCCCGACCGCCCTCGCCGCCGCATCTTCCTCGCGTGGGTCAGCTTCTTCATCACCTTCCTCGCCGTGCGCCTGCTGGTCTACGCCATCGTTCACCACATTGGACCCTTCGGCTGGGTCATGATGGGCGGCCGCCACATCCACCACCTTGTCTGGGGAATCCTGCTGCTGCTGCTGGTCGGCTACGCGGAGCTGGCCGAGATCGGCACCGGGACGACGCCCCTCGCCATCCTGGCCAGCCGGCTCATCTCCATCTTTTTCGGGATGGGCGCCGCCCTCACCCTCGACGAGTTCGCCCTGTGGCTGAACCTCGATGCGCAAGCCTACTGGACGCGCCAGGGCCGCGAGAGCATCGACGCGGTGATCCTCTTCGGCGCGTTGCTGGCCATCGGAGCCTGGGGCGCACCGCTGTGGAGGCGGCGGGGCACACGTTCATCCACGCCGGCTCCTCAGTGACCCAGTCGTCACCGGTATTTTCCGAACGCCACGTAACAGCCTGCCAGCTACCGGCTGCGCCCCTGTTCTCTCCCTTGATTCCCAGCCCCCATTTACCCGGCAATCCACAGGGACCGTCACGCTATAGTCAATACGGCGATTCTCACGACCTTGCTCAGGCGTGTCTAAACGCGACGCAAACCGCGGAAGTGCAGGGGTTCTGGACGAGTCGGCGGACGATCTCTATCCGTCGCCTTCCGCCCGGAACTCGATGCCTCGTTCTCCGCGTTCCACCCGCCCGGCTTCCACTCCTGAAGCCGACGAAGACGAGCCATTCCTCCGTGCCCGCCGCCGCGTTCCGGTCCGTCGCGGACTCCTGCCCGCCTGGACCAAATCCCGCTGGGGCAAAGGGATTTTTGCGGCTCTCGTTCTCGCCGTCGCCGGTTCTCTGATCGCCGCCACCGTTGCCGTCCGCAGCTTCCTCCGCCACGACCCGCGTTTCTTCATCCCTTCGGCGGCCAGCATCCAGTTCACCGGCAATAACCAGCTCACGCGCTCGGAACTGCTCCCGGTCTTCGGCTCCGACATCGGCCGCAACCTCTTCCTCGTCCCTCTCGCCGAGCGCCGTCAGCAGCTCGAGCAGATTCCCTGGGTGGAGCGCGCCTCGGTCATGCGTGTCCTCCCCAATCAGATTCGCGCCGCCGTCGTCGAGCGCACTCCCGTGGCCTTCGTCCTCGTCTACGGCCACATCGAACTCGCCGACGCCGCCGGCGTCCTCCTCGAAATGACCCCGCAGCAGATGTCCGCCAAACGCTATTCGTTTCCCGTTGTGAGCGGCATCAGTCCCGAAGACCCGCCGTCCGTCCGCGCCGCCCGCATGCACCTCTACCAGTCTTTCCTCGCCGACCTCGACTCCTCCGGCGAGCACATCTCCGCGCGCCTGAGCCAGGTCGATCTCTCCGATCCCGAAGACGTCCGCGCCACCGTGCCCCTCGACGGCTCCGAAGTTCTCCTCTACTTCGGACAGCAGGATTTCCTCGCCCGCTGGCACAACTTCCAGACCCACGTCGCCGAATGGCAGCAGCAGTATCCCCACCTGGCCTCTATCGATCTCCGCTACGAGCGCGAAGTCGTTCTGCAAATGTCCCCCAGTGCAGCTGCCAACGGCGGCACGGCTCCCGCGTCCAATTCCCCCGATGCGCATCCCGCGCCGACGGCGACCCGTCACCCGCCCGCGGCGCACAGGCCGCCGCTCGCTCACCATCCCGCGCCGCTGCGTCATCGCCACGCCATCCATCCCGCTCCGCGTAAGCGCGCAACCCCGCGAGTCGCCGCACGAGGAGCCGCATGAGCCAGCAGCCGGATAACATCCTTGCGGTTCTCGACGCGGGCAGCTCCAAAGTGCGCGTGCTCGTCGCCGAGATCCAGGAGGGCGCGTTGCGCTATCGCGGCCACGGCATCGTCGATGCGGCCGGCATGCGCAAAGGCCTCATCGCCGACCTGAATCCGGCGGCCTCCGCCATCGATCGGGCCGCCGTGATGGCCGAAAATTCTTCCCAGACCACCATCGAGCGCTGCGTCGCCGCCGTCGGCGGTCCGCACATCCGCGGTGTCAACAGCCGCGGCGGGATCAGCCTCGGCGCGCGCCTCCGCGAAATCACCCGCGAAGACGTCCGCGCCGCCATCGACCGCGCCCGCACCATCCCCATCCCCGCCGACCGCGAGATTCTCCACCTTCTGCCCCAGCAATTCATCCTTGACGAACAGCCCGGCATCCACGATCCGGTGGGCATGATCGGCAACCGCCTCGAAGTCAACCTCCACATCGCGACCAGCTCTTCGAGCGCCCAGCAAAGCATCGTCACCTGCGCGAACAAGGCCGGCCTCGCCATCACAGAAACCGTATTCGAGGCCCTCGCCGCCGCCGAAGCCACGCTTTCCGCCGACGAGCGTGAGCTGGGCGTCTGCCTGCTTGACATCGGCGCATCCACCTCCGAACTGATCGTCTTCTTCGAGGGCTCCGTCGCCCACACTTCCGTCGTGCCGATCGGCGGCGACCACTTTACGAATGACCTGGCGGTCGGCCTGCACGTCTCCGCGCCCGAAGCGGAGTGGCTCAAGTGCACCTACGGTCACGCTGTCGTCACCTCGGTTTCACAGATCAGCGAAGTCGAGCTGGTCGGCCTGCCGGGCTACGAAGCCCGCAATGTTCGCCAGCGCATGATCGCCGAAATCCTCGAGCCCCGCGCCCGCGAGCTGTTCCAGATGCTCCGCGACAACCTGCGCCAGGGAGGCGTGCTGGAAGCCATGGGCGCCGGCTGCGTCCTCACCGGGGGCGGCGCGCGTCTGCCCGGTCTGCTGGAAACAGCGGAGAGCCTGCTGCGCGTCCCCGCCCGGCTGGCCTCGCCGGTGCCCCTCTCGCGCATGCCCGCCGAGCTGGCCTCGCCCGAGTTCTCCGTTCTGACAGGAAGTTTGCTGTATGCCCACCGCACCAGCGTGACCCGTGCGGCGGAAAACCAGGGTCTGCGCGCCAAGCTGCGCGCCATCTTTGCCGGGAGTGTGTAGAACCATGGAGCTGAAGCCGATGAAACCAACCGACGAAATCCGCATTCAATATCACGACGAAATCCCCCGCGGCGCGAAGATTAAAGTCATCGGCGTGGGTGGCGGCGGCGGCAACGCGGTCAATCGCATGATTGCCGCCAGCATGGAAGGCGTCGAATTCATCGCCGCCAATACCGACCGCCAGGCGCTCCAGTTTTCCCAGGCGCCGGTGAAGCTCCAGCTCGGCGTGAAGCTCACCAGCGGACTGGGCGCCGGCGCCAATCCCGACGTCGGCCGCCGCGCCGCCCTCGAAGACTCCGAACAGATCATCGAAGCCCTCGAAGGGGCGGACATGGTCTTCGTTACCGCCGGTCTCGGCGGAGGCACCGGCACCGGCGCGGCGCCCGTCATCGCTTCCCTCGCCAGTGAAATGGGTGCGTTGACCGTCGCCGTCGTGACGCGGCCTTTTGCTTTTGAAGGCAAGCGCCGCATGATGCAGGCCGAGCGCGGCATGCAGGAGCTGCTCGACTCGGTCGACACCATGATCGTCATCCCCAACGAGAAGCTGCTGGCCGTCGCCAAGGACGCCGGCTTCTTCGAGTCCTTCCGCATCGCCGACGACGTGCTCCGCCAGGGTGTACAGGGCATCTCCGACATCATCACCATCCCGGGCATCATCAACCGCGACTTCGCGGACGTGAAGACCACCATGGCCGGCATGGGTTACGCCGTCATGGGGACCGCCGTCCGCAGCGGCGAGAACCGCGCCATCGAAGCCGCCCAGGCGGCCATGGCTTCTCCGCTGCTCGAAGCGGGCGCCATCGACGGAGCCCGCGGCATCCTCATCAACATCAGCGGGTCCAGCAACCTCCGGCTCAGCGAGGTCAACGAGGCCTCCACGCTCATCCAGAACGCCGCCCACGAAGACGCCAACATCATCTTCGGCGCGGTGCTGAACGAGACCATGGGGGATGAGGTCAAGATCACGGTCATCGCTACCGGCTTCAAACAGGGATCGGCCGAGCGCCGCGAGCTGATGCTCTCCGCCGCCCTGCGCGCGACCGCTGCGCCGCGCATCGAAGCCCGTCCCGCCACCCCGCGCTTCGCCAGCGAAGACGAGGATGACGACGCTGTCGCGATGCCCGGCACCCGGGTCTCCGATCCGGTCCTCATTCCGGTGTCCGCCCGCGAGTTCGTCACCGCCTTCCGTCCCGAGCACCAGCCCATCTCCATCACCGAAGCCGAACCCGAGCCGGTGCACGAACAGGACCCGGAGCCGGCCTTCCACTCCGAGGCTGCCGAAGGCGAGTACGCCGGGGCCGGCGACGAGCTTGCTAGACGGGTGGGAGATCCCGTTTACGACCAGGCCGCGGTCGCCGTGGCTCTCGACGGGTCGGCGGAACCGCCCACTATCCTCACCAGTCACCCGGCTTTCGAGGAAAACACAGGTGCCAACCTGGATATACCGGCCTTCATGCGACAGGCCTCCCTGTAACCGGAAAGAGGGATGACCAAAGTGCGAAAATGTACTGGACAGACAACAGTTTCCGGTTATAGTGAACCCATAGTTCTCGCCTGACATCGAAGCATTTGCATCATCCACCCCGTACGGGGATAACCGCCGGGGGGGATGCGGGGATCAATGGCGAACTGGATATGCCCATCGCGGACCTCACGTTCCGTTCTGGGAGGGTCGATAAGAAGTAATAGCAATTGAACCACTCCGCCCGGCCACTTCTGCGGCACGATCAGTCAGAGAATCCGGGGCCTTGGAACAGGGATTATTGATGAAGCGTGTTCTCTTCTTCCCCGCCGTCTTCGCTGTCACCGCTTTCGTTGCGATCGTTCTGATTGCGCCCTCCGGCCTGTTTGCGGCCACCACAACGAGCACCGCCGTCCATCGCACCCTCCATCATTCCCGTGCCCGGCTGCATGAATCATCGGCACACCGTCGGGCGGTTGCGCACCGCACGGTCGCGCATAGGACCGTCGCGCATGGTCCGGTCCAGCACGCCGCAAGCACCGCCAGCGGCCACACCACGTCCGCGCGCCTCACCCGTGCTACGCTCACGACCCACCGGGTCTATCGTCACTATCGCCATCGTTATTACGAGCGCTTCACCGCCAGCTCTTTCGTCACATCCGACGCCACCACCGGCGACATCACCGCCGGAGAAGATCCGGTCGTCCGCCAGGCCGCCATCGACGCCCTGGGCGACATGAACGGCACCGTCGTCGCCATCGATCCTTCCAACGGCCGCATCCTCGCCATGGTCAATCAGAAGCTCGCCCTCTCGTCCGGCGCTGAGCCCTGCTCCACCATCAAGCTTTCCGTGGCCCTCGCCGCTCTGGAAGAAGGCATCATCACCAAAGACACCCCAGTCAACCTGGGCGGAAGCTACCACCTCAATCTCACCGAGGCTCTGGCCCACTCCAACAATCTTTACTTTGAAACGCTCGGCCGCCGCCTCGGCTTCGAGCGCGTCCGCCACTACGCAACCGAATTCGGCCTCGGCGAGCTGGCCGGCTACGACATCCCCGGCGAGCAGCCCGGTCTCTATCCCGATCAGGCCATCCCTGAGAGCGCCGGCGGCGTCGGCCGCATGTGCTCTTTCGGCGAAGGCGTCTCCATGACGCCCCTGCAGCTCGGCGCTCTGGTCGCAGCCATCGCCAACGGTGGAACCCTCTATTACCTCCAGCACCCCACCAATCCGACTGAAGTCCTCGACTTCCACCCGCGCGTCAAGCGCACCCTCGACATTGCGCCCATCCTGCCTGAAATCCAGCCGGGCATGCAGGCCGCGGTCCAGTACGGCACCGCCCGCTCCCTGCGCGCTAACTTCAACGAGTTCCCGGTCCTCGGCAAGACCGGCACCTGCTCCGACGACGGCACCCGCTTTGGATGGTTCGCCTCCTACGCCGACACGCAATATGGACGCATCGTCGCCGTCTTCTTCCTTGAGGGCGGACGCCCCACCTTCGGCCCCAAGGCCGCAGAGCTGACCGGCGTCTTCTATCGCAACCTCTGGGATTCGAGCTACTTCGCCGCAAAGCAGCCGCTGCAGACACCAGCCGCCACCACCGAAATCGGCGCACCTCAGGAATAGCGGTCAGTGACCAGACAGCGTTCTCTGACCACTGACTAAGCCGCTCGTCCCAGATCCGCCGTCTTGACCCCGCCTGTTCCGCGCACCAGCCCCGCCCACCGCTTGGCCAGTTCCGCGTTCAGCTCGGCTCCCGCCAGCGTCGCCAGCGCAATCAAATAAACCCAGAACATCAGCGCCAGCACCGCCCCCATTCCCCCGTACAGCTTCGACAGGTTCGACAGGTGGTCCAGGTAGAACGCCAGCCCCGCCGAGCCGACGAACCACACGGCGATCGCGAACAGCGCCCCGGGCAGCGTCGCCTTAAACCGTTGCTTCACGTGGGGGCCCAGAAAGTATGCCAGTTCCAGCGCCAGCACAAAGCAAATGAATACCGTCGCGACGCGAATCACCGGCCACAGCTTCTGCACTGCCGGAGGCAGTATCGTAATCTCGTTCACGAAACGGAGAAAGCCTGGCCCGGCCAGCAGAGCCAGCAGCGAAACCGTCAGCAGCCCTCCGCTGGTGAAGGTCAGCAGGATCGCCTGTAACCGATCGCGCAGCCAGGTCCGCTCGCGCTTTACGTCGTACGCGATGTCCAGAGCCGAAATCAACGACGTGAACCCGCCCGTCGACGACCAGATGTAGCTCAGCAGCCCGAACGACAGGGCGCCCCGGTGCGGGGTCAGCAACGCCCCCACCATCTTCTCCACCATGGACAATGCGCTGGGCGGCGCCAGCATCGCCAGCACCGTCAGCATCTCGGGAATGAGGCTGGGCAGATGCAGAAGCGCCAGCAGAGAGACCACCATCATGAGCAGCGGGATCATCGACATCATCGACCAGAACGCCAGCCCCGCTGCCACGTCCAGAACCCGGGTCCGCTGAAGCTCACGCACTACGATCCCGGCAATTGCCCGCCCTGCATGCCACCGCCGCCCCACTGCCCCGCGCCAGCGCGGCACTCGCCCCCGTCTCCAAACCGCATCCCTGCCGCCCACAACGCCGGACCCGACCACACAGCCTCCTCAGCCCCAGCCACCTGCCCCGGCTCCCAGCTACTCCAGTGCGATGTCTCCCTCTGAGCGCATGGATGTTCGCCGCGTCGATTTCCTTTCTCACCCTTGCCCGCGTTCGCTTTTTCTGCGATACAGGTATGGCTTCTCCGGAGGAAGTTCCCCATGACCCGCAAGACGAACGCTGCCCGGGCCTCGCTTCTCGCCGCTCTCCTCTGCCTCTTTCTCGTCCCAGGCCTGCGGGCCCAAACGGGCCAGGACGTCTCCTTCCCCGCCGGTGCCGAAACCGCCCACGGCCTGCTCTACACGCCGGCCGGCGACGGCCTCCACCCCGGCCTCATCGTCATTCACGAGTGGTGGGGCCTCAACGACTGGATCAAGCAGCAGGCGCAGCATTTCGCCGATCAGGGCTACGTCGTCCTTGCCGTCGATCTCTACCGCGGCAAGGTCGCCACCGACGCCGAAACCGCCCATGAATTATCACGCGGCCTGCCGCCTGACCGCGCTGTCCGCGACCTGACCGCCGCGGCCGATTACCTCGCCCACCGCGCCGGCGTCGACCCCCACAGCGTTGGCGCCATCGGCTGGTGCATGGGCGGAGGCTACGCCGCCCAGCTGGCCGTTGCCGACCCCAGCCTCCGCGCCGTGGTCATCAATTATGGTTCCCTGCCCACCGACCCCGCATCCCTCCAGAAGATCCACGCCGCGGTCCTCGGCAACTTCGGCGCTCAGGACCACGGCATCACCCCCGAGGACGTCCACGCCTTCGAGACCGCCCTCCACTCCATGGGAAAATCCATCGACGTGAAGGAGTACCCCGACGCCGGTCATGCCTTTGAAAACCCCAACAACACCGGAGGCTACCGTCCCGACGATGCCCGCGACGCCGCCGAGCGCTACGACGCGTTCCTCGCAAGCCATCTCAAAGGAGAACGAAAGTAGCCTGGCTCGCCGTCGCCGGCACCTCTCGGCCCCATGGCCGCCAAGCCATCCCGCGCAAGGCGAGGATGTTTCCCCGCCGCTTCCGGCTGCCGCGATTTTCAAAACGACTCAGTCGCTTACCCAGGAACCTACCCCCCTCCATTATCATTCTCGTTAACAACACAATCCAGCCGGTAAGTGCCTTTAGGTTCCTGTCACGGTTACCAGAAGGGGAAAAATATTTCTTGCTTCCCCTTTCCTGAACGTGTTAACTATGCAGGCAATAATCTTCAGATTCCTGCCTTGCAGTACCAGGGGAAAGTGCGGTCTCACGACCAACCACAATGAAAATAGGAACGACTATCCGAGGTTACCGCCTTCAGAAGGGCCTCTCCCAGGGCGATATTGAGAAGCGAACCGGGCTTCTTCGCTGTTATTTATCGAGAGTGGAAAACGGCCACACCGTTCCTTCACTCGATACTCTGGCCAAAATCGCCGGCGCACTCGAATTGCCGCTCGCTCAGCTTTTCGCCGAAGACACTCTGGGCCGTCAGCTGCAGTCCCAGAAGCTCTCCGACGACGAGTTGCGCTTCCTGACGCAGATTCGGCGCTATTCCACCAACCTGAACGACAGTGACCGGAAGCTGCTGCTGGCCATGGTCAAGAAGTTCGCCGCGACCGCAACCCGATAAGTCACCCCGTTCCACCCTCTTGCTCGTCCTGCCGGATCGCTGCGGTCTCCACCGCAGCGGCTCAGCGGATGCGTGTCTTCATGCTCGTCCTGAGGGATGGGAGGCGCTGGAGGCTGTAGTTATCCTGCCACTCCGGCGCTCCTGACGTACGCGCGCAGGCCCCAGGCCACCAGCAGCAGCACAAACACCATGACCGTCACGGCCATCGCCCGGCGGCGGACAAACGTCGTGCGTGGCGCCCCAATCCGTGGCACCAGCGGCCAGCCCAGTGCCAGCCCACTCAGGAACCCTCCCAGGTGCGCCATGTTGTCCACCTGGATTCGGGTATGCGCCACCCACAGTCCCGCGTCGATAACGAAGTTCAGCAGCGCGAAGTACCACACGCTCTTGCGGAGCTTCTTCAGCTCCACCTGCGGGATCGGAAGCAGCGGCGACCGCAGGAGCATCAGCAGCACCCCGGCCAGCCCAAAAACCGCCCCCGATGCCCCTGCGCTCAGCACCCCGCCGTGATCGGGAAACCCTGGATTCACGGCCACGCTCAGCAGGTTCCCCGCCACGCCGGTCAGGATGTATGCCGCCACCATCCCGAACTCCCCCAGCAGCGGCTCGCCCAGCAGTCCCAGGTTCCACAGGCACCACATGTTCGCGGCAATGTGGATCCACCCGAAGTGCACGAAGATCGCCGTGAACACCCGCCACCACTGGCCCCAGTGCAGCACCGCTCCCCCGTTGCACAGCAGCGCGAGCGACAGGTTGTCCTGGAATGTCGGCCCTGAAAGCGTCCCGCTCAGCGCCAGCGTCAGCAGATACACCGCGCAGTTGATCCCCACCAGCCAGTACGTCGCCGGCGCATGGGCCCAGTGCCGTCTCGGCCGCGGCGGCGGCGTATAGGACGGCGGCGGATACCACCCTCTCCGCTCCTGCGGCGGCTCGACCCCCGGCGGCAAAATCTCCGGATGCCCCGTGAACGGCCGCCCTGCGCTCTCTTCCGAACTCATCCTTTTACCCTATCGTTCCCGCTCCCCCCTGACAAACCATTGCTTCTGCAGCAGGATTCAATTTTGGGATGTGGGATCAAACCCCACTCGTCCAACCCACGGCTACTGGCTGGCGCCTCCCGTTACAATTTTCCTTCGGCCCATATTCATTCCTTCCGGAGTCCTACCTTGAGCAGTCAGAATCCGCCGCACGAGAAAAAAATCGCCCGCGCTCTGCTGAGCGTCACCGACAAGTCCGGGCTCGTCGACTTCGCCCGCCGCCTCGCCCAGCACAACATCGAGCTGGTTTCGACCGGAGGCACGGCCAAAGCCCTGCGCGACGCCGGCCTGGCCGTCCGCGACATCTCCGACCTCACCGGCTTCCCGGAAATGCTCGACGGCCGGGTGAAGACGCTCCACCCCAAAGTCCACGGCGGCATTCTGCATGTGCGCGGCAATCCCGAGCACCGCGCTCAGGTCGAAGCCCACGGCATCGAGCCCATCGACATGGTCATCGTCAATCTCTACGCCTTCGAGAAGACCGCAGCCGATCCCAGCGCCACCTTCGCCGAGATCATCGAGAACATCGACATCGGCGGCCCCTCCATGGTCCGCTCCGCTGGCAAGAACTTCGAGGACGTCGCCATCGTCACGGCTCCCGCGGACTACTCCGCTCTGGCGGGTGAGCTCGACGAGCACCGCGGCGCGCTCACTCGCGAAACCCGCTGGCGTCTCGCCCAGCAGGCCTTTGCCGCAACCGCCGCCTACGACACCGCCATCGCCAACGCCCTCGAGGGCATAGAGGCCTCATCGCCGGAGAAGCCGCCCCGCCGCATCGATGAGTTTCCCAAAGCGCTGCGCCTCGCGTATCCCCTCGGCCAGACGCTCCGCTACGGTGAGAACCCGCATCAGCGCGCCGCGCTTTATCGCGACGGATCCGGTAAGGGCGTGGCCGGCGCCGGGCAGCTTCAGGGCAAGGAGCTGAGCTACAACAACCTCGTCGATCTCGATGCCTGCTGGGAGCTGGCTCAGGAATTCGACGAGCCCATGGTCGCCATCATCAAGCACACCAACCCCTGCGGCGCAGCCATCGGCACCGATGTCCTCGACGCCTACCGCAAAGCTCTGACCACCGACCCGGTTTCCGCCTTCGGCAGCGTCATCGGCGTCAATCGCGAAATCGACGGCAACGCCGCCGAGGAGATCGCCGCGCTCTTCGTCGAAGCCATCGCCGCCCCCAGCTTCACCCCCGAAGCCCGCGAGCGTTTTGCATCGAAGAAAAATCTTCGTCTCGTCGTCGTCCAGCACACCAACACCGCACGCGTGATGAAGCAGGTCTCGGGCGGCGCGCTCCTCCAGGACGCCGACCGCGGTCGGGTTCAAGCCAGCGCCCTGAAAACCGTAACCCGGCGCAAGCCCACCGAGGACGAGCTGACCTCGCTGCTCTTCGCGTGGAAAGTCGCGAAGCACGTCAAGTCGAACGCCATCGTCTATGCGCGCAACGGCCAAACCATCGGCATCGGCGCCGGCCAGATGAGCCGCGTCGACGCCGCCCGTTTTGGCGCCATGAAAGCCGTCCTGCCCCTCGCCGGATCGGTCACCGCCTCCGACGCATTCTTCCCCTTTTCCGACGGGCTGGAAGTCGTCGCCCAGGCTGGAGCCACCGCGGTCATCCAGCCGGGCGGCTCGGTCCGCGATCAGGATGTCATCGACGCTGCCGATCGCCTCGGCCTCGCTATGGTCTTCACCGGCATGCGGCATTTCCGCCACTGATCGAGATGCGCATCGAATTGCGACTGTGATAAAGGTGACCGATGCCCTCCGTTGCTGAAAAACTTCGCCTCAGCGCCATCGCTCCCGGACTCGTGCAATCGGAAATCCGCGCCATGACCGTCGAATGCGAGCGGGTCGGCGGCGTCAATCTTGCCCAGGGCGTCCGCGACACCGAGGTCCCGCAACCGGTCGCGGCCCGCGCCATCGAAGCCATCGCCCAGGGCCACAACATCTACACCCGCATGGACGGCATCGCCCCGCTGCGCCAGGCCATTGCCGCCCGCGCCGCCCGCTACAACGGCATCCAGGCTAATCCGGACGCCGAGGTCTTCGTCACCTCCGGCGCCACGGCGGGTTTCTGCGCCACCGCTATGGCTCTCTTCAATCCCGGCGACGAAGTCATTCTCTTCGAGCCCTTCTATGGCTACCATCGCAATACGCTCCGCGCCCTGCGCGTCGAGGCTGTCTCCGTGCCGCTCGCCCCGCCCACGTGGACGCTCGATTTTGCAGTCCTCCGCGCGGCCATCACTCCGCGTACCCGCGGCATCGTCATCAACTCGCCATCGAATCCCTGCGGTAAGGTCTTCTCCCACGCCGAGCTCGAAGCCATCGCCGCACTCGCGCTCGAGCACGACCTCTTCGTCCTCACCGACGAGATCTACGAGTACTTCGTTTTCGACGGCGCGCGCCACATCAGTCTCGCCACGCTGCCCGGCATGCGGGAGCGCACCATCACCATCTCCGGCCTGTCGAAGACCTTCAGCATCACCGGCTGGCGCGTCGGCACGCTGATCGCGGATCGCCGCTGGCTCGGCGCTATCGCGTACTTCCACGACCTCATCTACGTTTGCGCGCCTTCGCCGTTTCAGCACGGCGCCGCTGCCGGGCTGATGCAACTCCCGGACAGCTTCTACCAGAGCCTGGCCACGGATTACCAGAAGAAGCGCGACCGGCTCTGCGCCGCGCTGGCGGGCGTCGGCCTCACGCCGTCCGTCCCGCAGGGTGCTTACTACGTCCTCGCAAGCGTCAGTTCCCTGCCGGGTACGAGCGCTCGCGAAAAAGCGCGTACTCTTCTGCACCAGACCGGCGTCGCCGCCGTGGCTGGAACTGCGTTTTTTGCGGAAGGGCGCGGTGAAAATCTGCTCCGCTTCTGTTTCGCCAAGCGCGACGAAGAGCTGGACCGCGCCTGCATGCTGCTGCGAAAGCTCTGACTCTCAGGCCGCGGGGTTCTCGGCGATATCCACCAGCGGATAGCCCAGCCGCTTCCACGCACCGTAACCGCCGCGCAGCGGCCGCACCCGGTGGATGCCCATCTGGCGAAGCTTGAGCGTCATGCGTGCCGCCGTCGCCTCACTGGGACAGGTGCAGAACAGCACCACTTCCTCGTTGCGCGGAATGCGCTCGCTCTGCTCTATCAGCTTGTCCGGCGTCAGGCTCAAGGCACCGGGCAGCGTTCGCGGATCAGGCAGGTAATCCAGCGGATGCCGCAGATCGACGATGAACACCGGCTGCCCGCGATCCATCATGCCCTTCAGCTCCTCGGGCTCCAGCCGCGCCATCCGCACCGACTTCAGAAACGCCCGCCGCTGCAACATCCGCCATATCAGGAAGCCGAGGAAGAGCAGCACAAAAATGGCGCCCAAAAAATGCATCGTCCCCGAGAACATATGCGGATTCCGCCGCAGAACGTCGCCGAAGAAGCGCCCGCCCAGGGTCACCGTCAGACTGAAGAGCAGCACGCCGCCGGCATCGCAAACCAGAAACTTGCCGTAATCCATTCCAATCTGCCCGGCAATCGGCGCCGCTACCGAGTTCAGACCCGGCACGAACTTCGCCACCAGCAGGGCCGTCGCCCCGCGCCGCGTGAAGTACCCCTCCGTCTTGCGCACGCACGCCGTGCTCTCCAGACTGAGCCGGCACATCATTCGCACCACAGCCGCTCCGTAGCGCTTGCCAAACGCGTACCAGACGGAATCGGCGATGAGGCTGCCCAGCAAAGCCGCCAGCACGATCACCCAGAGGTGAAGATGATGGGTCGCCGTCACCGTGCCCGCAGTCAACAGCAGCGGCGTGCTCGGGATCGGAATCCCCAGCTGCTCGGTCAGCATCCAGAGAAACACTACCCAATAGCCGTATTTGATGAAGAAGTCGAGAGCGATGGGCATGCCAACCCGCCTGCTGCGCCTTGGAGGAACCCTAGTATAGATGGCCGGCGACGCCAAAAGTGGCAGGATTCCCTAAGACCCCAGCCTCATTTCTTCTCGGTTCTCAACCCGTGCGTCCGCTCTTCCAGGATTTCCGCCAGTTCCCCGATCAACTCGCCCAGCTGGCGCTTCCCCCGCTCGTTCAACAACATGAATTCCACGCCCACCGATCGGTCCGCGCAGACCTGCCGCACTGCCCCCTGGACCCGCACCGGCAGCTGGCGCACGCAGAAAGTCATCTCCACGCGCTCGCCTCGCCGAAAAGAGTGCTCCTCCCGCGGGTCAATCAGACAGCCGCGCAAACTCAAATTGGCGATCCCGCCGCGCATCGATCGCCCGCTCGCCAGGCTCTGGATCTCTGCCCTGCCGCAGCATTCGAATCGAAGATGCCGCCGTCGTTCCCCATCCTCATTCGCCACAACGATTCCTCGCGGGTCTTACAACCCTGATGCATGCATCGGAGCCCCTCGCAAATCCGTGAAACCCGCTCTGAAATCGGGCATCCTGCCCTCTTCGTGACGGCGAATACAGCCCGCCGCTGCCCAGTCGCGGTACCCTGTTCCCATGCCGGAGAAGGGAGCTGCACTCGCCGAACCCACCACCGCCCAGTTCGCTGCCGCCCGCGATCTGCTCCACAAAGCCATCGGCCAACATGCGTTTCCCGGCGCCGCCTGGGGCGTCCGGCACCAGGGAAAAGTCGTTGCCCTCGAGGCCCTCGGCCGCTTCACCTACGAGCCTGACGCGGCCCCCGTCCTGCCCGGAACCGTCTTCGATCTCGCCAGCGTCTCCAAAGTCGTGGCCACCAGCGCAGCCGCCATGCTGCTCGCTGATCGCGGTCTCTTCCTTCTCGACGCGCGCCTCGGCGACATCCTTCCCGGCTTCGTTATCGGCATGGAGCCCGGCAGCGGCAAGGAGCGTGTCACCCTGCGGATGCTCCTCGCCCACACCTCCGGTGTGGTTGGTTATGCGCCGCTTTTCCGTACCTGCACGTCGCCCGACGCCCTGCTGCGCACCATCCTGCAGATGCCCCTCGAAAGCCGCCCCGGCGAAAAGACCGAGTACTCCGACTTCGGCTACATCCTGCTGGGGAAAGTCATCGAGGTTCTCACCGGGCAGCCGCTCGACGTCTTCTGCAGCCGGGAGATTTTCGCGCCGCTCGGCCTTCCAGCCACCTGTTTCCTCCCTCCGGAGACCTGGAAAACCGCCATCCCGCCCACCGAAGACGACCAGACCTTCCGCCACCGCGTTATTCACGGCGAGGTGCAGGACGAGCACGCGTTCGTTCTCGGCGGGGTCGCCGGTCACGCCGGTCTTTTCGCGAACGTCGAGGATCTGCTCCGATTCGCCCAGTGCATCCTCGACGAGGGGCGCACCGCCGGCGGCCAGACGCTCTTCGAGCCCCGGACGATCGAGCAGTTCGCCACCCGCCAGGGCTCCGGCCGCGCCCTGGGCTGGGATGTTCCCACCGAAAACTCCTCTTCAGGACGTTATTTCGGCCCGCGCTCCATCGGCCACCTCGGCTATGCCGGCACCTCTCTGTGGATCGACCGCGACCGCCAGCTCGCGATTGCTCTGCTCACAAATCGCACCTGGCCGGACCGCCAGAACGAAGCCATCCGCCAGATTCGTCCGCCCTTCCACGATGCCATCGTCGAAGCTCTGGGAGTGGTATAAATCGCGGCCTCGGCTTCCCTTCCGAAACGCAAAAAGACCCTCGAAGCGGGTTGGCCCCGAGGGTCTTTGTATTCTGCAGAAAGCTTTAGTAGATCCGGAAGTTGACCTCGATATTGATCTCCACCGGAACCGCGTGCCCCTGGTACATGGCGGCCTTGAACTTGTACTGCTTCACTGCTTCCACGGCTTTCTCATCCAGACCCATGCCCAGCGGCCGGACGACGCGCACCCGCTGCGGATTACCCTGCGCGTCCACGATCAGTCCCACCACACAAACGCCCTGGTATTTGGCGCGCCGCGCTTCGTCGGAGAACTCCGGATCGGGCGCGTACACCAGCACCGGATTCGAAACTCCACCGCCCGGATGGTACAGCCCGCCGCCGTAACCGCCGCCCGAGCCCGGCCCAATACCGTTGCCATTGCCGGAACCGATACCCCCTCCGGATCCCTGACCGAAGCCCGATCCGCTGCCGCCGCCCTGCGACGCCAACGCGATCTGCGGCGACTGCGGAATCCCGATATTCGGCATGGTGGGATCATCCGGCAGCTTGATCGGCATCGGCATCTTGATGGCCGGCTCAACCGGAAGCTTGGGATGATCGAGCCGCAGAATCTGCGGTGGGGCGATCGGATCCTTCACCATCCTGGGCAGCTTGCCCTTCGACGCTTCGACGATCTCATGGTTCCCGCCGCCGCCCCCCCCCCCCATGGTGTCCTTCATGGGAGCAGGGGGCATATAGGGGGGAACATCGACGATGGTCGCCGCCATCTTCTTCTGCACTGCCCGCTCGTGCCATTGGTCGAGTGCAAACAGCAGAATCAAACCAATAATCACCACGTGGACGATGGCGGAAACGGCGCTCGACGCCGGACTGCGCCTGGCCCGCAGGGGATCCCGCACTGCGATCGGCACCGAGCTCAGCTGCAGGGGCGGCAACTTCTTTGGGAACAGCGCGTCCCGTACGCTGGCCCACAGCGTCTTCCAGATGGGCTCTTCGATTAACGAGTCCAGGCCCCCGAAATTCAGAAGCGCCGGATCAGGCCCCTTACCCCGATTTGTCTCTGGTACCAGGTGCGGAGACGTCAAAACGGTATTCCCCATGCTCGTTCGCCAGGTGGTGCGAACACCGGGCGTTTCTCCTGATTATCAATGACAGCTGCCTTCCCTGTCTTGCCGGGGTGGCTGCTGCACTTGCTGAGATGCGGCTCCCCCTCGAAAAATTACCTGCCACCCTCCTTGAGCGATAGACGCTTTATCCGGCAGGAAGTTACTGCCGTCCATGCGGATACAATGAACTTTGATTCAGTTCCATTCGTAAGCTGGAGAAACGATGCCTTCTGCGCCGTCGGGTGCCGATAAGCCTATACCACTGAAAGACACTCTGTCGCTGCCCCGCACCGATTTCCCCATGAAGGCGAATCTCCCGCAGAATGAGCCTGCGCGCCTTCAAAACTGGACCCAATCCGGCCTCTACCAGCAGATCCGGGAGGCCCGGCGCGGCGCGCCCCGCTACGTCCTCCATGACGGTCCTCCGTATGTCAACGGACCGATCCATCTCGGCCATGCCCTGAACAAGTGCCTCAAGGATTTCATCGTTAAGTCGAGGACCATGGCGGGCTTCGACGCGCCCTATATCCCCGGCTTCGACTGCCATGGCCTGCCTATCGAGATCAAAGTCGACGAGAAGCTCGGGCGCAGGAAGCTGGAGATGCCGGCCGCCGAGTTCCTGCGCCACTGCCGCGAATACGCTCAGAAGTACGTCGACCTGCAGACCAGCCAGTTTGTCCGCCTTGGCGTTTTCGGCCGCTGGGAAGCCCCTTATCTGACCATGTCGCGGCCCTACGAGGCGCGGATTCTCGAGACCTTCTACCGTTTCCTGGAAAACGGCTTCGTCTATCGCGGGCTGAAGCCGGTCTACTGGTGCATCCACGATCACACGGCGCTGGCCGACGCTGAGATCGAGTACGAGATGCACTCCAGCCCCAGCATCTACGTTCGCTATCGGATGACCAGCGATCCTGCGGCGCTGCATCCGGCGCTGGCCGGCAAAAATGTCTCGACCATCATCTGGACGACCACCCCCTGGACGCTGCCCGCGTCGCTGGCTGTCGCCTTTCACCCCGACTTTGACTACGTCGCGCTGCAGCAGGACGGCGAGGTGTCCATCGTCGCTCAGGCGCTGGCCGCATCGGTGCGGGAAGCCTGCAATCTCACCGCCGCCGTCCCCATCGCCACCTTCAAAGGCGCCCGCCTCGAGCGCACCACGTTCCAGCATCCCTTTCTGGACCGCCAGATTCTCGGCGTGCTGGCCGATTACGTCACCGCCGATCAGGGCACCGGAGCCGTCCACACCGCTCCCGCGCACGGTGCCGACGACTTCCAGACTGGCTCCCGCTACGGTCTTGACCAGACCTCGCACGTCGATCACATCGGCCGCATCCACGATGGCCTGCCCCAGTACGACGGCAAAACCGTCTTCCAGGCCAACCAGCCCATCATCGATCTGGTCGCGGCCCGCGGCGCGCTGCTCGGCCGCTCCGACATCTACCACAGCTATCCGCACTGCTGGCGCTGCCACCATCCCGTCATCTTTCGCGCCACCGAGCAGTGGTTCATCGACATCGATCACCCCATGGAGATCGATGGCCATCCGACCACTTTCCGCCAGCGCGCCCTCGACGAGATCAGGAACAGTGTCCGCTGGGATCCCGCGTGGGGCGAGGAGCGCATCGCCAACATGGTTGCGACGCGCCCGGACTGGTGCATCTCGCGCCAGCGCCTGTGGGGCGTGCCCATCGCCGTCTTCCTGTGCCAGGGCTGCCAGCAGCCGCTGATGGACTGCGTCCTCAACCAGCGCATCCTCGCGCTGTTTGAAAAAGAAGGCGTGGAATCCTGGCACACCCCGGCTGCCGACGCTCTGTTGCCAGCAGACGCGCATTGCGCCGGTTGCGGTGGCACGGAATTTCGCCGCGAGGCGGATATTCTCGACGTCTGGTTCGACTCCGGTTCGAGCTGGCATGCCGTGCTCGAAGCCGAGCCCGGCCTTGAGCCGCCTGCCGATCTCTACTTCGAAGGCGGCGACCAGTACCGCGGGTGGTTCCACACTTCCCTGCTGACGTCGGTCGGAGTCGGCCAGAAACACGCCTCGCCCTTCCGCATGGTCGGAACCGCGGGATGGACTTTGGACGAGCAGGGGCGCGCCATGTCCAAGTCGCTCGGCAACGGCGTCGATCCGGTGGACATTGCCGACCGCCTTGGCGCCGAGATCGTCCGCCTGTGGGTGGCCAGCGTCGACTTCCGCGAAGACGTCGTCAACAGCGAACACATCATGCAGCGGCTGGCAGACGGCTACCGCAAGCTGCGCAACACATTCCGCTTTTTGCTGGGGAATCTGGCGGGGTTCAATCCTGCGTCGGACGCAGTGTCGGACGAGCAGCTGCTCCCGCTCGACCGCTACATGCTGGCGAAGACCCGGGAGCTCGTCGAAAAAGTTTCGGGTGCCGACGGCAAGTCCGGCTGGTATGGCGACTTCCAGTTCCACCGCGTCTACCAGGCCGTCAACGAGTTCTGCATTGTCGATCTAAGCGCGTTCTATCTCGACGTGCTCAAAGACCGGTTGTACACGTTTGCCCCGTCCAGCGTAGAGCGGCGCTCGGCGCAAACCGTTCTCTGGCGGATCGCGGAAGCCATGGTGCGGCTTGTCGCACCCATCCTCACCTTCACGGCGGACGAGGTGTGGCAGTATCTGCCGCCGATGTCTGACAGACCAGCCAGCGTGCATCTGGCGCTGTTTCCGAAGGCGGAGGAACTGGGGAAGGCCGATGCGGCGCTGCTTGAAGAGTGGCGGAAGCTGCTTGAGATACGCGATAGGGTTCTCGTCGCGCTGGAAGCCGAACGCAAAGCAGCACGCATCGGAAAGTCATTAGAGGCTAAGGTACGGATCGAGGTTTTCCTGAAGCACGAACCATGGGAGCTCCTAAACAAGTACTCCCTACATTTGAAAGAGCTCTTGAACGTTTCAGAAGCAGAGGTCATTTACTCACCAGGCTCCGCTGGTCCCGCGTCGGCTGAAAATATCGAGTTGATTCTCGCGAACCAAATCGCGGTGAAGGTTCTTCCCGCCGATGGCCACCGCTGCGACCGCTGCTGGAACTACTACGCCGACCACGGACCCCAGCACGTTCGCACCTACGGCTCCTGGAAAAATGTCTGCGGACGCTGCGCCGACGCCCTTACGCAAATGGGTTTCACCGAGACCGCCCCGTGAGCCCGACGATGCCCGAAGAAAAACCCGACCGCCGCGCCTGGCTTCTGCTGCTCTCGGCCTTCATCATCGCTCTCGACCGCGTGACCAAAGCCTGGGTGAGCGTTCACATCCCCGAGGGCAGCGCCATTCGCGTCTGGGATCACGTCTTCCGCATCAGTCACGTGCTCAATCCCGGCGCCGCCTTCTCCATGTTCGTGGATTCGCCCAGGCCCGAGCTGACGCGCTGGCTGCTCGCCGGCTTTTCCATTCTGGCGGCCATCGTGGTCCTCGTGATCCTGCTGCGCATCGGCCGCCGTTTCACCACCGCCAGCGTCGCGCTGGCCTGTATCCTCGGCGGCACCATCGGCAACCTGTGGGACCGCGTCCGCACCGGCCTGGTCACCGATTTTCTCGAAGTCCACATCGTCCATTACCACTGGCCGGACTTCAACCTTGCCGACTCGGCCATCGTCGTCGGCGGCATCCTGCTGATCCTGGACGCCCTCTTCACCCCGCAGCACCGCGACCCGCCAGCCGCCTGATTCAGCTCCCAGCCGGACACCTGTGGCCTAAGTCACATCGCCTCAGCTCAGGACAGAAGTAAACTGCCCTCCGTGTCCGACTCTGCCACGCCGTCAGCCTCTCTCCGTGTGACGCGGAGCCACACCCAGGGCCCGGACCGTCCCCTGCTCAACCTGACCATCGGCGATCTGCTGCATCGCACCGCCGGCCGCTTCCCTGATCGCGATGCCGTCGTTTCCTGCCACCAGGCGCGCCGCCTTACCTGGGCGGAATTGAGCGAGCAGGCCGACCGCGTGGCGCGAGGGCTGTGGTCGCTCGGCCTGCGGGCGGGCGATCGCGTCGGGCTGTGGTCCACCAACTGCGTCGAGTGGGTCATGATGCAGATGGGCTGCGCACGCGCCGGGATGGCCCTGGTGAACGTGAACCCCGCCTACCGCTCGCACGAGCTGCAGTACACCCTTACCCGCTCGCGGATGAAGGCGCTCTTCCTGTGGACCCACGACCAGCGTGCCGATTACGCCGGCATCCTCGACCGCGCCCGGCACGGGCTCGAGCTCCGCCACACCATCTTCTTCGACTCGCCGGAGTGGCCCACGCTGCTCGACGCGCCCGGCCGTCTGCCCGACCGCGTCGCCCCGTCGGACGTGGCCAACATCCAGTACACCTCCGGCACCACCGGCCTGCCCAAGGGCGTGATGCTGACCCACCACAACGTGGTCAACAACGGCCAGTTCCTCGCCCAGGGATTCCACTACAGCGAGCAGGACCGCATCTGTGTCCCGGTGCCGCTCTTCCACTGCTACGGCTGCGTCATCGGCGCGATGAGTGCCTTGAACACCGGCGCCGCGCTAATCTTTCCCAACTGGACCTTCGACGCCCGCGCCACCCTGCGCGCCATCCGCGATGAGGCCGCCACTTCGGTCTACGGCGTCCCCGCCATGTACGTCGCGGAGCTCAGCCTTCCCGATTTCGCGGAGTTTGACCTGACCAGTCTGCGCACCGGCATGATGTCGGGCGCGCCCTGCCCCATCGAGCTGATGAAGCGGGTGCTGGCCGAAATGCACATGGACGAAATCGTGATCGCCTACGGTCAAACGGAAAGCTCGCCGGTGGTGACCATGTCCGACGCCGATGACCCGATCGAGATTCGCGTGAACACCGTCGGACGCGCCATGCCGCAGACAGAAATCAAAATCGTCTCGACTGCGACCCATGAAACCCTCCCCATCGGGGACCAGGGGGAAGTTTGCGCCCGCGGCTATGTCGTCATGAAAGGCTACGACGCTGAACCTGAAGCCACCGCTCTCGCTATCGACACCGAAGGCTGGCTGCACACCGGCGACCTCGGCATCATGCACCCGGACGGCTGCATTCATCTCACCGGCCGTTCCCGCGACGTCATCATCCGCGGCGGCGAAAACATCTACCCGCGCGAGATCGAAGAATTCCTCTACATCCATCCCGCCGTCGGCGAGGTTCAGGTCTTCGGCATCCCCAACGCGCGGCTGGGTGAGACGGTCGTCGCCTGGGTACGGCTGCGCCCCGGCGCTGCGGCGACCGAGGAGGAAATCCGCGCCTTCTGCCGCGATCAAATCGCCTACTTCAAGATCCCCGAACACATCCGCTTCGTCGAGGAGTTTCCGGCCACGCTCTCGGGCAAAATCCAGAAGTACAAGATGCGCGAATTCGAGATCGAGGCCCGCGGACTCCAGCAGGTCGCCAGCGCCGCCACGGCCTGACCATCGCGACGCGGCCCACACATCACTCCCGCGAATGGTAGAGTGCAGCATGGTCCAGCGCACCCTGATCCGAAGGTTTCTGCCGGTTGTTGCTCTGCTCTTCGCCCTCCACGCCTCCGCACAAACCGACGCCGCTCTGACCCATCAACTCCAGTCCATGATCCAGGGCTTCCACGGCAAGGTCGCCCTTTACGCAACCGATCTCGCCACCGGCAAGACCGCCGCGATCAACGCCGACGAGCCTGTCCCTACCGCTTCGGTCATCAAACTCGGCGTCCTCTACACCGCGCTCGAGCAGATCCGTGCCGGCAAAGCGCATTTCGACGACCAGCTCACGCTGACCAAACCGGATCAGGTCCCCGGCTCCGGCGTCCTGCTCTTCTTCGATACGCCGCTCCACCTGACGCTGAAGGACGCGCTGACGCTGATGATCGCCGAGAGCGACAACACGGCGACGAACCTGGTGACCGACCACCTTGGACTGAAGGCCATCGACGATGAGCTAACCGCGCCGCCACCCCAGGGCCTGGGCCTGAAAAACACCTTCCTCTATAAGAAAGTCTTCCGCCCCGCCGAAGGGCCGATGCCTGCTGATCAGCCGCGGTTCGGACTCGGCAAGACCACGCCGCGCGAAATGGCCTCCATCATGGAGCGCTTCGCGACCTGCAACCTCGGCCCCGCGCCAGTCGCCGGCTCAGCGGGCGTACCGTCGGATCAGGATCTGTGTCATGCCGTGATCCATATGCTCAAGGTGCAGTCGGATCGCGAGATGATTCCGCGCTATCTTGAAAAACTCGACACGACGGAAGGCGAATCGGCGATCGGCGACAAGATTGGAACCCTCGACCACGTGCGTAACGACGTCGCCGTCGTCTACACAAAGCACGGCACCCTGATCCTGTCCGAGTTCAGCTATGACAACGCCGACACCAGCTGGACGGCGGACAACGAAGCCGAACTCCTGCTGGCAAGGCTGGCGAAAACCATCGTGGATGCGTGGGTGCCGGGAAGCTAGCGTCAGCCGTGCGTGAGACGGATGATCATCTCCGCCCACTCCGGCCAGCCGCGCACCAGTTCCTCGCGCTGGCCTGACGCGTAATCCGCATACTCAAATCCTGGGCTGACCGTGCAGCCGAGGAGCGCAAACTTCCCACCCTCGATCAGCCTCGATCCCTGCCAAACGCCCTGCGGCACTACGGTCTGCACCAGCTGCCCTCTCGCCACGTCTGGCCCCAGCGCCACCCGCCGGCCGGTCGCGTCCGCAAACAGCTGCAGCATCTCCACCGCATCGCCCAGATAGAAATGAAACACCTCGTCGGAGGTGAGCCTATGCATCTCCGAGAAACTTTCCGGCTCGAGCAGGTAGTAGATGGCGGTCCCGGCGGAGCGCCCCGGTTCGCGGCCTGCGACGTAACGCGCCGGCAATGCGCCGCCGGGAATCGCTTCCTCGGCCTTCCAGGTTTGCCGAAACCATCCGCCTTCCCGCGGATGCGGTTCGAGTCGCAGTGCCTTCTTCAGCTCAGCGGCGGTCATCTCCTGCGCCATGCCCGCATCTTACCGCGGGCGCGCACTCGACTCGGATTCTTCACACGCAGCGTGCGACCGGGGGAGCCGGTCAATTTCCGAAGAACCAGGAAACCAGGCCCCTGCGCGGTGCCGGTCGGGTATCCGGAAAAACGCCTTTCGGCTCCGGCTGTTCCCCCAAAGGCCGATCATCGAATGCTGCCCGCGGATTGTCGACGCACAGCCGATGTGCGGTCTCCTCGCCAAATCGCTTTGCGACCGCCTGGCAAACAGCGCGCAGCCGCGGTGGCCGTCTCTCCAGATTGTGTGCGTCGGTGGCGATGAAGTGAACCCAGTGCCTGCGGAGCAACCCCCAGGCCATCGCCTGGGGCTGCTTGCCGAACCGTCCTTCCAGCGAGCCTGCCGTAACCTGCACCAGACAATTCCCGCGCAGCCACTCGGCGATGCGCTCAGGTCTCTTCTGCAGGATAGGATTGCGCTCCGGATGGGTGATGATGGGACGGATGCCGCGCAGCGCGAATTCGTAAAAGGTGTCGCCGATATTTTCGGAGATCGCGAAATCGGCGAACTCCACCAGCAGATAGCGACCCTGATTGATGGTGAACTTCGCCGGCTTCTCCAGCGCCTCTGCGATATTTTCCGGGGAAAGATGGAAGTCGCAGCCCAGTCCCAGCGTCAGCCGTCCGTCGATGCGATCGCGAATCGCGGCCAGCCGCTCGCGGTTTCGCGTCGGATTGAACTCCCACATATTGTTGGCGTGCGGCGTGCAAACGATATGGGTGATGCCGTCGCCGGCCGCCGCCTCCGCCTGAGCCACCGCACCATCCAAATCTGCGGGCCCGTCGTCGGTATCGAATAACAGATGGTGATGGATATCGATCATGTCCGCTCGGCCAGGGCTCCCACCAGCGAAGCGAAGATCTGAAACCCATCGGCCGATCCGAGCAGCGCTTCGCTGGACCGGTCAGGATGCGGCATCATGCCCAGCACGTTGCGCCCCTCACTCAGGATGCCGGCAATGTTATCGAGTGAGCCGTTAGGGTTGGCTTCGGGCGTGATCGTACCCTCGGGAGTGGCATAGCGGAAAACGATACGGTTGGCGCTTTGCAGCGCGCGCAGCGTCGCGTCGTCGCAAAAATAATTGCCTTCCATATGGCCGATGGGTACCTTGAGCACCTCTCCCGGCGTCAGCGTGCGTGTGAAGGGCGAGTCGGTAGTCTCGGTGCGCAGGTACACCTGTTTGCAGATGTAGCGCAGGCCGGCGTTGCGCATCAGCGCGCCCGGCAGCAGTCCCGCTTCGCACAAAATCTGAAAGCCGTTGCAGATGCCCAGCACCAAACCGCCCTGGGCGGCGAAGTTCTTCACCGACTGCATTACCGGCGAGAAGCGCGCAATGGCGCCGGTGCGCAGGTAGTCGCCGTAGGCAAAACCGCCAGGGACCAGGATCGCGTCGCAATTCTGCAGGTCCGGCGAATCGTGCCAGAGAAAGACCACCGGCTGATGCGCGATTTCGGCGATCACGTTGTACGTGTCGTGGTCGCAATTGGAACCGGGGAAGACCAGGACTCCGAATTTCATGGCTCTCCTTTAGGGTATCAGGCGTCCTGGAGGGTGGAATCAGGGTGCGGATTCCTGGGTCCGGCCGATCCTCGCCAGCCAGCCGTCCATCGCTGCGAGAGCGCGCTCGCACTGCATCCTGTGCCGCTCCCGCTTGTCACGTACCCGGCGGCGGGTAGCTTCGTCGAGCGGTTTCAGCAGATCGAAGGTGATGTTGGCCGGCTGGAAGCGCTTCGCATCCGCCTCAGTGACATAGCGAATCAGCGATCCCAACCCGGTTCCGCGTGGAACGGGTTCCGGCTCCTGTCCCTGCGCCATTGCGGCGGCATAGATCCCGGCCAGCAGGCCAGTGGCGATCGACTCCGTGTAACCCTCCACACCGGAAATCTGCCCGGCAAAGAGAACTCCCGGAAATTCGCGCATCTGCAGCGTGGGGGTGAGCACCCGCGGAGCATTGATGTACGTATTGCGGTGAATCTGCCCGTAGCGCAGAAATTTCGCGTTCTCAAGGCCGGGAATCATCCGCAAGATCCGCGCCTGCTCCCCAAACTTCATATGGTTCTGAAAGCCGACCAGGTTGTACGAATCGGCGCGCAGGTTTTCGCAGCGCAGCTGGACAACAGCCCAGGGCATCGTTCCGGTCCGCGGATCGCGCAGGCCAACCGGCTTCATCGGGCCGAAGCGCAACGTATCGCGGCCCCGCCGCGCCAGTTCCTCAATCGGCAGGCAGCTTTCGAAATAGTCCAGTTTCTCCCAATCTTTTGCCTCCACACTCTCCGCCCCCAGCAGCGCATCATGAAACGCCTCGTATTCGGCCTGGGTCATGGGGCAGTTGATATAGTCCGCGGTGCCCTTGTCGTAGCGGGCGGCGAAATAGACCTTGTCGCGATCGATGGAATCGGCCTCGACGATGGGGCTGATCGAATCGTAGAAGGCAAGCTGGTCGCTGCCGGTCAACCGGGCAATCTCCACGGACAGCGCGTCCGAAGTCAGCGGGCCGGAAGCCACAATCGTAATCCCGTCGTTGGGATCGAGCCGCGTCACCTCCTCGCGGTGCACGGTGATGCGGGGCTCGGCGGCGATCTTTTCCTCGATCCGCCGCGAGAACTCCACGCGATCGACGGCCAGTGCATGGCCGGCAGGAACAGCTGTTGCATCGGCGCAGGCCAGCAGCGGCGATCCGGCGCGCCGCATTTCCTGCTTCAGCAGCCAGGGCGCGGTGTTCTCGCTTTCGGATTTCAATGAATTGCTGCACACCAGCTCGCCGAAATCGGCGGTGTGGTGCGCGGGCGTGGAGCGCACCGGCCGCATCTCGTACAGAGCGACGTCCGCGCCCATCCGCGCGGCCACCAGCGCCGCTTCCGGGCCCGCCAGACCTCCACCGATGATCCGGATTAACATTCGCAACCGGCGCTCATCGCGGCTACCGCGCGCAGCGCATCGTCACCCAGCCGCATGCGCCGCCATTCCTCGAGGGGCACCGCACCGAGCAAGCGATAGAAGTCGATGGCCGGCGTATTCCAGTCGAGTACGTGCCAGAAAAGCAGCTGGCAGCCGCGTTCGACGGCGGCAGCAGCCACGCGGGTCAGCAGCGCCTTACCGATGCCGCGCCCGCGAAACTGCGGCCGCACGATCAGGTCTTCCAGATGCAGCGAACGGCCTCGCCACGTCGAATAGACCGGGAAAAACAGGGCCATCCCGGCCGGCTCCCCGTTCTCTTCGGCGATGAGGCAATCGTAATAGCGCTCGCCGCCGTCACCGGGAAAGCCATCGCGCTGCAGTTCGGCCTCGCTGAGCTTCACGGCGTCGGGGGCGCGCTCGTACTCTGCCAGCTCACACACAAACTGCAGGATCAGCCCGGCATCGTCCGGGGTCGCTTCGCGAATCATGGTCACCTGTTCATTATAGAAACGGTCTGACCGCAGTCGCCGATGTCCTGAGCCTGATCTTTGTCACTCGGGTGCTATTCTCATCTCCAAACTTCCCGGGAAAGGGACCCTCTACATGAAACCGCTGTCGCCGGTCGACGCCATCTCTCCGGCCTTCAGCCGGACACGCACCCTGCTGCTGCCTCCCGAGGCGGCGCCTGGGATGCCGGCTACGTTCCGCTTCGGGTTCTTCCTCAAGATTGCGGTTGTCGCGGCGCTCACGCAGCCCAGCTTCTATGGCATCGCATTCAGCTTTTTCGCCGATGGCCTCGGCCTGGCTCTCGGAATCGCGGGCATTGGGATGCGTCACACCACGCCGTCGTACTTTGCGGCCGGCGGCATGTCCGCGGTCGTGGTCACGGTCCTCGTGGCTCTGGGTGCGATCGCCACCGTCTTCTGGATCGTTCTCGGCTGGCTGTGGTGCCGCCTGCGCTTCACGCTCTTCGATCTGGTCGTCTACCGCCATGGCCGCGTAGGTCAGGCCTGGTCGCCCTACCGCTCCCCGGCGTGGCGCTTCTTCGGACTCATGTTTTTAGTCGCCCTGGCACTGCTGCTGTTGCTGGCTGTGACCGCCGGACCCCTGCTTCTGCACCTCTTCATCGCCATCCGCCATCTCACGCCCCAGGAAATCAACAGCGATCCGACGCTGCTGATGTCGCACATATTCCCCATGTACGGGATCATCTTCCTGTTCGCCATCGTTGCCACCCTGGCCGAGGCCGTCACCGAGGATTTCATCCTTCCCCCGATGGCCATCGAAGACGCATCCCTGGGATCGGCCTTCAGCCGCTTCTTCGCGTTCCTGCGCGAGCGCCTCGGGCACTGCGCGCTCTATCTTCTTCTCCGCCTCGTGCTGGAAGTGGGGTTGACCTGGGTTGGCCTGATGGCCGTCCTCGTCGTTCTGGGTGTCGCTCTGGTCGGCGGCGGCGGCATCGGATTCCTCCTCTACCATTTCCTCTGGCACGCCGGACCCGTCGGGGTCACCGTCTTCATCCTCTATTGCGTGATTGCCGGATTGCTGATCCTGGCTCTGTATCTGCTTCTCCTGTGCACGCTCTACGGGGCGATCGCGCTCGTCAAGCAGTCGTTTGCCGTGTATTTTTACGGCTCCTGGTATCGGCCCCTCGGGGAGCGCCTGGAAGCGACCACAGCTCCGCTAACCTGGCCTGCGAATCCGCCCCTCGCGCCGCAGCCTCCGCCGGTCGTCTGAGCCCGGCCGATTACTCTCGTCCACTGCTCCCGCGAAACTTTCTTTTCTTTCGCCCGCCTCCGGGCGCATGATAATGGGCGGTTCAGCCCGGTTGCTGGACAGCTTCTGCGGCCCAGGTGTCGATCCAGGGTGCCTGCCCGCGGAAGATGCAATTGGAGGCGCTATGCAGCGCTCGTGTGCCCTTGTCGCCGCGCTCATCCTCGGGATTCCCGCGTATGCCTGTCCCCAGTCAGTCGTTTCTGCTCCAGCCCCGGCCAATTCCTCCCCCAGCCCCGAAACCTCCGTCACCCTCACGCCCGAGTTCCGTGGTGACCTCGCCATGGCGCGCGGCGAATACACGGCTGCCATCGCTGACTACCGGGAGACTTCTCCAAAATCCCCGGAAGTCTGGGACAAGATGGGCATGGCCTGGCACCATCTCTTCGCCCTCGACGAGGCGCGTCGCGATTACCAGCAGGCCCTGCGCCTGCGTCCGGACTATCCCGCCGCGCTCAACAATCTCGGCGCCGTCTACTACTCCCAAAAGGACTATCGCCGCTCGCTGAAGTATTACCGCAAGGCGCTGCGCCTCGAGCCTGGCGCGCCTTCCACGCTCAGTAACCTGGGAACCGCGTATTTCGCCCTCGGCAAAACCAGCGAGGGACTCGATGCCTACCGCGCAGCGTTCGCCATCAATCCGCACGTCTTCGATCAGCGCTCCGCCCTCATGGTGGTTCAGTCGCTGCCCGCCAGGGACCGCGCCCAGCAGGACTACTGCCTGGCCCGGATCTTCGCCGCCAACGGCCACAACAGAGAAGCCATCGATTATCTGCGCAGGGCCCTCAATGAGGGTCTTGATGGTCCCCGCAAGCTACTCGAAGACCAGATGCCGGCGTCGCTGTGCTCCACCGCAGAATTCAGCCAGCTGATGGCCGAGGAAAAGTTGCGCTGAGAGACGCAGCCAGATCGGGAGCGGCCCGCTCATTCTTCCTGCCCGGTATCGTCCTACGTCACGACCGGACGCCGGTCCATACCTTCTGTGCCGAAGACTCTCTTGTAGCGTTCTACCTGCTCCGGCGGGCCAAGCGCTTTGGTGACGTTATCCGAGAGCTTCGCCGCCGGGCGGCCATCGGCATCCTGCAGTTTGCAGACCAGACGCGGCGGATCGAAAGCATCGCCACCCTGCGGATTGCAGTCGCGAAAATCGTTGGTCAGCAGCGTGCCCCATCCGGCGCTGAAACGAATGCGGCGTTCCGGAATCCATCGATGCGGATCAAGAAAGTCTTCAGCGCGCCGAAACGTTGCCCGCTCCACCCCCGGCGCCATACGCCCGGCAAAGCCGGCATGCAGCTGCAGAATCTGGTCCACGTCGAGCGAGTCCGAAGCGATGAAGAGTTTATTCCTGGGATCACGGCCCCGCTCCTTCAGCCATGCGATATACTCCTCGCCCGCCACAAAGGGATCCTTGCTGTCGGCGCGCTGCCCGGTCCAGTCGGCCACCCAATCCGGCGCATGGCGCAGAAACTGGGTGGTGCCGAAGGTGTCCGGGAGCAGAATGAGCAGCTCGCCCTTGTAGGTCTGCTGCCATTGCTCCAACAGCCGGTATTGCGCAGTCTTTAGTTCCTCATCGCTCTTCGCCATCGCCGCCAGGGCCATGGGCAGTTCATGAGCGTTCGTGCCGATCGCTTCGAGGTCGTGCTTGTAGGCAAGATAAGTGTTCGAGGTGCCCAAAAAACTCGGCCCCAGCACATCGCTCATCGCCCGAACTACATATTCCTGCCACAGAAAGCTGTGCCGCCGGCGGGTGCCGAAGTCGCTGACCCGCAGCCCGGGCACACCGCGCAGCCGCGCCATCTTCTCCCACAGCTTCGCCTTGGCGCGCGCGTACAGGATGTCCAGCTCCAGCTCACTCAGCCGCTTCAGGTGGGCGCGGGTAGCGAGTTCACTCACCATCGCGAGCGCGTAAATCTCCCACAGCGTGGTCGCCGTCCAGGATCCGCGGAAGAGCAGCGAGAAGCGGCCGTCGGCAATCGACAGTTCGTACTCCGACAGGCGGAACTCTTCGCCGAGCCACTCGAGAAAGCCCGGCTCAAAGATGCCGGTGCGTCCATAAAACGTGTTGCCTGCCAGCCAGATGATCTCCGACTTATGGAAGCGCAGCTGTTGGGTCGCTTCCAGCTGGGCTTGCAACTCGTCGGGATCGATCAGCCCGGTCAGGCGTCCCGACACTCCCCGATCCATCAGCGCGAAGGTCGCCTGGGTCTTCGGAAAATGCTTCCAGATGAACTGCAGCATGAGCAGCTTGTAGAAGTCCGTGTCCAGCAGCGACCGGATAATGGGGTCGAGCTCCCAGTTGTGGTTGTGCGCCCGACGCGACAAATTGATGATCACGAGTCCGCCACCGCTTTCAGGCCGCGCAGCCGGGGAGCCCGGAAGCTAGCTGCGCAGAGGATCAACATCCGGTCCAGAAACGATCATAAATTCCCGCCCGAAGATTGCGGTTCGCGGCCCAACGCGCGGGTTTCCGCGGACAGCGATAACCGCGTTGCCGGTGGAGTGAGGATCGGGCCTACGGCTGCATCATTTTGCGCAGAAGCTCCACCGATTGTTTCTCGTCGATGTTGTGGCGGCGGCCGTCAGGGCTGGCGGTCGCCCCTTCCACGATGAGCTGGATGGTCTGCTCCGGAGTCAGCTTCGGATCGAGCGCGATCAGCTTGGCCGCGAGGTTGACCGTGTTCGGCGAAGCCATGGAGGTGCCGGACATGCGCAGTTTGCTGCCCCCGGGCACCACTGACTGGACTTCATAGCCATCCGCGTCGACCCTGACGGTTGGGCCGTAACTGGTGAAGCTGGCCTCGTCGCCAGCCTGGTCCACCGCGCCCACCGCCAGCAGGTTCGGCAGCCGGAACGAGGACGGTATCATCTCCTCGAAGCTGGAGTTGCTGTCGGCATTGCCGGCGGCGCAGATAAAGAGGGTATCGGGCGCGCTCTTCATCGCGTCGTAGAGCCCCTTGCGCTCAATGGCAAAAAGATGCGCGGCCATGGCCTTGCGGTCGGCCGCATCCTTTCCCATCCCGTTTTTCTCCAGAGCCGTTTCATCGTCTCGCGGCGTGCCGCCCCAGCTCATGTTCACGACGCGAATGTGGTTGGCCCTGAACCAGTCGACGTAGGCCTGGTCATCCTTCGCCGCGCGCTCTGACAGCTCCACGCTGGGCGCGAGCGGAACGTTATGCCAGTCGAGGGTGATGCGGCCGACCGCCAGGCGAATAGCAGGATTGCCGGCCGCGGCAATGCCGGCCACGTGGGTGCCGTGCGAGTAGATGGCGAAGAGCTCCAGCTTCTCGAGGTAATTCGGAATCTGCGAGGACTGCATCGAGGCCATTTCTTTCCGCAGTGCGTCAGCTTCGGGGCTGTCGATGGACTCCTCGAGGTCGGCGAAGCCCTGCAGGTCGCGCAGCATGTTCGGGTACTCAACCTTTTGCTCTGCATCCAGCGGGTAGAGATAGCCGTGCGCAGGGAAGCCCTTCAGATCGAAAGCGATGTCGTGCGGATCGTCGCCCGAAGCCGGTTCGGGCACCGTGTAAACGCGGCCGCGGAAGAGAGAGAGGTCGGAGCCGGAATCCCAAATGGCGACGCAGACCGGAGTGAGAGCGTCGGCCTCGCTGAGAGTGACCGCGCGCGCCGCCCAGATGTCGGGCTTCTGCACGTTGTTGTCGGCTACTTCGTGGCTGAGCACCGCCAGCATCTGCTTTTGCAGAGGAAGAATGCGCTGGATTTCGAGGCGAGCGCCCACCAGCCCCCATGCAAGATCGTTGCTGATCTGGTGCGCTTTGGCAACCGCGGGCTCAATCGAAGCCTGGATGGAGCCGAGGACCAGAGCCGGAGTCACAATCTCGGCGCTGCTCTTCGTTTGCTTAATGCTGTCGCCCACAACCGGCCAGGGCAGCCCCTGGATCTCGGCGGAATAAGCCTTCTCGAACGCGGCGTCATAGCCGTCGCCCGAGGTCTGGCCGGTCTCCTTCTGGGCCTGGATCATCGCCCGCATGGTGAGGCCGGTCATCAGCTTCGCGTCGGGCTTGTCCTGGACGGCGCGAAGCTGGTCAACGGTCGTGAGAGCCTGCTGATTCTGGCCGGAAAGCAGCTCGAGGTCCAGCTTGACGCCCAGTAGATCGCGCAGCGTCGCGTGGTCCTCGATGTCGTAGCCGCTGAGGACGGAGTCGACATCGGCCCCCACTTTGTCCGCGAACGTCCTGAAGGTGGCGTCGTCGGAGGTGACCAGCTCGGTGGCGGTGCCGCTGATGGGATAGTTGAAGCGCGGTAGATCGGCCTCGCTGCGGACAACCTTTTTGGCGGGCGTCTGCGCCATCAGCGCAGGACCGACGAGCAGCAAAAGAGCGGCCAGAACGAAACGTTTAGGCAGGCGGACGTGAATCATCAGTACCTCGCTCGACCGGCGGCCGGCATGTCCGCCATTCTAAAGCAGGATTCGAATTTCCAGCTCGGTCTCAGTCGGGAGAACCTTCGGCCCTAGAGTGCCATGACGGCCCCGCGCACCCTCCTCCTGGCCAATGCACAAGTGCCGGTGGTAGTGTTCTCCGGTGCATAATTCGGCACGCACCGGTCCCCGGAAGGGAAGCGCCCCTTCGCTCGCCTGCGCCGCCCGGATCTCGGCTGCCCCGCTCCTGTCCGGTTCGTGACCCACTGCACCCGAGGTTGTAACGATGGCAACTCTGACAATTGATCCCCGCGTCAGCGGCACCACCGCTGATTTCGTCTCCCAGGACCACCGCATGTACGTGGACGGCCGCTTTGTGAAAGCAGCCTCCGGCAAATCGTTCCCCGTCTATAACCCCGCCACCGGCGACGTGCTCACTCATGTCCCCGAAGCCGAAGCGGAAGACGTGAACCGCGCCGTGCTGGCCGCGCGCCGGGCCTTCGATGAAGGACCGTGGCCGCGCATGTCCCCTTCCCAGCGCGGCCGTCTGCTGTGGAAGCTCGCCGACCTTGTCGAGCAGCATAACGACGAGTTTGCCGAGATCGAGTCGCTCGATAACGGCAAGCCGTTCTCTGTGGCCCGCGTCGCCGACGTGCCGCTGACAGTGGACATGTTCCGCTACATGGGCGGCTGGGCGACCAAAATCTCCGGCAAAACCCTGCCTCTCTCCGCAGGTCAGGATTTCCATTCCTATACGCTGCGCGAACCCATCGGCGTTGTCGGCCAGATCATTCCCTGGAACTTTCCTCTGCTCATGGCGGCCTGGAAGCTGGCCCCGGCGCTGGCCTGCGGCTGCACCGTGGTGCTCAAGCTGGCCGAGCAGACGCCGCTCTCCGGCCTGCGCCTGGCTCAGCTCATCGACCAAGCCGGCTTCCCGCCGGGCGTCGTCAACGTGCTCACCGGTTACGGCGAAGGAGCGGGCGCGCCGCTGGCCGCCCACGACCTGGTGGACAAGATCGCCTTTACCGGTTCAACGGAAGTGGGCAAGCTGATCGTGAAAGCCGCCGCCGGCAACCTGAAGAAGGTCACCCTCGAGCTGGGCGGTAAGTCCCCCGCCATTGTCTTCCCCGATGCGCACATCGGCCAGGCCGTCTCCGGCACAGCCAGTGCCATCTTCTTCAATCACGGACAGTGCTGCTGTGCCGGTTCCCGCCTCTACATCCACGAGAAGGTCTTCGACCAGGTGGTCGACGGCGTGAGCCAGGTCGCGTCCGACATCAAACTGGCTCCTGGCCTCGACCCCTCCTGCCAGATGGGCCCTCTGGTCAGCGATGAACAGTACCGCAAAGTGGTCGGCTACATCGAGTCGGGCCTCGAGGAAGGCGCGAAAGTGACCGCCGGCGGACCGGTCTCCGGCGTGGAGCGCGGCTACTTCGTGCGGCCCACCGTGCTCACCAACACCAACCCGCGCATGAAGGTCGTGCAGGAGGAGATCTTCGGCCCGGTGGTCTGCGCGGTGCCCTTCACTGACGCTGATGTGGACGCCATCGTGAAACGCGCCAACGACACGGTCTACGGACTGGCCGCGTCGGTCTGGACGCAGAACCTCTCTCTGGCCCACAAAGTGGCGCGCTCCATCCGCGCCGGTACCGTGTGGGTGAACTGCCACAACGTCTTCGACGCCTCACTGCCCTTTGGCGGATACAAGCAATCCGGCTGGGGACGCGAGATGGGCGAAGAGGTGCTGAACAACTACACCGAAGTGAAAGCGGTCACCATCGCGCTTTGATCCCGCGCGGCGGGCAGAACCGGTCCGGTTTTCGTACTCGGTTTCCGGATTGGCTTCTCCCCGCCACCCGCCCCGCAAATCGTTGTGAATCAGCCTCGCCGCCTGTGGCATCCTGTACTTGCAGATGGTCCCGGAGCGCAGCACTCACCGCCTTTCGTTTGAGAAGACCCTGGCCAGCGCGCGCCAGACCATCATGCTCAGCGAAATTGCGCGGCTGGCGATCGACAGCTTCCGCACCGCGAAAGTGCGCTTTGTCCTCACCGCGCTGGGCATGGTCATCGGCACTGCGTCTCTCATTCTGGTCGTCGCTATCTCCGCGACCGGACGGCAATACATCCTGAGCGAGATCCAGGGTATCGGCACCAACCTCGTTGAACTGGAGTATGCCGGCGGCGGCTCGGGAGCCGTCACCAATACCCAAACCGATTTCCTCCGCTTCGACGATGAGCGGGCCATCGACGAACAGGTCCCCGCAGTCGCCGCCTCCTCGGTGGTGCTGGAAATGCACCAGAACATCAGCTTCGACGGCGTCGTTCGTGAGGTGCTGGTGCTCGGCGTGGAGCCGCAATACCGCCAGGTCCGCAACCTGGTCGTGCTCAATGGCCGCTTCTTCGACGAAGAAGATGAAACCACCCATACCCAGGTCGCCGACGTGACCGAGCCCTTCGCCCGTGCCATGTTCGGCAGCCCAACCGCGGCGATCGGCCGCACTTTCGAAATCGCCGGCATCCCGTTCACCGTCGTCGGCACTTTTAAGGAACGGGTCGAGACCTTCGGCGAGACCGAAATCGCCAATCAGACCATTCTCATTCCCTATTCTGTCGGCCGCTACTTCACCGGCACCGATGATGTGAAGGAGATGTACTTCTCCATCCGCGACTCCGCCGACGTCGAAGACGCCGCCAAGCAGGTCGTCGCCGTGGCTCATATCCGTCACCAGCCCAACTCGGTGTATCAAACCCAGACCATGACCGCGCTCATTACCCTGGCGGGCGTGGTGGTCAATGCTCTGACTGCGATGCTGCTGCTGGTCTCTGCCGTCACCCTCGCCGTTGGCGGTGTGGGCATCATGAACATCATGCTGGCGACGGTCCGCGCGCGTACCCGGGAGATCGGCATCCGCAAAGCGCTGGGCGCCACATCGCGAGAGATCAAGCTGCAGTTTTTAATGGAGGCGGTCTTCGTTTCGCTGTTCGGCGGCCTCATCGGCGCCGTCATCGGGTTGGCAATTCCCTTTTCGATCCGTTTCTTCACCAGCTATCGCGTGCCAGTGTCCGGATGGTCGGCAGTGATTGGACTGGCGGTCTCCGCCACAGTCGGCATCATCTTCGGAACGCTGCCGGCCAATCGTGCCGCCGCTATGGATCCCATCGAATCCCTGCGCTACGAGTAGGGTTCGGAGGCCGCGCTGGCCTCCGAACCCCCAGCCAAAACTCGCTAGTGGATCTGCACGCCTGCCGGGATCACTGTCAGCGCCAGCTGCATTTCAACGCCATCCGGCACGTGGACATTCCGTCCTTTAGACGTGAACGTCGCCGAGGTCGGCTGATGAATGTCGCTCGTCAGCATCACTCCCGGAATACCGTTCTGATGGTGCTCCTGCTGCGGATTCGGATTGGCTGCAGGAACATCCATGGGTTGCGGGCTGGGCGCCGTCTGTGCTCTGCCTCCGCCGGCAGTGCCGCCGCCGCCCATCTGCGACGTGCTGAGAGAGGGTGCAGCTCCGCCCGCAGGCATATTCGCTGCGGCCCCGCCGGCCCCATCCGCCTGCATCTGCACCGGTTCCGACACCTGAAGCACCGTCGCCTTGATGGGCAGCTCTTTTCCGTCCTTGAGTCTGGCCTTATCGAAGGTGATCACCATGGTGGAGTCGCCCTTCTGCTCCGAAGCCATCACCTGGTCCACATGCCCTTCCAAAACCGTATTCTTCGGCAGAGCCTGCTCGTTCGGAATCTGCACATTCTGCTGCAGCTTCGCCTTCACTTCCTCGCCCTGCTTCGCTTTTTTCGCGTCCAGCGTGGTATCCAGGCTCGCCTGGGCCTGCACCATCTGGATGGTCCGCTGACTGGTTGGCTGCTGCGCGGGGCTGTGAACGTTCGCAGCCGGTGCTGGGCTCTGCCCCAACGCTGCGCAGGCCGCCAGGGCCAGCGCGATGCCGGCTCCCCCGCCAATGGTCCGGTGAATCCATGTACGCATAACATCCCTCCTCGACCTGAGCGCCAGGCGCTCCTCCTAGGGAGGACGCGGCCGAGTGCAGGCGGCGTTGCCCATCCTTGCTAAACTTAAAGAGAAGAGTGCTGGCAACCGCCCGCAGTCGCTTCCGGTTTGCCGCAGCCATGCAACTTCCGCAATTTTGTAACTCCTGCCGGCTCACCTCGAACAATCAACTCCGCCGCACCGGCGAATAACAGGAACCATTCAGGATGTCTCTGTGAGCGCCATACGCAACATCGCCATCATTGCCCACGTCGACCACGGCAAAACCACCCTCGTCGACGGACTCCTCCGCCAGGCCGGCACCTTCCGCGCCAACGAAGCCGTTGCCGAGCGCGTTATGGACTCGAACGAGCTGGAGCGCGAGCGGGGCATCACCATCCTCGCCAAGAACACCGCCGTCTTCTACAAGGGCGAGAAGATCAACATCGTCGATACCCCCGGCCACGCCGACTTCGGCGGCGAAGTGGAGCGCGCCCTCAAAATGGTCGACGGCGTTATGCTCCTCGTCGACGCCTCCGAAGGTCCGCTCCCGCAGACCCGCTACGTCCTCTCGAAAGCCCTCGAAGCCCGCCTGCCTCCTATCCTGGTCATCAACAAGATCGACCGCCCCGACGCGCGCGCCCAGGAAGTCCTGAACGAGGTCTACGACCTCTTCATCGATCTCGACGCTACCGAGGATCAGCTCGACTTCCCCGTCCTCTACACCAACGCCAAGCTGGGCCAGGCCAGCCCCTCACCCAACCAGCCCGGGACGGATCTGATGCCCCTGTTCGACTCGATCCTCGCCACTATCCCCACCGGCAAAGGCGATCCCAGCGGCATCCTGCAAATCCAGGTGACCAACCTCGACTACTCCGATTACCTCGGCCGCCTCGCCATCGCCCGCGTCTTTCAGGGAACTCTCCACACCGGCGACGACGTCGCTATCTCCAAACGCGACGGTTCCCTCCACAAAACGCGCATCACCAAGCTCTTCAGCTTCGCGGGGCTCCATCGCGTCGACATTACCGAGACCGAAATCGACGACATCGTCGCGGTCGCCGGCGTGGAGGGAATTACCATCGGCGAGACCATCACCAACGCCGAGACGCCCGCGCCCCTGCCGCCCATCATCATCGACGAGCCGACCATTGCCATGCAGTTTTCCATCAACAACTCGCCCATGGTCGGGCGCGAGGGCCAGTGGGTTACCTCCCGCAACCTGCGCGAGCGCCTCGAAAAAGAGCTGCTCACCAACGTCTCCATCCGTGTCGAGGAAACCGGCTCGCCCGACAGCTTCAAGGTCCTCGGCCGCGGCGAACTACAGCTGTCCATTCTGATCGAGATGATGCGCCGGGAAGGCTACGAGCTGATGGTGGGCCGGCCTGAAATCGTCACGAAAGAAGTGGACGGCAAGCTGGTCGAGCCCGTCGAGCACCTCACCATCGACATCCCCGAGGGCTTCATCGGCACCGTCATCGAGCGCCTCGGGCCTCGCCGCGGCGAGATGGTCAAAATGCATAACCACGGCTATGGCCGCGTCCGCCTCGAATTCCGCGTGCCCTCCCGCGGCCTCATCGGCCTGCGCAGCGATTTGCTCACCGACACCCGCGGCACCATCGTCATGAATTCTCTCTTCGACGGCTACATGCCCCACCAGGGAGAAATCCCGCAGCGTCCCACCGGAGCGCTGGTCGCCGATCGCCCCGGCGCCACGACCGCTTACGCGCTCGAAGGCCTCGAAGACCGCGGCATACTCTTCACCCCGCCCGGCGTCGAGGTCTATGAAGGCATGATCATCGGCGAGCACTCCCGCGACAACGATCTCGACGTTAACGTCGTCCGCGAAAAAAAGCTCACCAACATGCGCGCCTCCACCGCCGACGAGGCCATCCGCCTCGCTCCGCCGCGGCTCCTCAATCTTGAACAGGCAATCGAATTCATCGCCGACGACGAAATGGTCGAGGTCACGCCCAAATCGCTGCGCCTGCGTAAGAAAATCCTCCAGGCCAATCGCCGGCCGCGGAGAAACCCCACGGTCCCGGGGTAAGTTCGAGCGTTCCGCTCTTTCCCTCATGAGAAAGGGCTTTCATCTCGGCGGAGCGATAACCGCCAGCGGGGACGAACTCGGTAAGACCTTCGTCGATTCCAACGTCCTGATTTATGCCTGCGATCTGGATGCGGGCGCGCAATACAGAAAAGCGGCGGGAATTCCTGAGTCCCTGTGGGACCGTAATCTGGGCGTTCTAAGCATCCAGGTCCTCCAGGAGTTTATACGTCAGCGTCACGCGAAAGATCGCTCATCCCCTGCCTCGGAAATCCGCGAGAGCGGCTGTGGACGCTGATGCGATTTGGTGCGCCGATACAACGCCCGTCGAATTGACATCGGCCTTCCGCATAGAAGATGAGGCTCGCATCAGCTTCTGGGAAGCCCTGATTGTCGCTGCAGCGTTGAAGGCAGGAGCGAGCCGAATCCTCTCAGAGGATTTGAATTCGGGCCAGGAGATTTCCGGCATCCGCATCGAGAATCCATTCGTTCCCGCCTGGCGTAAAAAGGCCGAGCCCCAAAGGGACTCGGCCTCTTCTCGTTCCGACGGGAAGACTAGGCCGCCTTCTGCGCGTACGGATTGACTCTATCCGCAATCTCCGTCAGCAGATGGTCCGCGTGGCCCTCTTCCTTGATTGTCTTGTCCAGAAGCTCGGCGTGCGAGGTCTGTCCCAGCAACTGCGCCCAGTGCCTCACGGCCCCGTACGTGGCCATCTCATAGTGCTCCACGCGCTGGCCCGCGGAGATCAGCGCCGCGTCGCGAACCGCGTCATCGGCGGCGTCTTTCACCATGTCTTCGGTTTCGGCCACCAGCGCGGCCATCACCTTGCATTTGATCGCTTTCGCTTCCCCCTCCGCCTGATTCAGGATCTGTTCCAGCCGGCTCACGTGCTCATTCGTCTCCTGCAGGTGCGACTGGAACGCCTGCTTCAACTGCGTGTCCGTCGCCTTGTCGATCATCTTCGGCAACGCTTCCGTAATCTGCTGTTCAGTCGACAGCAGCATCTGCAGCTGATTGATATACAGCTTGCGAAGATTGTCGATGTTTGCGGAAAAAACCTTCATGTTTGCTCTCCTCTGTCTGGGGTTGTCTGCATATCTCCGCCGGCCGCTCCCTCCAGCGGCTCACTTTGTCCTTCTACCTCGGTAAGATGCGCAGGCTTTCGGGGATGTGACCCGAACCACGCAGGATTCGCCGGATCGCAAAAGTTGCCTGCTCGCCTCCACCGGGTACGCGCATCTAAACGATGAGAGAAAACCAATGGCCAGCCTGACCCAAATCTCCACCGGCTCCGCCGCCGACTTTCTCCCTCGCCGCCGCGATCTGCCCAGCCTGCGCGAAGCCGCCCGCGACTGCCGCGGATGTCCGCTTTATGCGCACGCCACGCAGACCGCCTTCGGAGCCGGCAATCCTGGCGCTCGCCTCATCCTCGTCGGCGAGCAACCTGGCGACCGCGAAGATATCGAGGGCCAGCCCTTTGTCGGCCCCGCCGGCCTGCTGCTCGATCGCTGCCTCGAGGAAGCCGGCATTGATCGCAAAGACGCCTACCTGACCAACGCCGTCAAGCACTTCAAATGGGAGCCGCGCGGCAAGCGCCGCATCCACAAAAAGCCCAGCGCTCGCGAGATCGCTGCCTGCCGTCCCTGGTTCGATGCTGAGATGGAAGAGATTCAGCCCGAAATGATCGTTTGTCTCGGAGCCACCGCCGCCCAGGCCCTGCTCGGCCGCTCCTTCCGCGTCACCCAGGACCGCGGCCGCGTTCTGCACCTTCCCGGCCTCCCGCCGCTCGTCGCCACCGTGCATCCGTCGTCGATTCTTCGCGCACCCGACGACGCCGGCCGCCACGAAGCGCGCGCCGCCTTCGTCCACGACCTGAAGCACGCCGCGGCCTTCCTGCGCCGCCACCAGCATCACCGCGCTGCCTGAATCCCGGGCCCCACATCTGGAGTAGCTGGCAGATGTGGGATTCACACCGGACCTGGCTGCAGGGACCGACCAGGCGGAACTCCAACTGGATGCGAAGCGGCCGATGCTACAGTGCTCCCAGTTCGCTGACCGCTTTGCCGCCGACCGTTTCTTAGCTGAACGGATCTCTTCGACCGCTAGGTCAGCCGCGCAAAGTGCTGCCGCCGCACTTCCCACTCCTCGGTGGAAAACAGCCGCGGCCCCACTTCAATCAGCCGTGGGATCATGTTGAAGATCGCCACCGGATTCCAGCGCCGGCCGTCACGGCTCCGGAAACCCTTCTCGTTCAGATCGCTCGCGATGCCGGAAAAGGAAAAGTCCTGCACCAGCATTTCCATCATCTGCAGCAGCGCCTGATTCTCCTGCGGATCGACCTCCAGCCGCAGGCAGTCGTCCGAAATGCGCAGCCCGTAAGGAACGTCTTCGTGAAAGACGCCGGCGCCACCGGCTTCCGAATCCGGCAGCTCGCGCCGCCACTCGATCGACACCAGCTGCCACCCTGCCGCGTGGCGCTGACGCAGAATCTCCTCGCCGAAAGGCCCGGAGATGACATCGCGCACCCGCTCGAAATATGCCATGAGACACCTCCCCGCGGGCTACGGGAGCACGCCGGTTTCCACGGGCCCGCCCCAACCCCCTGGACCCAAACCCTGCACCATCAATGGCCCGGGTGGAAAAGAAATCGGTCCAGAGGCTGGCAGCCTGTCCGCTTTCAGCAACCCCTGTCCGCGCCTGAACAGTCCCGGCGCTGAACAGCGCCGGTCGGAGCCCCTATTGGTCTTCCACCTGCAGGGTCACCACCTGTTCGCCGCTGACCACCGCGTCCATCGGCAGCGACGCCATCGGGATCGCCGACTCGCCATTCAGCGCCATGCTTTTGTTCTCCTTAAGCGGCGCCAGTGCGTTCGCCATCGACATGGGGAGCGCCGTCAGCGTACGCCCGTCCACCGCCGCCTGCGCCTCGGGCGCCAGCAGCGTGACATAGAGCTGATCGCTGGGATGAACGCTGTTCAGCTGCGCGATGGTCGCCGCCACATCGAGCGGCTGCGCGTTGAACTGAGGCGGCTGCAGCAGCCGGTCCAGCGTGCTTCCGTCGCTCACCAGCAGACGCACCGCTCCCTCCGGCAGATTAGCCGGCAGGCGCACCGGCACGCGCACGTTGCGTGGCTGCCCGTGCCACGGCAGGATGGTAGCCTCTACCGTCACCGTGTCCCCGGGATGCACTTCCACCCGGCTGGTATGCGCGCCTTCAATCTCCGCCGTCAGCCGCCGCGGAATGGCCGCTACTTCCAGTTCCACGCTCTCGATCGGTGTCCGCCGCGCGGCGTTGTCGTACAGCTTCTCGAACCGCTCGCCCAGCGCCAGAGCCGTCTGCAGATTCGCCGGCAGCGCATCGGTCGGCGCCACCAGGCTGTTGAGCTTCACCGACGGAAACCCGCTCAGCGTCACCGACCCCTGCACCCGATAGGTCGTCTGCGCCGAATAGCCATTCTCCTGCATCAACCCCTGATAGACCGCTACCATCACCGCCATCGGCGTGATCTGCGGCTGGTCGATCACCTCGAAGTGCAGCGCCTGCCGCTCCTTCTGGTCCGCGGGCGTCGCTCCGTCGCCGGTCACCCGCAGCGTCACCGGAATCATCCGCGCCTTGCGTCCGAAGACGCCCATGATCGCCGACTGCCGGTCTTCGGTAATGGTTCCCACCGTCTCGGTGGTGTTGATGATCTTGAATGCGTCCAGCGGCGATGGCAGAGTCGCCACCACATCCGCTTTGGTCATCGGCATCGAGACGGGACCAAACTGCGTGATCGGGTGCCCGCACGCCAGCATGCGCTTCGGATCCACATAGGTCACCGTGCAGGTCGCGGATATATCCAGGTCGCCGCGCACCAGCACCGCGCTGACCGCCGAGCCGGGAATCAGAGGGTCGGGCTGCTTCTCATCGCTTTCCGAGCCGCCGATGCCTTCCACCGGCATCAGGCCCGCGGGGGCGTACTTCTTCCACAGCGCCAGCGCGCCGGAGCTGAATCCGCTGAAAACCAGCGGAGTCTCCATTGGCTGGATGACGTTGCCGGCAAACCCATCGGCGCCCGCGGCGCTGTCCACCGCCGTCGCTGTCGCGAGATGCAGCCCCGCGCTTCCAAAGCTTCCCTGTGCCACCTCCGTCTCAGTGGCCTGGCTCTCGTTCTCCACGCCCAGCATGTCGGCAATGGGTGTAATCCCGGCAATCGGCTCTTTGCTGAACTGTCCGATTCGGTACGACAGCGCCCCCACCAGCCGCCCGTCGATGTAGACCGGGCTGCCGCTCATGCCGGCCACCACCCCGGTATAGTCCGGCTTGGTGCCTTCGAGGCGCGCCAGGATCATGTCCATACGCGGCCCGATGGCATTGCGCAGGACGCCCAGGATCTCCACCCCCATCGGCTCGGGCTTTGTACCCTGAAAGACGGTGTAGGCAACGCCCTGCTGCCCTGCGCGGATTTCGCTCAGGGGAAAGAACTTCGTGATGGCGGGCGGGTTGGGCGGCAGACTTGCCAGCGTCGCCGGCTGCATGCCCGGGAGCTGCGTCTGCGCACAAAGAAGTGCGGGCGCAGCCAAAGCCGCCGCAAGACAGATACCTTTCAGGTGTCGAACCACGTCCATAGATTAAGCCGCTTCTCCACTTGCCGCCAGGGGTTCTGCGGCCCCAAGATGATTCCAGAGGTTTTCCATGAGGGACTCCTACCTGCGTTGCCCGGCTTATGCTGCTGCCGCCCTGCTGCTCTTTCAGACGCTTTTACCCGTCCAGGGGTTATGGGCCCAGCAATCTTCTTCGCCCAATCAACAAAACCAGTCCGCCCCGCAAAACCAGACTCAGCAGCAGCAGCAACAGCCGCCCTCCGATCAAACCGCTCCCGAAGCCGGGGGGCCGGGCAATGACAACGGCCCCATTGCTATCCCCAAAAAGGCTCCTGCACCGCCGCCCCCGCCGCCTCCAACCACCATCAGGAACCCGCCTGGACTGGGGAACCTCTCCCTGCGCGTCGATGTCCCTGTGGTCAACGTCGATGTGGGCGTCCTGACGGACAAGACCCATCAGTTCATCCCCAACCTCAAGGAACAGAACTTCCGGGTCTTTGAAGATGGCGCGCCCCAGGATATCGTTTCTTTCCGCCAGGTCAAGGCGCCCATCACCGCCGTCCTGCTGCTCGAATTCGCCAACACCAACTTCAACTTTATCTATGACATGTGGAACGCGGCCGTCTCGTTCACAAATCAGCTCCAGCCTAACGACTACGTCGCCGTCGTCACCTATGACATGCACACCAACATCCTGACCGATTTCACCCAGAACCGGATGCTGGTCCAGCAGGCGATCCAGTCGCTGACCATGCCCACCTGGGACGAAACCAACCTCTTCGACGCGCTCTACGAGACCCTCGATCGGCTGACTCGTATCGACGGTCGCAAATATATCGTCCTCATCTCGTCCGGACGAGACACATTTTCCAAAATCACTCTCGACAAAATACTGCAGAAAATTAAGGAAACGCCCAACGTCACCATCTTCTCCGTAGCCACCGGCGGCTCAGGCTACATGGGCGGCGGCGGCTTCGCCAGCGGGCGCATGAACAACATTGGCATGCTCCAGGCCGAAAATCAGCTCCAGACCTTCGCCCGCATGACCGGGGGCATGTACTTCGAGCCTCGCTTCGAGGCCGAGTTCCCCGACGTTTTCTCGGAGATCAATGCGTCCATCCGTAATCAGTACCAGATTACGTACAAGCCTTCGAACATCAAGATGGACGGTACCTACCGGCGCATCCGCGTCGAGTTGGTGGACGACGAAGGACACCCCCTCCGCATGCAGGACGAAAAGCACAAGCCGGTCAAATACGACATCATCGCCCGCGACGGCTATAAAGCGAAGCAGCAGGTGGAGTAACGCTGCCGCCGTTGGCCGGCTTGACCCTGCCATGCGTGCCATTCCTGGAACGGTCAGTACAAAAGTTTCATTACAGCCGTCATGGGTAACGCTCTAACGGGGCACTTCGTCATTGTGGGCTCTTCCATGGAAGTGTTATAGATGGAGTCGTTGCCCGGGCGTCATACTACGACGTATAGAGGCAAAGATCCGCCGATTTCCGAGGAAGCGCTCGTAATGACTGATCTGATTTTTGCCGTTGCATTTGTCGCAATGGTCGCCACTCCTGCGATGGTCGCTACTTTCGGCGGCAGGAAAGAATACAATCCCGGACCCGACTCGGACCCGGAGCCCGAAGACCTCCACCCGATTCGTCCTCCTAAACGGCCCAGCGCACGCATCGTTCGTCCGCATTCCATGCACAAGGACGCTGAGCGCATGCTCATCTCCGATGAAGCCACCCTGCCCATAGCGAATGGGCGCGGCATGTCCAACCGCTAGGTGTGGAGTGTCAACAGGTTGTTCCGGTCGAGAGCTGATCGGCTGACGGGTGGCAACGAACCGAGACTAGCATGGGGTCGATGCCAGTTGTACTGGTGCAGCCAGGGGCGAAGCTGCTGGCTGCGTTCGTCGGA
>DATAWS010000022.1:0-37689 GCA_036267095.1 Acidobacteriaceae bacterium
GATCCGCTGGCACTCGGTGCTCCAGCGACACGTAGCTGAACATCCCGTCCTGAACCCGCTCGTCTCCGCGCATATCCATAAGACGAATACGCCCGCTGCATTGCCGCGCAGCACGTACCTATTTCAACAAGTTCCTAGGCCCTGGTCCGGCTCCTGGTCCGGCTCCCGGTCCGGGTCCCGCTTTCAGGGTTTGCTCTCAGGACTCGTTCTCAGATCTCGTCCGCTGCGCCCTCTCACGCAGCGATGGAGTTTTCCTCGCGCGCCGCTGCTTCCGCTTCCCTGCTCCCCGCGTTCTTGTCAAAATAAAAGTGGGCTTCGGCGCCCGCACCGTTGCGGGCCCCGCCCGATCTCTCTCCCTGTGACCCCGCACGACCATCTCGATTTCTCCGCGATACACGTGCTCGACGGCGCCATGGCCACCGAACTGGAGCGGCGCGGCTGCGATCTCTCCGGACCCCTGTGGTCGGCGCGCGTGCTCGAGGAGTCCCCCAACACCATCGCGGCCGTGCATCGCCGCTATCTTGCGAGCGGCGCCGACTGCATCGCCACCGCCGGCTATCAGGTCTCAGCCCTGGGCTATCGGGCTGTTGGTCTCCTCCACGAGGCCGCGCACCAGGCGGCGGCGCAGGCGCTCCGTCTGTCGGTGGAGATCGCCTGCGAAGCGCGGTCCGCCTGCGCGCGCGAAGATGGCCGGCGCGTATGGGTCGCCGCCTCGCTGGGTCCCTATGGCGCGGCCCTGCACAACGGCGCGGAATATCACGGCCGCTACGACCTGGACTTTGACGCGCTGGTCGCCTTCCATGCAGAACGGCTGACGGTCGCGGCGGCCACCCAGGCGGACCTCGTGGCGCTCGAAACGATCCCCTCGCTCGCCGAGGCACAGGCGATTCTGCAGGCCCTCGAACAGTCGCCGGCGGTGACAGCGTGGATTTCCTTCACCTGCCGCGATGCCTCGCACGTAGTCCATGGGGAAACTCTGCGGGCCTGTGCCGAAGCGGTGGCAGGCTCGCCCCAGGTGGCGGCCATCGGCATCAACTGCACCGCGCCCGCGCTGGTGGAAACGCTGATCGGCGAAGCGCGCGGCGGAGCCGGCGGGCGGAAACCGGTGATCGTTTATCCCAACTCCGGAGAGACATGGGATGCAGCCCGCCACACGTGGCAGGGCCGCTCCGACCCGCAGGATTATGGAGCACTGGCGAACCAGTGGTTCGCGGCCGGGGCGCAGGCCGTGGGAGGCTGCTGCCGCACCGGCCCCGCTCACATTGCCGCCGTAGCGGCAGCCGCGCACCGGCGGCAGCCGAGGACCGATCCGGCGTAGTATCCTGAAAGAACGCGCCCGTAGCTCAGCTGGATAGAGCGGATGCCTCCGGAGCATCAGGTCGGGAGTTCGAATCTCTCCGGGCGCACCATTTCCCTCCCCTTCTTCCATTCCAAACCAATTTTTCCCTCGCGATCCCGCCGGTCTCGCCGGTGCGGTTGACCGGTTGCCCCGTAAGGATGGGCAGCGGCGGTCCGCACTTGCATTCCTTCCTCCCGCGCGCCCACTTCCACGCGCGTCGATGGTTACCAACGACGGAAGCTTCCCGCCCGAGCCCCGCCGGGAGCGACCAATGTCGCCACTAAGTTATGCAATCCAGTCACGAATGCGGATAAGTCGCGCTTGCCTTTCGGCGAGGTCACGTGACTGCAGTCATGGACCTTGGTCACAGATCCGCCTGCAGGTAATGCCCTATCAGCCCCGGCCACGGTGCATTTTCACCGCGTTCTCCCAGCGACTGCGGGGCGATGTTACTTCCGTGAAGCCAGATCCAGCCAGCTAAGTCGCGTCGATCTAACCTATCCTCGACGATAAGTTACGACAGTGCTGAATCGCAGCAAATGACCCGTTCGAGATTGGAACTCGGTTACGTTTGTACACCAAAAGAGCCATTCGGAGACGTGCTGAACCGACTTACAATAACCGAGCATTTCCCTGGAGACATCCTATGTTGCGCGTTGTGGGCCGTGCGTGGGCTTCCCGATGTGTCAATTGCCTTCCTCTTCTGCCCCTTCTTGCCATCACATCCGTCGCGACCCTGCCGGCAACGGCACAGTCGCCGGCCGCAGCTGCCCGGGCACAGTACGAGCAACTGCCGCTGCGCTTCGAGCCGAATCAAGGCCAGTTCGCCCCCGATGTGCGCTTTCGCTCGAGCGGCCCCGGGTATTCGGTCGCGCTGACCCAGAACGAAGCGGTAGTGCGCCTCCGGGCGGGCACAACCCACTCGGTCGTGGGATTGGCTCTCGAAGGAGCCCCGGCGGCGCTGAGCATCAGCGGCGAAGACCGGCTGCCAGGGACGGTGAACTACTTCACTGGCAGTAACCGCGCGGCGTGGCGGACTGGAATCCCCACCTACGGACGCGTGCGCGTCGCCAACGCCCTGCCCGGCGTCGACCTCGTTTACTACGGGAATCAAAACCAGCTGGAGTTCGACCTCGTGCTGGCCGCGGGCATGGATCCGGCGAACCTCAAGCTGCGAGTACGCGGGGCCCGCGCCGTTTCCGTTGCCCAGGATGGGTCGGTGGTGATGGCGACGAGCGGCGGCCCGCTCACGCTGCGTGCGCCCGTTGCCTACCAGCGGATGCACGGGACGCGCACAAGCGTGAAGGCGCAGTTTCGCAGGATAAGCGGGGATGAGGTTGGCTTTGCGGTCGAAGCTTACGATCGCCGCCGGCCGCTCACCATCGATCCCGTGCTGGTCTATGCCACCTATCTCGGCGGCAGCTATTTCGACGCTGTCAGCGCGGTCGCAGTGGACGCCGGCGGCAACGCCTACGTGACCGGCAATGCCGACTCCTGCGATTTCCCCACAACCGGCGGCGCGTACCAGACGAGTGCGCCTTCGGGATATTGCTATCCCGGGACGCACGAGGCGAAAGGCAACCTCGTTTTCGTTGCGAAGATCAACGCCGCGGGAACCGGGCTGGTCTACTCCACCTACTTAGGAATGGGCGCGGGCACCGCCATCGCCGTCGACGCTTCGGGCGACGCCTATGTCGCAGGATGGACGGAAGCAGGTTTCCCTGTAACATCGGGCGCTTACCAAAGCACAGATCGCGCGGCGGGCAACGGTGGAACCAACAGTTTCGTGACGGAGCTGAATCCAGCGGGAACATCGCTGGTGTACTCGACCTACCTGGGCGGAAGCTGGGGTCAGGATCAGATCAACGCGATCGCCGTGGACAGCTCGGGGAACGCCTATGTGGCCGGCTCCGCGCTCTCGCAGGATTTCCCGGCGACCACCGGCGCGTATCAGACAACGGACGCGATGCCCGGAGCGCCCTTCAGCTTTGTCACAAAGCTGAACTCCGGCGGCGGGACGCTGGCCTACTCGACCTATCTGATGGGCACCGGCACGTTTAGCACCAACGGAGCGCCAGTGAATGCGGCGCACGGAATCGCGGTAGACAGCGCCGGCAATGCCTATGTGGCGGGGACGACCTCCGACCAGGCATTTCCAGTCACCTCCGGAGCATTCCAAACCGGCTACACAGATTCCGCGGACCAGGCCGCCTTCCGGCAAACGGGTTACGTGGCGAAGATCAACCCAACCGGCTCGGGGCTGGCCTATGCCAGCTATCTGGGCGGCGGTCCGGTGACCCAGGCCAATGCGGTCGCAGTGGACGCGTCAGGGAATGCTTACGTAACCGGCGCTGCGACGGCCAATCTGGCCACAACCAGCGGGGCATTCGAAAGCGCGGCTCCCGGCTACGACGCCTTTGTGGCCAGGGTCAATACCAACGGCTCGGCGCTGGCGTACGCCACCTATCTCGGCGGCTCGTGCACCCAATCCTATCTGTCGGGGACCGGCGACGCGGGCCTGGCCATTGCCGTCGACTCGTCAGGCAACGCATATGTAGCCGGGCAGGCCTGCTCGCAGGATTTCCCGGTAACCCAAAGCGCGGTGCAAACGGCCAAGCTGGTCACGAATCCCACTGCCTTTGACGGATTTTTCTCGGTGCTCAACGCGACCGGCAGCGGCCTGCTCTACTCGACCTATCTCGGCGGAAACGGCAACCTGAATCCCGATGGAGACTGGACCCGCGGCATTGCGCTCGACGCCGGCGGCGACGCCATCGTGGGCGGACTCGCCGAGTCGAGCAATTTTCCCGTCAGCGCCGGCGCGCTGCAGGCCTCGACCAGCGCCAACGGCGCCGGATTTGTGGCCAGGTTGACCATTCCGGCAGGCGGCGATGCGCTGGTGAATCGTGACTTCACCGTGACGGCGAATCCGGCCACCATGACCCTGACGCAGGGGCAGTCCGGCACGGCGACGATTACGGTGACCCCGCAAAACGGATTTCAGCAGCCGGTCACGCTGAGCTGCTCGGGCGCGCCCGCGGGTGCAACCTGCAGCTTCGATCAGACGCAGCTCTCCATGGTGGGCGGTGCCGCGACGGCAACCCTCACCGTCAACGACACCAGCCTCGCGAAGAACGAAGGCCTTCGCCTGGGTTGGGCTCCCTACAGCTGGGGCGCAGTGCTGCTGTGCTGCTTTGGGTTTGCCCGCAGGAAGCGTGGCGAACTGCTGGCGCTGCTGTGCGTGGGCTTCCTGAGCCTGAGCCTGCTGAGCGGCTGCGGCGGTATCGGTAAAAAGCCCGGCAACGGCAACAATGGCGGCAGCACCGGAGGCAGTGGCGGCAGCGGAGGCAGCGGAGGCGGAACCACCAGCACAGTCTTTACCGTCACCGTGACGGCAACCGCTGCGACCGTGCAGCACACCACTGCGGTGACCGTGACCGCACAGTAACGATAACCGGCGCACACGGTTACGGCAGGCACCCACAAAACGCCGTCCCCGAGCTCAACCCGCGGGAAATAACCCCTAAGCAGCATTGGCGCGGAGCGCGGAAGGTGCGAGGCTGAGCACCTGTCCGCCTGGTAAGAGGCAGGTTCTGATGCGCGCAGTTCGATCGTTTCTGTCCTGGATGCTGGCCCTCGAGGCCGTGATCTGCTGGTGGGATGTGCCGCGGCAGACGCTTGAGGCCATGGACTTCCTCCAGACCAAAGGCGCAGATGTAGCCGGACGAGCGATGCTGGATACGCTGCCGGTCATCGCGGGAGGCGCCATCTTTGCCGTGTTTTGCCTGGCGTTCTGGCGGAAGTGGCCGTCGGCGCGAGTCTGGGCCATCCTGGCAGGTGGATTCAATCTGTTCTTTGCCGGGCTGCTGGTCTTCATCGCATGGATCTTCCCCCACTCCGGTCCGCTGCGCGGCGTGTGGCAGATGGCGATCGTTCTGCTGGTGATGGGCGCGCTGACGGTCGCGGCTTTCTGGCAGTGGAATGCGGACGCCGAGAAGCAGGCGGCCGCAAAGCCCGAGAAAATCGTCGGAGACGGCACCCATCCTCTGCTCGACAAGCTGGTGTGGGTGATCGGCGTCGGGGGATTCGTGGCCGGGATGGAGGGGTGGTGGCACTGGGCCCGCGCGATACACCTGCCGCAAAGCACGGGGCTGGGCTATTGGCCGGAAGTGATCATCGCCGAACTCGCCATGGTGCTCGTCCACGAACTCGGACACGCGCTCACCGGCACAGCCCTGGGCATGCGCCTCCGGGCCTTCATCGTAGGACCGTTCCAGTGGCGCGTGCGCGAGGGGCGCTGGACCTTCAAATTCCGGCTCGTGGATTTTCTGGCCACCGGCGGATCGACCGCAGTCGTTCCCACCGATCCCCATCAGTCGAGAAAACGGGAAATCTGGATGATTGCGGCTGGGCCCGCGGCAAGCTGTCTGGCCGGCCTGCTGGCCATGGCCGCGCTGCTCTCGGCGCCAGGCCATGCATGGGCTGGAGAATGGCGGCTGCTGGCGCTGTTTACCACCTTTTCGCTCGCGGCGGCCGCGGTCAACCTGCTGCCCTTCCATACGCGAAGTTCCTATTCGGACGGAGCGCAGATCTGTCAGCTCCTGTCAGGCGGACCTTGGGGCGATTATCATCAGGCGCTGGCGATCGTCGGATCCAGCACCGTCACGCCCCTGCGCCCGCGGGATTTCGACATCCCCGCGATGGAGCGCGCCGCAGCAGTCATGCAGCGAGGCGTGCGCGCGGCCCATCTGCGTCTGCTGGAGTTCTGCTGCTATCTGGACCGGGGCCAGCTGCGCGAGGCCAGCCAGGCCATCAACAATGCCGAGGCCGTGGCCCTCGCCTCCGAGAGTGAGATCCCCTCGGAGTTCTATTCTGACTTTGTCTTCGGCAAAGCCTTCGTGCAGCGCGACGCCGAGGGCGCGCGCACCTGGTGGGAGCGTCTGGAAGCTAAAAAGCCCACCCGCTTCAACGCCGATTACTGGCTGGCACGGGCTGCGTCGCTGTGGATGGAAGGAAAAATGACTGAGGCCAAACAGGCCTGGGAAAAGGGGAACGCCGCGGCCCAGCGCCTGCCTCGGGCCGGCGCCTACGACGCGGAGCGCGACAAGTTTGCCATGCTCCGTCACGAACTGGACGCGGAACGCCGGGTTCCGCGCTGGCATGATGACGTGGCTCTGACCACATACTGAGGGAGGACGGCGATTTCGGAAGCAGGCAAATTCGACGTTGTGACCTACGCCCTTCGCCGCAAGGGTCTCGATGCCGTCCTGGCAGGACGGCCGATCGAAGGCGAAGGATTCTTTCGCACGGCGCTGGAAGAGGATTTGACCGACACCGACCGGGTGCGATTCCTGGTCTGCCTCGGCGATGCGCTGATCGATGAGGGCCTCTACGCCGAGGCCGAGCAGCAACTGGCCCACGCGCTCGAACTGGGCGATGCCACCGGCAGCGCCCAGGGCAGCATGGCCGACGTTCTGCTGCTGCTGGCGAGCGATCCCGAGCGCGCCCAGCACATGGCGGAGCAGAGCTTTGCCCTCGCCGAGGACCGGGGAACCGGGGAGGGGCACGAGACCCTTGTGAATCTGCGCGGGGCGCGGCTGTGGACGCGGAAGGCGCAGGCCCAGTTGCAGATGAATCACCGCGACGCAGCGGAAGAAGCCATCCAAAATGCGGTGGCCCTGGCAGTCGAAGCGCATGCCTGTGACCGCGAGGCCGATGAGGTGGGCGTCGATCTCGCGGAACTCGTGGCCACCGTCCCCGTACGCCGCCTGGAGAGCCTGGCCATCGCAGCGACGCACTGGCGGATTGGGACGGTCCTGGCATCTCTCGGCCACAACGAACGGGCAGCGGAGCACTTTCGCATCGCCTGGAATGCGGATCGCGGCGGCAAATATCGCCTGCTGGCGGAGAAGGCTCTCGACCGGATCGGGGCGCCCGAGGCCCGCGCGGAGCCCTCTCGGGACAGCCGGTAAGCGCCGCCCACATTCCCAGCGAAGATTACTTTGGTCAGGGTAGCAACGGGACCGGCCGCATCTCAGCGTCGCCATTCGCCTGGAGTTTGGACTATAGTCCAAACTATGTACAAGCGTACAAGCGCTCCGCGAACCGGCCTGAAGACCGACCTGCGAAGCCGCCGGCGGGAACAGACCCGGACGGAAATCGTCCGCGCCGCCTTCGAGCTCTTCGGCCGCGACGGCTACGAGACCGTCTCCATGGATGCGATCGCCGCAGTGGCCGGCGTGTCGCGAGCCACCCTGTTCAATTACTTCCCCAAAAAAGAGCTGATCCTCCGTGAAATTGCCGCTGCCCGGTCGGCGAAGCTCAAAGCCATCGTCACCGAGTTCGCCGCCGACGGGGAGACGCCCTCCTTCGACGCAGTCGCGGCCGTGATCCTGAAGATGGCCGCCGAAAATGCGCGCATCGCCGCGCACTCGAAGAAGCTGCTCCTGGCAACCCTGTTTCAACAGGCATCGGGAGGATTGCTGCTGGTCGCCCGCCAGGAGGCAATCGCGGTTCTGGCATCGGCGATGCGGCGGATGCCGGAGCGCAAAAAGCCCGCGCGGCTGGTCGCGGAGACGCTCTTCGCAGTCTTCATCGCAACCATGCTGGAGTGGCTGATGCGAGAGAACGCGCCCCCCGCGTGGCTGATCGCGACCTTGCGCGAGCGGCTCCAGGCCCTGAAAGAAGGTGTGGCATGAAACGGCGGCTGATCCTGGCGGGAGCGGCCCTGGCTCTTGCGATTGCCGGAATCTGGATTGCCTTCGCCTGGGTGGCCCGGCAGGGACGAAATGTGTATGCGGGCACGGTGGAGACCCGCGAGATCGAGATCGGATCGAAGCTGGGCGGGCGCGTGACCGCCGTGCCGGTCGATGAAGGCCAGTGGGTCACCGCCGGCACCGTGCTGGTGCGCTTTGAGGCCGACCAGCTGGGCGCGCAGCGCGTACAGGCGAATGCCGAGCTCGAACAGGCGCAGGCCAACCTCGACAAGATGCTGCGCGGCAATCGCCCCGAGGAGATTGCCCAGGCGGAGGCAACAGCGCGTGCCGCGCAGGCGGCCTATGAAGCAGCCCGCAACGGGCCCCGGCCCCAGCAGATCGATCAGGCCAGGGCGGACTATTCCGCGGCTCAGGCCGACGCCGCCAATGCGGCGAGCTTCTACAACCGCATGGCCCAGCTGGTGAAGCAGGACATTATTTCGAAACAGCAATTCGACGATGCGCGCGACCAGCGGGATGCGGCCGCCCAGCGGGCCGAGTCTGCGCGGCAACACCTGGTGCTGCTTGAGGCAGGCACGCGCGTCGAGGACCTGCATGCGGCGGAAGCGCGATCCCACCAGGCCGGGGCTGCAGCAGCTCTGGCTCAGCGCGGTTTCCGTAAAGAAGACATCGACGCCGCGCGCGGACGCGTGGCGCAGGCCCAGGGACAGGTGGCGGAGCTGGATACCGAGCTGCGCGAAGCCACGTTGACGGCGCCGGCGGATGCGGTGATGGAAACGGTGAGCGTGCGGCCTGGCGATCTGGTGCCCCCAGGACGGATTGTGATGACTATGCTCGAAGCCTCCCAACTCTGGGTGAAGGTCTACGTGCCGGAGACCGAGCTGGCCCACGTCCATCTCGGACAGAAAGCCACCGTCCAGGTGGAGAGTTATGCGGGACGTGCCTTTCAGGGCAGCGTGGGGCAGATCGCATCGGAAGCCGAGTTCCTGCCCCGCAATGTCCAGACCAGCAGCGATCGCGAGCATGAGGTCTTCGGCGTGAAGGTCTACGTGGACAATGCCCAGCGAGCGTTGAAGTCGGGAATGTCGGCGACGGTGCGCCTCGAATGACCGCGGTCATTGCAGCCGATCACCTGACCATCCGATTTGGAGCCTTCACCGCGGTCAGCGATGTGAGCTTCGCCATCGGCAAGGGAGAGCTCTTCGGCTTTCTCGGTCCAAACGGGTCGGGCAAAACGACGATCATCAAAGCCCTCTGCGGATTGCTGCGGCCCAGCGAAGGCACGGGACGCATTCTCGGCATGGACATCCGCAAAGACGCGGCCGAAATCCGTCGCCACGTCGGATATATGTCGCAAAAATTCGGGCTCTACGAGGACCTGACCGTCCAGGAAAACCTGGCGTTCTACGCGGGAGTGTATGGCCTCGAAGGAAAACGCGCAGAGCAGCGCACCCACGAAGTGCTCGCGCTGACCGGCATCGAGCCGTACCTGAAGCGCCGCGCCGCCCTGCTCTCGGGCGGATGGAAACAGCGGCTGGCGCTGGCCTGCGCGATCATCCACTCGCCGGAAGTGGTGTTTCTCGACGAGCCGACGGCGGGCATCGACCCGGTGGCCCGGCGCGCTTTGTGGGACCTGCTCTTCCAGCTCTCCGGCCAGGGCGTGACCTTTTTCGTCACCACTCACTATATGGATGAGGCCGAGCGCTGCGGACGGGTCGGCTACATCTATTTGTCAAAGCTGATGGCGCTGGGTTCGATTGCTGAACTGCGGCGGCTGCCCGAGGCCAATCCCACGGGAACAGCGCGACTGCAGATCGACGTCGAGAATCCCTCACCCATATTGGACGCGGTGCGGCGCATGACCGGCGTACGCGAGGCCACGATCTTCGGGCACTCCATTCATGCACTGGTCGAAACGGAGCAGCTCGACGGATTGCGGGCTCGGCTGCCGCAGGCCAGGATCGAGCCGATCGAGCCGTCGCTCGAGGACGTTTTTGTCACCCTGACCTGCCGCATGATGGAGGCGTCGCGATGAAGGAGCTGCTTCATCGTCTGCTCGGCGGAGCCTTCCGCGGCCTTGTGCCGGTGTGCCGCAAGGAGTTCCTGCACGTCACCCGGGACCGGGGCACGCTGTTCTTCGCGCTCGCGCTGCCGATGCTGCAGCTCTTCCTCTTCGGCTTCGCCGTCGATACCAACGTGCGCCAGATTCCAACCGTGGTGCTGGACGACTCGCATACCCAGGAAAGCCGCGACCTGCTGCAGCGGTTTGCGGCGTCGGACGTCTTTGCGATGCGCGGGAGCGTCCAGTCGCCAGCGGAACTCGACGAGGCCATTCGCGCCGGCCGGGCGCAGGTGGGCATCCGCATTCCCTTCGATTACGCGCGGCGCCTGCAAAATGGAACCACGGCCAGCGTGCTGGTGCTGGTGGATGGCTCGGACTCGACCGTGGCCGGCCAGGCCATGAGCACCTCGACCGGCGTCGCCCTGGAGCAGTCGCTCGCGCGCGTGTTGCCGAACGGGCAAATGCCCATCGATGTGCGGCCGTCGGTCCTCTACAACCCGGCAACGCGTTCGGCAAACTTTTTTGTGCCCGGACTGATTGCCATCCTTCTGCAGGTCATGACGATTCTGCTGATCGCGCTCAGCCTGGTGCGCGAGCGCGAGCGCGGCACGCTGGAACAGCTCACCATGACACCCGTGGCGCCGCTGGGACTCATGTTGGGCAAGATGATCCCCTACGGCGTGCTCGCCTTTCTCGAGTTGTGCGCGATTCTCATCGTCATGCGCGTTGTCTTTCTGGTGCCGGTCCATGGCAGCCCGTTGCTGCTGCTGGTGCTGTCGCTGCCGTTTCTCCTCACGGTGCTCGGCCTGGGGCTGGTGATCTCAACCCGGGCGCACACTCAGGGGGAGGCCTTCCAGCTGGCCATGGGAACGGTGTTGCCGTCCGTCTTCCTCTCCGGATACATCTTTCTCATCCAAAATATGCCGCTGGCCTTCCAGGGCATCAGCCGCCTCATTCCCGCAACCTATTACATCCGCATCCTGCGCGGCGTCATCCTGCGCGGCGCCGGCCTCGGCGATCTCTGGGTCGACGCGCTGGTGCTCACCCTGATGGGGTGCGTCGCGATTCTGCTGGCGGCCCGACAGTTCGTGCGGCAAAGCGCAGAATAACCGCCCGGCCTCAACCGTTTTCGTTGCCCGCGCGTGGAAGCAGGAACATCCCCGGCATTTTCGGTGTCGAATCAGTCATACGCCGCTCGGGCCAGTCCCCAGGCTCTCTTCGCTTTTCCTCCTCCGGCGGCGCAGCGCAGAAACAGGCAGAGAGGTGCGCGGTGCCGCGTAACGATGAGGAGCACCCGGAACAGCAGCCGTCCGGCCCGCTGATTCCCAATCCGCTCAGTCTGAATGCGCCGAGTCCGGATCCGGAGAGTCCCGCTGCGCCCTGGGTCATGGTGCTGGCCGGTCTATTCGGAGCCAGCCTGGCGGCCCTCGCCCTGCAGCCGGAAGGCCGTCCCTCTCCCAACAAAGTCCTCGCTCACGCGGTGCTGTGGGTGCTGGCGACGGCGATCGCCGGCACCTGCTCCATGGCCATCGCCCGGCTGCTCGTGCGCCGAACGGACCGCCGATCCTTCTCCCTCGACGCCCTGGAGTCGGCTGCGGCATGGCTGCTGCTGCCGCCGCTGTATTTGCTCACCGGCCTCAAATCGCCGTGGACCCTCGCCTTCGCCGTCGCCGTGGCCGGCGTCACGGCCGTCTGCCTGCGCGGCATGATCCCCGTTGGGCTGCTCGAAGACGATCCGGCCGGATCCGGACCCCTCTTCGCCCAACTCCCCCCACCCGATTCAGGACCCGGCCAGGCTTTTGCCATCGCGGTATGCCTCCAGTGCGCGGCCGTGCTCGCCGTCCGCGGGCAGCTGCCGCTCGCCTCTCTGTTGGCAGCTTTCGCGGCGTTTGTCTTTGTGTGGAAGTGGCTGACCTCGCTGCTCCGAGCGCGCAGCCAGTCGATCGCACGGCCCGCGATCCGGTCGGCGGCCGCCGCAGTCCTCGCGCTGCTGGTCGTCGTCCCTCTGCTGCTCGTCACTCTGGCGCGCCTCGGACCGGTGGACGTTGGCGGCAGTGTTGTCGCCCACGCGGCTGCTGGAAAGCGGGACGCGGGCGATCAGGATTCGTCCCGGAATGCCTACCGCGGCGTCATCCTGTTCGCGCCGTCGAAGAAGGACCTCGAGCTCACCACGCCGCTCACCCGGAACCCCCTGCAAAGCGGAAGCAGAAAGCCCCTCATCATTCCCTTCGACGGTGCGTACTGGTATTTCCAGGCGCCCCACGACGGCCCAGGCCTGCACGCCCATATCGCGCACGGGGATCCCGTGAAGGTCAGCATTTTCTCGACAGGATGGGTCCCGCTCGCCATGCAGGCCCATCAGACCCTGGCTCATCCCGTCGACCTGCGCGGGTGCGCGGCCATGCAGGTCACCGTGCGCAACGGCGACAACCGGCGAGGACGCGTCGAGATGGGCGTTCTGCTGACCGATTCGACTTTGCCGGACAAGCCTTCGCTCTTCTTGGGAGCCCAGCCGATCGTTTCAACCGAAACGAACCATTTCGCATTCAAGGCCGAGCCGGTGGAGGAGGACGTGACCTTCGCGATTCCCCGCCACCCGCCTCTGCGCCGGTTCGACCAGATTACGGTGCTCTTCTTTCCCAGCCTGGACCGAGCCACACTGGCAGCCAGAATAGGCATCGAGCAGTTCGCAATCGACCCACGGTAGCTCCCCTGCCCCGGCTGGCGCTATTTTCAGGGACGAAGGCGTTTGCCGCGCCCCGCCGCGATGCGCTCCGCCGATCCGGCGGGACGCTTGGGCTCGCCGGCTTCGAGCTCCGGCACAGGATAATTGACCGCGGGGAAGCTCTCAAATGCCGGCCGCGCGAAAAGATATCCCTGGAACAGGCGGATCTTCTGAGCAAACAGCCAGGCGAACTCAGCGGTGGTTTCCACGCCTTCCGCGATCACGTGGATGTGGAGGTCGGCCGAGGCCTGGAGAATCGCGCGCACCAGTGCCTGCCGGGGCGGGTGGCGATCGATGCCGCGGATCAAGCGCATATCCAGCTTGATCTGATCGGGTTCCAGCTCGGCGAGCAGGCTCAGACTGGCGTAGGCTGCCCCAAAATCGTCGATGGCCAGGCCGAGGCCGAGGCTGCGGTATTCGCTCAGCAGACCGACCAGACGCGGGCGGTCGTCGATAACCTCCGATTCGGGCACCTCGAGGACGATGCGCTCCAGAGGAACATGCGCTTCGTTGGCCGACTCGATCGTGGCCAACACCGTGTTCGGGAAAGTGTGAAGACTGCGCGGCAGGAAATTCAGGTGCAGCGGCCGGTCGAGGCCGAGGCGCGCCGCCAGAACAATGGCCTGCCCACGCGCATTCTGGTCGAACAGATGGAGCCGGGTCGGAGCCACCTGGTTCAGAACCTGCCAGGCAGGCTCGTCCCACGGTCCGCGGATCAGCGCTTCCCAGGCAACAATCGCACGCGCAGCGCCATCGACGATGGGCTGAAACGCGAAAGTGAACGTCGGATCAGGCGTGATCTGAGACTGGGCGTTCATCGGACTGGATCCTCACCGTAGAGCGCAGGCGCCATAAAAATGCCGGACCTGGACCGTCACGGAGCCAGGAAGCAAACGGGCGTGGTCGCGAGCCGAACGGACGCGGCTCTGTGCCCATCATCGCGCAGCCAGGAGGCCCCGGGTACCCCACGAAGGAAGCATGGCCGAAAGCCGAGGTGGGATGTAGGGCGCGCGCTGGTTTCCCCGGAGTGGTTATCTTCGTGCCGAACGGCACGCCCCCTCCGAAAGAATTAAGCCGGATGCATCACGCTGAACGAAGCGGAACACCTGGTAGAAACCGGTTCTAGTCCCCGGCCAGCTCCGCGGAAGTGTACAGGTGGTCTTCAACCGGAGCTCCGGCGGCAGCCGGAGACGGTTCGAGCGAAGCCAGGCCAGACGGCAGAACCAGGGAATGGTTGTCCCGACTCCACCAGCCGCGCAGCAGGTTCTGCATCTGAAGCCGGGAGGCGAGCAAAGCGGCGGCAAAAATCGACTTGAGGAACTCGGGAGGCCCAACCCGCCACAGCTGGCTCATGGGAACCACGTCGCCGTTGCGGTTGGGATGAAACGTCCGTTCGTCCCAGCGCCGGCGGCCTTCAGGATGGTTCGGGTAATCCGCGATCACGTGGGTAAAGTTCTGATAGAAGCGCCAACCAAGCGGCTCCCCGTACTGCGGCATAACCAGCACGGTGCTTTCCCGCCCGTTTCGCACCTCCTCCACAAATTCGGAGAAGCAGGCGGCGTTGCTCAGGTTCAGGAACGCGTTGGGCTCGCAACCATGCCGGTCGCCCCCCGACAGGATGAGTTGATCCCATTCCCGGGCGAGGCCAAGAACGCCGCGGTTCTCCTCATGGCTGCGCATGCCGTTGAGCTCGAAGGCATGGAACCATCTGCTGGCCGCGCTCAGAAAACGCCGCAACTCGAACGAGAATCGATCCGGCGCGATTCGAATGAAATTCCACAGCGGGTGGTTGAAGACGATCAGGACCTCCGGCATCCGGTGAAGCTCGGCGAACAACGCCAGAATGCGTTCTTCGTCTGCGCTCGCCGTGGTCTCCAGCATCGCCTCCATCAGCCCAGGCGCCTGCGTCGGCGGCAGGTTGTGGATACCCATGTGAAATATCGCTGCCCCCCACGGCACCGTCCATTCCGTTGAAATGGGGACGGCGCTGAACGCCGCGTCCCTGCGCAACAACTCACACGCGTCGATCGTATCGTGGTCGGAAAGAGAAACCATCGGACGCAGCCCGAGGCCTTCGATCTGCTCGGCTTCCACCTGATGCGCCCGCCGCTCGCACAGCGGCGGCGTCCAATAGGCTCGCTCGAAATTGAGGGTGATGCCGGAGGTGCAGGTGCAGTAGTCCTTCAGCCCGTCAATCCAGGCACGCAGCGGTCGATGGCGACGAAGAAAATGGCCGATGAAACCCAGGCTTTCCCGCGAGTGCCGGGTATGACCGTGGAGAGATACCCCGCTTTGAAAAGGGAGAGCGGCTTCCTTGTCCCTGGACAAGAGCAATACCTGGTTATGCACCCGGCCTCCGGCGTTTCATGATAACCCCTGCTCCTCACGCTGCGTGGAAGGGCGCCCTGACACGCAGCTTTCTGGGGGAAGAAGGGGAATGGCAAAAAGATACGTCGATCGTGCCACTAACGTATCGTATTCCTGGCCCATTTGGAAATAAGATTCATGCATTGTTGCATTGACGGATCAGAACCTAAGGGGCATCCTAAAGAAGGATTGCCCACCACCGTTACCACCTCCCGATGGGCCCTGGGCGTACTCGGGGCCATGCTTCTGGTGTGCCCGAGCTCTTTTCTGGCAGCACAAAGAGATAACGCCTCCGTGACGAACCCGTCAGAGGCTGGCGGCGCTGCCGCCGGATACATCGCCCACCCCCTTACCGCGGCCCAGATCGTCGATCGCATGACCCAGCAGAACCGCCTGCGTGCCGACGACTTGAAAAGCTATACCGAAGAACGCCATTACACCGTCACTTATCACGGCTTCCCCCTGAATATGACCGCGAGCCTCGTGGTCGAGGCGACCTACGACGCTCCCGATACCAAGCATTTTCAGATCCTGTCGGAAACCGGATCGAAACTGCTGGCCGACAAAGTGCTGAAAAAGCTCTTGTCCACCGAGGAAGAAGCCGCGCGCGATCCGGATAAAACCGCTCTCACTCCGCAGAACTATACCTTCTCGCTCATCGACCGCGAGATCGTCGATGGACGCCCCTGCTATGTGCTCCAGGTGGAACCCCGCGTCGATTCGAAGCTGCTCTACCGCGGAAGGATCTGGGTGAGTGCCGAGGATTACGCCGTGGTCAGGATCGAGGCGACGCCATCGCAGAACCCTTCGTTCTGGATCCGCAAGACCACCATCCACCACGAATACGCCAAGACCGGGCCGTTCTGGCTGCCGGAACGAAACCGCAGCGAGACCGAGGTCCGCCTGGGCGGCACCGCGGTGCTCTCCATCGACTACGGAACACCGAAAACTCAGCCCGCGCAAAACGAATCCGCAGCGATTCGCTAAGCAGACGCCGCAACGATTCCGGCTCCCGCCATCCGATCAGGGCAGCAGTTTGCGGGCAACCGCAAGCACGCTTCTTTTCGTGAAACTGCGGCCCACCGGGCGATCCGTTGTCGATTCCGGCCTGCGATCCCCCATGGCCCGCTGATAATATTCCCGCAGCTGCCGCGTAGCTTCCTGCCAGCTGTAACGTTCCACTTCGGCGCGGGCTCGGACGCGCATCGCCTCGCACTCCTCAGGATGATCGAGCGCATAGCCGACCGCGTTCACCACGCCCTGCGCCTCCGCCGGCTCGTAAAGGAATCCGGTAACCCTATCCTCGACGGCATCAGGCACCCCGCCCGCGTTGCAGGCGACAACCGGACAGCCCGAGGCCATCGCTTCCATCAGAACCAGCCCCAGAGTTTCTGTCTGCGACGGCAGAATGAACAGATCGGACGACGCGTAGGCGGCTGCCAGAGCTTCGCCGCGCAGGTAGCCGGTGAAAACGGTGGACGTCCCCTGAAAATGCTTCTCCAGTTCCTGGCGCGCGGGACCGTCGCCCACCAGCGCAAGGCGAACGCCCGGCAGAGCCCTCAGAACCTCGCGCAAACTTGCAATATTTTTTTCCGCAGAGAGACGGCACACACACAGAAGCAGCCGCTTGTCCGGCTCGCCGCCGCTCAGCCGGCCCCGCATTTCCTGGGAGCCCTTCGACGGATGGAACCGCGTCGCGTCCACCGCGCGTTCCCACAACGCCAGGCGATCGATCCCGTGACTCTGCAGTTGCTCCATCATCGGCCGGGAGGTGCAGAGGTTGAGATCGGCGCGCAGATGCCGCGCCCGCATCAGCTTCCACGTAACCCCTTCCAGGAATCCGAGCCGATAATAGTGAAGATAAACCGGCAGATTGGTGTGATAGGAAATCACCATCGGCAGGTTGAGAACCTTGCCGTAGTAGATGCCCCCGATGCCCAGCAGCGAAGGTTCGAAGATGTGCACAACGTCCGGGCGAAACGCCGTGAATTGGCGCCGCATGGAAGCTCGAGGCGCGGCAATGCGCAGTTCCGGATAAAACGGGAACGGCACCGAAGGCAGGCTGACGACAGGCGCACCGCAAAACTGCTCAGGCCCGCCCGAGGGAGCAAAGATCAGAACTTCGTCCCCCGCGGCCGTGAGAGCTTCCACAGTTTGAGTCACCATCGTGACGATGCCGTCGATCTTGGGGAGAAATGTCTCCGTCACGATGGCGATTTTCATTGAGGCTCAGGATATCGCTTCTGCTGGCACACCATGAGGCAGAAATTCCGCGATAGGCCGCGGCCGTCACCCCATTGCTTTGCAGGCGGGTCGCCAAAAAAAATTCTTGCCCGCTGCCGCCGAGGGATGGGCACGGGGAGGGCGCGATGGTGTAGCTTGTGGTCTGACCTCTGCAGGCAGCCCCCGAACCAGCGACCGCTCGGATTCCCGATCAGCTCCTGCCGCAGGCCAGGGTCGGAGAAAGGAGCCACGGATGCAGATCTGGAGGATGACACGAAGTTGCGTGCCGTGGATCCTGGCCCTGCTGGCCGCGCCGGCATACGCAACCGTCATTGGCACCAATCCGCCCGCGCAGTCGCTCACCCGGGAACGAATCGAGAAGCTCCCGGCACGCGAACAGCCGCCGTGGCTTGCGTATCTCGAGCGCTCCGAGCATCAGCGCCAGACGGACCAGAATGCTTTTGCAGCGGAGCTGCAGCGCAACCGGATCACGGCGCCGACCGAGCCGCCGCACGGCTTTTCGGCGCGCAGCGTCCCACTCGATCGCGACCCGTCGTGGTACCGAAGCGCGGAAGCACGGCACATCGCGGACGTTGTCGTGTCGTCCCAGACGCCGGCCGGCGGCTGGGGCAAAAACCTGAACATGAGCGAAGAGCCGCGCCGCCCAGGGGAGCGCTTCGGACCAGATAACCTGTCACGATTCCTCGCACCCGGCGACTACGACACACCGCGCGATCCCAACTGGAACTACATCGGGACCATCGACAACGACGCGACCACCACCCAGCTGCGGTTTCTCGCAAAGGTTACGGGAGCAGTCGGCCCACGGGTCGGCGCGCCCTACGCCGCCGGCTTCGAACGCGGCCTCAGGTATCTGCTGCACGCGCAATATCCCAATGGCGGATGGCCCCAGGTATGGCCGCTCGAAGGCGGCTATCACGACGCCATCACATACAACGACGACGCGATGACCCAGGTCGTGGACCTGCTCTGGCATGCAGCCGAAGCAAAGGATGAATACGCCTTCGTCCCGCCGCCCATGCGAGCAGAGGCGCGAGCCGCTTTCGAGCGCGGCGTCCGCTGCATCCTCGCCTGCCAAATCCGCGAGAACGGCGTGCTGACCGTGTGGCCGCAGCAGGAGGACCCTCTGACTCTGGAGCCAGCCTCAGCTCGAAATTTTGAGCCTCCTGCCGCGTGCTCGAGCGAAAGCGCGGCTATCCTGATGCTGCTGATGAACGATCTGCCCCATCCCACCGCTGCCCGGAAGCATTCGATTGAAGCGGCAGCCGCATGGTTCCGAAAGACCGCCCTGAAGGGCGAGGCGTGGGAGCCAACGCCGGAAGGACGCGACCTGGTGGCTGCGCCGGACGCCCCTCCCCTCTGGCCACGCTTCTGTCAGATCGGTACGGACCGCCCGATTTTTGCCGACCGAGACAAGACAATCCACGATACAGTGAGCGAGTTGTCGCGCGAACGACGCAACGGATATGCCTGGTACAACGCTGACCCGCAACAGGCGCTGGAACGTTTCGCAGCTTGGCAGACACTGCAGCGCTGACGAAGCTTGCCCCAAACGCGGCAGGAAAAGGAGTCGGGAGTGAGGATGACGGGACCATTCTGCGGGAGCATCGTTGCAGTTCTTCTCAGCACCGTCGCGGCCTTCGCGCAGTCGCAGCCACCTGCGATGGAGATCGCAGCGGGTTGGCAGTTGCAGGACAGCGCGCAGGTATCCGCGTCGGGCGCTGCCCTCTCCGCAAAGGACTACCAGCCGCAGGGATGGAAACCGGCCACCGTGCCCGGAACCGTGCTCACCAGCCTGGTGAACGATGGCGTGTATCCCGATCCGCTCTACGGCGAGAATAACCGCGCAATTCCCGAGAGCCTGAACAAGACGGCATGGTGGTATCGCACCACCTTCACGGTCCCCAAAAGGTACCAGCACCGCCAGGTATGGCTGCATTTCGATGGCGCGAACTTCACGTCGGACGTGTGGGTCAACGGAACCGAGGCCGGCACAATTCAGGGAGCCTTCCTTCGCGGCCGCTTCGACATCACGAAACTGGTAAAGCCCGGCCAGATGGCGGTGCTGGCGGTCAGGGTTTCGCCGCAGCCGCATCCCGGCGTGCCCCACGAGCACACCATTGCGAATGGCGTGGGCGCGAACGGCGGCATTACCGCCATCGACGGCCCCACCTTCCTCTGCACCCTCGGCTGGGACTGGCTCAACGCAGTGCGCGACCGCGACACCGGCCTGTGGCAGAAAGTCTGGCTGTCGGCGTCGGGCCCGGTCCTGGTGGAGAATCCGCTGGTGACGACCGACTTGCCGCTGCCCCGCACGGATACGGCGGATGTCACCGTACAGGCGACCCTCGAAAACACCTCGGAAAAAGAGCAGAAAGGCACGCTGCAAGGCGCCTTCGGGGACGTGCGGTTCTCCCAAAATGTACACCTGCCGGCAAACAGCACCATCACTGTGACGTTTGATCCCAAAACGACGGCCGCTCTGCACCTGCTGAATCCGAAGCTGTGGTGGCCCAATGGCTACGGACCGCAGAATTTGTATCAACTGCATTTACAGTTCGTCGAGCGCAGCCAAACTTCCGACGCCACCGACACGCAATTTGGCATTCGGAAGATTACCTATGGCGGCGAAGATGCGCTCACCATCTCCGTGAACGGCGTCAAGGTGTTCATCCGCGGCGGTGACTGGGGCCTCGATGACGCGATGAAGCGGATTCCGCGGGCTCGGCTCGACGCCGAGATCCACATGCACGCGCTCGCAAATCTGAACATGATCCGCAACTGGGTCGGTCAGAGCACCGACGAAGACTTCTACCAGCTCTGCGACAAATATGGAATCCTGGTCTGGGACGAATTCTTCCAGCCGAATCCGAGCGATGGACCCAACCCCGACGATTTGTCCGTCTATCTTGCCAATGTGCGCGACAAGATCCTGCGCTTCCGCAATCATCCATCGATTGCCTTGTGGTGCGCGCGCAACGAAGGCTATCCGCCGCCGGAAATCGATCAGGCGCTGCGCAGGATGATTCCCCAGCTCGACCCCTCCCGCCTCTACCAGCCGAGTTCCACGGACGGCCGCGGGGTGCGCTCCGGAGGACCTTATTACTGGCGCGAGCCGCAGGCCTTCTATGTGCCGGACGCACCCTTCAAGACCGAGACCGGATCAGTATCGATTCCAACCCTTGAGTCGATCCACGCCATGATGCCGCAGAAAGACTGGGAAACCATCGACGACGACTGGGCGGCCCACGATCTCGCGATGGGCGCCGCCCACGGCGATCAGTATCCTTATGTGCTGGCCGCGCGCTACGGGCGCGTCGCAAACCTCGCGGACTTCGTCCGCAAGGCGCAGCTCATGAACTACGAGGCCTATCGCGCCATGTACGAGGGCCGCAACGCCCACCTCTTTGCGCCGGACACAGGCGTCCTGACGTGGATGAGCAACCCCGCCCAGCCAAGCTTTGTCTGGCAGCTGTATGCGCACGACCTGGAGCCAAACGCCTCCCTGTTTGCCGTCAAATCGGCGGCGGAGATGATCCACATTCAGATGGACGAGGACGACGCCACGCTGAAGGTGATCAACAACTCGCCTCACCCGCTCACCGGCTACACCGCGCATGTGGAAGTGCTCTCGGCGCCCGGATTCCACCAGCACATTCCACCCAGCGGTGCCCCGATCACATCGACGCTGAGCCTCTGGCAGGCGGGCGTAACGCGGGATATCCCCGTGAACGGACCCGCGGATACCGCCATCAGCCTGGGACCGCTGCCGCTGCCCTCTTCCCTGCCCCCCGTCTATTTCGTGAAAATGGAATTGCGCGACCCACAGGGCCGGATTGTCTCCCGCAATTTGTACTGGAAACCCGCGCCGCAACAGGGCAATGATTTGTCGCCGCTGAACGCTCTGCCCGTGGTGAACCTCCAGGGAACCATCACGCGGCAGGATGAAGGCGGCCGCCTGCACCTCGAGGTAACGCTGAAAAATCCCGGCCAGACGCTGGCCCTGCTGGTGCACCTGCAGCTGCGGAGCAAAAACACGGGAGAGCGGGTGTTGCCGGTTTTCTACTCGGACAATTACATCTGGCTCGGCGAGGACGAAAGCCGCACCATCGCGATTGACGCGGCGCTCGCGGATCTGAAAGGCGCTGTGCCGCTGGTGGTGGTCGATGGCTGGAACGTGAACCTGACGCCGGTGACGAACCCCGACTGCGCGCTCGCTCCCAATGTGGACGCCCAGGTAAGCCACTCGCCGCCGACCGGGCTCCCGATGATCACGGCGGGACTGCAGTAAGCACCCTCCGCGCTCAGGCGCAGCAAATCAGCAATCGAAGAGCGAAGGTGTGTAAGGTGGCGCGGCTTTCTCAGCCGCGGCGATGGCGGGTTCCAAAAGCTCCGCCGAATTGTTTTTGACGTTGCCAACCGCGGCGCCGACCTTCCACGCCTTCATCGATGCCGGCTCATGCGGGCGGAGCAAGTCGACAGGCGGGCGGCCTGGATCCCCACGCCGCAGCCAGCGCTCGTAGTCGCGCGGCGCAACAATCACGGGCATGCGATTGTGCATGGGCGCGGTCAGCTCGTTGGCTTCGGTGGTGATGATCGAAAACGTCTCGAAAGCCGGCTGGCCGTCGCGGGGCTTCCAGTGCTCCCACAGCCCGGCAAACGCGAACGGCTCGCTGCCGCGCAGGCCGATGGCCCACGGCTGCTTCGTTTTTGCATCCAGCTTTTGCCACTCGTAAAAACCATCTGCGGGAACAAGACACCGCCGCCGCAGGAACGGCTCGCGCCAGATGGGCTTCTTCATCAGGCTCTCGCCCTTCGCGTTGATCGTGCTCACCCCCAGCTGCTTCGGATCGTCGCACCAGGAAGGAATCAGCCCCCAGCGCATGAGAGCCAGGGAGCGGTCGCCGCTGTCGCGGTCTTCGACAACCACCGGCTGCATCGTGGCGGGAGCGACGTTGTAGTCCGGCAATATCTCGAACGACGAAGGCACCCCGACTTTGAATGCCTCAGCGATGCGCTGCTTGTCGGAACGGCGAAAATACCGGCCACACATACCCAGGCTCCCCGTCCATTGTAGGACCGCGGACATGACCCCCGGCAGAAACTGCTTGCCTTCTCAACTACACTTGTAGTAGACAATACTACATCGGTAGGAGGGAAGCCTTTGGCGAGCGCTCGGCTCTCGAAACTCGAGTTCCAGGTCATGGAGGCGCTGTGGAGCGGCGGAGAGCTTTCCATCCGCGAGATCCAGGAAGAAATCCCTGCGCGCAGAACGCCCGCCTATACGACCGTGCAGACGACCGTGTACCGTATGGAGGCCAAGGGGATCGTCCGGCGGGCCAGGAAGGTCGGCAATTTTCACGTCTTTGAAGCCCTCATCACCCGCGAGGCAGCGCAGCGGCGGCTGATCGACGACCTGCTGAGCTATTTTGGCGGCCGCAGCCAGCCGCTCATGGCCCACTTAATCGAGTCGGGAAAGCTTTCGCTGGGAGATGTGAAAGAAGCCGAGAAGCTGCTCAGGAGCCACCGGCGGAAGGGAGAGTAGTCATGAATTCCCCTCCCTGGGGATCCTGGACGATTCCGCTGCTCCATCATCTCTGGCAGTCCTCCGTGTTTGCGGCGGGCGTGGGTCTCCTCACGCTGGCGCTAGGGCGGAATCCGGCGCGGCTGCGCTACCGGCTGTGGATGGCCGCTTCCCTCAAGTTCCTGCTCCCCTTCTCCCTGCTCATCGCGGTCGGCGCCCATCTGCCGTGGGCCGCGCATCTCGATCGCACGCAACCCGCCATGGCGACCGTAGTGGAAGGCGTGGCGCAGCCGTTGCTGCAACCGTGGTCCGCTGCCCCGGACCCCAACATCGTCACGGCCGCGGAAGCCGCTCGGCATGCCTCGGAAGACTGGCTGCCGCTGGCCCTGCTAAGCGTCTGGGCAAGCGGCACACTTCTGCTGCTGGGCCGCTGGATGGCGAACTGGCTCCGTTTGCGGGCGACGGTACGGCGCGGAGAACCGATCGCGCTGGCCGATAGAAGCCGAGCGCTGCTGGTGGCACAGAACCTCGAGCCCGGCGTCTTCGGAATCGTGCGGCCAATGCTGGTGCTCCCGCGCGGCATTGCCGAGCGGCTCAGCACGGAGCAACTCGACGCCATTGTGGCCCACGAGCTGTGCCATATCCGTCGCCGAGACAACCTCACCGCCGCGCTGCACATGGTGGTCGAAGCGCTGTTCTGGTTTCACCCCGTGGTCTGGTGGCTGCGAACGCGGCTGATCGAAGAACGCGAGCGCGCCTGCGACGAGGCGGTTCTCGAAACGACCCGCCAACCCTTCGCCTATGCGGAAGGAATCCTGAACGTCTGCAAGTTCTGCGTAGAGGCGCCCCTCAGTTGCGTGTCGGGCGTGACCGGATCGGAGCTGAAGCAGCGGATCGCGCGCATCCTGTCCGGGCGGAGCGTGCGGCAGCTGGACGTGCACCGCAAGCTGCTGCTGGCCCTGGCCTGCGTCGCGGCGGTGGCCGTGCCGGTGACCGCGGGAGTCGTGCGCGCGGCGCAAGGCCAAACCCAGCCTGCGCAAAAGAACGGGATTGCCGGCCCCTGGCAAGGCACGCTGCGCACACCCGACGGCCACACTCTGCGCCTCGTGCTGAAGCTGGCCAGGGACGAAAAAGGTGCGCTGAGCGGGACCCTGTACAGCATCGACCAAAACGGGCCGCCGATCCCGGCCGACTCAGTCACCCTCGCGGGCGAAACCCTGCGCTTCGTGATCAATCTGCTTGGGTTCACATACGCGGGAAAGCTGTCGGCTGACGGAAACTCGATCAGCGGCGCAGTCCGGCAAAACGGTTCCAGCTTTCCGGTAGTGCTGGAGCGAACGACCCCGGAAACGGCGTGGGCGATTCCCGCACCCCTGCGAACGATGCCGCCGATGGCCGCAGATGCAAAGCCAGGCGTGGAGGTGGCGACGATCAAGCCCTGTCCCCCCGATGCACCGCGAACGGCCATCACCTTTCGCGGCGGCGAGATCGTGATCGAGCGCATGTCGCTGAACGACCTCATCGAGTATGTCTACGATGTTCACGAGAAACAAATCCTCAGGGGGCCCGGCTGGATGGGCACCGAGAAGTGGGACATCGAGGCCAAGCCCGATACGCCCGGGTCGCCGGACGGAGCGCAGTTCCGCATGGTCCTGCAGCAACTGCTCGCCGACCGCTTCGCGCTCCACTTCCACCAGGACAAACGTGAGATGGCCGCCTATGTGCTCACCGTGAGCAGGGACGGGGCGAAATTGACGAAGAACGCCGAGTCCTCAGGAAGGCCGCGCTATGTGGAGGGGCCCGGCGGCCTGATCCGCATGAGCAATGCAACCATGGGGGATTTGACCGAGCTGCTGCAGGGCACCGTGCTCGATCGTCCGGTGGTCGACCACACAGGACTCACTGGACACTGGGATTTTGTGCTGCGCTGGCTGGTCGACGAGACTCAGTTCGGGGGGCAGCTGAAGCCGCCGCCTGCCGATGATCCCGCCGCAAGCCTGCCCCCGCTCTTTACGGCAATGCAGGAGCAGCTCGGGCTGAAGCTCGAATCGCAAAAGATGGATGTCCCGGTGATGGTGATCGATCGCGTGGATCAGCCATCCCCCAATTGAGCGTTGCGCCTGAGCGCCGTGTCCGGAAATGAACGGCGTTGTCGGAAAGCGGACAGCGCGCACCCGTCGGGAGGTTCGATGCGTTGCCTGAAGACCGGTGCTGGGTCGAACGCACGACGCGGCGATGTTGGCCGCATGATTGCTGAGTCAAAGGCAAAGCACATGGATGGTGTATGCTTCCGAGCATCACGAAAGTGGCGCAGTTTTGCCGCCCGCGGCCTGAAACAACGCCCGCAAAAGGAGAGGTCCGCATCATGGGATTGAGCCGAAGGACACGACTGGCATGGGCAGTCGCCGCAGTCATAGCAACGCTCGGCATGGCACACGCCCAGGCGCCCGCGGACAAAGGCGGGATCGTCGGCACCTGGCAGGGCACCCTGCACGCCCCCGGCGGCCACGATCTCCGTACCGTGCTGAAAGTCACGAACGACGACAAAGGCGCTCTCCACGCCACGTTCTTCAGCATCGACCAAAGCGCCCAGGGGATACCAACCAGCTCGATCAGTTTTGACAGCGGCACCCTGAAGTACGCGATCGAATTCGCCGGCCTCACCTACGAGGGCAAGATGTCCGCCGATGGCAACTCGATCAGCGGTGCGAGCACACAGGGCGACCACACCCTGCCACTGGTCTTTGAGCGGGCGACACCGGAGACGGAGTGGGCCATGCCGGCGCCGCCGCCCCGCATTCCTCCCATGGCAGCTGACGCGAATCCCAGCTTCGAAGTCGCAACCATCAAGCCAACCAGGCCCGACGAACGAGGCACCTACATCACCGTTCGTGGGACGGACCTGGTGGTCGTGAATTTCTCCCTCAATGATCTGATCAAGTTCGCATACGACGTTCAGGAGAAGCAGATCGTCGGCGGTCCCGACTGGATGGCCACTGACAAGTGGGACATCGACGCGAAACCCGATACCCCCGGCCGGCCGAACCAAAAACAGATGCAGACCATGCTCCGTAAAATGCTGGCCGACCGGTTCGCATTAAAGTTCCACAACGACCACCGGGAAATGGGCGCGTACATCCTGACCGTCGGCAAAGATGGGCCGAAGATGACGAAGGAAACCAGCGATCCAAACGGGCTGCCCGGGCTGTTTTTTGGCCCCATCGGCACCCTCCACGTTCGCAACGCGACCGTGGGAGATTTCACCGGCCTGATGCAGTCGGCGGTGCTGGACCGGCCCGTCGTGGACAAAACTGGACTCGATGGGCGCTGGAACTTCACCCTGAAGTGGACGCCCGACGAGTCCCAGTTTGCCGGCATGGGAATCAAGGTGCCTCCCCCGCCGGCCGACGCCACCGATGTGCCCCCTCCGCTGTTCACCGCCATCCGGGAGCAGCTGGACTTGAAGCTGGAGGCGCAGAAAACACAGGTGCCGGTGCTGATGATCGATCACGTCGATCATCCTTCGCCGAACTAAAGCGGCGCCGTCTGCGTAAGCTCATGAATGCCGTTATGCAGCCGCAGGCAGGACCACAAGCGACCGGCGGCCACCGTTTCCCTGCTCTTTCCCACGACCGAACCTCCGCGTCCCTGCGTCCTTTGAGCACAGCGGAGAACGCACTGCATCGATGGCTATGCTGACCGGGAACGCGCACTCGAGGCGAGCACGGCGATGGATCTGCCGGCTGGCCATCGTCCTCGCCTGCGCCTCCGCGTGGGCCACGGAGTATCACGGCCAGGTCTTTGTCGGCGGCGTGCCCATTCCCGGCGCCACCGTGACCGTAAGCCAGGGCGCACAGCAGTTCTCCACCGTCACCGACGAACAGGGCCTCTATGCCTTCCCCGATCTCGCCGACGGCTCGTGGAAAATCGAAGTCCAGATGCGCGGTTTCGCCACGTTGAAGAGCGACGTAACCGTCGCACCGAATGCGCCGCAGGGCAAATTTGAACTTACGCTTCTGCCCCTGGCGCAAATGCTCGCGCAAACCAAGGTGACTCATCCCGCCGCGCCGCCCAACCCGCAGCTGGCCACCCGCGCACCGGAGAAGCCGAAGTCCACCCCGAAAACACCCGAGACCACCGCCGCTATGCCGCCTCCACCCTCCGATGAGAACCAGCAGCAGGCCGCCGACGGCCTCCTCATCAACGGCAGCGACAACAACGCCTCCACTTCGAAATATTCCCTCTCTCCGGCCTTCGGCAATCACCGCCCCGGCACCCGCGGACTCTACACCGGCGGCTTCGCCACCGCCGTCAGCAATTCCGCCTTCGACGCCCGCCCCTATTCCATCACCGGCTTCCAGCTGCCCAAAGCAGCCTACAGCCGCATCATCGCCGGATTTACCGTGGGCGGCCCGCTCATCATCCCCCACCTCTTCTACCACGGTCCGGATTTCTTCGTGGCCTATCAGTGGACCCGGGACAGCACCGGCGTCACCGATCCCGCCCTCCTGCCCGACGCTGCCGAGCGCAGCGGCGATCTCAGCGGCCTCACCAATCCCCTCGGCCAGCCGCTCTCCATCTATGACCCCTCCACCGGACAGCCCTTCACCTCCCCCATCCCCGTGAGCCCGCAGGCTCAGGCCCTGCTCAATCTCTATCCGCTGCCTAACATCCCCGGCAACGCGCGCTATAACTACGAAACCGAGGTTTTGAACCACACCCACGCCGACGCCCTCGAGTCGCGCATGGAAAAAAATCTGGGCCGCAGAGATCAGCTCTACGGAAGCTTCGCCTTTCAAAGTCAACGCGCGGACGCGGCCAACGTCTTCAACTTTGTCGACACCACCGACACCCTCGGGCTCAACGCGAAGATGAACTGGTCGCACCAGTACAACCATCAGATTTTCGCCACGGTGGGCTACCAGTTCTCGCGCCTCCGCACCCTGCTCCGTCCCCAGTTCGAGAACCGCATCAACATCTCCGGCTATGCCGGCATCACCGGCAACGATCAGAATCCCCAATACTGGGGCCCGCCCTATCTCAACTTTTCCAGCATCACCGCGCTCAACGATGCCAACAGCGAGTTCAATCGCAACCGCACCGATGCCGTCTCGCTTAAGCTCTCCACCACCCACCGCCGCCACACCATCGCCTTCGGCGGCGACTACCGCAGGCAGGAGTTCAACGAGTTCACGCAGTCGAATCCCCGCGGAACCTTCACCTTTACCGGCGCGGCCACAGCAGCGCCCGGCAGCCCCGCGCTCTCCCCAGGAGCCGTCACCACCAGCGGATCGGATTTTGCCGACTTCCTGCTCGGCATCCCCGACACCAGCGCCCTCGCCTTTGGCAATCCCGACAAATATTTCCGCCAGACCGCCGCCGACGCTTATGTCAACGACGACTTTCGCGTCCTTCCCGAGCTCACCGTCGACGCCGGCCTCCGCTGGGAATACGGCGCGCCCATGACTGAACTCTACGGCCGCATGGTGAACCTCGACATCGCCCCCGGATTTACCGCCGCTGTCCCCGTGCTCGCCAGCAACCCAAAAGGTTCGCTCACCGGTACCAGCTATCCTGCCTCGCTCGTGCGTCCCGACCTCCGCGGAATCGAGCCGCGCATCGGCATCTCGTGGCGCCCCATCCCCGCATCGACCCTGGTCGTCCATGCCGGCTACGGCATCTACGACGACACCTCCATCTATCTCTCCAGCGCCCAAATGCTGGCCCAGCAGGCGCCCATCTCGAAGAGCCTGCAGGTCGCCAACAGCAGCACCTGCCCGCTCACTCTCGCAAATGGCTTCGTCAACTGCGCGGGCATCACCGCCGACACCTGGGCTGTCGATCCCAACCTCCGCGTCGGCTATGCCCAGGACTGGCAGCTTTCCCTGCAAAAGGATTTCCCCGCTGCCCTCGTCGTCACCGCGACCTACTCCGGCGTCAAAGGCACGCGCGGCATGCAGGAGTTCCTGCCGAACACCTGGCCCATCGGCGCGGCCAACCCCTGCCCCTCCTGCCCCACCGGCTTCGTGTACCGCACCTCCAACGGCAACTCCACGCGCGAGGCGGCGGAACTGCAGGTGCGGCGGCGCCTGCGCGGCGGCCTCACCGCAACCGTCGATTACATCCTGTCCAGGTCCCTCGATGACGATGCCCAGGTCGGCGCCCAGGGACACGTGGAAACCTCAGCCGCGCTGTCCGCCCCCGGCGATACGAGTTCCACTCCCAGCGCGAATCCGGTCATCGCGCAGAATTGGCTCGATCTCAGCGCAGAACGCGGACTCTCCAGCTTCGATCAGCGCAACCTGGTAACCGCGACGTTGCAGTACACCACCGGCATGGGCCTGACCGAAACGCTGCTGAGCGGATGGCGCGGGACCGTCTTCAAAGAATGGACCGTGCTCACCCGGCTCACCGCCGGTAGTGGACTCCCCGAAACGCCCAACCTCGTGACCGCCGTGCCGGGAACTGGCATCACCGGATCCTACCGTCCCGATGTGACCGGTGCCCCGCTGTACACCGGCCCATCCGGCTACTTCCTGAATGCCGCTGCTTTCACCGCGCCCCCGCCGGGAAGCTGGGGCGACGCGCGCCGGGACTCCATCATCGGTCCCGACGAGTTCACGTTCGATGGTGCGCTGGCCCGCACGTTTCGTCTAAAAAGTACGCGCAGCCTCGACGTCCGCGTGGACGCAACCAACCCGCTGAACCACGCGACGTACACCACCTGGAACACAACCGTGAACAGCACCACCTTTGGATTGCCCGCGGCCTCGAATCCCATGCGCAGTTTGCAGATCACCGGACGGCTGAGGTTCTGACCATGCGAATCCTCACCCGACCGTCGACGCACCTGCTTCTGCTCACCCTCGCCTGCGGCCTCTCTGCGCCCGCCCAGACCACCGGCACCAACCTGCAAACCGGCCAGAACGGAACCTTCACCATCTCCGTGAACTCCCAGCTGGTCGTCGAAACCGTCGTCGTTAAAGATAAAGACGGCCACTTCGTCCCTGGCCTCACCCAAAAGGATTTCCACGTCGAAGAAGACGGCGTCCCGCAGACCATCCGCATCTTCGAGCACCAGGCGCTCGCCACCGAGAGCACGCCCCTGCCCGTCACGCCGCCCGACCAGGAGCAGATCACGCTTTACAACCGCCTCGTGCGCACCCAGATCGCTCCCGAAGTCCCCGGCAAAATCAACTACAGCGGCCATCGCCTGCTCGCCCTTTATTTCGATATGAGCGCCATGTCCCCCGACGATCAGCTGCGGGCGCTCCGCGCGGCCGAGAAATTCGTTCGTACCCAAATTACCCCGGCGGATATGGTCGCCATCCTGCGCTACGCCGGCGGCTCCGTCGACGTCCTCCAGGATTTCACCGCCGACCGCAATCGCCTGCTCAGCATTCTCGATACCCTCGTGATCGGCGAAGGCCAGGGCAATGTCGAATCCATCGACGACTCCGGCAGCGCCGACACCGGCGCCTCCTTCGGCCAGGACGACAGCGAGTTCAACATCTTCAACAACGACCGCCAGCTCTCCGCGCTCATGACCGCCGCCAAAATGCTCGGCAGCCTCAGCGAGAAAAAATCGCTCATCTACTTTGCCAGCGGCATGCGCATGAGCGGCCTCGATAACCTCGCGCAACTGCACGCCACTATCGACGCGGCCGTGCGCTCCGGCGTCAGCTTCTGGCCCATCGACGCCCGCGGCCTGGTCGCGGAAGCGCCGCTCGGCGACGCTACCCAGGGCTCGCCAGGCAACGCCGCGATGTATTCCGGCACCGCTGCCCAGGCCCTCACCACCCGGTTCCAGCAGTCGCAGGACACCATGTACTCGCTCGGCGCCGACACCGGCGGCAAAGCCCTCTTCGACAACAACGACCTCACCCGCGGCATCGTCCAGGCGCAGAAAGCCATCGAGGACTACTACATCGTCGGCTACTACACCACCAATACCGCGCAGAACGGCCACTTCCGCCACGTGAAGATCACCGTCGATTCCCCCCTCGGCGCCAAACTTGACTATCGCGAAGGCTATTACGCCAATAAGACCTTTAACAAATTCACCGACGCCGACAAGGAGCGCCAGCTCGAAGACGCGCTCATGCTCGGCGATCCCGTCACCGATCTCACCATCGCCATGGAGATCGACTACTTCCAGCTCAATCACGCCGAATACTACGTCCCCATCATCGTCAAGATTCCCGGACGCGAACTGGCCCTGGCCAAAAAGTTCGGCGCCGAACGCACCCTCATCGACTTTGTCTGCGAGGTCAAGGACGCAACCACCGGCATGACCATGAGCAACGTGCGCGACAACGTGAATATCAGGCTCAGCGACGCAACCGCACAGCAGTTGGCAAAACGGCCGATAGAGTACGACGCCGGCTTCACCCTCTTTCCCGGTAAATACTCCATCAAGTTCCTGGCGCGCGACGACGAAACCGGCCGCATCGGCACCTTTCAGACCTACTTCACCATCCCCGACCTGAACAAGGTCAACAGGAAAGTCGCCCTCAGTTCAGTCGTCCTCAGCAGCCAGCGCATCGACCTCAACGACGCCCTCTACAACGCGCAGCGCGGCAAGGAGCAGGCTAAAGACGATGCAGCCAATCCGCTGGTGCAGGGCGGCCAAAAGCTCATCCCCAGCGTCAACCGCGTCTTCGCCGTCGACCGCACTCTCTACGTCTACCTGCAGGCCTACGCGCGCGATCAGGCGGCCACAACCGGCGCCGCACCCGCTCCCGCCGCAAACCCAACCCCGCTGGTTGCCTGGGTCAGTTTCTATCGCGACCAGAAGATAGCCATGGAAACGCAACCCATCGCGGTCACCCCCGAGCCCACCACTCGCCTCGGAGTAGTCCCGCTCAACTTCCAGGTCGCCCTCGGAAAGCTCGCGCCAGGCCGCTATCAATGCCAGGTCAGCGTCCTCGACCCCGCCGGCCATCGCGCCGCCTTCTGGCAAGGCCCCGTCATGCTGATCCAATAGCCCCGTCGTACTATGGAAACAGCCGTCCCCTCAGCGGAGGGATGTGTGAGCGGTTGAAACAGGCGGTCTTGAAAACCGCTGTGCCCGCAAGGGTACCGGGGGTTCGAATCCCTCTCCCTCCGCCACTCCCCCCTACACCCCCGCCCGCGGCTTATTAATCCGCACATAGTCCGTGTCCTGCACCGGCTCCGACTCGCACTCGATCTCGAGCGTCGCCACCGGCCAGTCCGGCGCTCTCTCCGGCAGCCCCACAAACTTTGTCTGGAAGTCGTCCTGGGTGAACCTCACCTCTGCCCCGGTCTTCACCAGCTTCGCTCCCGTCACCTTCGTCCGCAGTCCGCTGACGGCCACATACTCGCCCGGCCAAAAGTGCACATGCATATATAAGGTGTTGCCGATCCGCGTAAAGCTCGCATAATTCGACCGCCGCACCTGGCACAAATCCGACGCGTAAATCGAGTGCCCGTTGGTGTCCATCCACTGCCCAACTTCCGTCAGCACCCGCACCGACTCCTCCGGAATCGATCCATCCGGCTTCGGCCCGATGTTCAGCAGATAATTCCCCCCATCCCGCGCGCACGAAATCAGATTCCGAATCACCGTCCGCGACGACTTCCAGTTGTCGTCCGCCCGCTGATAACCCCAGCTGTCGTTCAGTGTCATGCACGATTCCCACGCACGCCCATTCTTCTCCGCCTCAATCCTCTGCTCCGGCGTCGAGAAATCCCCCTGCAGCTTGTTCCGGTTGTTTACGATGATCTCCGGCTGCAGCGCGAAAACCATCTGGTTCATCTTTTCCGATTCCCACCCCTGCGCATCCAGCGGCCACGCCACGTCGTACCACAGCACGTCGATCTTGCCGTAGTCCGTCATAATCTCGCGGATCAGCCCGTGCGTGTACTCCACAAACCGCTGCCTCGCCGCCTCGTCCGTCGCGCACCGCGCCCCATCCGGATGGTGCCAGTCCATCAGCGAGTAATAGAACCCCACCCGCAGCCCCTCCGCCCGCGCCGCCTCCACGTACTCGTGCACCAGATCGCGCCCCGGTCCCTGCTTCGGTGCGCAGTAATCCGTCTGCTTCGACGAAAAATTGCAGAAGCCCTCATGATGCTTGGTCGTCATCACCATGTACTTCTGCCCCGCCGCCTTCGCCAGCTTCGCCCACGCTCGCGGACAGTTGGGCGCGGGATCAAACTTTGCCGCGTGCGCCGTGTACTCCCCAATCGGAATCGCCTCGTCCTCCATCACCCACTCATGCCGCTCGAAGGTGCTGTACACCCCAAAGTGGATGAACATCCCGAACCGCGCCGCGTGCCACCACTGCATCCGCTCGGCCCGCGTCTGCGCCTGCATCGCATCCGCCTGGCTTTCAGCCGCCGTTTCCCCGGCTCCCGTCTGTTGCCCCAGCGCTCCCCGCATCCCCAGCATGGCCAGCGAAGCACCCGTTCCCTGCAGCATCGCGCGACGCGAAAACATCCCCTTCATCGGCAGCAACCTCATGGTTGAATTGGCAGCATCAGCTGGACGAAGAACTCCAGCGCATCCCGCTCCAGACATCCTGGAGTATCGCAATAGCGGCGGTCAAGCGTTTTCCCGCGCATTGATATTGCTGTCTCACTATATGAGACACCTCGGCCCCCCATTCCAGAGGATGCCCTCCGCTCAGCGCCCGGCCCCTCCCCGCCCCCCTTTGACTGCGCAACTCCCGCCACGACTCGCCGCAACCTGCGCGTGCCGCAGAAACCCACCCAGCAGCCGGTATTGATCGCTGGCAATGTAATCCACGCCCGCCTCCTCTGCCGCGCGCCATCGCTCTTCCGCAGCTCTCAGCGATCCGAAATTGTAACTGTGGAACCACCCATTGCAGCTCTCTTCCTTCTCCGTCGCCCCATCCAGCGTGTAGAAGCGGATCCACAGATGCTGCGCATGTGCGTGCTGCACCAGCGCCCGCAAGCGCGCGTCATCGCCCGCCGTCCACGCGCCCGCATGCTGCTGCCCGCCCTCCTCCACCACCTTCCAGGGATTGTTCCACCACCGCCGATAATTGCTGGCCGGCTCCGGCTCCAAAACCTCAGGCGCCGCCATCGGATCCTTCGTGTTCGTGTGCACCGCGCCAAAAACCAGCAGCCGCCCACCCACCGGAACCTCATCGTTGAACACCGCCTGCTGCGCATCCGACTCGCCCGTCAGCACCAGCAACGGCCGCACCCTCAGCGCTTCCACCTGCCCGCCATTCGCCGTTTTCGGCGCCGTCGATAACCAGTCCTGATACTTCGTCAGCAGCTCCCAAATCGCATGCAGATGCGCAGGCTCATCCGTCTTCAAATCGAGATTCAGCGTGATCAGCGGCCAGTTGCCACGATTGCCCTCGCGCAGCGCCCGCTCCACCACCGGCCGCACCCGCTCGAAAAAGTATTGCTCCATCCCCGGCTCATCTCCACTCACCGGAGCCCCATGCGCCACCACCGACCGAGACTGCCCCGTCTTCGCATCGGTGTACCAATACAAATCCTGCTCGATCGCCAGCGGCGTCCCCCCGGAAAGCGCGCGGTCGATCCGGTCGTGCCACCACTCCCCATAGGGATAGCAGTTGTGCGCATCCATCACCGACCGGCTGCCCGGCCGAGACATGTCGCGCGCCTGCGCACCACCCCCCAGTGCAATCGTCGAAAACAAAAACAGCAAAACAGCGTGACGCATCCCAGTCCTTTCAACTCATCAGCGGGGATCGCCCGCCGATCCCCAGTTCACATAAACAGGATTCCCCAACAGCTGCAGCCGCCCATCCGCCCCATGCGCCTCCACGCGAATCCAGTGGCGCGCACCATCGGAACTCCAGGCAGCGTGCAGCGTCGCATCCGCCGACCCAATCGCCTGCGCCGGCAACACCGAACTCGCCGCGCCGTCCAAAAAATACTCGAGCGTCCCTCCCTCGCATCCCGCCACACGAACATCCAGCGCCACCGATTCCCCCGGAGCCGCAGCCAGAACCCCGCCCATCTCCGCTGACGCACCGCCCGCATGCGCCGCCATCTCCAGCATCCGATTCCGCGATCCGCTCGCGTCAATGAACACCCGCCCCGACCGAATCCCATCGAGGATCCCCGCCACCGAAAGATTTCGCGCATAAATCACCGTCGTCGGATAGCCCACCGACGCCGCCCGCTCCGCTGGCCAGTCCGCATGGTGATTGTCGCTGCCGCCCACCGCCGTCAGCCGATACCCGCGCCGCAGCTGCGCTTCCCAAAACCGCGTCGCCGGCATCCCACCGCCGTTCACCACTTCAATCGAAGTCACCAGGCTCATGTCGGCCGGCGGGTCCGGATTCCACCCGCACCCCATGCAAATCTCCCCCGTCGGCAGTTCAGGATGATTGATCGAGACAATCGCCCCCAGCCCCCGCGCCGCGCGAAACATCGCGTTCACGTCCGGAACCTGCGCGCTCCCCACCCGATAATCAATCCACCGCGTCGTTCCCCACTCGTTCGCGTGCCCGTGAAACGTTGTCAGCTCCCGCCCTGGGATCATCAGCAGCTTGTCAAACCACGGCTGCAGTTCCCGCTCATCGTCATATTGCGACGTCGCGTTGTGATCGGTGATGGCGATAAAGTCCAGCCCGCGCCGCACTGCCGCCTCCACCGTAAAGATCAGCGGACACGGAACCTGCTTCCCGCTCTCGCTCGGACAGCTGCCGTCGCTGTGCGCCGTATGCATGTGCAGATCGCCGCGATACCACCCCGCCTGCGAATTCAGCGGCTCTTCGCTAAACGATGAGTCGTCCAGCTTCGAGTCGAACCACACCTCCGCACGATAGCGCGACGTCACCCCCGCCCGAATGTTCGGCACCGCGATCAGCAGCTTCCATTGCCCCGCCGGTATCCCACCCGGCAAATACGACGGCGTCGCGTCCGTGTCGCTCAGCGTGAAGTGATCCTTATTCCCCCCGCTTTCCCCACGAAAACGAAACGGGTCTTCAATCCCCAGGTCCAGCACGGTGCGCTGCTCTTTCCCCAGGTTCTCAAACGAAACCGTGATGCGATGCACTCCGGCCGGCACGTGAAACGGCACCTCAAAATAAGTCTGCTTCTGCGCCGGTCGAACCACGCCCTGCAACACCAGACTCGGCGGACCCAATCCCTGATCTGCTGAATTCTGCGGGGTCTGATCCTGCGCGACCCCGGCCGGCGCCACCAGCCACGCCATCCAGAAAATCCACACTGCGAGCCAACCCGAACGAAGATTCATAGGGATTCCAATCCGACGCCAGGCGCGTCATCACAAGCGTCCGCTTCGGCCCTCTCATTATGGTTGAAACAAAACAACTGCGCGTGAACGCAGCCGCGTCCCGGAAAGTGAGATGACTCTCGCTCCCGGACATAGCGCCCCCCCGCGCGCTGCGTCACTATAGTGAGAATCTTTTCTCGAGGTCCTTGCCCCATGCCCGCATCGCGCCGCGAATTCCTGAGGGGTGCAGCCGCCGCGGCCCTCACCTCACCCTCCCTCTCCCGCGCCGCCGCCGAAGCCCTTGCATGGAACCATCCCTGGACCGAAGTCGCCCGCATCGAGCGCCCCTGGCTCCTGCCCGCCGCCCGCGGCTATCTCCAGCAGAAACCCGAAACCATCACCTCCGTCCGCGCTCCCCGCAGCGCCGGCGGACTCCACGACTTCTTCTCCGAAGGCGACTACTGGTGGCCCAATCCGAAGGATCCCAACGGCCCCTACATCCAGCGCGACGGTGAATCCAATCCCGCCAACTTCGTCGCCCACCGCGATCTGCTCATCCGCCTCAGCGTTCAAATGCCCGCCCTCACCGCCGCCTGGCGCCTCACCGGCAACCGCGCCTTTGCCGGCCACGCCGCCGCCCACCTCCGCGCCTGGTTCGTCACCCCCGCCACCCGCATGAACCCCAACCTCGAACACGCTCAGGCCATTCACGGCATCAACACCGGCCGCAGCATCGGCATCATCGACACCGTCCACCTCGTCGAAGTCGCCCAGGCCGCCCGCGTCCTCGAACAATCCCACGCCCTCGACGCCCCCACCCAGACAGGCACCCACCAATGGTTCAGCGAATACCTCGCCTGGCTCACCACCTCCAGCCGCGGCCGGCAGGAGCGCGACGCGAAAAACAACCACGGCTCCTGCTGGCTCCTCCAGGCCGCCCAGTTCGCCACCTATACCGGGGGCGACGACGTCCGCGCATCTTGCCGCGACCGCTTCCGCAACGTTCTCGTCCCCGATCAGATCGCTGCCAACGGCAGCTTCCCCCTGGAGTTGCGGCGCACCAAACCCTACAGCTATTCCCTCTTCGACCTCGACATCCTCGGCATGAACGCCAAAGTCCTCTCCGACCCCCACAACAATCTCTGGACAGCTCACACCCCCGACGGCCGCGGTCTCGAAGCCGCCTTTCGCTTCATGCTTCCTTTCATCGAGAACAAATCCTCCTGGCCCTGCCGCCACGACGTCGAGTACTGGGACAATCTCCCCGTGCGCCAGCCCAGCCTGCTCTTCGCCGGACTCGCCTGCCACCAGCCCTCGTATCTCTCGCTCTGGCAGCGCCTCGACCCGCAACCCCGTGTCCCCGAAGTCATCCGCAATCACCCCATCCGCCAGCCCCTGCTCTGGATGGAAAAACACAATTAAGGACACGCCGGAAGCAAAATCTCGGCATAGAACGCCTGCCTGAAAGTCATCCCCCGAATCTTCCCCATTGCCGGCCATCC
>DATAWS010000023.1:0-92375 GCA_036267095.1 Acidobacteriaceae bacterium
TTATGGTTAGCAGTATGAACAGCAGGAACCGACATCGCGTATGGGCACAGATTCACCTTCGGAAGAAGGGGCGACGCACCGGCTCCTCGTGCCCAAGGGGATATGTAGCAGCCAAATTCGCTGAAATTTACACAGTTCTCCTGCACAGTTCCTGCACAGCACAAAACTTCCACATTATCTGCAATTAAACCAATGGTATACGGAAGTGTTATCACTCGGACAGGATGACAGTTGTTAGTCGGCTGCGACGTGGGGTTTGATCAGCTCGTCGAGGTAGTCGGGTTTGGAGTCGTCGCGCAGGAGGTGCGGGACGCGCTCGCCGCCGGCATAGTCGACGTTGAAGGTGTGGTAGTAGTCATCGATCACCACCATAAGTTTGATGGGTTGGGGGTTGGTTTGGGCGGCCAGGATCGCGTCCTGGAGAATGTCGTGGGTGTAGACGCGGCCGTCGACGCCGACCAATTTCATACCGGAAGTGATGCCGGCTTTGTAGGCTGGACTACCGACGATGGAGTCGGTGATGTTGCCTTCCTCATTGACCTGCAGGCCGATGGAGTAGGCATCGCCGAAGTTGCCGCGGCGTCCGCCGAGGTGGGAGGGCTGGCTGTTGAAGACGACCTTCCAGCCGCCGTTCTCGATGCCGCCGGTGGGAGCGTTGGGGGAGAGCGAGTCGAGACGGCCGCGCAGGAAAGATGCCCAGTCATAGGGAGCGACGGTATTGAGGCTGGCAACGAGCTGGTCGAAGGTGTAGGTCCTGGTCTGCGGACCGTCGTTGGGGCCGCCATGGAAGAGGTGGCAGAAGTCGTCGATGGACTTCTGGCCGTGGGTGGTCTGGTGGATGATGGTGGTGACTTCGAGCCAGAGGAGATCGCCTTCGTCGTAGTAGTCGGTGCCGCGGCGCCAGTTCGTCCAGCCGCGGGCAAAGCCGAGGCCGCCGCCGGGCTCGCCGGTGGCAGTGTCCTGCAGATCGCGCCAGGTGCGGCCGGGGCGGCCGGGACCGAGCATGGCGGCGATGGAGGCGAGGTATTCGTGGTACTGGTCGGGGGTCCAGAAGCCGCTGCGGGCGGCGAGCATGGGGCCGAGGTAGTCGGTGAGGCCTTCATAGACCCAGAGGAGGTCGGTCTCCATGGGCTTCTCGAAGTCGGGCGTGGTGAGGTCGGCGGGGCGGCGGAATTTACCGTTCCAGGAGTGAACGTACTCGTGGGGAAGCAGGCCGCCGACAGTGAGGCCGGCGTTGGGCGAGATGAGCGCGCGCTCGGGGAGGCGGCTGTCGTTGGACTCGTGGTGCTCGAGGCCGAAGTGGGCAACATGATCGCTGAGGGCGAGCAGGAAATGGTAATCGCGATAGTGACGTGTTCCGAAGAGCAGGCCGGCCTGGGCGACGAGGTTGACCATGTCCTGCTGGAGAGCGGGGGAGATGGCGAGGGCGGCCTGGCTGTCGGCGGCGAGGTCGAGCTCGTGGTGGATGGGCTCGCCGGGGGGCGTGATGTCGATGGCGCGATAGTATTCGCCCGTGATGATGGGCGAGTCCACGAGGAGATTGAAGGTGATGGGTTTGAACGCGACCTGATTGCCGGAATCGGAAGCGACGGGGAGCGAGGTGCCGTACTTCCAGCCGTCGGGGAGGGTAATTTTGGCGTCGTAGGTGAGGTCACGGGAAGGCGAGCCGGCGGGATAGAGGGCGACTTCGTTCCACTCGAGGACGAGGAGTTTGTCGGTGGCGGAGGCGCCGGCGGCTTCGATGTAGTCGTAGCTGGCGTCGAGCTGAGTGGCGCCGGCGGGAACGTCGACGTGGAAGGTGTAGACGTCGAGGAGGTCGCGGTTCCAGGGCACGGGTTGGCCGTTGGCGGAGAAGTGGAGGCCGGTGAGCGAGGTGATGGGGCCGTCGGGGCCATGTTCGCCGGGGAGCCACTTGGGGTAGTAGATGGTCATGGGGCCGGGGTGGGCGGGGAAGACTTCGTGGACATGCAGGATTTTCCGGGGCGTCTGGGCAGCGTCGACGGCGAGGGAGATGTCCTGGGCCTGGACAAGTGTGGCGGAGGCGAGGAGAGAGGCGGCGAGGGCGAGAAGGCGCGTGCGGAGGCGAGGATTCATCAGCGTGCTCCTTGCTGGGTGGTTTGTCGGCAATGATACAGGCTGCGCGAGGCGGCGGATGGGGTCGCGCGAGGGACCTTCATAATCCATGAGCGGCGCGGAAGGCACGGACGACGGCGGCCGGGTCGCGGTGCTGGCCATCGACGGCTTCGTTCATGGCGCGCATGTCGTCGGCGGTGATTTTGCCGGCGAGAGCGTTGAGGGCGGTCCGGATCTGCGGCCAGCGGCGGAGGGCTTCGTCGCGGACGAGAGGGACGGCCTGGTAGGGCGGGAAATAGTGGCGGTCGTCCTGAAGGACGGTGAGGTGGAAGGCCTGGACAGGTCCGTCGGTGGAGTTGGCGGCGATCATGTCGACCTGGTGGTTGAGGAGGGCGCGGTAGAGGAGGCCGAGGTCCATGACGCGGGGAGTGCCGTTGAAGTGGAGGCCGTAGGCGGCGGAGAGGCCGGGGAGTCCGTCGGGGCGCTGCTCGAATTCGTAACCGACGCCGAGACGCATTTGGGGTGTGTCTTTGGCGGCCTGGCTGAGGGTGGCAATGTGGAGGCGCTGGGCATCATCGGGGCGGATGACCATGGCGAAGGTGTTTTCAAAACCGAGGGGCGGGGCGACGGTGATGCGGTAGCGAGACTGGTAGAGGCGGGTGACGGTCGAGAGTACGCGGTCGGGGTTGCGGTCAATCGGCTGCCTGAGGATGGCGGTGAGGGCAGTGCCGGTGTACTCGACGTAGCCGTCGATGCGACCGGCGAGCATGGCTTGCTGGCAAATGTAACTGCCGGCGAGATAAAAGCGGCGTTCGACGGGAAGATGGGCCCTGGCTTCGATTTCCTGGGCGAGGAGTTCGCCGAGGACGACCTGCTCGGTAAAGTTTTTGGCTCCGATGACGGGGTGGTCGGGGCGAGGCGGGGCGCAGGCGGTGAGGGCGAGAGAAAATGCAACAGAGAGTGTGACGATCAGGAACTTCAAGGATCGCCGGAGAGAGAGCCACCCCTCAGGGGCCAAGGCCCGGGATGTTTTGCTGCTTTTACGGCACGGCTGAAGCCGCGACTCTTCAAAACAGGGCCGCGCTCGCTGGGTTTCGGGAGACGCAGGCTGAATCATGGGGCGGGTTCCGGGGAGGGGACGCGGTAGAGGCGTTCGAGGAGGCCGAGGGCGGCGTCGCAGGCGAGGGCGAGGAGGGCGGCGGGGATGGCTCCGGCGAGGATGAGGCGGTTGTCGACGGAGGCGACGCCTCGGAAGATGAGCTCGCCTAATCCGCCTGCGCCGACGGCAGCGGCGATGGTGGCGATGCCGACGCAGGTGACGGTGGCGGTGCGGAGTCCGGCGAGGATGAAGGAGGCGGCGAGGGGCAGTTCGATCTTGAAGAAACGCTGGGCGTTGGTGAGGCCGAGGGCGCGGGCGATCTGGATGAGGTTGGGGTCGATGCCCTGGATGCCGGCGTAGGTGTTACGCAGGATGGGGAGGAGCGCGTAGGCGGTGAGGGCGACGATGGCCACGCGGGCGGCGCGCTCGCCGAGCCAGGGGAGGGGCAGGAGGAATCCAAACATGGCCAGCGAGGGGATGGTCTGGAGGACGTTGGCGACGCCGATGATGGGTTTGGCCCAGCGGGGGGAGCGGGTAAGCCAGACGCCGGTGGGGACGGCGATGAGGGTGGCGAAGAGCATGGCGAAGCCGGTGAGCCAGAGGTGCTCGAGGGTGAGGATGCCGATCTGGCCGCCGTACTGAGAGAGGAACCGGGTCATGGTTGAGTTCCGGTTGTGGGGTCGAGCGAAGTGGAATCCCACATCCGCGAAAACCGGGCAGAGATGGGGCACCCGGCCTCCGGACCAAAGGACGAACCGCAGGTCCTTCGACTCGCAGGCGAATTCATTTTTGCGCCAAAGGCAGGGGCAACGAATTTGGCGGGCCCGCTCAGGATGACAGTCGTGGGTTTCTGATGAACGTCATTGCGATCCATTGGTTGCGCTCCTTTCGCCGCGGTGGAAGGCGCGGATATAGGCCTGGACGGCGGGGTCTGTGGAGCGGAGGAATTCCTGGGGGGCGAGGTGGGCGACGAGGCGGCCCTCGCTGAGGAGGGCGATGCGGTCGCCGAGGCAGAGAGCTTCGTCGAGGTCGTGGGTGACGAGGAGGACGGTCTTGCGGAAGCGGGCGAGGAGGGTGCGGAGCATGTCCTGCATCTCGGCGCGGGTGAGGGGGTCGAGGGCGCCGAAGGGCTCGTCCATGAGGAGGATGGAGGGGTCGGCGGCGAGGGCGCGGGCGAGGCCGACGCGCTGGCGCTGGCCTCCGGAGAGCTGGTGGGGGAAGCGGCGGGCGTAGGCGGCGGGGTCGAGGCCGACGGCTGAAAGTAAATCGTGACTGCGGCTGTTACGTTCTGCGCGGGGGCGGCGTTCGGCTTCGAGGACGAGGGCGACGTCGCGTTCGATGCGGAAGTGGGGAAAGAGGCCGGTTTCCTGGATGACGTAACCGATGGAGCGGCGGAGAGGGATAAGGTCCTGAGCGCGGATGCTCGCGCCGTGGAGGAGGACATCGCCGCTGGTGGGGGCGACCATGCGGTTGACGGTACGGAGGAGGGTGGTTTTGCCGGAGCCGCTGCGGCCGAGGAGGACGGTGGTGGAGTTTTCTTCGACGGTGAAGGAGAGGTTGCGCAGCAGGGGGCGGCCGTCGGGAAGGGCGAAGGAGAGGTCGCGGAATTCGATGGCTGCGGTCATGTGCTGGCCGCACGGGCGGACACTCCGCGCTGTGCGTTTCCAGTTTAGAGCGCCGGGCCCCGGGGATTCGGACACGCAGGAGCTGGGCTCGATCCACACGGGAAGGAATGGGTCTGTCTGATGAAGCGGGGCGGTATAGTTACGTCCATGTTGAGAGAGCTTGGGATGGTGGCGGGGATGGCGGCGCTGGCAGCTGGGGGGCTGGGGCAGAGGGCGGCGAGGCCAGCGCCGGGAGCGGAAGCGGCGCACGCGTGGACGGAGGCTCATCGGGCGGAGCTGGTGCAGGAGTTTTCGCAATTTCTGTCGATTCCCGATGTGGCCGCCGATCCGGAGGGGCTGGGGAAGAATGCGGCGTTTCTCATCCAGCAACTGGAGCAGCGCGGCGTGGCGGCGCAACTGCTGACGCTGCCGGGGTCGCCGTCGGTGGTGTATGGAGCGATCAAAACGCCGGGCGCGGAGCATACGATCGTTTTCTACGCGCACTATGACGGGCAGCCGGTGACGGCGGCGGAGTGGCAGACGCCTCCCTTTATGCCAACGCTGGAGACGGTGGACGGCGAGCAGCGGATTTATGCGCGGTCGGCGGGGGACGACAAGGCGGCGATCTTCGCGCAACTGACGGCGCTGGACGCGCTGCGGGCGGCGAAGATTCCTTTGCGGGCGAATATCCGGTTTGTGTGGGAGGGCGAAGAGGAGGCGGGTTCGCCGCATCTGGAGACGATTCTGGAGGCACACCGGGATCTGGTGCACGGCGATGTGCTGCTGGTATGCGACGGGCCGGTGGATCAGAGCGGGGCGCAGACGGTGGTGTTTGGGGCGCGAGGCGATGCGCATCTGGAAGTGACGGTGTATGGGCCGCATCATGGGTTGCACAGCGGGCACTATGGGAACTGGGCTCCGAATCCGGCGCTGGAGCTGGCGCAGCTGCTGGCGGGGATGAAGGATGCGACGGGGCGAGTCCTGATTCCGCATTTTTATGATGGGATTGCGCCGCTGTCGGCGATGGAGAAGGCGGCGCTGGCGGCTGCTCCGAAGAATGATGCGATGCTGATGCAGGCATTCTGGCTGGGGCATGTGGAGACGGCGGACGGGCCGCTGCTGGAGGCGATCAATCAGCCATCGCTGAACATCAATGGCATGTCGTCAGGGCAGACGGGAGCGCATGCGGCGAACGTGATTCCGGCGACGGCGACGGCGGATCTGGATTTGCGCTTGGTGGTGGGGATCGACTGGAAGGTGCAGCAGCAGCGGGTGGTGGACTATATCGCGTCGCAGGGATACTTCGTGACGGACGAGGAGCCGACGCGGGAGATGCTGCTGGCGCATGCGAAAGTAGCGCGGGTGGTGCGGGACACGGCGAGTTACAACGCGGTGCGGACGCCGATGGACCTGCCTGTGGCGCAGGAGGTGATTGCTGCGGTGCGCGGCGCGCGGGGGAATGTGGTGTTGCTGCCGACGATGGGCGGGAGCGTTCCGCTGGGAGCGATGGAGCGGGCGGCAGACACGCGGACGATCACGGTCCCGATTGCGAACTATGACGATAATCAGCACGCGGCGAATGAGAATTTGCGGCTGAAGAATTTGTGGGAGGGGATGGAGACGATGGCGGCGCTGCTGACGATGCGGTGAAATCGGCTTTCGAACTGACCGAAGCCGCCACGGTCACGCAGGCCCCCATCCCATGGTCTCCAAATCGCCTGAAGCCCTGGCATTTTGGGTCGGCGACCAGGCAGGCAACACCCGTCCATACTTCCATCTCGGCTTCTCCGCGGTCATTCGACATTGTAAGAAAAGTGGCAGCGGCCGGGTTGGGCGGCTGTCCGGACAGGAAAAACAACCGCTGATCCTTGCGCTGCGCGTCAGGATGACAGCCGGGGAGTGGGAGAGCTCTAGCCGCGGAGGTTGATGTAGCCACCGTCGAGGGGGTAGTTGGTACCGGTGACGAAGGCGGCTTCGTCGGAGCAGAGCCAGGTGGCTAAGCTGGCTACTTCTTCGGGCAGGGCCATGCGGCCGACCGGTTGGGAGGCTCCCAGCTTCTCCATCATCTCGGATTCGCGGCCGGGATAGTTTTTGGCGACGAAGCCATCGACAAAGGGTGTGTGGACGCGGGCGGGGGAGATGGCGTTGCAGCGAATCTTGTCGGCGAGGTAGTCGCGGGCGATGGAGTAGGTCATGGCGAGGACCGCGCCTTTGGTGGTGGAGTAAGCGAAGCGGTCGGGGAGGCCGGCCATGCCGGCGATGGAGGCCATGTTGAGGATGACCCCGCCGCCGTTTTGCTTCATGGGTTCGAGGACGGCGCGGGTGCAGAGGTAGACGCCGCGGACGTTGACGCGGAGGAGGCGGTCGAAGTCGGCTTCGGTGGTGGAAGCGAGGGTGCCGACGTGGGCGACGCCCGCGTTGTTGACGAGGATGTGGATGGGGCCGAGGGCGAGGATGGTTTCGAAGGCGCGGTGGACGACGGCGGAATCGGAGACGTCGCAGGGGAAGGCCTGGGCGGCCGTACCAATTTTGGCGGCGGCGGTGTGCGCGGCGGGCTCATTGATATCGACAAGGCAGACGCGGGCGCCGTGACGGGCGAAGGCGGTCGCGATGGCGAGGCCAATGCCGCTGGCTGCTCCGGTGACGACGGCGGTTTTGCCGGTGAGGAGAGCGGTGTGGGTGGGTTTCTGCATCGCGGGAAGCGCCTCTGGTAGAGTGGCATGGCGCCGAACACCCAGTTTCTCACGGCGAGCGTTTTGAATTCTGAGATTTGTGTCTCATGCATAAAAATGGGACTCGCCATTTCTCGCCAACAACAGGCGAGGAGGATGCAGGTCCCTCGGCTGCCGCTTCGTCTGGTCGCGCAGGCTCAGTGTCCGGCCGGGATGACCGTGTTTTCGTTTTTGTTTTGGAGGAATCAGGTTGAGCGAGTTGCGGGTCACGGATGTACGGGTGATCGATCTGCGGTTTCCGACGTCGCGGGAGACGATTGGGTCGGACGCGGTGAACAAGGATCCGGACTACTCGGCGGCTTACTGCATTCTGGAAACGGATGGCGGGGAGCGCGGGTTTGGGCTGACGTTCACGCTGGGGCGAGGGACGGAACTGTGCGTGGAGGCGCTCAGGTATTTGGCGCGGTATGTGAAGGGGCGGACGCTCAGTTCGTTGACGGAGGATCTGTGCGGGTTTAGCCGGGAGCTGACGGGGGACACGCAGTTCCGGTGGCTGGGGCCGGAGAAGGGCGTGATCCATCTGGCGACGGCGGCGCTGGTGAACGCGGTGTGGGATCTGTATGCGCGGGTGGAGGGCAAGCCGCTATGGCGGCTGCTGGCAGAGATGGAGCCGGAGCGGATCGCGGACATGGTGGACTTCCATTACATTGCGGATGCGCTGACGCGGAAGGAGGCGGTGGCGCTGCTGGATGAGCGGCGGGCGGGGTATACGGAGCGGCTGAAGAAGCTGCAGGCGGAGGGATTGCCGGCGTATACGACGTCGGTGGGGTGGATGGGGTTCAGCGACGAGAAGATAGCGCGGCTGTGCGATGCAGCGCTGCTGGAGGGGTGGACGCATTTCAAGCTGAAGGTGGGCGGCGATCCCGAGAACGACCGGCGAAGGGCGGGGTTGGTGCGGGCGAGGATTGGGCCGGGCCGGAAGCTGATGATGGATGCGAATCAAAAGTGGGATGTGGAGGAGGCTATCCGGCGGACGCGCGAACTGGCGGAATTCGATCTGTGGTGGATGGAGGAGCCGACCAGTCCGGACGATGTGCTGGGGCATGCGCGGATCCGGCGAGAGGCAGGGGTGCGGATTGCGACGGGCGAGCATTGCCAGAACCGGATCATGTTCAAGCAGTTCATGCAGGCGGGGGCGATGGACGTGTGCCAGATCGACAGCTGCCGGCTGGCGGGAGTGAATGAGAATATTGCGGTGATGCTGCTGGCGGCGAAGTTTGGGATCCCGGTCTGTCCACACGCGGGCGGCGTGGGGTTGTGCGAGTATGTGCAGCACCTGTCGGCGTTCGATGCGCTGTGCGTGGGTGGGGAGCGGGAGGATCGGGTGGTGGAGTTTGTGGATCATCTGCACGAGCACTTCGTCGATCCGGTGGTGGTGAAGAACGGGCATTATCGGCTGCCGGAGAAGCCGGGGTACAGCATTGAGATTTTCGCTGAGACGCTGCGGGACTATAGCTATCCCGACGGGAAGGTTTGGAGAGAAGCATGAGACTGGTGAGATTTCGCAAGGGTGACGGAGAGCCGCGTCCTGGGTTGCTGGAGGGGGATGCGGTGGTGGATCTGGCGGCGGGATTTGCGGACGCGATGGCAGTAATTCGCGCGGGGGGAGAGGCGGTGGGGGCAGGAGGCGGGGCGGGCCACGCGAAGATTCCGCTGAGCGAAGTGCGGTTGCTGGCGCCGCTGCGCAAGCCGGGGCGGATTTTCTGCGTGGGGCTGAACTATCGGGATCATGCGGCGGAATCGAACATGGAGATTCCGAAGGTGCCGACCATTTTCATGAAGTTGCCGACGGCGGTGACAGGGCCGGAGGAGACGGTACGGATTCCGGCGATGACGAAGCAGCCGGATTATGAGGTGGAACTGGCGATCGTGATGGGGAAGGGGGGACGGAAGATTGCGGCGCGGCACTGGGAGGAACATGTCTTCGGGTACACGATTTTGAACGATGTGAGCGCGCGGGATGTGCAGCTGGCGACGTCGCAATGGACGATGGGGAAGAGCTTCGACACATTTTGCCCGATTGGGCCGGCGATTGTGACGAAGGATGAGATTCGCGATCCGCACCGGCTGGAAATTTGCCTGTCGATTGGGGAAGAGGTGCTGCAGCACTCGAATACGAAGGAGCTGATTTTCAAGGCGCCGGAGCTGATCGCGTACATCTCTTCGGTGACGGCACTGGAGCCGGGGGACATTATCAGCACGGGAACGCCGGCGGGCGTGGGGCTGGGGCGAAAGCCGCAGCGGTGGCTGAAGCCGGGCGAAGTGATGGTGGCGGAGATTGAAGGGCTGGGAGTGCTGCGGAATCCGGTGGCAAGTGAGACAGGGAGCGAGGAATAGGAATCAGCGAGGCAGCGAGGAGTCAGGAGCTTGGAACCGGGAGGAAACCAGAACCTGGAAACGGGACGAGGCGTGGACGGAGGGGGTGGGAAGCTGACGGAACGGCGGTATGTCTGGCCGCTGATTCTGGTGACGAGCCTGTTTCTGCTGTGGGCGGTCGGTGTCAATCTCAATGACATTTTGATTCCGCACCTGAAGCGGCTGTTTGGGCTGACGGATTTTCAGTCTTCATTTATCCAGGTGGCGTTTTTCGGCGGGTATTTTCTGGCGGCGTGGCCGGCGGGCTGGGTGGTCGGCAAGCTGGGGTACCAGCGCGGGATTATCTGCGGGCTGCTGATTTGCGCGGTGGGCGCGTTTTTATTTTTGCCGGCGGCTTCGGTGCACGTGTATGCGGCGTTTCTGGCGGCGCTGTTCATCATGGCGTGTGGGCAGTCGTTTCTGGAGGTGTCGGCCAATCCTTATGTGACGTTTCTGGGGCCGCCGGAGACGGCGGAGCGGCGGCTGAACACGGCGCAGTCGTTTAATGCCCTCGGTTCGGTGCTGACGCCGGTGTTTGGGGCCTGGCTGATTTTGTCACGGGCGCACAAGCTGGCGGGGACGGCGCCACCGGCGCAGGTGGAAGCCGCGGTGGTACGGCTGCCCTACCTGATCATCGTGGCGATTTTTCTGTGCATGGCGGTGCTGATCGGGCGGGCGCACCTGCCCAGGATCAGCGAAGAGCCGGTGGAGGGCGCGCCGGCGGTGGCGCAGCCCATCCTGGGGTTTCCGCATTTGGTGAAGGGGGTGCTGGCGCAGTTTTTCTATGTGGGTGCGCAGGTGGGTGTGGCGAGCTTCGTGATCCGTTTTGTGGAGTTCGCGCATCCGGGGACGAGCGACGTGGAGGCGGCGAATTATCTGAAGCTGCACCTGCTGGCGTTCATGATTGGACGATTTGGCGGGTCGGCGCTGATGAAGCGGTTCCGTCCAGCGGCGATGCTGGCGACGTTTGCGGCGGGGTCGCTGGTGTCGGTGGCGATGGTCCTGCTGTCGCGGGGGCCGGCGGCGCTGGCGGGGATAGTGCTGCTGGGGTTCTTCCACTCGATCATGTTCCCGACGATTTTTGCGCTGAGCATTCGGCATCTGGGGCCAGCGACGCGGAAGGGGTCATCGCTGCTGGTGATGGCGATTATTGGCGGGGCGTTTTTCCCGGCGATCATGGGACGGATTTCGGACGCGACGAGTATCCGGATGGCCTTTCTGGTTCCGCTGGCATGCTATTGCTTTGTGCTGTATTTCGGGGGGTGGGGGTACCGGGTGAAGGGCGAGGCCAGGGTATAGGGTTTAGCGGTTAGCGGGGAAACGCAGGTCCTTCGATTCGCGTCTGCATTGATGGTTGCGCCCAAAAGCGGGCGCAACGAATTCGGAAGGCTTGCTCAGGATGACAGCGGTTCCCTCACGGGGCGCGCACGCGGGCGCGGTGGTTCGGGAGGGCGGCGGGTGGGTTTGAAAATCCCTGGCCGGGGCGGTCAGGCGAGCGAGGCGGCGCGCAGGTAGGGGACGATTTGCTGGTCGATGCCGAGTATGTGGTCGAAGAGCCAGTCTTTGAGAATGGTGATGAGCTGCAGGGAAGGAGCGCCGAGGGTGCCTTCGCGAAATGAAGTCTGCAGGGCGGCGACTTTGGCGCGCATCCACTCATGCTGCCGGCGGTGAGCTGCGGTGTGGGGATAGGTGGATTGGGTGAAGAGGGCTTCTTCTCGCTGGAAGTGGTCCTGGGTGTAGAGCTCGAGGCGGTTGAGCAGGTCACCGACGACGGCCTGACCGTCACCGCGGGCGATGGCGTCGTAGAGCTCATTCAGCATGCGGACGAGCCGCTTATGGTCCTGATCGATGACAGAAACGCCGACGAGCAGCCGGTCGTTCCATGCAATAAAAGACATCTCTCGCCTTTCCTGGAGGCCACGCCGCGGCGTTGATGCGGATTCTTACGCGCGGCACGGTCTACTGGTTATCATCGGCCTATTCCTGGATTGCGAGAGCGGGGGGCGGAGGTTTCCCGGGAGGGGCGAGCGGGTTGGCAGGGCACGCGGTCTAGCGGTGGTGTCCCCCTCCGCCGTGGCTGGAGTGTCGGCTGCTGTGGCTGGGATGTCCGCCGCTGAAATGTCCTCCGCCGCCGAAGTGACTGGAATGGCGGCCGCCGAAGCTGGAGTGGAGGCGGGGTGGCTTGGCGAAAGAAGAGGTGGTGCGCGGAGGAAGAAGAAACTCGCGGAGTGTCATAGTTCCTCGCGGCCCGCAGGTACTTGGAATACCTGTGCTTCGTGCTGGGGGCGCGAAGTCCTGCGCCGGGGGGCCCGGTTCTCCGAGCGTGCTGGTTCCTGCGGTCCCTTTGCTTCAGGCCCGGAAGTGGGGGGAGTTTTTTGGGGGGTTTGGGAACCTGAGGCGGGAGGGGCGGCCGAGACGTTGCCGGGATTCTTCGGCTACTTCGTGGACTCAGAACGGCGGCCATTCCAGACTCTCGCCCTCCAATAAATACGCGCATTTTTCCACGCGGTAGCCATTCGCGTCGTTCACGGCGAAGACACGGGGTTTGCCGGTGGGGCTGGTGCTCCAGAGAGTGACGCCGGCGTAGGCGCCGTCTTTGCGGACGATGTAGTACTCCATATCGAGGAGGCGGACTTTGGTCATGTCGCTGTTGTAGTTGCGGACGATGCGGCGCATGACTTCGAGCCCCGCTTCGCGGGGTTCCATGCCGTGGCGCATGAGCTCGACGATGGTGTGCGCGCCGACGACCTTGATGTTTTCTTCGCCGGAGCCGGTGGCGCCGGCGGAGCCCACATCCTGATCCGTCCAGGAGCCGGCGCCGAGGATGGGCGAGTCGCCGAGGCGGCCAGGGAGTTTCCAGGCGAGGCCGGAGGTGGTGGTGGCGCCGGAGATTTCGCCCTTCGCATTCACGACCGACACGTGGATGGTGCCGGTGGTGGGCCAGAGGATCTGCTCGGCGGCGTAGAGACGATCTTCGGGAGCGATGCCGAGGTCGGCGGCCATCTGCATGAGCTTATGAGTGCGAAGGCGAATGGTCTCGGCCCATGCGGGAGTGGGGTGACGGGGGACGCGGCCAGGGCGGAGCTCAGCAGAAGTGGAGGACGCCGTCGCCGCTGAGTCCCATGTCCCAACCCCTGGGACATGGGGCACCCGGTCCTTGTGGAGAGAGGAGAGGCCGTGGAGGTCCATGGTGGGTTTGGGGGCGGGGCGGCCGGCGTAGGGATCTTTCCAGCCGGGGTCGATCATGCCGGGGCCCCACCAATCCATCTGGGAGTTGTTCTCCTTCCAGAGCATCCAGATTTTGCGAGCGTCGTCGGTGAGGAGATTTTCGCGGGGGAAGCCCAGGTCGACGGCGAACTGCTCCGCGCCTTCGGCGCAGAGCATGACGTGGCCGGTGTGCTGGTAAACCTTGCGGGCGACGAGGCAGACGTTTTTGATGTTGCGGACGCCGCCGACGGAGCCGGCCGCGCGGGAGGGTCCGTGCATGCAGCAGGAGTCGAGCTCGACGACGCCGTCTTCGTTGGGCAGGCCGCCGTAGCCGACGGAGTGGTCTTTCGGGTCGTTTTCGCGGCCGAGGCAGACGTGGTGGACGGCGTCGAGGGTGTCCTGGCCATCGAGGAGCATCTGATAGGCCTGCTGGATGGTGTTGTCGCCGGTGACGCGGGTAACGATCACGGGCTGATCGGGTGGCTTGAGCTGTTTGACCTGATCGGCGGTGTCGGCGAATGCGTCGGGGAGGGTCGTGAGGCCGGCGGCGGCGATTGCGCCGAGCGAAAGGAAATCACGCCTGGAAGTCATGCAGAACAGGGTACAGGAGGAACAGGAGCGAGGTCACAGGTTCGTGGTGAAGGGCAACGTGATTCTAGCGGAGGCTGGGCAGATCGTTCGGATCGATGTGAAACTGCGCTCCCTGGCCGTGCCAGATGGGGGAGTCGGTGGGGAGTTTGGCCGCCAGGGGGTCGAGCCCGACGAAGAAGACGGCGATGGCGCGGTAGTTCAGAAAGTAGGCGTTGCCATCGATAGCGGAGGGTATGTCATGGGCGGAGCCGGGCAGGCCGGCATCCTCTTGTGCGATGGAGTCGAGGAGGATACAGGGGACGTGGCTGTAGCGGAAGGGCTGCGTATCGTCTGTGCGGAGCCAGCGAGAGGGGCTGATGGCCTGCGGTCTGGGCACAGTGCGGTCGGAAAGGGTGGCGAGGGCGAGTGTCATCTGCAGATGAGCGGTGGGCGCCGGCAGATAGACATGTTCAGGATCGAGGGAATAGAAGCGGAGAACCGGTGAGACGCCGAGGCTATCGAGCGCGATCATGGCGCGGATCTGCTTTTTCTGTTCTCCGGTAAGGGAGTGGATATAGTCGTCGGCTCCGGATTTGCTGCCGCTCTCCACGAAGACCCAGGTATTTTCGCGGGGGCGGACCTGCATCGCGAAATAGAGGTAGGGGAGCAAGACTGCGCCGCTCCAGTTCTCCACGGCGCTCTGGCCTTTTCCCTGATGCTGATATTCAGCGAGCACGATGATGGTGGAGGTGGAAGTGCCGGGCCATGTGCAAACGAGGTTGCCGGGATCGTGGGATTTGCCGCGCGGCTGGATTTTAAGCTGGTCGCCGGAGCAGCCCTGGTCGGCGAAGAGGGCCTTGAGGCGGTCGAAGCGCGCCGCATCGTTCGGCGGAACGGTATGCACCTCGGTTTCGAGGGTGCTGCGCGGGGTGGCGTAGTAGTAGAGGCGCGATCCGTCAGCGGGAGGTTGAGGCGTTTTCCGGGCCTGGGGTGCGGCCGGCAGAGTGAGCGTCAGGCACAGCGCAGGAAGAACGGCCGACACGCGCATGAGAAACTCCTCAGCGAGGTAGCATAGCACCGGTGCGGAAACGGGATCTCCGGGGGAGATGAGATGAAAAGAGGATGGCTGGTGGTGGTGGCGGTTTGGGTGATCGGGGCGGCGGCGCAGGCGCAACTGGCGGTGGATCGCCTGGCGGTTGATTTGAAGGCGAAGGTGGATCAGGTGGCGGAGACGGTGCTCGAGCAAACGGGTGTGCCGAGCGCATCGCTGGCGGTGGTGCGGGGTGGGCAGATCGTATACACGCAGGCGTATGGGAAGGCGCGGCTGAATCCGATGGAGGCTGCGAAGCCGGCGATGCGGTATTCGGTCGGATCGATCTCGAAGCAGTTCACGGCGAGCGCAGTGCTGCTGCTGGTGGAGCAGGGGAAGTTGTCGCTGGATGACGCGGTGGGGAAGTATTTGCCGGACCTGACGCGGGCGAGCGAGGTCACGATCCGGGAGATTTTGTCGCACACATCGGGGTATCAGGATTACTGGCCGGAGGATTATCTGATGCCGCCGATGATGCAGCCGACGACGGCCGAACACATTCTGGACGTGTGGGGGAAGAAGCCGCTGGACTTCGATCCGGGAACGAAGTGGCAGTACTCGAACACGAATTATGTGATCGCGGGGCGGATCGTGGAGAAGGTGAGCGGGGAGCCGCTCATGCAGTTTCTGGAGGAGCACATCTTCCATCCGCTGGGGATGAAGGAAGTTTGGAATTCGGATGCGGCGAAGCTGGGGAACACGGACGCAGAAGGATATATAAGGTACGCGCTGGGTCCGCCGCGGCCTGCTCCGAAGGAGGGGCGGGGATGGATGTTTGCGGCGGGAGAGCTGGCCATGCCGGCGTATGACCTGGCCGAGTGGGACATCAGTGTGATGAACCGGAGTTTGCTGGCAACGAAGTCGTATGACACGCTGGAGACTTCCGTAAGGCTGAAGGACGGGACGGATTCGCATTACGGGCTGGGGTTGGATGTGCGGATGGTGAGCGGGCATGAGGAACTGGAGCATTCCGGCGAGGTGTCGGGGTTTGTGTCGGAGAACATGGTTTTTCCGGAGGACAAGCTGGCGATCGCGGTGCTGACGAACCAGGATGCGTCGAGCGCGGCGGGGGCGATCGGGCGGGAGTTGGCGCCGCTGCTGCTGGGGATCAGCGCGGTGACGCCGAGCGCGGCGGAAGCGCAGGCGCGAATGCTGTTGGAAAACTTCCAGCAGGGGAAGATCGACCGGTCGCTGTTTACGCCGTGGTGCAATGCGTACTTCAACGGGCAGGCGCTGCTGGATTTCGCGTCGAGTCTGGCTCCGCTGGGCAAGCCGGAGAGCGTGATGCAGACGGCGGAAAGCCTGCGGGGCGGGATGACGTTCCGGGCCTTTCGGGTGACGTTTGTGAAGAGCAGCGAGGTGCTGCGGATCACGACGTATACGGAGCCGGACGGGAAGCTGGAGCAATACCTGGTGATTCCGGCCAGCCAGGAGCTGGCTGTCCAGGCAGACGCGGCTTCGCGGCAACTAACGAATCACGGGCCGCAGCTTTTGCCGGAACTGGCCGTTCAGGCGGGCGCAGAACCGGCCGTTCAGGCGGGCGCGGAACTGGGGCCAGAGGCCATAGCCTCGGTGCGCTTTCTCCCGTTTTTCATGGCGACGTCAACGGATTGTAACCGGGGCGAGCCAGAATCGCGGGAGGCTGAAGGGCGGCCAGGCAGCCGTTGGGGGGGCATAGGTGGCGGTCTAAAGTGAAGAATATTTCCTTTCTTTTCATCACGTTTAACATTCCATTCAAAGAGCGGGGATAGGGTAGACGAGACGTGACTCTGCGGATCCAGGAACCTCGCGCCCCCAAAATAGCCGACGAGCTACCGGTGGGAGGGTTGGTGTCGGTGGTCGAGCCGGCGTCGCCGGTGCGCAGCTTTCTGTTGAGCCGGGGAAATTCGAGCGTTGCCGATGCGACGTTCCGCTGGGTGATGCTGGCGTGCGCGCTGAGCATTTTCGCCATCGTGGCGCTGATCTTCACCGAGCTAATCACCCATTCCCAGCTGACGCTGGCGAAGTTTGGGTGGAAGTTCTTCGTAGGCACCGCATGGGACCCGGTGAACTCAAACTTTGGGGCGCTGCCTTTTCTCTACGGAACGATCGTCTCTTCGGTGGTGGCGCTGGTGATCGCGGTACCGCTGGCGGTGGGAGTGGCGGTTTTTCTGACGGAGATGTGTCCGCAGGCGCTGCGGGGGATCCTGTCGTTTCTGACGGAGCTGCTGGCGGCGATTCCGAGTGTGGTGTACGGGTTGTGGGGGATTTTTGTGCTGGTGCCGCTGCTGCGGGGTTATGTCGATCCGCTGCTGATGAAGGTGCTGGGGTGGACGGGACTGTTTGTGGCGCCGGACTTTGGGGTCGGGCTGTTTGCGGCGGGGGTGATTCTGGCGATTATGATACTGCCGATCATCTCGTCACTGACCCGAGAGGTGATGTCGGCAGTGCCGCACATGCAGCGGGAAGCGGTGTTGGCGCTGGGGGCAACGCGCTGGGAGATGATCCGGATGGGGGTGCTGCGCAACGCGCGGATCGGGATCGTGGGGTCGATCATCCTGGGGCTGGGGCGGGCGCTGGGGGAGACGATGGCGGTGGCGATGGTGATCGGGAGCAGTCCGACGATCACGAGGTCGCTGCTGGCGCCGGCGGCGACGATGGCGAGCGTGATCGCGAACGAATTTTCGGAAGCGGCGGATGACACGTATCGCAGCGCGCTGATCGAAATTGGGCTGGCGCTGTTTCTGGTGACGATTGTGGTGAATATTCTGGCGCGGCTGCTGGTATGGGCGGTGACGCGCGGTGCTCCGGCGAGGCAGGCCTAGCTTATGGCGACGACGGCGGCACATCTGCAGGGAAGCGCGGCAAACCGGCACTGGCGGTGGTTTACCAACCATCTGGCATCCTTTCTGGCGGTGGGAAGCACGGTGCTGGTGATCGCGCCGCTGGTAGCGATCTTTGTCGATTTGGTTTACAAGGGCACGACGTCGCTGAATCTGGCGTTCTTTACGAAGTTGCCGGTTCCCCCGGGAGAGTCGGGCGGGGGGATGGCGAACGCGATCGTCGGTTCGGCGGTGGTGCTGGGGCTGGCGAGCGCGATGGGCGTGCCGGTGGGGATTGCGGCGGGGATTTATCTGGCGGAATTCGGGCGCGGGACGAAGATGTCGAATGTGGTGCGATTCACGGCAGACGTGCTGAACGGCGTGCCGTCGATTGTGATGGGGATTGCGGTGTACGCGCTGATTGTGGTGCCGGAGAGGGGATTCTCGGCGTTTGCGGGCGGGGTGGTACTGGGGATCATGATGATCCCGACGGTAGCGCGAACGACGGAGGAGATGCTGCTGATGGTGCCGCACTCCATCCGGGAAGCGGCGCTGGGGCTGGGAGTGCCGAACTGGCGGGCGATGCTGTCGATTACGCTGAAGACGGCGATGCCGGGGGTAATAACCGGGTGCATGCTGGCCTTCGCGAGGATCGCGGGCGAGACGGCGCCGCTGCTGTTTACCGCGTTCGGCAACAATTTCTGGAGCACGGCACTGAATCAGCCGATCGAGGCGCTGCCGCTGCAGATTTATGTGTATGCGCTGGGGCCGTATGACGACTGGCACCGGCTGGCGTGGGCGGGATCGCTGGTGCTGATAGTGCTGATTGTGGTGGCGGTAGCGCTGGTGCGGTATGTGACCTCGCGCGGAGTTTTGAAAGGGAACGGCTAGGAATGGGCGTCGGCATTGAAGTGAACAACCTGAACGCGTGGTACGGAACGAACCACACGCTCGAGGACATCACGCTGCATATTCCGCCGAACGAGGCGACGGCGCTGATCGGTCCGTCGGGGTGCGGGAAGTCGACGTTTGTACGCTGTCTGAACCGGATGCACGAGACCAACCCGATTGCGAAGGTGACGGGCGAGGTGAAGGTTGGCGGGCGGGACATTTACAGCGAAACGTCGGCGGTGGAAGTGCGGCGGCGGATCGGGATGGTATTCCAGCGGCCGAATCCATTTCCCACGATGTCGATTTACGACAATGTGGCGTCGGGGCTGAAGCTGAACGGTTTCCGCAATCGGCGGGTGCTGGGCGAAGTGGTGGAGCGGTCGCTGAAGCATGCGGCGCTGTGGGATGAGGTCAAGGACGATCTGAAGAAGAAGTCGGGGGCGAGCCTGTCGGGCGGGCAGCAGCAGCGGCTGTGCATTGCGCGAGCGCTGGCGGTGGATCCGGAGGTTCTGCTGATGGACGAGCCGGCGTCGGCGCTGGATCCGGTGTCGACGGCGAAGATCGAGGATTTGATTTTCCAGCTGAAGGCGCAGTACACGATTGTGATCGTGACGCACAACATGCAGCAGGCGGCGCGTGTGGCCGAGCGGACCGGTTTTTTCCTGAACGGGAAGCTTATCGAATTCGATTCGACGCACAAAATATTCACAAATCCCGGGGACAAGCGGACAGAAGATTACATCACAGGCAGGTTTGGATAATGGCGCGCATCCGCTTTCAGCAAAATCTGGACGATCTGAAGGAGAAGCTGCTGGTGATGGCCGGTATGGCCGAGCAGTCGATCCAGCGCGCGGTAGAGGCCTACCGGGTGCGGGATCTTTCCATTTGCGATCTGGTGGATCGCGGGGAGATGGCGATTAATCGGCTGGAGCGGGAGATCGACCAGATGGCGCTGGATCTGCTGGCGATGGAGCAGCCGATGGCGATCGATCTGCGTTTTATCCTGTCGGTGATCAAGATCAACGCGGATCTGGAGCGGGTGGGGGATTCGGCGCGGGCGATCAGCGACCGGGTGCGGGAGCTGCAGGCATTTCCGGTGGCGGAGATGCCGATTGACATTCCGCGGACGGCGAACCTGGCGAGCGGGATGGTGCGCAAGGCGCTGCAGGCGTTTATCGAAGCGGACGCGGATGTGGCGGAGTCGGTGCTGTCGATGGACGACAGCGTGGACAAGCTGAACGGAGCGGCGCACTACACGCTGCTGAACCTGATGAAGACGGAGCCGAGCGTGGCGCCGCAGGCGCTGAACGCGCTGATGATTTCGCGGGCGCTGGAGCGGGTGGCGGATCACGCGACGAACATTGCGGAAGACGTGATCTTCTGGGTGCGGGGTGCGGATGTGCGGCACAACGTGGGGGCAACGGCGGGCAACAGCGCGCGGGCGGGCAAGAGCTAGATTTCCGGTTCGCTTCTTTTTTCTTCCCACCAGTCGAAGGTTGCAATGGCCGGGTAGTAGAGGCCGAGGCGAAGGGAAATGTCTGCGCCGTGGAGGGCGCGGAGGGCGCGGGCGTAGGCGGCGAGCTGGGGGGCGTAGAGGGCGCGTTCAGAGGTGAGCAGAAGGGCACCGGCGTTGGCGGGACCGGTTTTGTAGTCGACGATCCAGAAAATCTCGGATCCGGATTCGCCGGGGGCAGGCCCGGCGCGGAAGACACGATCGGCGCGGAGTGTCTGGAAGCGGGAGGACTGTCCGGGCAGCAGGCCGGACCAGGACGCCTCGGATTGCGCATCGGGGTGAGGGGCGAGAATCCACTGACAGACGGGGTCGGCTGCGCAGCTGAGGAGCATTTTTGTCACCGTGCCGGTGGCAGATTTGAGCGGTTCGCCGGTGAGGGCGGCTGCACGCAGGAGGGCGGCGGCACGAGCGCGGAGATTGTCGGCGGCAAGGTGCGGGAGTTCAGGGCCGAGGCGCTGGAGCAGGGCGTGGACGACGGAGCCGATGATGCGGCGGAGGCGCGAGCCGTCGGGGCGGCTGAACTCCGGCTGGCTGAGGTTCGGCTGACTGAGTTCGGGCTGGCTGAGGTTCGAAGGGGCGGGATCGCGGAGAGCAAGTGTATCCGCTGCGGTGACATTTGGCGCGGTGGGGTGGAGGTCGATGTTGAGCGGGAGGCGGCGCAGGGTGAGGCTGGGTTGCGGATCGCCGGTGGCAGCGATGCCGGCAAGGACGCCGGGCGTGGGAAAAGCCAGGACGCGGGCGGGAGGAACGGGCTGCGCGGTGGCGGCGTCGAAATTTCGGCAGAGAGCGGGCCAGGCGACGGCCAGCAGGTTGTCGGAGCCGGGCGGCGCGACGGCGCCCGATGCCTTCAACGAGGCGGTGGCGAAGAGATGCAGTTCATTACGGGCGCGGGTGCAGGCGACATAGAGGAGGCGTTTGCGCTCCTCGTCGAGGCGAATCTGTCGCTGTTTGCGGACCCATTTGAAGAGCGGGTCGGTGTGCTCGCCCTGGCTGCCGATGGGGGCGACGAGAAATTCAGTTTCGCCAGGCTGCCAGGGGTTGATGCGTTCGAGGGAGACGATGAGGGGTTTGTCGTCTGCAGCGGCGGAACGGTGGAGACCGGGGAGGAGAACGACTTCGAAGCCGAGACCTTTGGCTTTGTGAATGGTCATGAGCTGGATGCCGCATCGCTCGCTGACGGCGGGATCGGGCTGGGCGAAGAGGCGATCGAATTCAGCCATGAATTCGGGGGTGGCGGGGGCGAGGCCATCGGGGGTAACGGCATCGAGGAGGGAGAAGAAAACCTGGGCGTTTTCGTAGCCGGAGGCGTCGACGCAGGCGGGTCCACCGAGGGTTCGCCAGGTGCGCTCGATCCACGAGGAGAAGGAAGGGGATTCGGACTGGCGCCAGCGGAGGTCGAGGGCGCGGCGGAGAATGGCGGCGGTGCGGGTGAGGCGCCGCTGGCCGTCTGCGGAAAGCAGGGTCGCGCTGCGCTCGATGAGGTGGAGAACCGGGAGGTAGCGGCTGTCGCGATCGTCGGAGCCGGTAAGGCGGTGCAGGTCGGCGAGGCGAAGGCCGCACCAGGGAGCGCGCAGCACGGAGAGCCAGGCGATGCGGTTCATGGGATGGAGCAGGGCGCGGGTGAGGGCGAGGAGGTCGAGCATCTCCTGGCGCTCGGAGAGGTGCTCGATTTCGACGGCGCGGAAGGGGATCTGCTCGCGGCGCAGGAGCGGGAGGAGCTGGGCGAGGTGGCTGCGGGCGCGGACGAGGACGGCGACGCGGTATTCCCGGCCGGTGTGGCTGGCGTCTTCGATGGCGGGGAGGTGGCGCTCGAGGATGCGGAGGATTTCGAGGGCTTCGCGCTGCCGGGCATCTCTGATTTCGTCGCGGGTGGGTTTGCGATCGGCGGAGCCGAGGATTTGGGGATAGATATGGAGCGAGGGGTGGGGGGGAGCGGTTTGGGAGGCCGTGGAGCGGGCGAAGGGAACGGCGGCGGCGCCGGGTTGGGGCGCTGCAGCGCAGATGGCTTCGAAGATGCGGTTGATGGGTTCGGTGAGGCCGTGGTGGGAGCGGAAGTTGACGGAGAGCTGGACGGGGTCGCAGGGGATGCCGGCGGCTTCGGGATCGGCGAGAGGCGCGACGCCGCGCCGGCGGACGTGAGTGAAGAGCTCAACCTCGGCCTGGCGAAACATGTAGATGGACTGCATGGGATCGCCGACCAGGAAGACGGTTCGGCCTTCGCCGGGCTCCCATGCGGAGAGCAGGCTGGCAACCAGCTGGTGCTGGCGGCGGGAGGTGTCCTGGAACTCGTCGATGAGGAGATGGCGGAGGTCGCCGCCGAGAGCGAGGGCGCGATCGGGAGAGGTCGTGAGGACGTGCTGGGCCTGGAGGCCGATTTCGGTGAAATCGACGGAGCCGGTTTCGGCGAAGACGACGTTGAGTTCGGCGACAGCCTGGCGGAGGACGGTGAAGACGTTGCGCAGTGTAGCCCACTGATCGTCGGGGTAGCGGGTGCCGGGAAGGTTGCGGATGGCGCGGAGTGCGGAGAGCAGCTGCGGGCTGTGCTGGAGCCAGCGGAGCAGACCGATCATGTCGGCTCTGCGCTGTTTCTCTTCGCGGGTGTTGGAGGGGAAGCCGTTGCGGACGTTGACGGTTTTGCGCCACTCTTTGCCGGTCATGAGCAGATCGCAGACGCACTGCCATTGCTCGAGTGACATGTCGGGCGAGAAAGCTTCGACGTCGGCCAGACGGTCGAGTTTTTCATTGTCATTCGCGCGGGCGTAGTGGGCAAATTCGATGATTTGCCGGTTGATTGCGGGCTGGTCGGCAAACAGCGGGCAGGCTTCCTCGAGAACGCGGCGGACTTCGCGGTGGAAGGGAGCTTCGAGTTTGACGCGCGCCACCTCCCAGTCTTCTTCGGTCATGGTGCCGGAGAGGGGAAAGGCGTGGGTCCAGCGGTCACGGGAAGCGAGCATTTCGGCGAGCAGCGACTGGCAATCGGAGAGGCGGTTGTCGCGGAGCTCGAGGAGGTACGCGAGGGCGGTATCGAGGGCGGGATTGGAGCCGCCGAGGTGCTTGAGGGTGCGGAGGGCGGCGAGGGTGTAGAGCGGGTCGGGAGTATCGGTGGGCTGGAGGCCGGTGGCGAGACCGGCAAGCAGTGGCTGGCCGCGGGTGATGCGAAGGCAGAGGGAGTCAATGGTTTCGATGGAGAGCCGCTGGGGATGGTCGAGGAGATTCCAGCCGCGGCGTTCGGCATTGACGAGGGCTGCCTGGGCGAGGGGCAGGCGGGAGGCTTCGTCGGGGCTAAGGCGGCGGCGGCCGGCGGCGGCTTCGAGGTCGCGCAGGACGCGGGAGAGCATTTCAGCAGTGGCGGCGCGGGTGAAGGTAATGGCGAGGATCTCTTCCGGCTGGTCGACGACGGCGAGCAGGCGCAGGATGCGGCGGGTGAGGAGATCGGTTTTACCGGAGCCGGCGGGTGCCTGGACGATAAAGGAGCGGCGGATGTCGAGCGCCTGCTCGCGGGCGGCAAGATCTGCGGCAGCGTCGAGGAGGTCAGGCATCGGCATCCTCCTTGTCGTCGTCCTGGGCATCGTCTTCGGGGATGAGGCGGTCGAGTTCGGCGACGCGGCAGAGGGCGTGGAGATCGCAGAATTTGCAGACCTGAGGCTCGCGGGGGCGGACGGCGGCTTCGCCCTGGAGGAATTCGGCGGCGAGATTCTCAAGGGCGCGGGCCCATTCGTCGCGCATGGGCCCGGTGAAGGGGTGGTCTAAGAGCGCTTTCCGGGCGACGGGATCCGGGCCGAGCTGGGCGCGGGCATCGCGGACGCGGCCGTCGAAGCCGGTTTCCCCGGCGCGGATTTTGGCGAGCAGGACGCCGCTGACGTTCTCGACATTGCCGTAGGCGGCGTAGAGGGGGAGCTGGGGTTCTCCGGGGCGCTCGCCGTCCCAGGCGGAGGCGGAGACGTTGCCGGACTTGTAGTCGAGGATGAAGCGGGAGCCGTCGGGGAGGAGGTCGATGCGGTCGGCGCGGAGATTGAGGCGAAGGCCGCCGATGGCGACGTTTTCGAGTTTCTTTTCGCAGGCTTCGACGGTGAACGGCTGACGCCGGGCCTCGAGGGCGAGCCACTCGAGGAGGCGGTCGTGGAGGCGCTGTTTTTCGACGGCGATCCAGGCGTGCTGCCAGGAATCGGTGGGCTCGTCACGAAGAAGAGCGCGCACGGCGGTGTCGATGTGAGTGTGGAGGATTTCGGCCAGAGATTTTGTCGCAATGGCGGCGACAAGGTCGTAGTTGGTATGGAGCGCGGTGGGCTCGGCGGGGTCGAAAAGGCGCTGGAGGACCGCGTGGAGGAGCTTTCCTTTTTCGGCGGGGTCGAGGCCCCACTCGACGGCGTCGAGGGGCTCGGCTGCGAGCCGTTTGGCGGCGAAGGACTGGAAGGGGCAGGCGGCCTGGCGGGTGAGGATGCCGGCGCCGCCGGCGGTCTGGTCGACGGGCCAGGGAAGGATGCCGGAGTCGTCGGCAATTTCTTCGAGATGCGGAGCGCGCAGGGGATCGGCGCCGGTCGTGGCGGCGGGCTGAGGGGCGGAATCCGGCGGGAAGAGGCCGGCGATGAGCGGCGAGGGACGGAATTCAGCCTCGGCGTCGCGCTCGGCGTAGCTGAAGACGATGTGCGGGGCGCTCGCGAGGAGGCGGCTGGTGACGGTGTGGGCGAGGTTCCAGTCGTCGTCGGGAGCGCTGTGGGGCATGGCGTACTGACGCTGCACCGCAGGGGGGAGGAGCGGCTGGAGGTGGTCGTGCTGCGGCCAGTGGCGGTCGTCGGTGCCCATGAACCAGAGAGCGTCGAACTGCTGGCCGGAGGATTCGAAAGGGCCAAGGATCTGGATGGGGGCGTGGTGGGATTCGGGGGAGAAGATGGTTTCGCGCGTGTGGCGCTCCAGGATCTTCAGGAATTCGTCCCAGGCGCAGCGAGTGCCGTCGAAGTCGAGCAGGGCGACTTCGTCGAGGAGGCGCAGCCAGCGCTGGAGGGCCTGGAACTGGATGGAGTCGCCGCCCCAGCGCAGGGATGCGGGGGCGGATGGGAGATCGGGACGGGAGGGAGGCAGGCCGGGCCAGCCCGCGGCGGCGAGAAGGGTGTGGACGAGATCGGTCCACGCCGACGGGGAGCGCTCCGCGGTCTTGACCTGGTTGCCGTCGCGAACGCGCATGAGGTCGCCGAGATGCGCATAGAGCAGGCGGAGACTGGGATCGCGGGACAGCGCGAGCTGGACCTGTTCGATGGAGCGTTCGGGGGAAAGGAGGCAATCGCGGCGGAGGCGGGCGTCGTGGCGGGCCAGGGTTTCCTGCATGGTCACTGTATCTGCGACGAATCCGGAAAGCAGGAGCCAGGAGATTTCTTCCTGGCGGAGGGGTTCGGCGATCCAGCGGAGGAGCAGGAGCGCGGCGCGGAGGACGGGAACGCCGGAGAGGGGCTCGCCGAGGGAGAACTCGTACGGCATGGAGAGGGAGGGGAGGAGGATGTCGTCGCTTTGCGGCATCAGTACGCTGCGGAAGGTGCGGTCGATGGGATGGCGAAGGGAGGCGAGCGAGCCGACGAGGACGCCGATGCGAGCGGCGGGATTCTCGAGGAGGAGGTCGCGGGCCCAGGCGGCGCAGGCAGCGATTTCGCGGCTGCGATCGGCGGCGGCCACCCAGTCGCGACGCGTATTGGGTGCAGGCTCGGGACGGTCTCTGGTTACAGTGACGCGGGCGGCGGCAAGGGCGTCGAGGAAGGACTGTTGCGCGGGGGGGATGCGGTCGAAGCCGACGAGCAGAATTTCGGGGGGCAGCGAGAGGCTGGCGAGGTGCGGGGTCAACGCGGACTGAAGCTGGCTGGGGCTGAGCCAGCGGTGACGGTTGCAGTCGCGCTCAAAGGCGGCAGCCCAGTGGCGGAAGCGCTGGGCGTCGGAGGATGGATCGCCGGAGCCCCAGGAGGAGCGGCGAGCGGCGTGAGCCTGGTATGCGGAGAGAAGCGACCAGGCTTCCGCCGCGAGGGCAGCGAACGAGTCGACGGTCGTGGGCGAGACTTCGTCGCGCAGGGAGCGGGTCCAGAGGGCGTGTTCCTGGAGCGGGGTAAGGAGCAGGGGCGCGTCGGGCGTGGAGAAGGCGTAGTCGCGCCACAGGTCGCGGAGCCAGGATTGCCAGTCGTGGATGGGAGGGGTAGGCCAGACGGTGCGGCCCTGGCCGAGCTGGGCGTGAGCGAAGCCGAGATGGAGGGCACGGGCGGCGCGGGCGTTGGCGGCGAGGATGGTGGCGCCGCGGCGGAGCGCATCGGAAATCGGGGGAGCGAACCTCATGCGGGCCTGGAGCTGATATTCAAAGTGTAAACTGGCGAGTGAAGCAGCTTCGTGTCACCCTTTCCACCGCACTGGTCGTGGTTATGACTGGCGCGGTGACTGCGTTTTTGGGGGGATGCCGCGGGACGTTTGCGCCCGCGGCTCAGTCGCAGCAACAACCAATGGCGGGGGGGAAGCAATATCACATCCGCGGCATTGTGGTGGCGAGCGATGCGAAGACGGGCGCGGTGACGCTGGATACGGACGCGATTCCGGGATATATGGAAGCGATGACGATGCCCTATACGCTGCGGCAGCCGGACATTGCGACGGAACTGCACCGGGGGGACACGATCACGGCGGTGATGACGGTGACGCCGGACGCGAACCTGCTGGACCAGATTGTGGTGGTGGATCAGGCGAAGCCGGATTACGTGCCGGCGGTGACCTACAACGATCTGGAGCCGGGCGAGACGATTCCCGATTTCGAGTTTCTGAACCAGAGCGGGCGGAGGGTGCGGCTCGATCAGTGGCGGGGCAAGGTAGTGCTGCTGACGTTCATTTACACGCGCTGCCCGCTGCCGAATTTTTGCGTGCGGATGAGCCGGAATTTTGCGGAGATCGACAAAGAGTTGCAGAAGGATCCGGAGTTGTACAGGAAGACGCATCTGCTGAGCGTGAGCTTCGATCCAAAGTACGATACGCCGAAGGTGCTGCGCAGCTACGGCGGCGCTTACACGGGGCGGTACACGGAGGAGACGTTCACGCACTGGGATTTTGCGGCGCCTGCGGAGAAGGAGCTGAAGAAGGTGCTGCTGTTCTTCGATATTGGGGTGACGCCGGGGGGCGAGGCCACGCTGACGCATTCGTTGTCGACGGTGGTGATTGGGCCGGATGGCAAGGTGTACAAGTGGTATCCGGGGAATGACTGGAAGGTGAGCCAGGTAATGGCGGATGTAAAGAAGCTGGTGGGTTGATCCGGTATGATGAGGAGTGGTCTGACCAGTGGAATTTTTCAGGGGCTGAAGCCCGATTTTCTTTGTGTTGTTTGCGGCACGGCTGAAGCCGTGCCCTGATACAAAAGCAGAGCGGCGTTTGGGTACGGCAGGGCCTGCGAGAGATCGACAACATTCAACGGAAGGTGACGGGAGATGAGCGGTCTGACGATTGGCAAAGAAGGTGAGCTGGATTTTCTTTCGCTGGGGGCGCTGGTGCACCGGCTGGATCCGGGGATTATTCCGTTTCGCAAGGCGACGGAGTGCGCGATTCACGTGAGCGGCGGGGAGTTCAACGTAGCGGCGAATTTGTCGGATTGTTTCCGGATGAAAACCGGAATCGCTTCAGCGATGGTGGATTATCCCATCGGCGATCTGATTGCGGAGCGGGTGCGGGCGATGGGAGTGCGGCCCTTCTACAGGCATTTTGAGCATGACGGGGTGCGCGGGCCGAACATGGCGACGGTGTACAGCGATCGCGGATTCGGAGTGCGGGCGCCGGTGGTTTTCTACAACCGCTGCAACGAAGCGGCTGGGCAACTGAAGCCGGGGGATTTCGACTGGAAGAAGATTTTTGCCGGCGGCGTGCGCTGGGTGCACAGCGGCGGGATTTTTGCGGCGCTTTCGCCGACGACCGCCGAGGTTGCGGTGGAACTGATGAAGGCCGCCAAGGAAGCGGGCGCGGTGACGTCGTTCGATCTGAATTTCCGTGAGAAGCTGTGGAAGATTTCGGGCGGCGCGGATCGCGCGGTGGAGACCGTGGCGCGGATTGTGGAGCACGTGGATGTGCTGGTGGGCAACGAAGAGGATTTGCAGAAAGGGCTGGGGATCGAGGGGCCGAAGGTGGAGGAGAAGGCGAAGTCGAAGCTGGATCCGACGGTGTTCTTCGGGATGATCGACAGGGTGGTGAAGAAGCATCCGCAGGTGAAGGTGGTGGCGACGACGCTGCGCGAGGTGCACTCGACGAACCGGCACAGCTGGAGCGCGGTGGCGTGGGTGGACGGCAAGACGTTCACGGCGCCGACGGCGGAACTGGATGTCTACGATCGGGTGGGCGGCGGCGATGGGTTTGCAGCGGGATTCTTCTATGGGCTGCTGGCGGGCGCCGGTCCGGAAGAAGCAGTGCGGCTGGGCTGGGCGCACGGCGCGCTGCTGACGACGTTCCCCGGCGACACCACGATGGCGACGCTGGAGCAGGTGAAGGCGTTCGCGAAGGGCGGGTCGGCGAGGATTCAGAGGTAGAGGGCACGGGACAGGGTTTAGGGGACAGGGGTGTAGGGCGGCTGGCGTGGTTTGGACTGCGCCGGCCGTTTTCCCTTTTGGGGCAGACAGTTCCGATAGACTGAGACAACAACGCGGAGGACATGATGGCGAAAGTGACGCTGCTGTTTGCGATTTTGCTGGTGGCGCTGGGGGCGGTGGGCTGGCTGGGCAGCGGGCGGGAGCACCCGACGGCGCTGATCCCGATGTGGTTTGGGCTGGCGCTGGGGATCTTCGGCATTCTGGCCATCAGCCCCAGCGAGGGCCGGCGCAAGGTGTTCATGCACGTCAACGTGACGATTGGGCTGTTGGGATTTCTTGGCGGCCTGATCGAAGGGATTCGCGGCTGGGGCAAGCCGGTGATGGCGGGTGCGGCGCATTATCTGATCTCGGCGGAGACCGCGAAGCTGTGGATGGCGGCGCTGATGCTGATTTATGTGCTTCTTTGCGTGCGCTCGTTCATCAGTGCCAGAAGCAAGCCGGCGGTCAGCGCATAGCGTATAGCCCCCCGCACACTTTGTCAGTTCCGGTGGAGCAGGGGCGAGAAGCAGGGTTTTCTTTTTATGGCGATGGGTTCCATTCCGAGGATGAATGCGGAGCGCGGCGGGCGGGGTGCGCGCGCGCGGGCCGGGGCTGACTTGCCGAAAAAGAAGACGGACTTCAAAAAGGCGATGCCGGAGATCTGGAAGCTGGTGCAGCCGCGGAAGTGGCTGCTGCTGGCCGGGCTCGGGCTGGTGGCCATCAATCGCGTGGCGGGGTTGGTGCTGCCCTTCCTGACGAAGCCGTTTGTCGATCAGGTGATCACGCATCATCGCGGAAGTTTGCTGCCGCGGCTGGTGATTGAGGTTTTTCTCGCGACGCTGCTGCAGGCGGTGACCTCGTTCTCGAACACGCAGCTGCTGTCGAAGGCGGCGCAGCGGATGATTGCCGATTTGCGGCAGCAGGTACAGCAGCACGTGGGGCGGCTGGCGGTGAGCTTCTATGACGCGAACCGCACGGGCGTGCTGGTGTCGCGGATCATGAACGATGTGGAGGGGGTGCGCAACCTGGTCGGGACCGGTCTGGTGGAGTTTGTGGGCGGGCTCATGACCGCGTTCATGGCATTCTTCTTCCTGCTGCATCGCGCGCCGAAGATGACGCTGATTGTCTTTTCGGTGATCGTGGCCTTCGTGCTGGTATTGCAGAACGCGTTCAAAACGATCCGGCCGATTTTCCGCGAGCGGGCGAAGATTACGGGCGAAGTGACGGGGCGGCTGACCGAGTCGCTGGGTGGCGTGCGGGTGGTGAAGGGCTACCACGCGGAGCAGCGCGAGGCAGGGGTGTTCACGGTCGGCGTGATGCGGTTGCTGGATAACGTGATGCGATCGCTGACGGCGACCAGCCTGCTGTCGATGGCGGCGACGACGGTGCTGGGCGTGGTAGGCGGGCTGGTGATGCTGCTGGGCGGCCATCTGGCGGTGGGCGGGCACATGACGGCCGGCGACTACACGCAGTACACGATGTTTCTGGCGTTCATGATCGCGCCGGTTTTCCAGGTGGTAAATATCGGGACGCAGCTGACCGAGGCGGTGGCGGGGATCGATCGAACGATGGAGATCCTCGGGGAAAATGATGAGTTTGCCGATCCGGCGCGGGTGCACACGCTCAGGGAAATTGTGGGTGAAGTGGCATTCGAGGATGTGCGGTTTGCTTACGATCCGGAGAAGCCGGTGCTGCACGGGATCTCATTCGACTCGCAGCCGGGAACGGTAACGGCGCTGGTGGGATCGTCGGGGTCGGGGAAATCGACGATCATCAGCCTGATTTGTGCTTTCCATACGCCGGATTCGGGGCGGGTGGTGGTGGACGGCATCGATTTATCGACGGTGCGGCTGGACAGCTACCGCTCGCAGCTGGGCGTGGTGCTGCAGGAGTCGTTTCTGTTCGATGGAACGATTAAAGAAAACGTGATGTTCTCCCATCCGGGAGCGACGGAGGAGGAGTTCCTGAACGCGTGCCGGATTGCGCGGGTGGACGAGTTTGCGGAGCGGTTTCCGGAGGGGTACGACACGATTGTCGGCGAGCGCGGGGTGAAGCTGTCGGGTGGGCAGCGGCAGCGTTTGTCGATTGCGAGGGCGATTCTGGCGAGCCCGCGGATTCTGATTCTGGACGAGGCGACGTCGTCGCTCGATTCCGAGTCGGAGGCGATGATTCAGCACGGTCTCAGTTACTTAATGCAGGGGCGGACGACCTTCGTGATCGCGCACCGGCTGTCGACGATCCGGCGAGCGGATCAGATTCTGGTGGTGGAGGGCGGGCTGATCGTGGAACGGGGCACGCACGCCAGCCTGTACGCGCTGGGCGGGCGGTATTACGACCTGTATACGCGGCAGCACGGGCTCGAGGAGAATTTGTTTCTGGCGCCGGGCGAGGGCGATACCGTGGAAGAGGACCCGGCGTCCAGCGGGAACCTTCGCCGGTAGATTTCGTTCATCGAAAATCCCGTTGTGGCTCGGGGAAGCTTCCGGGATTTCTGCCAAAAAGGGAAGGACTGATGCGCGCGGTCATTCTGATTCGGATTCTGGTGGGCTGGGTTTTTGTCTCTGAGGGAATTCAGAAGTTTCTGTTTCCGGCTGCGCTGGGATGGGGGCGCTTCGCGAAGATCGGGCTGCCTGATCCGCACATGCTGGCTCCGGTGGTGGGCGTGGTGGAGGTGGGATGCGGCCTGCTGATTCTGCTGGGGCTGTTCACGCGCTTCGCTGCGATTCCGTTGCTGGCGGTGATCGGGGTAGCGATCTGGAAGACGAAGATTCCGATCCTGCATGCTCAGGGCGTGTGGGCGATGGTGCACGAGGCGCGGACGGACTTCAGCATGGCGTTGGGGCTCTTGTTCCTGCTGATTGTGGGGGCGGGACGGTACGCGATGGACAGGAAGTAGAGTCAGGAAGCAGAGCGCTCAGGCGCTCTCGGCCCGCGCGACGCGGCGAGCTGCCAGTGCAAATCCCAGAAAAACAGCAGCTGAGACCCACGCGCCGAGGCTGAAGCTCGCGGGAAGCCAGAGGCCGATGGCGAGGCCGCCGCCGATGAGCAGCGCCGCCAACGCGCCGAATTCAGTCATCCCATACAGAAAGACGAACGGCATGTAGTGCGTGCCTACCAAGATCATGCACGCCGGATAGAACCAGTCCAGGCGGTAGGCGGTGGCGGCGAGGACGAGCGGAATATTAAGGGGAACGATGAAGGCAATCTGCATGGCGAGGGCGTTCATGGGATGGCCTTTGGGCAGAGACGCGGGGCGGCGCATGAGGCGGAGGAGCAGTTGAGTCCCGGGAAAAATGAAGACTCCACCTGCGCATAAGAGGACGATGGCCTCGCGTTTTGTGCCCCAGGAAGCCAGGGCGGCGGAAGCCAGCCAGAGGGCACTCACCGCCAGCTGGCCGGGATAGCCGGCGAGAAAGGTGGTGCGCACGTCGCGCTGCGCGTCAGAAATCCGCATGTGCTCGATGATCACATGAGCACAAGAAAAGGCGCAGTGCGGTCTGTCAGTCGCGAGAGGTGACAAATGTCAGACGGTCACGCCTGGGCGCTGTGGCCGTTGCACTGCATCACGCCGAGGAAGCGGGTCCAGGGGCCGATGGGCTCGCGGTATTGATGGGCGAGGATGCGGCTGATCTGGTGGACGTGAGACAGGTCGTGGACGGCCCAGGCGGCGAGCAGCTGGGAGAGGGTGACGCTGCCGAAGGCGGGATGGCGGCCGCGCTTCTCGAGATCGGCGGGACTGAGATTCCAGGAGCGGAGCTGATTGAGATTGGCGGCGCGGAGCTCGGCGAACTGGTCGAGGAGTTCGCCGAGGTTTTTGTCGCGGCTCTCTTTGAACTGAGCGAGGCGATCGAGGGGCTGGAAGGGGCGGGTATCGCCGTGGTCGAGGAGGATGCGGGCGCGCGGCATCCAGTCGGCGCGTTCGCAGTGGTTGAGGTGGCCGATGACATCGTACGCGGTCCAGGTGCCGTCGCCTTCGTTGTGGAGGGTCCAGGCGTCGGGCAGGCCGCGGAGCAGCGCGTCGAGCGAGGCGGGGGTGCGGGCGAGGAGAGCCGTCGTATTGTCGAGAGAATGGTCGGGCAAAGGCTCAGGCATGCTCCCCTGATGCGGATGGGGGCAGGGGCGATGCGTTATTTCGCGATGCCCTCCAGAGTGCGGGTGGCGTTGTCGATGGAGTCGGTAAGGATGGTCATCTGGGCCTGGGCGCGGGCAAGGTTCTTCGCGTCGATGGCCTCGTTGACGCCGGGAATGACGACGGCGGCGTAGCCGGTGTATTCGCCGGGCGCGTAGATGACGTGCTTGAACCAGGGACGGTCGGGGAGTCCCTGGGGAGAGAGGAAGTCGCCCTCGACCTGACGCAGCTGGGTGTTGAAGGCGGCCAGGTCGCCGTCGGGATGGTTCTGCCGGTCCTTGACCTGCTCGGCGGCATGGGTGAATTTTTTCGCGGCGGATTCGGAGGCGGTGAAGTCGAGGCTGGTCATGCCGGCGTCCTCGGCCTTCTTCTGCGCCTCGTCGAGATAGGCGGAAATCTCCTTGCCGTAGGTGACGTAGTCGTAGGGAAGGACATCGGCGTCGGCCATGTTAAGGACTTCGAGTCCGAAGACGCGGGCCATTTCCTGCTCATAGACAAAGGTGGGGTCGGCATTCTGGACGAACCAGGCGTAGTCATCGAAGACGGAGTGGTAGACGCCGTAGGGTCCGTCGGAGCCGATGTCGCTGGAGGGGACGCCGAGGTGCTGGATGAAGGGGGTGAAGTCCGATCCGCTGCCGAGGTCGCCGATGCGGACATCTTTGTCGATGACGGCGGCTTCCCGGCTGGCGTGTTCCTGGACACCGAGGCGGTGGCGGGCCTGGGCGTCAGCCTGGCTCTTCTTCCACTGTTCGTAGACGGAGCCGCCTTTGGGGCTGGGGACTTGCTGGGTGACCTGGCGGATGAATTTCTTGAGCGAGGGCACGGCGGAGGCGTCGAAGTTGGGGCCGGAGACGCCGACGTCGGTGTTGAAGTAGGCGACGGCGTGGGCGAGTTGACTGGCGTGGTCTTCGGCCCATTCGGTTGAGCCGATCAGGCCTTCCTCCTCGGCGTCCCAGCTGCAGAAGACGATGCGGCGCTTCGGTTTCCATCCCTGCTGGAGCAGAGTGCCGATGCCGTGGACGGCTTCGAGCATGGCGGCGGTGCCGCTGTTGGGGTCGACCGCGCCGTAGACCCAGGCGTCGCGATGGTTGCCGGCGACGACCCATTCATCGGGAAATTGAGAACCGGCGACGGCGCCGATGACGTCCCAGATGGAGGAGTACTCGTAGTCCATTTTGAGGAGGAGGTGGACTTTGACGCCGGGGCCGATGTGGTAGGTGAAGGGCAGAGCGCCCTGCCACTCGCGGGGCGCATCGGGGCCGGCGAGGTGCTCGAGGATGGGCGCGGCGTCGTGGTAGGAGAGCGGCTCGGAGGGAATTTTGGGCAGGCTGGTGACCTGATCGAGAGGGAGACGTTTAGAGGCAGGGAGATCGGGGCGGGAGGCGATGCCGGGGGTGAGCGCGTCGCCGGGATACTTGAACATATATTGGACGGACCCGCGCTGGACGGCGGTTGCGGGGCGCCAGGGACCTTTCGGATAGGGATCGCCCCGGTAGTAGCCGTCGTCGGCGGGATCGGAGTAGATAAGGACGCCGGCGGCGCCGCGTTCCTGCGCGATGAAGACCTTGACGCCGCGGAAATTGCCGCCGTAGCGGCAGAGGACGATTTTGCCTTTGACGTCGACGCCGAGGGAGGCGAGCTGATCGTAGTCCTCGGGGCGGCAGTAGTTGGCGTAGACGACCTGGGCGGTGATATCGGCGGAGGGAGAGGAGCCGTTGAAGGCGGGGGTAACGCGGGGATCGTCCTGATAGGGCTCGTTCGAGTCGACATGTTCGCGGACGGGGCCGGTCATAACGAGCTTGCCATCCTGGTCCCAGGCTTCGACCTTCACTTCTTTGGGCATGTTGAGCCATGCCTTATAGGGAACGATGGAGGTCTCGAGACCGGCTTCTTTGAATTTGGAGGCGACGTACTGGGCGGTCTTGTAGTCTTCGGGCGAGGCGGCGATGTGGGGTTCAGCGGTGAGGATCCTGAGCTCCTGGCCGGCGAGTTTGGCATCGGGAACGGCGAGGAAGGTCTGATCGATCTTCGCCTGCTCGGCGGCGAAATCCTTATAGCCGAAGATCTCCTGGCTGGGGGCAGCGGTCTGGCTGCCAAAGAAGGCGACGGCGGGCAGAAGGAAGGACGCGAAGAGAACGGGAACGCGGGAAGGCATCCGCTGTTGAGCTCCTTTTGGCACAGGTGCGGTGACAGGTTACAGGTTGCAGGTGACCGGGGTCAGGCTGCGGGGGCGATGGCCTGGCCGCAATGGGCGCAGCGTTTGGCGGCCAGGGGGATATCGGAGAGGCACTCGGGACAGGGATGGGTGGCGGGCGGCGCAAGTTTGGTGGGGTGGAACTTTTTGAGCAGCGCGTTGACGGGCATCACGAAAATGAAATAGACGGTGCCGGCGATGAGGGTGAAGGAGATGACAGCGTTGAGGAAGTCGCCGTATTTAATCTTGCCGCCGTGGACATCGAGGATGAGGTAGGAGAAATCCGGCTTGTGCACCAGAGCGGCGATGAGCGGATTGACGATGTCGGTGACGAGCGCCGTGACGATGGCTCCGAAGGCGGCGCCGATGATGACGGCGACGGCGAGGTCCATGACGTTGCCGCGCAGGATGAAGTCGCGAAAGCCTTTCAGCATGAGGGTCCCCCCGATGGGATGGAACTGGTGGAAACAGCGCGAAGGCGAATCCGGCGGTGAGACGAGGGCCAGAGTCAGGGAGCGGGCGGGGTCTCATCCGCAGCGTAGGGAGAATTTACCACGGCGCGCCGTGACGGGGTTAGGATGCGGTCATCCGGAGAAGAATGCATGGCAGACGGATGGCTTTTGAGATTCACGATTGAAGCAGGGGAAACCCCGGAGACACCGGTGACGTTTCTGTGCAGCGGCTACGTGGCTCCGGGGGAGGCTCTCACCCGATTCCGCGAACAGGCAGATCGCTTTGCGGAGGCGGGAAGAGATATCGTGCTGGATTTCGCCCATGTGACGGGAATGCACCGGGAGGGGATCGGCGTACTCATCAACCTGAAGGAGAAGGTCAAAAAGCAGGGCCACAGTTGTGGGCTGCGGCATCCTTCGAAAAGGGTGACTGAACTTCTGAAGGTGACTGGGCTCGCTCCTTATTTTGAGGAGCAGCCGGGAGGTTAATCCGTCTCCGACGTTTCCTGATCGCGGATGAGGGTGCCGGTACGGGGACCGTCGGTGGTGTGGACGCCCCAGGCCATGCGGGGGGTGTTGTGGGCGAGGCCGTAGCGGCCGTCGGGGGCGAGGAGAATGATGCCGCCGTGGCCGCCGAGGCGGCGAAACAGATAAGCCATGGCGTCCGGGGCGACCTGTTCCGGCGAGCGGTCGGTGAGCACGCGGTCGGTGGCCCACTTGCCGAGGACGAGCTTCATGATGGGCTCGCCCCATCCGGTGAGGGAGACGGCGGCAGAGGCGTTGTCGGCATAGCAACCGCAGCCGATGAGGGAAGAATCGCCGACGCGGCCGGGATCCTTGTTGAGGGTTCCGCCGGTGGAGGTGGCGGCAGCGAGTCGGCCTTCGCGGTCGAGGGCGACAGCGCCGACGGTGTCGTGGGAGGTTTCGCCAAGATCCGACGGCGGGTGGCCGGAGAAGGTGCGGTCGGGTGAGCCGGACTGTTCGCGGGCCTGAGCTTCGGCGAGGCGGTGGCGTTCGCGATCGAGGACCAGCTCGGCGTTGTCGATGAGGGGCATGCCCTGCGCCTGGGCGAAGGCTTCGGCGCCGGGGCCGACGAAGTAGACGTGGGGACTCCTGTCGAGGACGAGGCGGGCGGCCTGGATGGGATTGCGGATGCGCTCGACGCAGGCGACGCCGCCGGCGCGCAGGGTGGCTCCGTCCATGATGAGGGCGTCGAGCTGGACGCGGCCGTCGCGGGTGAGGAAGCTGCCGCGGCCGGCATCGAAGGTGGGATCGTTTTCGAGCTGGACGACGGCGGCTTCGACGGCGTCGAGGGCGGGGCCTCCGCGAGCGAGGATGCGCCAGCCTTCCTGGAGAGCGTCGAAGACACCCTGCTCATGGGCGTCGAGCTGGTCGGCGGGGATATCCCAGGCGCCGCCATGGATGAGGAGAGTGGGGGATCGAGTCATAGAGGGAACGGAAAGAGGGATTGTATCTGTTTGGGAAGGCGGCAGGGATGAGGGAATTTTTCCAGGCTTGAGCATCAACTTTCGCGGCACGCCGCCGATAAGGCGGGCATGCCAGGTGGAGCGAGCATTCTGCGGTGGGAAGACCCGACGGTGAAGCGGGCGGGATCGAGTGAGGCGCCGCGCCGGGGAGACGCGAGCGATGTGGAGATTGTGCTGCCGGGCCGGGGATTGCAGTATCCGGGACAGGTTACGGAATTGAGCGTGGCGGGGTGCAGGATCGCGACGCAGTGCCGTTTGGAGGCGGGGACGGCGGTGGAAGTGTGGCTGCGGACTGAAGGGATGCCGTTGCGGGTGGCAGCGAAGCTGGTGGAGCGGACGGAACGAGGGACGGAGTTTGCGTTTCAGCCGATGCCGGGGCGGAAGGAGGATCAGATCCGGGTGCTGCAGGCGGAACTGGGACTGGACGGTGCGAACCAGTCGTAATGCTGGCGGTGAGAGAGTTGGGGCAGGCGGGTGGTCGCGAACGGGCCGTCGACGGTGTCTGTCGGGGGGTCGTATCAGGCTTTTTTGCGCGAGAAGAGCGGATATTTTTTGAGGATGGAAAAGGGAAGCATCGCGACCTCGGCCAGCCACGGCAGGGGATCGCTCGCGGCGAAGACGGATTCCGTGCCGGTGGCGCGGAGGGAGCGGAAGTATTCGCCGAGGGTCAGATAGCCGTGGGTCAGGTCGGAGAGAGCGGTGGGGACGTCGGTGATGAGGCGGAGCCAGCCAACGCCGGCGGGAGCGCGGACGGGCTCGATGGGAAGACCCAGCCGGTCGGCAAACAGGAGCCAGGGAAAGTCGACGCCACAGGCGGCGCCCAGGCCATGGAAGCCCCACGCGCGGGCGTTGACGTCGAGCAGTTTGTACTGGCCGTCGCGAGGATCGCGTTTGTATTCGATTTCGACGAGGCCGTGGTAGCGGATAGCGCGCACGAAGCGCTCGGAGAGCTCTTCAATCTCGGGTGCGTCGATGGTTTCGACGTAGGTAGCGGCGCGGCCGAATTCCCGTGGATGCTGGCGCAGGCGGCGGGCGCAGAGGGTGCTGTGGGGGCGGCCCTGCTGCACGAATGCGCACCAGGAATACTGTTCCTGTCCGCTGCCGGGGATAATCTCCTGGATGAGGATTTCTTCGGGTTTGATCTGACGCGAGGCTCTCTCATAGACCTCGTGGAGCTGCGCGGGAGTATCGGCGCGCCAGGCTTTGGCACCGGTGGCGTAGAAGAAGTTCTCCTTGACCGCAGGCTTGAGCGCGAGGGGCAGGCGCTCGATCAGCGGATCCAGCTCCGCGCTGGTTCGTGGATTGAAGGTTTGGGGGCAGGGGATGCCGAGCGACTCGGCGAGCTGATAGGTTTTGTTTTTGTCCCACGCCCACTGCACGCTGTCCCACTCCCCGGTGGTGACGCTGAAAAACGCGGCCAGCTCGTCGCGGTAGCGGGAGAAGGCCGCGACGGTTTCGTCGCGGGTGGGAATCAGGACCCAGTTGCGCAAGTCGAACCGGCGGCCGACGTCGAGTACCGCGTCGACGGTTTTGCGTTCGTCGAGGATATCGGGGACGCGGACGACGCGGGTGGCATAGCGGGAGACCCGCGAGATGCAGGCCTGATGGTCGACGACGCAGACGGGGATGCCGCGGCGGCCGAGGCTGCGCACAACCGCGAGGCCGGGATGGTCCCCGCCGACGACCAGGGCGCCGATAGCCGGACCCGAAGAGGAAGGCGCAGGAACGGGTGGTTTGTTCGGCTGCGATTTCTGGCGGGGGGGGGCGATGGCGGCCATCGGATTTGCTGCTCCTAATTGCGGTTGCGGCGGAACCAGGATGCGAGTTCCTTCGAGGCAAATTCGGTTCCGGTGACGAAGTAGAGGAGGGGACCGAAATTGCGAGCGGCGGGGGCGCCGGTGAAGTGGAGGCCGGGAACGGAGGTGCGAAATCCAGCAGTCACGGCGGGGTAGCCATCGAGCTGGCGAATTTCGGCGAGCAGGTCCGGGGCGAGGAACCGGTACTTCGCGAGGTCTACGCGATAGCCGGTGGCCATAAGGACGTGATCGACGCGGCGTTCGGTGCCGTCGTCGAGGCGGAGCTCCACTTCATCGCCGATTTCTTTTGCCGTGACGACGTGACGGCCGGGAGAGAGTTTGACCTCCCTGAGTCGGGGAATGAGCCAGGGAGCGCCGGCGGAGCGGACGGCGCGGGTGCGGATGCGGTCTCTGGGTCCGAGGGGGAAGTGGTAGAGGAGGTGGGGATAGGCGACGAGACGGCTGATGCCGATGGGGCCGATGTCGTGTTTGGAATAGAACATTTTGGAGATGGGGCCCAAATTATGCAGGCGAGGGTGCATGCCGATCCAGCGGAGGGTGGGAATTCTGGCGATCACCTCGACGTCCACGCCCAGCTCATGGAGGAGGGCGGCACATTCGAGGGCGCTCTGGCCGGCGCCAATGACGGCGACGCGGCGGCCGAGGCTCTCCAGCCGGCGGCCTTCATAGCAATGAGAGGCGCGGCAGGAACAGAGGCTGGAGAAGACTTCGGGATTCTTGCGGAAGGGGCCGATGCCGGCGGCGATTACGACGCGGCGGGCGGAGAGAGAGGCGCCGTCGGCGAGGGTGAGGTGAAAGACGGAGCCTTCGCGGCGGACCTGGCTGACGCTGCGGCGATCAAGTGGGGCGCCAACCTGCTCCTGAAACCACTGGCCGTAGCTGACGAATGTTTTCCCGGGGACACGTTTGACGGGGGCGACGCCGTTGGCGGCTTCATACGCCTCCAGAGTGAAGGCGGCGCGCGGGTCGGAGATGGTGGATGCGGGGCGGGGAGAGCGGAGGAGCATGCCGGAGGGCATGCCGGTGGCCCAGAACTCCATGGGCTGGCCGAAGACGCGGGTATCGAGGCCAAGGGCGGTGAGATGGGCGGCGGCGGAAAGCCCATAGGGTCCGGCACCGACAATGGCGACTTCACAATCGACAGAACGACCGTTCACGCTGTTACCCCTAACCTGGGAGGATTCGACGACGCGGGCGAACGAGAGAGCGTCGATATGGAAGCTTTTTCCCGCACGAAACGGGCAGTTCCCGGTGCCTGCGCCGTTGGTGTGCCGTTCGATCGATCCACAGTCGAAGGGTGACCGGCGTCATCGCCTCCAAAGAGGGTAGTGAGGTTCGGCTCACGAGAACATACCAGCTTTGTGGGATGAGGCGTCGGGCGAAAAATGGCCGGAGGGTGGTGGATCAGGGGAGAAAGCGAGCTGGCCGTTGTGTTCGCTGGCCCAGGCGAGGCACGCCCGATCGCTGCCTGCACCCTCGATCCGCCAGCCATCCGGGGTTTCGACGATCCGCATGGCGGCGCGCTGCCGCCACCAGCGATTCAGCTCTCCGGGCAGGGTAATCCACACATTCTGTTCTTTGCGTAATGCGGCGAGATGCGAGAGGAGAAGCTCGTAGACTTCGCGTGAGACCGGGTCCATCACATAGTCGGGGTGGACGATAAAGCTCATCAATCCGTTCTTCTCACGGATGGCGTCGATTTGCTGTTTCCAGATGTCGATGGAGTAATCATTCAGGATGTTAAAGAGGGTGTAATCCTGGATGGTTGTGACCGGGAGTTCGACGATATCGCCGAGGAAGTAGGGCATGACGGTGCAGCAGCCGCCGCGTTGCGGATCGAGGCGGGCCACGTTGGGGACGGACATGTCGAAGGAGCACTGCAGGGCGTCATACCAGACCTGTTTCCGATAGAGGACGGCAGCGCGGAAGCCGTCGGCCTGGTATTCCCGGAGGTAGGCATTGATTCTGGCGGCGCGGCGGAGGAACTCCTTGCGGTCTCGGTAGAGGTGGCCGTCGTGATTCAGGTCGTGCACGACGACTTCAAAACCGCGGGAGCGCAGGGAATCGAGGAAATCCGGAGTAACGTTGTAGCGCTCTTCGGGGACCACCTGCATGGAAGCGGGGATGCCCCAGGACTCGTCGATGTCCATAAGAGTGGAGCAGAAGTCGCGGCCGGTTTGGGTTTCGATGTCGTGGGTCATGAGGGCGCAGGCTGAGTAGCGGGCGGGCCAGAACCAAATGAAAGGGATGGCTTCGGCGCGGGATTGGCGAAGGGAGCAGAGGAGCAACTGGCGGAGGAGATTGTCGACCGAAGAATCGACCGGCCAGCGGGGAAAGGGAATCTTCTCCCAGTTTCTGAAGTGGAGCTTCTGGAGGTGCTTGCGGACGCTGACGGAAAGCAGGGGGCGGACGAAGTAATAGAGCGCCGCCAGCACGGAGGCGGAGCCGGAGCGCCACTCGCCGACGTAGGCTTCGTGGTGCAGGTTTCCGATTACCTCGCAGGGGTCGAAGGGGAGAGAAAGGGTTCCGTCGTGGAGGGCGATCTGGCCGGCGATATCAGGCAGGGGGCCGTCGGGGGTGGGGGACGGCGCGGCACCGGTGCAGCGGCCAAAGCAGGTAGTTTCCGGGCCGAATTGGAAGAATCCGGGGGTGGATGCGGCGTCGGCAGGCACGGCGAGCCGGGCAAAGCGATCGGGACAGCGGAAGTAGGCAGTCAGACATTTGCTGACGGGGGGCGAGGTGGAATCTGCGCCAATAAGGCAGGAAGAAGTTGAGGGCTTTGCCGATTCCATTCGCCTGGACCTGTGTACAGCGGAAGGGCCCGACATGTGTACGCCGCTCAAAAACCCAGCGATTCAGAATAGACAAAGAGCGAACTGAGAGACGGTGTTTGGGGGATCCTTCGCACTCTGATTTTATGTGCAAGGATACTCCGGTCCCAGGCAGGGGAGCAACGAGAGCGGGCTCTTTTCGGGGGAGCGCATCTGCATCGCAAACGCGGGGGAGCGGCTCAGCCGAAGGAGGCGATGGCGTCCTGTTCTTCGCTGAAGACCTCGAAAAGAGGCAGAAGGCGACACATGGTGAGGGTCTGGAGGACGATTTTGGAAGGATTGACGAGCTTGACCGATCCTCCAGCTTCTTTGGAGATCTGCAGAGCTTTCACGAGGAGGCCGATGCCGCTGGAATCGAGTTTGTTGACGTCAGTGAGGCCGAGGACGATCTGAATTTCGCCGTGGGCGGTGAGGTTTTCGAGGGTTTGGCGGAGGCTGTCGAGGGGAGGGCCAAGGACGAGAGTTCCATGGAGGGCGACCGAGGTGACTCCGCCATGCTTGAGGACACCGATTTCGAGTGAATTCACCACACACCCTCCCGGAGGCTGCCGGAAAGCCGGCGAACCGCCTGCCGCAGGCTGCCGAATGAGCCCGCGAGAAAAAACTTAACCATCGAAGCAGCGGCAGGATACCATACCGCAAACGAACTCCAGGGCTGTTGCGGCTTCATCCCCGGAAGCCGGAGAGCGGATGGATTCCAGGTTTCGCTCCAGCAACAGCAGGTTTCCCGGACGGGGTTCGGTTCGCACGCATTGCGTTGAGCTATGAAAAAGGAGCCTTGCAGTTGAGCCATCCTGCAGCGGTATTTCCACCGACCGACGTCTCCGCAGCTTTGCTGGGGGAGCTGGAGATTGGTCCGCGGGCGCGGATTGTGGCGGCCAGCGTAGCAGAGCTGGTTGCGGAGGCAGCTGTGGTGGTGTTTGCCATCGAAGAGCCGCGGGCACCGATGTGGACGGCGAAGGCGATGGCGGGCGTGGACATCAACGTGGACGGGGGACCGATTGCCCTGGATGCGGGGACGCTGGGGGCGGTGGCGCAGGCAAGGACGGTTCTTGAGTTCCGGGCAGAGAAGACAGGGCGCGAGGACTACGCGCATCTCGATGTGCGGCAGAACGTGACCGCGCTCTCGTATGTGCCGCTGCTGCATGGGGAGCAGTTGGTGGGATGCATCGAGATTGTGAGCTTTGCCGAGCCGCCGGGCGAAGAGACGCTGGCGCAGATTGGGGAGATTGCGGCGGTGGCGGCCATCGGGTTTGCGACCGCGCTGATCTACGCGGCCGAGCGCAACGCGGGGCTGGCGTCGGTGATGCGGCTGACGCAGCTGTACGACATCGAAAAAGTATTCAACGCCACGCTGGAGATGCAGTCGCTGCTGGCGGTGATTGTGGAGAAGGTCGGGGACCTGATCCGGGCAGGGACGGTCAATCTGTGGATGGTGGACAAGGAGGATTTGCTGCTGATGCAGCAGGCGGGCGAGGATCAGGGGGCGGCGCCCGGCGACCGGCAGAAAGCGGGAGACGGAGTTGCAGGGGACGTGAGCGAGTCAGGCGAGGCGGCGCTGCTGCAGAGCGAAGATGAGGGACTGGCGCAGCGCAATGCGCGGAGTGAAGACACGGCGATTTCAGTGATGGCGGCGCCGCTGCTGGATGGGGAGACGCTGACCGGGGTACTGGAAGCGATCCGGCGCGAAGGGGATGAGCCGTTTACCGAGGACGATCTGTTCGTGCTGACGCAGGTAGCGGAGTCGGCGGCGCAGGCGCTGCACAATTCGTCGTTGCTGGAGGCGGAGCGGAAGATTGAGGTGCTGCAGACGCTGGTGAGCGTGGGCCAGGAGATCGGTTCAACGTTGAACCAGCAGCGGGTGCTGCAGGCGATCGTCGATCAGCCGCAGCTGGTGATCCCATACGAGCGGGCGGCAATCGCGCTGGAGCAGAAGGGGAGGCTGACGATCCAGGCGATTTCCGGGGTTGTGAAGGTGGACACCTCGGAACCGGGCGTAGCCAGGCTGGGGGACCTGCTGCGCTGGGCGGCAGGCATGGACAGCGAGATCCACGTGACCCAGCACGGGGAAGAAATCGACGATTCGCGGCCGGAGACGCGGGAGAAGTTCAGGCGCTATTTCGAAGAGTCAGGATCGCGGGGGTTCTTCGCGATTCCGCTGAACGATGACGAGGGGCGGCTGGGGATTCTGTCGTTCGAGAGCTCGGATGCCGATTTTCTGACGGGGCTGCACATCGAGGTAATCAAGATTCTGTCGAGCCAGGCGACGCTGGCGCTGCGCAACGCCTCGCTTTACAAAGAAGTGCCGTTCATCGGGATACTGGAGCCGCTGATCGAGAAAAAGCGCCGCTTCATGGCGATGGACAAGCGGCGGCGGACGCTGCGGATCGCGTTGGTGGTGGCGGTGGTGCTGATCCTGGTACTGGTGCCGCTGCCCATGCGGGTGGCGGGGGACGCGCAGGTGGGGGCGGACCAGACGCAGTATGTGCGGGCGGAGCGGGACGGGGTGGTGCAAACGGTGCTGGTGCACGAAGGCGAGCGGGTAGAGCCGGGGACGCCGCTGGCGCAGATGGCGGACTGGAGCGAACGGGCGACGCTGGCGAGCGTGCAGGCTCGTTACAACACATCGATGGCGCAGATGGCGCAGGCGCTGGTGAACAACGACGCGACGGCTGCCGGGCAGCGGCAGCTGGAGGCGAGCTATCTGCGCGGCGAACTGCAGCGAGCGACCGACGAGCTGGAGCGGATGACGCTGCGGTCCGAGATTGCGGGGGTGGTGGCGACGCCGCACGTGGAGAACATCGCGGGGCAGAAGCTGTCGCTGGGCGATCCGGTCATGGAGCTGGTGAGCACGAAGGACATGGAAGTGGATGTTGCGCTGCCGGAGCGGGACATCCCGCTGGTGCGGCAGGGAGATGCGGCGCGGGTGAAGCTGGAGTCGTTTCCCACGCAGACGTTTGCGGGCAGGGTCAATGTGGTGAGTCCGGCGGGGGATGTGGTGGGCGACAGCCGGGCGTTTTACGCGCGGATCATGGTGCCGAATACGAACGGCGCTCTGCGGCCGGGCATGCAGGGTTACGGCAAGGTTCGCACCGGGCTGCGGCCGCTGGGCTATGTGCTGTTTCGCGATACGGGGTTGTGGCTGTGGTCGAAGCTGTGGGGATGGTTTGGATGGTGAGGCAGAGAATGCGGAGTCTGACGGCAGCGACGGCTGCAGCGGTTTTGGCGATGGCGGCGTTGGGTTGTTCCTCGAGCGGGGTGCAAAGCGGTCCGCCCACGGTGTCGGCGGCGAGTATGAGCCCGCCGCCGGCGAACGAGCCGCGGCGGGAGGCGCCGCCTGCGCCGCACTCCGACGATCTGGTGGTGAGCGGGCCGGTGATGATGGAGCAGCAGATCGACGTTGTCGCCTTGCGGGCGGGCGTGATCAGCGGCATGAACGCCGACGTGGATTCGGAAGTGAGCCGGGGGCAGGCGCTGGCACAACTCGACGACCGACAGATTGCCGCGGATCGCACGGCGGCGGAATACAAGGTGCAGAGCCTCGAGGCGGACCTGAAGAACTGGCAGGCGGAAGTGGATGTCCGCAAGACCGATCTGCAGCGGGCCGAAGAGATGCGGCAGGCGGGGATCAATACGCAGGAGGCGCTGGACCATGCGCACTACGATCTGACGGCGACGCAATTTGAAGTGGAGCGGCAGCGGGGGGAGATGGAGGCAGCGCAGGCGCAGCTGCAGTCGCTGACGCTGGAGCTGGCCAAGACGAAGGTCACGGCGCCGTTCAGCGGGGTGGTATCGCAGCGCTACGTGCGGCTGGGGCAGTACGTGAATATCGGCGACCGGCTGTTCCAGGTAACGGGGACGTCGCCCCTGGAGGTGCGCTTCACGCTCCCGGAGCGGTATGCGACGACGGTGCGGCGGGGCGAGCGGGTAAAGGTATCGCCGACGCCGGATTTCCGGGAGACGGCGACCGCGTCGGTGACGCACCTGAGCCCGGTGGTGGATCCAGGCAGCGGAACGATCGAGGTGACGGCGGTGCTGACGGAAAAACTGCCGGGGCTGCTGCCGGGGATGGTGGCGTCAGTGCGGGTGGCGCAACCGCGCTGAGCGACTGCGATGAGCTAATGCGATGAATCTTGCCGAAGCACTCAATGCGGCGCTGCCGGATTTGCCGGCGCGGCGGATCCAGACGGGCAATCCGAAGCTGGATCCGGCGCTGATCGCCAACGAACAGATGGAAGACGGGAAGCCGGTCGTGGTCGCCATGATCCGGGGGACCAAGAATGTGTTCCGGTTTCAGCCGCAGCACTGGCGGATGGTCGAGCTGTTCGACGGAACGCGTTCGGCGGAAGATGTGGCTGAGCTGTACGCGGAACTTTACCGGGTTGTTTACTCCGCGGACGATGTTCGGGAGTTTGCGAACAGCCTGGAGACGATGGAGTTCTGGTACCGGACGCCGCTCGAAAAGAACATTGCGCTGCGACAAAAGCTGGAAACCGGGCGGCACGAGCACGCTCACCGCAAGGCGAAGGTGGACGTGGCGCACATGCAGTTTTCGGCGTGGGACCCGGACCGCTATCTGAGCCACATCTACCCGTACCTGAAGTGGATCTTCAGCAACTGGTTCATGGCGATTTGCGGAGTGATGTTCGTCTTCATGACGTACATCTTCGTCGCCAACTGGGGACAGATTGGGCACGACACGCTGGAGTTCTACACATTTACCGACAAGAGCGCGGCGGATCTGGCGGAATTCTGGGTGCTGTTTCTGATCCTCGGGTATTTTCATGAGTCGGCGCATGCGCTGACCTGCAAGCACTACGGCGGTCAGGTGCACGCCATGGGCTTTCACCTGATCTATCTGAGCCCGGCGTTTTTCGTGGATGTAACCGAAGCGCTGGTGTACGCGACTCGATGGCAGCGGCTGATTACGATCCTGGCGGGGATTGGGATCGAACTGTTCTTCTGCGCTATCGCGACGGTGATCTGGTGGGGGACGCCGCCGGGCAGCGGAGTACACGATCTGGCTTACAAGATCATGCTGATCACCGGGGTCGCGGTGGTGGTGGTGAACATGAATCCGCTGATCAAGCTGGATGGGTACTACGCTTTTTCCGAGATCATCGGGTTTCCCGACATCAAGGAGAAGTCGACGGCTTATCTTTCCGGGCTGCTGCGGCACGATTTGTTTCATTTGCCGGTGGAAGTGGATTTTGTGCCGAAGCGGCGGCGCGCGGGGTACGTAACCTACGCGATTCTTTCGGGGATCTACAGTTACGCGCTGCTGTTCGCGGTGGTTCGTTTTTCGTACAACGTGTTTTCCAAATTCAGTCCTGCATGGGGTTTTGTGCCGGCCCTGGCTTTGGCGGTGGTGATCTTCAAGTCGCGGGTTCGGACTCTGGTGAGGTTTATGCAAACCGTGTATCTCGACAAACGCGATCGTGTACGTGCGTGGCTGACCGGCGCGCGGCTGGGAGTGGCTGCGGCGGTTCTTCTATTGTTGTTTTTCCTGCCGCTCTTTCAGGAGACGGTGAAGACGCGTTTCCTGCTGGAACCGGTGCGTCTGGCGATGGTGCGGACGACGGTGCCGGGGCGGGTGACGGCGGTGATGGTGGACGAAGGGCAGCAGGTTCGGGCGGGCGAGCCGCTGTTGCGCATGGAAAATACGAGTCTGGAGTCGGCGCGCGCCGGGTCGGGGGAAGACTTCGCGCTGACGGGCGTGGAGCGGGTGCAGGCGGAGCTAAACCAGCGGAATCTGGGATCCGCCCTCGAGCAGCACGCGCGGGCGGGCGTGGAGGAGGCGGTTGCGGCTGAGGAATCGGATCAGCTGGTGGCGCGGGCGCCGACCGAGGGCGTGGTAACGTCTCCGCGGATACGGGATCTGGTGGGGAGTTATCTGGCCGCGGGAACGCTGGTGACGGGAATTGCCGATTTGCGGGAAATGAAGGCTCGGATCTTCGTTCCGGAATACGAGGTAGGCCGGGTGCGTGCGGGGGCGCGGATCCGCATGCTGACGGACGGAACGTTTCGCGCGCAGACCGGCTGGGTGGCCGATCTTCAGGCTGCCCCGGGGGAGCTGCCGCCGGCGGTCGATAATATCAAGCAGATCAAAGGCGGGGCGAAGCTGGAGTACTACATTGCGGACGCGATCCTGAAGAATGACGGCTCACTGCGCGGGGGGATGACGGGGACAGCGAAGATCGCGGTGCGGCGCGAGAGTCTTGCGGCGATCACGGCGAGAACGATGAGGGAGTTTGTCGAGCGCAAGGTCTGGTGAAAGGGCTCGCCGACCACCCTTCTAAAAAGCCAGCTGCAAAGAACGAGAGGAAGAGCCGGAGCTCTTCCTCTTGTCGTTCACACTGAGTCACTGGCAGCAGGCTCTCCGGAGCAAAGACTAAAGGGGGAGGGTCCGAAGGGCGCGCTTCTTTTAGAAGATGTTCTTGGAGGCGTTCAGGCCGGCGCCCTTGGAGGCATTCAGTCCGCCGCCCTTGGAGGCATTCAGTCCGCCGCCCTTGGAGGCGTTCAGGCCGGCGCCCTTGGAGGCATTCAGTCCGCCGCCCTTGGAGGCATTCAGTCCGCCGCCCTTGGAGGCATTCAGTCCGCCGCCCTTGGAGGCATTCAGCCCGGCGCCCTTGGAGGCCGTCATACCGAACTTCGACAGGCTGACTCCGGAGGCTTTCTTTGCGAGCTGCGCGTTCGCGGAGGCGCTGCTGAAGGGGAGGGGCGATTTCACTGGGGAATTGCTGATGAGCGACTTCTTCAGAATGGCCATTTGATTTCTCCTCGATTGATTTTGCTTTCCGGATCGCTCCAGTCAGCTGGACGCTCTTCCCTATTGCGATTCAAGGGCCAAACCCAAAGAAGTCGTATTTTTGGCAGAAATTGAGGGTTTGGAAGGGGCGGAGGGCGATTTGGGGAGGAAACGGGCGGGCTGGAGCGTGTGCAAAGGTCAAAAATTGACCCATGCATAGGGTTAATTTTTAACCCCAAAGCGATGCTGAGCTCGGAAGCTCCTCAGATTCCGTGTTTGCGGCAGAGGTACTTCATCTTCTGAATAGGGATGCGCAGGATGGCCGCGGCCGCGCGTTTGCTGCCCGCCCGGCGGATGGCCGCCTGCAGGTAGCCGAGCTCGATCCGAATCAGTTCGTCGTCCAGATCGACGCCGTCATCGGGGATAAGCATCTGGTCACTGGAGGCGGCACTGCTGAGAATCACTTTTTCGGGCAGGTGCTCCACCTGGATCACGTCGTCGTCGACCATCAGCGCGAGGCGCTGGGTAAGGTTTTCGAGCTCGCGGACGTTGCCGGGCCAGCTGCTGGTTTCGAGGATCTGGATAGCTTCGGGAGAGAAGCGTTTGAGGGGCAGGTCGCTGGCCATGCAGTGCATGCGCATGTAGTGGTCGAGGAGGAGGGGGATGTCGCCTTCGCGTTCGCGGAGGGGTGGCAGCGGGACGGGAATGACGCAGATGCGGTAATAAAGGTCTTCGCGAAACAGGCCTTTTTTGACCATCTGCTCGAGGTCGTCGTTGGTGGCGGTGATGAGGCGGAAGTCGATCTTGCGGGGGCTCTTGGCGCCGATGCGCTGGACGGAGCGGTCCTGGAGGACGCGGAGGAGTTTGCTCTGGAGGGCGAGGCCGAGGGAGCCGATTTCATCGAGGAAGAGGGTGCCGCCGTCGGCGAGCTCGACCTGGCCGGGGCGCGTGGCATGGGCGCCGGTAAAGGAGCCTTTTTCGTGGCCGAAGAGCTCCGACTCCATGAGGGTTTCGGGGAGGGCGGCACAGTTCACGCCGATGAAGGGGCCGTCGTGGCGGGGGCTGAGGGCGACGATGGCGCGGGCGGCGAGCTCTTTCCCGGTGCCGCTTTCGCCGCGCAGCATGACGGTGGAGTTGCTGGGAGCGACGCGGCGCACGGCTTCGTAGACGCGCCGCATGGCTTCGCTGGCGCCGATCATGCCGCAGAAGGTGCTTTTCTGGGAGATTTCGCCGCGGAACTGTTCGGCCTGCAGTGAGCGGCGGCGTTCTTCGCCGGCTTCGAGGAGATATTCGCGCAGCTCGGCAAAGTCGACGGGGGCGAGCAGGAACTCGTCGCCCCCGGCTTTTTTGGTACGCTGGCGGGCATTGCGCAGGGGGGTACGGGAAATGACGATGAGCAGGATGGTGGGGGCGGCGGCGCGCACCGATTCAACGAAGGCGAAGACTTCCTGGTCGTCGGGGACGATGGTGTCGAGGTCGATAACGACGATCTCGGGGGCCTGTTCGGCCAGGCTGTGGGAGAGGGCGCCAGAATCGGGGGCGAGCGTAATGAAGAAGGCGGGAGCGAGCTCGACGCCGATGTCGGTGAGCGCGGCGTCGTCGCTGGTGGCGAACACCAGCCTGAGCCGCTCCTGGTGCCCTGGCACGGTTGCGATTGCTGCCATCGAGAGCCTTGATGCCGCCGGGGATTGTGGAGGGGAAGGGTGAGTGGAAATTATAACGGCAATCGGGGAATAATCCGCACCAGCAATCGCGTGGCAAATCGGGGCAAGGGGCGCAGAGGGCGCGGGAGCAGGCAATTTGTGACGACACTCCTGGCAAAAGCGTTATATGCTGATGCTCACAACCCTGGCGCCAGGACTGTTCCCCCGACAGTGTTCGCTCAGCGCCAAATCTGATCTGGATTCCGGTCTCAGCGGCATGGACGACAGCTCCAAACGCCCGGCGAGCGATATGCCGACGCAGTTCGGCACGACGGCTGCGGTGAGCAGTTCGAGCGACAATCTGCGTCCGGGTCAGACGCCGGCGCCCCCGGTGGACGACCAGGCGACGCTGGCTGGAGTGGAGCGGCCGGCGGAGCTGAAGAACCCAAATTTACAAAGTGGGGAGCTGCAAAACAAGGCAGCGACGCGGGTGCAGCAGGCCAGCGGATGGAGTGAAGGCGATGTCGCGCTGGAGCCGGGGACGATCCTGGCGGCGCGGTATACGGTTGTGAGCGTTTTGGGCACAGGGGGCATGGGTTCGGTGTACAAGGCGCAGGACCAGGAGCTGGACCGGCTGGTGGCGCTGAAGGTGATCCGGCCGGAGCTGGCGCGCAATGCGGCCATCGTCGATCGGTTCAAGCAGGAAATCCGGCTCTCGCATAAGGTGACGCACCGGAACGTGGTCCGCATGTACGACCTGTCGGAAGACGCCGGGATGCGCTTTGTGACGATGGAGCTGGTAGCGGGGAGGGATCTGCGGTCGATCCTCGAGGACCGAGGCAAGCTGCCGCCGGATGAGGCAGTGGACGTCTTCCAGCAGATTTGTTTTGCCCTGGAGGCAGCGCACAGTGTGGGGATTCTGCACCGCGATCTGAAGCCGCAGAACGTGATGCGGGAGGATGCGGGGCGCGTGGTGGTGATGGACTTCGGTCTGGCGCGGACGATCGAAGGCGACGGCATGACGCAGTCCGGGGCGCTGGTGGGGACGATGGAGTACATGTCGCCCGAGCAGGCGCTGGGGAAGGATCTGGATCAGCGGTCAGACATCTTCGCGCTGGGGCTGATCGGCTACGAGATGCTGACCGGGAAGATGCCGTTCCGGGCGGAGAGCGCGATTGCCAGCCTGCTGAAACGGACGCGGGAAAAGGCGGAGCCGATTGGGAAGGTGGATCCGACGATTCCGGGGGCGCTGGCGGGGCTGATCGAAAGGTGCCTGGAATCGGAAGTGGACGCGCGCTACAGGAACGTTGGGGAAGTGCTCCACGACCTGGAGGCCTGGCGGGGCAAAGTGGCTGCGAAGAGCCTGCACTTCGAGGCGGATGTGCCTTCGACGGGAATCAGCGGGCGCTGGCTGACGGCCATTGGCGGCGGGGTGGTGGTGATTGCGCTGGCGGCGACGGCGCCGATGGTGGTGCGGCACTTCAGCGGCTCACACGAGATGGCGGAGGTAGTGACGGCTCCGCGAATTTCGCTGGCGATCATGCCGTTCTACAACGCTTCGGGCGACACGTCGATGGACTGGCTGGGTGGAAGCCTGGCGGAGATGCTGGGGACGGACATCGGCGAGTCCGCGCAGGTGCGCATGGTTTCGCCTGACCGTCTGCAGCAGGTCCTGCAGGATCTGCACATTTCGGCGAACTCCAGGGCCGACTCGCCCACCCTGCACCGCGTGGCCAAATTCACCAACGCGCAAACGGTAATCTTCGGGCAATACATCAAGGCGGGCAGTCAGATTCGCATTACCGCCACGGTTCTCGATGTGGCCCACGATTCGCCCTCTGCGGTGACCACCGACGTTCCTTCGGAGAACGATCTGCTCTCCTCGGTGGACAAGCTGGCGGCGCAGTTGCGGGTGAAGCTGACCGCGGACCCGAAGCTGCAGAAAGATCTGCAGGCCCACGCCGACCGGCCGCAAACAACCTCGATGGAGGCGCTGCGCGCCTATGAAAGCGGCCTGAGCCTGGAGCGGGCGGGCAACGACACCCAGGCGCAGCAGGACTTTCAGACCGCGACCACGGCCGATCCCAACTTCGCGCTGGCGTGGTCGAAGCTGGCCGACACCTACTCCGACCAGGGGCACGACGACCTGGCGCAGAACGACTCCCGTCGCGCGCTCGACCTGAGCGAGAACCTGCCGGCGCGGGAGCGGCTGCTGATCGAGGCCGACAACGCGCGCATCAACAACAATCCGCAGCAGGCGATCGACAAAACCCTGCAGCTGGCGGCGGCCGATCCTTCCAACACCGATCTTCAGTTCGAGCTGGCGAAGCTGTACGAGCAGGCGGAGAACTACGACGCGGCCAACAAGAAGCTCGCCCTGGTGGTTGCCGCCGATCCCAGGAACGTGGAAGCGCTGCTGGCCAGCGGGCGCGTGGCCATCAAGAGCGGAGACAACAACGGCGGGCTCCAGTTCCTGGGTCGCGCTCTTCCCCTTGCCACTGAGCTGGATAACCAGCAGGAGAAGGCGTCCATTTTGCAGGCGACGGGCATCGCGTACGTGGCGCTGAACCGGCCGGACGATGCGCTGCGCAACTTCCAGGAATCGCTGGCGATCAAGAAGCAGCTCAATCCCCCGGACAAGCGGGGGGAGGCGGCGAGCCTCGAGCAGATGGCGTATGTCGAGGATTTGAAGGGAAAGCCGGCGGATGCGCTGGCGAGCCTGCAGGCGTCGCTTTCGCTGCGCCAGGAGATCGGCGACCAGGCCGGCATCGGCAGCTCGCTCATCGATATCGGCGGGTTCTATCACGATCACGCCCAGCCGCAAAAGGCGCTGGAGAATTACACCCAGGCTCTCAACATCGAACGCCAGCTCAACGATCAGAACCGCCAGGCCATGTGCCTGCACGACATCGGCGCCATCAAGGTGGATCAGGGCGCGTATCAGGATGGGCTCACCTATCTGGAGCAGGCGTATGAGCTGCGCCAGAAGCTTAACGTGCCCGCCGATCTCGCCGACTCGCTGCACGATCTGGCAGAGGTCAATACCCGTCTGGGGCAGTTCGACACCGCGCTCACCGACTACCTCAAGGCGATCACTCTCGATCGCAGCATCGATAACCAGCAGGGCGTGGCCATCGAGTCGAACGGGATGGCAAAGATCTTTGCGGCCCAGGGCCGCTTTGGCGCCGCGCTCGGCTCCATGAAGGACGCGCTGACCATTCTGCAGCAGTCGAAGGAGACCAGTTCGCTGACTGTGGAAGTGGATGGCGGCTGGGGCAACCTGCTGGCCCAGGTAGGCCGTGGCCAGGAAGGCCAGGCCAGCCTCGAACAGGCCCTGCACGTCGCCCAGCAGATCAACAACGACTGGGCAACGGCGCTGGCCATGAACTGGATCGGCGATGCCGCGTACTACCGGGGCGACTATGCAGCGGCGCGCGACCAGTACGACCGCGCCCTGGCGATGGCTTCAAAGACGCAGGATAAGGAAACCATTCTGCTGTCGAAGGTGAACCGGGCGAAGGCGGATCTGGCGCTGGGACATGCGGCGCAGGTGATCCCGCAATTCCGGCGGATGAGCCAGGATGCGGACGCAGCCGGGCTGAAGGCGTTGTCGGTGGACTGTGCGGTGTATCTGGCGCAGGCAGAGGTTGCGACGAAAAACCGTTCGGCGGCAGAGCAGCAGCTGGGGCTGACGCTGGCTCGGGCGGAGAACCTGGGGCTGCGCATTCCCCAGGTGAAGGCGGAATCTCTGCAGGCCTCGCTGCTGGCTGCGGCTGGGAAGAGCAGCGATGCCGCGGTCCACTATCGCCAGGTGGTCACCCTGCTCGATACGATCCGCAAGGAAGACAACTCGGCGAAGATTCTCTCGCGGGCGGATCTAAAGGATCTGTACGCGGAAGCGCAGAAGGCGATCGCGGGCAGCCACTAAGAGACGTCGAAGGTCCGGCAGAACCGGCTTCGGATCAGGCGGAAGCGCGCAGCGGCCGATACGAAAACGATCAGGAAGAGAGGAGGGCGTCCTGCATAGTTTGCAGGACGCCCTTGTGTTTGTGTTTGCTAATCGCCCTTGCCTGACAGGGTGACAGTCTGGGGGCTGTTCTTTGCGTTGTCGGTAATCACCAGGTTCGCGGCATCGGTGGTCTTCGCCGTGGGTTTGAAGGTGACCCCAATGGTGCAGCTCTTACCGACGGCCAGAGACGATGAGCAGGTATTGCTCGAGACCGAGAAGTCGGTTGTATCGCCGGTCAGAGCCACGTTGTTGATGGAGAGCGGGGTGGTTCCCGCGTTCGTCAGGGTGAGCGATTTTGCGCTGCTGGAGTTGGTCTTGACGGTGCCAAAGCTGAGGCTGCTGGCGCTGAGGCGGGCCTGAGGATTAATAACGGTAGCGGTGAACGGGACCGTCACGGAGCCTGACGTGGTGGTTTTGACCGTGAGGGTAGCGGATTGCGGGTTATAAAAAGGCCCGGCGATGAAGGTGACGGTCATGGAGCAGGACTTGCCGGCCGCCAGCGTTTTCGGGCAGAGGTTGAGGGTAACGAATTCCGACAGGTTGCCGTTCACGCCCGGCAGGATGGCGATGAGTGGATCGCTGAGGGTCATGGACGCGGTCCCGGTATTCTTGACCGTGACGATTTGGGTGACGATGTCGCCGAGGTAGAGGGTTCCAAAGTCGATGCGGGGCGGGTTGACGCTGAGGGTGGAAACCGCGGTGAAGGTCGCCGCGATCGATTCCGGACCGCTCATGGTGATGGTGGTGGAGGCGCTGCTGGGGCTGGCGATGTCGGCGCTGCCAGTCCAACCGCTGAAGGTATAGCCGGGACTGGGGGTGGCGAGGATACTGACCGGGGTCCCCGAGGTAAAGTACGCGTTGTTGCCGCCGGTCACCGCGACCGTGCCGCCGGTGCCTGCAGCAGCCGAAAGCTTGTACTGAGTGGTGAAGTCGGCGGTGTAGACGGCGGCAGTTGGGGGAGCGTTGACGGTCTGTGTGGGAGAGCTAACGCCGTTGCTCCACGTGGAGAAGACGTACTGCGTATTGGGCATGCCGGACAGAGTCTGGGTAGTGGTCGGAACGCTGATTGTGTACTGCGTGCCGATGTTCCAGGTGGGCATCTGGGTGCTGGTGAACGATGCGTTACCGATGTCGAACGTGAGGCCGGCAGGCGAGGTGGCAACGGTGACCTGGACGGTCTGGGGGCCGACAGTGAAGGTCTGGCTGTCGGAGCTTCCCTGATGATAGGTGTCTCCGGAATAGGTCGCGGTGAGCGTATCCGGTCCGGTGTTCATCGGGGTGTAGTTGCACTGGGCCTGGTAGGTGGTGACGTTGTTGTTGGTGACGGGAGTGAGCGAGACATTCTGACAGGTTGTGACGGCGCCATTGCTGTCGCTGAAGCTGACCGAACCGCCGAGGGTATTGCCCGGCAGGAAGGTGTTGCCGACGAACTGCCCGGAAAGCAGGGTCAGACCGGTAGGTCCGGTGAGCGGAGCGCTGATGGTTGCAGTCGCCTCGACGGCGGCGTTGTCGATGACGGGGCTGGCCGGGGGAGCGAGCGACGTCTGACTGCCGATGAGGGTGGTGGAGGTCACTGAAAAGTCAGAGAAGCTCTGGGTTCTGCCGACGGTGGTTCCGTCGAGGGACTGCGGGGTGTAGGACGTGAAGATATCCTGGACATTATTGGAGGTCAGATAGCCACCCGTCACGGTACCGGTGGGTCCGCCGGGGGTGCTGATGGTGATGGTATTGGGGGTGGCGGGATTCGCTGTGGTCACGGTGACGTTGGTGAACAGCGGATTATCGCTGGCGTCGAGAACGGTGATGGTTTCTCCCGGGGACGCGGCGCATTCGCCGGTGCAGGTGATGGTAGCGGAACCACCCTGCTCGCTGATCGAGGTGACCGGACTGAAGAAAGGATCGCCCTGCAGGTAGCCGGGAGAGGCAGGCGTTCCCGAGCTGTTATAGGACGAGGTCAGGGTAATGCAGCCGGCGTTGGTCTGAGTTGGATCGGTGCAGACCGTGGTTTGGGTGCCGGCAGGGCAGGCTTCGATCTGGCTGGGTTGGGCGGTGTTGTAGCAATAGGCCGAGTAGATGATGCAGTTGCCGCCGGTGTCGTCATAAACCTGGCAGGCAGAGCCGGCGTATTGGGCAGGCCCGAGGCCGAGCAGCGCGGTGAACTGGGCAGGTGTGATGGTGGTGGCAATGACTCCCATGCCGACCCCGGAAGTATCCGCATCGGAGGGATATTGCACGGTGTAGGAGTGGGTGCCGAAGTTGTAGGTGGTCGGGCTTCCTGGTGGATTCAGCGGCTGCTGCTGAGTGACGGTGGTGTGCGGGGTGAAGGTCCAGCCTGCGATGTCCGTGGTCTGAAAGTAAAGGCCGGTGGCGGCGGTAAAGCCGACATAGGCGCTGTCGCCGTTGAGCAGGTTGATGGCCTGAGTGATGTCGAACGGGCCGGAAAAGACCGGATGCAGGAGGCTGGTGGAATCGGGCGTGTGGGTTCCCGCGTTGTAGGTGGGGTCGATGTAGACGGCAATGGTGTTGGGACTGGGGTCGAGCGGTCCGTTGTAGACGATCACGACGTCGTGCACGTTGCCATCGGCGAGATTGATGGGGGTGACGCCGTCGGCCGAGGAGGAAGGAGTCGCGATGAGGGTGGAAACGGGCGCCGTCGGCGTACCGAGCGTGACATTGCAGGTGCCGGCATTGTGATCGGGTGAATTGACGCTGCCCGCGCCGCAGTCCTGGAGCGCGATGTGATTCCCGTTGGGCTCTCCATAACCCGAGCCGTTGTCGTAGGTATCGAATTCGAGGGCAAGGCTATTGTCGATGCCGCCGTAGCCCATGCAGCCGCCGCCACCACCGAGAACGGTGGGGCCGGAACCCGTTTCGCTGCAGCTTCCAGTGACATCGTTGCCGCCGCCACCCTGGGCGTTCTGAATTACGAAAGCAATGCCGTCGGCGGTTGTGTCCGAGTTAACGGACGGGGTCATTTTGAACTGGAACCAGACATTGAAGCCCGCAGCCACCTTTTGCGGCACGGAGAACCACATGCTGGAGTCCTGGCCTTCCGCGGGATGAACCATCTGGACGGCCCACGGGCTGGTGACAGCCGGGCCGGGTACGAAGCTGGGGTTGACTGTGCTCCCGGTCGCGTAGTTGAAACAGAAGAGAGGGTTCGAGGACGCAGGGGCCGGCGAACAAGTGTAGGAATACTGCGCTGGATTGTTGAGCGGACTGGCGGGGGTATTGAAGTTGTAGTAGGTGACTTGCTGCGCCGAGGCAGGAAGGGCGGCGAGTCCGATGGCGACGATGGTGAGGAGCGCCGCCGTCAGCAGACGCTGCCTGGAACTGGAGACTTTCATGAATACCCCTCCGAAGCCCGGGATCGAGCTTCTAACGCAATCATTGGTGATAACCACTGAACGATGTCGAGCCTGGGGGAGGGGATTGGGCCCGTATGGCGGATGGCAATTTACCGGATCGAGTGCGGTTAGTTGTTGCATCATAACCACTGCAAAAATTGGGCGTCAAGGAAATCCATGATGAGTACTCCAAATTGCTTGCAGTGCCATTACCCGTGCGCAAATACGACGACAGAATGAGTATCTTTGGTCACCCGGGAATGAACTCGATCGAATCCAAAAGTTCGCGGAGGCCATTGGGGTCTTGTTGTTTCGCGCGGCCTGGTTTTGATCGGAATGTTGATCGATTCGATGCATGGGGTGCTGGAGAGAGGCTCATTCTTCGGCTCGCACGCTTCGCGACCGCGAGTGATCGTGCCACAGTCTTCGAGCATTGGGGGAGGGGTGTACGCGGTGTGTCCTGAATTGCCCCGAGTTGACTGTCCTCGCCCTCTGCGGCTGAGGTTGGAGGGCAGAGATTGGCTGAGGGGGGCGGTAGTTCGATGGGCGTCGAAACGCGGGATGTGGTGCGGCCCGGAGTCCGCGAGGGGAGAGGAAAAAGAAGAGCGGCCGCACCGAAGCGGTGCGGCCGTAGTGGAGGTCAGCAGCGAGACCGGAGTTAGTGTTGTGCCCAGATGTCCGGGGCGGTCTTCGCCCATTGCGGATCAACGTAGCTCATTTTTGGGTTCACGACGAAGAGGTTGGTCTGGACGGACTCGATGCAGTCGGCGGCGAGTTCGGCGGCGTGCTTCATCCCGGGTTCACCCAGAGCCGCCTGGAATTGCTGGCTGTTGGCCATCCCCTTGTCGACTTCGTCCAGCGAACGCATGGGGTTCAGGAGGACCCATTCTCCTCCGTTGTTTTCGCCGTAAATGCTTTCATAGGCAGCCCAGTGCGATTCAGGGATGTTGCCGAAGCCGGTGGTATAGATCTTCGCGAGTTCGTTCCAGGCGGCCTCATGTCCCTGTTTGATAACGAACGAGGTGATTTCCCAATAGCGGGCGTGCGCCACTTCGAGGTTGGGATGCTCGCTCATTTCCGGGTGATAAAGGAAAACGTGGGTCTGCACGCCTGTCAGCAGTTGCCCGTCGGCGATCCCCGCAGCGTCGTTGGCAGCGGCAAAGGATGCGTTGGCATTCTGAGCTTCCTGGTCTTTACCCCAGGCGGCGAAGGAATCGTAGGCAAAGACGAAGAGCGCGCGGTTGGGGCCGGACATGGAGTCCATAGCGATGTAGTGGGTGGGCCAGTTGGCATCCATGTTGGCTTTGAGGTAGGCGGATTCGGTCTTGATGTGTGCGCTGCCGGACATGCCGGGCCGGAGGTATTCGCGGTCGATGACCAGGACATTGGGAGGCGCGGCGGGAGCCGCTGTTTGCGCAGCTGCGGTCAGGCAGGAAGCGACAAACAGGCAGGAGAGTGCGACTGAGAAGAGGTGACGGTCTTGCATGGTAGACCTCCGTGAGGCTGAAGCTGTTTTGGATCACGCCGATGCGGAGGAGAGCCGAACTGGAGACAGGGGAAGCGACGGCGGCGTATCCGCGTGGGTGGTGGGGGACGTTCAATGCTGCGGGGCCTGAGGTGCGCACTCACTCTACTGCAGTTGGCGAATGGGCGCCATGAGAATTTGCGGGCGGGATGGATCGGCAGGGTGGAAAACTTGATCCTTGGCGCAAACAGCTTCGTCATCCCGAAGCAGGCTTGCGACAATGGAACAGCAGCAGCCCGGCTGTCAGAGGGGATGGGGGCGGAGAGCGAGACTCCGTGCTGGGGGAGGATCGACGTTGCAGAAATACCTGTTGATCGCGTTGGGCGGAGCGCTGGGCTCCGCTGCCCGATACTGGATGGGGTCGATGGTGGCGGGCCGGCTGGGGACGCGATTCCCGTGGGGCACGTTCGTTATCAATATGACGGCGTGCGTCATCATCGGGTTCTCGCTGACCTTTCTGGGGCGGCGGACGGGCCTGAATCCAGCGTGGCGGTATCTGGTGCCCATCGGTTTTGTCGGCGCGTACTCGACTTTTTCCACGTATGAATGGGAGACGCTTTCGACGCTGCGGGCGGGGGCCTTTTCGCTGGCCGCGCTTTATGCGCTGGGCAGTCTGGTGCTGGGTTTGGTCGCAGTGTGGTGCGGGATTGTGATTGCGGAGGCGATTTCATGAGGGGGCGCTGGGGGAGTCGCGCGAATTGGGGTTGGTACGCATCAATTGGCCGCACGGGGTTGTGCGTGCGGAAGGAGGGCCGGTGACGCTGGAAGCAGGGAAGGCTGTGAAGGTGATCATCTATCTCAGCGAGGGATCCACGCATCACGGTGTTCCGGTGTACTCGAGGATTCTCGATTTTCTGTTTTATCGGGGAGTTTCGGGTGCGACGGTTCTGAAGGGGGTTGCCGGATTTGGGGCAGACCACCATCTTCATTCGGCGAGCATCGTGGAAATTTCCGACCGTCTGCCGCTGAAGATTGAGTTCGTCGAATCGCGGGAGAAGGTGGACGAGCTTTTGGGCAAGCTGGAAGAGCTGGCCGGAAGTGGGATGATCGAAGTGCAGGAGACAACCGTGGCCAAACCCGCGCAGCCATCGAAGGGGAAGAGCGAGCGGGCGCCGGTCCATCAGAAGATCGAGGGCAAGGCGCGGGTAATGCAGATCTTCATCGGCGAGTCGGACCGATGGAAAGACAAGCCGCTGTATCAGGCGCTGGTGGAAGCGATGCGGGCCAACGATCTGGCCGGAGTGACGGTGTACAAGGGAATCCTGGGGTATGGAGCGCACCGGCGCATTCACAAGGACAAGCCATTGGGCCTGAGCCGGGATGCGTCCATCATGCTCTCGGCGGTGGACAGCGAGGAGAAGCTCAGGGCATTTCTGCCGCTGGTGGAACAAATGGTGGAAGAGGGTCTGGTGGTGCTGTCGGATGTGGATATTCTGCAGTATTCCTCACGATCGCCGGAACTGGATCGCGACGATGAGAGCGGGGCGGCGCCGAATTCGAAGGTGGCGCGATGAGAGAGGAATTTCCAGCGCGGATGCTGCGGATTCACTTCGGCGAGAACGACCAGTGGCAGGGCAGACCGCTGCCCGAGGCGATGATTGCCCTGTGCCGGGAGATGAATATCGCAGAAGCGCTGGTGTTTCGGGGGATTGAGGGGTACGGGAGGAACAGCCGCATCCGGCGGGCGAGCCACTGGATGTTCTCGAGCGACGCTCCGCTGATGTTGTGCGTAGTGGACAGCGAGGAGCAGATCGGAAAACTGATTCCGCATTTGAAAGAAATGGTTCAGGACGGATTGATTGCACTTTCGCGGGTGGAGGCGATTCGGACATCGCGCTGACCCTGTCGGGGGTGGGAGCGAGGAGCTAGCGGACGAGGAGAGAGTCGGGGGCAGGCGCGTCGGCAGCGGCGCCGGGGTCATGGGGGAAGGCCGATTCGTAGCGGGAGCCAGTTTTCATGAGCTGTTCGATGTTGCTGACCGGCTGAATACCGCCGCGGGCTCCGGTTGCGGCGCAGTTGAGAGCTGCGGCTGCGCAGGCGAAGTCGAGGGTTGGAGCGAGCGTCCATTTCTGCAGCAGGCCGTAGATGAATCCAGCGTGGAAGATATCGCCGGCGCCGGTGGTATCGACGACACCGACGTGCCAGGCGGGACGGTAGCAGAAGGCGCGGCCATCCCAGGCGATGACGCCGTCGCGTCCGAGGGTGGCGGCGGCGAGGCGACAGCCGAACTGGTTTTGGATGCGGGGCAGAGAGTCGTGGAGGTCGGGATTGCCGGTAATCTTCTCGGGAATGTCGCGGCTGACGATGAGGTAGTCGACTTTGGAGAGGAGCTGCTCGACACCGGGATAGAGCTCGTCCAGATCGGCAATGACGGGAATGCCGGCATCGCGCGCCCATCCGGATGCGACGATGGCCGCTTCCGTATCGTGGCCATCGAGATGGAGGGCGCGCGCATCGGCGATCCATTCCTTTTTCAGGTCCTGGGGGCGGAGGGAGAGGCGGCTGTCGCGTTGCCAGAGCACGGTGCGTTCGCCGGAGTCCTCCACGAGGATGAAGGCTCGCTGGCTGGTGCAGCCGGGGGCGGTGACGAGTTGGGCCTGGACGCCAGCGTCTTCAAAGGCAGCGCGGTGCAGGTTGGCGGCGTCATCGTCGCCGAGCTTGCCGACGTAACGGGTGCGCAGGCCCCAGCGCTGGCAGGCGACCATGGCGGTAGCGACCTGGCCGCCGGGGAGGACCGAGGCGGAGCGGATTTCAACTTTGGATCCGGAGCCGGGAAAGTGGGAGAGAGGGATGACCGTGTCGGTGGCGTTGAGGCCAACGCCCACCACATCGATGGATGCCGGAGTCTTGTTCAACGGGATGATTCCAATGTAAACGGAAGGCGCGGGAATTCCAACGTGGAGGGCGAGCTTGTCATGCGAAGCGAGTCTCTTTCCAGAGCATCCATCCGGCCGTAACAAGGACGGCGAGAAGGATGACGGTGAGGACGGCGGCGAAGGGGATGTGCAGAGGCAGCTGAGGGACGCGAGCCGAAGCGGCAGCCCAGACAAAGACCGCGAGGGCGGCGGCCAGAATAGCAAAGTCCCACCAGCGTCGCGGCTCGCGGGCAACGGAGTCGGTCTGGGAGCCATCCTGCGCGCGGAGAGTCTGGTGGAGGTCGAGATGGTAGCGGTCGCACTCGCGGCGGACGGCGCGTACGCAGGAGGCGGATTCGGCGGGGGAGACGGAAGCTCCGGCGATGAGCATGGCACCCGCGATCATGATGGCGGAGGCGGCGAGGGCGAGGAGGCGAGTGGAAGCGGGGGCGTGGGCGAGCTCGCCAAAAACCAGGACGCCCCAGGCAAATCCCCAGAGCTGATTCGTGTTGGAAAGAGGAATGGCGCGGCTGATTCCTACATATTTGGTTGCGTACTGCTGGAAGAGGTCGCCGATGACCCAGCAGAATCCGCCGAGCAGGAGCCAGAACAAGGAGGGCCGCAGGGCGTGGAGATCGCGGCCGAGGGTATGGAGTCCGCCGGGCAGCATTGTGCCGAGGAAGAGCATGGTGCCGACTTCGCCGAAGGTGAAGATGGTGACAAAGGAGAGCGGGTTGATGCCGGTGAGGTAGGCCTTGCGGTAGGGGACGTACATGGTGCCCCAGAGGAGGCCGGCGCCGAGGGCGGCGGCGATGCCTTTGAGGGCAAGGGTGGGTGAGCTGGCGAGCGCATGGACGGAAAGTATGGACAGCAGGACCGATCCGGCGACGATGGCGGAGGCTCCGCCGAGAACGCGGGCCCAACTGGCTGGGGACGCGCCATCGAGCTCGTGAAAAAGTGCCCAGCCCCAGAAGATGCCGATGAGGCTGTTGATATTCCAGAGAGGAAAGGCGATGGAAAGGCCGACGTCGCGAATGGCAAAAATGGTGAGGGTGTTGGCGACGGCCCAAAGCGACCCGGCGAGGATGGCCCAGAGGATGAGATGGGGGCGCTGCCGCAGGTCGCGCAGGACGCCGCGCGATCCTTTCATCATGACGGGGAGGGTCCAGCGGGCGAGGAAGACGCCGATGACCATGCAGAAGGAGATGGCGAAGGGCGAATCACTGGAGGCGACGAGGCGAGCGGGGGCTTCGGCTGCGCCAAGCCATGCTCCCGCTGCGAAGGCACAGACGGTACCGAGGCCGTAGCGAGCGAAGGGAGCCGGGGGAACCGATTCCGGGGAAGGGGTGGGAACGGGCGATGGGTGGGTGATGGGGTTGGAAATCAAGCCTGGCTCCGCTCAAGCTGCTCGGATCTTTCTCTGCACCGTTGCTCCGAGGGCTGCTGACCCGCTACCAGTTGATCGTATCGGGAAAGAATTCGGCGATCAGATCTTCGTAGTAAGGACGCAGGTCCTTCAAACGGGGTTTGGCGGAGCCTTTGGAATAGAGATCATAGGGGTTGAATTTCGAAACCCACGCAAACATTTCCTCGTCGCGCGGCGACATGAGATGGCGATAGGCGCCGTGGCGGTGCGCGGGATAGAAGGAGTGGTAGCGGAGCATGTACTGGGCCGGCTCGGGCAGATATTTTTTCGTGACGCGATAGATGTACTCGTCGTGTCCCCAGGACAGGTGGACGTTCTCGAGGCCGCAGTGCGGTTCATAGATGCCGCAAGGGGTTTGGTATTCAGGGACAGCGGCGTCGGGGTTGGCCGCGAAGTAGTTGTGGAAGACGATCTGATCGGACCAGGCGCAGCCCACGGGGAAGGTGTCGCCTACTACGGCCCACTGCGGCTCTCCGTAGAGGCAGAGGACTTTGCCGAGGTCGTGAAGGAAGCCGGCCAGGACGAACCAGCGCGGATGACCGTCGGCGCGGATGGCCTCGGAGGTCTGCGTCAGATGCTCGATCTGGGAGAGGTCGGTATCGGGGTCGCTCTGGTCAACGAGAGTGTTGAGAAAGTCGGCGGCCTCCCAGATGCTGCGCTTGCCGCGCAACAGGGGGCTGTACTCGCGCTCCTTCCCGAGCACGAAGGCGAGAGTCTGCCGGGTATGATTCTGGCGATAGAACTCGGCGATAGGCGAGTTGGCCTCGCGATCGAAATTGCGAAAATCGGCTTGTTCCCGGCCCTCGCGGTAGCGTCCGGCGACATAGTCGTCCCATTCTTCGATGTGCCTGAGAGGCTGCTGCGCGATCTCCGGGGTGCTCATGGACGACCTCCTGGGGCGGGTTTAAGCAGTACTTTAACGCTAACGTGTACCATTCGGGCGACAGGACATGCAAGTATTTTGGGGAAATGACTGGCGCCCGCAGCGATTCATTCTGAGCGAGTATACTGCGAATCTCTGGAGGCACGGTGCTGCGCGCGATCCTGACGGACAGTCATTTCTGGGTTCCCCTTGGCGTACTTCTTGTGGGGGTCGCGATTTTGGCGCGCCTGGCCTAAGCCTTCGTCGCTGGCTCCGGGGACGGACGACTCCCGGACGACCAGGCGGGGTTCGAGACAGATCTGCTGGGGCGCCTGTGGGCCTTCTCTCATCAGGTCCATGGCCAGCAGGCCGGCGTGTTCGCCGAGCTGGCCGGTGGACTGATCGATGGAGGAGAGCGGAATGCGGAGGTAGCGGGAATAGCGGACGTTGCCGCATCCCACAAAAGCGATATCGCGGGGGATGGTGAGGCCGGCTTCAATCGCGGCCTGCATGGCGCCGATGGCAGTGAGGTCGTTGTAGCAGAAGACGGCGTCGGGCGGGGTTTTGCGGCGGAGGAGCTGGCGCATGGCGCGATAGCCGGCGGTTTCTCCGGCTTCCTCGACGCGCGGGTTGGCGATGAGGAAGCCGCGAGGAATCTCGCGGCGGCGCTCGGCGAGGGCGGCCCGGTAGCCGCGGGCGCGGTCGATGCCGGGGGAAAGCTCCGGCCCGGCGATATGGGCGATACGTCTGCGTCCGGTGGTGAGCAGATGCCCGGTGGCCAGCAGGCCGGCGCGGTAATCGTCGGTGCCCACGAAGCTGGCCCGCAGGTGGGGAAAATTGCGATCGACGAGGATGAAGGGCGTGCGCTGATCTTCCACGCCGTAGAAGCCCCTGAGCGCGGTCTGGCAGGAGGCGATGAGCAGGACATCGACGCCGCGAGCGAGAACGGTGCGGATTTCCTCCTGCTCGATTTCCGGATCTTCCTCCGAGGAAGCGAGGATGAGCCCGTAATGGTGGCGGCGCAGGACGCCGTTGAGGGCTTTGGCGAATTCGGCGAAGAAGGGATGGAGAAGGTCGGGGACCACGAGGCCAACGATGCTGGTTCGGCCGCTGGCCAGGCCCCGAGCCAGCAGGTTGGGCCGGTAGTTGAGCTCGGCCATGCGCTTGAGCACGCGCTGCCGGGTTTTTTCGCTGATATCGCCGGCGCCGCGGAGGGCCTTGGAAACCGTCATCAGTGAGACACCCAGGTCGCGTGCGATGTCTTTGAGCCGAACCGCCATGCCAGTCATTCTCCGAGGAAGCGTTCTCTGACGTCTGTGATTCAGGGGAAACCGCGGATGGCATTGTGCCACAGGGTTAGCGCTTTTTCCCGGGAATTCGGGCGCAGGAGGAAACAGCCGCAGGGGGGGATATTGCTGCGTTGAATTTAACAGGGAATTCATCGGAGAATCGCCTTTTATCAAAATCCCTCTTGCAAACTACGTTAGCGATAAAGTATTGTTTCGCCGTTCCCTGAAGTTTCCCGGTTTCCGCAACGGTGTAGGCCAGTGCAGCGGCGATCTTGCGGGGACGGGAGCCCCCAGGCAGAGGAAAAAATCCGAGGATCAGGGTAGGGGGAGAGCAGGCCTCACCGCCTCGGCAGGAGTCAATTCGCGGGAACTTCGCACCGAGGCGATCGTGCGGTGCGAAACACCCGAGATACAGACGTAGATGTGAATTTCAGGAGACCAACTATGCGCAAACTGTCCCTTCACGCCCTGTCGGCGTGTGTTCTCGCGGCACTGATCTGCATTTCTCCCGCGCTTCTCGGTCAGATCGATACGGGGAGCATTACCGGCACGGTGAAGGATCCTTCCGGGGCGGTGATCTCGGCGGCGAAAATCACGCTGTCGAATGTTGCGACCGGAGCGAAAGTCATCACGCAATCGACGTCGACGGGGAACTACGTTTTCAGCGATCTGACCCCGGGAACCTACCGCATCGAGGCAGACGCGAGCGGCTTCGAGAACTATGTAGTGCAGGGCATTGCGGTTCACGTGCAGCAGGTTCTCACTGTGGATTTGCCGATGGCGACGGGCAGCGTGCAGCAGCAGGTGACGGTCACGGCGGCGCCGCCGCTGCTGCAGGCGCAGAATGCGGCCATCGGGCAGACAATCACGAACGAGACGGTGAACGACCTGCCGCTGGCAACGCGGGACTGGGGTTCGCTGGCGCAGCTTTCGGCGGGGGTGGCAGCGGCGCCGCCGGGAGGGGTAACTGCTGATTCCGGGACGTCAGAAAGCGCTTATTTCTCGGTAAACGGGACGAGCGTATGGCAGAACGATTTTCGTCTGGATGGGATTAACGATAACATCGAGATTTATGGCGGGAACTACACCCTGACGAATGCGGCCATTGTTCCGCCGCCCGACGCGATTCAGGAGTTCAAGCTGCAGTCCGGGGACTTCAACGCCGAGTTCGGGCATTCGACGGGCGGCGTTGTGAACGCGGAGATCAAGTCGGGCACGAATGCGCTGCACGGCGACTTGTGGGAATATATCCGCAACAACGATCTGAATGCCAACTATTTCTTCAACACGAAGAATGGCGCAGCTCTTCCGATTCCCTCTTATCACCAGAATCTGTTCGGAGTGACGGCCGGCGGCCCGGTGCTGATCCCGCATGTGATCAATGGGCATGATCGGCTGTTCTGGTTCTTCGACTATCAGGGCGGGCGGTATGTTTTGCCGGAGCCGGCGGGTGGTGAGACGGTGCCGACGGCGGGGATGGCGAGCAGTGGATTCACGAATTTGCAGGACAACATCACGTACAACAGCGGGTCGGCGAAAGATGCGCTGAGCCGTACTTTTCCCCAGGGAACGATTCTCGATCCGGCAAGCACGCGGCAACTGCCGGCCAGCGGGATCGATCCGGTGACCGGACTGACGGGAACGGCGGGCGCCTATGTGCGCGATCCGTTCTATCACTGCACGACCACGGGATGCCCGAGTTTTGTGGGCAACAACACGACGAACTTCGCCACTCCCACCGAGGAAGCGCTGCTCAATATCATCCCGACATCGAGGCTCGATCCGAATGCAGTGAAGCTGCTGGGCGTCTATCCTGCGCCGCCTGGATCCGGGCTGGTGAATAACTTCTCCAGTTATGTGCCGATCGAGGGCAAGAACACGAATACGTACGACATCCGGATCGATGTGAATATCGATCCAAACAACAGCCTGTTTGGCGTGTACGACCGAAGCCTCTTCTCGGTAGTGGTTCCGTCAAACCTGCCGGGCGTGGCGGTGGGCGAGACGGGGGGGCGCAACGACAGTCTGCCGGCGTACGCCTGGGCGGTGGGCTACACGCACATTTTCACGCCCACGCTGACGACGGACATGCACGTGGGCATGGTGCACAGCGACAAGATGCAGCAGTCGTTCTACGGCAACCAGTTTGGGATTCCGGCGCAGTACGGGATCCAGGGTGTGCAGCAGGTGGGGAACAACGGCGGTCTGCCGCCGATCACCATCGCCGGGCTGACGCACCTCGGCGTCGGCAACTACACGCCGACCCTGCAGTACGTATGGAGCCTGGAAGGGGTGGACGATGTGACGAAGGTATGGCGGAATCACACGTTCAAGACCGGGATTCAGATCGACGATCTGGAAGCGAATATCTCGCAGCCGCCGCAGGGGCGTGGGGACTTCAACTTCAACGGGATGTACACGGATATCCCCAACCGGATTGCGGTGACGAATAACTCGGCCGGACTGAACGGCATCGGTGATCTGCTGGTGGCGCCGAGGACATCAATTTTGCCGGCAGGCGACGGCGGAATCGACAATGTAGGCGGCATGAGCAGTTTTTCCGGATCGAACATTGCCGCCACAGACGACCACCGCTGGTACTGGGGCGCTTACGGTCAGGATGACTGGAAAGTGACGCCGAGCCTGACGCTCAATCTGGGAGTGCGGTGGGACTATTTCACGCCCTACGCCGAAATCAATGGAAGGCAGGCGAACCTGGTGGCGACCGGGGGGAACTCGGCTCCGGGAACTTACTACATGCCGAAGGAAGGTTGCGCGGTGCCGCGTTCTTCGGCGTTTAACGCGCTGCTGGCGACGGATGATATCGCGCTGAATTGTGTTTCCGATTTGACGCTGGGAAACGCGCAGAAGACCAACTTCGCGCCGCGGGTTGGATTTGCGTACAGCGTTCTGCCCACTCTGGTGCTGCGTGGCGGGTTTGGAACCGCCTATGGGGCGTTGGGCAATCTGGGGTACGGCGGAACTCTGGGAACCAATTATCCGTTCGTGTATACGCAGAGCTTCTACGCCAACGATTCGCAGCATCCGCTGGCTCTGCCGAACGGACAGCCGGCGACGATGGAGCAGACCTTCGCGCAGTACAACTTTCAGGATTCAACGGTCAGCACGGGTGCGGGGCTGAATCTGTACGGGCGGCAACAGAATTTCCAGACGCCGCTGGTGCAAACCGAAAATCTGACGGTGCAGTACATGCTGACGCAGCATGACTCGCTGCAGGTTGGTTACGTGGGTACACAGGGACGCCACCTGGACAATCTGGGATACAACAACAGCCCCACGGTTCTCCTGCCGCCGGGCGCAAACGTGACGTCCTATCTTCCTTTTAAGGACTTTGCCCGTAACTCGACGTACGAGACAACGAACGCGACCAGCAGCTACAACTCGCTGCAATCCACGTTTGAGCATCAGGTGCGAGCGGGGCTGTATTTGCTGGCGAACTACACCTACAGCAAGTGCATGTCTGACCAGCACACGCAGGCCGACACGAACCAGCAATACAGGGCGCAATGGCTGCCGAGTTTCGGTATTCAGGGCGACTATGCGCTGTGCGACAGCGATGCCACCCATCTGGTTCACGTTGCGGGGACGTACAACCTGCCCCTGGGGCGGGGGCAGGCGTACGGTTCCGGCATGAATCGGGGGGAGGATGCGCTGCTGGGAGGGTGGATCATCAACTTTTTCTATACGCACGAGGGCGGGCAGCCGTTTACGGTTTCGTGCCCGACGGCAACCACGGCTGATTTCGGGTGCTTTGCCGATGTGACCGGGCAGAGCCTTTATTCAGGACCGCATAATGTGACGCAATGGCTGAATCCGGCGGCGTTCGCCGAACCGCCGGCCGCGACCGCAATCGGGCAGACGGACTATTCCCCGCTGGGCGGGGAGCAGGAGCAGGCGCGGGGTCCGAGCTTCAGCAATCTGGATTCTTCGATCCTGAAGAATTTCGCGATCCATGAGTCGATCAAGCTGCAGTTCCGGGCCGAGGCATTCAATACGACCAATACCCCGCCGTTCGCCCAGCCGACAAGCCAGCTGAACTTCACCACGGCGAAGTTCAGTGCAATTACGAGCACGAAAAACAGCAATGGGAATAACGGGGCGCGCACACTGCAACTGGCTTTGAAGCTCTTCTACTAGAACCGGGTCCCAGCGTTTGTCGGAGCTATCCGAAGATTTCGCCTCTCGGAGAAGGAAATCCGCAGTCGGGTTCGATTTGCCTGACGGCGGTTTTTCTTCTCCTTCTTTTTTCCCACGAGATTTTGAAAAGGAGAGCGGAATGGGCGAGATTTCCCTTCCGCAGCAGATTCCGTTTTGAATGGGGAAGCACTGCGGCGTGCGGGGACGGGCAGGAAAAACGAATGGCGGTCTGGAGGCGGGAGAAAAGCAACGAGGCTCCCGCTGAATCTTGTGCGGGAAGCCTCGTTGTCCGAGGAGAGTTGCTGTATGGAAAGCCCGCCGGGACTTTCCACAAAAAGTTGGACCCGGGGAGCGGGACAAAGTTGCGGATCCAGCGGGTGAAATTTGCAGGGCTGGGGCCGCAGAGACCTTTGGGGGGGTATCGATTCACTTTCTGGTTACGGCAGCAGGGCCGAAGTGCTATTCCCTGCAATGGGTTGCGATGCAAAACTGGGGTCACCAACCTGGAAAAAGGCCGCCCATGCTTGATGTTTTCCTTGCCCTTCTCTTTGTCGCGATGGTCCTGACGCCCGCGATCGTCGCAGCGCGGAGCACCCAGGATCCGGGACTCGAAGAGTAACCTTCGGCGACCGGTTCGTTTCCCTTAGCGCCCGTGATCTTCGTTTTCGGAAAGCCCATGCAATACACTGGGTTCAGACCGAGATCAGCGATGCTGTGTCCCGTCGGGATTGGTTCCGTGCGGTCTTCTTCGGTAGAAAGCCGTTTTGGGAACTGCTGTTTTGGGATACGTCGTCGTTGGTTTCGCTCCTGAAGCGAGGAAACCACGATGCTGGTCGTGATGAAGGCGCAGGCGACCGAGGACGAGGTCCGGGCGGTCTGCGAGCACATTGAAGCGCTGGGCTATCGAGCGCACCCCATGCCAGGCGCGCAGCGGACGGCCATCGGCATTACCGGAAATCAGGGGGAAGTGGATCGCGGGAACCTCGAGGAGCTGCCTGGGGTTGCCGAGGTGATCCGCGTTTCAAAACCATACAAACTGGTCAGCCGGGACGTGAAGGACGAGGACACGGTGATCCGGTTTCCGGGGACGGACGCCACCATTGGCGGATCGCGGGTAGCGATCATTGCCGGGCCGTGCTCGATTGAATCCAGAGAGCAGGCGTTTGCGATTGCGGAGCAGGTTGCCGCAGCGGGAGCGCAGTTTTTCCGAGGCGGAGCGTACAAGCCGCGGACCTCGCCGTATGCCTTTCAGGGACTGGGTGAGGAAGCACTGAAGATCATGGCGGAGATCCGCGAGCAGTTCGGTCTGCGGATTGTGACGGAAGCGATCGACCACGAGGCGTTGGAACTGGTGGACGAGTACGCGGATGTGATCCAGATCGGCGCTCGGAATATGCAGAATTTCTCGCTGCTGAAAGCGGCGGGGCGGAAGCGGAAGCCGGTACTGCTGAAGCGGGGACTGGCAGCGACCCTGGACGAGTTTCTGATGGCGGCCGAGTACATCATGAGCGAGGGCAACTACGAAGTGGCTCTGTGCGAGCGCGGAGTGCGGACGTTCGCGGATCACACGCGCAATACGCTGGACCTGAGCATTGTTCCCGCGGTGCAGCGGCTGAGCCATTTGCCGATTCTGGTCGATCCGAGCCATGGGACAGGGAAGCGGAACAAGGTGCTGCCGCTGGCGCGAGCGGCGGTGGCAGTCGGCGCGGACGGACTGATCGTGGAAGTACACCACCAGCCGGAGAAGGCGCTGTCGGACGGGATGCAGTCGATTCTGCCGGAGCAGTTTGTGCAGCTCATGGACGAGTGCTCACCGATTGCGGCGGTTCTGCACCGGACGGTGCCGCGAGGGATCCACGTGGAAGAAAGCGCAGCGGCTGCGCGGTAGGCCGGCGTTGGGGCCTGGAAAAGCGGCAGGAAAGTGGTATGCCGGCTTTTCCCTGCGGGAAGCGGCGCGTATTCTGAACCGAATCATGGAGTCTGGAAAGATGGTGGCGCAGAAGCCTGGGCCGCGGGGCAGAGGCCCTGGAGCGCGACGCACAGGCGCCGCTGCCTTGCTGTTGCCGCTGTTGGCGACGGGGTGTGGGCGGAAGCATTTCCCGCATTATCCGGCGAACTTTCGGGAATATGCCTGGGTGACCAACGGCGGCGCGAATACGGTGACCGCGCTTGACCTGGTCAATATGACGACGGCAGCGACGATTGGGGTAGGTAACGACCCGACGGCGCTGGCGGTGAACCCGACCCGCAACGAACTCTACGTGGTGAATTCGGGCAGTGGGACGGTGAGTGTGATCGACGCGGAGAAGAACCGGGTCACGCTGACGATCGGAGTGCACCGGAATCCGACCTCGATTGCCGTGGATGGGCAGGGCGATCGGGCTTATGTGACGAACGCGGGATCGAATAACGTCTCGGTGATCGATCTGGTAAAGGGGCGGGAGATCGCAACGGTTGGGGTGGGCGAAGGCCCGGCAGCGGTGCGGGTTTCTCCCGATGGCGGCACGCTGGTGGTAACCAATCGCAGCGCGGGCAGCGTGAGCGTTGTGGATGCAAAGACGCTGCAGGTGCGGGGAGTGTTCCGGGGATGTCCGGGGGCGTCGGACGCGGCAATCCTGCCTGATTCCTCGAAGGCCTTTGCGGCGTGCTCGAGCGGCCACCAGGTGATGGTGGTGGGACTGGCGCGGGAGGCGAGTTCACTCGCAGAAGAACATACGGATCATCTGCTGGACCTGCTGGATGTGGGGCCGTCACCTGTGCATCTGGCGCTGAAGCCGGATGGGGGAGAGATTTTCGTAGAGAATCTCGGCGGGGATACGGTTTCAGAGATTGCGACCAGCGCCGATGATGTGGGGGGGGCGTACGTTGTGGGCGCCAACCCCGCGGGCGGAGTGGTAACGGCCGACAATTCGACGCTGTGGGTGAGCAACTATGGCGCCAACACTGTAGCCGCTTACTCGATTGACGACGGAGCCCTGATCAACAAGGGAATCGGGGTGGGCGACGGACCGGGTCCGCTGGCTTTGTCGGATAACGGATTTCTGCTGCTGGCGGTGGATGAGAAGTCCGGAGACGTCTCGGTACTGCGGACGATCAGCTATACGCCGCACGGGCAGCCGGTGACCGGCTCGCTGTTCACGGTGATGGCGGCGGGGAAGGATCCGAACGCGATCGCGGTGAAGAGCTTTACAGTCAAATAGCCGGGAGCCCGTGGGGCAGTCGCCGCGAGGAATGCAATGATCACCACCATCGAACCAGCGAAGCCGGTGCAGGCGCAGGCGATTGCGTCGATCCGCAAATACTTCGAAGAGAACATGCCCGAGCCGATTGGGGAGCTTGCGGCCGGCCTGCTGCTCAACTTCTTTCTTGAGGAGATCGGGGGTGCGATCTACAACCGCGCCATCGGCGATGCGCAGGAGCGGATGCAGCTGCGGGTTGGGGATCTGAGCGGCGATCTCTACGCGGCCGAATTTCCCTACTGGCCACGGCTCACGGCGAAGCGAAAGACGCGCCTTTAGAGGGTGTGGGGGCGGCGGCACGCTTGCGTGTGGACAGGTTCTAAGCGCGCGGGAGGGCGAGGCCGGTTCGAGGGCGGCGCCAGACGATATTCAGCTCTTCGCGGTCGAGGATTTTGCGAACCTGCAGGCGGGCGTGATTGGCCCAGGGACCGACAGGGTCGAGCTTGATATAGGCCAGCCAGTGGCGAAGTGCGCGGCGGCGCTCGTTGCTGCGCTCCCAGGCGAGCGCGAGGTTGTAGTGGGCATCGGCGTAGGTGGGCACGAGGCGGATAGCGGCCTTGTAAGCGTCCACAGCCTCGGGGAGCCGCTGGAGCTCATCGAGGGCGTTGCCGAGGTCGAACCAGGCCAGGGCGTAATCGGGACTGACGACGGTGGCGCGGCGGTAAAGCTGTTCGGCGCGGATGAACTCGCGCTGGTTATAGAGGATGGTGCCGAGGTTGATGGCGGCCGGCGCGTGTTCGCCGAGCTCGAGGGTCTGCTCGTAGAGGGCGGCGGCCTCTTCGAGCTTGGCCTGCTCTTCGTAGCGGACGGCTTCGAAGAAGAGGGCACCGGTTTTGTTTTGCTTTTGCGCGGTGGTTTGGGCGGCATCGTCGACGGCGGTAAGGCGGGGACCGTCGGCTTCGAAATCGAATTCGAACTGCTTCGCGATGGGATCCATGGTGGCGCCGGAATGGCGGAAGACGAGGCGCGGGCCGCGGGCGGCTACGCCGGCCTCAAGCAGGGGATTGGCCATGCCGGAAACGGCCTTCATGGCGGTAAGGCTGGCGCGAATGCTGGAGGCGGAAATGCGGGAGGCGCGAAGGTCGCGGAGCTTGCGAAGCTGGACGAGGTCCTGGAAGTTGTAGTCGGCGGCGGCGGCGATAAGTCCGGCTCGCTCCCATCCGCTGAGTTGCCGGGAGGAGATGCGCAGTATGCGAAGAACATCCTGGCGGCTGTATCGATTCACCGATGCGGTACACCGCTCCTCGTGCCGATTATCCCAGGGTCGCAGGGAAGGAGCAAGGGCGCCAGGCAAAAAATACGTGGATAAGACGGTACGAAACAGGTACGTGGCGGGGAAGGTTCCCCATTGCGGGGAGAGCGGTCAGCAAGATTTGCGGCGGGTGTCGATGACGATGGTCTCGGCGAGACGATCCTGCGCGCACATGCGGTTGCTGTCCCAGAAGAACTGGAGGAAGCCGAGGCCGGCCTCGAGAACGGCGGCGCCATAGCCGAGGCCGCGCTCGATGGACTGCCAGAGGCCGAGGCGAGGATGGGTGAGCGAGACGGCGCGGGTGCGTGCGACCCACTTGCCGGGTGTGCGGCCGTTGCCCAGGTAATTGGCAAGCCCGAAGTAGACAAACATGAAGATGAGGTTGCCGGCCTCGTGGAAATCCCACACAAGGTGGATGCGTGGCTGGTGGAGCACTTTGACGCGCCAGAGGAGCTCAACGGGTGCCCAGAGGACGATGGCGAGAAAAGGATCGACGGCGTAGCCGAGCACGCGCTGAAGAAATGTTGCCAGAGGAAGGCCCTCCAGTTCCAGCAGGCGGGCGGACTCGGGTGCGCGGAAGCGGCGGCGTTTGGGATCGCGGTTGATTGTTTGAGCGGCGGCGCTCATGTTGGCCCGAGGTTAGCGCGGCGGGCGGCCGCAGGGAGAAAGTTCACTTGCCGCTTGTGCCGGGTGAGGCGGCGGGCGTGGCCGGCGGCGCAGGCGCAGCGGAAGGAGCTGGGCGGATCAGCACTGCGGTGCGGGGGAAGGTAAAGTCGCCGCCGGCGTCGTCGATGACGTTGATCTGGCAGATATAGGTGCCGGGCTTGAGGCTGTCGAGGGGGACGTCGAACTGGAAGGCGACCGCATCGCGGGTTGGAACGTTGAGCTGAGTCGCCTGGACGACGGGGGTCTGGAACGCCATCGCGGAGCCGGAGAGGAATTCAATGCTGGTCATGACGCGGACCGGCTCGCCGACGGTCTTTCCGGATTTTTCGTCCTTGCCGGACAGGGCAGCGGCAGGCTTTGCTTCGGCCGTGGCTTTGGTTGGGTCGTAGACCTCGTAGAGCAGGTAGAGGTGCTGGTCCTGGCGGAAGACGTGGGGAAGATTGGGCACCAGCTGCTGACCATCGCGGACGAGCGGGTTATCTTCTGTTTTGCCGGCCGGCAGCCTCTGGCTGGCGAGGATGACGGAGCTCATTTTGAGCGGGAGTTTGTGCAGATCGGGGACGGTGAGATCGGTTTCGAAGGATCCCATGAGGCCGGTTTCGTTCTCGCGCACCACGAACTTGACGTGGTATTTGCCGATGGGGAGATTGAAGCCGGTCGTGTACTGGACGTTTTTCTGGCGCACCTGCCGGGATTCGTCGACGGCGAGCTTGACGGTATCGCGGATGTCGCCGATGTCGTGGCCGGCGGTGTCCTTGATCTGGCCGATGATGTCGAGGGTGGCTTTGTCGCGATCGCCGCCTTTGACGAAGGGGATCTGAGAGCCGGGGACGACCAGCGAAATGGGCACGTAGTAGCGATTGGGGGCGACGAGGAAGTAGAAAGGCTCGAGGTAAACGGCCATGTCGGTGGCCGGCAGGTCGCTGGCGAGCTCCTCTTCGAGCTGGCGCTCGCGCTCATCCTTCGTGGCGTGTTTGTAGTCGGCGGGAGCGTAGTAGCCGGGGCGATACTCGAGCTTCACGTCGCTGCGGTTGACCTTGACGGAAAGGCGGCGATACGCGCCGTTGCGGCGAATGTCGGTGGAGTGGTAGCCGAGGACATAGTAGGCAGAGATGTCGCGGTCGATGCGGTCGAAGGCGGGAGAGAAGTCATTTGAGTCGAAGAAGGCCTTGCCGCCGGTGTCGGAAGACAAGGTCGCCATGACTTCCTGGGTGTTGAAGTTGGAGTCGAGGTTGTTCTGCAGGGCGGCGCCGTTGAAGGAATTGGCGCCGCGGAGGTTGCCGGTGGTGGCGTCACCGAGGGGTGAGATAGCCTGGAGGCCGCGCGCGTCCACGCTGTAGATGGAAACATTGGCCCGGACCGAGGCGTTGACGGCCGCGTGGAGCGATGCCTGGTTTTCGATACCGTCGCGCTGGATGCCGCCGGAGAAGTAGAGCAGGGCCTTCTTCTCGTTCAGATAGGCGAGGGATTTTGAGATGTCTTCGAGGGCGTAGAGCTCGCGGTCGGTATTCAGGTCGTTGTATTCCGACTCGTCGGGGGTAAAGGCGCTGGCGTCTTCGACCTGATTGCTGGTGCTGGTGGCGCCTGATCCGAAGCCAGCGCCCTGGGTTCCTGAGTAGCTGTTGATGGCCTTGAGCAGCAGATCTTTGCTGGCGGTGAAGTCCTGGTCGAGGGAGAGGGTGGTATCGAGGGAGACGCAGGCGATCAAATCGGCAGGTTTCATCTGCTTGTTGATGTAGTTGCGGGCGGCGTCCTGGGCGCGGTCGATATCATCGGGCTGCATGGAGGTGAGGTCGAAGAACATCACGATGAGGCGGTGATTGCGGAGCTCATCCTGGGTTGCAGTGCCGGCCGTTGCGCCGAAGACGCCGTTGGGCGCGGAGGCGTTGATGGTGGCTTCGCTGAGCGGGGCCGCCTGATCGACGCTTTCGAAGTCGACGCTGACAATGTGCTGGGGCTTGCCGTTTTCGGTAATGGTGAAGTCTTTTTCCCTGAGGCCCTTGACGATTTCGCCGGTCTTCTTGTCGCGAACGACGATGTTGGTGAGGACGAGGTCGCTGTTGACCTTAAAGGTGATGGTGCTGTTTCCGGGGAGCTGCTGATTCTGGGTGGGAGGGGGCGCGGGATTCTGGGCGAACGCGGGGAGGGCGAGCAGGAGAAACAGGGCCATAGCGCAGAGTCGGTGCAGGGGCGCGGGTTGCCACGAACGAGATTTTGTCGGTCGCGGCGCGACCGAAACTCCGAGCTGCGCCAGGAGGGTCCGTTCGACTGCGCGCGGGGAAGGTGCGTGATCGCTGGATGGTTTCATTGCGGCGCTCCGCTCAGGATGACATTTCATAATTAGAACCGGAAGCGGCTCATAAATGTGAACTGGCGCATCTTCCCCGTGGAGATGACTTCGCCGTAGGTGGCGTCGCCGAGCGTGGAGTCGACGCCGGAATACTGCACAGTATTGAAGACGTTGTCGGCGGTGGCGCGCAACTCGAGGTTTTTGGTATCGCCGAAGCGCAGGCTTTTCGAGGCTGACATGTCGACAGAGATGGTGCCCGGGCCGGGGATGCTGTAACGGGACGCGGTGCCATAGACACCGGCGGGCGCGGCGAAGGCGTCCTTGTTGAACCAGTCATTCAGCGTGCCGCCGCCGGAGTGTAACGAGACGCCGGGGACGCGGTCGGGGCGGAGCGAAGCGGTAGTTCCGCGAGAAACGTCGGCGACGGTGGCCTCGTAATGCGGAGTGAGGGGGTTGCCGGTGGCGATGTTGTAGCTGCCGGAGAGGTTCATATTGGCGAGGGCGTGGCCGAACCAGCCGGTGGTGAGCATGTGAGTGTCGGGCCCGAAGGGCAGTTCGTAAACGAAGCTGCCGTTGAGGCGGTTGCGGACGTCGTCGCTGGAATTGGATTCTTCGGCGAGGATGTTCTGCCAGTTCTGGGCGGTGCAGTTGGCGCCGCAGTTGATGCCGCCGTTGCCTCCGATGGAGCTGGCGTCGTCGATGGAGTGGGCATAGGTGTAGGTGGCCTGGAGAGAGAGGCCGCCGCTCAGGCGTTTGCGGGCACTGAAAGTGAGGGCGTTGTAGTTGGAGAAGGCGACGGACTGCTCGTAGTCGTAGAGAACGTTGGGTGCGAGGAAGGAACCGTCAGCCTGAGGATAACGGCCGGGCGCCGAGATGACGTCGAGGCGAGTTCCTTTGGAGCCGCTGTAGCCGACGTTGAGGAGGACGTTCCAGGGAAGGGTACGCTGCAGGTTGAGATACCAGACCTGCACATAGGGCAGCCGGTAGTTTTTATTTACCGCGTAGTTGCCTTCGCTTTGGGGCGCGGGGAAGCCGTTGGCGAGACAGAAGGAAGTGCAGCTGACGACGGCGGCGAGGTCGGCGGGGGTGGGCGAGACGAGGTCGTTGGTCTGGACGTCGGCGAAGGGCGGCTCGAAGGCGAAGTTCTGAACGAACTTCACGTACTGGCCGATGGTGTAGTTGATCCCATAGCCGCCGCGGATGGTGGTGTCTGTGAAGGGATGGGCGGCAAAGCCGAGCCGCGGCGAGAAGTTGTTCTTCTCGGGGTAGATGAGATCGCGCGGATATTTACCGGTGTAGGGGCCCACGCCGTTGGGCGTAACGGTGGCGGCGGTGAGAAAGTCGCCGCTGACGTCGAGCGTGGCGAGGCGATCATGTTCTTCGGAGTACGGCGAGTAGTAGTCGTAGCGCAGGCCGAAGAGAAAGGTGAGGCTCTTTGTGGCGCGCCAGTCGTCCTGAGCGTAGCCATCGATTTCGTTTTCGCGCAGGTGCGATTCCTGGTAGGCGGCCTGCAGGGTGGTTTCCTGCGGCGTGCCCAGCAGAAGATCGGCCAGCGAGGAGCCCGAGCCCGCGAGTCCGCCCACGCCGGTGTTGCCTGCGCCGCTGGCGCCGCTCGATCCGGGCTGTTCGGTGAAGAGACCGGTGAATACGTAGCTGCCGGTTGAGTTGGTATTGCCGATCATGTCGTAGTAGACGCGGCGGAAATCGCCGCCGAAGCGGACGTTGTGCTTGCCATGAACCCATGCGATCTGGTCGGCGAGACCGAGGGTTTCCTGCATGATGAAACTCGGCTGGAACTCGTTGAGACCGCTGAACTGGTTCACCGTGACGTTGGGCAGGCCCCAGAGCTGGGGCGAGTCGGGAAGGCCGGTGAGCCCCAGCTGCGGCGCAATGTCAGTCAGGTTGGTGAAGTAGTTGGTGGACCGGCTGTTTGAATCGTTCCACGACGCGGTGAGGGTATTGGTGAGCCGTCCTTTGCCGATGGAGTAGCCGGCCTGCAGCGCATATTGGTGGCTCTGGCTCTTGCCGCCGAGTTCTGGAAAGAGATTCAGATTGTCCGACGCGGAGCGGGTGTAATTGAAATTGACGTTCATGCTCTGGGTGAGGGTGGGATTGCCCTGGCCGAGATACTGGCGCGCCATGCGCATGAGGCCGCCGCCCGCTGTCGAGCCGCCAAAGCTGTGCATGAAGCGAATGCCGAGCTGGGTGGTGTTAGTGCCGTCGGAGGCGAGGCGCTGGTAGTTTTCCGTTTGCCCGGTAAGGTTGGGCAGCGGGATGTAATTCAGCAGCTTTGTGGCCTGGGATGCGAGGCACTCGGTGGGGATCAGGTTGTCGACGAAGGGGGTTCCGGGGGTATTTCCGTTGACGGTGCAGGTGGACCCGGCGGGGTTGTAGATGGTGATGGGGGTACCGGTTTGGGTGGTGAGCGCGGAGAAGTCGCCGTCGCGCTCGGCGAGGGTAGGCACGGTTCCGTATTCATCGAAGGGATTCACAGAACGAGTACCGGACAACGTGAAAAACAGCATGTCGTTGCGGTCGTTGGTGAGGAGCCTGGGGATGTACAGCGGGGTCATGATCGTGGCGCCGAAGCGATTGCTGTAATAGGAAGGCTCCTGAAAGCTTTGACCGCGGAGGGCAAAGTCCTCGGCGTTGAGGGCGCCGTTGCCGCCGTTCCAGAAAAGAGCGCCGTGCGGCTGGTTGGGTTTGAAGTTGCGGAAATTGCCGCGGCCGCCTAATCCGCGACCGCCCCCGCCACCGCCGCGAAAACCGCCTCCTCCGCCGAAGCCTCCTCCTCCTCCGCCTGGCCCACCCGCGCCGTCGCGGCCTCCCTGACCTCCAGGTCCGCCCTGACCGCCGTTGAGGGACTGATTGAGCTCAGCGTCCTCGCGCATCTGGCCGAAATCGACGCCGGCGAGGGGATTGGTGGTGCCGGTTTGTCCGTTGACGGCGACGGATTCACCCGAGGAGAAGTCGGAGTTTCCGGCGAGGGACGGTAAAGCGGCGCCGGAGTCTTCGCCGCCCCCGCCGGCCTGGATGAGATCGGAGGCAGCGCCGAGGAGGTTGAGGTTTTGAGCGCCGGAGCCGAGGTATTGCCGGGCAGCAGTGGCGATGGACTGCTGCTGTTCCTGCTGCGCGGCGCGTGAGGCCAGCATAACGGCGAAGTCAACGGAGAGGTCGTGGGTCGTGGCGTTAAGCAGCGCTTCTTTGGTGACCGTGGCGAAGGCGGGGAAGTCCGTGCGCACCACGTAACGGCCGTTTTGAGGAATGATGAGGGTGAAGCTGCCGGTGATATCGGTGGTGGTCGAGTACTTCTTGCCGGTGAGGGAATTGCTGGCAGTGACGCTGACGCCGGGAAGCGGAATGGTGCCGTTTTTCACCGTGCCGTGGATGGTGCCGCCGGCGTGGGTGGGAGCCGGAGTGGCGGCGGGCTGAGCGGGAATGGGTCGGGCTGATGGTGGCGGCGCGGGCGCTGTTTGGGCAATGGCGAGGGGTCCCGCCAGGAGCAGGGAGACAACAAGGGCGCGCAATCGTGCAGGTTGGCTCATGCGATTCAGTTCTGGGGCGAACTCGGGGGTGCGGATCCGGCTGGAGGTCCCTGGGGCGGCTCTCCGCCTGGTCCACTGGGGCGATTAGCGAACCGGCCTTGCCCGGGCTGACGCGGTTCAGAGACGTCGAGGTTGGTCGCGAGGAAATCACCGCCATTTTGTACAGAGCCGTCGGCGCGGACCATGTCGCCAACTTTGATTTCGGGGAAGGTGATGTCCTGCTGTTCCCCGCGCTCGCGTTTGTGGAAGACGGTGTTCTCGTCGACAGCGACGGTCTGGGTTACCTTGTCCGGGCGCTCGACGGTGAGGGTCAGGTCCTTGATGGAGGTGATGCGGCCGGCGGTCCATGTTTTGCCGAAGGTGGCGCGCATTTTCTCCATTTGCGCGGTCTGCTCGGGATTGAGGACGACGACAAACATGGCGCCGACGGTCTTTGCCTGATCGTCGAGATTGCCGGCCGCCATGATCGTATCGCCGACATGAATGTCGGATATCCTGGCGAGCTCGCGATCTTTGCGGACGCGGGTATTGGGTCCGGTTTCAACTTTGTAGACCTGGCCCTGCTCATTTTTGATCGTGATGTCGCTGCCGGAGATGGCGGTGACGGTGCCTTCGGTGCCGGAGCCGAACATGCCCATACCGCCCCCGCGTCCGTAGCCACGTCCCTGGCCGCTCTGGGGAGGCTGATCCTGGCCGGCGAGGCCCGGTACCCACAGAGCCGGTCCTGCGACTGCGGCGGCGAGCGAGAGGCACCAGGCAAATCCGGCAAAACGGCAACACAGCAGTCGCATCGTAATCAACCTCAGGGTCCTCAAAAAGCGTCCTGAATCTTCCCGAATAGACGTGAAACCGGACGGAAAGACGCGGATTGACAGCAACCGGACGCGAGCGCGGGAGGGGAGCCGCGCGGTGATTTTCTAAACTTACATCAAATCGAGGTGAGGAGGGGACGATGCTGGCGAGCTTTGCGGTGATTCCTCTGGGGGTGACCGGGGGAGTGAAGGAACTGGTGGCGGAAGCCCTGAAGATTGTGGATGCTTCGGGGCTGGACTACGAACTGGGCGCGATGGGCACGAGCGTCGAAGGCGAGCGGGAACGGGTGATGGAGGTAATCCTCGCATGCCACCAGCGGGTGCTGGAGATGGCGCCGCGGGTGCTGACGAACATCACGCTCGACGAGCGTAAGGGGGCGACGGGGCGGCTCTTGGGGAAGGTGCGGGAGGTGGAGGAGGTTCTGGGGAAACCGCTGCGAAGGAGCGGCCCCGGGAAAAGCGGGGAAGGCGGTAAAAAGTGAAACTATGGTGAAACTTCCGGCATCCCATTTTCGGTCAGTGGTTCAACGGTGGTACCCTGACTTCCCTTAGCTCTCCAGCTGACAATACGAATTCAGGATGGGCCGTATGAGGCTTGCCACTCAACCAGTTCTCGCCGAAGAATTCTGTCGCGTGCGGAGCCAGAGCCCTGCGCTGTGTGCTCCGCTGACTCCGGAAGACATGATGGTGCAGTCGTGCGTCGACGCGAGCCCCGCGAAATGGCATCTGGCGCACACGACCTGGTTTTTTGAGACGTTTGTGCTGCGGGAGTTCGTGCCAGGATACCGGCCGTTCCATCCGGATTTCGTGTGGCTGTTCAATTCGTATTACAACGCTGTATCGGAGCAGCCGGAGAAGAAGCTGCGGGCGTCGTTTTCACGCCCGAGGGCGGAAGAGATCCTGGCGTACCGGCATCATGTTGATGCGGCGATGGAGGACTTTACCGCGGGCGAGGTGCCGGAGGCGGCGCGGGAGCGGATTGTGCTGGGGCTGAACCACGAGCAGCAGCACCAGGAACTGCTGATCACGGATGTGAAGCATGCGTTCTGGTCGAATCCGCTGCATCCGGTGTATGCCCCCGGGGCGCTGTCGGCGGGGCAGGCGCGGAAGATGCAATGGGTGGAGTTCAGAGGTGGACTGCGGGAGACTGGATACGAGTCTCCGGACCGCGAGAAGACGGGACTGGAGTTTTGCTTCGACAACGAGGGGCCGCGGCATCAGGTTTACCTCGAGCCCTTCCGGCTGGCATCACGGCCGGTGACCTGCGCCGAGTATCTGGAGTTCATGAACGAGCGTGGGTACGAGCGTCCCGAGCTGTGGCTGTCGGAAGGCTGGACGACGGTACAGAGCGAAAAATGGAAAGCGCCGCTGTACTGGCGGAGAAATGCGGAGACCCCCGAGTGGGAGGTGTTCACACTGCGCGGTCTGGTTTCGCTGGAGGACCTGCGGGCAACGCCGGTATGCCACATCAGCTATTTCGAAGCGGATGCGTATGCCCGGTGGGCGCAGAAACGGCTGCCGACGGAGGCGGAATGGGAAATTGCGGCGGCCGGGGAGAGGGTGGAAGGAAATCTGGTGGAGCGGGAGAATTATCATCCGCAGGCGGCGGGGGGTGCATCTCAGATGGAGCAACTCTACGGAGACGTCTGGGAGTGGACGGGGAGCGCGTATCTCGGGTATCCGGGATATCGGCCGCTGGCCGGCGCGCTCGGCGAGTATAACGGCAAATTCATGAGCAACCAGATGGTGCTGCGGGGAGGGTCGGTCGCGACGCCGGCTTCGCATATCCGGAGCACGTATCGGAATTTCTTTCCGCCCGCGACCCGCTGGCAGTTCTCCGGCGTTCGCCTGGCCGAACACTGATCTGCGGAGGTTCGCGTCCCCATGCACGTCCTGTCGTCGATTCCCTGTCTGCCTGAAGCGGCTTCAACGCCATTAGGCGCCGAAATCTATCGCGGGCTGACCGCGTTTCCAAAACGGTTGTCGCCGTGGTTGTTCTACGACCAGCGCGGGTCGGAACTGTTCGAAGCCATCACGGAATTGCCGGAATACTATGTGACGCGGACGGAGCGGGGGATTTTTGCGCAGCACGCTGACGCGATCGTGGAAGCGGCCGGAGAGCGCAGGCTGGCCATCCTGGAACTGGGAGCTGGAACGGCGGCTAAGACGGGGTTGTTGCTGGCGGCGACGGTGCGCAAGCAGGATAAGGTCGCATACTTCCCCATCGATATTTCGGCATCGGCGCTGCAGTTTGCCCACGAGCGGATTGGGGCAGAGACGCCAGGCGTGAGCGTGAATCCGATCCTTGGCGATTACACGCGCGAGCTGGAAGAACTCCCCATGCCGGCCTGCCGGAGGCTGGTGCTCTATATCGGATCGAGCATCGGGAACTTCGATCCGCCGGAGGCGACGACGCTGCTTCGCCGGCTGCGGCGGCGGCTTGCGCCAGGAGACTGGCTGCTGCTGGGAGTCGATCATGTCAAGGACCGGGCCACTCTGCTGCGCGCGTACAACGACACGGCGGGAGTGACGGCGGACTTCAATCGCAACATGCTGGAGCGCATCAAGCGGGAGCTGGGGGGGAATCTGCGGCCGGGGCTTTTCCGGCACCGGGCATGGTGGAACGATCAGGTCGCGCGCATCGAAATGCACCTGGAGAGCCTGGTGGCGCAGGAGATTTCCATTCCGGCGCTGGATCTGACAGTGAGCTTCCGGCGGGGCGAGACGATTCACACTGAAAACAGTTACAAGTTCACGCCGGAGACAGCGGCGACGCTGCTGGAGCGGGGCGGGTTCGCGGTCCGGCAGTCGTGGACGGATGAGAAGCGGTGGTTCGGGGTGTATTTGGCGGAGGCGATGTAAAGGCAGGGATGAGGAGTTAGAGACCAGAGGGCAGGGAGTAGGGATTGATGCGGGGCGAGAGAAGCTTCTCGCCCCTTCTGTTTTGGGTGAGGCGACTGGGCGCCGGATGCCGGATTACCCTAAGGGCATGGACGTCGAAGGGCTGCGCGGGTATCTGCTGTCGCTGTCGAATGTCGTGGAGACGATGCAGTGGGGCGACAATCTGGTGTTCTGGGTGGCGGATAAGTCGATTGGCGGAAAGATGTTCGCGCTGGCGAGCCTGACGCCGGATCATGGAGCGGTGCTGTCGTTTGCGGCGGGACCGGAGCGGTTTGCGGAACTGGTGGAGCGGGAGGGGTTGTCGCCGGCGCCGTATCTGGCGCGGGCGCATTGGGTTGCGGTGGAGCGGTGGACGACGCTGCCCACGTACGAGTTGAAAGAGCTGCTGGCAGCGGCGCGCGCGCTCATCTACGAGAAACTGCCGAAGCGGACGAAAGAGGTGCTGGGGATGCCGGCGCTCAGGAAGAACAAGCTGATCGCGGAAAAGAAGAAGCTGGCGGCGAAGCGGGGCAAGAGCAGGTGACCGGCCCCGAATTGTGCGCTTAGTGCTGGCCGCCGGCGGCCATGAGGCTCTGCCGCTTGTCCTCGGTCATGGGGCCGGAGGCGCGCCAGAGGATTTGTCCCTGGCGACTGACGAGCAGTGCGACAACCTGCTTTTCGTTGTGAATCTGGAGATCCTGCTGGAATTTGTGGCGGTCGACGAAGAGCGGGACGATCCAGTGGAGGATTTCGGGATCGGTTTCATCCGTACGGAGTGAAGAGGTGTCCCACCAGCGGAAGATGAAGTTCTCCTTGCCGAAGACAGGGATCTCGTAATAGCGGAACTGAAAGTTGGAATGCTGGAGCGCCTGGGCGGCAGGCAGCCACGAGTCGATGTCCTTCTGCTGCTCAGTTTCGAAGGAGATGAGCAGGAGGTCAGTCTGGCCCTCCATGCCGCCGGGCAGATCGACCTTGCGTTTATCGAGGCTGTAGCCCGTGACAGGTGGAAAAACGGCGGATTTTGACGGCTGCGCAGCGTCAACAGGCGACAGCAGAGAGAGCAAGAGCAGCGGAATCAGAAATGGAGAACGTTGCCGCAAGTGATTCCCAGGCAATGCGTGGTACGAAATCGGGAGAACCTGGAGGCATGGTATCACCCGCATGAACAGGTAAATGACCGGGGGTTGGGTCGCGGCAGTGCTTTATCATAGAAGGAGTCATGAGTTCGCATCCATTCCAGACCGATGATGCGCCGCTGCGGCCGATTGCCGGGAAAGTTGCGGCCGGGGAGAGGCTGAGCTTCGACGAAGGCGTGGCGTTGTATCGCTCGGGAGACATCCTGGCGGTGGGCTGGCTGGCGAACAGCGTGCGCGAGCGGATGCATGGCGACGTGACCTATTTCAACGTCAACCGGCACATCAATCCGACGAACGTGTGCGTGGCGGCGTGCCGGTTGTGCGCCTTTGGGCGGCACAAGAGCGCGGAAGGCTCGTACACGATGGCGCTTGAACAGGCGTGGGAAACGGCTGCGTCGGGCTACAGCGAAGCGGTGACCGAGTTCCACATTGTGGGCGGGCTGCACCCCGATCTGCCGCTCGAGTATTTTCTGGACCTGGTGCGCGGACTCAAAGAACGGTTTCCGGAGGTACACATCAAGGCCTTCACCATGGTCGAGGTGGCGTTCTTCGCGAAGCGAGCGAAGCTGACGGTTGTGGAGACGCTGAAGAAGCTGAAAGCGGCGGGTGTCGATTCGCTGCCCGGGGGCGGTGCAGAGATTTTCGCGGATCGGGTGCGGCACATCATCTGCGATCACAAGATCGACGGCGGTGAGTGGCTGGAGACGGCGCGGGCCGCACACCAGACAGGGCTGAAGTCGAATGCGACGATGCTCTACGGGCACATCGAAAACGACGAGGACCGGGTGGATCATCTGGTGAAGCTGCGCGCGCTGCAGGATGAGACGGGCGGCTTCCAGACTTTTATTCCGCTGGCGTTTCATCCGGAGAACACGGCTCTGGATCACCTGCCGAAGACCACGGGGCTAACGGATATTCGACAGATCGCGGTGGGCAGGCTGATGCTGGACAACTTCCCACACATCAAGGCGTACTGGCAGATGATGACGGCGAAGATCGCGCAGATCGCGCTGCGGTTCGGGGCGGATGATATTGACGGCACGGTGATCGAGGAGAAGATTTACCACGATGCCGGGGCGACCACCCCGCAGGGCATGCGGCGCTCGGAGCTGATGCGGCTGATCACGGAGGCAGGGCGGGTGCCGGTGGAGCGGGACACGCTGTACCGCTCGGTGACGCGGACGGAAGAGACGTTTACCGTCGCGGTGTAGCTCCGGTTAATCCAGCTTCTTCAGCCAAATGTTCCGGAACGACACTTTACATGGAGCGCCTTCGATCTGCAGGCCGAAGAGGCCGGAGACGTTGTTGGAAGAGTGCGGGTCGTCGTCGACGAGAACGGCCATGAGCTGGCCGTTGAGGATGTGGAGGATGACGCCTCCGCGAGCGATGATCTCGTACTGGTTCCAGCCGCCTTCGTGGATGAAGGCGCCGAGGGCGCTGCGATCGCCGATGTTCGCGACGAGTTGCGGAGGCTTAGCGGGAAGCGTCTGGACGACCTGGCCGCGCCAGACAATGATGCCGCGGTGGGTGTTCTGCGAGTAGAGTTGACCGCTGAACTCGCGATTGTGAGCATTGGTAGCGAGCCAGAAGTCGGCCTGGGGGCCGATCATGACCCAACGCGGATCGAGGGGCGGCTCGGCTTTGCCGGCGACGCGGCCAGGCGGGATGCCGGTGGTGGATCGGTACTGAATGCCGCTGCCGCCTCCCCACTCCACTTTGATTTCGAGCTTGAGGTCGAAATCTTTGGCCTTGTCCTTTCGATCGACGAGGAAGGTGTTGCCAGCACGATGCTCGGGCGTGGAGGTGCCGACGATGGCGCCGTCTTCGACGCTCCAGACGCCAGGTTGGCCGTCCCATCCGTTAAGGGTCTTGCCGTCGAAGAGCGAGACGAAGCCGGTGTGGTCGGCGAAGTCGAGGGGCGCAGGCTGGGGAAAGGCTCCGTTGACCTGGCCGGAGACATTGGGCTGCGGGATTGAGCCGGGAGCCTGCGCCTGGGCGGAAGTAAAGAAGGCAAGGGCAAGGAGCAGAGTCAGGTTTGGCAGGCGCACGATTTCCTCCTGTAGATCCGGTTCTGGGTCGAGGCTATCAGGAAGAGCGGTGCGCTTCCGCGAGGCGGCTTTCCTCTGTGATGTTGGCCGACAGCGCTGCTCGCAGCGTGGGCTCCTGGGGCGGCGGCCCGGGGGGCGCAGCAACGGCTTGTGTGGCAGCGGCGATCCGCGCTTCTTTGGCCTGGCGGCGCTTGCGGACTTCGCGAGCGGCGACCCAGAAGAGGGCGAGGAAGGTGACGGCGATGAGCAGAATGGCGGTGGGCCATCCTAACTGCTCCATATCGCCATAGAGGAGCGCCAGGCCGATGAAGACAAAGAACAGGTGCGCGCAAAACACCTGAAGAGAGGCTTTGCCCATGGTGAGGAAGGGCTCGCGAGAGATGAGCAGAACCACCCACTTGCGGAGCCAGAAGAAGAAGATGGCGAAGGCGACGAGGTTCACCACGCGCAGGGGACCAAGCTGCCATTTGTCGACGAGCAGGCCGAGGGCGGGCCAATCGAGGTGAGGTCCAAACCAGCCATAGCGGACGATGGCGAAGAAGACGCAGATGGCGGCGCTGAGAGGGATCGCCCAACGCGGGGTTCTTGCCAGCGGAACGTCACCGTGGGCGGAGGCGGATCCCATCCACAGGCCGGTGACCCAGACGGCCTGCCAGGCAAACATATTGAAGGATCCGGTTTCCTGCAGGGGGATATGCAGGTGGGTGAGGTGGACGATGAGGTTGTGGAAGGCGTCGCGCAATCCGAACTGAGCACCGAGCCAGAGGAGCAGGCTGAAGCCGACGACGGTCCGCCAGCGGAAGCGAGTGGCGGCGGAAAGGATGAGCGGCGAAAGAAAGAGGAAGGTGACGTAAAGAGGAAGGATATCGAAGAGGGGGGGGCAGTAAATGAGGAAGACGGACCCTACAATCGCGGGACCCGGGTGGTTGAGATAGAAGTTGAGGAGATTGGTGAGTGCGGCGCGGTGGGTGTGCACGGCATAGACGGCGAGGATGCTGAAGGCAAAGGCCAGCAGCGCTATGTGGTAGGCGTAGATCCTGAAGGAGCGGCGCCAGAGGTGTCTGCGGACGCCTTTCTGGTCCAGCATGTGTTCGCGGTAGTAGATGCGGCCGACAAGGACGGCGGAGAGGAAGACGAATCCCTCGGCGGCTGAGACAAACCCGAAGGGCTGGTCGGCGAAGTTGCTGATGTGGGTGGGCAGATGGACGAGGATCATCCAGACCAGGAAGAGTCCGCGGAGCGCATCGAGTTCGGGAAGCCGTCTTAATTTCGGCAGATGCATGCGAAAGGGACACTCCTGGTGCAGGCCGGAAAGGCCGGCACTTTAAGGTTAGACGCGGACCCTGGAAACGGGTTGCGGCGTGAGGAGGAATTGAACGGGGCAGAGGGTGAATGACAGGCGTTAATACGCGGCGATACCCGTAACGCTGTGGCCAATAATCAATGTGTGGATATCGTGTGTGCCCTCATACGTTTTCACGGATTCGAGGTTCATCATGTGGCGCATGACGGGATAGTCGTCGGTGATGCCGTTGGCGCCGAGGATATCGCGGGCGAGGCGGGCGCATTCGAGGGCCATCCAGATATTGTTGCGTTTGGCCATGGAGATGTGTTCGTGGCCGACCTTGCCCTGATCTTTGAGGCGGCCGACCTGGAGGACCAGGAGCTGGCCCTTGGTGATTTCGGTGATCATCCAGGCCAATTTTTCCTGGACCAGCTGATGGCTGGCGATGGGCTGATCGCGGAACTGTTTGCGAAGAAGGGAATACTGGCGGGCGGTGTCGTAGCAGGACATGGCGGCGCCGATGCCGCCCCAGGCGATGCCGTAGCGGGCCTGGTTGAGGCACATGAGGGGGGATTTGAGGCCATCGGAGAGGGGGAGCAAATTGGCGGCGGGGATGCGGACGTCCTGGAGCGAGAGTCCGGAGGTGACGGAAGCGCGCAGGGACCACTTGCCGTGGACATCGTAGGCGGTGAAGCCGGGACGATTGGTTTCGACCAGAAAGCCGCGGACGCGTCCTTCTTCTCCACCGTCGCCGTAGGTTTTGGCCCAGATGATGGCAACGTCGGAGATGGTGCCGGAGGTGATCCACATCTTCTCGCCGTTGAGGATGTACTCGTCGCCGCTGCGGTCGGCGCGGGTGCGCATGCCGCCTGGGTTGGATCCGTAATCGGGCTCGGTGAGGCCGAAGCAGCCGAGTTTTTCGCCGCTGGCCATTTTGGGGAGCCAGAAGTCCTTCTGCTCTTCGGAGCCGAAGGTGAAGATGGGATACATGACGAGGGCGGACTGGACGCTGACGAAGCTGCGGACGCCGGAGTCGCCGCGTTCGAATTCCTGCATGACGAGGCCGTACTCGACGTTGGACATGCCGGCGCAGCCGTAGCCCTGCAGGTTGGCGCCGAAGAAGCCGAGCTGACCCATCTGCGGGACGAGTTCGCGGGGAAAGCGGCCTGCGCGGTTGCACTCCTCGATGATGGGGACGAGGTTGTCTTCGATGAACTGGCGGGCGGTGTCGCGGGCGAGACGCTCGTCGTCGGTGAGCAGCGCGTCGAATCCAATGAAATCGACGCCTTTAAACGGGAAGGCCATAGAGAAGTCGCTCCAAAAGGCAAATCATACCGTTGCGGGTGGGAGGGGGGAAAGAGAGCGAGGGATGGGCAGAACCACGGTATTCCCTTCCGCGGTACCTAACAATGGAGGCGAGTGGAATTCTGCTTGCCTGCGGGTATCTTTCCTTATACGGTGAAGGCCGAGAGCGGAAGCTGCAGGGGCTCTCGCGGATCGTCCATGACCAGAAAAGAACTCCTCCGCATGGTCGTCCTGCGCGCGCGGGTTCATGGTTTTGAATTCCGGCGCTGGTATCAGACCAATATCGATCCCGAGTGGGCTGGATTCGAAGAGGCTCTCGGGACACTTGAATCGGGCCGCCGTTATTACGCGCTGTTGTTCTCGCATGATTTTGCGCGGCACTTCTGGAAAAAGGGAACGCAGATCACCTTTCTTCTTCCTTCGCACGAATATCAGCGGCTGGATGCGAAGGGGAAAGTGGTGACGATCAAGCGCAAGGGTTTCACGCGGCGTTCGTCGCGTTCCAATTCGAACACGCTGTGGCAGTATCACCTGGAACAGATGGCGGTGTGGGACGAGCCGCTGCGTTATATCCGGCGCTTCGTTTTGACCGACGAGGAACTGGAAGCCGCAGGCGAAACTGCGGAGGGAGCGGCCGAAGCCGAAGCGAAGGAATTGAAGGTTTCCGCGCCCCGTTCGGCGGACTGGTGCTGATCCCAGGGGCCTGAAAATCTGCGCGGAAAGCGGCTCAGGGCGGGTCATCAGGCAGTTTGCCCGGTCCTGCCTGAACTGCTATTCTCGATAAAGTCGTAAGCGTCCTTTCCGTGCGCCCTTAGCTCAGTTGGATAGAGCGACTGACTACGAATCAGTAGGTCGGGAGTTCGAATCTCTCAGGGCGCACCATTCCCCCTCCTTATTTCCTGTTGGCGTCGGTTCATGCCCCCCTCTCCCCTTGAGGTGTGATTTGTTTTCAGCGAGTTAGGAGGCGATGGGCTGGGCCTCTCCGGCATCTGATACAGAGCAAAGTCACTTCGCTGCGGGCTCGTGCCCTGTCGTTCGCGGGCGTGATTGCCGCACTGGCGCTCGTGATGCCGCTTTCTGATTGAGCCCGCTCGAGATGCGGCGTGGGGTGCGGTTGCGCCTGGCTGGTTCGGTCGCGCTCGCGAATGCGGCATTCACGCTCGTCATTGCGGCATTGGCGGTTGTGAATGCGGCCGAGTTTTGAGTGCTGAACATCCCTCAGCGGCTCAAGCCGGATTCCTTTTGGGCTTCTTTCGGCACGGCTAAAAGTCGTGCCCTGATACAAACCAGATCCTTCATCGGTGTTTCTGCTGTAACAGCGGCATTGCGGAACATTCGGCTCGAACTCAGCAGATAAGCAAACGCAGATCCTTCGTCTCTTCGTTCCTCAGGATGACAGCTCGGTGGGTGGTTGAGGTTGGAGGCCGTAACACCGGCATTGCGGAAGTTCGGCGTTGGCGAGTGCGCAGGGGCTAAGGCCCGATTCTTTGGGCCACTTTTCGGCACGACTGAAGTCGTGCCCTGATATAGAAGCGGTCGCGCTGGCGCGCGATTACCTACATCCCGGAACCAGGGATGTGGGGCACCCGGGGCCGCTTCTCTTTGGGACCTTATCGGCACGGCTAAAAGTCGTGCCCCTGATATAGAAGCGGTCGCGTTGGCGCGCGATTACCCACATCCCGGAACCAGGGATGCGGGGCACCGGAGATTTTTCGGCCGCTGTGAAGGCTGGCGGTCATACGGAAGAAACAAGCGCAGATCCTTCCGCCTCGCCAGGCTCGACGTCAGGATGACTGAGTGCTTCGAGCAAATTTCCGAAATAAAAAGCCTCGCCGAGGCGAGGCTTTTGCGCGTCCGTGCATGAATCGGGGGTGAGAAGAACCGTTTTCTCTCCCTATTTTTAGAATACCAAATGGCGCTCGAAAGACTGCCAACTTTGTTGGCTGCGGGGGCCTTTGGAATGAGGCAGAACACTTGGCATAAATATACTTGACACACCTGAGACGTTTAGGTAGTATCGGTTCATGGAAGATCGCAAGTTCCCTAAAAGCCTCCTGCAAGCGACCCGCTACTTCGATAATCCCGATGTGTGCGTGGAGTTCGTGGCGGCGATGCGTTGGCCTGAAGGTCCAGTATGCCCCCACTGCGGCGGTAAGGACCACTCGTTTCTTACCACCAGGCGCATCTGGAAGTGCAAGGCTTGCCGGAAGCAGTTCTCGGTTAAGACCGCCTCAGTCTTCGAGGATTCTCCGATCCCGCTGGACAAATGGCTCATGGCGATCTGGCTGGTAGTGAACTGTAAAAACGGAGTGAGCAGCTACGAGATTGCCCGCGATCTGAAGGTCACTCAGAAGTCGGCATGGTTCATGCTGCACCGCATCCGCTTGGCCCTGAAGAATGGCTCATGGGAAAAGATGGGCGGCAACGATCCGAGCGGAGCGGTAGAGATTGACGAAGCCCACATCGGTGGGACGCCGCGTTTCATGCACAAGAGCCGTCGCAACAATCGTAAGCGTGGGAAGCTTCCCTCTTGACGAGGGCGATGATCCTTAATAGGTGTCCGCTTAAATTAGGTGGACACCTATTTTGTTCTTAAGCGGCTTCTGCCTGCTCTGACTGAAGGGTCGAAGTCAGGTTCCAGGGCAA
>DATAWS010000024.1:0-134226 GCA_036267095.1 Acidobacteriaceae bacterium
TTATGGTTAGCAGTATGAACAGCAGGAACCGACATCGCGTATGGGCACAGATTCACCTTCGGAAGAAGGGGCGACGCACCGGCTCCTCGTGCCCAAGGGGATATGTAGCAGCCAAATTCGCTGAAATTTACACAGTTCTCCCGCACAGTTCCTGCACAGCACAAAACTTCCACATTATCTGCAATTAAACCAATGGTATACGGAAGTGTTATCACTCGGACAGGATGACACTTCTATCTTCGTGAGGAGAGGGTTCGAGTCATTCGTGGCTATTCGGCGCGGAGGGTTTTGACGGGATCGATCGCCGCGGCGCGGCGGGCGGGGAGATAACTGGCCAAAAGGGCGGCGGTGGCGAGGATGACGGGGACCGTGGTCCAGGTGAGGGGGTCGAGCGGGGTGATGCCGAAGAGCAGGGAGCGCATGGATTCGGTGAGGATGGCCGCGACAGCGAGTCCGATGACCATACCCGTGCCGGTGAGGGCGAGGGCGGAGCGGACGAACATCCAGCTGAGGGCGCCGCGGGGCGAGCCCAGGGCGAGGCGGATGCCGATTTCGCGGGTGCGCTGGGAGACGGCGTAGGCCATGACGCCGTAGATGCCGATGATGCTGAGGGCGAGGGCCATCGATCCGGCGATGGCGAGCATGGTGAGAGTGAAGGAAGTGCGGGCCATGGACTGGTTGTAAAGGTCGCCCATGGTGCGCACGTTGGCCAGCGGCAGGTTACCGTTGACGGACCAGACGGCCTGCTGGAGCTGGGTGATGAAGCCAGCGGTGCCCGCGCGGGGGCTGCGGATGGCGAAGGTGACAGCGCGGGGTGGCGCAATGACGGCGGGGCGCGAGTAGTAATCGTTGAGCTGGGCCGGCCAGTAGACGGTCGGCGTAGCGAGTTCGTCGACGCCGTGCTGGCGGACGTCTTCGACGACGCCGATGACTTCCTGCCAGGGCATGCCGGGAGACTGCCGGATGCGCTTTCCGATGGCCGCAGCGGCGGAGCCCCAGGCGTCGCGGGCGAAGCCTTCCGAGACGATGACGTAGTTGTGGAGTCCGTAGAGGTCGTCCCAGGCGAAGTCGCGTCCGGCGACGAGGCGGGTGCCCATGGCGCGGAAGAATCCTGGAGAGACGTTGTTGAAGAGGCGGAGGGGCGGCTCGCCGTTGGGGTAGAGCTTGCCTTCGACACCCATCTCGTCCCAGTCGGGATCGTCGTTGTCCATAGGGACGGCCTGGGCGAAGGCGACGCCGGAAACGCCGGGGATGGCAGCGATGCGGTCGAGGATAGCGTTTTGCGCGCGGGTGACGAGGACGGGGTCGGAGATGAGCTGATCGGGAATCCAGATATCGACGGTCTGGATGTGGGCGGGGTCGGAGAAGCCGGGATCGACGTCGCGGAGGGCGGCAAAGGTGCGGATCATGAGGATCGCGCTGATGAGGAGCACGAGCGCCATGGCGGTTTGGGCGATGACGAGGATGTTGCGGGAGCGATGGCTGGCGCGACTGGCACTGGCCGTACGGGCGGACCCCAGAGTGAGAAGGGACCGGCTGCGGGCGTAACGCCAGGCGGGGATGGCTCCGAAGAAGAGGCCGGAAACGACGGCGAGGAGGAAGGTGAAGGCGAGGGAGCGAGCGTCGAGGGCGATTTCCGAAAGGCGAGGGAGATTGGAGGGGCCGACGGCGACGAGGAGGCGGAGGCCGGCCCAGGCGACGGCGAGCGAGAGCAGGCCGCCGAGAAGGCCGAAGAAGACACTCTCGAGGAGAAGTTCGCGGGCGATGCGAGCGCGGCCGGCTCCGAGAGCGGCGCGGATGGAGAGCTCCTGCTGGCGGGAGTCGGCGCGGACGAGGAGGAGGTTGGCGATGTTGGCGCAGGCGATGAGCATGACGAGGCCGACGGTGGCCATTACGATCCAGAGAACGTTGCTGGTTGTGCCGATGACCTGCTGCTTCAGGGTGCGGAAGTGCGGGGCAATGCGCCAGATCTTGTAATAGTGGGGATCGGTGTGGGGGCCGTTGGACCAGGAGTCCATCCAGACGGGAATGAGGTGGGCGATGTCGGCGTCGGCCTGGGCGATCGAGACGCCGGGCTTGAGGCGGCCGAGGCCGTTATAGCCGAAGGGCGCGAGCTTTTGGTTGATGGGATCGAGGGCAAGGGGCAGGAGTAGTTCGAAGGGCTGGTCGGCGACGCGGAAACTGCGGGGCATAATGCCGACGATGGTGCGGGGCTCGGAATCCACCTGAATGACGCGACCGATGACGGCGGGATCGCCGCCGAAGCGGCGCAGCCAATAGCCGTAGCTGAGCATGACGGTTTTTGAACCGCGAGGATCCTGGTCGGCGTGAGAGAACCAGCTGCCGGCAACCGAGGGGATGTCGAGCGATTCGAGCACGCCATCGCTGACGAGGACGGTGTGGACCTCCTCGGGCTGAGCGACACCGGTGATGTTGGAGGCGCCGGTGGTCCAGATGCCGAGAGACTGGAAGGTCTGGTTGTGGCGGAGGAAGGTGAAGTACATGGACGGCGACAGTTGCAGGCCGCTGGAGAAGTTGGCCAGGCCGCCGGCTCCGGGAGCGTCGAGCCAGAGAGCGATGAGGCGGTTGGAGTCGGGATAAGGGAGGGGTCGGAGGAGGACGCGGTTGATCACGCTAAAGACGGCGGTGTTGGCGCCGATACCGATGGCGAGGGTGAGCAGGACGGTGACGGCGAATCCGGGGGCCCGGCGGAGGCGGCGGAGGATGAGACGAAGGTCGGCGAGGAGAGATTCAAGGGTTTCCCACTGCCAGACTTCGCGGCTGTGCTGCTCGAGGAGAGTGGGGTTGCCGAATTCGCGGCGGGCGCGCTGCGCGGCTTCCTTCCGGGGGACGCCTTCTTCGACAAGTTCGTCGGTGCGCTCGTCGATGTGCTCGTGGATGGAGACGGCGAGGTCGTCGTAGCGGCGGCGGCGGGAGAAGAGTCGGCTAAGGAGGGGCATGGGAGTCTCCTGCTTGGGGATCAGGTCAGGCCTGGGTGGGGGCGAGGACGCGGCTGATGCCGGCAAACATGCGTTCGAGGCTCGAGATTTCCTGGTCGAGGTGGCGGAGGCCGGCGGGGGTGAGGCGATAGATGCGGGTGGGACGGCCTTTCGTGGACACGCCGGTTTCGGCTTCGAGCCAGCCTTCGCGGAGCATGCGCTGAAGGGCGGGATAGAGGGAGCCTTCTTCCACTTGGAGGAGATCGCCGGAGACCTGCTGGATGTGGCGGACCAGGGCGTAGCCATGCATGGGCTTGTAGCGGAGGGACTGAAGGATCATGGCTTCGAGGGCACCGGGGAAGAGGTCGCGGCGATCGGGATGTTTCGGCATGGGAGAGATATTGGCACAAAGTACCTATTTTTAAAATAGGTATTTCGGTAAAGACCGGAGAGGAGATGGATGGGGCGGGAAGGGATCTCGGCTCTGCGAGCTATTTTGGGGGCGGCGGCTGAGAGCGGAGTGGGTACCCAAAGTCATCTTTCGGAGGGAGGGCGGTCAGGGTAGGATCGCGAAACGGAGCATGGCCATGGCAACAGAAAAGTTCGCTTGTCCGAAATCGCTGCGGGGGTGTCCGGGTCCGGGGACCTGCGCGGGATGCAGGGTGCATGCGGCTTTGCAGAGCCGGGATGGCGAGGCGATGCGGAAGAGGCTGATGGTCCTGTGGGAGGGGAAGCCGATGCAGGCGACTTCGTATCGAGAGCTGATGCGGGACCTGGGACTGAGCGAAGACGAGGCGCGGGAGATGGAGTGCCAGGAGCAGGCGCTGGTGGATGAAGAAGTGGGGCGGTTTCCCAAGGCGATCCAGTAGAGGGTGATTCAGCAGGGGCAGATGGGGTGAGGAACGGTGGTCGCGTAGCAGAGGCATTTGGGGCCGGGACTTGCGAGGGGAGCGCTCACTTCTGCTTTACTTCATAGCGGGCCGCCATGCCGGCGAGCATGTGATCGCTGATGTGGCAGTGGTAGAGCCAGATGCCGGGGTTTTCCGGGACCATGTCGGCGGTGATCATCTGGGCGGAGATGAGGGAGAGGACGTCGGTGCGCTGGCCGGCGACGGTGACGGTGTTGCCGTGCCAGTGGGGGGTGTGGGCATTATTGAAATCGCCGAGGGTGGTCGCGTACCAGCGAACGTGGTCGCCCTTGTTCATGGTCATCATGGGCATATTGCCGTAGATGTATCCGTTGATCGACCACTTGATATTGGAATCGACGAAGCCTGAACCGGCGATGGTGCCGGCCATGCCGCCCGCCGTGAGGGGAATGATCTCGGTGCGATTCACGCCATTGGGATCGGTGGTGTGCTCGCGGATATTGTCCTCGAGATACCAGCTTTCATTTTCATTGATTGCAATGAACATGGTTACAAATTCGTGGTCGACGTCTTTTGGGCGGCCATTGGGAAGAGCCATGCCGCGGCGGGTGACGATGAGGGCTCCAAAGAGGCCGGAGGCGATGTCGCGCAGCTCGTCGCAATGGGAGTGATAGAGCCAGACGATGGAGCTGGGGTCGTGCGGGCCGGGAGCGGCCGCTTCGGTGGCCTTCCACGTGTAGACGTGGGTTGCGCCGGGAGCAACACAGCCGTCCTGCTGGTCGGGGCCGCTGGTTCCGTCGTTGTAGTCGGCGCCTTCTGAATCCTTGGCGTATTCGACGCCATGCGGATGCATGCCGAAGGGGTGGGAGGCGTGGTTGCGGAAGACGATGCGGAAGGTATCGCCGACTTCGGCGTGGAGGATGGGTCCCATCAGGCCGAGGTATTGATCCTGGGCGGGACGCGGCTTGAGGGTTGTGAAGGTGGAATCGGTGTATTCGCGATAGATGGCTTTTTTGTAGACGCTGCCGATGCGGTGGGGGCCGGACTGGGTGTATCCGCGGGCGACGGCATTGAAGGGCATGCCCATGGCTTCATCGCGGCCGGAAGGGGCAAAGTTCCACTCCACTTCGTCGGCAGCGATGTAGTAGACGCGGATTTTGCCGGGCTTTGGGGCGGCATGCGCGGGGAGAACGCATGGGCTGATGGTGGCCAGACAGATTGCGAGAGCTGCGAGAAAGCCGACGTTCCGCTGCATCCTTCTTCCTCCGGTTGAGACAGGGCCCAGGCCGCGGTGGTGCTCAGGGAGCAGACAGCGGTGCTGAGAGTCAGCAGGACCGCATTCGCGGCGGGCGGTTGATTTGCGCGGGGATGCTGCAGTCTGAAGGGGCGATTAAGTATCGCAACTGTAAGGCAAGCGGGAGGCGGGGTCAACGAAAAATGGCAGCAGGATGGCCCAGGCATCCGGTGTGGAGGGAGTCCGTTGTCCGACCCGGCCGGCAAGGGTCAATCGGCTTTGTATCCGTGCCAGAGGTACTCGAGAGCTTCAGGGAGGGTTTGGAGTTTGGTGGCGCGGTCGGTGTGGCCGGCGTTTTCGGCGAAGACGAACTGGTAGTGGTAGTGCCTGGCGGCGAGGGCGCGGGCCATGTCCTCATTGGCGATGACCCAGTCGTGCATGTTGTCGCGCATAACGTTGGGATTGAGGAGGTCGCGGTCGCCGACTTCCATCCATATACGGATGGGTTTGCGGGGGGTCGAGGGGATGAGGGTCTGGTGGTATCCCCAGGCGCCATGGGGAGTGGCGGGGTTCCACGGCCACTGCTGATTCACGTAGGTGCCGGAGTAGCTGAGGACGCGGTGGTACCACTCGGGATGAAACCAGGCCATGGTGAAGGCCGCGGCGGCGCCGGAGCTTCCACCCATGGTGGCGCGTCCGTCGGGATCGGTGGTGAGCCTGACGTGGCATTGGGATTCGACGAGGGGAAGGACTTCGTGCTCGACCCACTCGGCGTAGCGGCCGGAGAGAGTGTCGTATTCGAGGCCGCGCTCGGAACCCTGGGCGTCGCCGCCTCCATTTTGGATGGAGATGGCGATCATGGCGGGGACGCGGTGCTGGGCGATGAGGTTATCGAGGGCGGTGAAGAGCGCGGTGTCGGGGCCGTCGGCGCCGACGATGAAAGGCGCGGCGGTGCCGGGGAGGTATTGCGCGGGGACATAGACGGCGACGCGGCGGGTCCATGGGGCGGGGTGGCTGGTGGGGACGTCGAGCTTATCGAGGTTGGCGGGGTCGGGCGTGCCGAAAGTGCCGGGATCGCGGGCGATGCCGGGGTAGAGTTTGCTGTCGGCGGAGGTGATGGTGAGGGTGGTGACGGTGCCGTGGGGGACGCCGGCGTGCTTGGACATTGCGGGTGCGGGGGTGTGGGTGGGTCCGAGGATGAAGTTGCCGTCTTTGGTGGGCGGTGGGAGGGTCCCGTCGGGGAGTTGGGTGGCGTGGACGTAGCCTGGGGTGTGGGGATCGCGGGTGGGGGGCGTGGGGCGGGTTTGGGCTGCCAGGGGGAGGGTGCTGAGGAGGGCGAGGGCGAGGGGTGAGAGGCGCATCGGCTCCGATTCTAGCTTCGTTGAAGACAGGGTGCTGGAAGGATACGGAATGGCTCTCCCGACCGAGAAGAGTTCTCCGCAGCGGACATTTTATCGATCGCGGCGCGACCGAAGCCCCTCGCGCGTCGCCGTGCCGCGGGGAAAGCGCGCCGGGGCTTCGGGGGGCCTTCGCTTTGCGCCGAGAAGATGCGTGCGCCGCATTCAAACTCGTGGCGGCGCTTCGTTCAGGATGACAGCCGAGCTTGCTGCTCACGATGACGGTAGTAGCTGGTCGATGGCGTCGTAGCCGGTGGGGAGCTGGATGCCTTGCGTGGTGGCTCCGGCGGCGAGGAGGGCGGCTACGGAGTCTGGCAGGCGGTGGGATTTCCAGTACGAATCGGTGCAGGCGCGGACGGCGAGTTGCAGCGGGGTGCGGTTGCGGGCGTCGGGCAAGTTGACGTTCGCGCCGCGGGCGATCAGCTCGCGGACGAGGTTGTGGTGGGCGCGCCAGGCGGCGACGTGGAGGGCGGTGGAGTTCTTCGTGAGCTCCCAATAGGGGTCGCCATCAGGCCAGAGGGCATCGACGGGAACGCCGAGGTCGAGGAGGATGCGGACGCCTTCCGGGTTGCCGCTGCCGGCGAAGCGGGCGAGCAGGGTTCCGCCGAATCGTAACAGTTGATTGAGCAAAAGCGGGATGTCGGCGAGCAGCGTATCGATGGCGGCGCGGTCCGAACGAGCGCAGGCAGCGACGAGAGGGTCGAGGGGCTGGTTGTACTTCGGCGTGAAGCCGCGTTGTTCGCAAAGGTCGAGGATGTCGCCGCGTCCGTGGTACGCGGCCATCTGAAAGGCGTTTCTGTAATGGATATTGTTACGAATATGGGGGTCGGCGCCGTGGTCGAGGAGTTTTTCGATGACGGAGAGCGAATTATCGCGGCGGATGGCGTGGTGGAAGGGAGTGACTTTCCAGTGAGTGAGGTAGTTGGGGTTGGCTCCGTGCGCGAGGGCGAGGGCGAGACCGTCCTCGTCGTGCCAGTCGGCTTTGCGGGTGAGGACGGTAGCGAGCGATTGCTCATTGAAGCGGGCGGAGTCGAGGAGGATCTGGAGGACGGTATTGTCGCGGGTTTCGGGGACATGGTATGGGGTCTCTTCGTCGTTGGGGTCGGCGCCGTATTCGAGGAGGAGGCGGGTGAGGCCGGGGTTCCGGGCGATGCCGGCGGCTCCATAGAGGGCGGTTTCGGGGACCTGGCGGGGCGGGTCGTCGATGGTTTCGTACCAGCGGGCGTTGGCGCTGGCTCCGGCTTCGAGGAGCAGACGGGCGGTGCGGGCGAAGGCTTCGGAACGGGACTTGTCGACGCGGAGATAGCGAGAGAAGCAGAGATACGTGAGGGGCTCCCATTGATGCGGGCCGCCGGGAGCGGTGGCGAGGGCGGGATTTTGCGCGAGCAGATCGCGGACGGTGGCTTCGCCGGCGAGGAGGGCGGCGGTGTAGATGTTGGCGCCGGCGACTTCGGGGCAGCGAGCGAGGATACGCTCGGCGTGTTCGAGGGTGCCGGAGCTGTGGCTGCCGTGGCGATCGACGGAGGCGACTTCGAGGAAGGTGGCGACGGGGTGGGGAAGATTTTCGACCGAGCGAATGATGCGGAGGGTTTCGATGTGCTTTGCGAACTGCGGCCAGGAGTCGAAGCCGTGCTGGCGGGCGAGGACGAGCTGAGCGTCGGCGAGGGCGATGGTTTGGAGTTGATCTGCGGGGAGAGATTTGAGGCGGGGGTGGTATTTGCGCACGCGCGCGAGCGCGTCGGCGTGGTGGGCGGCGACGGCGCGGACCAGTTCTTTGGCTTGTTTTTTGTACTGGTCGAGGCTGGGGCGGTCGGGGAGTTGCCGGTCGAACATACGAAGCTCCTTTCGTTTCCGCGCGGGGCGGGGTGTGCCTCATGAAGTCCGCATGGGTGAGGCTGAAAGAAGATTCGCCGGGTTGTGAGAACTCAAGGTGGGCACGGCCCTTTCCGCGGACTGGATGCGCCCTTCGCGCAGGCACCATTGTAGGCGCGGCCGGCGGCCTGTCGCGCGCGAGGGGCGATTGCTGCGCCTCCCGGTAAATGAACATTTATTAACAACCGGCAGTTAACTATGGTTTACAAACGGGCTGCTGCGAACCTATACTTGGAATCATCGGCATTCGCCCCGAGCCTGCGGTACCGGGTCGAATCGATCGAGGCGTGTCATCTCACCCAGGGAAATCCGATCTCATCGCGATGCGTGCAGACGCACAATCCGCGCCCGACCCGCATTTTGTGATCGCCGGCGAAGACGTGGTTGTCACCCACGAGGACATCGACCGGGCGCACGATCGGGCGCGCGTTTCCCGCGCGCGGAGCGGCCATTCGATGCGCTCCCGCGTGTGGCTTCTCTGGCTCCTGATCGGACCGGGCATCCTGGTGATGCTGGGCGAGAACGACGGGCCCAGCATGCTTTCCTACGCCGCGACCGGAGCGAAATTCGGCATCGGTTTTTTCCTGCCTTTCGTGGTGCTGACGTTCGGCATGGCCCTCGTCGTCCAGGAGATGACGGTTCGTCTGGCCGCGGCAACCCACCGGGGGCACGCCGAGCTGATCTTCGAGCGCTTCGGCCCCTTCTGGGGCTGGTTCTCGATGATCGACCTCGCGCTGGGCAACTTTCTGACCCTGATCACGGAATTCATCGCGGTCCGCGCCGGGCTGGGCTATTTTGGTGTGCCGCCCTGGGCCGCGATTCTGATCGCCCTGGCGGTTCTGTTCGCGGCGCTGCTCAGCCATCGCTACTGGACGTGGGAGCGGGTTACGCTCGCGGCCGCTGCGTTCAATCTCATCTTCATCCCGGTTGCGCTGATGACCCACCCTCACTGGAGCGCTGTGGGTCACGCCTTTTTCAGCTGGAAGCCGATGCCGCACCTGAACCAGGAGACCGTCCTCATTATTCTTTCCAACATCGGTGCGACGGTTACTCCGTGGATGCTGTTCTTCCAGCAAAGCGCCACGGTCGACAAGGGACTGACCACGAAAGACATTCATTTCGGCCGGCTGGATACGGTTTTTGGCGCCGCTCTGGCGGCCGCCGCGGCGCTGGGGGTGATTCTCGCCACCGCTCCGCTGTTCGCTCACCAGATGAGCGCCGATAATTACCAGGCTGCGCAGTTTGCTCAGGCGCTCGAGCCCTGGATCGGCCACTTTGGCGCTGCGCTGTTCGCGCTGGGCATGGTCGAAGCGGGCATCGTCGCCTCCATCACAATTTCCACGTCCTCGGCCTACGCTTTCGGCGAAGTCGCCCGCCGTCCGCACAGCCTGAATCTTCCCGTCAACCAGGGCAAATCCTTCTACTCGGTGCTTTGTCTGCTGGCTGCGGGAGCGGCGGCGATTGTTCTGATTCCCGGACTGCCGCTGGTCTTTGTGGTGCTGGTGGTCAACGTTGTCGCCGTTCTTGCTATGCCGCCGGCGCTGGTTTTTCTCTATCTGCTGGTGAACGACAAGGACATCATGGGGGACGTTCGCAGCCCGGGGTGGGCCAACGCGCTGGCTGCCGGGGTGGTGCTGGTGCTGGCGGCCGCCGGCATTCTTTACGGCCTGAGCGTTCTTGCTCCGAACCTGCTGGCGCGACTTACGTCGGGATAACCGCTATGGCTGAACACCACGAACACATCACCGCCGAAGACACCCGGCTCGCACTGGCCGAGCTGGAGCCGGACCAGCTGGTGGCGGAAAAGAGCGCGCCGGTTCCGCGCCGCCGGCTGGGGCCGGGGGCGTTGGTTCTGCTGTGGGCGCTCCGCATCTACCTGCTCTTTATGCTGGCTGTGGTTTTCTGGCAAGCCTGGATTGCCGTGCGATAGTCACGTCGGGCTGGCAGACGCAACTCTTCTGGCTTCCCACCGTCTTTCTGCCATCGTCAACCAGACCACTTCCGCTCTCAGGACGGAGCGCCTGCTCCTCGAGCCGCTTGCGCTGGCCGACGCCGAGCAGGTGCAGCAGGTTTTCCCTCAATGGGAGATCGTTCGCTATTTGAACGCGGTCGTTCCGTGGCCGTATCCGGTCGATGGGGTACTGACGTATTACCGCGATCAGGCGCTGCCGGCCATGGCTCGGGGCGACGAGTGGCACTGGACGCTCCGCGAGCGAAGCGATCCGGGGCAGATCATCGGTGCGATCGGGCTGATGCGGGGCACGACTGACAACCGCGGCTTCTGGATCGCGCCTCGCTGGCAGGGGCGGGGCCTGATGACGGAAGCGGTGATCGCCGTGAACGAATACTGGTTCGATGTTCTGGGATTCCCGGTCCTGCGCGCGCCCAAGGCCGTGGCGAACGCCGGGTCCTGCCGCATCTCGCGAAAAACGGGCATGCGCCTGATCGGGATCATCCAGAAGGATCTGGTGTCGGGCCGTCAGCCGTGTGAGTTATGGGAAATCAGCGTCCAGGACTGGCGCACCTTCCGCGCCAGGACTCCGCGCTCGGGTGCTTAATATGCAGCGCTACTGATCGTCGTCGTCCGCGACCGCGAAGTAGCCTTTGCGGGCCTGCACCTTCAGATCCCCGTCCTGATCCTTGCAGAAGACGTCGACTTTGCGGAAGCTGCCGTCCATGGACTTGTTCCCGGGCACGTATTGAGCGACGTACTGGGTGCGCAGCTCCTGTTCGATCTGGGCAAAGGCGTCTTCCAGCTTCTTTCCGTTGTTGCCCACGTTGATGACGCGGCCGCCGGTGGCTTCGGTGAGCTGGCGCATGGCCATGTCGCCGGTGTAGCCCATGCCGTAGCCGAAATACTGCATGCGGTCGGCGATGAGGATGACGTAGAGAATGGCGTTCGCGTTTTCCGCTGCGGCGATGGCCTGTTTGGGCTTGGTGTCGCTGCCCTCGTCCTCGCCGTCGGTAAGCAGGATGAGCGCTTTGCGGCCGGTTTCGGCGCGCATTTTGTCATTCGAAACCTGGTAAACCGCGTCGTAGAGCAAAGTTCCTTTGGGGGCGCCCTGGGTGGGGAAGGGGCCCTGACCGATGCCGGGGACGCCGGCCGATCCGCCGCCGGCTGCGGTGTTGATCTGCACTTTGCTGATGGCCCGTTCGAGCAGGTGGGTGTCGTTGGTGAAATCCTGCTCCAGATTCACGCCTACGTCGAAGCTCACCAGGAACGCTTCGTCCTTCGGCCGGAGAATGCGTTTGAGGAAGGCGGTGGCGGACTGCTGTTCGAGGGGGAGAACGTATTGCTGGCTGCCGCTGGTATCGATGAGGATGCCGAGGGTGAGCGGCTGATTCGCCTCGGCCACGAAGCTGGTGAGCTTCTGAGCCTGCTTGTCCTCGAAGACGTTGCAGTCATTCTTCGTGAGGAAGGGGACCAGGGCGTTGTGCTTGTCGCGGACGGTGAAGTACTCGCTCACCAGGTTGGAGGTGACGTGCAGCGTCTCGCGGGGCGCTTCATCGGAGGTCGTGGTGGTTGCCGGGAAATTGCTGACGGGGGGGGCGTCGGGTGACGGGGCCGACTGGGCCAGCGTCATACACGCAGCGGGCCCGAGACACACCAGCGCCATGCTCACGGATCGCAGCCACCGCACAACCATGTCTCCTTAGACGGAGGGGTACGCCTTTGGGTTATTAGAGCCAGGCGCGTCGCGCTCTGTTAATCTTGAGCATACGCCAGAGCCATCCACCGTTCTGGCGCTGCATCTCATGACGGTGGATGCTGCGCGCACCTCCCCTGCCGACAAGCACAGGGTCCGGCGCGCCACCTGGGGTGGTATGGGGGTTTCAGCTTGATGCGGGCGGTTTGGCTTGGCGCTCTATCGTTAGTATTCGTGGGTGCGGCTTTTGCGCAACAGCAGCCAAATGTGCCCGATGCGCCTGCGCCTCAGGCGCAGAACACGGCTCCCAACGCGCCCACTCCGCAGCCCGGCGCTAACAATCTGCCCGACCTGAGAGACCAGGTCACTCCGGGCAGGGGCACGGGAGCGGCCAACGACCAGGCGAATCCTGGGTCTTCCAGCGCGCCTTCCCCACAGCAGCCGGCTCCTGAGCCGCCGCCGGATCAGGGCCCGCCTCCTGGGTACGTGCCGCCGCAAACCGGCGGAGTTCCGACGATTGTGGTCGGCGTCAACGAGGTTATCGTTCCGGTGACGGTGCGAGATAAGCACGGCAACCTGATTGCCGGTCTCCCTCCGTGGCGCTTCCGCGTGTATGAGGACGGTATCGAGCAGCACATCGCCTACTTCACGACGGACGCTTACCCGCTCTCCATTGCTTTCGTCATCGATGCCACCCTGCCGGCCGACGTCATGCAGAAGGTGAACCAGAGCTTTACCGCCGTCACAGGAGCCCTGACGCCTGCCGACTCGGTGGCGGTCATCTCCTACGCCGGGACGTCGCCGCAGCTGATCACCGATTTCACCGGCGCCGAGGGATCGCGCCTGCCCGCGGCTCTGGCGATGGCCAAAAAGCCGGGGCAGCAGCCAGGCGTGCCCATCGTGGACGGACCCTTTGCCGGCGGCCCCACGGTCAATGGCCAGCAGGCCGATCCTACCCTTGCGCCGCAGCCTGGCAACGCCGGCGGCTTTATCGTCATTCCCAAAGAATCCCATCCGCTCAACGATGCCATCCTCTACGCCGCCGAGCAGCTCTCCAGCCAGCCGCGCGGCCGCCGGCGCATCATCTACGTCATCAGCGACGGCCGCAACGTGCGCAGCAAGGCCAGCTTTAAGGAAGTGAGAGATTACCTGCTCACCAACAACGTCGCGGTTTACGGGACCAACGTGGGCGATTCCGCTCTGTGGGGCATCGGGTATCTGGACCGGATGAAGCTGCCGCTGCTGCAGCCGGACGACGTGCTGCCGCGGTACGCGATCGCCACCGGCGGGCAGGTGGATCACGAGCTTTCGGAGAACGGTATCCAGAACGCCTTCGTGAAGCTGGCTGCCGAAAGCCGCACCCAGTACACCCTGATCTACAACAGCCACCAGCCGACCATCAGCGGCAAGTACCATTCCATCGATGTGCACGTGATCGGACTGCCCGGCCTCGAAGTCGACGCCCGGCAGGGCTACTTCCCGAATGCCTCCGGGGTGTACTGAGGGGGAGCGGGGTGGAATCCCACATCTGCCAACGGCGGGCAGATATGGGGCACCCGGGATTTGCTGCCATTTCCGGCTGGCGGGGGAGCGGGGTGGAATCCCACATCTGCCAACGGCGGGCAGATATGGGGCACCCTGGATTTGCTGTCATTTCCGGCTGGCGGGGGAGCGAGGTGGAATCCCACATCTGCCAACGGCGGGCGGATATGGGGCACCCGGGATTTGCTGCCGGGACGAAGTCGACCCGGTGCGAGGCGCGGCGGCTGCTATTCTGTCTCTTGCTCTGAATTAGAAGGCTGCAGAAGTGAGGAACCCACAGCGACGTCCCGTTCTGTGCCGCCCCTAGCCACCCGGGCTCGACCGACTGGACGGCTTGAGCTGTCCCGCACAGACGCAGGCGGGAGCCACCCTAAGATCGCGCAGGTTCCGCTGAGGAACGCTGCACATAACCGTCACAGCAAGTATCGCAGGAGAGTTACCGGAATGCGGGAAGTGCTCTAGTCCCATGGCCGACGCAAAGTTACAAATCATCCCTCTGGGCGGACTCGGCGAGTTTGGCATGAACTGCCTCGCCCTCCGCTATAAAGACGACATCATCGTGATCGACGCGGGGCTCATGTTTCCTGAGTCCGAGCTGCTGGGCGTGGATATCGTCGTCCCTGATATCTCCTACCTGGTCGAGAACCAGCAGCGGGTTCGCGGGATCGTTCTCACGCACGGGCACGAGGATCACATTGGGGGACTTCCCTGGATCCTGTCCGAGCTGAACGTCCCGGTATACGGCACCGAATTCACCCTGGCCTACGTCGAGGGCAAGCTCGAGGAGCATGCGCTGCTGGAGGACACCGAGCTGATCGAGATCGTCCCCGGCGAAAAATTCAGCCTGGGGGCTTTCACGGTCGAGCCCATCCGGGTGACGCACTCGCTGGTGGACTGCGTGGCGCTGGCCATTGAAACGCCGGTGGGGGTGGTCGTTCACACGGGCGACTTCAAGATCGATTTGTCTCCGCCGGACGGCAAAGCCTTCGACCTGCACCGGTTCGCGGAATACGGGCGGCGCGGCGTGCTGGCGCTGCTGCAGGACTCCACCAATGTGGATCGCCACGGCTACACGCCCTCGGAATGGGCGGTGAAGCCGCGGCTTGACGAGATTTTTTCGCGCACCAGGAAGAAGCTTTTTTTCAGCTGCTTCTCGTCCTCGATTTACCGCATCCGCATCGCGATCGAGCTGGCGCGCCACCACAATCGCAAAGTGGCGATTGTCGGGCGGTCGATGCTGGAGTCCTCGGAAATCGCGCAGGACCTCGGGTATCTCGATCTGCCGGCCAGCACTCTGATCCACCCTGGCCAGATTAACGACTTCACGCCTGAGCAGGTCATGATCCTGATCAGCGGGACGCAGGGGGAGCCGATGTCGGCGCTGAGCCGCGCCGCGGTGGACAACCACAAGCATGCGCGGATCGCGCCTGGCGACACGGTGATCCTCAGCTCGCGGGTGATTCCGGGCAACGAGAAGTCCATTTTCCGGGTGATCGACCATCTTTGCCGGCGGGATGCCGATGTGATTTACGACGATGGATCCCATGGCCTGATCCATGTGAGCGGCCACGCCAGCCAGGAGGAGCAGCGGCTGATGATCAACCTGCTGCGGCCGAAGTTTTTCATTCCCATCCACGGCGACTACCGTCATCTGCAGAAGCACGCGGAAATCGCGCAGCGCCTGGGGGTCGTCGATCTCGCCATCATCATTGAAAACGGGGACGTCCTCGAGCTCGACCGCAAGGACGCGCGGAAGAACGGCAAGGTCACGGCGGGGCGCGTCTGCATCGATTCCGGTTCGACCAGCGATGTTGTGGAAGATCTGGTGATCCGCGACCGGCGGCACCTCTCCGAGGACGGGATCGTGCTGCCCATCCTCACGATCAACAAGCTGAGCGGCAAAGTGGAGCGCCAGCCAGAGCTGGTGACCCGCGGCTTTGTGGGTGCGGAGCCCGAGCTGATGGAAGGCGCCCGCCAGGTGGTTACGCAGACGCTGGACACGTCGAGCCCTGAGGAGAAAGCGGATTACGGCGTGATCAAGGAAAAGATCCGCATCGATCTGAAGCGGTATATCCAGAAAAACACGAGCCGCCGCCCGCTGATCATGCCGGTCATTCTGGAAATTTGAGCCGGGCTGGTCCACGTAAAGGCAATAATATACGTGACGGAAGTTTACTTCAGTCAAGTATATTATTGCCCACGTAAACGGTTGTTGGTATAGAACTTCTGTGTGTTGCGCCAGGAGAATTAGAGAGTATTCCCACAGCGCGGGTGCAGCCTGAGGAAAACGCCGGCTGGCGCAGGCATTATGCTGAAGCGTTATATTCAGGATATTCAGGAAAAACACCTCGAGCAGCCCGGCTGATCCGGCCGGTGATCCCTCGAAGTTAGTCTCGGTCTCGACGTCTCTGGCCAGGCGTCAGATTGCGCCAATCACGATAAGGAATCCAAAAAATTACTGTCGTCAGGCATCTCATCCCCCGAGGTATGTAATGCGCAAACTGGCAAGACTCTCCCCTAGTCCACCTCCACCGCGTTCGCTTCTCGATACGTGGCTCGATCTGCAACGATCGGCTTCGGTCGACATGACCTCCGAAGATCCTCGCCATCCGTTTGAAAATGCCCTGCGCGGGCTGCCGACGGAAGGCTGGCGCGCTTCGGAGCCTGGTCCTCATACCATTCGCGTTCGTTTCGACAAACCGATGCCGATTCGGCGTATCCACCTTGAATTCCGGGAATTCCGCATGGAGCGGACTCAGGAGTTCACACTTTCGGCCGTTTCCGGCGGCCGTAAACGCCACATCGTTCGTCAGCAGTGGACCTTCAGCCCTGAAGGCTCGACCGCTGAGGTCGAAGACTACGTCGTGAACCTCGCGACCGTCACCGCTCTCGTGCTGCAAATCGATCCCGGACGCCACGACCTTCAGGCTTTCGCTTCACTTCAGTCCATCGCTATCGCCTGATCTTCCCGCCTTTCTTTTTCTGCCTGTTCTCTCGTTGTGCCCCCCCCGGTTCCGGCATCGCCCTGCGCCTTCAGGGGGACCGGGTGTCCTTCCGCCTGCTCCGGGCTGCTTCGACAACTCCCGCCGCTCTGCTCGCTTCCTACCAACGAGGACATAATTAATGAATGCTTCCGACGTGCTCGTCGAGCGGCTGCTTGCCTGGGGAGTGGACACAATTTTTGGGATACCGGGAGACGGCATCAACGGCGTCTTCGAAGGGCTGCGCCAGCAGAAGGACCGGATCCGCTTCATCCATATGCGCCATGAAGAATCGGCCGCTTTCGCTGCATGCGCCTATGCCAAATTCACCGGCCGCCTGGGTGTTTGCATCGCCACGTCGGGGCCCGGCGGGATTCATCTGCTCAACGGGCTGTATGACGCCAAAATGGACGGCCACCCGGTGCTGGCGATCACCGGCATGCAGCACTCGGATCTGATCGGCACGTTGACGCAGCAGGACGTAGCGCTCGACAAACTCTTCATGGACGTGACGGTTTACAACGAGCGCATTATGAGCGGCGCGCACATGGAATCCGTCGCCGACCTTGCCATTCGCAGTGCGCTTGAGCAGCGCGGCGTGGCCCACATCACGATTCCTGTGGATGTGCAGGTGCAGGCCGCGAAGAAGGGGCGCTCCGAGCGCAACCCGGCGCATCACACCGCGGCCACGCCGGCCTTCGCCGACCATCTGCCTTCGCGCGTCGACCTGGAGCACGCCGCCGATATTCTCAACCGCGGCAAGCGCATCGCCATCCTTGCGGGGCAGGGAGCACTGCAGGCCACAGAGGAGCTGGAGCAGGTCGCCGACATTCTGGGCGCTCCGGTGATCAAGGCGCTGCTCGGCAAAGCCTCGGTTCCCGACGACAGCCCGTACACCACGGGCGGGATCGGCCTGCTGGGGACGGAACCGTCGCAGGACGCGCTCGAAGACTGCGACACGCTGTTCATTGTGGGCTCGTCGTTCCCCTACATTGAATTCCTGCCCGAGCCGGGGTCGGTGAAGTGCGTGCAGATCGATATCGATCCGCAGCGCATCAGCCTGCGCTATCCCGCCGATGTGGCTCTGATCGGCAGCGCGAAGACCTGCCTCGAAGTCCTGACTCCGCTGCTTAAGAAGCACGATCACGGCTTCCTGAAGAAAGCTCAGAAAGCGAAGAAGAACTGGCAGGAGCTGATGGAGGAGCGCGGCACCTTCCACGAAAAGCCGATGAAGCCGCAGGTAGTGGGATGGGAGTTGGGCAAGCGAATCCCGGCGAACGCGATCGTGACGTCGGACTCGGGAACGATCACCACCTGGTGGGCGCGGTACGTTCCGGCGCAGCGCGGGCAGATGCACAGCTGCTCCGGCAATCTGGCCACCATGGCGTGCGGGCTGCCCTATGCGATCGGCGCGGCGGTTGCGTATCCGGAGCGGCCGGTGTGGTGCATCATCGGCGACGGCGGGCTGAGCATGCTGATGGGCGAGCTGATCACCGTGGCGGCCTATAACCTCAACATCAAAATTGTCGTGATCAAGAACAACACGCTGGGGCAGATCAAGTGGGAGCAGATGATCTTCCTCGGCAATCCGGAGTATGCCTGCGATCTTTATCCCGCGGATTTTGCGGCGATCGCGCGGGGCTGCGGCCTGACCGCCATGACCATCAGCGAACCCGACGCCTGCGGCCAGCAACTGGACACCGCCGCCGCCAACCAGGGCCCGATGCTGCTGGAAGCGGTTGTCGACCAGTTCACGGCGCCGATGCCGCCCAAGATCAAGGCGGGCCAGGCGGTCAAATTCGCCGAGGCGCTGATGCGGGGAGAGCCCAACCGCACAAAGATCGCTCTCACCACAGCTCACGAGCGGGTTCGCGAGCTGGTGTGAAGTTTGAGCGCGGCGACCCGAACGCTGCGTGGCTGCGCGTCCTCCCGAGGTCGCCTCAAAGCAAAGCGAGAGGCGGCCGAAGGGACCTCAGTAACCGGCTGAGCGAACAGTTTGGAGAAAACCCGGCAGGAAGGCGACCGCATCGCAAAGGTTGTCATGCCTTCTTCCGTCCTGCTTCGATTTTTCAACGCGCTCGACGCGATGGACGATCTACCGCAATTCCATCCCGCGTCCAGCCCTGACGCCACGCCGGCGCATGGGCATCCTCAGCAGCTGACATCCGCCCCGGATGAAACAGGATCCGGCATGCGTCGGCCCCTGGCTACCAAAGCGTCGCGCGCCGCTTAGACCGCGGGCCGCAGCTTACAGGTCTGCCGGGCTCCTCCCTTGTGCCTTGAACTGGGGGGCCGCGCCCTGATGTGCTTCGCCCCGGAACCCGAGGGTGGTGCGAGCCCCGGGGGCCTGGTTCTACAATATGAGGCGGCGACGATGGAACGACCCTTTCTGTTACCGTCCCCACTCCGGCGCTTCCGGCGCGGCCGTCCCGATCGTGGACGAAGCGGGCGCTGTGTTTTCGGCCGCTCCTGATTCGGCTCCGTCGCCTGGCGTGAGCAATGTTGCCTTGCCCCAATGGAGGGCTCTCAACCGGGAAAAGCAAACCTGGAAAGGACATCGAGATGAACAGCTTTGGCAGCCAGTCCGAGCTCAAGGCGGGCGGCAAATCGTATGAGATTTTTCGTTTAAGCGCGCTGGAGAAAAACGCTCAGCGCGGGATTCGCCTGTCGCGGCTTCCGTACAGCCTGCGGATTCTGCTGGAGAATCTGCTGCGGTATGAGGACGGCAAGAGTGTAACCGCGGAAGACATCGAATTTCTGGCGAAGTGGGATCCCAGGGCAGAGCCCTCGCGGGAAATTGCGTGGATGCCGGCGCGGGTGCTGATGCAGGATTTTACCGGCGTGCCGGCGATTGTGGATTTGGCGGCGATGCGCGATGCGATGAAGGTGCTGGGCGGCGATCCGCAGAAGATCAATCCGCTGCAGCCGGCGGAGCTGGTGATCGACCACTCGGTGCAGGTGGATGAGTTTGGGACGGGGAATGCGTATTCGGTGAACGCGGCTTTGGAATTTCAGCGGAATCGCGAGCGGTATGCGTTTCTGAAATGGGGGCAGACGGCGTTTCGGAACTTTTCGGCGGTGCCGCCGGGAATGGGCATTTGCCACCAGGTGAACCTGGAGTATCTGGCACGGGTGGTGTTCACGACCGGAGGCAGCAAGCCGCAGGCATATTTCGACACGCTGGTGGGGACGGACTCGCACACCACGATGATCAATGGACTGGGGGTGCTGGGGTGGGGCGTAGGCGGGATTGAAGCCGAGGCGGCGATGCTGGGGCAGCCGGTGTCCATGCTGGTGCCGCAGGTAGTGGGCTTTAAGTTGACGGGGAAACTGCGTGAAGGCGCCACCGCGACCGATCTGGTGCTGACGGTGACGGAGATGCTGCGCAAGCTGGGCGTGGTGGGGAAGTTTGTGGAGTTCTACGGACCGGGGATTGCGGAGCTGCCGCTGGCGGATCGGGCGACGATTGGGAACATGGCGCCGGAGTATGGAGCGACGTGCGGGATTTTCCCCGTGGATGCGGAGACGCTGCGGTATCTGAAACTAACCGGGCGGCCGGCGGAGCAGATCGCGCTGGTGGAGGCATATTTCAAAGAACAAGGGTTGTTCCACACGGCGGATGCGGCGGAGGCGGAGTATTCGCAGACGATTGCGCTGGACCTCAAGCAGGTGGAGCCGAGCGTGGCGGGACCGAAGAGGCCGCAGGATCGGGTGTTGCTGCGCGAGGCGGGGGCGAGCTTTAAAAAGCAGCTGCCGTCTCTGATGGGTCCGAATGCGGACCAGGTGGGGCAGCGGCAGGCGATTCGGTGGGAAGGCGAGGGCGGGCACGCGTCGGCGAACGGGAACGTGCAGTCGACGCATGCGGCTGCGGAGCGGGGGAGCGGCAATGGGAACAACGTTGCGTCGACCATTAAGGAGCGGTTTGGGGTCGATGTTGAGCCGTATCTGGATCACGGGTCGATTGTGATTGCGGCGATCACGAGCTGCACGAACACTTCGAATCCGTCGGTGATGGTGGCGGCGGGACTGGTGGCGAAGAAGGCGGTCGAGAAAGGGCTGAGCGTGCCGCCGTGGGTGAAGACATCGCTGGCGCCGGGTTCGCGGGTGGTGACGGACTACTACGACAAGGCGGGACTGACGCAGTGGCTGGACAAGCTGCGCTTCAACACGGTGGGGTATGGATGCACGACGTGCATCGGGAACTCGGGGCCGCTGCCGACGGACGTGTCGAAGGCGATCGAGGAGCATGGGCTGGTGGCGGTGTCGGTGCTGAGCGGCAACCGGAACTTCGAGGGGCGGATCAACTCCGAGGTGCGGGCGAACTATCTGATGTCGCCGCCCCTGGTGGTGGCGTATGCGCTGGCGGGGCGGATCGATCACGACTTTGAGAAGGATCCGATTGGGAAGGGCAAGGATGGGAAGCCGGTCTTCCTGAAGGATCTTTGGCCGACGCAGGGCGAGGTGTCGCAGGTGGTCGGTTCGTCGATTACGACGGAGGCGTTTCACAGGGAATACGCAACGGTGACGGACGGCGACGCAAACTGGCAGAAGCTGAAGTTTCCGACGGGCGATGTGTACCAGTGGGAAGCGGACTCAACGTATATCCGCCAGGCGCCGTACTTCGACGGGATGCCGGCCAGGCCGGCGGCGGTGAAGGAGATTGCGGGGGCGCGGGTGCTGGCGGTGCTGGGCGACAGCGTGACGACGGATCACATTTCTCCGGCGGGATCGATCAAGCTGCAATCGCCGGCGGGGAAATATCTGACGGAGCATGGCGTGAAGCCGGCGGACTTCAACTCGTACGGGTCGCGGCGGGGTAATCACGAGGTGATGGTGCGCGGGACATTTGCCAACGTGCGGTTGCGGAACAAGCTGGCGCCGGGCACGGAGGGCGGGGTGACGCGGCTGCTCCCGGAGGGCGAGGGGATGTCGATTTTCGACGCGTCGGTGAAATACGCCGAGCGGGGAACACCGCTGATCATCCTGGCTGGGAAAGAGTACGGGTCAGGGTCATCGCGCGACTGGGCGGCAAAGGGTCCGCGGCTGCTGGGGGTGCGGGCGGTGATTGCGGAGAGCTTCGAGCGGATTCACCGGTCGAACCTGGTGGGCATGGGGATTCTGCCGCTGCAGTTTGAGGCGGCGGAGACGGTCGAATCGCTGGGGCTGACAGGCGAGGAGACCTACGACATTCTCGGGCTGAAGGGGCTGCTGGATTCGAAGTTCGCGACCGCGCGCGCGGTGACGGTTCGGGCAACGGATGCGAGCGGAAAGACGAAGCAGTTCGAGGCGAAGATCCGGATCGACACGCCGCAGGAGATTTTGTACTTCGAGCATGGCGGGATTCTGCAGTATGTGCTGCGGCAGCTAGCGGGGACAACGGCAGGGGATAGGGTGTAGGGATGGTCGCGCTTGCGCGCGACTCCCACATCCCAAAACCAGGGATGTGGGGCACCCGGTCGTGAGAACTTCAGGGGATAGGGTGCAGGGAAAGAAGAACGGCCACCTTTGGGTGGCCGTTCTTCTTTTGTGCGGGCCTTGATTACGCTGCGAGCTTTGCGTGGGTTCTGGATTCGGTGAGGCGGCGGGCTGCGATGGGCAGTCCGAAAGCGAGGCCGGTGAGCAGCGTGGTGGAGAGCAGGTCGTTGCGGTAGAAGGGCAGGGCCACGGCGTAGCAGGCAGTGAGGCCGGCCAGAGTGTGCGGGTACATCAGGCTGCCGATCCAAACCGCGTAGTTGCTGATGAGGAAGAACGAGGTCGAGGCAAGGACCGGCGCCCCGAGAACTCGGGTGACCGAGACCTGGCGGCTGAGCAGGATGCGGCCCAGGACGACGATGGCGGCGTACCAGGCCCAGGTGACGAGATAGGCGCTGGCGTGGAACGGATAGTGGTAGAAGGCCATGGTCAGGTAGCAGTCCGTGCCGATGAGGGCGAGGACGGGCACAACCATCTCGCGGAGGGGGCGGCGGGCACCGAAGTAGAGGAGGCCAGCGCCGACGGCGGTGAAGTTCATCCAGGGGTGGGGGATCACGCGGCTAAGAACCGCCAGCACAACCAACAGATAGGCAGCCATCAGAACCTCATTCCGACGAAGTGAGCAGCAAGTTCCATTCTGCGGATGCGGAGGGATGCGGTCAAGGAGAAGTTCCGCAAGATGAAGCGTGCGATTGACGCGATGAACAACAGCGGGGGGGGGGGTGGGGTGTCAGGGTTTCTGCTCGCGGCCGGCCATGAACATGCCTTCGATTTCGAGCCTGGGGGCAGGGCCGATGTAGACCCAGGCGCCGAGGGGAGGGCCGGCGGGGTGGTCCGCTGAACGGCTGGGGATGGAAAGGGAGGCAAAGCGGAGGTCCTCGAACTCGACGGTGTGCCAGGAGGGGTCGGGGGCGACGGTGGTTTCGGGAATGGGGAGGAGGCCGCGATCGTCAACCAGGGGCCAGCTGGACCAGTCGAGGTAGACGTTACCGAGCCAGGACTGTTTTGCGGCGGCGACGGCCGGGGTGACAGGAGGTTTGTAAATCACATCGGTCGAGTCGGTGGCGACCTGGTTCGAGAGGGTGTGGACGTCGGCGAGCTGGTAGGTGTCGCGGGTTTCCATGAGGACGTGCCAGTGGAAGGGGTCGACCATGGAGGGCTCGGCGGCGGAGCGGAGGAGCGGCTCGCGGGTGAAGTCGCCGGCATTGACGAGAGCGAGGGCGTGGGCGTGCTCGGCGTTGCGGACGCCCCACCAGAGGACGATGAAGGTAAGAGCGGCGACGGCCCAGCCGCGACCGCGGAAGGGCTTTTTCTTCGCGCCGATTTCGCGGTCGGCGAGGCCGAGAATGGCGGGCAGGACCAGGGCGCCGAGGAGGGCGAGGAAGATCCACGGATCGAAGATGAAGACGATGCTCCACGCGTACCAGTGGGGATTGAAGGGAAAGAAGGGGCGGAGTCCGTAGTTATTGGTGAAGTCGAGGAGGAGGTGGCTGAGGTCGGCGATGAGCGCGAAGAGCCAGAGGAGGAACCAGCGGGGCGCGAGGATGGGATCCTTGCGGCGGAAGCGCCAGATGAGCCAGACCAGGCCGGTGACGAGCAGCGCCATAAACGGTGCGCCGATAAGAGTGTGGGTGAGGCCGCGATGGTGCTGGAACCCGGCGACGGGACCACGCAGGCCCCAGACGATGTCGATGTCGGGTGCCTCGGCGGCAAGCGTCATGGCGAGGGCGGCGTAGGCGGTTTTGCGGTTGAAGCCGGAGCGGCTGAGACAGGCCCCGGTGAGGAAATGGGTGACGGGTTCCATGGTCGATCGTTGGGCGGTCTTTCAGTTGGGCAGAAAAGCAGGATCTATGGATCGATCCGCCGGCATGGGGTTCACGGGCGCGAGCCGCAGATCCCCGCCGGCTGAAATTATTGTTGCGCGAAAAGCGCGCGCAGCGGGTTTGGAGAGTTCCCGCAGCGACTGTCTCGAGGGATGCTGCGCGGAATCCCACAACTGCCAAAACCGGGCAGATATGGGATTCCCGGGATTCGCTGCCGGGAGAGAAGACCCAGGGTGTTGTCGTACCGCCAGGAAGCAGCCAGCGCCGCAGGGGGATACGGCGCTGGCGGGAAAGGAAAGGATAGCGGCCGACGAGCGTGGCATCCTCAAACGAGTTTGGCGTCCAGGGTGATTTGGGTATTGCCTTTGAAGAGGCGCGAAATGGGGCAGCCGTTTTTGGCGTTGTTGGCGGCGGTTTCGAAGGCGGAAGCGCTGGCGCCGGGCACTTTGGCGCGGGTGGTGAGGTGAATGGCGGTGATGGTGAATCCCTCGTCGGTCTTCTCGAATTTCACTTCCGCGGTGGTCTCGAGGGATTCCGGCGTGAGGTTGGCGTTGCCGAGCTGGGCGCTGAGGGCCATGGTGAAGCAGCCGGCATGGGCAGCGGCGATGAGTTCTTCCGGGTTGGTGCCGACGCCGTTCTCGAATCGAGTTCCAAAGGAATATTGGGTTTCTTTGAGGACGCCGCTTTGGGTGGAGACAGAGCCTTTGCCATCCTTCAGGCCTCCGTGCCAAACGGCGCTTGCGGTACGCTGCATACGAAAACTCCTCCTCGAAATAATGGATTGAGACTGGACCGGGAATTTCGGCTTGAAACCCGTTTGGAAGCTGCCTGAACGATGACTGCGGGCAAGCGACGGGCGGAGCCTCTGCCAGGTCCATGATATGCGATTTGCGCGGGGTGGCGCGGGTGCGCAGGGGACGGCGCGAATTTGTAGAGATTGGGCCACGTTATGATGAAGGCGCTCGCAGGAAGATCGAGAAGCAGGAGCAGGAAAACCTTCCGTCGGCGGGTCAAGCCGTGTTCCTGCAAGGCAACCGGTTTTTTGGCGAGGCGGCAAAGCGCACATTCATGGAATCGTTTGCGATTGGTGTGGATCTGGGGGGAACGAACCTCCGCATAGCGGCAGTGACGCCGGAGGGCGAGCGGCTGGAGACGATCAGTCTGCGGACGCGGCTGGAAGCGGGACCGGCGGCGGTTCTGGACGATATGGCCGCTGCGATCGCGGAGATTGCCGGGAAACAGAGCGGCGAGCCGGTAGGGATTGGTGTGGGCAGTCCGGGGCCGCTGGAGCTGCCGGCGGGGGTGCTGCACCATCCGCCAAATTTGCCGGGGTTCGACGGATTGCATCTGCGCGACGAGCTGGAGCGGCGCGTGGGGTGGGCCGTCCATGTGGACTCGGACGGGAATCTGGCGGCGTATGGCGAGGCGCTGCTGGGCGCGGGCCGGGCGTTCGGATTGGAATCGCTGATGATGTACACGCTGGGGACCGGGGTGGGGTCGGGCATTGTGCTGGAGGGGCGGATCTGGCGAGGGATGCAGGGCGCGGCGGGCGAGTCAGGGCATGGTCCGCTGGCGCCGGATGGGCCGGTGTGCGGGTGCGGCGCGCGCGGATGCCTGGAGATGTACGCGTCGGCGACGGCGATCGTGCGGCGGGCGAAAGATCTGGGGTTGGGAGAGAGCGGGGCGCCGCTGACGTCGTCCGGGGTGGCGAAGCTGGCGGAGCAGGGTGATGCGCGGGGGTTGCAGGTTTTCGACGAAGCAGGGCGGGCGCTGGGATTGTCGCTGGCGCACGCGATCAACGCGCTGGATTTGCCGTTGTACGTGATTGGCGGGGGAGCGGCGGCAGCGTGGACGCTGTTTGCGCCGCGGATGTTCGCGACGGTGCGGGAAGGCAGCTATGTCTACCGGATGTCGATGCCGCGGGCCCCGGAGGTCTTTGAGAAGGGAAAGACGCACATTGCGCCGGCGCGGCTGGGGAGCGAGGCGGGGATTCTGGGGGCGGCGCTGCTGCCGATGCGGGAGGCGGGCCTTGGATAGCAGCGAAGCGGATTTTCCTGCGGTGGAATCGCCGGAATTTCATAGCGTATGGGATTTCGCTGTGCTATAAGGCTGGACACTGCACAGGAAGCCGAATCTCCTTCCGAGGAAAACACCGATGAAGCCACGCATCGCAATCAAAACCATGCTCCCGCTGTTGTTCTGCGCCGCTGTCGCCGGTGCACAAATCGACACGATGTCCCCGCCGCCGGTGAAGATGGGGCTGTGGCAGACCACAGCGACGATGCAAATGTCGGGCATGCCCAACATGCCGTCGGGCATGCCGGGGGGAAAGCCGTCGGTGACCCAATCGTGCATGACGGCAGACAGCTGGCAAAAGGGTCTGACGGATATGCAGCAAAGCGTGCAAAGGCAAAAGGCGCAGTGCACGAACGTGAAGCTGCAGCACGACGGCAGCAAGTTCACCTTTGACGAGACGTGTTCGACGAGCGGGTACAGTACCACGGTGCATGTGGAATGGAACGTGGACGATCAGGAGAACATGCACGGGAATTCGAACATGCAGATGAGCGGCGCCAATATGCCGCAGGGCATGACCATGCAGGGAACGATGAGCTCGAAGTTTCTGAGCAGCGACTGCGGCGGCGTGAAGCCGGGCGATACGAAGACGGTTCACTAGGCTGTATCGACAGAGAGGAACGGTCGGCGTTGGGGCGAAAAGAAGCCTCAATCGAGGGTCGACCGAAGCCCTGCCAGGGGCGGTTCAGCGGCCGGCGTTCGGCCGCAGAGCGCGACGGCCGATGTCGCGGCGGAAAATCATGCCTTCGAAATGGATGCGGCCGATGGCTTCGTAGGCTGAACCGAGCGCTTCCTGGAGCGAAGCGCCGGTGGCGGTGACGCCGAGGACGCGTCCGCCGGCGGTGAGGAGCGCGCCGTTTTCGAGAGCGGTGCCGGCGTGGAAGATCTCGACGCCGGCGACCTGGGCGGCGGCTTCGAGGCCGACGATGGGGCAGCCGGTTTCGTACGCGCCGGGATAGCCCTGGGAAGCGGCGACGACGCAGACGGAAGCGCCGGGCTTCCAGCGGAACTCGGTGTCGCTGAGGCGGCCTTCGACGCAGGCCTGGAGGCCTTCGACGAGATCGCTTTCCATACGCGGCAGGATGGCCTGGGTTTCGGGATCGCCGAAGCGGGCGTTGTATTCGAGGACCATGGGACCGGTGGCGGTCATCATGAGGCCGCAATAGAGGACGCCGGTGAAGGGCATATCCTCGGCGGCCATGCCATCGATGGTTTTCTGGGCGATGTGGTGGAGGATCCACTCGCTCATTTTGGGGTCGAGCATGGTGTCGGTGGTATAGACGCCCATGCCGCCGGTGTTGGGGCCGGTGTCGCCTTCGCCGATGCGCTTGTGGTCCTGCGCGGGGACGAGCGGCGCGGCGTGTTTGCCGTCGCTGAGGACGAGGAAGGAAAGCTCGTCGCCGGTGAGGTGCTCTTCGAGGACGACGGTGCGCTCGGCGCTGCCGAGGAGCCGGCCGCTGAACAGGTCGGCAATGGCCTGCTCGGCCTCGGCTTTGCTTTCGCAGATGAGAACGCCTTTGCCGGCGGCGAGCCCGTCGGCCTTGATGACGACGGGGAGCTTAAACATTTCGAGCGAGGTCTGGGCCTGCTGGCGCGAGTCGCAGACCGTGTAATTGGCGGTGGGGATGCCGTGCCGCTGCATGAAGCGCTTGGCGTGGGCCTTGCTGGTTTCGAGCTGCGCAGCTTCCTGGGTTGGTCCGAAGACGGGAAGGGCGCGTTGCTGGAGCTGGTCGGCGAGGCCGAGCGAGAGGGGCAGCTCGGGCCCGATGACGGTGAGGTCGGGGCGCTCGGCTTCGACGACGCGGAGGAGGTCGTCGAGGCTTTTCTGATTGACGGGCGTGCAGCGGGCGATGGAGGCGATACCGCCGTTGCCGGGGGCGCAGACGATGTCGGAAACGCGAGAGGAGCGAGCGATGGAAGCGCAGAGGGCGTGCTCGCGACCGCCGCCGCCGATGAGCAGAACTTTGATTCCCATGCCAGTCCGAAGCCTAAATGAGGATCAGGCTGGACGCCAGGGGCTCTCCGCTTTTTCGGAGGTGGTTGCGAGAGGACCTGCGGCCTGGGCTGATTGCGGGCTTCCCGATGGGACGAGAGCGCACGCCGGGGCGGAAGCCCGGATTTTTTAGGGCTCTTGCGGCAGGAGTGAACTCATGCCCTGATACAACAGCGAATCCTGGTGATGTTTCTGGTGGCTTGCAGTCGTTCCCTGATGGCTGGTTGGGAGAGCCTGACGCAGGCCTGGAGGACGATGACTCGCAGGGATTTTTCGTCCGCTGGTGCGGTCTCAGAATGACGGTTTTGGTTTCGGAAGGTTGCCGGGGTCCTTCGCCCGTCCCCTTGCGGGGACGGACTCGGGAGTGACTGGTTGTTAGCCGGCGGCCGCGGTGGTTGTTTTGCCTTCGAGGATGGCGAGGGCTTCTTCGACGACCGGAGCGAGCTTCTGGAAGTCGCTGATGAGGGTGACGAAGCCGGAGTAGACCTTCGAGTCGGCGGCGAAGTTGAGGCCGTTGGCGGTGATGGCGCCTTCAGAGGCGGCGATCAGGTTCTCGACGTCGGCGACCACGGTGGAGAGGCCGGCGATGAAGGGCTGCTCGAGGGGCTTCTCGGAGCGGAGGATGGATTCGACGCGGACGGCGAGGCCGATGACGCTTTTAACCGCGGAGGCGAACCATTTGCCGAAGTCGGCGATTTTGACGCCCAGTTTCTGGAAGATGTTCATGAGGTTCCTTTGCATGCAGGAATGAGGGGCAAAAGGAAAGGCCTGCCGGTCCGCTCCTGCCCGCTGAAACTCCGCGGGAGGAGGGCCGTACAGGCCTGTTTCTCCTGAATTTCCCCTCTATTTTCAGGATATCGAACTGGAGGCTAAAGACTGCCAACTTTGTTGAGGCTGGAGGCCTTTGGAATGAATGAGAAAACTTTGGTGACGTCTTGACAGGAATCCACAGGGACCGTCGAAGCCGGTGAAGGCGGCCGAAAAAATGAGAGAGATCAGGGAGGAATGCGAACTACGGAGGCCCAGCCAGATGGGCGAGAGGCGAGAAGCCCTGTCGGCTCTCAGATTTTGCGGAATGCTGCAGTACCCCAGATATCGGGAATCTCGAACAGCAATTCCGGCTTATCGGAAAGGAAATCCGACGCCGCGCGCGAAATTGCGTGGTCCGACTCGGGAGAATTGAAGTCGTGGAGGAAGAAGTAGCCTCCGCGGACGACGCGCGGATAGAAAAACTCCAGAGCGGCAAGGGTAGGTTTGTAGAGGCCAAAATCCAACATCACCAGGGCGAATTGCTCGTCTTCGAGGCCGGCTGCTGTTTCTGGAAATCTTCCGGGTCTGAAGACGACTTGTTGCGAAGCACCGAGATATTTGGCGACCGCTTCCCTGGATGTGTCCTGAAACCGCTTGTCTTCGCGGACTTCCAGGTCGTCAGCCGGGAATCCTGCAAAGCTGTCGAAGAGATAGAGCCGGCGGTCGGGAGCCTGCATATGTATCAATCGGCTCGTTTCTCCGCGATAAACGCCCAGTTCCGCGAAGGCGCCCGCAATGCCCCCTTTTGTAATGCGGTCGATGGCCAGTGCGAGGGCGGCGTAGCGAACATCATCCGCTGTCATTTCGATTCGTTCCTGCGCGGCCTGAGAGTAAGTAGGAAAGCGCATGGGGGTGCGCACGAAATGAGCAACTTTGCGCAAACCCGATCGCACGCGCTGCTTTGACGAAGAAAGACTCAATGCCTCGCCTCCTGCTCAGGAGAGAAGTCCAGCACCGGAAATTTGCGGGATTGCGTGGGGGGTGCCGGAGCGCGGCGGGTTTCGCGGATCTTTGTTGGTGGCAGTGGCCAAAAGCAAAAAAATCGGCCAACCGGCCAGGGCGGGGAACCGGTGCACCGATCTCTGCGTAGTGTTCCTGTGGCCGCACCACAGGGAAGGATATACTTCTGTGGTCATAGCACAGGAGAGGAATGGCATGGGCGACGAAAAGCTCGATCTGCTGCAGGGGACGCTGGACCTGATGGTTCTGCAGACGCTCGCGGCGATGGGAGAGCAACACGGGTACGGAATTGCGCGGCGCATCGAGCAGGTGAGCGGGAACGAGGTGCTGCTGAATCAGGGAACGATTTACGCGTCGCTGGTGCGGCTGCAGCAGCGGGGATGGATCGACGCGGAGTGGGGGACTTCGGATAACAACCGGAAGGCGAAGTTCTACTCACTGACGAAGCGGGGGCGGAAGCAGCTGGCGGAGGATGCGGCGTACTGGCAGCGGCTGGCGGCGGTGATGGGGCGGGTGCTGGGGCAGTAAGAAGGGAACAGGGGTCAGGGAACAGGGGTCGCGCTGACGCGCGATACCGACATCCCGGCACCAGGGATGTGGGGCACCCGGTGCGGACTTTAGTGATGGGAGAGAGAGCGATGGACATTTTGCGGCGGGGATGGAATCGAGTGCGGGCGTACTTCCGGAAAGACGCTCTGGATGCCGATCTGAATGCGGAGATGGCTGCGCATCTGGATATGGCGACGGAGGAGAACATCGCGCGCGGGTTGGCGCCGGAAGAGGCACGGCGGCAGGCGTTGGCGCGATTCGGGGGCGTCGTGCAGGCGCGGGAGCGTCAGAGGGAGGCGCGGGCGCTGCCCTTTCTGGATGTGCTGCGGCAGGACGTGCGGTATACGGTGCGGACGCTGGGCCGGGACATCGGATTCACGGTGGTGGCGGTGCTGATTCTGGGGCTGGGGATTGGCGCGAACGTGGCGGTGTTCAGCGTGGTCAACACGATTCTGCTGCGGCCTCTGCCGTTTCCGGAGTCGCAGCAACTGGTGTGGATTGCACCGCCGCCGCTGAAGTGCGGGCTTTCGTGCGCGACCTACTCGGCCGATGCGTACGAGGAATTCAAAGCGCAGAGCCGGTCGTACCAGGATGTCACGGGCTACATGGCCTTCTCCAGTCCGGACAACCTGCGGCTGACCGTGGGACACGGAGAGCCGCAGCCGGCGACGGGCATCGAGGTGATCGGGAATTTCTTCAGCGTGCTGGGAGTGCAGCCGATGCTGGGGCGTACGTTCACGCGCGAGGAACTCGAGAAGGGCGCGCATCCGGTGGTCCTGCTGGAGTACGCGTACTGGCAGCGGCAGTTTGCGGCCAACCCTTCGATTGTGGGCAAAGAGATCGACCTGAACGGACAGCCGGTGACGGTGGTGGGGGTGCTGCCGCAGAGCTTTGATTTTGGCGCGGTATTTTCGCCGGGTTCGAGAGTGGACATGATCACGCCGCTGATCCTCGATAACGAGCGGAACTGGGGCAATATCGTAACCATGATGGGGCGGCTGAAGCCGGGCGTGACGGTGGGGCAGGCGCAGGCCGATGCGGAGATGGTAGTGCCGCATTTGTGCTGGAACGTGAAGCAGCCGCCGTCGTGCGGATCGTATGTGGCGAAGCATGGGCCTTCGATCGACGTGCGGACGCTGAAGAATTATGTGAGCGGACGGCTGCGGCGGTCGCTGATCGTGCTGTGGTCGGCGGTAGGGATGATCCTGCTGATCGCGTGCGTGAACCTTTCGAATTTGCTGCTGGCGCGGTCGGCGGCGCGGTCGAAGGAGTTCGCGATGCGCAGCGCGCTGGGGGCGAGCCGCGGGCGGATGGTGCGGCAACTGCTGACTGAGGGGCTGATTCTGTCGGCAGCCGGAGCGGCGCTGGGGCTGGGGCTGGCGTGGGGGCTGGTGGTGTGGCTGGCGCATCAGGGATCGCTGGCGCTGCCGCTGCTGAGCACGCTGCACATCGACGGCGCGGCGCTGGGTTGGACGGTTCTGATTGCGACGGCGGCGGCGCTGCTGTTTGGCGTGGCGCCGGGGCTGCAGATGGCGGCGCAGAATTTGCAGGAGGCGCTGCGGGATTCAGGAGCGGGCGCGGGCGGGGGGCGGAAGCACGAGCGCGTGCGGTCGGGGCTGGTGATTGCGGAAGTAGGGCTGGCGTGCGTGCTGCTGGTGGGAGCGGGGTTGTTGCTGCGCAGCTTCGTGAAGGTCATGGACATTGATCTGGGTTTTCAGCCGGCGCAGGCGGCGTCGATCAAGGTGGAGTACGACGACAGCGCGCCGAACGGCGACGCGAGCGCGGTGAAGCGGGGCGTGATTTTCCGGCAGATCCTGGAACGGGTGCAGGCGCTGCCCGGAGTGGAAGCGGCAGGTTTTTCGGATTATCTTCCGCTGGGAAGAAACCGCGCGTGGGGAACGCCGACGCCCAGGGGAAAGGTCTTTCCCGAGGGCGCATTGCACGGGCCGCTGGTGTATGTGGTTTCGCCGGGGTATGTCGAGGCGATGGGCATGCATCTGCGCGGGCGCGATTTTACGTGGGACGATGGCCCGAAGAGCGAGCGGGTGGTGATGATCAACGCGTCGGCGGCGCAAGTGTACTGGCCGGGCGAGGATCCGGTGGGAAGAATCCTTGAGGCGAACGGAGGGGACTGCAAGGTGGTGGGGGTGGTGGACGACATTCACGCGGACAGCGTGGAGGGCGATCCGGGGTGGCAGATTTATTATCCCGTCACGCAACAGGGCCCCAGTTATGCGCAACTGGTGATCCGGACGAGTGTGCCGCCGGCGACGCTGGCCGGCAGTGTGCTGCACACGCTGCGGGAGCTGAACCCCAATCAGCCGGCGGCGGAGTTCCAGCCGCTGGCGATGATCGTGGATCGGGCGAACTCGCCGCGGCGGTTCTTCATGCTGTTGGTGGGAATTTTCGCGGGGCTGGGGCTGCTGCTGGCGTCGCTGGGAATCTATGGGGTGATCGCGTACATGGTGACGCGGCAAACGCAGGAGATCGGGATTCGCATGGCGCTGGGCGCGAGCCGGGGGCGGGTGCTGCGCGGCGTGCTGCAGCGGACGCTGGTTCTGGTGCTGGCGGGGCTGGTTGCCGGGACGATCGCGTCGCTGGCGGTGGGACGCGGCATTGCCTCGCTGCTGTTTGGAACGCAGCCGACCGACCTGGTGACCTATGCGGGGATGGTGGTGGTGCTGACGGTGGTGGCGCTGGTGGCGGGATATTTGCCGGCACGGCGGGCTTCGCGGATTGATCCGATGGTGGCGTTGAGGACGAACTGAGGAGCAGCGTAGGGCGTCGAGCGGACAGCGTACGGGGTGCTGACGACGGGCGAGATGCCAGTCAACCGCTCGCACACAAACCAGGCAAAAGCCAGCTGACGGCCGGCCAGCGTCCGGCGAACGGGTAGCTTAAAGCTCGCTCCAGTCTGGATGGGGATGATCCATTGACTTTCTAACCATAGGCTATCTATGGTTTGCGGCATGGTCAGGGCTCGGAGCACGGTGCACCGGTGCTTCCTGCCTGCAGAAACCCAGCAGAAAGCCGGCGAACATTCAGCAAAAGCTGCGGCGAGTTGCCGGGTCACAGGTGGCGGGCAAACCGGTGTCTGTCCGAAAGCGGACAGGTTTGGGCTGCCTTGGACAGGGCGGGATGTTTGAGGGGGAGTGTTGGCCTTTGTTTTGAATGAATCCGCCGAGGGCCGGATGGAGAGCCGGGTGCAGGGAGTTCTGCTGTGGGTTGCGGCTGAGGCTTGAGCGGCCGCATCCGAAGACGGGAGGAGCGAGCGCTGTGGTGGCTAATCTAAAGACCGCGTTGCGGCAGTTGAGGAAATCGCCCGGATTTACGGTGACGGCGGTGCTGACGCTGGCGCTGGGGATAGGGGCGACGACGGCGATTTTTACGCTTGTGGACGCGGTGCTGCTGAAGTCGCTGCCGGTGAAGGATCCGGCGGGGCTATGGCGGATCGGCGACAACGAGCAGTGCTGTTTCAACGGCGGCCTGCCGGCCTACACGGGCAATCCCAATGACTGGTCGCTCTTTTCGTATCCGCAGTACGAGGAGTTTCGCGACCACACGCCGGGGCTGGAGAGTCTGGCGGCATTCGAGGGCGGGGATCGGGAGATGGCGGTGCGACGCGCGGGGAGCCATCATCCGGCGGAGCCTTACTATGGGGAGTTTGTGTCGGGGAATTCTTTCGATGTGCTGGGGCTGCGGGCGTATGCCGGGCGGCTGCTGGAGTCGAGCGACGATGTGACGGGGGCGCCTCCGGTGGCGGTGGTGAGCTTCCAGACCTGGGAGCAGATGGGGCGGGATCCGTCGATCGTGGGGTCGAGCTGGCAGCTCAACGGGCAGACGGTGACGGTGGTGGGAGTTGCGCCGCCCGGGTTTTACAGCGAACGACTGAGCGACAAGCCGCCGTCGTTCTGGATGCCGATCCATCTGGCGCCGGTGATCTGGCCAACGCGCGCGGAATTGCTGGAGCAGGGTGAGCAGCAGTGGCTGAACCTGATGGGGCGGCTGACGCCGGGTGCGAAGGTGCCGGCGGTGCAGGCGCGGATGATCGTGGAGCTGCAGGCGTATTTGCGGAGTCCGGTGGCGAAGCTGCAGCCGGAGGATCGGCCGCTCATTCCGCAACAGTATCTGCGGCTGGCGCCGGGCGGCGGCGGTGTGCAGCGGATGCAGGGGCAGTACAAGAGTGATCTGCGCCTGCTGATGTGGATATCGAGCTTCGTGCTGCTGATTGCCTGCGCGAATTTGGCGAATCTGATGCTGGCGCGAAGCGTGACGCAGCGGCAGCAGACGGCGGTGCGGGCGGCGCTGGGCGCGCAGCGGAAGCAGCTGGTGCAGCGCGCACTGGTGGAGTGTCTGATGCTGGCGATGATCGGCGGGGTGGCGGGGCTGGTGTTTGCGTACGGCGGCGCGAAGCTGATCCTGCATCTGGCGTTCCAGAACAATCCGGTGAGCATCAGCGCGAGCCCGTCGTGGACGGTGCTGGGATTTGCTTTTGCGGCATCGCTGGTGACGGGGCTGTTATTCGGGGTGGCGCCGGCGTGGAGAGCCGCGCAGGCGGATCCGATTGAGGCGCTGCGCGGGGCGAATCGGGCTACCGGCCGACACGAAACCCTGGCGCAGAAGGCGCTGGTGGTGGCGCAGGCGGCGGTGTCGGTGGTGCTCTTGTGCGCGGCGGGGCTGTTGATCCTGAGCCTGCGCAAACTGGAGCACCAGCATTTCGGATTCGAGACGGCACACCGGACGATGGTGATGTTCAACGCGGAAACGTCGGGGCTGAAGCCGGAACAGCTGGATGACTTCTACCGCAAACTGGACAGCTCTCTTTCGGCGATTCCAGGCGTGGAAAGCGTGGCGTGGTCGACGTGGGGCCCGATGGACGGGAACAACTACAGCGAAGACATCTGGATCGACGGGCAGCCGGCGCCGCCGCCGGGATCGGCGGTGAACCTGACGTCGTGGGTGCGGGTGAGCCCCAGTTATTTCGCCACGATCGGGACGAAGGTAGTAGCCGGCCGGGCATTCCAGGAGAGCGACAACCGGACCGCGCAGGCGGTCGCCATTGTGGATGAGTCGTTCGTGAAAAAGTACCTGCACGGACAGAATCCGATCGGCGCGCATTTTGGGGAGACCGGGGCGCAACCGGGAGCGTACACGATTGTGGGGGTGGTGGAAGACGCGCAATACTGGCCGCCGAGCGATCTGGACGATATGGGGCACGGGATGTACTTCCTGCCCTCGGGGCAGTGGGCCGCGCCGGCGCCCACGACGCCGCAGGCGGCGGCTGAAGCGCAATTCCTGACCAACACGCACTTCATGGGTTCGCTGGAAATCGAGACGCACGGAGCGGTGCCGGAACTGGAGTCGCAGGTGCAGAACCGGCTGGCGGAGATCAATCCCAATCTGATGGTGGTGCATGCGCACAGCTTCGCGCAGCAGGTACAACTGGGATTCAGCCAGCAGAACATGATCGTGCAGCTGACGTCGCTGTTCGGCGCGCTGGCGCTGGTGCTGGCGGCGATCGGGCTGTACGGCGTGACGGCGTATGCAGTGGCGCAGCGGACGAGCGAGATCGGGATCCGCATGGCATTGGGAGCGAACCGGGTGGATGTGCAGAAGATGGTGCTGCGGGGAGCGTTCCTGCAGGTGGGGGTGGGGCTGGTGATTGGGATTCCCTGCGCGATCGAGGCGGGACGGCTGATGGCAGCGGAGTTATTCGGGGTGGACGCGATGAATCCGCTGGTGCTGGGGGCGACGACGGCGGTGCTGTGCGCAGCGGCGCTGCTGGCTTCGTCCTTGCCAGCGCGGCGGGCGGCGGGGGTGGAGCCGATGGAGGCGCTGCGGGGGGAGTGAGGGAAAGCCGCTAAAAGCTGGAGGGTGGCTTCAGCGCAGGCGCCAGGAGGCTCCCAGGGTGAGTCCGTTGGGGTGCAGGCCGTTGCTGGGTTCGCCGGGGACGCCTGGGGCGGCGGGCCAGAACTGATATTCGTACGAGGCGCGGACGGTGAGGCGGTAGTCGAGACGGAAGTCGACGCCGCCGGCGGGAGCCATGGCGAAGAAGCTGCCGTGTCCGATCTGGTAAGGGAAGTGGATGTTGCCGGCGCCGACGAGGAATTCAGCCCAGGGGCGGAAGCGGTCGCGGGGAATGATGACATAGCGCGGTCCGGCGAGGTAATTGGTTTCGGTTTCGCCCTGGTAGGCGCCGAAGCGGAGGAAGCGGGTTTCGCCTTCCGCAGCCCAGCGGGAGTTCCACTGCACATCGACGAAAGCGCCGGCGCCCTGCATGCGGGGATTGGGGCCGAAGTCGGGCTGGAAGAGAGAGTATTCGCCGCCGACGCGCACAGACTGTTCGCCGCCGATCGCGGATTCCTGCGACTGGGCGCAGGCGAGCAGGGGCAGGAGCAGGAGCGCGCAGAAGAGGAGGCGATCGCGGAGCGATCGCATCTCCGGGGAGAGACGTTTTGGAGTGGCGGCGGTCATTGGAACAGGGACTTGACCGTGAGCTGCACGGTGACGCTGTGGCTGAGCGTCAGGCTGTTATTCGAGGCGGTAGCGCTGAGCTGAATGTTGTAGGTGCCGGGCGCGGTTCCACCGGTGACGGGAGCGGGCGCGCCGCAGCCGGGAATGATGAGCACGGCGCAGAAGGCGAGCAGGGCAAGCCAGCGGTTGCGGCGGCGGAAGCGCGCGGGCAACGTGAGCAGGAGAAGCGAGGCGAGGGATCCGGTGGCCAGGGGCAGGGACCAGGGCGATTTCGGCCAGGAAGTGGGCACGATGCCGGAAGCGGTGGTCTGCGGCGCGGCGGTCTGGACGGTCACAGTGAAGGTGCCGGTGCCGTTAGCCAGCGACGAGGCGCTCATCTTCGTGATGGCGGTGGAGGGCGATCCGAGGGCGTCGAGGGCGAGGGTCTGATCGAAGCCTGAATTGGGGGTGACGGTGACGGTGAAGGTGGCGGCTTCACCCGTATAGACGGACGCGGAGGCTGGGGTGGCGGAAATGCTGAAGTCACCGAGGAAGCCGATGATGTCGACCTGAACCATGGCTGGAGCGCCGGTGAGGAAATCTGTCCCGCCCGAATAGGTGGCGGAGATGTTGTGCATGCCGAGCGTGAGCGATGAGGTGTTGAGGGTGGCGACGCCGCCGGCGCCGACCGGTACGGTGGCAAGGAGGTTGGCGCCATCCATGAAGGTGACGGTTCCGGTGACTGTGCCGAGGGGCGCAGCAACGGTGGCGCTGAGGGCGACGTTGGTGCCGACCATCGCGGGATTGGGCGTCGCCTTGAGGGTGGTGGTGGTGCTTTCGGGAACGACGACGAAGGAGATGGGGCCGGAGGTGCTGGGACTATAGGCTCCGGTGCCGTTGTAGGTAGCGGTAGCGGACCAGGTTCCGGCATCAATGGCCGAAGTGGTGAAGGTGGCGGCGCCGTTTTGCAGGGTGGCGGTGCCGATGGGGTTGCCGCCGACGCTAAAGGTGACGGTTCCGCCGTTGGGATTGGCGGCCGTCGGCGAACTGACACCGGCGATGAAGGTGACGGGCTGGAAGACTCCGGAAGGACTGGGGGCGACGTTGAGAGCGGAGGAGGAGGCGTTGGCCTGGATGGTTTCAGGGAACGGGGCCGAGGTGCTGGTGGCGAAGGTGGCGTCGCCGTTGTAGGTGGCGGTGAGGGTGTGGACGCCGCTGGTGGCGAAGGTGGCCTGGAAGACGGCCACGCCGGCCGGATTGAGCGGCGCGGTGCCGATGACCTGGGCGCCGTCGAGGAAGTTCACGCTGCCGGTAGGCGATCCACCGGCGGCGGTAACGATGGCGGTGAGGGTGACCGGCGCGAGGGCGAGCGCTGGATTGGGCGCGGCGCCGAGCTGGCTCGTGTCCGGCAGGCCGTTGATGACCTGGGTGATGGAAGCGGAGCTGACGGCGTAGTCGGTGGTGGGGACGTAGGTGGCGGTGATGATGTGATTGCCGATGGTGAGGGTGCTGGTGGTCCAGGTGGCAATGCCGGAGACCAGAGGCACCGTAGTCACGGTGGCGCCGTTATCGGAGAAGGCGACGGAGCCGGTGGGAGTTCCGTAGGCCGGGTCGCCGGGGGTGACGGTGGCGGTGAAAGTGACTGACTCTTTGACCAGAGCGGGATTGAGCGAGGAGTTGAGTGCGGTGTTGGTCGGGTAGGCGCTGAGGACCTGCTGGGTCAGCGATTGCCGGGCCGGGAGGTGGGTGGCATCTCCGGCATAGGCGGCGACGATGACATGGGAGCCGACGGTGAGAGCGCTGGTGGCGAAGGTGACGCTGCCCGTGGTGGGGTCGGGCGTGAGGGTGGTCAGCGGGTCGCCGTTGTCGGTGAGGGTAATGGGGCCGGGATGGGTGCTGTCCGGGGAGTTGCTGGTGATGGTAAAGGTGACGGTCTGATTGACGAGGGAGGGGTTGGGCGTGGAGGCCAGCGTGAGGGTGACGCTGTCCTTGTCAACCAGAACGTAGATCTTGACGGAGACGGCAGGGGGAAAGGATCCGTCGCCGGAGTAGGTGGCCACGAAGGCGTGGGGTCCGGGGACAATTTTGGTGAGGGTGAAGCTGGCGGCGCCGGAGCCGTCGATGGAGCCGGTGCCGACCTGGTTGCCATCCTCGTAGAAGGTGACGGCGCCGGTGGGGATGCCAGCGGCTGAGGCGAGCTGCGCGGTGAGGATGAGGTTGGTGCCGCCGTCGAGAGACCAGGCGGAGGGAGTCAGCAGGACGGTGGTGGCCTGCGCGTCCTGGGAGCCGGCGTATTCATAGGCGCCCATATCGATGATGGGATAACCCTTGCCGGTGGCGTCCTGCAGGCGGGGTTTGCCGTCGGGGTCGGTGGCGAGGGGGAAGCCGTCGTTGGCGATCAGCTGCAGAGCGCTGTTGTTGCCGGTGTCGATGGCGGCGGATGAGGCCTGGAGGTGGTAGTCGCCGTTGGCGGCGTTATTGAAGAGCGGATCGGCGGCGATGTTGCCGTAGGTGTTGGTCTGGTCGGGGCAGTTGCCGCCGTAACCCGGGCCGCTGGGGTTGTAGATATCGTTGTGGTCGATGACCAGCGGAGTGAGGCTCAGGTAGTCATACGTCGTGCCGCACATGAAGGCGGGCCAGGAGCTGTTGCCGATGACGATGTTGTTGGTGAACTCGTACTGAGCGAGGTTGCCATCGATATAAACCTGGGAGCCGGGAACCCCGCTCGGGCTGGGGTTGCTGATGGTATTGCCGGAGAAGGTATTGTCCTGAATAAAGCCGCGGAACGGGCCCTGGCTGCTGTCGGGGATGGTCAGGGAGATGCCGCCTGCGCCGTAGCCGGCGGAGTTGCCGGTGATGAGGTTCTGGGCGATGAGCATGGCATCGGAGTTATAGGCGACGATGCCGCCGCCCTGGCCGGTGGTGGCGTTGTTGCGGATGATGTTGCTCTCGATGACGGAGTTTTCGACCTTCCAGAGGAAGATGCCGCCGCCGTCGTAGTAATTGGCGGTGACGTTCTGCTCGATGGTGTTGGTGAGGACGACGTTGTTGGAAACCTGCTGGGCTCCGGTTCCGAGACTGGCGCTGCTGATGAGCAGGATGGCGCTGCCGCTGAAGGTGCAGTAGTCGTTGGCGCCGGTGGTCTGGTTGATTTCGTTGCCCTCGATGAGGGCGGCTCCGCCGGAGACCCATACGCCGTGGCAGGCATTGGCGGTGATGATGTTGTTGCTGATGGTGGGGGCGGCCGCGTTGATATAGACGCCGCCGGCGCCGGCAACGCTGGGCTGAGGCTCGGCGCCTCCGTTGCGGATGGTGAATCCGCTGATGACGCTGGAGCGGAGCTCGCCGGAGTGGAAGGCGACCACGGGTCCGCTGGCGCCGCCGTCGATGATGGTGACGGCGGGTCCGCTGACGCTGGTGAGGGTGATGGCCTTGCCCTGGAAGTCGATGTGTTCGTGATAGGTGCCGGGGGAGACAAGAACGGTATCGCCATTCGCGGCGGCAGCGATGCCGCCCTGGATGGTGGGCTGGTCCGCGGGAACGTGAATCGTGGCCTGGCCGAGGGCGGGGAGGGTGATCGCCAGGGCGAGGAGGAGCGGCAAAGCCTGCCACAAAGACGAAAGCCGGGGGCTTCCTGGACGGAGCCAGAGGCGGAAGCGGTCCTTGAGGAATGAGGCCGTCACGCGACGTTCACTTTCGGTGCAAAGTTGGGAAATGCAAAGGCAAGGTACCACAGGGATGGGGGAGGTGTTATCCCCAGAGCGTGGGATTAGTTACCAGCGAGCTATATGAGTTACGGTACCGGAGTCATGGGGATTTGGTTTGGGGAGTGATTCGATTCGGCGTTGCTGAAGAGCATGGAAGATTGCAGGGGCTGAAGCCCGCTTCGTTTTGGGGTGGTCGCGGCGCGACTGGAAGTCGTGCCGCGATACAAAAGCAGCTGTGGCGAGGTTTGCCGCAAGCGGTGAAGCGGTGCCTTCAAAACGAGTATTTTTCCGCACGAGTGAACTCCAGCCGTGACACAGGAGAGGAGTCTGCGGAACCTAAGTCCCGGGAGGGAGGTATCTTTTCGCATCCCTGTACTGCGGAGAGAAGAATGCCGCTAAGAACGGTCCCCCGTTCTGCCGCCTTTCTGGCTGCAGCCACGCTGTTGGCGGTGGGCAGTCCATGCCGTGCTCAGGACTCCGGATTTCAGCTGGACGTTCATGCCAATTCTCATGCGACGGCGCAGCAGATTGGACTGCCGGTCTATCCCGGAGCAAGGATCTACCAGGACAAGGACGATTCGTCGGCGGATCTGGGCATGGTGTTGAACAGCTTTCATTTCAGGATTCAGGTGGTGAGCTATACGACCAGCGACCGGGCGGATCGAGTTCTCGCCATTTGCCGGAAGCCGTTGTCGCATTACGGAGAGGTGCTGGAGTGCCGGAAGGGCAAACCGGCCGGGGCGTTGACCAGGACGCGCAGTGGGCTGACCTGCTCCGACAGACAGGGCGATCACCTGGATGGGAACGGCAGCCCGAACTCATCGTCGGACCACGAGCTGGGGGCTGGAGAGCCGAACCGGTTCCGGATGGTGGGAATCGACAGTTCTCAGGGGGGCAGCACCCGGTTTGGGCTGGTGTATCTGGAGCTGCCGAAGGAGCAGTAATCGGCAGCAAGCCGCTGTGGCGTCACTCGACCCGGAGCGCCTGCTGGGGATCGAGGCGGGAGGCGCGGGTGGCCGGCATCCAGACGGCCAGCAGGGCGACGGCGGCGAGGACGATGGGGACGGTCGCAAAGACCAGCGGGTCCCAGGATTTGACTCCGAAAAGGAAGCTCGAGATGAAGCGGGTGAGGCCGAAGGCCGCGCCGATGCCGATGACCAGGCCGGTGAGGGCCAGGCGCATGCCATGCCAGACGACGAGGGAGCGGATGCGGCTGCGATCGGCGCCCAGCGCCATGCGGATGCCCATCTCCTGGGTTCGCTGCTGGACCGAATAGGCCATGAGGCCATAGATACCGATGGCGGCAAGGACCAGGGCGGAGGCTCCGAAGATGCTGAGCAGGAGCATGTTGAAGTCCTCGCTGGCGGTGGATTGCGTGACGACTTCCGTCATGGGGCGGACGCGGCCGACGGGGAAACCGCCGCTGGCCTGGCGGAGCTGCTCGGTGATGGCGGAGATGTACTGGTGGGGATCGCCGTGGGTGCGGACGATCCAGACCAGGGGGCCGATGTTGGAATTGAGAGCGGTCATGCCGTCGGTGACCTGGGCGACGGGAACGATCATGAGGGGGCGGGGGTCGCGGTTGAGGCCGCCGTCGCGGATATCGCCGACGACGCCGATGATCTGGCGGGGGCCCTCCGTGAACTGAGGGCCGACGCCTTTGCCGATGAGAAGCTGCTGACCGACGGGATCGTTTTTGGGCCAGTACTTCTTCGCCATGGTCTGGTTAATGAGGACGACGAGGGGAGCAGAGCCGGTGTCCTGCTCGGTGAAATCGCGTCCGCGCAGGATGGGGATGTGGAAGACGGAGAAGTAGCCGGGTGAAGCGCTCATCCAGCCGGCGCCGCCGTTGTAAGGGGATTTGGGGGCGGGAGCGCGGCCGATGATATTGAAGGGCAGGCCATAGCCGCCCTCGAGGGGAAGACAGCAGGTGAACGCGGAGACTTCGACGCCGGGAATGGCGTTGAGGCGCTCGCGGCCGTCGTGGGAGACCTGAGCGACGCCGGCGGTCTTCCTGAACTGGTCGCCGGTGAGAGACATTTCGAGGGTAAGGATGTGGCGGGGATCGAAGCCGGGATTCACCTGGCGGAGAGCGAGGAAGGTGCGGATGAGAAGGGCGGCTCCGATGAGGAGGATGAGGGCGAGGGAGACTTCGCTGATCACGAGCAGGGAGCGGGCCTTGTTGTGGCGCAGGCCGGTGCCGGAGCGGTTGCTGCTTTCCTTGAGGGTGGAATTGAGATCGGTGTGGGAGACGCCGAGAGCGGGGAAGAGGCCGAAGAGGACGCCGGTAAGCAGAGAGACGCCGAGGGTGAAGGCGAGGACGCGCCAGTCGATGCCGATGGCGGCTCCGTGCTGGCCGATGCGGGGCAGGCCGGCGGGACTGACGGCGAGCAGGGCGCGCACGCCGGCGTAGCCCAGGATCAGACCGAGAACGCCGCCGGTGACGGAGAGCACGATGCTTTCGGTCAGCAACTGGCGGATGACGCGGATGCGGGTGGCGCCCATGGCGGCGCGGATGGCGAACTCGCGTTTGCGGCCGGTGGCGCGGACGAGGAGGAGGTTGGCGACGTTGGCGCAGGCGATGAGGAGGACGAAGCCGACGGCTCCGAGGAGGACGAAGAGGGATTTGCGGGCGCCGGCGACGATGGAGTCGCGGAGAGGCTGGACGCCGTAGCTGTCTTTGGGGCCGAGGTCGTCGGGATGGAGGCGGCGGTCGTGGTCGGCGGCCAGCTTGAGCTGGGCGTTGGCCTGGGCGACGGTGATGCCAGGCTTGAGCCGGCCGGCGACGAGAAAGTAGTGGCCGAGGTTGGTGCTTTCGGGATCGATCTGGAAGGGGACCCAGATGTCGGCGGCGGGATCGGTGACGAAGGATTTCCCGAGGACCCCGACGATGGTGGTGGGCTCGTTGCTGAGGGAGATGCTGGTGCCGATGATAGCGGGGTTGGCGCCGAACTTGCGCTGCCAGAAGCTGTAGCTGATGACAACGACGTGGCCGCCGTTGGGGGAATCTTCCTGCGGGGTGAAGGTGCGGCCGAGCTGGATGGGCGCGCCGAAGAGGCGGAAGTAAGCTTCGCTGACGTGGATGCCGTGGACCTGCTCGGGGACCGTGCCGGTGAGATTGAAGCCGGGGCCGCCGAAGTCGTAGGCGGCGACGTCCTGCAGGACGGAGGTCTGGGCGCGCCAGGTATTGAAGTTGACGGGGGAGGCGCCGGGGCCGTCGCCGTCGGGGAAGGTGTTCATGAACTGGACCATGCGGTCCGGTTCGGGGTAGGTGAGAGGCTTGAGCAGGATGTTATCGACGACGGTGAAGATGGCGGTGTTGGCTCCGATGCCGAGGGCGAGGGCGGCGATGGCGGTGAGGGAGAAAGCCGGATTGGCGATGAGCATGCGGAAGGCGTAGCGGAGGTCGGAGGCAAAGTCGCGCATGGAGCCTGCTTTCGGAGCAATTTCGAGCTGTGACTGAAGGATACGCAGGCGGACCGGGGGCGGTTCGGCTGAGTGTTACAGATTGTAGCAGTTAGACGGGATGTTGGTTTTCCGGGAAGAGAGTGGGGATAGGGGCAGGGGATAGGTGCAGGGTGTAGCGGGATTGTGCGGGTTCGCTGGAAGCACCCACCTTCAAGGCTCGGTAAGCGCTTTAGCCTGCGATGCCGGTTGGCATATGGATGGGGATGGGCTGGGGTCCGTTGGCGGGCTTTTCGAGATAGCTGAGGGAGGGAAAGAAGACCTGGGGGTTTTGCTCCATGACATCGAAGTAGCCGCGGAGGAATTCTTCGGCGATGGTTTGGGGGTTCTGCTCCATTTCGGCAGAGAGGACCTGGCGGGCCATGTCGAGGAGGAGGATGTCGACTTTTTCGCCGAGGCTGGCGGCCTGCTGGAGTTCGCGGCGGTCGATGTAGGTGAAGGAGCCGCGGTTGGAGAGGACGATCATCTCGGTTTCGTCGCCGACAGACTGGGGCTCGTATTTGCGGGCGAGGTAGGTGAGGTAGGTAAGGCGCAGCACGGTAGAGCGGAGGCTGAAGCTCTGATTGGAGCGCGGGGTGAGCAGTTTGAGCCAGGGCGTGAGGGGGCGAGCGCCGGCACCGACGACAAAAGGTCCGCCGGTTTCAACGACGGTGGAGGGCGGCTCGCAGAGCAGGACGCGGCCGGAGTTTTCGTCGGTGGAGTTGCTGGCGACGAGGAACTGGAGGGAGGGAATCTGAGCCACTCCGTAGGAGCGGAACCAGTCGCCCATGACGCGCTTGATGCCGGGGACGACGTCCTGACGGTGGGGAGCTCCGCAGGCGACGCTGGCTATTTCAGAGGCGAGCATGCGGCCGGCGCGGGGATCGGTGGCCGCATAGGTGATGGCGAACATGCGCTTGCCGGAGGTGACAGACAGGAGGGCAGCATCATTTTCACCGGCAGACGACGCATCGCTCGCCTCGATTCGGGAATCGGCGCAGAGGATGGATCCGCCTGGAAACGGAACCGCTAACCCCAGGGTCATTCAGGCCGGCCTTTCGCAACCGGTGGGACGTCGAGCAAAACAGGCCGCTTCGAAACGGTCTCCTTTGGATGGGCTGGCTCTCGTGGGAGCGCAACCGGGATGGCGAGCCGAATCAGAAACATTTCCGAGGTGCTGCATTTCTGACACAGCCGCTGGTTTCATTCGATACGGGGTAGCCGGAGGGGGTCAATGAAATAGTGGGTAGTTTTTCCACGGAGAATCAATGGTTTCAACAGGCGGCCGGGAATGAGGAGCTGGGCGGGAAGGCAAGAAGGCCGGTTTCGCGGGGGGCCGAAAGCGAGGTTTGTATACAGCGTATACATCGGTGTGGTATACACCGTATACATGAGGCGAGGTTCGACAGCGGAGAAGATCGCGGGGGCGGCGAGCCGGGTACTGGATCGCGAAGGGCCGGAGGCCGTGACCATGCGGCGCGTGGCGCAGGCGGTGGGGATTACACCGATGGCGCTGTACCGGCATTTTGCCGATCGGGACGGGCTGCTGAACGCGCTGGCGGATGCCGGGTTCGGTGAGCTGGCGGAGCGGGTGGAAGGGGTGGCGGTGGCCGCCGATCCGGAGGCGCGACTGACGGCGATTTTGGATATGTTCCTGGATTTCGCTCTGGCGCGGCCGCGGCTCTTCGAGCTGATGTTCCTGCGGCGGCGGGAGGGAGCGCGGCAGTTTCCGGGGGATTTTCGGACGGGGCGCTCACCGACGGCGAAGTTTGCGGCGGCGGCCCTCGAAGAGGGCATGAAGCAAGGCGTGTTTCGCGAGGATGACGTTTGGGAGATCACGTTTGAAACCGGCGCGCTGCTGCAGGGGCTGGTGATGCTGTACGTGGGCGGGCGCGTGGGGATGCCGGAAGATGAATTTCGAGCTCTGTGTCACAGGTCGTTTCGGAGGTATTTCGATGGAATTCGGCGGTAAATTGCGGGGCATGATGGCCGCGCTGCTGGCGGTGGCGGCAACCGCGGTACTGGTGTATTGCGGGAACGGACTGGAGCCGCACTGGCCGCTGCTGTGGTTCGCGCCGGTGCCGGTGCTGGTCTACGCCTTGCGCGGCCGGGCATGACAGGCAGGGACGGTGGCGTTTCTGGGGATGCTGGGCGGGGGTCTGAATTTATGGGGCTACCTGGGGGCTCTGGGGCTTCCGCAGAGGGTGTGGTTTGCCGACTTTGTGCCGGTTGCGCTGATGTTTGCCCTGGGGGTGTTGCTGGTGCGGGCTCTGGCGCGGCGGGGCGCCCTGTGGAGCGCGTGGCTGGCGCTGCCGGCGTGTTGGGTGACGTTTGAGTACGTGCGCAATCTGCTGTGGCCGCATGGGAGCGCCGGATCGCTGGCGTATTCGCAACTGAACTTTCTGCCGTTTCTGCAGCTGGCTTCGCTCACCGGGCCGTGGGGCATGACGTTTGTGCTGCTGCTGTTTCCGGCTGGGCTTGCGCTGGGGATTCATCTGTGGGGGACGCAGCGGGGGCAGGCGGTGCGGACGCTGGGGGCGACGGTGGCGGTGGTCGCGGTAGTGCTGGTCTTTGGGGCGGTGCGGCTGGGTGGGCGGCAGCCGGGGCCGGCGGTGCGGGTGGGGATCGTGGCATCGGATCGCGGTCATGGTGTGGTCGATCCGGGCGCGCCGGCGGAACGCCTGTTTGCGCAGTATGCAGAGGAGGCGCGAGGGCTCATCGCAGAGGGAGCGCAGGTGGTGGTGATGCCGGAGGACCTGGCGGTGATCGTCGATCCCAATATCGCCGCGGCGGATGGGATCTTGCAGAAGGTCGCGGACGAGAGCGGCGGAATGCTGGTGATTGGGGTGAATCATGTATCGGGCGCAGTGCGGCACAACGAAGCGCGCATCTACGCGCCCGGTGTTGCGGTGCGGAGCTACGACAAGGAACATTTGCTGCCGCCGTTCGAGAACATATTCACGCCGGGGACTTCGCGGACGTTCTTTGCTGAGCCGGGGGGGACGTGGGGTGTGGCGATCTGCAAGGATTTCGATTTCACGGAGCCGGCACGGGCTTATGGGCGCGCGGGTGTGGGGCTAATGCTGGCGCCGGCGTGGGATTTCCACGTGGACGCTTTCTGGCACGGGCATATCGCGGTGATGCGGGCGGTGGAAGACGGGTTCAGTCTGGTGCGCTCGGCGCGGGGCGGGTTTCTGACGGCCGCAAACGATCGGGGACGCATTGTGGCCGAGACGGCGAGCGATTCGGCTCCGTTTGCGACGCTGCTGGCGACGGTCCCGGCAGGGCATGAAGGGACGCTGTTCCAGCTGTGGGGCGACTGGTTCGGATGGGTTGCGGTGGGGCTGCTGGTGCTGGTGCTGATCCGGCTGATGGCCGGGCGGCGGGGGTGATCGGGCGGGGCGGAAAAGGCCTGGGACGCCTGGGCCATTTATGATCGGGAATTGGCCCTGAGAAGGCCGACATTGTTCCTTTACTGGACTCGATCATGAAAACCGGCATTATCGGTCTGCCCCAGGTGGGCAAGACCTCTCTGTTCAAGATTCTGACAAAGGCGAAGCTCGAAGAGCGCGGGTATTCGAATCCGCGGGAAGCGCATTTGGGCGTGGCGAAAGTTCCGGACGACCGGCTGGACCGGCTGGCGGCGCTTTATAACCCGAAGAAGCTGATCCACGCGACGGTGGAGTACGCGGACGTGGCGGCGATTGGACAGGAGGCGCTGAAGGAAACGGCGTTCCTGACCAGTCTGCGCAATGTGGATGCGCTGATCCACGTGCTGCGGGCGTTTGAGGACGATGCGATTGCGCATGTGGGCGCGATCGATCCGCTGCGGGACGTGAAGAGCGTGGAGTTCGACCTGATGCTCAGCGACCTGACGCAGGTGGAGAAGCGGCTGGAGCGTCTGGAAAAAGATCTGAAAAAGATGAGGACGGCGGATCTGGAGAAAGAGAATGCTCTGCTGATCCGCTGCAAGGCGTCGCTCGAAGCGGAGAAGCCGCTGCGCGAGCTGGAAATGACGCCGGAGGAGAGGAAGCTGATCCGGGGATTCATGTTCCTGTCGCAGAAGCCCATTCTGTATGCGCTCAATGTTGGGGAGAGCACGACGCTGGGCGCGGACCTGGAAGCGGCTGCGGCGAAGTACGGCTTGAGGGAGATTGCAGCGCGGCCGAATGCGGGCGTGACCGCGTTCTGCGGCAAGGTGGAAGCCGAGCTGGCGGAGATGGACGAGGAAGAGGTTACGGAGTTTCTGGGATCGTACGGATTGCAGGAGAGCGGGCTGGTGCGGCTGATCCGGCGGAGCTACGCGCTGCTGGGACTGATCAGCTTCTTCACGGTGGGCGAGGACGAGTGCCGGGCATGGACGGTGCCGGCGAACTCGCGGGCGCAGGAGGCGGCGGGCGCGATCCACACCGATCTGGAGAAGCACTTCATCCGGGCGGAGACGATTCACTGGGACACGCTGTTGGCGGCGGGATCGGAAGCGGCGGCGCGGGCGCAGGGAACGCTGCGGCTGGAGGGGAAAGATTATCTGGTGCAGGACGGGGACGTGATGCATATACGGCATAGCGGGTAGAGCGGTTCGCTAAAAGGCGGTTCGCCAAGACGTGGGCTGCTAGGGCCGGTCGGCCAGGAAGCAGTCAGCCAGGAACCGGTCGGCGCAGAGGCAAGCCAGTGACGTGGAGAAGAGCGGGTAGCGAACATTGCACGGTTTAATTCTTACTTTGGGGTTGGGAAGCCTGGCGGCGATTGCCGATATTGTCGGCGGCGTGGTGCTGGTGCAGCGCAACTGGACTGCGCGCTATCTGCGCTACGCGATTGCGCTGGGCGCGGGGTTCATGATGGCGGTTGCCATCCTGGATATGGTGCCGGAGAGCGTGCATTTTTCGCCGCTGTGGGGACCGGCGCTGGTGCTGGCGGGGTATTGCGTGATCCACCTGATGGAGCATACGATCACGCCGCATTTCCACTACGGCGAAGAGACCCACGAGCATGAATTTCTGCACAAACGCACCGGGTGGTCGGTTTTGTGCGGGCTGGCGGCGCATTCCTTCTTCGACGGGGTGGCCATTGCTTCGGGGTTTGCGCTGTCGCAGACGCTGGGATGGCTGATCTTCGTGGCCATCATCCTGCACAAGGTGCCGGAGGGGTTCACGGTTGCGTCAGTGATGCTGGCGTCGGGGCAGACGCGGCGGGCCGCGGTGCTGTCGGCGGTGCTGCTGGCGGCGGCGACGGTGGCGGGCGTGCTGATTATCGGATTCCTGCCGCGGTGGGTGGAAGCGGGGCTCCCGCTGTCGGCGGGAGTGGCGATCTATGTGGCGGCGACGGACCTGGTGCCCGAGGTGAACCGGGAGCCGGGGATCCGGATGGCGCTGGTTTTCTTTTTGGGGGTGGTGATTTTTTTGGCGGTGCGGCTGCTGGCGCCGGTGTAAGGATCAGGGACCAGGGCGTGCCCTGACACGAAACCCACCCTGCTGCTAGTGAAAGAAGAGGCTGTAGAGCAGGATGAGGAGCACGATGATGCTGACGAGAACGTAGAGGCGGTCTCGTTCGAAGAAGAAGCCGACGACGCACATGCCGACGCGGGCTACCGGCGTGGCGATCAGGACCAGCAGGCCGAGCATGATGATGGCGCGGGGATCGAAGGCGGCGACGCCATGGAAGACGCCGGAGAGCGTGGTGTAAGCGGGCGGCTCGGCGTGGAAGTGGGTGTAGTCGGGGCGCGGGGCGGCGTGGGCATGGACGAGGTAGAGGACGCCGCCGATGAGGACGATGGCGGCAGCCAGCAGGACGCCGGTGCGGAGCATGATGCCGACCCAGGTTTCGACGCGGTGGTCGGTCCAGGCCGTGGCGTGCGGACTGGAGGCGGGCTGGCTCACAGGAATCCTTTCAGATTGCTGGCGATCATCTCGACGCCGAGGGCGACGATGATGAAGGCGAAGACGATCTTGAGGGTGCGGACGTGGACGCGGACAAGGAGGCGGGAGCCGATGAGCGATCCGGCGAGCACGCCGAGCATGACCGGCATGGCGAGGGCAGGGGCGAGATAGCCGCTGCGCAGGTAGAGTCCGGCGCTGGCCGCGGCGGTGACGCCGATCATGAAATTGCTGGTAGTGGTGGAGACTTTGAAGGGCAGGCGCATGGCCTGATCCATGGCAATGACTTTGACGGCGCCGGAGCCGATGCCGAGCAGGCCGGAGAGGACACCGGCCGCGGTCATGAGTCCAAAGCCGGCGGGGACATGCTGGGCGACGTAGTCGATGTGGGTGGCTTGACCATCACGCGTGCCGGTGGGCAGGCTGCCTTTGAGGCGGAGGCGGACGGCCAGCGCGTCGGGATTGCGGGTGAGCACGTCATGGTGCTGTCTGAGCGAGGTGTACGCCGAGTAGAGGAGGACGGCGCCGAAGACGAGTCCGATGGCGTGGGTGGGGACGCGGGTGGTGAGCCAGGCGCCGACCAGCGCGCCGAGGGTGGTGGCGATTTCGAGGAACATGCCGACGCGGATGTTGGAGAAGCCCTCGCGGACATAAGCAGCCGCGGCTCCGGAGGAAGTGGCGATGACGGAGACCAGCGAGGCGCCGATGGCGTAATGGATGTCGACGTGAAAGACGATCGTGAGGAGGGGAACGATGACCACGCCACCGCCGAGTCCGCTGAGCGCGCCGAGGAGGCCGGCGGCGAGGGCGCTGACGAGGAGGATCAGGGAAAAGAGGAGAGGATCCATCGAAGAGACAGGGTATAGGGTACAGCGTCCAGGGTACAGGGTGCGGGTTACAGGGTATAGCAGAGCCGGGAGAGTGGGGCCGGGAGGTGGGAGCTATGCGAGCCGAGGTCCGGATCGATGGCTTATTCGGATATCAGAACAGCGATTGAGTCCGGTGGCAGTGTGAGGGATTCGCCCCCGAGACGAATCTCTGGCGACGAGGCGAGGGCGAGGGTGGAGTTGGGACGGATGGGGAGTTGGATGGACTTCTGCGCGAGAGAGAAGGCGATGGTGAGGGGGCCGCGCTCCATGAGGAGCCAGCGCTCTTCTTCGCTGGAATGAATGTGAACCTGGCTGAGGTCGCCGCTGGTGAGCGCGGGTGTGGCGCGGCGGAAAGCGATGAGCCCGCGGTACCAGTCGAGCATCGCGGTGTGGGGTGGGTGGGTGCGCTCGTCCCAGTTGAGTTTGGAGCGCTCGAAGGTTGCGGGCGATTGGGGGTCGGGGACCTGAGCGGGGTCCCAGCCGAAGGCGGCGAATTCTTTTTTGCGGCCTGCGGAGACGAGCTTGCCCAGCTCTTCGTTGTGATTCGTGAAGAACTGGAAAGGTGAGGACGCGGCCCACTCTTCGCCCTGGAAGATCATTGGCACGAAGGGCGAGGTGAGCACCAGGGCGGCGGCGATTTGCGCGCGGCCAAAGCTGGTGAGATCGGCAAGGCGCTCGCCTTTGGCGCGGTTGCCGACCTGGTCGTGATTCTGCGCGTAGCCGAGGAAGCGCCAGCCGGGCAGCTGGGGAACGGGGCGGCCGTGGATGCGATCGCGATGCGCAGAGTAGCGGCCGTCGTAGACGTAGACATCGCGCAGAGATTTGGCAAGGTCGGCGAGGGAGCCGAAGTCGGCGTAGTAGCCGGCCCGTTCGCCGGTGAGGACGGTGACGAGGGCGTGGTGGAAGTCGTCGCTCCACTGCGCGTCGAGACCATAGCCCAGGCCAGGCGGACCGACGGTTGGCACGGCGGGGGCGCGCGGGGCTCCTGCATCCCGGGGCATGACGAGGCGCGGATCGTTCAGGTCGCTTTCCGCGATAACGATATAAGGGCGGCCGGCCGCAGCCTCGAGGGCGTGGACTTCGGCGGCGAGCTGCTCCATGAAATGGATGGCGGAGCGGTCGGTGTAGGCGTGGACGGCGTCGAGGCGGAGGCCGTCGAAGTGATAGTCGCGGAGCCACATCAGCGCGTTGTCGCAGAAGAAGCGGCGGACCTCGGCGGAGCCGCGATCTTCGAGGTTGACGGCGTCTCCCCAGGGGGTGTGATGGGCGGCGGTAAAGTAGGGGCCGAATTTGGCCAGGTAATTCCCATCGGGCCCGAGGTGGTTGTAGACGACGTCGAGCAGGACGGCGAGGCCTTTTGCGTGACAGGCTTCGACGAAGCGTTTGAGCGCGTCGGGACCGCCGTAGGGCTCATGGGGGGCGAAGAGATCGACGCCGTCGTAGCCCCATCCGCGAACGCCGGGGAAGGTATTGACCGGCATCAGCTCGACGTGGGTGATGCCGAGGTCGCGAAGGGCGTCGAGTTTGGCGCGGGCTGCGTCGAAGGTGCCTTCGGGAGTGAAGGTGCCGGTATGGACTTCGTACATCACGGCGGTGGGAAGCGGCGGAGGCTGCCAGGCGTGGTCGGTCCAGTGAAAGGCACCGTGGTCGAGGAGGCGCGAGGGGCGGTGGATGCCGCGGGGCTGCCATGGCGAGCGGGGATCGGGGAGAGCGAGGTTCTCGTCGTCGAGGAGAAAGGCGTAGTCGGAGCCGGGGTGGGCGGCTTCGACGGTGGCCAGCCACCAGCCGCCGGCGTCGGGCTGCAGCGGAAACGGGGTGCCATCGACCTGGACGCGGACGTGTTTTGCGTTGGGCGCCCAGAGGCGGAAACGGTGCATCGGAATCCTCGCACTTCAATCGTAACGGTTGCTGCTACAAACCGGCTGCGGCGTCAGTTTTTTGAGGCTGCTGGCTCTGCATGGTGGTGGCGGTGGGCGCGGCGGCGAGCTCCGTCGCGGCCTTCGAGATCGAACGCAGCATTGATGAGAGCGATGTGAGAGAACGCCTGCGGGTAGTTGCCGACGAGGCGTTTGCGATCGATGTCGTATTCCTCGGAGAGCAGGCCGAGGTCGCTGGAGAGGCTGATGAGGCGCTCGAAGAGTTTGCGGGCGTCGCCTTCGCGGCCGATGACTTTGAGGCAGCTGACCATCCAGAAGCTGCAGGCGAGAAAGACGCCCTCGCCGGGCGGGAGGCCGTCGTTGACTTTGGACGTGTCGTAGCGAAGGACGAGGCCGCCCGGCATGAGTTCGCGCTCGATGGCTTCGATGGTGCCGCGCACGCGGGGGTCGGTGGCGGGCAGAAAACCGACCAGGGGCATGAGGAGCAGGGCGGCATCAAGCTGATCGGAGCCGTAGTCCTGGACGAAGGCGTTTTTCTTCGGGTCGAAGGCTTTTTCGCAGATTTGGCTGTGGATGGTGTCGCGCAGGTTTTGCCAGCGGGCGATGGGGGCTTTGCAGCCGAGCTTTTCCGCGATAAGGAGAGCGCGATCGAAGGCGACCCAGGCCATCATTTTGGAGTAGGTGAACTGGCGTGGGCCGCCGCGGGTTTCCCAGATGCCCTCGTCGGGCTGGTCCCAGATTTTCTCGAGGTTTTCGAGGAGCAGGATCATGGAGCGGAATTCCTGCTCGGTGTTGCGGCCGATGCCGTGCAGCTCGTGGAAGAAGGTATCGAGTAATTCGCCGTAGATATCGAGCTGGACCTGTCCGGCGGCGGCGTTGCCGATGCGGACGGGGCGGGAGTTTTCGTAACCCGGGAGCCAGCCGGCTTCCCACTCGACGAGCTGGCGCTCGCCCTTGAGGCCGTACATGATCTGGACCTGATCGGGGCTGCCGGCGACGGCGCGCAGCAGCCACTGCTGCCACGCGGCGGCTTCCTCAAAGTAGCCGGCGGTGGTCATGGCGAGCAGAGTGAAGGTGGTGTCGCGCAGCCAGCAGTAGCGGTAGTCCCAGTTGCGCGGGCCGCCAATGGCCTCGGGCAGAGAAGTGGTCATGGCTGCGACCAGGCCGCCGGTGGGACGGAAGGTCATGGCCTTGAGGGTGATGACGGAGCGGACGACGGCGTCGCGATACTTGCCTTCGTACTCGAGGGTTGAGGTCCACTTCGTCCAGAACTCGACGGTGTCCTGGAGGGCCTGGCGGGCGTCGATGGGATCGGGATCGGGCACCCAGGAATCGCCATAGGTGAGGGTGAAGCAGACGCGCTCGCCCTGGTTTACGGTGAATTGGGCTTCGGTGGTGAGGTGCTCGCCGTGAACGGGAACGGAGGTATGGAGGACGGCGACGGCGGGACCGGCGACGGCGCGGATGCCGTCCTCGATGGCGGTGACCCAGGGAACGGTGCGGCCGTAGTCGAAGCGGAGAGCCAGCTCCATGCAGAGATCGACTTTGCCGCGCAGGCCTTCGACGATGCGGACCACGTCGGAGTTGTGCTCGCGGATGGGCATGAAATCGATGAGGCGGACGGCGCCCTGTTCGGTTTCGAAGGTGGTTTCGAGGATGAGGGAGCGATCGCGGTACTGGCGGGTGGTGCGAGTGGTATTGGCGGCGGGGCGAATTTGCCAGTAGCCATTGTCGCGAGTGCCGAGCAGGGAGGCAAAGCAGGCGCTGGAAGAGAAGTCGGGCCAGCAGAGCCAGTCGATGGAGCCTTCGCGACTGACAAGCGCGGCGGTCTCGCAGTCGCCGATAAGGGCGTAGTCTTCGATCTTTGAGGTCATAGGGAGCGTGCTATTGCTCGTGGTAATTGCGGATCAGGCCGCCATCGACGAACCAGGTGGCGCCGGTAACATAAGATGCTTCGTCGGAAGCCAGAAAGGCGACGATATTGGCGACGTCGTCGGTGCTGCCGAGGCGGCCGAGGGGGATATTGGCGAGCAGAGCATCGAGTTTGGGCTTGTCGGCGAGCAGGCTTTTGTTGATGGGGGTAACGATGGCGCCGGGGGCGATGTTGTTGATGGTGATGCCGAGAGGTCCGAGCTCGACGGTAAGGTTGCGCATCATCATACGCATGCCGCCCTTGCTGCAGCAGTAGGTGGTGAAGCCGGGGAAGGCCATGTCCTCGTGGACGGAGCTGATGTTGATGATGCGGCCGGGCTTTTTGGTATCGCGCAGGCGGCGGACGAAGGCCTGGGCGAGGAAGAAGGGTCCCTTGAGGTTGACGGCCATGACGTGGTCGAATTCTTCTTCGGGGGTATCCCAGAAATCGGAGCGCTTTTCCATGCCGGCGTTGTTGACGAGGATGTCGGCGGAGCCGAATTGCTTCCAGGCGGTATCGACGAGGCGCTGGAGGTCCGCCATTTTGGTGACGTCGGCGCAAATGATGTGGCCCTGGCCGCCATGAGCTTCGATATGCTTCAGCGTATCTTCGGCGCCCTTGTCGCTGCCGCGGTAATCGATGATGACTTTGGCGCCCTCGGCGCCGAGGCGCTTGGCGATGCCCTGGCCGATGCCGGAGCCCGCGCCGGTGACGATGGCGACTTTTCCGTGAAGACGCTGCATGAAGATTCCTTTCTTTGCGATGAACGGGTTCAATGGATTAGATGCGGAAAAGAGCGGCAGGCAGGTACTGAGGCCGATTCGGGCATCTGGAGAACAAGCATGACGCGTGTCTGGGGAGCTGTGTGGCGACTGACTCTCATTATGGCTTGCTGGCCGGGGTGGTGCGCAGCCCAGCCGGCGCAGCCGATGTTTTACAACCCGGTACTGTTGTCGGGGCCCGATCCCTGGGTGATCCAGCGCGACGGATTTTACTACTTCCTGTCCACGACGGGGGTGAACCTGACGATCTGGAAGACGCGGGACATTACCGACCTGGCGCACGCGCAGAAGAAGGTGGTGTGGACGCCTGCGCCCGGGCATCCCTGGTCAAAGGAAGTGTGGGCGCCGGAGCTGCATTTTCTGGAAGGAAAGTGGTACCTCTACTTTGCCGCGGATGACGGGCGGAACGGGGATCACCGGATCTGGGTGGTGGAGAACGCGTCGCAGGATCCGCTGGAAGGCACGTGGACGCTGAAGGGCAAGGTGGCGGATGCGTCGGACAAATGGGCGATCGATCCGACGGTTCTGACGCTGGGTGAAGCGAATTACCTGATCTGGTCGGGATGGGAGGGGGACACGGACGGGCAGCAGAACCTGTACATCGCGCGGCTGAGGAATCCGTGGACGATTGATGGGCCGCGGGTGCGGCTGAGCTACCCGGAGTATCCATGGGAGAAGGTGGGGGATTTGAGTCCGTCCGGGCCGATCGTGCCGGTGCCGCACGTGGATGTGAACGAGGGCCCGGAGATCCTGCAGCATGAAGGGCGGGTGTTCCTGACGTATTCGGCGAGTGGGTGCTGGACGAACTATTACGAGCTGGGGATGCTGGCGCTGGCTCCGGGCGGCGATCCGATGAATGCGCGGGAGTGGAGGAAGTCGGCGGCGCCGGTGTTCTGGCAAAACCCTGCAGGAGCGGCCTATGGGACGGGGCACAATGGGTTCTTCCTGTCGCCGGACGGAAAGCAGGACTGGATCGTTTACCATGCGAATCCGGCGCCGGACATGGGGTGCGGGAGTGCGCGTTCGGTGCGGATGCAGCCGTTTGGGTGGAGGCCGAACGGTACGCCGGATTTCGGCCGGCCGGTGCCGCTGGGACAGTTGCTTCCGAAGCCGTCGGGGACCGATTCAGGGACACATCGGTAGCCGGGGGCGGGCGCCGGGACCGGGCTTCGGGATCGGGCTTAGGGCGCCGGAAATTGGAACCCGGAGGTGGGGAGTTGCGTATTCCGATACGGCATGACCTGATGGCGGGCGGCGAAGGCTGCTGCTGAGTTTGCGGGCCGGGTTATGCTGAGGTTTTGCAGCGTTTGCGCGAGGCGCGGGCGGTGCAGGTTGGGAATCCGAGGAGGTGGGTTATGGCCGTGTATTGCAGGACGTGCGGAAGGACAGTGGCAGACGATGCGCGGTTTTGTCCCGGGTGCGGCACGACGATGCAGCCGCCGGTGGCGCCTCCTTATTACCCCCCGGCGTCGGTGACGCGGCTGGTGCGGCCGCGGCATGGGCGGATGATCGCGGGCGTGTGCCAGGGGCTGGCGAACGCGTACGCGTGGGATGTGGTGTGGGTGCGGGTGATCACGGTGCTGCTGGCGGTGTTCGGCGGGGGATCGGGATTACTGGCGTACGTGATCTTCTGGATCGTGATGCCGGAGGAGCCGGTGTTTTTGCCGGCCATGCCGCAGGCGCCTCCGCCGCCACCGTATCAGCCGCCGGGCAGCTGAGGAGCGGTCAGCAATTCCAGGAAAGAGGGTGGCCGGGGTGTAGGCTGTGGGTTGGCACGAGGCTGGCCCATGTTCTATTACTCCGACGGATCGAAGCTGTTTTACACGACCACGGGCCGGGGCCCGGATGTGGTGTTGCTTCATCCAACGCCGGTGGATCACCGGTTCTGGGTGCCGGTGGCGCATTTGCTGGCCTCGAAGTATCGGGTGATCATGCCGGATCTGCGCGGGCATGGGCAGTCGGAGGCGGGCGAAGGGCCGATCACCATGGAAAAGCTGGGGGCGGATGCCGGGCGGCTGCTGGACACGCTGTCGATCGGCAAGGCACTGTTTGCCGGCTGCTCGATCGGCGGGTACACCCTCTACGAAGTCTGGCGGACGATGCCGGCGCGGGTGGAGGGGCTGGGGTTCTGCTGCTCGAAACCGCAGGGCGACGATGACGCAATGCGCGTGAAGCGCGGGCAGACGATCGCGAAGGTTCGGGAGCGGGGCACGGCCGAGGTGATCGAGACGAATCTGGAGACACAGCTGGGGCCGACGGCGCGGCGGCGCTGGCCGCAGAAGATTGCCGAGGCGCGGGAGATGATGCAGACGATGACGCCGGAGGCGATGATTGGGGTGCAACAGGGGCTGGCCAGCCGGCCCGACTCGGTGGTGACCGCGAGGACGATGCGAGTGCCGTGCTGCGCGGTGGCCGGGGGCGAAGACGCGGGCAGCACGCCGGCGGACATGCGGCTGCTGGTGGAGCAGATTCGCAACGGAGGGTACGGCGCGGAGTACAACGAGGTTCCGGACGGAGGGCACTTTGTGCCGTTCGAGCAGCCGGAGCCGGTGGGGCGGATCCTGCGGCGCTTTTTCGATTCCGTGCTGTAGCAGCGGGTGTATAGGATAGGGCAGGCAGCTGCCAGGTCGCGGTTGCAGCGCAACTTAGGCCATGGTTTGGTGTCCCATACGCAGAGCAGGCCCAATTCCCGGGCCTCCAAAAAAAGAACGGCCCGGCAAGGGCTGAGAGGTCATTTCTCATGAACGATTTCTTTGCATCTTTACCCACGAACCATTCTCTTCGAGCCAGGGCGTGGATGCGGCGGCTGGGGCCGGCGCTGGCGGAAGCCGGCAAGCGCGGCGTAGCGCTGCTTCTGGTGTGGCTGATGATCCCGCTGGGCATCGCGAGCACGACGGCTTTTGCGCAGCAGCAGGCCCCACCGCCACCGCCCGACCAGCAGGGTGCGCCGGATCAGGGTCCGCCACCGGACGATCAAAGTGCTCCGCCGCAGCAATGGAATTCGCTGAGCCCCGATCAGCTGAACCAGCTGGTAGCGCCGATCGCGCTCTATCCGGACTCGCTGGTGGCGCAGATCCTGGCGGCCGCGACGTATCCGACGCAGGTGGTGGATGCGGACCGGTTCGTGCAATCGAACCAGGGAGCGCCGCCGGATCAGATATCGCAGATGGTGAACGGGCAGAGCTGGGATCCCAGCGTCAAGGCGCTGACCGCCTTCCCCTCCGTGCTTTCCAACATGGATAAGAACCTGGACTGGATGACGCAGCTGGGCAACGCTTACTACAACCAGCCGCAGGACGTGATGGGTGCGGTGCAGGTGCTGCGGCAGCAGGCATACCAGGGGGGACATCTGCAGTCGAGTCCGCAGCTGAACGTGACATATGCGCCGGATGACATCGAAATTGCGCCGTCGAATCCGGATGTGGTGTATGTGCCGTACTACAATCCCTGGACCTATTGGGGATTTCGGCCCTACTACGCGTGGTATGCGCCGCCGCCGCCGGTGGGATTCGGGGTGGGGGTGGGCTTCGGGCTCGGCTTCGGCATCGGCGTCGCCGTCGGCGCGTGGTCGCACTGGGGCTGGGGCTGGGGGCACTGGGGATTCGCGTGGGGTGCGCACCCCTACGTGGCGTTTAATCGCGGGACCTACGTTTCCCGCAGCGTGACGGTGGTGAACCATGGGTACTACGGGCGCTTCGACCGCAATCCGACGGCGCGCGCGTACAACGTGCGGGCGGCGCACACGGCCTACAACCGCGGCTATGCAGCCGGGGAGCACAACGGCTACAACCGCGGTACGGTGAACGGCAACAACCGCGGCGCGGGGAGCAGCAATTACCGTGCCCCGAGCAACAACTATCGCGCGCCGAGCAACAACAGCGTCCGTCCGGCGCAGAACGGCAATCGTCCGGCGCAGAACAACAATTACAACCGGCCGCAGAACAACGTGAACCGGCCGCAGAACAATGCGAACCGGCCGCAGAACAACACGCAGTATCGTCCGGTGCAGAACGGCAATCGGACCCAGAACACCAGCCGGGGGAACCAAACACGGCCGCAGGGGAACGAGCGTCCGCACAACCAGAGCCACCCGCAGGGCGGGGATCATCCGCACGGCGGAGGCGGGGACAAGGGCGATCACCCGCACGGCCGCTGATCGAAGCAGCCGGCCGAACCAGGGAGGGGTGGCGAACGCCATCCCTCTTTTCTTTGGTGCGGCCAATTCCCGATGAACGGCGGCAGGTTTGCGCGATTCCGGTTCGTGGTACAACGATGGGTTGCGGGGAAGGAGCCTCAAATGGCTGGAGAGATTCGACCGGATCGGCGCGCATTTTTGAAGGGGAGCACGGCGGCGGCGGCGGCGGCGGTGACGGGGGCGGCGTTTCCGGAGATGGCCGGAGCGGGGATGCTGGCGGCGGCGAACAGCGGTCTGCCGAATAATCCGCGAACCCAGGATGCGATGCCCACGCGGAACCTGGGCAAGACCGGCTATAAGGTCGGCATCTTCTCCCTGGGCGGGCAGGCGGCGCTGGAGAAGCCGGACAACGCGGAGGTTGCGGTGCCGATCATTCATCGCGCGCTCGATCTGGGGGTGAACTACTGCGACACCTCGTCGATCTACGGCGGGCCGATGCGCTGGAGCGAGCGGTATCTGGGCGAGGTGATGAAGACGCGGCGCAGCGAGGCTTTTTTAGCGACGAAGACGAAGGAGCGGACGCGCGAAGGGTCGATGCGGATGATCGACGAGTCGCTGAAGCTGCTGAACACGAATCATGTGGACCTGTGGCAGCTGCACGATATCGGAACGATGAAGGATATCAACGCCATCTTTGCGCCGGGCGGAGCGATGGAAGCGCTGGTGGCAATGCGGGAGCAAAAGGTGGTGCGGCATCTGGGCATCACCGGGCACTATCGGCCCGATGCGCTGATGGAGGCGATGCGGCGGCACGATTTCGACACCATTCTGATGGCGGTGAACGCGGCCGATCCGCATCACTACAGCTTCCAGGAGCAGCTGCTGCCGCTGGCGGTGGAGAAGCAGATGGGGATTATCGGGATGAAGGTGCCGGGGCGCGGGCGGATCCTGTCCAGCTGGACGCCGCCGCCGGAGGACGTGCAAAAGCACATGTGGGAAGGGATGGTGATCGCGACGCAGCCGGGCACGCTGACGATGCAGGAGGCGGTGTACTACGTGCTGTCGCAGCCGGTGAGCACGATCATCATCGGGTGCGATTCGATTCCGCAGCTGGAGGAGAATGTGGCGCTGGCAAAGACCTTCACACCACTCAATCAGCAGCAGCAGGCGGAGCTGGTGGCCAGGGCGGAAGTGGTGTCGAGACCGGCGCTGTTCTTCCGGTTTTACGATCATGATGCGGCGGGGTGAGGGGGAGTCAGGGTGTAGCGGGCAGGCGACAGCGGGGGTTCTCTGCACCCTGCACGCTGCACCCTGCTTCCTTAGCTGATGTATTCCCTGATAAAGGGATCGTCGGAGTGGATCAATTCCGCGGTGGTGCCGTCGAAGACCAGGTGACCCTGGTGAAGCATGAGGAAGCTGGTGTTGGGGTCGGTCTGGTGGGGCGGCAACGGGTCCATCTGATTCCTGGTGCGATTGAAGTGGTGGGTGGCGAGGATGAAGGCATCCTGCAGGCGGTGGGTGACGACCAGCGCGCTGGTTTGCGAGACGTCGCGCTGCTTCATGACCAGCTCGATGATGGTGGTGGAGGTGATGGGGTCGAGGCCGGCGGTGGGCGAGTCATAGAGGATGAGTTTGGGGTTGGTGACGATGGCGCGGGCGATGGCGACGCGGCGCCGCATGCCGCCGGAAAGCTCGGAGGGGAATTTGTCGAGGGTCTGTTCCAGCTCGACGAAGCGGAGGGCCTCGGTAACCCGGGCGGTGATTTCGTCGTCGGGCAGCCGTTCCTCGAGGAGACGGTAACCGACGTTATCGCGAACGGTGAGCGAGTCGAAAAGGGCGCCTTCCTGGAAGACGGTGCCGATGGAGCCGCGGAGCTCGAAGAGGTCCTGTTCGCGCATGGTGCTGATTTCTTTGCCGAAGACGAAGATGCGGCCGGAGTCGGGGCGCAGCAGGCCGTTGACCAGCTTGAGCAGGACGCTTTTGCCGACGCCGGCGGGGCCGAGGAGGATGCGCATCTCGCCGGGGCGGACGCGGAAGGAGATGTTTTCGAGGACGGACTTGCGCTCAAAGCCGATGGAGACGTCTTCAAACGCCACGATAGGCTGGCTCGCGGCGGGGGCGGGGGGTGGAGACGCTCCGTTGGCAGCCACGGTTCAGCGTCCGAAGATGCCGATCATAAATCGGCTGATCATGAAATCGCAGACGATGATGAGGATGGAGGAGACGACCACGGCCTGGGTGGTGGAGCGGCCCACGCCCTGAGTGCCGCCGCGGGTCTTCATGCCGTAGAAGCAGCCGATGCTGGCGATGATGAAGCCGAAGAAGAGGGGTTTGACGAGTCCCTGGACAATGTCGGGGCCCTGGAGCGACTGCCAGGCGGTATGGAAGTACTGGGAGCCGTCCTGGCCGAGCATGAAGACCGAGACAAAGCCGCCGCCGAGAATGCCGACGGCGTCGGAGAGGATGACGAGGAAGAAGAGCATGATGACCGTGGCGACAATGCGGGGCATGACCAGCTTCTTGAGGGGGTCGGTGCCGAGGGCGCGCATGGCGTCGATCTGCTCGGTGACGATCATGGAGCCGAGTTCGCTGGCCATGCCGGAAGCGTTGCGGCCGGAGACCATGAGGGCGGTCACCACCGGGCCGATTTCCTTAATCATGGAGTAGGCGACCAGCTCGCCGGTGAAGGCGGTGGCGCCGAACTGCATGAGGGTAGAGGAGGACTGGAGGGCCAGGACGCCGCCAAGGAAAAACCCTGTGAGGATGACGATGGGCAGAGAGCCGACGCCGATGATGTCGGCCTGGAGAAAGATGTCGTCGCGATAGAAGGGGCGGCGGAAGAGGTTGCCGAGGGCGCGGCCGGAGAGGGCAGCGTACTCCTGAACGGCCAGGGCGCCTCGTTTTGCGGCGGCATCGATGGTTTCGAGAGCCATAGCTGGATTACGCAGACTTGGATGCCGGAGTGGGCTGATTTACTTCTGGTTCGCTCCGAAGTTTGAGCGTAGCACAGGGGAAGGCAGGTACAGAGTACAGGGCAGAGGGTAGAGGCGCCGGGCGCGGAGCGTGTCGCTTCTTGCGGGCGGGGGATCGTGGTGGCGATAGAATCCGGCTGGAGGGCGCGGGTCCGCAGCGACTATTCGCGGTTGTTGCGCTTTTTGATCTCGATATTCAGCCGCTTGATCTTCTGGTTCAGCGTGGAGAGGGGGATGCGGAATTGCTCGGCGGCCTCGGTTTGGTTGCCATTGCAGCGCTCGAGCTTGTCGATGATGATGCGCCGCTCGATGTCCTCCATGATGTCGAAGAGGGAGGCATCGGGGCTGTGCTCGAGGAGGCTGGACGAGTAGCTGGAGCCGGTGAGGTGGCCGGGGAGCAGGTCGGCGCCGATGATGCCGCCGGAAGAGAGGACGACGCCGCGCTCGATGACGTTCTCCAGCTCGCGGACGTTGCCAGGCCAGTCGTAATCGACCAGAGCGCGCATGGCTTCAGGGGTGAGGGAGCGGACGGCGAGGCCGTTCTCATCCGAGTAGTACTTGAGGAAGTGCATGGCGAGCGCGGGGATGTCTTCGCGGCGGCTGCGCAGGGGGGGCAGCTCGATGGCGATAACGTTGAGGCGGTAGAAGAGGTCTTCGCGGAATTTGCCTTCGCGCACGGCGGTGCGCAGATCGACGTTGGTGGCGGTGATGATGCGGACGTCCACCTGGATTTCCTGTACGCCGCCGAGGTGCATGAAGCGGCGGTCCTGGAGCACGCGCAGGATCTTGGCCTGGGTGTCCATGCCCATGGTGGCGATCTCGTCGAGGAAAAGTGTGCCGCCGTTGGCGACTTCGAAGAGACCCTTTTTGGCGGCGATCGCCGAAGTGAAGGCGCCCTTCACGTGGCCGAAGAGGGTGGACTCGAGCAGGTCGGAGGGCATCGCGCCCGTGTTCACCGGAACGAAGGCTTTATCGCGGCGCGGTGAATTCGCGTGCAGGGCCTTGGCGATGAGTTCCTTGCCGGTGCCGCTTTCGCCCTGGATGAGGACAGTGGAGCGGGTGGGTGCGACCTGGCCGACGAGGTCGAAGATGCGCAGCATCGCCTCGCTTTTGCCCACGATGTTGGGGAAGTTGTAGCGCTGGCGCAGGGCGCGCTTCAGCTGGATGTTTTCTTCCTCGGCGCGGTAACGGGCGATGGCCGCGCGGATATCGGCGAGGAGTTTCTCATTGTCCCAGGGCTTCTGGACGAAGTTCTGCGCGCCGCCGCGGATGGCGTCGACGACATTGCCGACGGTGCCGAAGGCGGTGATCATGATGACCGGGAGGACGGGCTGGCGGTCGCGGATGACGCTGAGGATTTCGAGGCCGTTGCGGCCGGGCAGAGCAAGGTCGAGGAGGACGAGGTCGAAGGGCTGTTCGGCGATGCGCTCGAGGCCCTGGTCGCCGTTTTCCGCTATTTCGACGGCATAGCCTTCGAGGGAGAGCAGGGTCTCGAGGGATTCGCGGATGGCGGCTTCGTCATCGATGATCAGGATGCGGGGCGCGAGTTCGGAGCCACCGGCGTGGGCATTGGCCGCAGCGACGAAGGTGGCTTCAGACATGAGCGGCTTTCCTCAGCAGGGGAAACTCAAGGAAAAAGGTCGTGCCGAATCCCACCTGGCTTTCCACGTGAATCTTGCCTGCATGTTCCTGGATGATGCCGTAGGTGACGGCGAGGCCGAGGCCGGTGCCGCGTGGCTGGCCATCGCGGCGCGCCGTTTTGGTGGTGAAGAAGGGGTCGTAGATACGGCGCAGGTGTTCGGGCGCGATGCCGGCGCCGCTGTCGGCGATGGAGATGCTGACGTGGCCATTCACCTCGGTGGCGATGCGCAGCGTGCGGGGCTCGCCGTCGGGCTCGACCCTGGAGGCCATGGCGTCTTTGGCGTTGAGGAAGAGATTGAGGAAGACCTGCTGCAGCTTGCCGGAGTTGCCCATGATGGGAGGCAGCTCGGGCATGAGGCTGGTTTCGACGCGAATCTGCGCGGTCTTGAACTGGTGTTCGAGGAGGGTGAGGGTCTCGCGGATGATGGCGTTGACATCGGTCTCGCGGTACTCCGCGCCGCTGGTGCGGGAGAAGTTGAGCAGGCCGTTGACGATCTCCGAAGCGCGGAAAGTCTGCTGGGTGATCTTGTCGAGCAGGGGACCCAGCTTTTCGTCGCCGCGCAACTGGCGGGCGAGCATCTGGGCGTAGGAGGAGATGACGGCCAGCGGGGTGTTGACTTCATGGGCGACGCCGGCAGCCAGCAGTCCGATGGAGGAAAGTTTTTCGGCCTGGGCGAGCTGGCCTTCCATGGCGGTCTGGTCGGTAATGTCGTCGACGAGGATGATGCGGCCGACGGTGCGGAAGTCGCGCGAGACGAGCGGAGCGATAGCGATATTGGCGATGCGGGATTCCTCGGCGGTGGTCTCGAGGCGGAACTTATAGAGGTTGTGGACGCCGGACTGATCCTTGACGCGGCGGTATTCCTGCACGAGGTTGGCGGGGAAGACGGCTTCGAGGGGCTGGCGCAGGGCCTCCCTGCGAGGCAGGGCAAACATGACTTCCATCTGCGAGTTCCAGCTCTCGATGCGCTCTTCGGGATCGACGGCGAGGATGCCGACGTTGATGGATTCGACGATGTTCTCGTTGAATTCCTTGAGGCGCTCGTATTCGGCCATCTTCTCGGCCAGGCTGGCATAGAGCCGGGCGTTCTGGAGGGCGATGCCGATGTAGCCGGCGAGGGATTCGAGCAGCTCCATATCCTCGCTGGAGAGGAAGTCGCCGCTCTGGCGGCGGCCGAGCCCGATGACGGCGATGGTGCGGTCCGTCACCTGAAAATCCTGCGCGGGCCATTCGCGGACGCCGGGAACGCCGACCCGGCAGGGCAGGAAGTAATTCATGTCGAGCAGGGCGATGGTGCGCTGCTCGGAGGGCGCGAGGTGGAACGCATGCTGGGGATTTTCGAGGAAGAGGTGGGAGCCGGCGTCGGGGTGATCGAAATCGAGGAAGCCGAGGTCGAGGCCGGCGGATTCGAACGCTTCAGGCAGGCCGTGCTGGGCGGCGAGGCGGTAGCGGCCGGCGTCCCCGGCGAGAAAGACGGCAACGCGATCGACGCCGAGGGTGCGGGGCAGGCGTTCGACGATGGCCCGGAGCAGGGCTTCGAGGTCGGTGAAGGAGCTGAGGCCGCGGCCGAAGGAGATGAGGGTGCTGCGGTAGTCGTAGCTTTGGCGGTCGAAGACGCGATCGACGCTGCCCTGGATGGTGCGCTTGAGGGGCTCGAAGAGGAGGGCGGCGAGGATGATGGCGGCCAGCGCGCCCCAGACCCCGAAGTTGTGCAGGCGGGCCTGCGCGACCGCGGCGACTACCGCGAGCAGGGCAAAGTAGACGCCCACGACGGCAGCGGTGGCCAGCGTGTAGGTGACGCCGCGCTTGAAGATGAGGTCCACGTCCATCATGCGATAGCGCACGATGGACCAGCTGAAGGTCAGCGGGAGAAAGACCATGCAGATGCCGGCCACTTTGGTGAGGCCGTTGGGTATGGCGATGTCAGCCATGAAGGGAATGGCCCAGAGGAAGGTAAAGGGCACCACGGCCAGGATGGTGCCGCGGGTGAGCCATTTCAGCTGCTGACGTTCGAGGGGCGCCTGAGCGTGCCGGTACTTGAAGTAGAAAACCACGGCTGCGAGCAGATAGAAGAAGGCCTGATAGCCGGTGGCGGCCTGATCGAGGCGATGGGCGATCAGTTCGGTGGCCGACCACAGCTCGATGGCCATGACCCGCAGGGTGATCAGCATCGCGCCGGGCAAATAAGCCAGAGGGACGAGCCAGACGTGGCGGTTGCGGCGGGATCCCGAGAAGGCCAGGGAAAAATGCAGGAAAAGCGCGGGCTGGACTGCGGCGGCTACAGTGCCGCTCCAATACACCACCCAGTCAAAGTCGTCGAATTTGCCGGTATACCAGAACGAATAGAGGACGAAAGAAGCGAGGCAAAAGAGATAGAAGTGGGTGGAGTGCGGCGCGGTCCAGCGTCGCAACAGGACATAGAGACCGATGCCGAGATACACGAGGGCGATAAAGCGAAAGCCCTGGTTGATGCTGTGGTCCTGGACATCGAGGATGACGGGAACGTCCGGAAGCCGGATGCCGTGGCGCTCCAGGGTGTAGTGGATGGTGCTGTAGGCGCCGGTGTGCCACTCTTGCCGCGCCAGCGCCGCGATACGCGGGGTGGGCAGGTCGTTGGCGGAGAGCAGCAGGTCCCCGACCTTGACGCCGGCCTTCTCGCCGGGGCTGTTGGCGGCCACCCGCTGGGCCTGCAGGACTCCATGGGCTTCCTGCCAGACAACGCCGTCGGACGGCACCTGATAGCTATTTTCCTGGACCAGGTTGAAGCCCGCGCAGATGATGGCAGCCCCGGTGAAGAGCGCCAGCAGGACGGCGACAATGCGGGTTTGAAAAGACCTGGACATGACGTCAGGATGCTCCGCCCCGAACACCCCTGCGGACCCTATCGCCCCGGAAATGCGCTCCGGGGCAGCCAATCGTAATCGTCTGCTGTGCAAACCGGCTGCCACCGGTTATGCCAAAACACGAATTTTCAGGTACAACTGGTATCTCTTTGTAATTCAATAGCATTGCCAGCATGATAGCGCAATCGGCGGGCGCGGGCAGGCCCTCTGCCGAGGCGTTTCTGTGAAAAAACGGCAGACAATATGGAAAGTCATACTGTTGAAAACAGGGTGCACAGTGCTGCTGCCGGGCGAAAAGACGGGCCTCAGTGGTGGGTTTCTACTGGGCGGCGGCTGGCCCAGAGAATGGCGCCGAAAAAAATCACGACGAAGCTGACGATTACCGTGACGGCCATGGGGTCGTTCCTCCTTGGGTGCTGAGCGGGGTGCCTCGCATCAGCATACCCGATGCCGATTGGCGGGGAACATTCCCTGGCGGTTTTTTCCGCAGGGGCAGAGGTGCGGGGCCGGTAGAGTGGAACTGGATATTCCCAATGAAGCGGTGGTGGATCGGATTTCTGGTACTGGGTGCCCTCGCGGGTGGTCGGGGGGCGTGGGGGCAAACGGCGTTGGGGCAGGCGGCCGGGCCGACGGGTGGAGCCGCCGGGGCGGTCGCGGATGCGAGCCTATCCCAGGGGCTGGACGCGCTGAAGGCCAACCAGCCGCAACAGGCGCTCGAGGATTTTCAGAAGGCGCTGGCGGCGGCTCCGGGGAACGCGACGGCGAATCTGCTGGCCTCGACCGCTGCGATGGAGCTCTATCAGGGGAAGCTGGCGGTGGAGTATGCGGAGAAGGCGCGGCAGCTCGATCCGCAAGACTGGAAGATCCACACAACGCTGGTGGCGGCCTATGCCGAGGCGGGGATGAAGGCGCAGCGGGACCAGGAACGGACGCTGCTGCGGCAGATGCACCAGAACGGTCCGCCGGATGCGCGCGAGGCGACGGGATTTCTGCTGGAGATGTTGCCGGTGAATGCGTGGCGGGTGGATGCGGTGGAGTATTTCGAGCCGATGGGCAAGTTCCACACCTGTTACCGGTTCCTGGTGCGGCGGGCGGATGGGACGAAGGTGGGGGAGATCGATGTGCAGAGCGACGACTTCGACGAGCGCTCGTGGGAGAGGGCGCATGCAGCCGAGGCCGCGGCAGGCGGACGGCAGTTCCAGCTGAACGGGTACGGCGCGGCTGGAGAGGAAGCGGACTACCGGACGTTCTCCGGGAAGCCGGACTACGATGCGTTCCGGCAGATGGCGGTGTTTTTTCTGGAGAAGCAAGGTTTGCCGGGGACGAAGTAGGGGTGGTTTCGAGGTTCGTGGGGTTCCATCCTGCTCACGGCAGGAGCGGGCGCCGCGAGGTTGGGTCACCCGCCGCGCTTGCTCAGATGCCTTCGCCCATGCTGACCAGTCCTGATCCAGACTGTTCGCTGCGGTACTGATCGCGCTCCTCGTCCTCGCTTTCGAGGGAGCGGACGGAGTCGAGTTCGCGGGTGGTGAGCTCGAGCTGGCCGTCGAGGACGTCGACCCGCAGGCGCAGGCGCTTCACTTCTTCCGCCAGCGCGATGATCACGCCGGAGAGCGGGTCTTTGACCTGATTGGGATCGGTGATGAGGACGCGCTCGCCGTTCTGATAGACGATGTGGGCGGGGACGCCGACCACGGTGGAGTTGGGCGGCACGTCGCGCAGGACCACCGACCCGGCACCGACGCGGGAGTTCTCGCCGATGCAGATGTTGCCGAGGATCTGGGCGTTGCTGCCGACGAAGACGCCGTCGCGCAGGGTGGGATGGCGTTTGCCGCGCTCGTGCCCGGTGCCGCCGAGGGTGACGCCCTGGTAGAGGGTGACATCGTCGCCGACGATGGCGGTTTCGCCGATGACCACGCCGGCTCCGTGGTCGATGAAGACGCGGCGGCCGATGCGGGCGCCGGGGTGGATCTCGATGCCGGTGAGCAGACGCGCGACCTGGGAGAGGAAGCGGCCCAGCAGACGGAACCGGGCGCGCCACAGGCGGGCGGTGATCCGCTGCGCCCAGACGGCGTGGAGGCCGGGATAGCAGAGGATGACCATGAGCCGCGAGCCGGCGGCCGGATCGCGGTCGAGGACCGAGCGGACGTCTTCGCGGATGGCGGTCAGGAAGGGCATGAAAATGGGCGAAACCGCTAACAATTCCGGGGCGAAAAATGGCAGGCCCTTGTCGAGTTATATTACAATATAACAGTGAGAGCGATGCATAAGACGAACCTGAGAAAAGTCGGTGGATCAGTGATGCTGGCAGTTCCTCCGGTGATTCTGGACATTCTTCAAATGAAGCCAGGCGCCAGGGTGGGGGTCACGGTCGAAAATGGGCGACTCATCGTCGAGCCCGAGTCGCGTCCCCATTACACGCTGTCCTCCCTTCTGGCCGAGTCCGACTATTCCGGATCCCAGCCGAAGGCGGAGGGGGAGTGGGTAGATGCGGCACCAGCCGGCGGCGAACTGCTGTGAACCGCGGTGACATTTATATAGTTTCCCTCGATCCTGAGGCCGGGCACGAGCAGCAGGGAAGGCGACCGGTGCTGATTATTTCGCCGGGAGAATTCAACGAGGCAACGAAGCTGCCAGTAGTCCTTCCGATCACGAGCGGAGGGGAATTTGCGCGACGGACCGGTTTTGCTGTTCCCATCTCCGGGATCCGAACGACCGGGGTGGTTCGATGCGATCAACCGCGGGTGCTGGATCTCCGCGCCCGCGGCGGCCAAAAGGTGGACCGACTGCCGGCAGAAATCCTGGCCGATGTCGTGGCCAGAGCGATCACCCTCTTCCAGTAAGTGACGGGCTACACCTTCACCGGCGCTTCGATGGGCTCGGTCCTGAGTTGCTGGGCTTCGTTGCGCAGGCTCTCGAAGAGGACCGATGAAATGTAGCGTTCGCCGAAGTCGGGAAGGACGACGACGATCAGCTTGCCGGCGTTTTCTTCGCGGCGGGCGACCTGGAGGGCCGCATGCACGGCGGCTCCGGAGGAGATGCCGACGAGGAGGCCTTCCTCGAGAGGGAGGCGGCGGGCCATGGCGATGGCGTCGTCGTTGGAGACCTGGATGACTGCGTCGATGAGTCTGGTGTCCAGGATGGCGGGCACGAAGCCGGCGCCGATGCCCTGAATTTTGTGAGCGCCGGGTTTACCCCCGGAGAGAATCGGGCTGTCGCTGGGCTCGACGGCGATGACTCTGAAGGACGGCTTGCGGGACTTGATGTATTGGGCGACGCCGGTGAGGGTGCCGCCGGTGCCCACGCCGGAGACGAGGATGTCGGCCTGGCCTTCGGTGTCGTTCCAGATTTCGGGGCCGGTGGTATTGAAGTGGATCTTCGGATTGGCGGGGTTCTCGAACTGCTGCAGCATGTGGCCATTCGGTATTTCGGCGAGGATTTGTCTGGCTTTGGCGATGGCCCCGTTCATCCCATTTGGACCGGGCGTGAGGATGAGCTTTGCTCCAAAGGCGAGCAGCAGGACGCGGCGCTCGAGGCTCATCGTGTCGGGCATGGTGAGGATGAGCTTGTAGCCTTTGACAGCGGCGACGAAGGCGAGGCCGATGCCGGTGTTGCCGCTGGTGGGCTCCACGAGGACGGTTTTTTCAGGATGGATTTTGCCTTCGCGTTCGGCGGCTTCGATCATGGCGAAGCCGATGCGATCCTTGATGCTGTTGAGCGGGTTGGCGCCCTCCAGCTTGGCCACCACGCGGGCGTGCGCCCCGGCGGTGACGCGGTTGAGCTGGACCAGAGGGGTGTTGCCAATGAGGTCGGTGACGCTGTTGGCGATTTTCATGATGGTCCTCGCGGATGCGTTGGGACTCCGGCGACTTCAGTGTAGATGCGGTGGGGGCATGGATGGGTGCGAGGCGCGCCGCTTGCGGACTTTAGCTAAGCGCCGAGTTTGCCCAGGGCGGCGGCGGAATGGAGTTTGCGCTCGAGATGCCGTTCGAGGGCCTGGATGGCAAAGCGGCGGAGATCGGCAGCGCGGGTGGAGGGCCAGTCCTCCGCGGCGAATGCGGCGATGGGCGACTGAAAAATGCGGCGGGCGAGGGCCAGTGATTCGGGCGTAAGGATGCGGCTGGAGGGTTTTTTGTCGCGCGAGCAGAGGAGGCCGTCAGACTGCGGCTGGAACCAGGCCGGTCCGGCGCCGAGGGGTTCGCCGCAGACGGTGCAATGGGTGAGCGAAGGCATCCAGCCGAGGAGGCGGGTGATCCAGAGAGAGAAATAGGTGACCGGCATCCAGACCGCGCTGCTGCGGGTGTGGTCGAGGACGGCAAGGACGAGGCGGAAGACGGCTTCGTGGGGATCGTGGTCGGGCAGCGCCTCTTCGAGCACCTCGGCATAGAAGGCGAGGGCGGAGGCGCGAGTGTAGTCGATGGGGTCGGAAAGCGGGGAGGCGATGACCTCGCAGGCGTCGAGGCGAACGAGATCCTGCTTCGGCTTCTCCGCATAGCTGGCGGAAACCAGGGTCATGGGCTGGAGGGCGCCTCCGAAGCGGCGGCGGGATTTGGCGGAGGCTTTGGCGACGCCGCGGATGCGGCCGTTGGCGCGCGTGAACAAGGAGACGATCTCGTCGGCCTCGTGAACGGGCCACGTGCGGAGAACGACGGCCTCTGCCTGGAAGGTGGTCACGGTGAAGGACCAGAGTATCGGGTGCGCCCTGGAAACGGAATCGGGAGCAGGAGAGGGAGGCGGCGAGGCCGGCGATAACAATTCACGATGGGGCCGATCAGAGATTTTTATGGGCAGGGAGACAGTCCGAGGCTCTGCGCGATACCCTGAAGACGAACCGCCAAACCTTCTCTCCGCAGTTCGAATCGCACCGCCCGGTGGGGACCGCGGTGTGCCTGGCGTGAGTCTGGCGCGGCAGCGAACATCATTTCCATCGATCGAAGGAGAAGCATGTCGACTGACTATCGGAATTTCCTGGCGCTCTCGTACGAGGAGCTGGAAGAACTCAATCTCAAAGCGAAAGATCAGCGCCGGAAGCGGGTCGCTCTGGACAAGATTCAGGAAGAGCGGCTGAAGTATCTGACCGATCAGAAAGGCATCAAGGCGGTCACGGTTTTGTTCTCCGATCTTGAAGGCCGCCTGCACATGCTGGATTACGACAAGAAGTTTCTGATGAAGAGCTTCGACAACCTCACCTTCGACGGCTCGTCGATTCGCGGCTTCACGGCGCAGCGGGAGAGCGATCTGCGGCTGGGGATCGACTGGAGCTCGTTTTATTTCGCGCCCGCGGATATTTTTGGGGCGGGCAAGGTGCTGGTCTTCGGCGACGTGATCGACAAGGGGGGCGCGGCCTACGGCGGCGACACGCGCGGGGTGCTCAAGAACTTTGCGAAGGGGCAGTTCGACAAGCATGGCTACACGCTGAACGCGGCGAATGAGATCGAGGGCTTCCTGTTCGCGGGCCTCGACGCGGAGCGCAATTTCCCGACGGCGGGGCACTTCGATTACGTGAACACCGGCGGCTACTACCACTCGCTGCCCAGCGATCCGCTGCGCAGCTTTATCGATACGGTGGCGGAAGTGCAGCGCGCCATGGGCTTCGAGAACGAGAAGGATCACCCGGAAGTGGCGCCGTCGCAGTTCGAGATCAATTACGGGTACGGCGAAGTGGTGGCGGCGGCCGACCAGATCCAGATCTACAAGCTGGTGTGCCGCCAGGTAGCGACCCGGCTGGGGATGACGGCCTCGTTCCTGCCCAAGCCGGTGGTGGGGGTGAACGGCAGCGGCATGCACACCAACGTTTCCATCAGCAAGGACGGCAAGAACCTCTTCTGGGATCCGAAGGGGGAGGAGAAGCTGTCAAAAGCGGGATGGGAGTTCGTGGATCGCATCCTGACCCACGGCAACGATATCTGTCTGATGCTGAATTCCAGCGTGAATGCCTATCGCCGGCTCGATCCGCACTTCGAGGCGCCGAACCAGATCAAGGCATCGGCGGTGGATCGCGGCTCGATGATCCGCATTCCCATCGGCAACGAGCGGTCCATGCGAGTGGAGGTGCGGTCGGTGGCGCCGGACTCGAATCCCTACCTGGTGATGCTGGGGGTGTTCAAGTCGGGGATCGAGGGAGAGACCTCGAAGATCGAGAACCTGCGCCAGGCGGAAAGGTATTTGCCGGACAACATCTATACCGCGATCGAGAACTTCCGCAACGCGACGTGGACCACGAAGCTGCTGGGCGAAGATGTGAAGGGACGCTACGCCGATCTGAAGCAGGCGTCGGCGGACCGCTGCCCGCGGCTGCTGGGAACGTTCGTGAAGCCGCAGGAAGTGCAGTTCCACCACGAGGTCTACAACCAGTTCCTCTGGAACCAGTTCTGAGGACTGGCCGTCCAGGCGGACGCGCCTTGGGCGCAAGAGCCCTGAAAGGCCACAGCCCCGGTGATGAGCCGGGGCTTTTTGTTGGAGGCGGACTGCGGAGGTTTCTACGACCCCACGAAGCGCGCGTAGAGGCTGCGGGCGAGGGCCACGTCGGTGGTTCCCTGGATGATAGCGCGGCCGTCGGTGAAAACGGTCAGGATGTGCTCGCCGCGCTCGAAGCGCAGCAGCAGGTCGTTGCGGCGGACGGTGCCGAGGGGGCGGAGGCGGGTTTCGAGTGCGGCCAGATCGACAGGGCGGGCGTGCTCGTGAATCTGCACGGAGTTGCGTCCGCACAGGGTGATATGCGGGCGGCCTTCGCCGCGGAGATGGACGAAATCGCGGCCGCCACAGACCGCGCAGTCGGGGCGAGGCGTGGCTGTGGCGACCTCGCTCCACTCATTGCGCCAGAGATCGCAGGAGAGCAGGGAGCGGCGCATCATGGGGCGCGCGCCGACGATCCACTTGAGCGCCTCGGTCACTTCGAGGGAGGCGGCGAGGTTGACGGCGGAGTTCAGGATGCCGGCGGTGTCGCAGGTTTCGACCGGTCCGCCGGGCGGCTGGGGAAAGATGCAGGCGAGGCAGGCGGTATCGCCGGGAAGGATGTTCATGGTGACGGCGTAGGAGCCGACCGCGGCCGCGTAGATCCAGGGCTTGCCCTGCTCGATGGCGTAGTCGTTGAGGAGGTAGCGGGTCTCGAAGTTGTCGGTCGCATCGAGCACCAGGGCGGCGCCGCCGAGCAGGTCGTGGATATTGCCGGGGACCAGGTCGGCCACGTGGGCCTGGACGTCGACCTGGCTGTTGAAGGCGGCGATGCGGCGGCGGGCGGCTTCAGCTTTGGGCAGCGCGTCCCGGGCATCGGACTCTTCGAAGAGGATCTGGCGCTGGAGATTGCTTTCTTCCACGAAGTCGCGATCGATGAGGGTGAGGGTGCCCACGCCGGCGCGGGCCAGCAGGCTGGCGGCCGCGGCGCCGGTGGCGCCGACGCCCACCACCGCCACGTGGGCCTGCTCGATCCTGGCCTGGCCCTCGGCGCCAACAGGGGCAAACAGGACCTGGCGGGAGTAGCGTTCCCGGGCTGCTTGGATAGGGGTGGCCATCTGTCAGTAGTATAGAAATTCCGGGGCCAGGCTACTCTGCGCCGGACAAGCCACGCTTGCTCCGGGTTCGCATCTCACCGTTCGAGACTTTTTTCGTTTGGCGATGCGGGACACGAGTAGTTTGGCAGGGAAAGAACTTTCTGTTTTGCACGATATCCTGCCACAGGATCGAAGGTGGGGCTTGAAGCGGCGCATGCGATTGCGGCTCAGCCGGATGGCGGCGGCTTGGCTGCTGGGGCCGGGGCTCGTCCTGGGATTGCCGCTGCTGGCGCAGACGGTGATCCCGTCGACGCAGCCTCCTAATCCAGCGTCGCCCATGCAGCAGCGCAAAAAGACGCCGCCGGTGCCGCCGGGCAGCATGTTGCCCTCCTACAACACCACGCAGGAGAACACCTCGGAAAAGGTGGAGCCGGTGCCCACATCGCCCAACCTGAACGGATGGGCGGGGCTGCCGGTGGAGGAGATCCGGTTTGAAGGGGTGACGCGCGATTCGCTCGAGCCGCTTCCCGAGAGACTGCCGCAGCAGCCCAACCAGCCTCTGAACGCGGAGAATGTGCACACCAGCCTGCGCCGCCTGTTTGCCACCGGGCTCTATCGCACCATCGCGGTGAACGCGGAGCGCCAGGGCAACGGGGTGGCGCTGATTTATACCGGAACGCCGACCATTTTTCTGGGCCGGATCTCGGTCAAGGGGGTGAAGAGCCGCGAGCTGAGCAACCAGCTGAACTACTCCACGCGGCTGAACCCGGGGACGCCGTACACGGACACGAAGTTGAGCCGGGCGGAGGAGCTGCTTCAGGAGACGATGCAGCAAAGCGGGTACTACCAGGGCACGGTGATGCCTCACACCACCATCGACCAGACCAACGCCGCCATCAATCTGCAGTTCGAGATTAAGACCGGCAAGCAGGCGCGGGTGGGCGCGGTCACGGTACAGGGCGACAGCGGGATGACGGCGCCGGCGTTCCGCAAGAAGGCGAAGCTGAAGCAGGGATCGAAGGTCAATTCAGACACGGTGAGCCGCGCGCTGACCGGTCTGCGCAAGACCTACCAGAAGCAGCAGCGGCTGGAAGCGAATGTGCGGCTGGCTTCCAGCAAGTATCAGAAGCCGGCAAATCATGTGGACTACGGCTTCCAGGCGGATCGAGGGCCGGTAGTCAGGATCGTGGTGGAAGGGGCGAAGCTCAGCACGGGCAAGGTGCACAGTCTGGTTCCGGTATACAGCGAGGGAACGCTGGACGAGGACCTGCTGAACGAGGGGAGCAAGCGCATCCGCGACTATTACCAGCGCGAGGGGTATTTCCATGCGAAGGTAACGAACACCACGCTGGCGAAGGGTGGGGTGACCCACATCACCTACAACGTGACGCTGGGGCACCGGGACCGGATCGCCTCAGTGGCGATCAAAGGAAACGGCTATTTCGGCACGTGGCTGCTGCAGCAGCGGCTGAGCGTGCAGGCGGCCTCGTTTTTCGTACGCCACGGCATCTACAGCCAGGCCCTCGAACAGGCGGATGTGAACAGCATCACGGCTCTGTATCAGGGCAACGGCTTTAGCGATGTGAAGGTGACGCCGGAGGTGCGGGAAACGCAGGGCAGGAATGGCGAACGGAATCTGGCGATCACGTATTCGATCGTGGAAGGGGTTCAGCAGAAGGTCGGCACGTACAACATCCAGGGAATCACGCAGGCGCAGCTGAACACGCTGCAGCCGCGGCTGAGCCTGCAGCCGGGGCAGCCGTATTCGGGCAACAATCTGGCAGCGGATCGGGACACGATCCTCGGCTATTTTCTCGACAACGGCTACGATCACGCGCAGGTGACGCTGCAGCAGAACCCCTCGCCGAAGGATCCCAACCTGATCGACGTGAATCTGCGGGTGACGCCAGGGGACCAGATTCTGATCCGCAAGGTTCTGATCAGCGGTCTGCATTATACCCATCGGAAGACCGTGGAACCGGACATTCTGGTGGTTCCGGGCAAGCCGCTGGATCAGGCGAAGCTGCTGGAGACGCAGCGGCAGCTCTACAACCTCACGCTCTTCAACGAAGTGACCACCGCGGTGGAGAATCCCGGAGGCGACGAGCTGGCGAAGAACGTGCTGGTGCAGTTCGACGAGGCGCGGCGGTGGGATGTGAGCTATGGCGGGGGCTTCCAGGCGCAGACCGGGACGCCCAACACCAACTGTCCCAACGCGGTCAGCCTGATTCAGCTGGGCATCAATCCGTCGACCTATTCCTGCAGTCCGAACGGGAAGTTCGGAGTGAGCGCGGTGGCGGAGCTGGATGTATCGCGCATCAATTTGTGGGGGCGGAATCAGACCGTCACCTTCCGCGGGGAATACGGTTCGCTGGAGCAGGAATTCACGCTCAATTACAACGCGCCGCGCTTTCTGAATCGCAAGTCGATCGATCTTTCCTTCGGGGGCGGCTACATCAACGCGCAGAACGTGGTCACCTTCGCCTCGTCGACGTCGGAGGGGGATATTCGCGTGACCCAGCGTCCCAACCTGAAGGACACGCTGATCTATCAGCTTTCGTACCGGCGGGTGAAGGTGGACCCGAACACCATTCAGGTGTCGCCGGATCTGATCCCGCTGCTCTCGGAGCCGGTACGTGTGGGCGGGCCGGAACTGACCTGGGTGCACGACACGCGCAGGCCGGAGCCGCTGGATGCGCGGGCGGGGATGTACAACAGCGTGCAGATATTCGCGACGGACAATTCGGTTCTCGACTCGCAGGCCAACTACGCTCATTTCGACTGGACCAACTCCACGTATTACGCGCTGGGGAAGCACAAGGACTATATTCTGGCGCGCAACACGCGGTTTGGGATGGAGCGGGTATTCGGCGAGGGGAAATTCGAAACGATTCCGCTGCCGGAGCGGCTGTATGCCGGCGGCCCGGAATCGCTGCGCGGTTTCCCGCTCAACTCTGCGGGGCCGCGCGATTCGCTGACCGGGTTTCCCATCGGCGGAGCCGGCGTTTTCGTCAATCAGACGGAGCTGCGTTTCCCCTATCCGCAGCTGCCGTATTTCGGCAAGTCGCTGGGATTCGTGCTGTTCGAGGACATGGGCAACGTCTTCAACAACTCGTCGGATATCTGGCCGAGCGCAATTCGGATCAAGCAGCCGCACAGCTACACCTGCGACACGCTGCCTTACCTGACGATTGCGGAGCAGCAGAAGGTCACGCGCTCGTCGAGCACGAATCCGATCGGGCAGTGCGATTTCAACGATTTCTCCCACACGGTGGGGGTGGGCGCGCGGTATCACACCCCCATCGGGCCGATCCGTGTGGACTTTGGGTATAACGTGAATCCTCCGGTCTATCCGGTGTTGGTGCAGTACAGCAACGAGTCGGGAGTGAAGTGCTTTGCTTCGCCCCCGGCGGCCGTGGCAAAATCCGCGTGTTACGGGCAGGCAGGGCACTTCAACTTCTTCTTCAGCATCGGGCAGGCATTCTGATGAAGAGCCCGGCACCCATCGTGTTTCTGATTTGCGCGGCGATGGCTGGCGGCATGATCTCCGCGCGCGCGCAGAGTCCCGCTCCTCCGCCTCCGGCCTCGTCCGCTGCGACGCCGAAGCCGGTGCAACTGGATCATGTGGTGGCCAAGATCGGCAGCAACGTGATTCTGGAGAGCGACGTGGAACAGGAAATGGACTTGTCCGCGCTGGAGCCGCTGCGGGTTCTTCCCGGACAGAACACGCCGGAAGAGGCTCTGCGCCGGCTGATCGATCGAACGCTGATCCTGGAGCAGATGAAGGAGCAGCAGCAGCCGGTGACGACGCCGACGCCGGAAGTGGAGAAGGCGCTGACGGAGCTGAGAAAGCAGATTCCAGTGTGTGCGCGCTTCCATTGCGAGACGGACCAGGGGTGGGACGCGTTCCTGAACGCCAGCCATCTGACGGTGGACGAGGTGCAGCAGCGCTGGAGCCAGCGCATGGCCATCCTGCGCTTCATCGATTTACGCTTTCGCAGCGGCATCACGGTGACGCACGATCAGGTGACCGCGTATTACCAGAAGACGCTCTTGCCCGCGCTGGTGAAAGAGCATGACGCGGCGCCGCCGCTGGCGCAGGTGAGCGGGCGGATTCAGGAACTGCTGCTGCAGCAGCAGGTGAGCGGGCTGTTCCAGGACTGGCTGTCGAGTCTGCGCGATCAGGGCAACGTGGAGATTGTGGACCAGGCGTACGCGAACCTGACGAACAGCGGCGGGAGCACGAAGAACGACAGCGACGGCAACAATACGGGACCAGGCCAATGAACGCCACTCCTCATCCTCAGATCGATCATCCGCCGGAGGGCCAGCCGCGCCGCGGCCGCATCGGACGCATGGTGCTGCGGGTGGTTCTGTGGACGCTGGCGGTGGTGGCGGTGCTGATCGGCGCGCTTTCCTGGTACGCCAACACGTCCTCGTTTCAGAATCGGGTGCGGCGGGCGGTTATTGCGGAGCTGGAGGAGTCGACCGGAGGGCGCGTTGAACTGCGGCGGTTCGGCTGGCGGCTGACGCACCTGGAGTTCGAAGCCGATGACCTGACCATCCACGGTCTGGAAGGGCCGGGCCAGGCGCCGTACGCGCACATCGAACGGCTGTACGTGCGGCTGCAGGTTCTGTCCTTCTTCCGCCCGAAGATCGGGCTCAATTTTCTGGAGGCCGACCATCCCGAGATTCACCTGATCGTCTACCCCGACGGCACGACGAACCAGCCGCGGCCGAAGCATGCTTCGACCGGCAGCACCAAGGATGAAATCTTCGATCTGGAGATTGGGCGGACGGTGCTGAACGACGGGGTCGCCATCCTGAACGACCGGAAGATTCTCTTTAACCTGTCGGCCAACCATCTGGCGGCGCAGGTGAGCTATGTTCCGCAGCGCGATCACTATGTCGGCAGCCTGCACGCGGAGGACATCGAGGCGCAGCGCGGGGCGACCACTCCGCTGCACTCGACCCTGGATGCGTCGCTGGAGGTGGGCCGCAACACCGCGCAACTGGTGTCGCTGACGCTGCAGAGCGGCCCGGGAGGCAAACGGCAGAAGACGGTGGTGCGGATTACCGGGGGGCTGAACGACTTCGCGCATCCCAGCTGGCAATTCACGATGAAGGGTGCGGTGGACGCGCTGGAGGTGAGCGCGCTGACCGGCGTGGCCGGACTGGACGCGGGGACGGCGCAGGTGGACATGAGCGGCCACGGCGCGAGCAGGGGCGCGAACGGGCTGCAGTTCGGAATCGATGGGACCGCGCGGGTCAGCGGGCTGGGCTATCACACCGGTTCCGTGCACGTGACTAACCTGACGGCGGCGGCCACAGCGCATGTCACGCAGGATGCGATCGCGGTGAGCGGGATCCGCGCGCGGCTGGCGACGGGCGGAACGCTGAACGGCGATATGAAGATCGTGAACTGGGAAACGCCGGCGGCCGGCGCAGCGGCGGAGCAGGGATTGATTCACGCGAACCTCGCCGGGTTCACGGCCGACTCGCTGCTGGACGTGGCCGCGCCGCGGCGCTTTCGGCGGATGGGCTTCGATACGGCGGTAGCGGGGACGGCAAACGTCAGCTGGACGGGCGCGGTGTCGAACCTGGTTGGAATCGTGAACCTCGGTCTGACGCCGGCACATCCGCCGCACGCCAATGAGGTGCCGGTGGAGGGTGTCCTCAAGGCGACCTACCGTAACCGGTCCGGGACCGTGGCGATCCAGGCCTTGGACGTCCACACGCCCGACTCGCGGATTGAAGTGACGGGGAACCTGGGCGTCTATCCGATGACGCGCAAATCACAGCTTCAGGCCAGCCTGGTGACGACGAATTTGTCGGAATTCAATCCCGCGCTGGCGGCGTTTGGGATTGAGGCGCATGGACAAGCGAGCCCGGTACCGGCGCAGCTGAACGGACAGGCGGAGTTTCATGGGACGGTGACCGGCCCGCTGCGCGATCCGGGCTTCAGCGGCCATCTGGAGGCCACCGACTTTACGATTCTTCCGCCCAGTTCCATGGCGGCAGCGGCGCAGGCGGCCAGCCAGCTGCACTTCGACCGGCTGACCGCCGATGCCGGGTACAGTGCGGGTTCGCTGTCGATCCGGGCCGCGACTCTGGTGCAGGGAAAGACCACGATCCAGGTTTCCGGCGAGGTGCACGGGCAGGAGGAAGCTCCTGGCAAGCTGTTTGCCGATTCCTCGCAGATTCGCGCGCAGGTAGAAGTGAAGAACGCCGACCTCGAGCCGTGGCTGGCGCTCACGGGCAAGAGCTATCCGGTGAGCGGGACGGTGAACCTCGAGGCGCGGACTTCGGGAACCATCGGCGACCTCGACGGGACGGGTCAACTCACGCTGGCCGGCGGTTCCATCGATGGCGAGCCGTATCGCTCGCTGACGACGAACTTCTCGATGCGGGGCAAAGAAATCAGCGCCAGCCATATCGCGTTCGCGATGGACGGCGGCCACATCACCGGCAGCGGCGGCTACAATCTCACGACCCAACAGGCCAACTTCGATTTAGAGGGCAGCGGCTTTCAGCTGGCGCATATCAAACGGCTGCAGAACGAGCAGTATCCAATACTGGGGTCGCTGGCGTTCACAGCGCGGGGCAGCGGCACGCTTGAAGAGCCGTCGCTGCAGGCAACGGCTCACCTGACGAACCTGCGGCTGGCGCGGGAGTCGACCGGCTCGATCGATGCCGAGGCGCACACGGTGGGGCGGGCTCTGGATGTGAAGGTCTCTTCGCATCTGAACAACTCCACCATCAATCTGAACGGGGAAACGCAGCTGAGCGGCGATTATCCGACGCGGGCCACGCTGAGCATCGCGAAGTTCGATATCGATCCGATCCTGCGCACCTTCAGCGTGACGGGGATTCGGGGCAGCTCCTCGATTGCGGCCTCGGTAGCGGTGTCCGGTCCGCTGAAGCGGCCGAAGGAGCTGAGCGGAACAGCCGAGGTCAGCGAGTTCGCGCTCACCCTCGAGGATGTGCCGATCCACAGTGACGGGCCTCTGCACGCGAGCCTGCGGAACGGGATGCTGCAGGTGGAAGGGTTCCACATCGTTGGGCCGGATACGGACCTGCGCACGCGAGGGTCGATCGGCCTGTTCGGGACGCCCCGGCCGATTCAGGGGACGGCCAGCGGATCGATCAACATGTCTCTGGCGCAGACCCTCGACACGGACATTATTTCCTCCGGCCACGTGGACTTCACGATGAACGCCGCCGGAACCGTCGACAATCCCGATCTGACGGGCAACGTGAAATTCACCAACGTGAACGTGGCGCTGGAAGACTATGTCAACGGGCTCAGCCGGATGAACGGCGAACTGGTCTTCGATCAGAGCCGGCTTGATTTCAGGAATGTTACCGCCTACAGCGGCGGAGGCCTGATTAAGGTCGGCGGTTTTGTGACCTATCACCACGGGCTCTATGCGGATCTCACGGCCACGGCGAACGATGTCCACATTCGATATCCGGAAGGCGTCACGTCGACGGCGAGCGCGAACATCCGCTTCCAGGGAAGCCAGGAGAGCATGCTGCTGAGCGGCAAGGTTCTGCTGACCGGCTTTTCCGTGAGCCCCAACGTCGATTTCGCGGCGGTGGCTGCCTCGACGGGAGGCGTATCGCTGCCGCCCAATCCCAATTCACCGTCGAACCGGGTGCGTCTGGACATCCGCATCGCGTCGTCGCCCTCGCTGAATTTCCAGAACTCGTTCGCGCGTCTGGCGGGGAATGTGGATCTGGCAGTGCGCGGCACCCTGGCGCAGCCGACGGTGCTGGGGCGGGTGACGATCACAGAGGGCCGGGCGACGTTCAACGGCGACAAGTTCGAGCTGCAGCACGGCGAGATTTATTTCACCAACCCGGTGCGGATCCAGCCGACGCTCGACGTGATCGCCACCACTACGGTGGAGGATTACACCATCACCATCTCGCTGCAGGGCACGACGTCGAAGCTGAATCCCACCTTCCGCTCGGATCCGCCGCTTTCCGAGCAGGACATCTTCTCGCTGCTGGCGATGGGGCGCACCCAGGAGGAGCAGCAGATCTACTCGACGGAAGAGCAGCAGGCGGGCGTGAACTCGACGGCCGATTCGCTGCTGGGCGGCGCGCTCAACGCCACGATCAGCAACCGGATTCAGAAACTTTTCGGGGGCGGGAGCGTGCGCATCGATCCCACCTTCGTGAGCGGCGTGGGCAATGCGACAGCGCGCATCACCGTGCAGGAGCCGATTTCGAAGAACGCAACCCTGACCTACGCCACGAACGTGAACTCCACGGCGGAGCAGTTAATCCAGGGCGAGTGGCGGATCACGCAGGACTTTTCGGTGGTGGCGGTGCGGGATGAGTCGGGTGTTTTCAGCCTGATTTTCCGTCTGCGGCGGCGCTACCACTGAGCCCGGTCGCGGCCCGCCCGCTGTCTGATTCCCGACGAATGGAAAGCCAGGTTTTTTGAGCGCCAAACTCTGCTGGTGGCGGGAAAAACCGTGGTTTTCGCGCATCCAAACAGGGCCGAACCGTGTCTGAATAAGCGGAAGGCTGTCTCGCCGGCCTCCTCGGGGGCTCGATGGAAACTCCATAGAATCAATGAGACAGCCTGGGAGAAGAACACTATGAAGAAAACATTGCTCGTCCTTCTTGCCGCGGCTCTTTCGCTACCCGCGGCCTTTGCGCAGGACGATTCACAAGTGCAGGCAGCCATTCAGAAAACTCTCAACTCTTCGCGGTTTAAGGATATTCACGCGACCGTGCAGGGCGGAGTGGTCACGCTGACCGGAAGCACGGAGCTGGTGGCCACGAAACTGAACGCGGAACAGAAAGTGCGCCATGTGCACGGAGTCGGCGCGATTCGCGACGACATCCAGGTGAATGGGCCGGAGATCTCCGATCAGCAACTGCAGCAGAAGCTCCTGAAATCCATCACCTCTGAACTTTGGGGCTACGTTCCCGTGCAGTTCCAGACGATCGGCGTGGAGGTCCATAACGGGGTCGCAATCATCGGCGGACATGCTGCCGGGCCGATTGCGGCGTCGGACGCCATTGCCGTGGTGGAGAACACCAAAGGGGTGAAGGACGTGGTTGACGATCTGCAGGTGGACCCGCTGTCGCCCATGGACGAACAGGTCCGCTGGGCGGAGTTCCGGTCGATCTACGGCTACCCGATGTTCAACCAGTACGTGATGGATCCCAACAAGCCGATCCGCATCCAGGTGGAGAACGGGCACGTCACTCTGTACGGCGAAGTTGCGTCGCAGGCTGAAAAGAATGCGGCGGGCATCCGCGCGAACAGCGTTCCCGGCGTTTTCAGCGTGACTAACAACCTGCAGGTGGCGAACGGCTCGCAGGAAAAGCCCAAATAGGCGGCGCCGGCTGTGGCCGGGGTTTGCCGTTACACTGAAAGAGGTCTCGCCGTGGGGCGAGACCTCTTTTTGCCATGGCTCTGCTGCACAATATCCGCACCACGTTCGAAATGATCAAGTGGGAGCACTCGGTGTTCGCGCTCCCCTTCGCGCTCACCGGCGCGATGCTGGCGGCTCATGGAGTGCCGCGGGCAGCCACGCTGGGGTGGATTGTGGTGTGCATGATCGCCGCGCGTTCGGCAGCTATGGCGTTTAACCGCTGGGCCGACGCTGATCTGGACGCGGCCAATCCGCGCACCCGCATGCGCGCGATTCCCGCCGGGATCCTTAAGCGGCGATTCGCGGCCGGATTCACGGTGTGCATGTCGGCGGTGTTTCTGATAGGTGCGTGGAGGCTGAACCGGCTGACTCTGCTGCTGTCGCCCGTCGTTCTGGCGGTGTTGTTCCTTTACTCCTACACCAAGCGGTTCACGCGCTGGTCGCATCTTTTTCTGGGGCTGGCGCTGGGGCTGGCGCCGGCGGGAGCGTGGATCGCGGTGCGGGGCTCGCTGGATCCGCGCATTCTGGTGCTGACCGGCGCGGTGCTGTTCTGGGTCGCGGGGTTCGATGTGCTCTACGCCTGCCAGGACGAAGCCCACGATCGCGGCTGCGGTTTGCTGAGCGTGCCGGCGACGCTGGGGCTGACGGCGGCGTTCTGGATTGCGCGGCTGATGCACGCGGCGATGCTGGCGCTGCTGGTTGTTCTGGCGCTGCTGTTCCATCTGGGCCCGATTGCGGGCGTGGGAATTGTTGCCGTGGCCGGGTTGCTGCTGTGGGAGCACACGATCGTGTCGCCGCGTGATCTGAGCCGGATGAACGCCGCCTTCTTTACGATGAACGGTGTGATCGCGGTGATCTTCTTCGTGTTCGTCGCGGCCGATCTGCTGGTGCGCTGAGGCGCCTGGACAGAAGCGGGCTGGCGGGCGAGAATGCTGCCGGGCGGCGACGGCGCACGTCTGAGCAGGGTTTGAGCGAGGTACGATATGGAAAATCAGGGCACGGCTTTGGGCGAGATCGGGCAAATTGCGCTTACGGTACCTGATCTGGAAGAGGCCAAAGCGTTTTACCGCGACGTGCTGGGGATTCCGTTTCTTTTCGATGCGGGCACGGTGGCGTTCTTCCAGTGTGGAGCGGTGCGGCTGCTGATCGGCGCCGCGGAGCCGGGCAATCCTAGCGCGCCCGTGGCGGGAACGATCCTGTATTTCCGGGTTGGCGATCTGCCGGCGGTCGCGGCCGCGCTCCGGGAGAAAGGTGTGGTGTTTGTGCAGGAACCCCATCTGGTGGCGAAGATGGCGGACCACGATCTGTGGCTGGCGTTCTTCCAGGATCCGGCGGGACATACGCTGGGCCTGATGAGCGAGCTGCCGCGCTCGTAAGGGCGGTCATCGAAGGCGGCGAACCCGGGATCAGTTTTCGCGTGCCAGCACGACCACGAGGATAATGCCGCACAGCATCACGGCCTCTTCCAGATGTTCTGACTGATGGTGCAGCCGGTTGAAGTCGGCGTGGCGCGGGTCGGTGGGAGGAACGCTGTCGATGGCTCCGCCGGCGGCGATGCGATCCTTCTCCATGCGCGGGATGATGGAGAACTGCGAGAACGCGGTGAGGCCGAGCATGATGAGGGTGACGGCGATTCCGATGAAGGCGGTGCGCCGGTAGACGCGTGCCGCGACGCCGATGGCGATGAAGAGCACGAGGATGCAGCCGGCGAAGAGTCCTTCATGATGGAGGACGCCGAGCGATTTGGCGACCACGGTTCCAGCGGCATGGGTATCGGCGATGCTGCTGAAGGCGGCCCACGCGGTGATGGGGAAGAAGAACAGGCCACCGAGCCAGACAACAAGCGCCAGCCAGACGATGGTGCGGATGAGCGTTTTCATGCTGAACAGGGTACCGCGAAGAGCCTTTGGGATGCAGAGAAAAGCGCGGACTGGTAGAGTGGCGGCCTATGAGAAGAACGATCGTCCTGTTCGTCTGCTGTGCGGCGGGGGTTGCGTGGTTTGCGGCGACGGCCGGCGCGCAATTGCTGCTGATCGCCAACCAGGGCGACCACACGCTGAGCCTTCTTTCGCCGGATTCGGGGCAAACGGTAGCCACAGTAGTGGAGGGAGTTCGAGGGGAGTGGGGCCATGAGGTGGCGGCCTCCGCCGATGGGCGAACGGCGTATCTTCCGATCTATGGCAACAGCGGAGTTGGGCGTCCCGGGATCGACGGCCGAAAGCTGCTGGTGATCGATGTTCCGACGCACCGGGTGGTGCAGACGATTGACTTTGGCCATGGGGTGCGGCCGCATTTGCCGGTGCTGGATGCGCAGCATGGGCTGCTCTACGTGACGACGGAGCTCGATGACGCGATCACAGCGATCGATGTGAAGACGCTGCGGATCGTGGGGAAAATCCCGACCGGCCAACCGGAGTCGCACATGCTGGCGCTGTCGCACGACGGACGGCTGGGATATACGGCGAATGTGGGGCCGGGCACGGTGTCCGTACTCGATATGGTTGGGCGAAAGACGCTGGCGGTAATTCCGGTGGTACCCAATGTGCAGCGGATTGCGATTTCGGGCGACGACCGTTTCGTGTTCACGTCCGACCAAACGCGTCCGCGACTGGCGGTGATCGACACGGCGGCGCGGCGGGTAGTGCGGTGGGTCGATCTGCCCGGCATCGGCTATGGCGGCGCGGCCACGCCGGATGGACGGTGGCTGGTACTCGCGATGCCGGCGACGAATAAAGTTGCGGTCATCGATCTGGCTGCGATGAAGGTGGCGCGGACGATCGAGGTGGCGGAGGCGCCGCAGGAAGTGCTGATGCGCGCCGACGGGAAGATGGCGTATGTCTCGTGCTCGGGAAGCGGGCAGGTGGCAGCGATCGATCTGACGCAGTGGAAGACGACGAAGCTGCTGCGCGCGGGCAAGGGCGCCGACGGACTGGGCTGGGCACCGTAGGCCGGCGGGAGGGCCTTGCGCGGCGAGCCTATTTGCGTTCTTTGTGGACGGGGACGACCTGCACGGTGGTGTCGCGCATCTCGCTGAGGAAGCGATTGATGATGGAGCCGCGCAGGAAGATATCCCAGCGGGTGCGGGCAGACTGACCGAAGACGACGTGGGAGATGTTCTCCTTGCGGGCGAACTCGATGAGGGCATCGGCGACTTTCTTATCCTTGAGCAGGACGACGCGGGCTCCGAGGTCGCGGGCCATGCGCTGGTACTCCTCGAGGCGGGCGAAGGCTTCGGGATTGCCGTGGCGGTGATCGTTGCCGGGAGTCTCGACGTAGACGGCATACCAGTTGGTGGCGAGGCGGCCGGCAATGCGGGCTCCGACGCGGAGCAGGCGTTCCATGCCGGAGCGGGGTGAGAGGCAGACCATCACCTTTTCGGGGATGGGAGCCTGCTCCAGTCCCTGGGTGCGGCGGTATTCGGCCGCAGCGGTGCCTACCTGTTCCGCGGTGGTGCGCAGAGCGAGCTCGCGGAGCATGTTGAGATTGCCTTTGCGGAAGAAGTTGGCGAGGGCTTGCTCGACTTTTTCCGGGGCGTAGATCTTTCCCTGGCGGAGGCGCGCGCGCAGCTCGTCGACGGTAATGTCGACGTTGACCACTTCGTTGGCGCGGCTGAGAAAGCTGTCGGGAAGGGTTTCGCGGATCTGGGTGCTGGCGGAGCGGGCGACGGCGTCGTTGAGCGTCTCGAGGTGCTGAACGTTCATGGCCGTCATGACGTTGATGCCGGCGTCGAGCAGTTCGAGGACGTCTTCGTAGCGCTTGTGATTGCGGGAGCCGGGGACGTTGGTATGGGCCAGCTCGTCTACGATGCACCAGGCCGGATGGCGAGCGAGGATGGCGTCCAGATCCATTTCGCGCAGGGTGACGGAGCGGTACTGGATCTGCAGGAGAGGGATGGCATCGAGGCCTTCGATGAGGGCGGCGGTATCGGCGCGGCCGTGCGGCTCAATGAGGCCGATGACGATGTCGATGCCCTGGCGGCGCATCAGGTGCGCCTCTTCGAGCATGCGATAGGTTTTGCCTACGCCGGGGGCGGCGCCGAGGTAGATGCGAAGGCGGCCCGGCTCCGGTTTGTCGAGCGGGATGGGGGTGAGATCGGGCACCGGGGGCTCGGGCGCGCCGGGCGGCGGATTGGGGGGCGGTGCGCTCATCCGACCTCCACAGGGTGACGGTCGGGCTCGGCAACGGCGACGGGCAGCGTGAAGCGGAAGGTGGTGCCGGAGCCGAGACGGCTCTCGACGGAAACCTGGCCTCCCTGGGATTCGACAAGGCGGCGGACGAGAGCGAGGCCGAGGCCGGAGGATCCGCTTTTGGGATCGCCGGTGAAGCGGCCGAAGATGGTGGCCAGGCGTTCGGCTTCGATGCCGCGGCCGCTGTCGGAGACGAAGAACTGGACCTTCTCCTGCAGCTCGGTGGCGCCGACGCGGATGTGACCCCCCTCCGGGGTGTAGCGCAGAGCATTGGCGATCAGGTTGTCGAGGATGGTATGCAGGGCGCGGCGATCCGCCTGCACGACAGCCAGATCCTCAAAGGCAATCAGTTCCAGGTCAATATTCTTGCCGCGGGCAGCGTCGCGGCAGCGGGTGAGGGAATCGCGCAGGGCGTCGATGGGACGGACCTTTTCCAGTTTCAGCTGGCGGCGTCCGGTTTCGAGCTCCGCCACCTCGATGAGGTCGAGCATGAGGTCGTCGAGGCGCTCGGCTTCGTGGGCGGCGTCGGCGGCCAGGTCCATCTGGAGGGGTGCGAGCGGGCCGGCGTGCTGCTGGGTGAGCGCATACAGAGAAAGGCGCAGGCGGCGGATAGGATCGCGGAGTTTTTGCGAGGCCACGGAGAGGAAGCGGGTCTTAAAGCGGTCGACCTCGGCAATCTCGGTGACGTCCTCGAGGAGGGTGACGGCGCCGAGGAGCTTGCCTTCGCTGTCGCGCATGGGAGTGGTGCGCAGGCGATAGCTGTGCTCCGCCTGGCCGATACGCATGGGCAGCAGAGCGGCGTCGCGGCCTTCGCCGGTGGTGACCCGCTGCATGGAGACGGCGGCGCGGACGGCGGTGAGAATTTTGTCGCCGCCGGGGGTGCTGGTGAGCACCATGCGATCCAGCTCCTCGCCCTGGCCGGTGCCGCCGAGCACTTCAGCGGCAGCCTGGTTCAGCTTGAGGACCTGGCCGCGGCCGTCGGTGACGATGACCGGTTCGGAGATGGAGCGAACGACGGCGTCGATGAGCTGGAACTCCATCTGGCGCCGGCCGGACTCGGTTTCGCGCAGATCGCGGAGGCGAATGGCGAGGCGATTGAGTTCGGTAGCGATGACGCCAAGGTCGTCCTTGGAGCGCCATTCGACGCGCTGGTGGAGATCGCCCTGGCCGATGCGGCGGGCTACGCGGGCGGTGCGGCGCAGCGGTGCGATCACCAGCAGGAGCATGACGGCGGAGATCACGGCGGCGGCGACGATGCTGAGGCCGCAGGCGGCGATGAGGCGCGCGCGCAGACCCTGCTGCTGGTCGCGCAGCGCGGTTACCGCTGCATAGCGGTGGGCGGAAAGGCGGTCCATGTCGCGACGCAGCTGGAAATGGAGGTCTCCGAGGATACGGGTGAGCTCGGCAGCATTGGCCGGGGGCCGTTCGGCGAGGCGGGCGTGCTGCTGGGCGAGGCGGTCGACGGGAAGCGAGGGATCGAACTCCTGCACCTCGTCTTCGGCGGCGCGCAGGAGCGCCTGGGTGTGCCCGGCCTGTTCGCGGAACTGGGCAATGGAGGCGCTGCCGGTGGCCATCTGGGCGGCGATGAGCTCCTCGTGAGCCATGGCGCTCTGGGCGGAGGCGAGCGAGGCCACCGCGGTCTCCGCGACCCGCACCTGGGCATCGAGGGCAGCGAGGTGCACGAAAGAGGTGCGCACCAGCATACTGACCGCCGTGACCAGCGCGATGAGGAGAAGACAGCCGAGGATCAGCCGTTGATAGAGACTCAGCATGAGCCCGAAGTTCCCTGAATCTTGAGCGTAGTGGTGCGGGCGAGAGGGCGCAAGCGCGAAAGCTCAGTCAGAGCCGCGATACCCGCGCAGAACATCGTCGAGAGTGAGCAGGCCCTCCAGAGTGCCACGGCTGGCGCGGTTGAGAACCGGGAGCACAGGCCAGCGCGGGAAGTAATGGAGCGCCGAGTCGAGAGGCATGTCGGGAAAGAGCGAGGGAATGCGATCGGGCTTTAGCGCGCGCTGCACAGGAGTTTCCGGGGTGAGGGTGGCGGAGACGCTGGTGAGTTCCTCCGCGCCCAGCGCGTACCAGGAGCCATCGGGCAGACGGACGAGGCAGGAGGTGGCTCGATCCTGCGCCATGGCGGCGGAGACGTACTGGAGCGTGTCGCTGCCGCGCACCACGGGAACGGCCACTGGCTGGAGGGCGTCCTCGATGTGGAGCGAAGCCTCCTCGCGCTGCTCTTCGAGCGAGGGCAGATCGAGGCCGTCCTGGTGGGTGAAGATCTCGAAGATTCCGACAGGCTGGAGACTGCGGGCGATGAGGAAAGCGATGGTGTTGGCCAGAATCAGGGGCAGGATGATGGAGTAGTTGCCGCTGATTTCGAGCACCATGAAGACCGAGGTGAGGGGAACGCGCAGGAATCCGGCAAAGAGAACGCCCATGCCGACCAGCGAATAGGCGCCGACGGTGCCGGTGAGGTGGGGGAAGAAGTGCTGTTCGAAGGCGCCGACGGATCCGCCGAGCATGGCGCCGATGAACAAGGTGGGCGCGAACATGCCGCCCGGCGTTCCGCTGGAGAACGAGAGGGTGGTGGCGGTGAGCTTGAGGAAGACGAGGGCGAACAGGATTTGCCAGACGAACTGGCCGTGGAGAGCCTGGTCGATGACGTCGTAGCCGACGCCCATGACCTGGGGGAATCCGAAGAAGCCGATGGCGCCGACCATCAGGCCGGCGATGGCGGGCTGGAGGTACTGGGTCCAGCGCGGCATGGCGCGGAGGCGGGGGCGCAGGTAGCCGAGCACGAGGGCGAAGAGAGGGGCGAGCAATCCTCCGATGACGCCGAGGACGGCGTAAGCCATCAGCTCGCGAGGGTCCCGCAGCTCGATGGAGGGGATGCGGAACATCGGCTGAGCGCCCATGAACAGGCGGACGACGACGACCGAGGAGATGGCGGCCAGGACGAGGGAGCCGAGGACAGCGGCGCTCCAGCTGCCGATGACCTCCTCAATGACGAACAGGATGGCGGAGATGGGGGCGTTGAAGGCAGCGGCGAGTCCGGCAGCTGCGCCGATGGGGGCGAACATGCGCAGGCGGCGGCGGGAGAGGCGCAGTTTGCGGGCGACGATGGACGCGACGCCGGCTCCGATCTGGAGAGAGGGGTCTTCCGGGCCAAGGGAGTAGCCGGCGCCGAGGGCCAGAGCGGCGGTAAGGAATTTGCCGATGACGGTACGGAACGAAATATAGCCGTCGTAGATATACAGGGCGGCTTTGGTCTGATTGACGCCGCTGCCGCGGGCCGCGGGAAAGAACCAGATAACGAGTCCGGCGACCACCAGACCGGCGATGGCAGGGGCGAAGAGGAGGCGGAGCTGGCCGCTGTGGGGAGCCGATCCGAGGGTTAGCAGGCGGATCCACTCGATGGCGATGCGGAAGGCGACGACGAGCAGGCCGGAGAGGACTCCGATGAAGATGGAAAGGACGAGGAAGAGGCGCTCGTCGCGTGTGGGTGCGATACGGTCGATGGTGGCTGCGATGCCGGGGCGGTGGGGCGGCGGCGCCGGGGCACTGCCGGGCGGCAAGCCGGGACTGGCCGCCCCTGCAGCAAACTCGGGAAGGGTGCCCTCGAAGCGGCTGATCTGCGCGGAGTCTGTGGGTGGCTCTGGCATTGATTCCTGGTCGGCTACTCCTGGTCCACGGTATTGGGATTGCGCGCGATACGAAGCAGGAGCGCATCGTCTCCGGAGGGCGCGCCGCAGGTTTGGGCGGTCGCGATCTCAGTATCGTAGGCAAGCTGAAGGATGGTTTGCTCGACGTCCGGCTGCTGCTCGAGCTGGTTTACGGTCAGGGTGGCCGGCACCTGCGCCCAGCGGCTGACGATGCCCGCGAGGGTGGGGGGAGGCGAAGTTCCGGCGGCGGTACACTCGGTGAGCCGCTGGCGGGCGATCTTGCGAATCGAAAGGATGCGTTCGGCGCGCTTGCGCGGGGAAAGGTTGAGAGAGGGATAGAGCAGCAGGACGTGGAGAGAGGTATCCAGCATGTCGCGGTCGGCCATCTTGCCGGGCAGGCTGGAGGCCTGAGGGCCGGACAGGGCTCGTCCCAGATAGTCGCTGGCGACGCGATACATGCCGAGCGCGAAGGCGTTGCGGCCCGTGCCTTCGAAGGCAACGAGGGGAGCATCGCGGGCGTTGGCAACCGCGCGGTCGATGGACAGAGCGTCTGCCGGGTCACTGGCCTGCTCAAGCAGGCCGGCGATCTGGAGCTTGATGGCCGGCAGGTCGGGGGCATTGCTGGAGGCAATGAGGAGCTGGGTGCGGGCGGATGCATTCTCATGACGGAAAAGAAGATACTGCGCCATCTCCAGGCGGACGTCGCGCCGGCGGTCGAACCCGTTTCCGGACCAGGTGCCGTCCAGAGCCAGTTGGAAGTGCTGCAGGGCGAGCGGCTCCTTGCCCTGCTTCGCATAGAGGCGGGCCAGCTGCAGATTGATGGTGCCATCCCCCGGAGCCGATTCCCACAGGGTGGTGAAGTAGATGGTGGCCTGCTGAGTTTTGCCTGCAGCGGCCAAAGCGCTGGCCAGTTCGATTTCCGTGTCGCGGGTGGGGATGTAGGCGAGGGCGGAGCGGAGCGCATCGATCGCCTGGTCGGGGTGACCGGCCTGAAGCGCTGCCTCGCCCCGGGCTTTCCAGCGGAGCCCCAGCTCCCGCTGGTGGTTGGTGAAGGAGCGGTAGAGCAGCCAGGTGAGGAGAAAGATGACAACGGTGATGAGAAAGAGGGTGGCGAGAGAAACGGCGTCCCGCAGGATGAGCCTGCGCCGTGCCAGCCGTTCTTCGGGAGTGAGGACGGTTCCAGGTCCCGCTTGCAGGGTCGCCATCTCTTCTATCTTCCCAGATTTATTGAGGGAGGTCGGTATCCAGCGGGAAGCACGCAAATTTCCATCGCATTGCCGCGAGGGGTAGGATGAGGAGCAGACGGGGCAGAGTGGCATGAATCCTGATGGCATGGACCCTGGGGTCAGGGATTTGGACAAGCAGGCGCGTCTTGACCGGCGGCTGGGGGAGCTGGGCAGCCTGATCGTGGCCTATTCCGGGGGCGTGGACTCGGCCTATCTGGCCTGGGAGGCGCATCGGGTTCTGGGGGAGCGGATGGTGGCGGCGCTGGCGGATTCCCCCTCGCTGCCGAGAAGCCATGCGCGGGATGCGCGCAGGTTTGCCGAGGAGCAGGGAATCCCGCTGCTGGTGGTCGAAACCAGGGAACTGGATCGGGAAGCGTACGCGGCGAACGGCTCCGACCGCTGTTTTCACTGCAAAGATGAGCTGTTCACGGTTCTGGAGACGGAACGGGAGCGGCGCGGGTTTGCCGCGGTCGCCTACGGGCTGAACCTGGACGATGGCCGGGACTTCCGGCCCGGGCAGCAGGCGGCGGCGCAGCACCGGGTGGCGGCTCCTCTGGCCGAGGCTGGGCTCCGCAAGGCGGAGATTCGGCAGCTGGCGCAGGCGGCGGGGCTGCGGGTTTGGGACAAACCGGCATCGGCGTGCCTGTCGTCGCGGATTGAGTATGGACGGCGGGTGACCACGGATGCCCTGCGGCAGGTAGAGGACGCCGAGGAGGAGCTGCGTGCGCTGGGGCTGCGGCGGTTCCGGGTGCGGCATCACGGGAGCGTGGCGCGGATTGAGATTGCCGAGGAAGAGATGGCGGCGGCGCTGGAGCCGACATTCTTTCGGCGGATAGCGGCGGCGGTGCGGGGCGCGGGATTTCCCTATGTGGCGGTCGACTGCGATGGCTATCGCTCAGGATCGATGAACGAGCTGCTGCCGCCGGAGATGCTGGCCGCCAGGCCGCCGGCGCGGCCCTCCTGAAAAACACCATGAAGACCGGACGAATCGAGTGCTTTGCGGGAATTTCCGGAGACATGCTGCTGGGCGCGCTGCTGGATGTGGGCGTGCCGGCGGAGCTGCTGCGGGATGCCGCGGCTTCGCTCGGCATTGGCGCCGAGCTGCGCGTGAGCAGCGTGGTGCGCAGCGGCTTGCGGGCCACCAGGGTCGATGTTCTGGAGCACGGCAAGCCGGTGGGGGCTGCCGCGCACGAGCACGCCGGCGAAGATAGTTCCCATCATCATGAGCATGGGCACGACGGGCACAGCCATGAGCATAGTCATGAGCACAGCCATGCACACGGCCGGAACTGGCCGGAGATTCGCCGGCTGATCGCCGCTGCCGCGATTTCTGCGGAGGCGAAGCGGATCGCGCAGCGCGCTTTCGAGCTGCTGGCTCACGCGGAGGCCAAAGTGCACGGCATTGCGCCGGAAGAGGTGCACTTCCACGAAGTGGGCGCGGTGGACACGATCACCGATATTGTCTGCGCGTCGGTGGGACTGGGTGCGCTGGGTATGGATCACTGGCGGTCGACGGCGGTGAATGTGGGCAGCGGTTTTGTGGATTGCGCGCACGGGCGGCTGCCGGTTCCGGCTCCGGCGACTGCGGAACTGCTGAAGGGAACTCCGACGTACGCGGCCGGGCCGGTGATGGAACTGACGACGCCCACCGGAGCGGCGATGCTGCGGGCGCTGGAGTGCGCCTTCGATGCGGGCGGGGGGCCGTTTGAAGCAAGCGCGGTTGGCTACGGCGCCGGGGGGCGCGATCCGAAAGGCTTCGCCAACGTGCTGCGATTGTCGGTTGGGACGGAAGCGAAATTGCGGGAGCGCGGGAGTTTTGCCGGCGATCGCGTAGTGGTGCTGGAGTGCGCGCTGGACGATGCAACGCCCCAGGTGGTGGCGCATGCGATGGAGCTGGCGCTGGAGCACGGCGCGCTGGACACGATGGCCGCGGCGGTGACGATGAAAAAGGGCCGGCTCGGCACGCTGGTGACGGTCCTGTGCCGGCCGGGGGACGAGGGTGCGCTGGAGGCGCTGCTGTTTCGCGAGACGACGACGCTGGGCATCCGGCGGCGTGAGGAAGAGCGCGTGGTCCTCGAGCGGGAATTCGTAACCGTAGACACGGCTTTTGGGAAAATCCGGATGAAGGTCGCGTCGGGAAGCGGCGCGGTTTTGAATGCGATGCCGGAATATGAGGATTGCCGGCGCGCGGCGCGGGAGAACGACGCGCCGATCCGAACCGTGATGGAAGCGGCGGCAACCGCCTACGCGGCACAGCCGATGGCGAAGGCGGAAGCATGACGCGGGAACAGATTCTGGAGCTGCTGACGAGCGTGCAGGCGGGAGGGACAACGCCCGCGGCGGCGCTGGGGATGCTGGCGAAGCTTCCGTATGAGGACGCAGGGTTCGCGCGCATCGATCATCATCGGGCGCTGCGGCTGGGGCTGCCGGAGGTGATCTACGCAGCGGGCAAAACGCCGCACCAGGTGGCGGAGATTTTCGCGCGGATGGCCGCGGCGGGCGGGAGCGTTCTGGCGACGCGCGCGGATGCGGCAGCGTATGCGGCGGTGAAGGAGCGTGTGCCGCAGGCGGAATATCACGAGCTGGCGCGGGTGATTGGTTTGGGCCGGCTTTCCGCCGAGAACAGCGCGGGGCCGATTGCGGTGGTGTGCGCGGGGACCAGCGATTTGCCAGTCGCCGAAGAAGCAGCCGTGACGGCAGAGTACCTGGGGTGTGCGGTGGCGCGGATCGCGGACGTGGGTGTCGCGGGTCTGCATCGGATTCTGGCGGAGCGGGAAGCGCTGTCGACGGCGCGGGCGGTGATTGTGTGCGCGGGCATGGAAGGGGCGCTGCCCAGCGTAGTGGGCGGCCTGGTGGCGGCTCCGGTGATTGCGGTGCCGACCAGCGTTGGTTACGGTGCGGCCTTTGGCGGCCTGGCGGCGCTGCTGGGGATGCTGAATTCCTGTTCGCCCAGCGTGTGCGTGGTGAATATCGACAACGGATTTGGCGCCGCGTATGTGGCGGCGATGATGGTGAAGCAGGGAGCTGGAATCCAGGCGTCAGGAATCCAGGGTGCAGGAATCAGGGATCAGGGTGCCGAGCGCCGGGCGTCAGGGGCCGTGAACGAGGCGGCCGAGGCGGGGAATGGCATTGCCGCCCCGGGTGCGTCTTCGCATCGCCGTTAGGCAGCGAACAGCGAAAAGTGGCTCCCGCAGCGGCCGCCTGGTTGGGCTTTCCGGGAAAAAAAGCGGAATCTCCGTGGCGCCCGCTGTCAGCGTGCCCAAAAAGCCGCAGACAACCAGTCCCAAAGGCCACGCAATCGCGGCTTTCGCTTCAAACGCTGACCGGGTTGGCCTTTTTCGGCTTTTTCGAGAGCAGGTAGAGCATGAGGATGATAGCGAGAATCGATCCGATGCCGGCGAGGCCGAGGATGCGCAGAACGGCAACGGTATAGCGCCCCTGGGAGGGCGAGTAGCTGCAGCAGTAGAGCAGGACCAGGTCGCTGAGGGTGCCGATGTGGTGCGTGCTCGCCTGAATGATCGCCAGGCGGACGTCGCGCGACTGATAGTCGACGCCGAAGAGGTACTTCGACATGCGGCCGTCGGGGGTGGCGATCATGATCACGCTGGAGTGCGCGAACTGATCCATCTTGCCGTCGGGGCCGGGCACGCGGACGTAGTGGAATCCGGTGGCCTGGGCGAGGTCGGTGATGGAGGACTGCTGCCCGGTGAGGAAGTGGACCGAAGCCCCGGCACCGGGCGCGTCGAGCATGGACAGGAAGTGCTGCTTTTCTCCAACCGCATCGGCGGGCTTGTCGGTGGGATCGATGCTGGCGACCACGACGTCGTATTCTTTGCCGGCATGGAATCCGCTTTGGCGGAGGGAGGCGGCCATGCCCTGCATCACCTCGGGGCAGAGCAGCTTGCAGTTGTAATACATCAGGGCCATCATGACCGGGCGATTGTGGTTGAAGAAGTCGCCGAGTTTGACGGTACGGCCGGATTCGTCGGTGAAGAGGTCGTTGAGGGGCAAATCGCGGTTGAGATTCTGATCGATGCCGGCGTGCTTTTGCCAGTCGGGCGCGTGCTGAGCGGTGGCGCCGACGGGCTGGTCGGCGGAGTACTGGGCATGCGCCGGGACGGTGAGAACAGCAGCGACAGCGAGGCCAAGGGGAAGAAAGGCGCTACGAAACCGCATCACTTTCCCAGAATACGCCGCTGGCACGGGGGTGGAAGGCAGCGGGCGGAGGGGGTGAGTTTTTCCTGGTGGGCGGTGAACGCGATGTCAGGGCGAGGGGACCGAAGCGGCGGTCTTGACAACCCATTCCCCCGGAGACACTCTCGCAGGGAGGCATTTCGCATGACCAACGACACCACAGCCAGCTCCCTGTTTCTGGAATTTTCCCGCAACAAGCTCGCCGGGCAGTACTGGCCGCGGCTTCGCACCTGCGTCGAGTCGCTCACGGACGAGCAAATCTGGTGGCGTCCGAATGAGGCGAGCAACAGCGTGGGCAACCTGGTCCTGCACCTGAGTGGCAACATGCGCCAGTGGCTGGTCGCCTCCTTCAATCGCGAAGCGGACCGCCGCGACCGGCCCGCGGAGTTTGCGGAGAAGGGATCTCTGTCGAGCGCGGCGCTGGTGGAAAAGCTGGGCGCGACGGTGGAAGCAGGTCTGGCAGTGCTGGCGCGGCTGACCGAGGCCGAGTTGCTGGCGTCGTACGAAATTCAGGGCTACCACGTTACCGGACTGGCTGCCGTTTACCAGGTGATCGAGCATTTCGGTCTGCACTACGGACAGATTTCGTACATCGCGAAGATGCTCGCCGATCGGGATCTCGGGTTCTACAAGGAACTGAACAGGACAGGCCGCGCGGGTTGACCGGGAACCATCAGCTGCGCGCGTGCACCACCTGCTCGTAGACCTCGACGTACTCGGCTGCGGAATGCGGCCAGGAGTAGTCCTGAGCCATGGCGTTGCGCATCAGCGTATGCCAGACCGGTTTGTCCGGGAAAACGGCGAGGGCGCTGCGGATCGCGGCGAGGAATTCGTCGGCGTCGTAGTTGGAGAACCGGAAGCCGGTTCCGGAGCGGCTCTCGGGATTCCATTCTTCCACGGTGTCGGCCAGGCCGCCGGTGGCGCGCACCACCGGGATGGTGCCGTACTTCATGGCATGGAACTGGGCGAGGCCGCAGGGTTCGTAGCGCGACGGCATGAGGAGCATGTCGGCGCCGGCCTTCACTTTGTGGGAAAGGGTATTGTCGTAGGCGATTTTCGCCAGAACGCGGCCGTTGTAACGCGCGGGCCACGAGCGCAGCAGATTCTCGTAATAAGCCTCGCCATCGCCCAGTGCGACAAGGACGACATTTTCCTCGAGGAGCGGCTCGAGAATTTTCTCAACCAAATCCATGCCCTTTTGGGTGGCAAGGCGGGTCACGATGCCGAGCACTGCGGTCGAATCGTCCACGGTGTGCGCGCCAAAGGCGTGGAGCATGTCGCGCCGGCACTCGGCTTTGCCGTCCAGGTTTTCAGGCGTGAAGTGGGCGGCGATATTGCCGTCGGTGGCCGGATTCCACTCGGTGTAATCGACGCCGTTGAGAATGCCGCGCAGATCGGCGGCCCGCCTGCGGAGTGCATCCTGCATGCCCTGGCCGTATTCCGGAGTCTGGATTTCCTCGGCGTAGCGCGGGCTGACGGTTGTCAGCCGATCGCCATAGACAATGCCGCCTTTGAGGAAGCTGAACTGGTTGTAGTACTCGACACGGTAGATGGTGAAGATGTCCCAGGGCAGCAGCAGGCGCTCGACAGTGGCCGCGGGAAAGCATCCCTGATAGCCGGCGTTATGGATGGTGAACACGGTGCCAAGCTTGCGGAGGACGGGATCGAAGTAATAGAGGGTTCGCAGGAAGATGGGAAGCAGCCCCGCCTGCCAGTCATGGGCATGGAAAATGTCGGGGGCTCCGAGCAGCTTGGCGGCTTCGAGGATGGCGCGGCAAAAGAGGCCGAATCGCTCCCAGTTGTCCTGATAGTCGCCGGATGCGGTGCCGTAGAGGCCTTCGCGATCGAAGAGTTCGGGGCAATCGACGAAGTACATCTGCACGCCATCGTGGATGCCGCCGTCGAGGATGGCGGCGAAGCGACTGTAGTCCCCGAAGGGAATGGTAATGCTGCGCACGGCGTACTTCTTTTCAGGAAAGCTTTCGCGCACCTGGCGGTAGTAAGGCAGATAGACGGCGACATTGTGGCCGAGCGCGACCAGCTCGCGGGGCAGGGATCCGACGACTTCGGCGAGGCCGCCGGTTCTGGCCCAGGGCGCGCACTCCGACGCCGCAAAAACGATCTTCATTGCTGTGGCTCCGTTCTTCCTTAAGATGCGCAGGAAGCGAAGTTTGAGGATAAACCTTCGCTGACGACCGGGCGCAGCGCGGCGGGGTTTGTGCGGGTGCGCGGGACGGCCACAATGCACAATAAGGGAGAAGCCATGTCACAGCGCGCACAACGTTCGAAGCAGCGCCCCAGGCTGGGGCAAAATTTTCTGGTCAGCCCAGCGGCGCAGGGGGCGATCGTCGATGCGCTGGGCGACCTGTCGCAGCGGACGGTGGTGGAAATCGGGCCGGGCGGTGGAGCGATCACCTCCTTGCTGGCGAGCCGCGCGCGGCGGCTGGTGGCGATCGAGCTGGACCGGGAGCTGGCTGCCGGGTTGCGGGCGCAGTTTGCCGAGCGGACCAACGTCGAGATTCTGACCCAGGATGTGCTGAAGACAGATTTTGCGAGTCTGCGGGTCGAGGGCGAGCCGAAGCTGCAGATTGTCGGCAATCTGCCCTACTTGATCACCTCGGAGATTCTGCTGCATCTGTTTGCGGCGCACGCGACGATCGAGCGGGCCGTGATCATGGTCCAGCGCGAGGTGGCGGAGCGGGTTGCGGCGCATCCGGGTACGCGGGACTACGGGTTGCTCACGGCGACCGCACAGCTCTACGCGCGCGTCGAAAACCTGTTGACGCTGCCGCCGGAGGCTTTTTCCCCTCCGCCGCAAGTGCATTCGAGCGTGCTGCGGTTGACGATGGCGCCGCGCTGCGAGGAACTCGGAGTCGAGCCGGATCCGTTTCTCCGCTTTCTGCGCTTCTGTTTCGCGCAAAAGCGGAAGATGCTGGTCAGGAATCTGCGGAATGCAGGATACGAGGCGGGGACGATCTCTGCGGCCCTGGCTGGGTGCGGTATTTCTGCCAGCGCGCGGGCAGAGGAGCTGGAGCTGGAGAGGATGGCGTGTTTGTTCCTCAGGCTGAGGAAAGATGCGGAAGGGAGCAGCTTGACAGAGCCGTGACCCTGGCCGTCAGTGCAGCTTCACCGACCCGTCTTCCTGGTGGCTGACGCGCTGGAAGAGCCAGACGGCGCATCCGGCGATGAAACCCACCACGGCCGTCCAGCGGAAGATGTCCACGAAGGCCCACAGCATCGCCTGGCGCTGCATCTGCATGTAAAGGGTAACGAGCGCGGCGGGTTCGCCCTGGGCGCGGCCGAGTTGCTGGGCGAAGTACTGCGCCATGGCGCGGGTGTGTTGTTCGAACCAGATGCCGTTCAGGGGGACGCCGGCGGCGATGCGGGTTTGATGGAAGCTCATGCGCCGGGACAGCATGGTGGCGGCCGTCGAAATCCCGATAGAGCCGCCGATGTTACGCAGCAGATTGAAAATGCCGGTGGCATTGCCCATCTGCTCGTTGCGCAGGGTCAGGGTCGCCATATTGCCGATGGGGACGAAGAGGAAGCTGAGCGCAAAGCCGGTGGCCATGATGGGTACCAGCATGGTCATGGGGCCGATGGCGGGATTGATGTTGGCGAACCAGATGGTGCAGAGGCCGAAGCAGGCAAATCCCCAGACCAGCAGCCAGCGATTATCGAGACGGGCGGTGAGGAAGCCGACGATGGGGAGGCCGATCATCGAGCCGATGCCGCGCGGCGCGACGACCAGGCCGGCGGTCAGGGCGGTGTAGCCGAGGACTTCCTGATAGAAGAGCGGCATCATGGCGACGGTGACGTAAATGGCGAATCCGAGCAGGAAGACGAGCAGGCAGCCGACCGAGAGGTTGCGGTTCTTCGCCAGAATGCGGAGATCCACCAGCGGCTGGCGCGCATGCCATGAATGCCAGATGAACCAGACCAGAGAAACCACCAGAATGAAGGTGGCCCAGCGGAGCCACACCGCGCTGAACCAGTCCACTTCCTGGCCTTTGTCGAGGACGATCTGGAGGCAGCCGCTCCACAGGCAGAGCAGGCCGAATCCGAGATTGTCGAAGGGTCCGGGCTTCGCATGTTTAATGTAGGGCGGGTCGTGGACAAAGCGGCTGATCATGAAGACCGCCAGCACGCCAATGGGGATGTTGATGTAGAAGGCGTAGCGCCAGCTGAAGGAGTCGGTGAGCCAGCCGCCCAGGGTGGGGCCGAGGACCGGGGCCACGACCACGCCAAAGCCGAACAGGGCCATGGCGGCTCCGCGTTTTTTGGGAGGGAAGCCTTCGAGCAGGATGGCCTGAGAGAGAGGCTGGAGAGCGCCGCCGCCTGCGCCCTGCAGCACGCGTGCGAGCAGCAACATGCCCAGCGACGGGGCCGAGCCGCACCAGAAGGAGGCCACGGTGAAGACCAACACGCAGGTGATGAGGAAGCGCTTGCGGCCGAAGCGGAGGGAGAACCAGTTGCTGGCCGGCAGCACGACGGCATTGGCGATGAGGTAGCTGGTGAGGACCCAGGTGGCTTCCGAATTGGAAGCGGCGAGCGATCCGGCGATGTAGGGAAGAGCTACGGAAGCGATGGAGGTGTCGAGCACCTCCATGAAGGTTGCCAGCATGACAGAGATGGCGGCGATCCAGGGATTGGCGGCGGGAACGGCAGCGGCCGCGAAAGAGGCAGTCGGCGGCAGCGCGCCGCGGTCGGCGGCGGTCTGCACCCCGGCAACCGGCGGTTCCAGGACCGCCGAACGGCTTTCACTCATCACAGCCGTCCGTGAAGCGACGCATGAGGCCCGCCGGTGAAGCGTGGATCGGGGTCTCGTCTGGAGCAGCCGAGGCGTGGATGAAAGCAGTTCTCGCCATCGTGCCTCCCGGCGAGAAGCGGCCCTTGCCGGACCGGAGCGCAACGGCGCATCGCGGCGATCAGGACCGTTTCGACGCTTCAGAGTAGGGCTCTGAGGCCGCTTGCCGCTGTGCCGCCGGTCACAGGGCGATGGCTGCGAAGCCGAAACGGGATCGGTGAAAAGGAGCGAAAATCCCGTGATTTTCAGGTGGCATTTCCATTTCGAAGTGGACATCTTAGCCCGGGAACCGTAGGCTGGTTTCCTCCCTGCACGACCCGATGCCGGTGATGGATCGTTTCGCACGATGACACTTTCGTTTGTCGGATTCGCCTGGAGAAACGTCTGGCGCCGTCGCCTGCGGACCGCGCTGACCCTGTGTGGGATCGGCATGGGAATCGGGGCGTTCGTGGCGCTGGTGGGTTTCTCGCGCTCGTTCGAGCACGCCTGGCTGGAGATGTACGAAAACGCCGGCACCGATCTGGCGGTCGTACAGAAAACGTTCCTCAATACCTCGGTGGATCAAAGTGTGGGTCCGGCTCTGTTGAAGATCCCGCAGATCGCCCGCGCGGCGCCCATGATCGTCAACATGATGGCGGTGACGCCGGAGGTGAACACGCTGGTGTACGGCTGGAAGGCCGACACCTTCGAGTTCTCGGCAATCAGGATCCTTGAGGGGCGCAAATTCCGCGACGGCCAGCAGGAAGTGATGCTGGGCGAACTGCTCGCTGGTAGCCTGAATAAGAAGGTCGGCGACACTCTCGACCTGCAGGGCAGCACTTTTACGATTGTCGGAATTTATCGCAGCGGGTCGGCGCTGGAAGCCGGCGCGATCATCATGCCGCTGGACGAGCTGCAGCAGCTTTCCAGCCTCGTGGGCAAGGTCACTGCTTTTCATCTGCAGCTGAAACCGGCTCCAGCCGATGTTTCGGCGCAGCAGTGGGAGCAGGAGGCGGAAAACGCCGTCTCCAGCGAGCTGCCGGGGCTGCGTGCGGTTCCCGCCGCGCAGCGCGCCGCCAACAACCAGCTGGTGACGCTGGCGCACGCCGCAGCCTGGGGGACTTCGCTGATCGCGCTGCTGGTGGCGGCGCTGGGAATCGCCAACACCATGGCCATGTCGGTCTTCGAGCGAACCAAAGAGATTGGAGTGCTGCGGGCGATTGGGTGGTCGCGGCAGCGGGTGATCGGTCTCATTCTGGCAGAGGCTGCGGCGCTGGGAGCAGCGGGAGGCCTGGTGGGGGTTGCCCTGGGCTGGCTGGCGCTGCACATTCTGGGCGCGCTGCCGCAAACGGCGAGCATCGTTTCGACGCAGCTGCCGGTGCAAACCCTGGTCGATGGCCTGTTGATGGCGATGATTGTCGCCATCGCCGCCGGCAGCATACCGGCGTGGCGCGGGGCGCAGCTTTCGCCGGTGGAGGCGCTCCGCCATGAGTAGCCCCGTTCAGGTTCCGGCTGCCGCTGTGTCGCCCTGGATCCTTGAACTGCGCGATCTGAAGAAGAGCTATGAGTGCGGTCGCATCGAGGCCCTGCGAGGCGTCAGCCTCAACATCGCCGCGGGGGACTTCATGGCGATTTCCGGGGCCAGCGGCAGCGGCAAATCGACCATGCTGCATCTGCTGGGCGGCCTCGATACGCCGACTGAAGGCTCCGTGGTGTTTCGCGGCCAGCAGGTGGGCAAATCGCAGAACGGCGTTCCCGCCATCGATCTGGATACATATCGGGCGCGCTGGGTGGGCTTCATTTTCCAATCCTTCCATCTGCTGCCTTCGCTCAATGCGATGGAGAATGTCCAGGTACCCATGCTGGGCAACAAGACCCACACCCATCACCGCGAAGCGCGAGCCCGCGCGCTGCTGGTGGAGATGGGGCTGGAGCACCGGCTCAACCAGTATCCGACCCAGCTCTCGGCCGGCGAACGCCAGCGGGTGGCGATTGCCCGGGCTCTGGTGAACGATCCGCCGCTGCTGCTGGCCGACGAGCCGACGGGGAACCTGGACAGCGTGAACTCCGCCAAGATTCTGCAAATCCTCGCCGAGATCCAGGCGCGCCGGGGCATGACGCTGATCATGGTCACCCACGATGAGAGCATCGCCGCTTCGGCGCGTCGCCATGTGGTGATGAAGGACGGCCTGGTATGGAAATGAGAGCGCGCTGGATTGCCGTCGTTCCCCTGCTGGCGAGCTTTGCCGCGGGCTCTGGATTCGCGCAGAGCGGCAAGTCGCTGCAGGCAATCCTGAGCCAGGAGCGGTCGCGCATGGAGCAGACCGACGTTCGCGGCTCCGGACGGCTGGTGGCAGTAGCGGCCAGCGGAGCGCGGACGAACAACAACATTACGATCGAGTCTCACTGGTTTCCCGCTGGCAGTGGGGAAGCTGCCGGCCTGCGGACGCTCGTGGTGGTGGACATGCCGGCCAAAGGGACCGTGCGCTACCTTCTCGCGATGGAGCCCTCGGGGCGAACCTCGATCGAGGTCCTTCGGAGGGGGGAAAGCGCGCCCCGCCGGCTGGCGCAGGAGCAATGGGGCGAAGAAGTGGCGGGAACCCTCTTTTACCCGGAAGATTTCTTTGACGGCCAGTTTTTCTGGACGCACCAAAGCCTGCTGCCGGAGCAAAAATACGGGGCGCGGCCGTGTTATGTCCTGAAGAGTGAGCCGGGAGCAGGCCAGTTTTCGCAATATTCCAGTGTCACCACTTATCTGGATCAGAAGAGCGGGGCGCCGGTCTTCGTGGAAGCGGCGGGACGGAACGGCGCGCCCACCAGGCAGTTCGTCTTCTTCGATCTCGAGCAAAACGGCGGCGTTTGGAATGCACGCCAGGTCGAGGTAAAAATGAGCGGGAGGGGCGGCTCCTCGCTGCTGCTGATCGACCATGGCTCGCCGCATGCTCATTTGCAGCGCAAGGATTTCAGCCTTACTTCAAAACCCACACGGAGCAAACCCAGCACGTCATGATTGTGATTCTCGGGATCCCTCTGGCCCTGACAGCTCTGGTTCTTCTGATTCTTGCCGCCGGAATCCTCTACCAGCGGATCGGCGGCTTTTTCGATCGCCGGCGGTTGCTGGCTCCCGGCCGCGTGATCGATACGGGCGATGGCCGGCGTCTGTACCTCGTCGAAAAAGGCTGTGGCGGGCCCTCGGTGGTTTTCGAGTCAGGGTTTGGCGCGACGAGCCTGAACTGGATGGAGATCCAGGACGCGGTGTCGGAGTACGTGCACACGGTGGCCTACGACCGCTGCGGGCTGGGATGGAGCAGCGAGCCGGTTTCAGAGCGCACTCCGCGCCAGATTGCGCTGGAACTGCGCGGCCTGCTGCAGGCGGCTGGTGTGCCGTCGCCCTACGTGCTGGTGGGGCACTCGTTCGGCGGGCTGGTGATGCAGCGGTACGCGCTCGATTATCCGGACGAAGTCGCCGGGTTGGTGCTGGTCGATCCCATGCGAACCCAGGAGTGGCCGCCGATCAATGCCGGCCGGTCGGCCGTGGTCAAGCGCGCCGAGCGCCTGTCCGGTCATGGAGCGACGCTGGCCCGCTTCGGCATGGCGCGGCTGGCGGCGCGGTCGCATCTATGCCGCTCCGCGAAGCTGTCGGGATTTCTGGTTCGCCTGGCTGGCGAGCAGGGAGAATACCTGGCCAAGCGGCTGAACACGGAGATTGGGAAGATGCCGCCACAGGTGCGTCCTTCGATCGCGGCGCACTGGTCCGCGCCGCGCTTCTATCGCGGATTCATCGCCCATCTGCGCAGCGTGGCGGACACGGTGCGGGAGATGCATCATGCCGAGCCGATCGGCGACCTGCCGGTGGTGGTTCTGACGCCGGGGTCGGCGCGACCGCTTTCGGAGCAGGACATGCGCAAGTTCGGCCCGCTCAGCCGTCAGGTGATTGCGGAGCGGAGCGAGCACTGGGTCCACCTCGACGAGCCGCATCTGGTGATCCGCACGGTTCTGGACATGGTTTTCGGCGTCGCTGCGAACGAAGAGGCGACGGGAAATGCGGTTGCGGTGGCGATGGGCGCCGATTGACCCTGGCTGCGCGATCATGCTGTGAATCACCATGGCTTTCGTCATCCGTCCCGCTACGCCCGCCGACCTTGTTCCCCTCGCGGCTCTGTGCGCCGCGCTTTGGCCTGAATCACCGGCCGAAGACCACGCCCGCGAAATCGCCCCGCACCTCGACGGCCGTACCGTGCCGGCGCTTCCAGTGGTTTACTGGCTTGCGGTGATCGACGGGTCCGCCGACCGCGCAGGTCTCGCCGGCTTTCTTCAGGCCGGCCTTCGTTCGCATGCCGACGGCTGCGATCCGGCTCACCCCGTCGGCTATGTCGAGGGATGGTATATCGAAAAATCCCTCCGCGGGCAGGGAATTGGCCGCGCCTTGCTCGCCGCCGCCGAAGACTGGGCCCGAAGCCGTGGCTGCCGGGAAATGGCCTCCGATGCCCTGATCGTCAACGAGCCGTCGCAGCGTGCCCATGAAGCCCTCGGGTTTCAGGTGGTCGACCGCTGCGTCCACTACCGGAAGTCCCTCTGAATGGCTTTTCCCCTGAGGAAAAACAGTACCTTCGAAACCTTGTATCCTGCTCTTGAAACCCTCCGATTACCAGCGGGCACATTCCGCTCCCGCCGGACCCAGCGCGGCGATGCCCGGATGGTAGACTCGGGGCAAATTTCGGTACCCAACGACTGGAGCAAACCCGTGGCAGATGACCGTCAGCGCGCCATCGATCTGGCGCTCGCGCAAATCGAAAAGCAGTTTGGCAAGGGATCCATCATGCGCCTCGGCAGCAAAGAGGCCATCGTCCCTATCTCCGTCATCTCCACCGGCTCCATCTCCTTCGACGCCGCCCTCGGCGTGGGCGGCGTGCCCCGCGGCCGGGTCATCGAAATCTTCGGCCCTGAATCTTCCGGCAAAACCACTATCACCCTCCAGATCATTGCCGAAGCCCAGAAAGCCGGCGGTCTCGCCGCCTTTGTCGACGCGGAACACGCCCTCGATCCGCAATACGCGAAAAAACTCGGCGTGGACATCGACAACCTTCTCATTTCCCAGCCCGACTACGGCGAGCAGGCTCTCGAGATCACCGAATCCCTCGTCCGTTCCGGCGCCATCGACGTCCTTGTCGTCGACTCGGTCGCCGCCCTCGTTCCCAAGGCCGAGCTGGACGGCGAAATGGGCGACTCCCACATGGGCCTGCAGGCCCGCCTCATGTCCCAGGCGCTGCGCAAGCTCACCGGAACCGTCTCCAAATCTCGCACGTCGCTCATCTTCATCAACCAAATCCGCGAGAAGATCGGCGTGATGTTCGGCAATCCGGAAACCACCACCGGCGGCCGCGCCCTCAAGTTCTATTCCTCGGTCCGCATCGACATTCGGCGCATCGCCGCGGTGAAGGAAGGCGATGTTGTGGTGGGGTCCCGCACCAAGGTCAAAATCGTCAAGAACAAGGTGGCCGCACCTTTCCGCGATGCCGAATTCGACATCCTCTACGGCGAAGGCATCTCCCGTGAAGGCGACGTGCTGGATCTCGCGGTCACCAACAACATCGTCGACAAGAGCGGCGCCTGGTTCAGCTACTCCGGCGAGCGCATCGGCCAGGGACGCGAGAATGTCCGCCAGTTCCTGAAGGAGAACCGCGACACCTTCGCCAGAATCGACACGCAGCTTCGCCAGAAACTGGGAATTGGAGCGAAAACGGCCACGCCCGAGCCGCCGGCAGTGCCACCGAACGGAGCTGCGCACGCCCAGGAAGCCGTCCGGACCGGAAAAGCGGCCGTCCGGCAGTAGGCCCCGCAGTCGTCGTATCCGGGATGCGGCACCCCCCGTCGCATCCCGCCGGCCCAGCACCATAGACGCCAGCCTCCGCCGCCGGGCATCCCTTCGTTACAAGCCTGTCATCCAACTCACCAGGAGATCACCCACCTCAGACATCAGGGTTTCGACCGCACTCCCTGTCTTCTGCCCAGGGCCCCTTTCATGAAACCTCTACCCCTGCCGAACAACGGCGCGCGTGGCTCCGAAGAAATCGGCAAGGCCCGGTTTTTCCCTCAGGGAACCGGCCCGGCCTGCTATTTCTGCGCGAGCGATGCGCAGCCGCTTCCCGGAACCGCCGCACGCGCCATGGCCCCTGTGAACCGGCGCGGTGCGGCAGCCCCGCCCCAGTCCCCGCCCCGGAACGAACGGACCCCGACACGAAGGGAACCTCGGCAGGCTCTCGAGGTCCACGAGTCCGAGATTCTGGACTTCATGGAAAACACTGTGATCGGGATGCAATGGGTGGGGCCGGATGGCACCATTCTGTGGGCGAACCACACCGTCCTCGACCTGCTGGGCTATGAGCACGATGAGTTCGTGGGCTACAATTTCGCGGCTTTCCTGGGTGACAGCGCGGGGGCTGAGGAGCTGCTTCGCCGCTTCCGGGCGGGCGATGAGATACGGGATTGCGAGATTCAGATTCGCTGTCATGGCGGAGATTTTTGCTGGATGCGCATCGACGGCAATCCCTGGACGCACAATGGGCAGTTCCTTCACACCCGCTGCTTCGTCCTCGACATTACCCAGAAAAAGCGCGCCGACGAAGCGCAGATGAAACTGGCCGCGATCGTGGAATCGTCCGACGACGCCATTGCCAGCAAAGACCTGACCGGCATTGTGACCAGCTGGAACGCCGCTGCCGAGCGCATCCTGGGGTGGAAGGCCGAAGAGATCATCGGTCGGCCGATTACCACCGTCATTCCGCCTGAACTGCATGGCGACGAGGTCGAGATCCTGCGCAAAATCCAGGCCGGCGAGCGCATCGAGCATTTCGAAACGGTGCGGCTTGCAAAATCCGGTGAGTTGATCAATGTCTCGCTGACCATCTCTCCGGTCCGCGATCCGGAAGGCAAGGTCATCGGCGCGGCTAAAATCCTGCGCGACATTACGCTGCAGAAGAGGCTGGAAGACGCGCTGCGCACCACCGAGCGCCTGGCCGCCGTCGGCCGCCTGGCCGCGACCGTTGCCCACGAGATCAACAACCCGCTGGAGGCGGTCACCAATCTCATCTATCTGGCTTGTCAGGACGCCGGCCTCTCGCCCTCCACACGCAGCTGCCTGACCGCAGCCGATGAGGAGCTGCAGCGCGTCTCGCACATTGCCCGCCAAACGCTCGGCTTCTACCGCGACACGTCGTTTCCTGTTCGGATTTCAGTCGGCCAGGCCATTGAAGAGATTCTCGTCATCTACGATCGCCGCTTCCGGTACAGGCAGATGGAGATTCGGAAAGATATCCGGCCCGAGCTGACGCTGTTTGCGTTGCAGGGCGAATTCAAACAGGTGGTCTCGAACCTTCTCTCCAACGCGATTGACGCTTCCGACTTCGGCACGAAGGTCGATGTCCGAGCGTGGCCGGCGCGGCACCCGGATACCGGCGTGCCTGGTGTGCGCCTGGTGGTTGCCGATCGCGGCAATGGAATTCCCGAGGAGGTCCGGCGCAGAATCTTTAATCCCTTCTTCACCACGAAGAAGGATGTCGGCACCGGTCTTGGTTTGTGGATTGTAAAGGATCTGCTGGTCCGCAAAGGGGGGTCCATCCGCTGCCGCAGCCAGGTGGCCACGCCCCAGAACACCCGTTCCGGCACGGTGATGATGGTTTTCCTGACAAGTCAGAATCAAACGGGTCAGGATCAGACCACCAGGGATCAGGCTCTACGCCGCCCAGCCGCGTAGGAAGCCTGCCCAGATTCTCCCGTCCGTTCGGGCACCGGATGCGATGCCTGTCCCGCACCCGGCGGCCCTGAAATCCATCTATGGAATCCGGCTACTGCTTCCGCCCGAGGCGCACGGTGAAACGCGCTCCGGTGCGGAAGTTCAGAGGCAGCGTTGGATACCCAATCGGCCCGATGAGCTGGTCGCTGGTCAGATTGTTGATCTGGCTGTAGATCTGCATCCACGGCTTGTACTGATAGGTGGCGCCGACGTCGATCTTCGCGTAGCCGTAGTCCAGGTTGCGGTTCGGAAGCAGCAGCGTGTTGCCGTAGTTCACATCGTCGCCGCCGAGGAAAGTGGAGTCGTCGCTGCGGCTGGCGAAGGACGCATCCACGATCCCGGCCCAGCGTCTGCCGGTGTACATCACGCTGGCAAATCCGGTGTGCGGAGGACGGCGGAAGGGGCGCGCCCCGACCAGCGGCGCGACATCGCCGATGGGGACGCCGGGATAATTCGGGTTGAAGCTGGGTCCGACGGCGTCGGAGGAAAACGAGTGCTGCACCACCGCGTCAAGGTAGGTGTAGCCTCCGCGCACAAACAGGTTCCTGCCCATTCCGTATTGGACCTCGGACTCGATGCCCTGGGCCCGCCACGACAGGGAATTCAGGTCCAGATCGTAGGCGCCGTTGTTTTGCAGGAAGCTCATGAGGGTTTGCTGCTGCGCCGGCGACAGTTGGGGAAGCAGCGTGGGGACCAGGGTGGCCGGCACCGTCTCAATCTGATTGCCGAACTCATTGTGAAACGCGGTGATCCGCGCGATGACCCGTTCATTAAACAGGCTCTGCTCGAGGCCGCCGTCATAGCTTCGCGATAGCTCCGCCCCGATGGGCGCGATCCCATACTGCGCGACGGCGGTCTGGCCGCCGTTGGCCTGCAGGAAGGAGTAGAGGGAGCCGAACTGCTCGTCGAGGGTCGGCTCCTGATAGCCTTTGGCGAAGTTGACGCTCAGGCGGGTGCCGTGCACGAGCCCGTTGCCCGGCCGCACGACGTACCAGGATGCTCCGCCGCGCGGCGTGCCGACGGTGCCGAACAGGCCGTTCTTTTCGACGCCGCCGGCCGCCATGTAGAAGAAGCGATTCCTGAACTGGCCGCCCAGCTGCGCCTGGTAGTCGTAGTTCGTGCGGTCGAGGTTGTTCTGGAGGAAGTAGACGGGGTAGCTTTCAAGACCGCGCTCGTCTTCATAGCGGAATCCGGCGATGACGCCGAGGTGCGGGCCATGCTGGTAGTCGGTCTGGGCGAAGAGGTCGTCGCGGTTGGAGGCCAAATTGCCCTTCCACGGGTAGGGCGATCCGTCCCCGTAGTTCAGCAACGCCTGGCCGCTGGAGGAAGAGCTGTTCGCGCCGAGCACGGTTTCGTCATTGCCGTAGTAGTTGCCGGCGCCGAGGTCGCTGCCGGTCAGCAGATTCCCCGCGGGATACCACTGTTGCGACTCCTCGCGCTTGCGCACCAGGCCATAGCGCACGGTGCCGTGCCAGTTGTCGCGGAAGGTGTGGGCAATCGTGCCCGTCCCGTAGGTGTCCTGATCCAGCTCCTGGCCGTCGTTGGTGAATTTGTAGAAGAGATAGCCGCCATTGCCGCCGGGCAGGCCAATCGACGAATCGCTGTTGCGGGCGGTTACGCGGACCTGGGTCTTCGCGGAGAGACTCCACCCCAGGTTCGCGACCGAAGTGTTGTCGTGGTATTCGTCGTTGGGGGTCGAGTTCTGGGTATTGAACTGGGAGAAGCCACCGTAGTAGTCCAGCTTCCTCTTCATCCCGCCCACCTGCACCTGGTTGCGCCAGGTGCCGAAGCTGCCGGCATCGCCCTCGTAGAGCAGGGAAGGGAACTGGGTGCTGCCGCGTGGCGTGGTGAGCGCCACGACGCCGGCGGCGGCGTCCGAGCCGTAAAGAACCGTATTGGGGCCGCGATAGATTTCGAGGCTCTCGAGCCCGGTGGTCGCCAGGTTGCCGAAATCGAAGCGGCCGCCCACGTCCTCGACGGGCACGCCATCCAGCACCACGCGGTTCGCAGTGGAATCTCCGCCGCGGATGAAGAGCGAGGTCTCTCCGCCATATCCGCCGCTCTGTGCGATGAACGACCCGGGCACCTGGCGCAGGGGATCGACGGCACTTGCCTGGTTCCCCAGCTGCGCCGCGCTCAGTTCGGTAACCGACGCGCTGACCTGAGCCTGTGGCTCGGGGGTTCCGGTTGCGGTGACCACGACGGACTGGCGCACCCAGGCCGGTTCCAGCACGATGTTCTGCTCCACATCGTCCAGGGCGCCACCATAGAAGCTCTGGGTCGCCAGCTGGCGGAAGGAAACTCCTGAGGCGAGCACATAGAAGCGGCCGGATTCACCGCTGGTGAGGGTGTAGCCTCCGTCCACGCCGGTGCGGCCATTGACCAGCACCTGTCCATCGTGCACGAGGGCGACGACGGCATTGACGATGGGGTAGCCCAGCGGATCGGTCACCGTGCCATGAACACTGACAGCGTGGAGCGCGGGCGCCGCTCCCAGGAGAAGAACCGCGATGAAGCATCGGGAAAAGCTCAGAAGCCGGCCTCGAGGCCGAGCAGATCGAGTCATAAATCCTCCGTTCCCCTCGGAACGCGGTGATTGGGCCTGCCAAAAGGACAAACCCGCGAACGGAACCGGTCTCCTGACTTGCGCGCTGCTCTCCGGAATTACCGAAGAGCCGGCCCAGCCGCCTTCCCGGAGCCGAGGCTCCAGTGGCTTTCTGGCCAGGCCATTTCTGCGTCTGATGACCGGACGCAGGAACACGCGCTTACAGTTGCGGGGCAGTGGCGGATTTTCACCGCCTTCCCGAGCATCCCGTCGCACGATGGAACGTCTCGCGCGAACCCGCCAGCGGAACGACTTCCGCCGCGCCTTCGCGCAGTCTGAAGACCCGTTATAAATCCTGAGCGCGTCCTGGGTCAAAGTCCCCTCCGTCTCGGCCAAGGCGCGCCATCCTCGATTCTTCCAGTCAATTCTCCAAAAGTCGAAGCAGCCCGGACTATACTCGCGCTACAGAATCCTTCTATTTGAACAATATGCGCCAGAGGCGCAAGGGCTCCATGGACTCTCAAGCCAGCGGCGCGGTTCGCCCCCGGGTACTCATCGCGGACGACGAATGTGTGATCGCCGACACTCTGGGTTTGATCCTGAATCAGAGTGGCTTTGAGGCGACTGCGGTCTACAACGGCTCCAAAGCGGTGGATACGGCACATGCATTCCGTCCCGATATTTTTCTGGGCGATGTGGTGATGCCGGGCATGAGTGGGATCGAAGCCGCGATCCGGATTTGCGCCATGATCCCGGAGTGTCGCGTGCTGTTGCTCTCGGGCCAGGCTGCCACCTCGGACCTGCTGCACGACGCGCGCATGAGCGGACACGAGTTCGAAGTCCTGCTCAAGCCGGTGCATCCCACGCAGCTGCTCAAGCGCCTGCGCAACGATCCCTGAGTGACCGCGGTTTTCGCAGCCGCTGCTGCGATCAGGTCAATTCGGCTGCCTGCCCAATCGCCTGCCACAATTCCTTCATGCCGGCGCCGGTTCTGGCAGAGACCAGCAGGAGACGGTCGCTTCCGAAGGCCTCGCCCAATTCTCGAAGCGCTTTCACGCGGCCGTTCCCGGAGAGCCGGTCAGCCTTGGTGCCCACGACGATGAAGCTGCGCTCTGCGCTTTCCAGAAATTCGATCAGCTGGGCATCACTCGCACGAACCGGGATGGTGGAATCGACCAGGCAGATGCACAGGGAAAGGGTTGAGCGTTCGCGGATATAGGGCTCGATGAACTTCGGCCATTCGGCGCTGACCGACTTCGACAGCTTCGCGTAGCCGTACCCCGGCAAATCGGCGAAGACCAGTTGCGCGGCCTGATCAGGTTTCTCCTGCCAGGGAGTGGGCGCTAGGGCGAAAAAGTTGATTGCCCTTGTCCGCCCCGGCGTTGAAGAAACGCGGGCCTGCTTCTCGCCCAGCAGCGCGTTAATCAGGCTCGATTTGCCGACATTCGAGCGCCCGAGGAAGGCGATCTCCGGAGGACCCGGACGGGGGAACTGCTCGGCGGCGGTGGTGGACCGCAGGAACTTTGCATGCAGACGCTTCACGAGAAGAGTGTATCCGGCCGCCGAGCGGCCCACGAAATCAGACCGCGGCGACCGGCATCACAGCAGACCCGATGGGGTGGATGTACCGGGCGGTGCGCAACCCTGTACCCTGTGTCACGAGGTCACCCATGCACCGCATCCGCATCCTTCCCGCAATTCTGTTGTTCACGGCAACGCTCTTCGCGCAATCCGCGCCCGACGCCATCCGCCATGTGCTTGTCACCCAACAGGCGGAGTGGAACCGTGGCGATGTTGTGGCGTTTATGCAGAGCTACGCCAACTCCCCGCAGACGACTTTCATTGGCAAGCGACTGGAACACGGGTACCAGAAGATCCTCGAGCGCTATCAGAACGCCTATGCGACGCGCGACGCGATGGGTCACCTTGATTTCACCGATCTCGATGTCCGCATGCTCGGGCCGGAGCACGCGGTGGTGACCGGCCGTTTCCATCTGATCCGCACAGCGGCGGGCGGAGGCGATTCCGCGGGTGTTTTCTCGCTGGTGTTCGAAAAGACGGCGGCGGGCTGGAAGATCATCCTCGACCACACCAGCTCTTCGTAACCGAATGCAGCCCGGACTATCGGGGCAGCGGGTGCAGGTCTACGGATTTCCCTGTGCGGGCGGATTCGCGGGCGGCGTCAAGGATCTGCATGACGACGATGTTGGTGTCGAGGGCGGTGAGATCGCCGTGGGGCGGGAGCTGGCCGCGGACGACAGCGGCGAGGTAGTGGAGCGATGTGTCCTCGGGAGCGGCGAGCGGCGGCGCGGTGAGCGACGTTTCGGGTGAGGATTCGCTGAAACGTTCCCGCAAATCGGTGCCGTTGACGGCGATGGCGTAGCCTTTGGTGCCGTAAACTTCGGTGTCCTTGCGGCTGAAGGGCCAGTTCCAGGAAGGCATGAGGACGGCCTGGGCGCGCGGGTAGCGGAGGATGATGGTGGCGTCGTCGTCGACGCGAGGGTAGGTCTGCGGCTTGTCGGTCTGGGCGACGGCGGTGACGCTGAGCGGCGCTTCGCCGTGCATGAACCAGGTCATGAGGTCGGCGCCATAGCAGCCAAAGTCGTAGAGGGCGCCGGCGCCGTTCTGCGCAGGGTCGGTGAGCCATTTGAGGAACTCGGGTTGGACGCCGATTTCTTTGGGGCCCTGATGGCCATCGTGAATGACGACCTTGCGAATTTCTCCGAGGCGATTCTGCTGCAGCAGCTCTTCGATGGCGCGGTTGCTGGCATACCAGGTGGTTTCGTAATTGACGAGGACCTGAATGTGGTGTTCGCGCGCGGCGTGGCGAATGGCGAGGGCGTCATCGAGCGAAAGGGTCAGCGGCTTCTCGACCATGACGTCGACGCCGTGGGCAGCGGCGGCTTCGATGATGCGGCGATGTTCGCCAATCGACGTGTAGACGAGCAGCGCCTGCGGATGCTGGTGGGCGAAAAGCTCGTCGAGGGTGGTGTAGAAGAGGCTGGGGGCGAGATGGAATTGTTGCCGATATTTGGCACGGAGGGCGGGGTCGGCGTCGACGATTCCGATGAGCTGGGCGTCGTGCTGGAGCGGGAAGGCGTGCAAAAATCCGGTGACGTGTCCGTGTTCGAGGCCGACGATCGCGACCCGGACAGGCGGTTGTTGCGCGACGGCCGGCGAACCGATCGCTGCGAACAATGCGGCGATGAACAACAGGAGGGGAGCGAAGCGAGCAGACATCCACCGGGCAGGCATATGGGTAATGTTACTGCGCAGCGGGCGCGAGCGCCGTTGCACCCGTTCTTTGCCGGATGGTACCGTGATTCTTTGACCTCTCTTATTTCAGCCGGCCAAGAAGGAACCCAACACACATGCAGACCAGCTATAACGGGCTAGCTTTGCCGAAGGACGGCGAAGCGATTCAATATGCGAACGGGAAATATAACGTTCCGGATCATCCCATCATTCCGTTCATCGAGGGCGACGGCACCGGACGCGATATCTGGCGCGCCTCGCAGCGAGTGTTCGACGCGGCGGTGGAGAAGGCGTACGGCGGCAAGCGAGCGGTGAAGTGGTTCGAGATTTACGCGGGCGAAAAGGCATTTCGCGAATTCAGGAACTGGCTGCCGGACGATTCGGTGAAAGCCGCGACCGACTTTCGCGTGTCGATAAAAGGCCCGCTGACGACACCGGTGGGCGGCGGGATTCGTTCGCTGAATGTCGCGCTGCGACAGATTATGGATCTATATGCGTGCGTGCGGCCGGTGAAGTACTACTCGGGCGTGCCCAGCCCGGTGAAGCGACCGGAGAAGCTGGATGTGGTGATCTTCCGCGAGAACACGGAGGACGTGTATGCCGGCATCGAGTTCAAGGAAGGGACGGCGGACGCGAAGAGGCTGATCAGCTTTCTGAACGATGACATGCTGAAGGGCGGGAAGAAAAAGATTCGCGAGGATTCGGGCGTGGGCATCAAGCCGATTTCCATCACCGGGACGAAGCGGCTGGTGCGCTGTGCGATTCGTCATGCGGTTGATGCAGGGCGCAAGTCGGTAACGCTGGTCCACAAGGGGAATATTCAGAAGTTCACCGAGGGCGCGTTTCGCGAGTGGGGCTATGAGGTCGCGGTGGAGGAATTTCGCGGCGACGTGGTGACCGAGCGGGAGAGCTGGATTCTGGGCAACGTGGAAGCGAATCCTGGCCTGACCGTGGAGCAGAATGCGGCGCTGATTGAGCCGGGGCTGGAGTTCGGCAACGATGAGTTTCGCAAGGCGCTGTACGCGGAAGTCAAAGGCGTGCTGGATACGATCGGCAAGTCGCACGGGAACGGCGCGTGGAAGAAGAAGGTGCTGATCAACGATCGCATTGCGGATTCGATCTTCCAGCAGGTGATCATCCGGCCCGAAGAGTACAGCATCCTGGCGTGTCCGAATCTCAATGGCGATTACATCTCCGACGCGTGCGCGGCGCAGGTGGGCGGCCTGGGAATTGCTCCGGGAGCGAATATCGGCGACGGGTACGCAGTCTTCGAAGCGACCCACGGGACGGCTCCGAAGTATGCGGACAAGGACGTGATCAACCCGGGTTCGGTGATGCTGAGCGGGGTGATGATGTTCGAGTTCCTGGGATGGCCGGAGGCGGCAAAGCTGATCGAGAGATCGATGGAAAAGACGATCCAGCAGAAATTTGTGACCTATGACTTCGAGCGGCAGATGCAGGGCGCGACCAAGGTGAAGACCAGCGAGTTTGCGACGAAGATGATTGAGAACATGTAGCCATGACAAATCCGTGGGAGTCTCTGACCTTCGACGGTGGCTCCTATTTGCTCGAGACCGATAGAGCCTCGATTGAGATATTCAATAAGCAGCAGAGGGATGAAGACCGAAGAGTGGTGGCAAGTGCAATCCCAGAACCGTTTATCGGCGATCCTAGCCAGGCCAAAGTCGTATTACTCGGACTGAGTCCCGGGTACTCCGTCAACAATCTTAGCCATAGCTGGGCTGATTTTCGGGATGGGATGTTCCTCAATCTGAGACATGGAAAGCAGGATTTCCCTTTTTATCCGCTCAATCCTGCGTTCAGGGAAACGGGAGCAGGGCAATGGTGGCGAAAGATTGTCGGCCGTCTGAGATCGGAGTCCGGCCTTCATGAGTCGACGTTTGCAAAGCGACTCATGGTCATAGAGTGGTTTCCCTATCCTTCGAGAAGAGCGGCGCTGCCAGTAGCAAAGATCTGCGATTCGCAGGAGTACACCTTCGATCTCGCGGCGAGGATGCTGAAAAAAGAAGGAGTCGTTGTTGTTGGAATGCGTTCGAGGGCCCACTGGGTCGGAGCGAGTTCGGAATTCCGCCAAGTTCCATTCCTGGTCAATAAACAGAGGCCATTTGTCACCAGAGGCAACATGGAAGGGGGTCTGTTTGACAGGATATTGGAGGCGATGCGGGTTAGTTGACAGCAAACGGTATTCATAGGGGGGATTTCATGCGGAAGAAAGTCACGATTGTAGGTGCGGGGAATGTGGGCGCGACGGCGGCGCACTGGATTGCCTCGAAGGAGCTGGCCGACGTGGTACTGATCGACGTGGTCGAAGGGATTCCGCAGGGCAAGGGGCTGGATTTGCTGGAAGCGATGCCGATCGAGAAGCGGGACTGCCACATCATCGGCACCAATGACTATGCGGATACGGCCGAGTCGGATGTGGTGGTCATTACGGCGGGGATTCCGCGCAAGCCGGGGATGAGCCGCGACGATCTGCTGCAGACGAACTACAAGATCATGTCGGATGTGGTGGACAAGGTGATTGCCAACTCGCCGAACTGCATCCTGATTATTGTTTCGAATCCGCTGGATGCCATGGCACAGGCGGCCTTCCGGCAATCGAAATTCAATCGCGAGCGAGTGATTGGCATGGCCGGGGTATTGGATTCGGCGCGCTACCGGACCTTTATCGCCGAGGAACTCAAGGTTTCGGTCGAAAACGTGACGGCCTTTGTGCTGGGCGGCCACGGGGACACGATGGTGCCGCTGCCGCGTTATTCCTCGGTTGCGGGAATTCCGATCACCGAGCTGATGTCGAAGGAGAAGATCGAGGCGATTGTGCAGCGCACGCGCGATGGCGGCGCGGAGATCGTGAAGTATCTGAAGACCGGCAGTGCCTATTACGCGCCCTCGGCCGCGACGGTCGAAATGGTTGAGGCGATTCTGAAGGACAAAAAGAAGGTTCTGCCCTGCGCGGCCTATCTTGAAGGCGAGTACGGGATCAGCGGCTACTACATCGGGGTTCCGTGCAAGCTGGGGTCGCGAGGGATCGAGCAGATTCTGGAGATCAGGCTGACGGCTGAGGAAGACGCGGCACTTCGGAAGTCAGCAGCCGCGGTGAAGGAATTGTGCGCGGTAATCGGCGTCTGACGGCACCGAAACAGTCAGCGGAAACAGGCGGGGTGCACCACAGCGCTCCGCGTTTTCTATGCCCGCGAGCGGAGGAAGGCGATGACGTGGTCGGCTTCGACGACGCCGACCAGACGGCCTGACTTATCGAGGACGGGCAGAGCGCGCAGGTTGTATTTGTCAAACAGCTCGGCGACTTCGTTTTCATGCTGATCGCCGCGCACCGAGATGAAGCGTGGTTCGGTGAGAACATCGAGGCGGGTTTCGGGGCGGGCGAGGACCAGGCGGGCGAGGGGTACGACGCCCTGCAGATTCTCACCGGAGTCGGTCAGGTAGATCTCGGTGATGGTTTCAGGATCTCCCTCGAAGCCGCGCAGGGCGCGGATCGCGTCGGCCACGGTTGCAGTTTGCGGGACGGCGACGTACTCGGTCGTCATGCGGCCGGCGGCAGAATCTTCGCGGAACTCGAGAAGTTCCTTGACCTCCTGGCGCTCCTCGGGATCCATCTCTTCGAGAATGGCTTCGGAGCGCTCGTTGGATAACTCAGCGAGGAGATCGGCGGCGGCTGAGGGGTCCATTTCCTCGACGATGCCGGCGGCGGTTTCAGAATCGAGGGCCTGGACGAGGGACTTCTGCAGGCGCGGCTCGACTTCTTCCAGCGTCTCGGCGGCGACCTCTTCATCCAGGGTGCGGAGGATGGCTTCGCGTTCGGCCGGGGCGAGGTCTTCGAGGATGTCGGCAATATCGGAGGGATGCAGCTGCGCCAGACGCTCGTGTTCGATGTTGAGCTTGACGCGGCGGGCGGGATCCACCTCGATCATGTCGACGAAGTTCCAGGGGATGACACGGGGCGGGAGCTTCGCAATGAAGCCTTCGAGGGTTCGTTTGGGAAGCGTGCCGCGGAAGAGCCGGCGGAGTGCGCCCCGCAGGCCGACTTCGACTTCGGTGACTCTGAGTTGTTCGTCACCATTGCCGTCGAGCTGCCAGTGAAGGTTGACATCATTGACGCGCACCACCTTGCGGCCGTGGACGTCGATGATCTGGCGATCGAGAAGGTCCTGGCGGAGGAGAATGAAATTCTCGTCGCCATGCAGCGGACTCAGAGTGGCTTCGGGGCGAAGCTCGAGAGCGCCGCTGGGGGTCCAGCGAACGTCTTTGGAGGAGGCAATTTCGAGACCTTTGCGGGTTTTGAGCACCAGACCGGCGACCCGGCCGGCATCGGCGCCAGTGCCGACGGCCACATCTTTCAGGCGCCCGCGCATCCGGCCCCGCACGCTGGTAATGGGCGTGCCGAGGATGGAGGTGAGGCTCCGCGATACTACTTCGTCGGACATGGTTCGGGCTCTGCGCATGAGTGTATCAGTCCAATTTGCCGGTGCGGCATGGCGGGGAACGGATTTGATTCCTGCAGTTTGGGACGCTGCTGAAGGCGAGGGCGCTGTCCAGGCTGAGGGCCGGATGGAGCGGCGGAAATCGGTTTCTTGACTGAGCAGCGCGGGCGACATACACTCAGCGCTGGGCGCGTCGGCGGGGGTTGACCACGCAACCGCGGCCGCCGCAGGTGTTTTTTCGCCTCTCATGCCACAAGGAACCACCGGGTACGCGCCGCACTCGGATCGAGTGAAGCTGGTCGTCGCTTCCTCGGTCATGCTCACCTTTATTTCGTTCTGGCGAGCCGCGGCGGTGGTGCTCAACGACCTCGGATCGTCGGCCTTCTACGCCGGAGGCATCGCCGAACAGGCGGTCGGTAAAGCTGCGCCCTGGTTCATCCTGGGCGTCATGCTGTTTTCCTTTGCGGTGCGGTCGGTCTACGTCGAGAGCTGCTCGATGTTCACCCGCGGCGGCGTATATCGAGTGGTAAAGGAAGCGCTGGGCGGAAACTTCGCCAAGCTGAGCGTCTCAGCGCTGATGTTCGACTACATCCTGACGGGGCCGATCTCCGGCGTATCGGCGGGACAATACATCGTCGGGCTGCTGAATGAGCTGTTGCGGGTGAGCGTCGCCCATCACTGGCTGCCTGCGGGGTTTGCAGCTGTAGGACACACCGGTCTGCCGATTAACGAAACCGCGGCGGTCTTCGCTGCAGTGGTGACCGTTTACTACTGGTGGCAAAACATCAAGGGCATCGAGGAGTCGAGCGACAAGGCTCTGAGCGTGATGCAGGTGACCACTGTGATGGTGGTTCTGCTGCTGGGCTGGGGATTCGTCACCGCCTTCCATATCCGCGCCAAACTGCCGCCGCTGCCGATTCCCTCGAACCTGCACTTTTCCCCGGACGCATTGGGGTTCCTGGCTGGCACGCGGGTGTCGACGATGCTGGGGCTGTTTGGGATCCTGATGGCCTTTGGTCACTCGGTGCTGGCCATGAGCGGCGAGGAGACGCTGGCTCAGGTCAACCGGGAGATTCAGCATCCAAAGCTGAAGAACCTGAAGAAGGCAGCGATCGTCATCGCGATCTACAGCTTCATCTTCACCGGCGTCGGCACGATGCTGGGCACGATGATCATCCCCGACAACGTGCGCGTGAGGATCTACGGCGACAACCTGATCGCGGGCATGGCGATGTACATGTGGGGTCCGCTGGTGCTGAGGATCCTGTTCCGGATCTTCGTCGTGATCGTCGGATTCCTGATTTTGTCGGGGGCGATCAACACGTCGATTATCGGATCGACGGGCGTGATGATGCGTGTGGCCGAAGACGGCGTGCTGACGGACTGGTTCCGCAAGCCGCATCGGCGCTTTGGGACGAGTTACCGCATCATTAACCTGATTACCGGCATGCAGCTGTTCACCATCATCGTGAGCCGCGGCAACGTGATCACCCTCGGCGAAGCGTACGCGTTTGGCGTGATCTGGAGCTTCACCTTCAATTCGCTGGCGATGCTGGTGCTGCGCTGGAAGTACAAAGGCGAGCGCGGCTGGAAGGTGCCCGTCAATCTGAAGATTGGCAAGACAGAGTTACCGATCGGGCTGTTCTGCGTGTTTCTGACGCTGTTCATGGTGGCGGTTGTCAATCTGGCCACGAAGAGCGTTGCCACCGAGAGCGGCATCGCGTTTACGGCGGTCTTCTTCACGATTTTTGCGATTTCAGAACGAAGAAATCTGGCCCGGCACCAGCGAACCCAGCAGCAGATGAAGGAACATTTCCAGTTGGAGCAGCAGGACACGATCGGTGCGGAGGCTCTGCAGGTCCGGCCGGGCGGGGTGCTGGTGACGATGCGGGATCCGGTGAATCCGTATGCGCTGAAGTGGGCTTTGGCGCGTACGCGAACCGATCAACAGGACATCGTGGTGCTGACCGCGAGGATCATGGGAGCGGGCGGTCCGGAGTATGTGGACAACCAGATATTCAGCGAGCACGAGCAGATGCTGTTTACCAAGGCCGTGTCGGTGGCGGAGAGCTTTGGTAAACATATTTCCCTGCTGGTGGTTCCCGCGGGCGATGTATTTGCGGCGCTGGTGCAGGCGGCGAATTCGCTGGAAGTCGCGGCCCTGGTCTCAGGATTGTCGACTCGAATGTCGGCGCAGGATCAGGCTTTCCATGTGGGGCAGGCATGGGAGAACTTACCCGAACCCAAGCGGCAATTCACTTTCTATGTCGTGATGCCGGATGGGGAAGCGCAGGCATTTCATATCGGCCCCCACGCGCCGGCTCTGCAGGCAGAAGATGTGCAGCTGGTGCACCGGCTATGGCTGAACTTCCGGCGGGATCCGGAGATGCAGGGGTTACATCACAGCGATATTGTGACCTATGCGCTGACGCGGCTGGCGATGGATTACGCGCGAGATAAGCTGGAAACACTGCGCAACCTGCGCCGCTACACTCAGGACGCGGGACGCGATGCGCCGCTGGGGATCACTTATCGCGGACCGGTGCGCGAGGATCAGGCCATTCCGGCGCCGCGTCCTTCCGGAGACGATGACGGGCACTAATTTCTCGCTGCAACTCCGATCTGTCATTTGTCAATTTCCGTACAAAACAGTTAGTCTGGAAGGCAAAGGGAAGCGATCGTTATTTCCTTTACACGGGCCCTTGCTTCCAACTTTGAACGACGCGGAGGATATGTGCAGGTTCATGAGATTGTATCTGAGCTGAATCGCCAGATTGCGCAACTGAAGGAGGCGCGGACCCTGCTTGCGGGGGGAGAGACGCGGTCGGGAAAGCGTGGACGACCGGCGAAGAAAAGCGCAGTGGCGGGGCGCAAACGGCGCCTGACTCCCGAAGGAAGAAGGCGTATTTCGGAAGCATTGAAGCGGCGTTGGGCCGCAAGGCGTAAGTCTCAGGAGAAAGCTGCGAAGAAATAGCGCTGCGCAGGGGATGAAGGTACGAAAAGCGGGCCATCGGCCCGCTTTTCGTATTTAGAGCGTGCGCTTGAAGAGAGGGGTGGCGATCAGCAGAGAAGCAAAGCCGAAGCCGAAGAGAAAGAGAATGTCGTTGTGAATCGCAGCAAACCCGCCATCCTTAATTAATACGGACTGGAATCCGTGGACCGCATAGGTGAACGGATCGACGGTGGCGATGGCGCGGAGCCAGGGAGGAAAAGCAGTAATCGGATAGATGGCGCCGCTGGGAAAGAAGAGCAGTGTATTCAGTACGCCGAACATGGCGCGCGGCACCAGCGGATCGTCCACCCGTACCATCAGCAGAAACATCATGCCGTTAAAAGCGATGGATGTGGCCACGATGAGCAGGGCCAGCTGGAAGACCGCAGCGGGATGAAAAATAACTCCCAGTCCTGCCAGTAAGGACCCGATGACCGACAGGCTGATGCCGGAGAGCACGGCTTTCACCGCTCCGGCGATGTTCAGACCCATCACCAGCTCCAGTTTGGTAATGGGTGTGACCAGATATCCTTCGTGCACCCCGCGGGCCTTGTCGTCGATGTATAACATGCCGCCGCCGATCATGACGGAGATATACATGGCGAGGGCGACGGAGCCGGCCAGCAGGAACTTCATGTACTCCACGTAGGGGTAGAGCTCGACGATGTCGAGGGAGACCTTCTGCACAACTTTGGACTGGATCAGGGGCGCGTTGAGGGCGTCGACCACCGACTGCATTTCGCTTTCGAGGCTGCTGGAGACGAACTGGTCGGAGTTGTCGACGACCAGACCGATCTCCGGCGATTCGCCGGCCAGAACGCGGCGGGAATACTCTTTGGGGATGATCACCGCGGCGTCAATTTTGCCGGACTGGACATCCTTCCTTGCGGTCTGCTCATCGTCATAGGGAACGGTGTAGAAGGTGCGGATGTTCGCGGCTACGGCGGCGAAGGCCTCCTGCACCTTTACCGCCTGTTCTCCGCGATCGAGATCGACAACGCCCATGCGGGCATTCCTGATCTTTCCTCCAAAAGCATTGCCAAGGATGATGAGCTGCACCAGCGGCAGCGTCATGGACATGAGCATGAGGGTTGGGGAACGAAAGAACTTGCGCAGCTCGCGCTCGACGATTGCCCACATTCTGTTCATGGCTGCATCCCCGGACGCGGCGGCATCATGAAGCCGACCGACTTGACTTGTTCATCGCGCAGCTGGCGTCCGGTGTAGTGGACGAAGACATCGTCCAGCGTGGTGTTCTGGACGCTGAGCGCGCGGATGGGATTATTGGTGGAGGCGGCCATCTCCACCAGCTGGGTGGTGGTGAGAGGGCCGTTCGAAGTCATGAGGCGGTACTCGCCCGAGCCGCGCGATTCCACGTTGGTGACGCTGGGCAGGTGCCGGAGCTGCTCATTCAAGTCGGACTCCGAGGAGCCGAACTGAACTTCCACAACGCTGGAGCCGGGAACGCTGTTCTTCAGGCCAAGCGGGGTATCGAGAGCGACCAGCTTGCCGTGATCGATGATGGCGATGCGGTCGCAGAGATTGTCGGCTTCATCCATGTAGTGGGTGGTGATCAGGATGGTCAGCTTCATGCTGACGCGGAGGCGGTCGAGCATCTCCCAGACGGCTACACGGGATACCGGATCGAGGCCGGTGGTCGGCTCATCGAGAAAAAAGATTGTGGGGCTGTGGACGAGGCCGCGGGCGATTTCGAGGCGCCTCCGCATGCCGCCGGAGAGGGTCCTGGTCTGAGCTTCGCGCCACTTCGTGAGGTCCACGGCTTCGAGCAGATTGGTGATGTTGCGCTCGCGCTCGGCTTTGGGCACACCGTAGAGCTTGGCGTAGATGGAGAGATTCTCCTCGACGGTCAGATCGATGTCGCTGGTGAGGGCCTGGGGGATGACGCCAATGAGATGGCGCACGGCGTTGGGCTCGTGCATAACGTCGTTTCCGGCGATGAGGGCGCGACCGGCGGTGACCGGGATGAGGGTGGTCATCATGCGGATGAGTGTCGACTTGCCCGCGCCGTTGGGTCCGAGGAGGCCGAAGATTTCCCCGTCCGCGACCTGGAAGCTGACGCCTTTGACGGCTTCGAAGGCACCGTAGCGCTTGATGATGTTTTCGACCGCGATCGCCGGGGGCGGAGTGCCCCCCTCGGAGGCCTGCTTATGCTTCGAGCTGGTCATGGATTCACCAGCTTATCTTTGGGGATGTAGACCTCGGCGATCATGCCGGGCACGAACTTTTCGCCCGGGTTGGGAACGAGCAGCTTGATCTGGATGGTCTTGATGTCGCGCTTGCGGCGACTGACGTCCCGCTGGGTAGCAAAATCGGCGAGTGCCGTTTTGGCAATGACCGTGCCCTCCACACTTGCGCCGCTGGGCATGACGACACGCAGCTGGTCGCCGAGCTGGACGGCGTCCTCCTGGGTTTCTGGCAGGGGAGCGTAGACCCAGGTCTGGGAGAGATCGACGACGGTGACGATGGGCGTGGCCGGAGAAACAACTTCGCCCTCGAGCGCAGCGCGGACGTTGACGATGCCGGTGACCGGGGAAACGATCCTGGCGTAGCCCAGCTCCACGTCTGCCTGGTCGAGCAGGTCCTGAGCGTTGTGCAGGTCGGCGCGGGTGGCGTCGACCGTTTCCCCAGCGGCCTTTGCCTGATAAAGATTGGCCTGTGCGGTCTGAACGGCGGCTTGCTGAGCGGCCAGGTTTTCCTGAGCCGACTGGACCGCGGCTTTGGCGGCATTGAGGCTGGTGACCATGTCGTCGCGCGTCTGCTCGCTGGCGACGCCGGCTTTAGCCAGCGCCACGGCGCGGCGAGTGTCGGCTTCCTGGTGTTCGTACTGCGCCTGGGCCTGAGCAAGAGCAGCGTTCGCGACGCGGACCTGGGCTTCCGCAGTTGCGAGCTGACTTTCGGTGTCGCCGAGGCTCTGACGTTCGGCATCGCGGGATTGCGCCAGCTTGAAGCGATTGCTGCGAGCCACGGCTTCGGCCGCATTGCGAGCGGCGGCGAGGTCCTGCGCCTGGATGGTGGCAAGAAGCTGGCCGGCGGTAACGTGATCGCCTTCCTGGACGGCGAGTGACTGGATGCGGCCCTGGATGCGGGAGCTGACAATCACTTCGTTGGCGTCCACCGTACCGATGAGCTGTAATTCGGTGCTGCGATTCGTTGAGAAGAAGTACCAGCACAGCGCGACGACGAGGAGCACGGCCATGATGATGAAAATGCGATTGCGTGGTTTCATGCGGTCTTCCTCTGGGGAACGGAGAATTCGGGGACAGGAGTTGCGTGGAGCACGTGCTGTGCGAGACGCGTGCCATGGCGGCGGTCGGTAAAGAGCGCCTGGCCGAGAAACTCGATGGCCGCTGTGCGGCGGGCCGCGATGACGGTGGGTTCCAGCGGATCGCCGTGGGCGAGGAGCCGCACCATGGGAGCGCTGAGGAAGTAAAAGACGTTGGCGCCCAGGGCGGCGTACATCATCTGCATGGTGTCGACTTTGCAGAGTTCGCCGGACTCGATGCCTTCGCGAACGAGGCTGAGCGCGCGATCCCACATGGGCTCGAAGGCGTTTTTGGCGATGACGCGCATGGCCGTGCTTTGGCCTTGGTGGTAGCGGACCATCTCCTGCTGCATGAGAGCCTGGAAGCCGTGCTTCGAGAGGATGCGGTCGAAGTGCTGGAGAGCGAAGCGGAGCACGCGCTCACCGGGACTGCAGTCGAGGTCGAGGACGGCGATGGCGTCGCCCGCCACTCTGCCGGCGACTTCCTCGAGAGCGGCGATATAGAGGGCTTCTTTATCGCGAAAGTAGTAGTACAGGAGGGCTTTGTTGACGCGGGCGGCGGCAGCGATTGCGCCGGTGCGCGCGCCGGCAAGGCCGTGTTCGCTGAACTCGTGGATCGCGGCCTGGAGGATGCGGTCGCGGGAGCGGTCGGGGTGGCGATGGGCGGTCATGGATTGATTGACCGGTTAGTTAAACTAACCGGTTAGTTAAAGCGTACGACAGGAGAGAGATTCGCGCAATGGTTCGCGGGTTTCACAAAAAGGACGGATACCGAGGCGGCCCCACGCTTGGAGTTTATTGTCCGGTCTGGCCGGACTCTGCAAGCGAACGCGCAGGAGAGACGCTCAGCTCACCGTGCTACACTTTGCGCTTCGACCCGTTCCCCCCGCTGCTCCTTCCCGACAACCCCGTTCCATCCTGGAGGTTCCCTATGAAAGTCATGTCCACGTACTCGATTCGTCCCGGCTGCGTCCCCGAAGCGGCCAAGCGCTTCCTCGCGGGCAAAGCAACGCCGCCGGCCGGCGTGAAGATCCTCGGCCGCTGGCACAAGACGGACGCCAGCGGCGGCTATACGCTCTTTGAGACCAACAATCCGGCGGCGCTCTATGCGTTCGCTGCATCGTGGATTGACGTGCTCGACAACCACAGCACTACCGTCATCGAGGACAGTGAAGCCGGGCCGGCGCTGGCCACAATCTACGGCAAGTAGCCTCGCCCGGACCGGGGGAATCCCGCTGTGGCGATCAGCGCGGCGGGATTCTCGGCTTTTCCTGGGATTGCCTCGGAGCCGGCGCCGGATATCCGTGCAGTTGCGGACCGACCAGGTTCGAGAACGTGTAGTTCTCCTGCCGATCCCCGTCGATCGTCCAGAACATCGCGCCGATCATCCCCGGATAGCCGCCGGGCTGCTGCAGTTTGTACGTCACCCCTGCGGGAGCCTTCCCGGTAATCAGGAACTGCATCGCCCCGCTCACCAGCTGCGGTGTGGCCGTCCCGGTCAGAAATCCAGCGGCAACTTTGTCCGCCGGCAAGGGCGGGAAGAAATCCCGTCCGCTCACTGGGAAGCCGTGCAGCAGCAACTCCGTCATCGCCGCGTCGTAATTCACCGATCCCATCTGATACACCTCACCATCCAGTCCCTGGAACGGCGGGGTGTTGTAGTCCTGGACGTCGATAAAGGACAGCATGTCGCGCACCCCCCACAGCAGCGGCAGGTACGAACCGAACTGCCCGCCGTATCCCGCATATCCTCCCGGGATCTGCGTGCCCTCCGGCACCAGGGTCAGCATGAACTTCGGCCCGAAGTGCGCGCGCAGCTGGTGCAGCGCCTCAATCAGATTCACCACCGACGCCGTGGTCGGATGCCGGAAGTCCCTGTCGCCGGGATCGAGCACCAGCGACGGGGACTCGAAGTCGAGATCGATGCCGTCAAAGCCATACTCCTCGACGATCTGCGTAATCGAATTCACGAAGGTGGGAATGCTGGCCTTTTGCGCCAGGGTGAAATACTCCCCGCCGCCGCCCAGCGAGATCAGCACCTTCTTTCCCCGGCTCTTCAGCCACGTGATGTCCTCCTTCATCTGGCCCAGGTCCATCGGCGGCTCAGCCGGGAAGCCAGGCCGTGCCGGCCGCCCCGGCCGCACATGCATCTGCATCGTGCCTTCCGGCGCCAGGTGATTCACGTTCGCAAACGCCACCAGGATCACGTCCCACTGCGGCGAGATATCGCGCAGCCGCAGCAGCGTTCCGCCCGGCCCGCTTCCCGTCCAGTAACCGATCAGCTCGTGGCCGTTCGTTGTTCCCTCCGACGGCACAGCCGCCACCGCCGGTGGAGGGGCCGGCTCATTCGCCCTTTGTGAAGAAGGAAGGTGAGGCGCGGGGCAGTGATCCGCGGCCGCTTGCAGCAAGTGCGTGTCCGGAAAGCTGTACCCTCCCGCTCCTCCGGTGTACCAGGACAGCAGCGCCACATCCGCCACATGCCACGTGGCGCCTCCTGCGCGCACTTCCTCGGTCGGCCCGGCGGGCAGATCGCTGCGCTCGTTCGTATCCACCGGATCCTGCAGCACGTAGCGCGTCGCCGGACTGTCGCCACCGCATCCCCGGCGTTCCACACCCTCCACCGCCGGCCACCGCCACGCAGGGACCAGATTCTCTTCCGGCGGCAGCGGCTTGCGGAATGCCATATGAAACAGCGGGTCATGCAGCGGATCGTTCACCCACTCCGCGAGTTGTTCGGTCAGCGGCTGCACATCGCGCTCCGTCACCAGCGGGGGCGCGGCCCCTATATACGACGCCAGCACAAACGAATTGCCCGTTACCTCGTCCACGCCGTGGGTTCCGAAGGTGCAGCACACGGTCGCGTCGCCATAAGTGTAGAAGCCGGTATTCCGCGTGACCGCGATCACCAGCTTGCCGCCTTCCCGCGCAATTTGCTGGAAGATCGCGCGCTGCACGTATTCCTGGTCGGCCATTCCCATCGCGGTCCCGGTCCGTTTCGATGTGAGCACGTAGCCGTAGCCGGGCGGGATCTTCACCGTCACCGGCCGCACCTCCGGCCGGCCCAGCAGGGTGTGCCATCCTGCCGCCGTTTCGGCGACTCCCGGGACCACAGTCGCCCGCAGCATCGCGTCCACATACTGCGTTGTCCCCTGCGATCCGAAGGCCGCCTTCGCGAATATCGGAGACTGCAGAACCCGCGGCACATCCCCTGCGGCATCGAGGGTGAAGGGCTTGCCGGAAGTCTGCCTGGTGTCGAACTCGAGCCGCACCGGCACCAGCACCGTCGGAATCACGGTGGTTCCGGCCTCCGTTCCACTCTGTGCCGGATCCCGCCCCGGCAGGGTAACCAATCCGTGGCCCGGGTTGTAGCGGAAGGTCGGTGCGGTCCCTTGCCCGAAAGCCAGGCCGCCCGAAAGGACCAGCAAAACAACCAGAGGAAAACGCGCTCTTCTCATCAGGAAACGATCATACCGTTCCCGCGCCCCCATACTTCCCGGGCTGACGGGATTCGTTTCGGCTGGCTGAGAGCCGCGAGCTGTCCAGGCCTGGGGAAAAATTAATTGTTGCAATATATCATAACACTAGTACACTATTCATGTGATGAAAGCAGCAGCTTCCATGCGGAGTGCGGAGTTCACCTTTCGCCTCAACGATCACAGCGGGGTCCCCGTCTATCGGCAACTGATCGATCAGGTGCTGAGCGCGGCGGCTCTGGGGACTCTGCGTGCGGGGGATCAGCTGCCGACGGTGCGGCAGGTGGCCGTCGACCTGACGATCAACCCGAACACGGTGATGCGCGCGTATCGCGAGATGGAGATTCGCGGGATTCTCGACACGCAGCAGGGTGCGGGCACGTTTATCGCGGAACCGGCGGCGGCTGCACCGAAGGAAGAGCGGGAGCGGCAATTGGCGCAACTGGCGAGCGAACTGGTTTCTCGCGCCGGCTCGCTGGGTTTCACCCTCGAGGAACTGATCCGGACGTTGCGGGATTTGCAGCAGGATGGCGGGGGAAAGAGGAGGAAGTCATGACAATGCAGAAGCAGTTCAGCCCAGTGGGCATCGCCGTTCTGCTGGCCTGCCTGGCCGCGGGTCTGATGGCGGTGAAGCTCACGAACCAGCCGCTCTATGCGGTGGCGGGGGCTCTGGTGGGTGGGTATTTCCTGTTTGCCATCAAGGTTGTGGATCAGTGGGAGAAGGTGGCGCTGCTGCGCTTCGGGCGGTATCGCGGACTGCGCGGGCCCGGCGCCTTTCTGATCGTGCCGGTGGTCGATACCTTGAGCCGCTATGTGGATCAGCGGGTGCGGGTGACCACGGTAAGTGCGGAGTCGGCGCTCACCCGCGACACCGTGCCGGTAAATGTCGATGCCATTATTTTCTGGCTGGTATGGAACGCGGAGAAATCGATTCTGGAGGTCGAGGACTTCATGCAGGCGATCGCGCTGGGATCGCAGACCGCGCTGCGCGAGTCGATCGGGCGGCATCATCTGGCGGAGATGATTACGGAGCGCGAGATGCTGGGGCACGAACTGCAGAAGATTTTGGATGAGAAGACGACGCCGTGGGGGATCACGGTGCAATCGGTGGAGATTCGGGACGTGCGCATTCCGCAGGCTCTCGAGAATGCCATGTCGCAGCAGGCCCAGGCAGAGCGCGAGCGGCAGGCGCGGGTGATTCTGGGCGACGCGGAGGTGCAGGTCTCGGAGAAGTTTGCCGAGGCGGCCAAAGTGTATGCGGAGAATCCGGTGGCGCTGCATCTGCGCGGAATGAACATGCTGTACGAGGCCATGCGAGAAAAAGGCTCGATGGTGATTGTGCCTTCGTCGGCGGTGGAGACGATGGGGCTGGGCGGGACGCTGGCAGCGACCGCGGTGGCGAAGCAGCAGTAGGAGGGATGGCGATGGGGTCGATGAATTGGGGAGTAGGCGGAATGCTGTCCGTATTGGCGCTGGCGGGGATTGCGGGGTTTCTGCCGGCTCAGGCGGCCGTGCCTCCTCCCGCGGTACGCATGGTGACGGTCGAGCCGGGCGTGCAGGTAGAGGTGCTGGACTGGGGCGGGCGGAAAGATGGGCGGCCACTGCTGTTTCTCGCCGGGCTGGGCGATACGGCGCATGTCTACGACACGTTTGCGCCGCGTTTCACGGATCGTTTCCACGTTTATGGGATGACGCGGCGGGGTTTCGGCGCGTCCAGCAAGCCCGCACCCACCGACGCGAACTACTCTGCGGAGCGGCTTGGGCTGGATGTAGTGGCGGTGATCGATGCGCTCCATCTGGACCGTCCGGTTCTTGTTGGGCACTCGATCGCGGGCGAAGAGTTGAGCTTTGCAGGCAGCCACTATCGCCAAAAGGTTGCGGGATTGATCTATCTGGATGCTGCGGACGCGTATGGCTTTTACGATGCGGCGCGGGGCGACACGCAGATCGATCTTCTGGACGTGAAGAGGCGGCTCGATGTTTTCCGCGCGGGTGCGGTGTACGACCGCGCTTTCGTCGACGGATTGCGCGCCAGCGTGGCGCAATTGAACCGGGACCTGGACAGCGAGGAAGTCCGCCTGGCGGAGATGCCGGATGTACCCGTTCCGCCGCCGCCTCCTCCGATTCCGCTGGCGGTGTGGTTCGGGATGGAGAAGTTCACGAAGATCGAGGCGCCGGCGATGGCGATCTTTGCGTGTCCACATGATATGAGTCCGGCATTTCGCGGACGGCTGGCGAACGATCCGATGGCCCAGGCGGCGTTGCGGGCCAACGATCTCGAGCGGTGCACGGATCAGTCGAATGCGTTTGAGCGGGCGAACCCAGCGGACCCGGTGGTGCGCATCGCCGGTGCAAACCACCACATCTTCGTGTCGAATCCGGACGTGGTAGCGCGGGCGATGAGGGATTTTCTGGGAAAACTGCAGTGAACCGCGGCCGTCTCAGTGGCCAGGGACGTGGGGGCGCTCGGCCGGCTCGTGGCTGGGCGCCTTCGAATGCTTATCGGAGTAGCGGCCCAGCAGGAGCATGGTGACGCCGAAGACAAACATCACGATTCCCCAGATGAGGTTGATGTTCATGCCGGCGGAGCGGGCGTAGATTTCGCTGCCACGGGTGACGAGGCCGTAGAAGGAAAGCATGACACCGACGATCAGGAACATCAGGCCCATGGGGATACGGAGGTCGAGACTCATGCGTTCCTCCCGGAACGAGCTAAGAAGCGGTCAGCGGTTTGGCGTGGCGGGTGTTGCATCAGCCTTTATTTGAACACCAGGTTGAGGCCGATCAGCAGGACCAGCAGGCCGACGGCGATGTAGGTGGGTCGCGCATACCAGGCCATGTGATGCTCGACGGGCTTGGGCGTCAGCGAGTAGACCAGGCCGACGAGCTCCGGTTCGGGCCGGGGCTTGGTAAACAGGCTGATGCCGATGGTGAGCACGAAATTGACGGTGAAGGCGAAGATGGCCTGCCAGAAGTCGAGCGCCATTTCGCTGGGATAGACGTGCACGATGTGGAGCCATCCGCCGTGGATGCCGGCAGCCGTGGCTGCGGGGATGGTGAGGCCGTGGTGGAGCACCGCGGCGAGGGTGCCGCTGACCAGGCCGGTGAAGGCGGCGTGGCCGGTGGTGCGCTTCCAGAACATGCCCAGAAGGAACGTCGCGAAGAGCGGCGCGTTCACGATGGAGAAGACCAGCTGCAGCGTGTCCATGATGTTGTTGAAGCCGAGGACGACGTAGGCCGTGCCCATCGAGATGAGTATGCCGACGACCGTGGTCCATCGGCCCATCTTCAGGTAGTGCTCATCGCTGCCGTGTTTGTAGATGTAGGACTGGTAAAGGTCGAAGGTCCAGACGGTATTGAAAGCGGTGACGTTGCCGGCCATGCCGGACATGAAGCTGGCCAGCAAAGCAGTGAGGCCCAAACCGAGAATACCGGTGGGGAAGTAGTAGAGGAGCATGTTGGGGATGGCGAGGTCGTAATCGAGCACCGGCTGGCCGTGGGTATCGAGCATGATCTTGCCGGTGACCGGATCGACTTTAGGCGGAATCAGCCCGCGCCCCGCGTTGGCATACTTTGCGCTGGCGGAAGCGGTCGCCCCGACCGGAACCACGCCGGCCATGGCGTGCTGCGTCACCATCGGCGTGGCAATGGCGATGAGGCCAGGCAAGATCACCAGGAACGGGAAGAACATTTTCGGAATGGCTGCGATGAGCGGGACGCGGCGGGCGGACTCCTCCGAATTGGCGGCCATGGCGGTCTGGATGACGAGGAAGTCGGTACACCAGTAGCCGAAGGAGAGGACGAAGCCCAGGCCGGCGACGAGCGGAAACCAGCTGACGCCGAGCGGATTCGTCTGCGCGCTGCCCATGCCCTGCCAGGAATGCATGTAGGTCGCGGGGAGCGAGGCTTTGAGGCCGCTCCAGCCGCCGACGTTCCTGAGCCCGACCCAGACCAGCGGCAGGAAGCCGGCAACGATGAGGAAGAACTGGAGAACTTCATTGTAGATGGCGCTGGTGAGGCCGCCAAGAAAGATGTAGCAGAGGACGATGAGGGCGGAGAGCACGATGGCGATGTGGAAGGTCCAGGAGACAGGCAGTCCCATGGCGGCCAGCGGTTTATCGAAGACGTGGAGAGTCTGGATGAGGCGCGCCATCGCGTACATGGAAATTCCCGAGGAGAAAACCGTCATGAAGGCGAAGGTGAGGGCGTTCCAGGCGCGGGTTTTTTCGTCGAAGCGGAGGCGGAGAAATTCAGGGACGGAGCGCGCCTTCGAGCCGTAATAGAACGGCATCATGAAGACGCCGACGAAGATCATGGCGGGGATGGCGCCGATCCAGTAGAAGTGGCTGGTGACGATGCCGTACTTGGCGCCGGAGGCGCCCATGCCGATGACTTCCTGAGCGCCGAGGTTGGCGGAAATAAAAGCCAGGCCACAGATCCACGCAGGCAGGGAGCGGCCTGCCTGGAGGTAGTCTTTGCTGGTTTTCATGAATCGTTTGAGTGCGAAGCCGATGCCCAGCACAAAAGCGAAATACAGCAGCATGATGAGCCAGTCGATGGTGGTGAGGTTCACCTGAACGTCCCTTCATGGGAGCAGAAATGTGGCGGTCGGAGGACACTGTACACGGTTGCATTCGGCAAGTCCAGATCACGGGCAGCGGCCGGCAGTCCGACGCCGCTAGGTGTGGAGTGTCAACAGGTTGTTCCGGTCGAGAGCTGATCGGCTGACGGGTGGCAACGAACCGAGACTAGCATGGGGTCGATGCCAGTTGTACTGGTGCAGCCAGGGGCGAAGCTGCTGGCTGCGTTCGTCGGA
>DATAWS010000025.1:0-64862 GCA_036267095.1 Acidobacteriaceae bacterium
CGACCACTAAAAGCACGGCAAGCGTGGCAAAGGCGCCACACACGGCCAGCGCGCTCCATAGGATTTTCTTGTATCCCGGCATAGTATGCATGATACGCGGGGTACGCCTAGCATTTCTTAAAAGATTCCGCAGGTCCGGCAACTATCAATTGTCCTTCTGCTTTAAGCTTCAGAATCCCGGCACTAAAAGATCGGAGTTGCACGAAGTACAGCCGCCAGCGGCGGCACGTGCAGAGAGATTTGCCGCCAAGAACGCCCCAGCGGGGCAGCGGCAAATCAGGACAATCCCGGTTAAGAGCGTCCGGGCCGGACAATGGGATGACGCCTCCCTGTGCCAGCCTCCGCCAGCGGCTCCGGCAAAAACGGCTTCGGGAGATTCAAGGTCAGCGCGGCCTGTGGCGCTGACCTCTCTTATCTTTGTCGTGGGTCTCTGCCGCTCTCGACGCCTTGGCCCTGGTATCGTCTGGTTGCGGCAACTCCCATCCCGCCATACCCTGCAACACGCGGTCGGCGTGCTTGATGGTGTTCACGTGTCCGTAGTGGCTTTCAATCATGTGGACGGAGGTTCCCATCTGCTCGGCAAGGAAGTACACGTCTACACCCTCCTGCAAGCGAAGCGTGGCATACGTGTGCCGGAAGCAATAGGTCGAGCGCGGCACGCCCTGTGTGCCTTCGCGCAGCTTCGCTTCGTTCAGAAGGTCGGCAATCAGCGAGGTATAGAGAGTTATTGCGGGCTTGCCTGTGACTTTGGTAAATACTCTGTCGTCCGGTTTCGTGGCTTTGGAGATCGCGCGGATGCGTTCCAGATAATCTCCGACGCTTTTAGGAGCCACCAGCTTGCGCGATTTGCCCTTGCCCTGCACGAACAGCACAACGATCTCGCGGCCCTCGCGGTCTTTTGCAGGCATAATGTCCCTCCAGCGGAGATTCTTCATCTCCGCTGGCCTCATGCCTGTATTACAGGCAATCAGGATCATGTTGTAGGTGACAGTGCGATACCAGATGCTCGAAGGCTTATCGGCCTCGCCAATCCACTTTCGGCCTACGGTGTGGAGCTTGCGATATTCCTCCAGCGTGAACTCGTCTCGCCGCATCGTCTTGAGCTTCGGGCGCTCGTCGAAACGCTGGCTGGCAGCAACGTAGCGTTTCTTGATGGCGTAATTCATCATCGCGCCGAAGATGGACATCTCAAGGCGGATGGTGGAATCGCTGATAAAAGGAACCGTCCGTTCTTCGGAAGGTTTAACTTCAATCGGCTTCAAAACCCTGATGCCCAGGGTTTGCTGAACCTTGGTGCGGCGCACGGCTTCCTTATCCGCGAAGGCTTGCGCCATGTCGTCGCTGACTTCTCGAACGCCGTTGCGCCTGTTGCGTCCCGCGCCGTTCTCCCGCCGCCATGCCGGATAGCCGCCCCAAAGCTCATCGCCTATAAGGTGGACTTGCGTTGAGCCTACATATCGGTCTAAAGCGCCTTCGATAATGGCGCGAACTTTCCTGGGCCGCGCCGCGCTGATCTCTCCGCGTCTCGCCCGCGCCTCCTGCATCAGCAGATACTCTCGCCCCACCTCGCGGAAGGGATGATTGAACACAGGAACGTCATGCTTTAAGCGGAACCGGATGTCTGCGTCTTGGTCGAAGGCGCGTTCCCGCGCCACCTCGATGTCGGTCGTCTTGAGCGAAACCGTCTTGTAGCGGTCGGCTTTGGGTATTTTCATGCGGCAATACCACATCCGATGATCCACATCGCCACGCCGGAAGAGAACCAGGCCCGGCTTGAGTTCCGCTTTGTCCGTGACGAATGCCATGTTCGCCTCTATCTTTTTCGATGCGTCCTGTGCAGATTCCGTGCAGATTTTTCCGGCAAGTCATTGAGTCTGCGTATCTGTGCAGGACTTGTATAGATAATAACAAAATACTATGTTGCTTATTTATAATTATTTACAATATAATTGTCATCCTGAGCGCAAGCGCCAACAGCAGCTGGCGGCGTGTAGCTCGCCCTTCCGGCGCGTAGCCAGGAACCCTCCGACCCACACCTGAGATTGGTACAAGGTCAGGTCGGAGGGAGGAGTTTCGGTCGCGAAGCGGCCGACGAAACGTCACGCGTTTCGCTGTTGAATCTCCGCGACCCGTCCCTAATAAGCCCAGCTGCAGTCCTCGACAAACTCCGTCACCGCCACCCTCTGCCACGTCCCGCCCGTCTTCTCCACCTCAAAAATCCCGCCGCTCCCGCAGAACCCGCCACATTTCCTGATCACTGACACCAGCGCATGCGTATGCGCCGCGTCGAATCCCGGCACTCCCAAAAACCGCACATGCTGCACCCCCGCATACGCAGCGCACGCCCCACCCTGCTCATGCGAGCCCAGGCACTCCAGCGCCTTTCCCGTCGCCCCGTTGTCCAGCAGTCGATAATCCTGCGGGATCACAAACCGCCGCTCCCACCGGTGGCTCATCCGGTTCGCTGCCTCAAACGCCTCCGTCATCTGCCGCTCGTCTTCCGTCTTCGGACGCAAACAGCTCCCCCCCACCTGCGGAATATCCGTCCCCGAATCCTCGTCGAACACCAACGGCTCGCCCGCCGGCGTCTGATACAGCGCCGAATACACCGCATACGCATCCGCCGGAGCCGCCCCGCCCCCAGCCTGATTCAGCGGCTGCGTCACCGACAAATCCGGCACGCTGCGCTGGTGCGGCACCAGGTTCTGCGGCCGCCCATGCCGCGGAATCAGCCGCACGCACAGAATTGCCACCGCCACCACCACCAGCCCCACCCGCAGTATCACCCGCACCGAAACCCGCATACTCAACTCCCCTGAACCCTGCCCCCTTCCACCCTACCCCCTGCCCCTTCCCCTTGACAGCTTAGGAAAGCCGCCGCATACTCCTTACCATCTTAGGAGAACTCAGGAAATGTCCGGCGAAGCCCAGCTCCTCCCAGGAACCCTCGACCTGCTTATCCTCAAAGCCGTCTCCCTCGGCCCCCTCCACGGCTACGGCGTCCTCCTGCGTATCGGGCAAATCTCCGCGAGCGCCCTCCTCATCGAGCAGGGAGCTCTCTACCCCGCCCTCTTCCGCCTCGTTCGCCAGGGACTCCTCAAGGCCACCTGGGGCACCTCCGACAACAACCGCCGCGCCAAGTTCTACGACCTCACCGCCGCCGGACGCAAACGCCTGCGCGCCGAAACCGAGGACTGGAACCGCCTCGCCACCGCCATCGCCTCCGCTCTCGCGGCCCGTCCGGAGGAAATATGAGCCTCCTCACTTCCCTTCGCTCCCTCACTGCCAAATTCTTCCGCTCTTCCGCCACCGCCGACGACCTCGATGAGGAGCTCCGCTCCCACATCCAGCACCGCGCCGACGACCTCCAGCGCTCCGGCCTCTCGCGCGCCGAAGCCGAACGCCGCGCCCGCATCGAGTTTGGCGCCTATGAGAAGTTCCGCGAAGAATCCCACCAGGCCCTCGGCGGAAACTTTTTCGATGTCCTCACCCGCGACATCCACTTTGCCCTTCGCGTCCTTCGCAAATCACCCGGCTTCACTATTACCGCCGTCCTCACCCTTACCCTCGCCATCGGCGCCAATGCCGTCGTCTTCGGCGTTCTCAATGCGGTCATCCTCCGCCCCCTTCACGTCCCCCAACCCTCCACCCTCTGGGGACTCGAGCATGAGGACGACTACGGCTTCCAGTCCTACCCGAACTACCTCGACCTCCGCGATCGCAACCGCACCTTCCAGGGGCTCGCCGTCTTCTCCATCAATCAGGAGACCCTTGACACCGGCAGAAATCCCTCCATCGGCTGGGCCTACGAAATCAGCGGCAATTACTTCGATGTTCTCCGCATCCAGCCCTGCCTCGGCCGTTTCTTCCACAGTTCCGACGAGCACGGCCCCAATTCCGCCCCCTACATCGTCCTCAGCTATCCCTACTGGCATGCGCATTTCTCTGGTGACCGCTCGGTCATCGGCCGGGTTGTCCAAATCAATAAGCACCTCCTCACCATCATTGGAGTCGCCCCGCCCACATTCAACGGAACCATGCTCTTCTTCACCCCCGATTTCTTTTTTCCCCTCGTCGAGCAGCCCCTGATCGACGGATGGAACGGCCTCGAAGGCCGCGGCAACCGCTGGCTCTTCGAGGCATTCGGCCATCTCCGCCCCGGGGTGACCCCCGCCCAGGCCTCCACCGACCTCAACGCCATCGGCGCTTACCTCGAAAAGACCTACCCCAGGGACGTGAGCAAGAAGCAGTACTCCCTCGCCCGTCCCAGCCTCTACGGCAACTTCCTCGGCCGCCCCGTCCGCGCCTTCGTCGCCGGACTCATGCTCCTCTCCGGCCTCATCCTTCTCGCCGCCTGCGCCAACCTTGGCAGCCTCTTCGCCGCCCGCGCTTCCGACCGCTCCCGCGAAGTCGCCCTCCGCCTTGCCCTCGGCTCCAGCCGCAATCGCATCCTCCGCCAGCTCATGACCGAGGCCATTCTCATCTCCCTCGCCGGTGGCGCCCTCGGCCTCGCCGGCAGCATCGCCCTGCTCAACCGCCTCAACAGCTGGCTGCCCTTCAATCAGTACCCCATCCACATCCCCGTCTCACCCGACGCCCGCGTTTACCTGGTCGCCCTCGGCCTCGCCCTCCTCAGCGGATTCCTCTTCGGCCTCGTCCCCGTCCGCCAGGTCCTCCGCGCCGATCCTTACCAGATCGTCAAAGCTGGATCCTCCGTCACTCCCGGCCGCCGCCTTTTCACCCGCGACGTCCTCCTCGTCATCCAGATCGCCCTCTGCGCCGTCCTCGTTACCTCTTCCCTCGTCGCCGTGCGCGGCCTCATTCGCTCCCTCAACGCTGACTACGGCTTCCAGCCCCGCAACGCTCTCATCGTTGATGTCAACCTCGCCTTTGCCGGATACACCGGCGACAACGTCCCCCCCATGCAAAAACGCATGCTCGATGCCGTGCAGGCCGTCCCCGGCGTCCAGGCCGTAGCCACGGTCAGCACCCCTCCCCTCGGCATGGGCAACGGTGAGCGCAGAAACATCTACAAAGACGACAGTGCCGACCTGCGCGCCTCCAAATCCGCAGCCCTCCCTTTCCTGTACGTCGTCTCCCCCAACTACTTCACCGCTGCCGGAACCGCTCTGCTCGCCGGCCGCAGCTTCACCGCCCATGACGACATGCACACCCCGCGCCTCGCCATCGTTAACCAGGAATTCGCCCAGACCATCCTGAACTCTTCTAACCCCACCGACGCCCTTGGCCGCTATTTCAGACTCGACGACGGCACCCGCCTTCAGGTCGTTGGCGTCGCCGAAAACGGCAAGTACCTCAACCTCGCCGAATCGCAGCAGCCCGCCTTCTTCCTTCCGCTCTTCCAGATCCTCTGGTCCGAAATGTCCATGGTCGTCCGCACCAATCGCGACCCGCAACAAGCCGCCTCAGCCGTGCGCACCGCGCTCCACACCCTCGATCCCGGCCTCCCCGTGGAGGTCAATACCTGGAATCGCGACCTCGACGGCGTGCTCTTTCCCTCTCGCGTCGCCACCATTGCCCTCGGCGTCCTCGGCATCATGGGCGCCATCCTCTCTATCACCGGCATCTTCGGAATGGCCGCCTGGTCCGTCAGCCGCCGCCTCCGCGAACTCGGCATCCGCATGGCCCTCGGCGCCCAGCGTCGCGAAGTCCTCTCCGCCGCCCTCGGCCGCGCCCTTCGCCTCCTCGCCATCGGCTCCGCTGCCGGACTCCTGCTCGGCATCCTCGCCACCCGCGTCCTCGCCTTCATCGTCTACCAGGCCTCCGCCCGCGATCCCCTCGTCCTCGCCGGCGTCGTCTTCGCCATGGCCGCCCTCGGCCTTATCGCCACCTGGATCCCCGCACAGCGCGCTCTCTCCCTCGACCCCCTCCTCCTTCTTCACGAGGAATAACCCTGCCTCCCGCTCGCCACACCCCGCCTCGCAAGCCTGTGGTACCGTGAGGAATACTCGTCTCGGGGCGTGTGCGCGCGTCCCCCCGCTGTGCCCCGCTATGCAGCCTTCGCCCAACGCTGTTTCCCCGGCTTCTGTTTCCCCACCGCCCCACCAAGCCGGTCCAGCCCCCACGCCGCCCCACCGAGGCACCCTCTGGCTCCATCGCGCCGACCTCGTCCTCCGCGTCATCGTCCGCCTCTACATCGGCATCATTCTCGTCTTCCTCCCGTGGACCCACTTCTGGGACTTCAACCGCTTCTTCCTCTATTTCGCTCCCATCTCTCACGTCACCGAGAGCGGAGCCATTCGCGGTCTCATCTCCGGCCTCGGCCTTCTTAATCTCTGGATCGCTCTTTCTGAGGCAATCCATTACAAAGAGTACTGATATGCCCCGCAAGCCACCCAACCCACTCGGCATCGCCTCGCTCGCCTACGAAAACGAAGGCTTCCTCAACAGTCCCGACGGCCGCATCATCCGCATCCTGTCGGAATACTCCGAGCCGCTCGCCCGCTTCCGCCGCGAACGCATCCAGGACACCGTCGTCTTCTTCGGCTCCGCCCGCTTTCACGCCCTCGACGAAGCCAGCCGCGAGCTCGAACTCCTCGAGAACACCGGCTCCCAGCAGCCCGCCCCCGAAGAAGAACAGCCCGCCCGCGAGCCTGAAGTCGAAACCAGCGAGCTCCGCCGCCGCCGCGCCGCCGCCGCCGTCGAAATGGCCCACTACTACGAGGACGCGCGCCGCCTCGCCTTCCTCCTCACCCGCTGGGCCAAAGACCTCAAATCGCGCCGCAACCGCTTCGTCGTCACCTCCGGCGGAGGCCCCGGCATTATGGAGGCCGCCAACCGTGGCGCCTGGGAAGCCGGCGGCAAAACCATCGGCCTCAACATCCGCCTTCCCTTTGAGCAGATGCCCAACCGCTACATCACCCCCGCGCTCAACTTCGAGTTCCACTACTTCTTCATGCGCAAGTACTGGTTCGCCTATCTCGCCAAGGCGCTCGTCGTCTTCCCCGGCGGATTCGGCACCCTCGACGAGATGTTCGAAATCCTCACCCTCTCCCAGACCCAGAAGCTCGCCAAAAAGATCACCGTCATCCTCTACGGCTCCTCCTACTGGGAGAACGTCATCAACCTCGACATCCTCGTCGACAAGGGCGCCATCTCCCCCCGCGATCGCGATCTCTTCCAGATCGCCGACACGCCCGAGGCCGCCTTCGAGCTCCTCCGCGAAGGCCTCACCCGCAACCACCTCGAGCCGGAAGCCCGGGAAACCGAAGTCCCCGACATTGCCCAAACCCGCCGCTGACGCTGCGTAGTCTCCAGATCGATAGCTGCTCCCGCAAGCGGCCCTGCTCCAGACCCGTGATGCAGGCCGCAGGTCGCTGACGAAAAGCGACTTAACCAGGCCATCCGCCGACCAATGGACCATTACCTCCCGGGACACCTCCGCCGTTTTCTCCAACCATTTTTACGCTCGTAATGCCTCATTCATGGTGCATACGGGATGCTGCATGCAGGAATACGACCCCTGGAGGTTCTCCATGGCCGGCCTGCGCCGCATCTCCTGCCTCTGGAACGAGCCCGACGCCACCCGTAGTTCCTCAACTGCGGTTTCGCTCCATAGCCATACCAACCAGTCGAAGGAAACCCTGGATTTCCTGGCCAATCTTGGGCATCAAATCCCCTTCCTGCGCCCCCTTTTGGACCGCTGCGAACGCCGCGCCCGCCAGCTCCACAACACCACCATCGACTACAGTGCCGCCTGGTGGACCCCGCCCCTGACCCCACGCCTGGCCTTCGACCTCGAGAGCGGACAGATCGCCGACAAACTCGGCCTCATGCCCCTCGTTTCCATCACCGATCACGACACCATCGCCGCGCCCATGCTGCTCCGCACCGTCGCTTCGGCCCGCCATATCCCGGTTTCAGTGGAGTGGAGCACCCCCTTCGGCACCGACCAGGCCTTCCACCTCGGCATCCATAATCTGCCCAGCGACTCCGGCGCCGCCTGGATGAAGACCTTCGAGGATTACACCGCCCATCCTGACGAAAAGCGCCTTACCCAAATCCTCGCCGCCCTCCACGCCCTGCCCAATGTCCTTACCGTCTTCAACCACCCCATGTGGGATCTCTACCTCATCGGCGCCGACAAAGCCGCCCAGCGCGTCCAGGATTTCCTCGCCGCCAATCACGCCTTCATCCACGCCTTCGAGCTCAACGGCCTGCGCCACTGGGAAGAAAATCGCAGCGTCAAACGCCTCGCCAAGCAGTGGAACAAGCTCCTCATCTCCGGCGGCGATCGCCACGGCCTCGAGCCCAACGCCAACGTCAACCTCTCCAATGCCGCGTCCTTCACCGAGTTCGTCCACGAACTCCGCTACCAGGACCGCAGCCACGTCCTCTTCCTGCCCCAATACGCGCAGCCCTGGAAGCATCGCATCCTCCAATCGACCCTCGACGCCATCCGCGACTATCCCGACTTCCCCCTCGGCTCCCGCACCTGGGACGATCGCGTCTGGCATCCTGGTCCGGACGGCGTCCCCCGTCCTCTCCGCGAGCTCTGGCCCAGCGGCTCTGCTCCCGGCTGGATCACCTTCATCCTCGGCGGCGTCCGCCTCATGGGCAGCGCCCCGGTCTCCGGCGGGCTCCGCCTCGCGTGGAGCGAATCGCGCCAGCTCAAGCTCGCCCTCGGTGAGGATGCGGTGAGCTAGACCGTGCCCGGCCTGCTCGCGACCCGCGTCGCCTACTTCCCCGATTCCTTCCACGAAGTCAATGGCGTGGCTCACACCTCGCGCCAGTTCGAGGACTTCGCCCGCCGCCGCGGCCTCCCTTTTCTCTGCGTCCGCGCCGGCAACCGCCGGCTTCCCTTCGCCACCGAAGGCTCCCTCGCCTCCCTCGAGTTCCCCCGCGCCGCCCTCTCCCTCCCACTCGAGAAAGACCTCAAGTTCGATCCCGCCTGGTTTCGCCACCTTCCCCTCATCACCCGCACCGTGCAGGCCTTCCGGCCCGATGTCATCCACGTGACCGGCCCCAGCGAACTGGGCCTCCTGGGCGCTCACATCGCCCACCACCTGCGTCTCCCCCTCGCCGCCTCCTGGCACACCAACCTTCACGAATACGCGGCCACCCGCTCCAGCTGGTTCCTCGACGCCCTGCCCAGCCCGCAGGCCGCCCAGGCAGCCCACCTCATCCAGGAACTGACGCTGCGGATCACTACCCTTTTCTACCGGCGCGCGCAGGTCCTCTTCGCGCCCAATCCCGATCTCTGCCGCCTCCTCGAAGAACGCACCTCCCGCCCGTGCCACCTGATGCAGCGCGGCATCGACGCCCAGTTGTTCTCTCCTGAACGGCGCGATCCTTCCGATACCCGCTTCATTCTCGGCTTCGTCGGCCGCCTCAGCACCGAGAAGAATGTCCGCCTCCTCGCCCGCGTGCAGCAGGAACTCGAGCGCCAGGGCGTCACCGACTTCCGCTTCCGCATCGTCGGGCACGGCTCCGAAGAAGCCTGGCTCCGCGAGCATCTGCCCCGCGCCGAGTTCACCGGCGTCCTCCGCGGCCAGGCCCTGGCCCGCGCCTATGCCGGGATGGACGTCTTTGTCTTCCCCTCCCATACCGACACCTTCGGCAATGTCGTTCTGGAGGCGCTGGCCTCCGGCGTGCCCGCCATCGTCACGCCGGATGGCGGACCGCGATCGCTCGTCCGCGAAGGGCAACCCGGCTTTGTCGCGCCCGACGCGGAATTCTCCTCCGCCGTCGCGCGCATTCTTGCGGACCCTATCCTCCACCAGCGCATGCGGTGCCAGGCGCGCACCTCTGCGCTGTCAGCCTCATGGGACACCGTATTCGATGGGGTCTACGCAGCCTACGAGCCAGCCCTGCAACCAACGCCCGCCGCCATGACCGCCGCTTAGTTCGTATACCCCGCTTTGAAGGGAATACTCGCTTTGAACGGGCACGACTTCCAGCCGCGCCGTAACAGCCCCAAATGAATCCGGCTTGCACCGCTGAGGGGCGGTTTTTCGTTCAGGACTCTTTCCGCAGGCTCTTCAGTCGTGCCGTAAAGATCGCATCGATCAACGGGCAAACGGGCTCCAGCCCCGGAGGACTGCTTTCCATTCAGTGAACTGAGCGCGCTATCGCGGCGGAGAAAAGTCCAGGCCGGCCTGCTGCGCCGCCTGCTCGGTCGCGCCAAGATCCAGATCCGCCAGCGGAATCCGCTGCTGCCGTCCCGAAGCAGGCTGGTCCATCACAATCACCATATCCGGCGTGAGCGCGTAGTTCTGAATCGTCTCCTGGTGCCCATCTTTGAAAATCAGCGTCAGCCGCGGCTCCGGAGCAACCGGGCTGCTCGCCGGCGCGGGTGGTGGACCGTAGCCCTCGGGCGCTGGACCGTAGCCGTCATTCGGCGGCGGCTCTTCATACCCGGGACGATAACCATTATCCTCCGGAGCTGCCGCTTCAGCACCCACCTGCTGCGCCGGCTGATCGCCGGTGTCATCCCCAAAAGAATCGGGATAGTCGAGATAAGAGGGCAGCAGCTCCCAGGAATTGGCATAAAGATACGGATAGCCGCCGTAACCCCGATACGGAGCGCGGTAGTGGTCCCCACGCCCGCCACGATCTCCGCTGCGGTCGCCGCCGCCGTTCCAGCCCCGATCGCGATACGCCGTCCCCGCCGTCGGCGGCAGAAACGCATGCGCCGGCGCGGTGAACGTCATCCGCGGAGCCGCCCCAAAACTGTGCGTGGGAAAACCAGGCATCTGTCCCGGCCCTCTGAACCCCGGACCGCTGAAGGCGGGCGATGAAAAATGACCAATCGAGCCGCCGCCAAAGCTATGGCCCGCATATCCCCCGCCATGACCCGCGCTCGATCTGCCGCGCTGCCCGAAAGCCGAAGGGGAAACCACCAGGAGGACCGAGAAGAGCGCAACTGGAAGAGCCCCGCGCATCATGATCTTTCTCCTGATCATTAGACGCGCCGCAAGCCCGGGAAGCTCCGGAATTCGCATCAGATCAGCTCCGTCTGCCACAAATCGTGCAGATGGATCACGCCTTCCACCTTGCCCTCCCCATCGATCACGAGGAGTGAAGTGATCTTCTTCTCTTCCATCCTGTGCAGCGCCCGCGCCGCCAGCTCCTGCGCTTCAATCGTTTTCGGCGCCGGGTTCATCACTTCTCCGGCCGTCTTGCGCAGACCGTCCGGCCCATCCCGCTCCAGCAGCCGCCGCAGATCCCCGTCGCTGATCACCCCCGCCAGCCGCCCCTCGCGCTCCACCGCGGTCATACCCATCTTCTTGCGCGACATCTCGTAGATCACCTCGGTCATCGGCGTGGTCGCCGCCACCCGCGGGATGGCATCGCCCGTGTGCATCAACTGGCGAACCGTGGCCAGGCGCTTGCCCAGCTTGCCGCCCGGATGCAGCGCGGCGAAGTCTTCAACGCGAAAGCCCCGCCGCAGAGAAACCGCAATCGCCAGCGCGTCCCCCAGCGCCAGCATGGCCGTCGTCGAAGCCGTGGGCGCAAGACCGAGCCCGCACGCTTCGGCCGGCACCGAGCAGTCCAGCGCAACCTCGCTGGCGGCGGCCAGCGTCGAACGCCTGTCGCACACAAACGAAATCAACCCAATCCCCATCCGCTGCAGCGTAGCCAGCAGCCGCAGAATCTCCTCCGTCTCGCCGCTCGCCGACAGAGCAATCACTACATCGCCCTCGGTGATCATGCCCAGGTCGCCGTGAACGGCCTCCGCGGGATGCATGAACAGCGCCGGGCTGCCCGTCGAACTGAGCGTGGCCGCAACCTTCTGCGCCACGATGCCGCTCTTGCCCATCCCCGTCACAACCACCCGGCCGCGCGCCTGACCGCAGGCGAGTATCTGTTCGACCGCGCGCTCGAAATCACCCGCCATCGCCCCGTCAAGACGCGCCGCCAGGGCCAGCAGCGCTTCCGCCTCAATCCGTACCAGCTGCGCGGGCGTGTGGGCGTCGTTCATGGCTTCGGAACTCCTGATGCTATCACTCGGCCCCGGCGATTTCGTGCCCGCCCCCGCGCCCAACTGCCTTCCTCTAGAATAGAGAGCAGCGAGGATCTGACGGATTGCGGCGCAACCTTTTCGTATTGGCGGCCATGACCCTGGCCCTAGCCCTCATGGTGACTGCGGGCGTGGTCAACTTCCTGCATCGCCGTGCCGGGCAGCGCGCGCGCATGCGCGGCCCCCAGCTGACCCTGGTGCCGGAGAACGCCTCCGGCAGCGCCAACCCGCCGGTAGCCACGGATACGTCCGACGCGGGCGCCCCCACGCCGCTCGAGGGCAAACCCGCCCCCGCCTTCACCCTTGTCGATCTCAGCGGAAAAAAAGTCTCCCTCGAAAGCTATCGCGGCCATCCCCTGGTCGTCGATTTCTGGGCGACCTGGTGCGGCCCCTGCAAAGTGGAGATCCCCTGGTTTGAAAAACTGCACGACCAGTACGCCGGCCAGGGTCTCGAGATCCTCGGCCTCTCCACCGACGACCTCGACAAGGACGATCCCGCTAGGCTCTTCACCGAAAAGCGCGACATCGCCGACTTTGCGCAGAAAATGCACATGAACTACCCGGTGCTCCTCAACGGCGAGTCGGTCGAGGACGCCTACGGGCTCGAAGCCTATCCCACAACCTTCTACATCGACCGCACCGGCAAAGTCGTTGCCTCGACCGTGGGCCTGGTCCCCCTCGACGAGATCGAGTCCGATATTAAGAAGGCGATGGGAGCGGCCTCGTGAGACGCCTGACCCTGGCTCCGGTTTTGCTTGCAGCCTGCGCCGCGCTGCTGGCCCCCGCCCTTTCCGCGCAGAAACTGCCCTGGCAAACCGGCAACGGACAGCCCGGCATGAACGCGCAGCTCGTCCACTTCCTCTATCCGCAACAGGTCACCCTCCGGGCCGGCAAACCCGCCACCATCCTGCTGCACTTCCGCGTCGAGCAGGGACTGCACATCAACTCCCACACCCCCCCCGCGAAAAGCCTCATCGGCACCGATCTCAAGGTGCCGAACCCCGAAGGCTTCACCGTCACCGCCCTCGACTTTCCGCCCGGCGCTGCCTACGCCTTTCCGGCTTTTCCGTCCGAGAAGCTGAGCGTCTACACCGGCGAGTTCGTGGTCACCATGCACCTCACCGCGCAGCCCGGCAACCATCTCCTCCAGGGAATGCTCCGCTACCAGGCCTGCGACACGAACACCTGCTTCCCACCACGGAACGCGACCGTCCCCATCGACATCGTCGCGCAGTAGCCAGGAACAACCAGCCAGTAGAATCCCGCCACACAGCCGCGCGCCCCGTGGCCTCGCGACCTCGCGGCCTCTCGGCCTCGCGGCATGAGAAAAATTCGCGCGCCCATCTTGACAATCAATAACCAAACGGTTATTGTTTCGGCGTGGCGCTGACCAATCCAAATTTCGTCTTTCGCGCTCTCGCCGACCCCACCCGCCGAGCGATTTTCGAGGAGCTCACCCGCCACGGCGAAAAGACCGTCCACGCCCTCACACGCTCGGCCGGCGTCTCCCAGCCTGCCGTCTCCAAACACCTCACGGTCCTCAAGCGTGCCCACCTCGTGCGCCATCGCCACGCGGGACGCGAAACGCACTACCGCGCACAGCCCGAGGCGCTGGCGCCCATGATCGACTGGCTCAGCCTCTACGGCGCCTTCTGGCGCGACCGCTTCAATCGCCTTGAAGCTCTACTGGAAAGGATGGAACCTTGAGCCATCCCGCCCGACTGAACAACCGCGCGAACCAACAGAACGAGCAAGTCCCCAGGCCCGCGGCTGCCCCGCGAACTTTCACTCTACGAGGAATCCGATGAAGATCAAACTGACCACCGTTTACGTCGACGACCAGGAAAAAGCTCTCCACTTCTACACCGATGTGCTGGGCTTCGTGAAGAAGAACGACTTCAGCCAGGGGCCGTATCGCTGGCTCACCGTAGCCTCCGCCGAAGATCCCAACGGCACCGAGCTGCAGCTGGCCCTCAACAATAATCCCGCCACAAAAACCTACCAGCAGGCCTTGATGCAGCAAAACCAGCCCGCATCCATGTTCTTCACCGACGACCTCCAGGCCGACTACGAGCGCATGAAAGCGCACGGTGCCGAGTTCACCATGCCTCCCACCGACGTAACCGCCTCCAAAATCGCCATGCTGAAGGACACCTGCGGCAATCTCCTGCAGGTCACGCAGCTCACGTGGCAGGGCTGATCGGGACGAAGCAATGAGCAATCCCCCGGACAATCCCCGCACCCTGGTCGTCGAACGGGTCTTCCCCCACCCGCCGGAAAAGCTGTGGCGGGCGCTCACCGAAAGCACCCTCCTCGCGCAATGGCTCATGACCAACGACTTCGAGCCGGTGATCGGGCGCAGGTTCCGGTTCCGCGCCCCGCCCGTGCCCCAGTGGAACGGGCTCATCGACTGTGAGGTGCTGGTCGTCGAGCCGCTGAAACGGCTCTCCTATACCTGGGGTTCGCTCGGCGTACAGAGCGTGGTGCTCTGGACCCTGACTCCCGCCGACGGTGGCACCCATCTGCGCATGGAGCACTCCGGCTTCGGTCCCGACCAGGAAGCCAATTACAAAGGCGCCAAATACGGCTGGAACCGCTTCATCGGCGCAATGGAAAAAGTGCTGGCCGAAATGGTGTAAAGCCGGCAAGTCCGGCGGATTCCCTGCCCTCCAGGAATCCCGCCGGAACCCTCTCGTTTACTCAGGAGAAGCGCGCCAGCGGCGGCAAATCCCGCCGCCCCAGCGTGTCCGGGCCCGCCGGCACCCGCGCGAACGCCGACTCCGGCATCGTCATCACCTGTTTCCACGCATCGCGGAAAGCCGCCATCTCGCTGCGCGTCCCCACCGTGATCCGCACCCACGTGGGCATTATCGGCCACACCCGCCCGATGAACACATTGCGCTGCGCCATCGCGTCCATCACCTGCTTGCCCGGCCGTCCCGTATCCACCATGAAGCAGTTCGTCTGCGACCGGATGAAGGTGTACCGATTCGCCTCCAGCCACGCAAAAGTCTCTTCGCGGATGTCGGTATTGATCTTCTTCCGCTGCGCAACCAGCGTCGGCTCCTCCAGGCTGCTGTTCGCCGCAGCCACCGCCAAAATCGGCATAAAGTTCGACCCGTACATCTGTATAGGCTTCATCAGATCGGGACGGGCAATCGCCATTCCGCACCGCAGCCCCGCCATCCCGTAGATCTTCGAGAACGTCCGCAGCACAACCAGGTCTTTGCCCGCCTTTACCAGATCGAGCGTCGGCGTCGCCTCGGAAAATTGAATGTACGCTTCGTCGACCAGCAGAATGGACCCCGCCGGCTTGTTGGCCAGCGCCCATTCGATGTCGGCGCGGCTGGTCGTGGTCCCCGTCGGGTTGTTGGGATTGCAGATGTAGAACACCCCCGCATTGGGATCCGCCGCCACCATCGCGCGCACATCGTGGGCGTGATCTTTCGTGAGCGGCACCTTCACCACCCGAGCGCCGTTCGCCGTCGCCGCGTGCATCGGCGCCTCGTAACTGGGATCCGCAATCACCAGGCTCCGCTCCTTCGAGGTAAAGGCGAGCACGGCGTACTGCAGCGGTTCGCTCGATCCCGCATAGGGCCTCACATAGCCCGAAGGCAGCCCTTCCATCGCTGTGAACGTCTCCAGAAGTCTCTCCGTCAGCTCGTCGTCGTAGCGGCCCCCTTCCGGAATCAGGCTGCTCATCATGGCGCAGGCCCCACTGCACGGGCCCAGAGGATTCTCATTCGCATCGATGCGGATCGCCCCCGGCGGCATCGGCCGGGACACATGCTGCGCCCGCGCCAGCTGCGGCTCCGTGAGGATGGGGAGAGCGGTGGCAGCCCCGGCAGCGGCGGCCATGCGGAAGAAGCTGCGGCGTGAGAGGTCGGTCTGCATTGGTTCCTCCGGATCGATTTTTTTGAGGCCTGGTTTTGCCTGTCTGGCCTTACTTCTCCAGCCGGGCAATCATGGGGAGCCGGCTGTGCGTGCTGACCGCGACAACATCCACCAGCGCGCCAGGGGAGAGCGGAAACTGCGACTTCGATCGCGCTGCGCGCCGGTTAACTGGGCTGGCCTTTGCTGCCGAAGTACCCGGGGAATATCCGGCCATGAACCCCGGCGGAGTCCATCTTACCCCCCTGCCCCGCATCGCCCGCAGGAAAAGTCTGCATCATGGCAAACGCCGCCCGACAGCCACCAGCCCTCACCGACAAGGTCTCATCCCTCGAAAAAATGAACCCGTGACCGGAGACATAGTCACGGGTTCTCAGGGAGGTCTAAAACAGAACCTTCAGGGCGAACGGCGTGTTGCACCCGGCTCCAGTCCCAGGCGCCCCATAGCTCAAGCCAGGGGTCATGCCCATCGCCCGCGCGATGCCGTCGGTGCCGTCGCCGGGAGCGCCCGCGTTGGGCGCTCGACCGACTCTTCTTCCTGCGAAAACTCTCACCAGCAACCTCCAAAAACGTGTACGCCCTCGCGGATCGGCCCGCGACGAAGCGAATGCGGAACGCTCCGAGAGCGCTCTGCTTTGGGTCTCGCTACCTGGGGTCTTCGACAAGGAAGGATTGCAATAGCCGGAACCTTCGGACTCGGAAGGCAACTGCGCGGCTCTTCTTCTCACGAACGAGAGGAAGATGGTCTTTCATAAATGCCACAAGTCCGGTCAATGTTCAAGAGGAACCGGACCACTGCCCTGTGCATCCCGGGACAAAGCGAGCAGTGCCCACGCGCGATAAGAAAAATTGATCGCCCGCATCAGCATGCGGCATAACCCGCCCTGAAGCCAAAAAAAAAGGAGGGCCGGTCGGCATGCCGACCGGCCCTCCGGGGATACAAACGCCGAACGCGGCTACTGCGGAGCAGTCGCCGTCTTCGCCGCAGCCTTGTGGTGGTGATGATGTACAGCATTCCGCGGCTGCGCCTTGACGCTGGTCTCGTCAACCGCCGTCGCGCCCGGAACATCGGCATCGAAGTTAGCGCCCGCAGGAACCAGGTAGTCCTCCACCTCGTTCTGGCCGGCGGTCCCGGTCTTTACCTGGATGCGGCTGGCATCGATGCCCTTGTCCGTTACCAGATAATCCTTGGTGTTCACCGCACGCTGCGCCGCCAAATCCTCTGCGGTCACTTCGTGACGGCGATGACGCCCATGGTGCTCCGGCAGCGGAGCCGAGTTGCCGACCACCACGATCGTCGCATCCGCCTTCTGCTGCGCGTTCAGTGCCACATCGTCCAGACACGCTTTGTCTTCGTTGTTTACCCGCGTCGGACGATGCCTGTCCTGATCGAACTGGATCGCGCACAGCGTCTGCGTCTTCGGCGCCGGCGGAGGCGGCGGTGCTTCGACATCCACCGTCGTCGTGCCCGAAGCCGAGTGCCCCTTGTCATCCTGCGTATTGCAGGTCACCGTGATGGACCCGGAAGGCGCGCCCGTGGTCGAAAGCATCGCGCTCGTCCCCGATCCGTTGATGGAACCCGCCGACGCCGAATAGCTGTATGTCAGCGGACGATTCTGCGGGCTTACCCCGCTGGCCGTGATCGTCGAGCTCTCGCCCGGCTTGATCGTCGAGGGGCTCGCCGAGCAACTCACCGTCGGCGGCTCGAACGGCTTTACCGTGAAGTCCGCCGAGCACGAGGCCGTCTCGTTGGGCTTCAGCCCTTCCTTCCCCTTCTTCCCTTCCTTAATGACGCCTTTCACGGTGTAGTTGCCGGGATCCAGCGCTCCCGTCGCGACACTTGCGTTCTCGCCGTTCCCCGTCACCCCGGAACCGCTCCACTCATACTGCGTGTCCCAGTGCTTCTTGGTCGTGACGTCCGTGGGTGTGGCGGTGACCGTCTCCGCATCCCCCGGGTAAATGGAAGGCGCACTCGCGTTGCAGGCCAGCTTTACGGGCGGAACTTTCTTGCAGCCCATAGGCAGCAGAGTGCAGCCAGCCAACGCCAGAACCATACAGGCAGACTTCAATGTTGGTGCGTTCATCTTTTGTTTTCTCCACAAGCGAAGGATTGATGTTGCTGAAAGGGCAGCACAGAACGCTGGCCCCCTCAAAGCCGGGGTGTGCATCGTGGGAGTGGCGGAGGAAGCTGCTGAATGCGGATGCAACAACTGCCAGCCCAAATCCGCAGCGGCAACAGGCATGCTTCCCACCATCGCTTCCGCGCTGCGTGGGCGCCGATTTCGTTCCCAACCCAAAAAGCCTGCAAACTTCCGACACCGAATATCAGCATATTGAGGGGGGCTACCGCAAACCGTGCACAAGTGATAACTAGGGACAAAAGGAGCGGCAAAAGAATATTCCTGCAGTAACCGCCCCCCATCCGCGCCCTGGATCACCCCTGCCCGGCAGCCCCCCCGCAAACCCGCTGCCCCATCGCACGCCGGCGCGGCTTTAACCGCGGCCGCTACAATGAAGGCCCATGGCCACTTCCGCGACTGCGCCCGGCGGCGCACCCCGCTCCCGGATCTTCCGCAGCGCACGGCTCATCGTCCTGCTCCTGCTGCTCATCGCCCTGGGCGTGTGCCTCGCGCTCTCCTGGGCCACCCGCGGCGCCATGGCCAACCTCGCGTTTCTGCGCGCGCAAAAAGGCGCGGCTCGCCAGTCGCTCGTCGATCTCACCCCATGGCAGACGGCCCAAACCCTCTCTTCGCTGGCGGTTACCTCGGAAGAACAGGAGTACGCGCGCGAGGCCGAGCACCTCGCCGATCATGAGGTGAATCAGGCCTTCGCGGCGGCCCTCAGAATGGCCGATCTCGAGAACCGCCATCGCGTCCTCACCGGTCCCGCCCTCGCCCTCTCCCGGAAAGTCGCGCTGCTCCAGCACCAGATCGCCCAGGATCAGCAGCAGGTCGACCAGCTCAAGGCGAAAGCTCCGCCACCCCCCGCCCGAGCCGCCACCCCACCCGCGCCTGCCAGCCACCCCCTCCAGGTCGCCCAAGCCCAGCTCACCCTCGACACCGATGAGCTGGCCGACGCGCAGCGCGACTTGGCCCGCGCCACCGGCAACCTCTCCTTCCGCCTCCAGAACGAGCTCGCCTCGCATGAAGAGACCATCCGCAAAATCGAGAGCGCCCAGCAGGCCGGAGCCCTTTCCGCCGTGGCCTCCGTGCAGACCCACCGCACCCTTTCCGCGCGCATCGCCGCATGGTTCAGCCAGCGCAGCCGCTACGCCTCCATCGAGCAGGCCGTCTCCCGGACGCAGAGCGATACCAGCCAGCTCACCGCCCAGCACAATGCGCTCGAAACCAAAGTGGACGCCGCTAACGGCAGCAGCGATCCGCTCGCAGCCCTCCAGGACCGCACCACCGAACGCCAGATCCTTTCCACCGATGACGACCGCATCCAGACCGATCAGCAACTCGCCTCGCTCTACGCCAAATGGGGCGATCAGGTCCTGCTCCAGCACCGCATCGTCCTGCACCTCATCCTTCAGTCGCTCGAGTGGATCCTCGCCATCGTTCTCGCCATGATCCTCGCCGATGCCCTCGTGCGCCGGCTCATGGCCCATCCCTCGCTCGACCGCCGTCAGACCCAGACCCTCCGCACCATCCTCGAAGTCGGCGTCCAGGTGGCCGGGGTTCTGCTCATCGTGCTCGTCCTCTTCGGGCCCCCCCAGCAAACCGCCACCATGATCGGCCTCGCCACCGCTGCCCTCACCATCGCCCTGCAGGACTACATCCTCGCCTTCCTCGGCTGGTTCATGCTGGTCGGTAAAAACGGCATCCGCGTCGGCGACATGGTCGAGATCAACGGCGTCGCCGGCGAAGTAGTCGACCTCGGCCTCATGAGCACCACCCTGCTCGAAACTACCGGCCTCGCCGAACAGGGCGAGCCCACCGGCCGCCGCGTCTCCTTCCTCAACAGCTACGCCATCCGCGGCACCTCTTTCAATTTCTCCAGCGAAGGCCAGTGGCTGTGGGATGAGATCACCGTCAGCGTCCCCGCCGGCGCCGACATCTACGGCATCGCAACCAGCATCGAGAACGCAGCCCGCGAAGAGACCGCCGAAAGCGCCCGCCTCGCCGAACAGGAATGGAAACGCAGCGCCCACCCCACCGGCCTCACCCGGCTCACCGCCGACCCCATCGTCACCCTGCGCCCCTCGGTTCCCGTCGTGGACATCGCCGCCGGTATCGACATCCAGCTCCGCTACGTCACCCGCGCCGCCGGCCGCTTCGAGGTCCGCGACCGCCTCTACCGCCACGTCATCCAGCTTCTTCAGGAAGCCAGCCACCACATCCCCGTCCGCCCCGCCGCCCTCACCGAATCCGGCGTCCGCTCCTCCTGATCGCCCCTGCCCCGCGCACGACCGGTCGCCCCGTGGCTACCGGTACACCAGGCAGCCGCGCGCTTCCATCTCATCCAGCCATGCAGGCGCAGTCAGCGTGCTTACCCATCGAAGATCGATCTTCTCCAGCTTCGGCATGGTCTCGATCGATTCAGGAAGCCTGTCGATCGGATTCCCGCGCAGGTCGATCTGCCGCAGGTCCGACAGTCCTGCAATGGAAGCCGGCAGCGTCCTCAGCTGATTGTTTCTCAGGTGCAGCTCTCGCAGTTGAGATAGTTGACCAATGGAGTCGGGAATCTCCGTCAGCTGATTGTCGGTTGCCCGCAATTCAACCAGACTTCGCATCTCGCAAATGGCCTCCGGCCACGCAGAAAAACGATTTTCACCGATATTGAGGTACCTCAATTGCCGCAGTCGCTGCATCGTTGCCGGCAGGCAGTTCAGCCGATTGTCCTGTAGATACAGAAAGTCCCGCAGACCAGCCAGGTCCCCCATCTCATCGGGAAGCGTCGTCAATCGGTTGTGACCCAGATCGAGGGTTCGCAGCTGCCGCAGTTCGCCGACTCTCGGCGGAAGAACTTCCAGAGCATTGTCCGCCAAAATCAGCACGGAAATTTCAGGGTTGCTCCAAACATCGTCTGGAACGGTCCCCGGGCTCTTCTTCCAAAGGTTCACGACGCGATCAGGCGGCATCCGTGCAAGTCTAATCGCACCGACCCCGGCCCTTCAGCGGTGCGCCAGCAGTTCGTCAATCTCCAGTGCTTCGTTCCGCTCTTCTTCCGCGCTGAGGTTGTGGTGCACCGGAAAATACTGCCGCCCATCCGCGCCGATCAGGAAACTCGTGGGATAAAACCGAACGTGATAGATATTCTCATCCCAGTCCTCGTCCCCCTGCAGCGGAACGAAGTCATAGCCCTTCGCCCGCAGAAATGGAATTACGAACGGCTCCTGGCCTTTCATCCCGTTGATCGCGAGCACCACCACACCTTTGTCCTTGTATTTCCGCGCCAGGTCTTCAAGGTAAGGGAAGGACACCCGGCACGGCCCGCAGTTCGGAAACCAGAAATCCACCATCACCACCCGCCCGCGAAAATCCGCCAGCGAAACCCGCTTCCCTCCATCGAACCCCGGCAGCGTAAACGGAATCGCCGCCGTCGCTGCCTTCTCCACCGCCGCCCACACCGCCGCATGCACCTCCGCCGTGCTCTTCCCCAGCTTCGCTCCGTACGCATCCAGCGCCGCGCCCACTTCATCCGTCGGATGCTTCGCCTCCTCGTCGACGAGGAACGCATACGCAGCCTCCGCCCCTCCACTCGCGTCCAGCGCCCGCGCATTCAGCAGCAGCTCCCGCCGCATGTCGTAGCCGTAATACGGCCGCTTCACCGTCTTCAGCGTCGCTGCTGCCTTTGCCCCATGGCCCTGTTCCAGTTCCTGCCCGGCTTTCGCCACTCCATCCGCGTACCCGGTGTACTCCGCCCAGTCATCGCCCTGCGGCTTCACCCGTGCCATCTCATCCGCCAGCGCCCGCGCCTTCCCGGGATCGGTCCGGTCCTCCAAAGCGAACAAGTCCTGCATGCCCACCGCCGACCATAAGTACTTCTCGGGAGGAAACTGCCTCCGCAGTTGCTCCAACGTCGCCGCCTTTTCTGCGTCCGTCTTCTGATCCATCGCGTACCAGTACAGCGCCTCTGCCGCCGCGGGATCGGCCGGAAACTTCTCCATCAGCCGCGTCAACGCCGACCTGTAGGCGACTCCGTCGTCCCTGAGCGTGCGTGCGTACGCCACCGCCGCCTTCGCGCTGTCCGGCTCCAGTTCGGCCACCCTGGCGCACAGCGCGGAATATTCCCTGTCGTCGCCCCGCAGATCCGCCACCGCCGCCAGACATTCGTAGCCCGGTACGAAGCGTGCATCCACCGCCACCGCCCTGCGGCAGTATTGCTCCTCCTTCAGCGGATCGCTCTCGTTGTGAATCTGCCCCAGCGCCCACAGATAAATCGGCTTGTCCGGGTGCCGCCGCGCTTCCCTCTCGAATTCCTTCACCTCACTCCGCACTACCGCGTCCGACAGCTTCCTTTCGATCGCCATTTTCTTTGCATCGGTTTCGTCGAGGCTCATCCCCCTCGCCTGGATCGCCGCAGAGCTCGCGACAAACATCTCATCCTCGTAGGCAGCGGTGTAATCCGGATCAAGCGCAATCGCCTGGCGGAAATCCTGCAGCGCGGCCTGATAGTGGCTCTTGTCCTCCGCATCGTGCCCCTTCTGATCCAGCCCCCTGGCCGCCGGCGTCCCCCCGTACTGTCCCGGACACGGAAGCGCGCTGCATCCCAGCAGAATCGCCCCGGCAACATAGCTTCGCATCATCGCTGCGGATCTCCCGCCTTCGTCACCGCGGCCGTCAGATGCGCCACCGTCGGCCGCAAACATGTCTCCTGATTGCACGCCTGGTAGAAGACGTCCACCGCCACTGGACCATCCGTCTTCCGCGTCGCCCGCAGCGGAATCCTCACTTCCACATCGCCGGTGTAGAAGTGGGTCTCCATGTCGAATCCCGGATCGATCGCCGACCTCGGCGTCGGCGCATCGAAGTCTCCGCTGATCGCGAACGGCTCCCGTACCGTGATCCGCATCGCCGCCGGGCCGCCCGCCTCCTCGTGCAGACTGTACACATGCCATCCTGGCGAAACTGCCGCGTGCACCCGCGCGGTCACCGCCGCGCCTCGCCCCACCGGAGAAGCTGCCGAAGCCGCCAGCGTCCACTCGACCGGCGCCGCCTCCTGATCCTGGGCCCGGACGTTCAACCCTCCGTACGCCAACAACACCGCCAGCAAGAGGGTGAAAGTTTTCATAGAATTGCCCCTGGGGCAAACAGCGGCGCAGACAAGTGTAAGCCAACTCCCGCCCCTCACCACAAATGTCCCGCCACTCCACTCCGCGCCCCTGGCGCAACCCCACCCCCGCCCGCTATCCTGCTCGGTCACCTCAATCGCTCCGTATCCTGAGCCCGGGAGCCCGCCCTTGAACAAAACTGTCGAATCCGCCGCTGCCGCCGTCGCCGACATCCCTTCCGGCGCAACCCTCATGCTCGGCGGATTCGGCCTCTGCGGCATCCCCGAAAACCTCATCGCCGCCCTCGTCGAAGAAAATCGCCGCCGCGGCCTCTCGGGCCTCCACACCATCTCCAACAACATGGGCGTCGATGGATTCGGCATGGGCCTCATGCTCGAAGCCGGCATGATTGCCTCCCATACCGGCTCCTACGTCGGCGAAAACAAGCTCCTCGAAGAAAAAGTCATCAAAGGCCAGCTCGACCTCCGCCTCACACCTCAGGGAACCTTAGCCGAACGCATCCGCGCCGGCGGCGCCGGCATCCCCGCCTTCTACACCCCCACCGGCGCCGGCACCCTCATCGCCGATGGCAAAGAAACGCGCACCTTCGATGGCAAGACCTACTTAATGGAACGCTGGCTCCGCGCCGACTACGCCCTCATCAAAGCCTGGCGCGGCGACCACTCCGGCAACCTCATCTACCGCCGCACCGCGCGCAATTTCAACCCCATGATGGCCACCGCCGCCCGCATCACCATTGCCGAAGTCGAAGAGCTCGTCCCCACCGGCACCCTCGACCCTGACCAGATCATGACCCCCGGCATCTACGTCAAACGCATCCTCCACGGTCTCCACTACGAAAAACGAATCGAACGCCGCACCCTGCGCACGGCCTGACAGAGTGCCCGTAACCGCCCCGGGTGCCCCACATCCCTGGTTCCGGGATGTGGGTAATCGCGCGCCCCAGCGCGACCCCTGCACCGACCCCGGGTGCCCCACATCCCTGGTTTTGGGATGTGGGCATTCGCGCCCCAGCGCGACCGCTGTACCCTAATCCTGCCCTGGTCCCAACCATGTCCGAGCGCATCCTCACCACCCTCGTTCTCTTCCTGGCACTCACGGCCGCGCCTTCCCACGCACAGACCGCGCCCGCATCTCCGAACCCGCCTCTCGCCTTCGACGTCGTCACGATCAAAGTTGCCAACCCCGAACGGGGCCTGGCCTCCAGCTGGAGCACCACCAGCGACGGCTTCCGCGCCATGACCACCATCCAGAATTTCGTCCAGAACGCGTTCAACTTCGTTCTCGAAGACCAGATCCTCAATCTCCCCGGATGGGCGACCTCCGACCATTTCGCAATCGACGCGAAAATGGATCCCGACACCTCCGCTGCTTTCAATAAGCTTCCTCATAACCAGCAGGACCGCCAGTGGGACCGCATGCTGCAGACCATCCTCACCGACCGGTTCCAGATGCGAGCGCACAGCGAAACACGCCCCATGCCCGTTTATGCTCTGGTAACCGGCAAAGCCGGATCCCGGCTCAGCACCGCTGCTCCTGGTCCCGGCGGCTGGTCCACCGGCCGCGGCCGTATCGCGGGCCATCAGATGGATATGTCCACCCTCGCCGACTGCCTCTCGGCCGCCCTTGGCCGCATCGTCGTCGATCGAACCGGCCTCCCCGCCCAATACGATGTCTCCCTCACCTGGGCCCCTGATGATCAGCAGGGACCATCCGACAGCGGTCCCTCCCTGTTCACCGCCATTCAGGAGCAGCTCGGCCTTCGTCTCGAATCCACCCGAGCCCCCGTTCCCGTCCTCCTCATCGACCACATCGGGAAGCCATCCCCCAACTGATCCAGGGAACTCCGGAGCCTGCTGCGTCCCAAGGTAAACTCAGGTTCAGATGAGCGAAACGATCGTCGCCCTTGTCTTTCAATTGGTTACTCATATCATCAGTGCCGGCGGCTACGCGGGCATCATCGCGCTCGTCACCCTCAATTCCGGCGGCATTCCCATTCCCTCGGAAATCATTCTGCCCTTTTCCGGGTACCTGGTTTATCTGGGACGCTTCAACCTTTTTCTGGTGGTGATCGCCGGAGCCGTGGGTTGCAATCTTGGCTCGGCCATCGCCTACTGGATCGGCGCCCGCGGCGGTCGCCCCCTGGTGGAGCGCTACGGCAACTGGGTCCTGATGAGCCGCCACGACCTCGACCGCATGACCTGGTTTTTCGAGAAGTACGGATCCATCGCTGTCCTGCTCGGACGGATGTTGCCGGTGGTCCAGACTTTTGTTGCCTTCCCCGCTGGAATCGCCAGAATGCCCCGCCTGCGCTTTCACATCTACACCACGGTCGGCTCGTTGATTTGGTATTGTTGCCTCGCCTGGGCGGGCTTGAAGCTCGGCCAGAAGTGGCACACCGATCCGCGATTCGAACAGGCCTTCCATCACTTCCACCTCGCCGTCGAAATCTTCCTCCTCCTCGCCGTCGCCTGGTTCCTCTGGACCCACTGGCGCAACCGCCTCCGCCCCGAAGCAACCTAGATCGTCATCCCGACCAAAACGGAGGGACCTGCACCTCCCCGCCGCCATTGGTAATTTGCACTCCACCTCCATCCGCGAGAAACTACCTGTTTGGACTCAACCAGCACCATCTCCCCCCAAACAAGACCGTAAGGAAAGGGTTTCCATCACCATGGCAGGGACAAAAGAGTCGAAAATTCAGCCCGCAAAAGGCAAGCTCGGAGTCATGACCGTCGGCATGGGCGCCGTCGCCACCACCCTGATCGCCGGCGTCGAAGCCGTCCGCAAAGGACTGGCCAAGCCCATCGGCTCCGTTACCCAGATGGGCACCATCCGCCTCGGCAAGCGCACCGACAACCGCACCCCCCTCGTCAAAGATTTCGTCCCCCTCGCCGACCTCAACGACGTCGTGTTTACCGGCTGGGACATCTTTCCCGAGGACATGTTCGAGGCCGCCAGCCACGCCGCCGTCCTCGACCGCGACCACCTCAACAGCATCAAACCCTTCCTCCAGGCCATCAAGCCCATGCCCGCCGTCTTCGACCAGTACTACGTCAAGCGCCTGCACGGCACCAACGTCAAAGAGGGCAAGAATAAGTGCGACCTCGCCCAGCAGCTCCGCTCGGATATCCAGCGCTTCAAATCCCAGGTCGATCGCGTCGTCGTCATCTGGTGCGGTTCCACTGAAATCTTCATGGAGCCCGCTCCCTGCCATCAGTCCCTCGCCGCCTTCGAAAAGGCCCTTACCGACAACGATCCCGCCATCGCTCCCTCGCAGATCTACGCCTACGCCGCCCTCAAGGAAGGCGTCCCCTTCGCCAACGGCGCCCCTAACCTCACCGTCGACCTGCCCTGCATGATCGAGCTCTCCCGCCAGAACGGCGCACCCATCTGCGGCAAGGACTTCAAGACCGGCCAAACCCTTCTCAAAACCGTTCTCGCGCCCGCCTTCAAGGCCCGCATGCTCGGCGTCGCCGGCTGGTACTCCACCAACATCCTCGGCAACCGCGACGGCGAGGTCCTCGACGACCCCGAGTCCTTCAAGACCAAGGAAGAATCCAAGCTCGGCGTCCTCGATTACATCCTCCAGCCCGACAAGTACCCCGACCTCTACGGCAACATCTATCACAAGGTGCGGATCAACTATTACCCGCCCCGCGGCGACAACAAAGAGGGCTGGGACAACATCGATATCTTCGGATGGCTCGGCTATCCCATGCAGATCAAGGTCGACTTCCTCTGCCGCGACTCCATCCTCGCCGCACCCATCGCTCTCGATCTGGTCCTCTTCCTGGACCTCGCCCAGCGCGCCCCCGAGCTGCGCAACCTCGGCATTCAGGAGTGGCTCAGCTTCTTCTTCAAGAGCCCGCAATCCGCTCCCGGTCTCTATCCCGAACACGACCTGTTCATCCAGTCAATGAAACTCAAAAACACGCTGCGCCACATCATGGGAGAAGACCTGATCACCCACCTCGGCCTCGAATACTACGACTAGCGATTTGCCATCGAGGCAGCCCCCCGAAGCCACATCGCTCTCGCCCGTCAACCGCCGTTGTGGAGCGGACCCCTATACCCTCTGCGACCCCGGGTGCCCCACATCCCTGGTTCCGGGATGTGGGTAATCGCGCACACAGCGCGACCGCTACACCCTATACCCGGTACCCACCCCGGGTGCCCCACATCCCTGGTTCCGGGATGTGGGTAATCGCGCACACAGCCCGACCGCTACACCCTATACCCGGTACCCACCCCGGGTGCCCCACATCCCTGGTTCCGGGATGTGGGCATTCGCGCGCCAGCGCGACCCCCTTTGTATCAGGACATAACTTCCAGCCAGCGGAAGAATCCTCGACCACACAGCTGTTGTGAACCACCCCAGCCTGAGCTGTGCCCACGACCCTCCGAACCACCCTCGCCAATCCACCCCAGGGTGGACCCCAAAATCCATCTCTGGCCCCATGTGAGTCGCACCTCTCGCTCCTTATAGTGGTCCCGCCGTCGGTTCGGCAGAGCGCGGCCCCCAGATTCTCGAGAGCGCCTCGCCTCCGCTCCATTCTCAGGACGGCCTTTTAAGCGAGGCACCTCCGTTGACCACCGAACTCTGCCCCGGTGCGCCGCGCCCGCGCCGCATCGTCCCCGGCTCCGCTTTCCTTCTCGTCTTCCTTCTTGCGCTCCTCGTCACCCCGCTTCTTCACGCCCAGGGCTGCATCGTTGCCCGCTCGCCCGAACAGGTCATTCCCGGCCTCGAAGGCAAGCTCCCCACCAACCAGGGCGGCTATCTCCTCCCCGGCCACTTCCAGCTCACCATCGGCGAACGCCACCAGTTCTCCTACCAGCACTACGTCGGCGACGTCTACCAGGAATACCGCGCCCAGCAGCACACCCAGGTCGAAAATCGCATCAACCTCATGGCCTTCGACCTCCTCTATCAGGCCACCCCCCGCGTCAGCCTCGAATTCAACGCCCCGCTCCTGTTCGCCTCCCGCAAATCGCAGAACTCGCCCATCGAATACCAGGCCCAGGGCTTCGGCGACATCATCCTCGCCGTCAATAGCTGGATCCTCAGCCCCGCCGCCCAGCACAAAGGCAATCTCTCGCTCGGCATCGGCGTCCTCATGCCCACCGGCAACGACGACGTCCAGAACACCGTCAACACCAACACCTCCGGCACCGGCCCCGCCGTCGAAGTCACCGCTCCCGTCGACTACTCCATCCAGCCCGGCAATGGCGGATGGGGCATGGCCACCCAGTGGCAGGGCTTCCGCCAGATCGGCCGGCGCTTCATCCTTTACACCGATGGCGACTACATCGCCTCCCAGGGCGGCACCAACGGAGTCCAGCGCAGCGCCACCCTCAGCACCACCCAGCCGCTCAATAATTACGACGCCCGCTCCGACCAGTACCTCCTCGAAGCCGGCGCCGCCATCCCCATCCCTGCCCTGCGCGGACTCGCCCTCACCGTCGGGCCCCGCGACGAAGGCGTCCCCGCTCACAACCTCTTCCCCAATTCCAATGACGGATTCCGCCGCCCCGGCTTCGCCGTCTCCGCCGGCCCCGGCTTCGAGTACACCCACGGGAACAGTATCCTCACCGCCGCCGTCGATAAGGCTATCCACCGCGACCGCACCGTCAGCGTTCCCGATCAGGCCTACGGCGCCCACGGCGATGCCGCCTTTGCCACCACCCTCTGGCTCGCCACCTACACCTACCGCTTCTGAACCTCAGCCCATGGAAAACCTCATGCGCGCAGCAGCTCCCTCCGCAACCCGCGCCGCTCTCACCCTTCTCGCCGCCTTCCTCTGCCTTCCCGCCCTCGCTGCCCGCGCACCCAACCTCACCCTCAAAGACCTCAGCGGAGCCCGGCAAAAACTTTCCGGCCTCCGCGGCCACATTGTCGTCCTCAACTTCTGGGCCACCTGGTGCGGTCCCTGCCAGCAAGAGCTGCCCCGCCTCGCCCAACTCGCGCAACAGGCCTCCGGCCAGAACGTCCGCTTCGTCGCCGTGTCCATCGACGACACCAAAGACCAGCCCAAAATCCGTCCCGACCTCGACCGCCTCCACGTCGCCCTCGCCCCCAACTTCTCCGTCTGGACCGGATCCACGTCCTATGCGCTCGCCTCCTTCGGCCTCGGCAGCGTCGTCCCCGGCACCGCCATCCTCGACCGCGACGGGACCATCGTCACCCGCATTCAGGGCGAGGCCCGAGAAGCCGACATTCGCGCTACGGTCGACTGGCTCCTGAACAACCGCTCCGGCCCTCCACCCCCGGCACTCATCCGACGCTATTAACAGGTCGGCAATGGGCAGCTACGCGGACACAATCCGCCGCGCTGTCATCCAGAGGAGCCCGAGCGACGAAGGATCGCTGAGCGACCCTGTCGTCGGCGGGTCCGAATGGAATGGTCTAGTTCGCTGTCGGCTTGTCGATGGACTCGACAACGAGCGTCTCTACGGACCCCTTCTGTGACTCCAGCCTCAGGCCGAGCTGCTCCTGCAGCGCCGTGAATAAGCTCGGAACAGAATCGTCGGAGCCTGATGAAGGAGATGTGCCGTCGGCTCCGCTGAAGTTCTGCTGCGCGGAAGCCTCAGGCGTCCATTGGAGCCGCCAATCGTAATTGCCTCTGAGCCCCGTCTTGTTGACCACAACACGATCGCCGACCTCGGGGAACAGGTCAGGGGCTGCCGCAGCAAATTCATCCAGAGAAGAATTGATCCCTTCAAGTTCACCACTTCTGGTCTCCATGATCCCGCTCTGCGTCCCTCCACCCGTCAACAATTTTGGCCCGGTTGATTTCGTCAGCTTCGGTCCCCCCTTCGCGGTCACAAGCGCGTAAACGGGGATCTCTCTTACCTGGTAGCCCACTTTGAGATGAAGACGGTCAGCTAGAAGCGCTTGTACCATTACCTTCAACTGGCGAATCCGCTGATCCGGCGGCAGCTTATCCAACGCTGCACTCGTGCTCTCATCGGCTTTCGCATCGATGTCGTAATCAGCTGAATTCACCCATTCGGGGTATCCGGAGATTTGCGAGCTGGACTTAAGGTCATAGGCGAACATGATCACGTTCCTGACGGGCCAATTCTCTGCTCTAAACCTGCCGGGAGACGTCAATATTCCGCGGTTTCGCTCCTGCCCGGTGCTCGGCTTGACTGTTGCCACCTCAAAACTGAATTCCGGCTTGCTCCCTGAATTCTGCAACAGCGCAGCGCTGACGCGCGGTACATCAACAAAACCAAAGAGGATCGGGCTCAGAATCACCGCCACAGTAAGACCAGCGAGAAGGAATTTGCAGCTCTGCGTGAGGCTGCGCACAGGGTCGTCCGAGACGATACGGCGAACCCGCTGTTTCAACTCCGAACCCGTGATCCCGGAGACGCAGGTTAACGGTAGCTCCATCGAAAACTGACACGCGCGCAGAATACTTTCCGCGTAGACCTCAGGCTTGCTGACCAGCATCAGGACAGCATCGTCGCACGCATGTTCGCGTTCTGCCAGCAAACGTGATTGCAACCACCAGACAATTGGGTGAAACCAGAAAATCGCAGCAACGAGCATGTGAAGGGCCGCGGTCAGATTATCCCGACGACGAACGTGGGCCAGCTCGTGGGCAATAATCATCTCGATCTGAGCCTCGCTGAGCCGCTCCGAGATTCCACATGGCCACACCAGCGTTGGATTCAACAACCCCAAAACGCCGGGTTCAAGGGAGGTGTCTGAAATCGATAACTCGATCGGGCAGCGAATATTTTGGAGGGCCTGGAGTCTGCGCAACACCGAAAATTCCAGGCCGTCCGTTGCAGGGCGCGCATTCCGTAATTTGATGGCGAGGCGCCGCCACTGCATAGTCCAGCGACTGAGCACCACCAGAGAGCCCGCTATCCAGAGCACTGCAACGATGGAAACGAAGTGAATGGACTGGTACCAGGGAGCGAGCAGCGCGGTTTTCATCGGTTCGGAAATCGCCAGCGGCGTAAATGTAAAAGGCTGGCTGAAAACGTCCACCGAATAAAAAGGTGCCGGCTGCAACTTACTGTTGGTCACAAACATTTGCGCCAGACAGCTCCCAAGTGAAAGCAGAAACGAAAAGGGAATGAGGAATTTGAGAGACGCCGCAAACCACATCCAGTAGCGCGTTCTTGCCGGCACACCGCGCAGCGTCAATGCAAGGCCGGCCACACAGAGAGCAAAGAGTGTGGATTGCCAGAGATGATTTCCGACCGGTTCGAGGAACTCGGCGATCATGACTTGTCCCTCCCGTCAGACTTCGGCTTCTTTGCCGCACGGTCCAGGAGGATCTTCTCCGCCTCTCTCACGTCGTCCAGCGTCAGATCGCCGGATTCAATCAAGTGGGCCATCACAACCTGGGACTTCCCCCCAAAGAGACCAAGCAGGTCATCGATGAGCCGCTTCTGCGCACGGTTGCGAGACAACGCGGAGCCAAAGATGTGAAAATTCCCGACTTTACGAATTCGCCTGAGTGCTTTTTTCGCCTCAAGCCGGTAGACCGTCGTCTGCACGGTCGTGTAGGCCGGTCGCGACCTCTCGGGAAAAGCCTCCTGAATATCGCGAATGGACAATTCGCCACGCGTCCAAAAGATCTCCATGATCTGCAATTCCAGCTTCGTCAATTTCGGATTCGTCATCACGTCTACTATCACACACGGTTTATCTACTACGTACATAGTAGAGATGAGTATCGAAAATTGCAATCCAGCCAACAGGATTTTTTTCTCTGCCCGGACACGAGCGTTTTCGAGCGAGAGAAGCTGTCCCAAACAACAAATGCCATTCCGAGCGAAGCGCCGTTCAGCAGGACTCGCCCCCGCTGCTGCGCAGCAGCACCACGGAGAAAGCTCCGGCCCTTCAGGCCGGGGAATCAGCGCCCCAACGAGACGGGCTTTAGCCCCGGAGCCAAACTTCCGCAAAGCCGGCCACCCGGCAGGACGCCACCCTGCGATCCGTTCTTGTATCAGGGCATGACTGCAGTCGTGCCGAAAACAGCCGCCAGGATGAGCGGGCTTTAGCCCCTGAGTACCACCTGCCGCATCGATTGCTCGTCGCCCCCCACCGCCGATCCGGACCTGAGTTCTCCTGCCTTCCTGTCACCCGTCGCCCAAATGCAAAATCCGTCAACCCCCCAACCCAAAATCCAAAGTAATGACCCAACAAAACACGCCACTTACCCGCGCTAATCCCCAAAGAAAGATGGCAGCCTTTCGGCCCAAACTTGATATCCTGAACTTAGAGTGAAAAGAGAAAAGGCTGCCCTCCCGCCAGCCTTTTCTCGTTGCGAGAGAGAGCAGATGCCAGCCAGGTCCGTCCCACAACCCGTCCTTCCCTCACCCATCCTTCAACTCCAGAACCGCCCCGCTGGCGGCCGGCTGGTCCTCCTGCCTCCGTCGCGATCGTGAATGCCGCATACAGGAGCGTCACCCTGGGCATGGCACTCGTCTATGCCGCATTCGCGATCGTGAAGCAAGTGCCTCGGCTTCAATCACCAAGCCGGCTCACGCTCGCAAGTGCAGCAAATGCGAGCGCCACTGCCGCATTCCCGAGCGCGAAGCAACTGCCCTGCTGCCTGGTCTTTGCCGCAGTCACAAGGGGGATCGCATCGCTAACTTGCTGAAAACAAATCATCGTGCCGGATACCCACCCTCGAAGCCCCAAATCGCCGCAGCCGCCGCGAGACGGCAAGGCAAACAGCGTATGCTGAACTCCAATCAGCAGCTCAAAATTCAAGAGCCGTTCGCCGCAAGCCGGCCCCGCCCTCTTGACCGGAGGGGCCCGCGTGGATTTTTCGATCCAGTACTGCCCCACGCGCCGTGACCTCGAAGAGCATTCCTGGTTCCTCGCCGGCCGCCTCTCCTCGCTCACCGACCAGTTGCTCGGGCTCGTCGGCCACGACCACAACGCCTTTCTCGTCAAGAAGGCCGAGTGCCGCGACACCCGCGACGAAATCCGCGACTCGCAGCGGCGCCTCGAGTCCCACCGCACCCACCACGGCTGCTAACTGCCCCCAGTGCCGCGCGGCCTTGCTGCATAGATTGGGTCGGCGCGTCACTCCCCCATTCGTGGAATCCCGCCACAGCCGCAAGACGATTTTTCACGCCCGGCGAGGCAAAAATTGCTCCCAGTTACCACAGAGTCACGGCCTTCCTCAGATTTTTAGGGCATAAGTTACTAAAGAAATCTTGGTGACTAGTTACCTCGTGGGTATGATCCCCCCAGTTATCCTGCTACGCACGTTTTGACGCACTTCAGTTCTGCGGACTTTTCCCGTCCGCGGTGCGCGCAAGCAAACGGCACCCTGCCGCTTTCTGCCCGCCCGCACGGGCTCTGCCCCCGGACCTTCGGCCAGCCCGACCGGCCTTCCTCTGCACGCTAGCGGTTCGCACAGTGAGGTTGTCGAGTCTTAGACGCACGGTGTCTCGCGCTCAGACCAGCCCAACAACAGCAGGATCCATCATCGTCGATAAGGCTGGTTTGCAATGTTCGTTTCCCCCCGGACTCTTAACGGGCGCCTTGCCTGCGCTCCTCTTCACCCTTTCTTTGGAAGGCTCACCGGTTGCGCGCTGATCGCGGTTCTCGCCGCCAGCGTCTCCCTGTTTCTTTCCGGCTGCGGCTCCATCGTCATGACCGAAGCCGCGGCCTCCTCAACCGCGGGCGCCAGCGCCACCAGCGCCGGCTCGAATTCCGGCTCCGGAGCTTCCGATCCAGGCGCAAGCAGCGGCTCCGGTTCCAGCGGCAGTGGCTCCGGCTCCAGCAGCGGCTCGGGTTCCAGCGGCAGCTCAGGCAGCAGTTCCGGCTCCAGCGGCAGCAGTTCAGGCAGCGATTCAGGGAGTTCCGGCAGCGGATCGAGCTCAGGTTCCGGCAGCGGATCGAGCAGTGGATCGGCCTCCGGCTCCACTGGCTCAGGCTCCAGCGGCTCAGGCTCGAGCGGCAGTTCGGGTTCGAGCTCCGGTTCCGGCAGCGGCTCGAGCGGCAGTTCCGGCTCCAGCGGTTCTGGCTCGAGCGGCAGCGGTTCCGGTTCGGGCTCCAGCGGAAGCGGTTCGAGCGGTGGCTCCAGTTCCGGCTCCGGTTCGAGTTCCGGCAGCGGTTCAAGCGGCTCCGGTTCCAGCGGCAGCGGATCGAGCTCGGGTTCGAGCGACAGCGGATCGGCGCCGGCCGGCACCACCATCTCCAACCTGCAGACCGCCAGCGGCAACTGGCAAAGCTTCTCGCAGATTGCACCGAACTTCATTGACTGCTCTTCCAATTGCCCTGAAGCGTCCTGGAAGCAAACCTTCGGGGTCGGCAATCCATCGCTCAGCGGCAACGCCACCCTCTTCGAGCTCGATCCACGGCTGCCCTACGCTGATGTGCTTTATACAGCCGGGGTGCTGGGGGTGAACGCACCGCAGCGTCTGGACAAGGACCACACCCTGCTGCCCACCATCCACCACTTCACCTATACGACCGACTTCTATGTGAGCGATTCGGCCGTCTCGCAGGCGCTCGAATTCGACGTTTCCATGTGGATGGAGGGTGTCGCCGGCATGACCTTCGGAACGCAGTGCAATCATCTGGGCGACCGCGATTGGGATATCTGGAATAACCAGACCGGCCACTGGACCGACGCCAAGGTCCCCTGCACCTTCGTCGATGGATGGAACCATCTGTCCATCCAGCTCGAGCGCGAGTCCAATAACTACACCCTGTATCAGTCGTTCACTCTGAACGGAACGACGTATACGGTCAATAAGGATTTCCCGCCGATCGCCGCTCCCGCCGGCTGGTGGGGCGTGAACCTGAATTATCAGGTGGACAGCAACTTTGCCGGGGCGCAGGTGACGACTTATCTGGATAACCTGAGCCTTACCTACCAGTGACCCGCGGCGGGCTCGCCGGCTGGACTGTGGCGGCGGCCAGGGTTTCCTTGGCCGCGCCCACGAACTCGATGCGGAGCACCGTGATGTCGTCGCACTGGCCGAACTCCGCGGCCTGCCGGGCGATGGCCACCGCGGGTTGACGGCTGATGGACCGGGCGCGGTCGAAGCCAAACAGCTCGCGCTCCGCATTCATGGCTTCCACCACTCCATCCGTGATGAAGGTGAGCACGTCGCCCGGTTCCAGCTGGAAGGTTTTCACGCTGGGCTCGATAATCGGCGCGGAGCCGAGCGGAAGGGCTCCGTCGAGGCCAGCCTCGTCGCCGTTGAGATAGGGAGAAAGATGGCCGGCGTTGGCGATGCGCATGGTGCCGTCCGGACGCAGCTCGGCCGCCAGGCAAGTGGCCAGATAACCCATGGAGCGCCCCACCAGGCGGCCATTGAGAGTGGTGAGCATGGTCACGGGATCGAAGCTTTCCTGCGCCTCGGTGCAAAGGGTTCCTATCAGCACGGCCACCAGCATGGCGGCGCTGATGCCTTTTCCTGAGACGTCGCCGATGACCACCAGCAGACTGCCGTCGGCGCCCGCCACCATCTGAAAGAAGTCGCCGCCCACGGTCTGCGCGGGCCGATATTCGGACTCAAGCGAGAAATAGGGCGACGGCACCGTTTCCGGGACCAGCACCCGCTGTTGGAGCTGCTGCGCCTGCTCGAGATCCTGGGCCAGGGAGTGTCGGGCGATCTCCGCTTGGACCCGCGTGCGCAGGAAATGCCGCAGCGCCAGCGCGCCCACAGCCACAATCAGGAGGACCTGGACGATGTGAGCGTCGTCCACCTGAATGCCGTTTGGATAGAAGACGTAGGGTACGCCGAAGTGCCGGAAGATTTCCGGAAAGGGGTAGTTGGTGAGGACCAGAAGGCTCAGAGGAAGGCCTGCAAGAAGCGCGTCAGTCACTTCCCGCCGAAAGGCATTCACCAGAATCACAATCAGCAGCACACCCTGAGCGCCAAGGAACCAGCCCGTGGCCGTATCGAAATGAGCCAGCCAGGACTGATGAAGGAAGCTCATCCCAAAGGAAGGGCTGTCGGCCGCGAAATTACACAGCATCCGTCCGAGGGTGAGCAGCCAGGCCGCAAGCGGAATCCACCGGAGCCGCCTCAGCCCAAACCACTCCCACCAAAAGAGGATCCAGAGAGGCCGCCCCAGGGGCGCGAACAGGACCTGGTAGAAAAAGTTGTAGTTCCACAGGGGACGCCCCATAAGGACGCAGGCAGCAAGCACCGATGTGCTGGCGATCTGTTGCATCAGCACCAGCAGCAGCCATAGCCAAACCCGCTCCTGGCGGTTCTCAATCCAGGCCCACAACGCCAGCGGCGCAGCCAGCAGGTAAAGGAACAGGAGAATCAGGTCCGCAATTTCGGTCCTCAGCACCGCGTTGCTCAGGGACTGGTAGAGGAGCTGCGCTATCATCGGCAGCGCCACCACGGGAGGCTGGTGCATGCCTCCAGCCGCGGAGCTGCCAACCGCCGTGCTGGGATTCATGTAGAAGCGGATTGCGATGACCAGGTCGCCTGAAGGATCCAGGCCCGGCACCGTAAAGGTTTGAGGAAGACTAAAGCGGACGGACACGCCGCCGGGGCCGAAGTTGCCGTATTCGCCCACCAGCTTTCCGTTGATGTAGAGCTGGTAGGCGTCGTCGAAATCGGCTGGCATGTTCAGCGACAGACTATTGCCCGCATTGGCCACCTGCAGCCGCAGGCGATACCACGCAAAGCGGGTCAGGTGGGGATAGCCCTTCGCACCCCAGCCCGGAACATACCCGCGGATGTTGAGATTGGGATCGACCGACCCGGCCGGCGGCTTCAGATCCATCGCCGCCCAATGGCTGTCATCGAAGCCGGGCTGCGCCCACACCAGCGAGCCGTTCACCCGGGGCGAGTCCCCGGCAGCAAACTTCCATGGGCCGGTGAGCATATTGGCAGCGCGATCGAGCGCAATCGCGGGCTGCGAGGAGACAGGACTTGGCTCCCGGCGAACAGAGGTGGGGATGTTCTGCCCCCATGCCGTGAGGCACAACGGAAGAGTTGCCGCCAACAACAGTCCGAGGGCCATCCGTGGCATGCCAGCGAGAGTAGCATCGAAAGCCGTCGTGGTGAAACCACCAACTGCACCCGACGCCGCGCGGCACCGGCCGCCCTCCAGCCTCAGCCGGGCTTTTGTTCGGCCAGCTGCACAATCTCCGCCACCGGTGGCGAATCCCCCAGCGTAACCACCGCGACGCTGATCGGCAGCGCAAACCGTCGCGGCCCGGCGCTCCCGGGATTGAGATAGAGGACCCCGCGGCGCCGCTCGATCCCCGGCTGGTGCGAGTGGCCGCTGACCACCACGTCGATCCCCGCCGCCCCCGGATCAAGATCGAGTTGGTGGAGATCATGGAGTAGATAAAAATTCGTCCCGCCCACGTTCACCATCTCGGTCGCGGGCAGCTGGGCGCAAGGCCCGTGGGAATCGATGTTGCCGCGAATCGCCGTGACCGGCGCAATGTGCCGCAGCCGGTCAGGAATGGTGGCATCGCCCACGTCGCCCGCGTGCAGAATGTGGACAACCCCGGCCAGCGCCGTCAGCGCTTCCGGTCGCAGCAGGCCGTGCGTGTCAGAGAGAACCCCGATCCGCATGGGAGCAACCGGGCCTGGGGCGTCGAGCATGGATCACAACCCGACCGCGATGCGAGTGCGGGGATCGAGATAATCCCGCAGCGCGTCGCCGACAAAATTGAACGACAGCACGCACAGCGCGACCGCGATGGCCGGGAAGATCACCAGGTGGGGCGCGTCAAAGAGGAAGGGACGCGCGTCGTTGAGCATCGTGCCCCAGCTCGCCGCGGGCGGGGGAACTCCAAGACCCAGGAAGCTCAGCGTGGCTTCGGCGAGTACCGCCCCCGCCATGCCGATGGCCGCCTGCACGATGAGCGGCTGCAGAATGTTGGGCAGAATATGCCGGATGAAGATGCGGAGGTCGCTCGCGCCGATCGCTCGCGCGGCCTCGACAAACTCCCGCTCCCTCGCCGCCAGCACCTGGGCGCGCACCAGACGGGCATAACCGACCCATCCGCCAATGGACAGCGCGAGAATGAGGTTCAGCAGACCGGGCCCGAGAAATGCGACGAAGGCGATGGCGAGAAGAATGCCAGGCAGCGCAAGGAAGGCATTCATCAGAAATGTGTTGATCGCAACATCGAGCCGTCCTCCGTAATAGCCCGCGATGCCGCCGAAAATCAAACCGAGCAGAAACGACAGGCTGACTACTGAAACCGCGACGGTGAGCGACAGCCGCGATCCGTAGATCACGCGCGACAGGATGTCGCGCCCCAGCTCGTCCGTACCCATCCAGTGCGCGTGGCTGGGCGGCTGCAGGCGATGCAGCAAATTGAGAGCAGCGGGATTGTACGGAGCCAGCACCGGCGCGAAAACCGCCATCATCAGGAACAGAATCATCAGCGCGATGCCGATAAAAGCCAATGGCTGCCGGCGCAGAGAACGCCACAAGCGCGCAGAGGCTTGCGGCGCGCGAGCCGGTTCGGAGAGGATGGCGGAAGCGGCGCTCAGGAGCTGAATTCCTCCTCCTGATGGTATCGTGCGAGGCAGAGGCCAGAACCCATCGTGACAAAGATCATTGCGCAATTCACGCTGGTCACGGCTGCCCTCCTGCTGGGCGCGAGCCTCGGCCATGCCCAGGCGCCCGGCTCCCCCCAGCAGGCCGTCTTCAACCTGACGAATCAGGATCGGCAGCAACTGGGATTGCCGGTGCTGCGCTGGAACGAGGCGCTGGCGCGGGCGGCCCAGGCCCATGCCCAGCGCATGGCGGACGAATCGAGCCTGTCGCATCAATATCCTGGCGAACCGGAGCTGATGACCCGAGCTGCCAGTGCGGGCGCGCATTTTTCCGCCATCGCCGAAAACATCGCCACCGGACCGAATCCCGAGGCCATCGAGCACCAGTGGATGCACTCGACACCGCACCGCGCAAACATCCTCGATCCAAAGATGAACGCCCTGGGCGCAGCAGTAGTGTCGCGCCGGGGAATGCTGTACGCCGTGGAGGACTTCGCCACTGCGAACGAGGCGCTGACCAGGAGCCAGATCGAGGCGCGCCTGCGTGCCCTGCTGGCGGCGGAGCATGTGGATCCGTCCGCGCCCAGTGGCCCGGCGGAACAGGCCTGCGAGAGCAACGGGTTTCCGCGGGGAGCCGGCGTGCGAGCGATCGTTCGCTTTCAGACGCCGGACCTGAGCCATTTGCCCAGCCAGGTGCAACAGCAGATTCGCAGCGGCGATTTCCGCCGGGCTGCAGTCGGAGCATGCGCGCCCACGCCAGACCAGGCAGACTTCACCACCTGTCGCGTGGCGATTCTCTTCTATTAATGTTGCCCGTTCCTTCGCCCGTAGCTCCAGCGGCATTGTGGACAACCGCCGCGACCTCCTACCATGGAGTTCATGGTCGCCATTCAAATCGAATATCAGGGAGATCTGCACTGCAAGGCCGTCCATGGGCCCTCGGGCACCGATCTCACCACCGATGCCCCAGTCGACAATCAGGGGCGCGGTGAAAGTTTTTCGCCCACCGATCTCCTCGCCACCGCGCTGGGCACCTGCATGCTGACCGTCATGGGTATTCTCGCCCGCACCCTCAACCTCGACATTGCCGGCGCCACCGCAACGGTTCAAAAGGAAATGACAGCCGCCTTGCCGAGACGAATCCAGCGCCTGACGGTGAATATCCACGTACCCCAGACCCACAGCCTCGAAAACCGCGAAAAGCTCGAACGAGCCGTCCACACCTGTCCCGTCCACCGTAGCCTGCACCCGGATATCGAAATTCCGATCGAATTTGCCTAGGGATGAGGCCAGGAGGCTTTGATATAATTTGAACAGCCAGGCGAACGGACACACTCCTCAGTAGCTCAATGGCAGAGCATTCGGCTGTTAACCGAAGGGTTGTAGGTTCGAGTCCTACCTGAGGAGCCAATCTTCCAACGCCTTAGCCTCCCTCGCGCTCTGCCCCCGCTCCATTCCCCTTAAAAGTCATCTGAGCGACCCTGGCTCCCGCAGTAACCACCTCATCCGTCACCACGTCCCCCTGGATATTCATTGTGGTCCGAACATCTGCGAAGGTGGAACATTGTTTCCAACTTTTCACGCGCTCAGAAGTTCGCGGGTAAGCGAAAAACTACTCCAGAACTCCGCCTTCGGATTCCTCGCCTCCTCCTCGACGATCCATGCGGGCTTGTCGATTTCGCTAAGCCACCGGTTGCTTCGCAATTCCATTCCCCCGCATTTCACTGACCGGGGCCCAAGGGTCGCATTACCCTGGGCGTGTTCCTAAGTCAGGGGGCGTTGTCCGCACGCCCGCTGCTACCCGGAACCATGATCAGGGCGATCATGGCACCTGCCAGAGATAGACCCACGCAGATCATCATGACGATTCGGAATCCAAATACAAATGCCTGGCGAATCGATTCTGTAACGGCGGCCCTGGTCGATGCATCCAGGCGGGCGGGCGGCTGCAGACCCGCAAGCCTGGCCTCCTGCAGGTGGATCTGCTGGAGAATCCCCGCAGGCAGAGCGAGACCATCCAATGCATGATCCAGCCGAATGCGAAATGCGAGCACCATGATGATTCCGAGTACCGCAATTCCCAGCACCCCGGCCACACGTGCGATCGCGTTGTTGATTCCGGACGCCGTGCCGACGCGATCCCTTTCGACTGAGTTCATCACGTCTGTCGTCAGGGGCGCCACGGTAATCGCCATCCCGAGCCCAAGGATGGTCAACGCCGGGAAAACTGTTTTCCAGTAGTCCGCGTCAACCGAGGGAATGGCGCAGAGCCCGAAACCAACTGCCGCTACAACAGAGCCGACGACCAGCGGTCTTCTCGCACCGTAGCGGGCAACCAGTCCTCCCGACCACCGCGCCAGAAGAAACATCAGGAGAATCATCGGCAGGATGGATGCGCCCGCGGCAGTCGCGGAATATTGCTGAACCTGGATGAGGTTCAGCGGGAGTAAGAAGAAGAAAACACCAATGGCTGCGTAGAGGAACAAGGTGAGCAGGTTGGCGCCACTAAAATTCCTGTTCCTGAAAAGCGCCAGCGGGACCATCGGGGAAGAAGTCCGAGCCTCGAGCGCAGCAAACCCCAGCAGAAGGCCGACGGCACCGATCAAACTTCCGCTCACCAGCGGATCTTTCCAGCCCAGGCTGGTCGATTCGATAAAGCTGAACACCAGGCCGCCCAGTCCAGCCGTGGCCAGAAGCGCTCCTGCCCAGTCCACGCGGGATTCGATCCCGCTGCGGCTCTCCGGAATGCGCCAAAGGGAAATACCGATTACCGCGGCGGCAAACGGGAGATTGATGATAAACACCCAGCGCCACGAAACATGCTCGACGAGCCAGCCGCCCAGTACAGGACCAATCGCGGTCGTGATCGCGGTCCAGCCTGACCAGGTGCCGATGGCCTGGCCGCGGCTTTTCTCGTCGAAAGACGCGCTGATAATCGCAAGACTGCCGGGGACCAGGAGCGCAGCGCCAACACCCTGGATGCTCCGTGCGGCGATCAGGATCTGAATACTCGGAGCAACAGCGCAAGCGACAGAGGCGGCCGCGAACAGGATCGTACCTGCCACGAAGATCCGCCGTCGACCCAACACGTCACCGAGTGTGCCGCCCGCCAGGATCAACGCCCCGAGAAACAGCCCATACGACTCCACAACCCACTGGACGTCGGTCACTGTGGCGTGGAGGCTCTTTTGCAGCGCTGGCAAAGCGACGTTGATCGCGGTGCTGTCGATAAACGCCATGCTGGAGGCGAGGATGGTCCCTAAGAGGATCCACGGCCCGGCATTTTCTTCGCACCGAACTGCAGTCGCCCCTGAACGGCTGCTCGTCTCACAGGGAGTTCTCATCGCGACTATGGATGTGGCTCCAGCGATTTAGGCTCTTAAAATTCAGGGCTCGGCCAGAAGAGAAGCGACCGGCTGCGCATCGCAGGACGTGCCGGAGGTGGAGCAGGCTCGCTGTATCCGGCGCTGCACCGGCTGGAACACCGGGGATGGGTTTCCTCGTATTGGGGCGAGACGAATCGCAGGGCGAGATATTACCGGCGGACGGCGGCCGGGGAAAAACAACTTCCCTCCGAGGTGGGCCGCTGGCGGCAGATGCCCAAAGCCATAGCCCTGGTGATGGGCGACGTGATGCGTGAGGGAGGCCACGCACGAACTGGCCGCGATCCTTCCGACGGAATTCCGGGACGCGCAACGAGTGGAAGAGATGGAGTCGTTCCTGGAGCACCAGACCCGAGAGAACTTCAGCGGGCCGTTTTCCGGGAACGCAATTGCACCTGGACGAAACGGTATGGTTCGCCTCACAACAACATTTTGACTGCGTCCCGGACCCCGGCCTTAATCGTGGTGGTGGTGCCGCCAATTCCAGTATTGCTTCTGCTCAGCGGCGCTGCGCCGCTCGTAGTCGATGTGTTGGCGATGGGTGTCGTGCTCCCATTGACCGTAATAAATGGTCTCACCCGGTCCCCACGCGTAAACCCGCCGATGTTCGGCACACCCAGTCCCGAAGAGTGGAATGATCAAAGTTGAAGCCAGCAGCAGCCTTCCCAATCTGCCCATGCAAAGTTCCTCTCGAATCGTTTTAACTTCGCCACGCCTACTGCCTGGATGCGCCTGGAAGATGACGAGTTGTTCATCCCGGAAAAGTGTCGGCGTTCTCTTTCCTTGCGAAGCTGCGCTATCCGGCTCTGCGCTGAGCACAGCGCCTCGAGTCCCAAAGACACAACGGAGCGGCATTCGCACCGCAACGGGATCGCGCCGGTCGCATGGCGCGGAGCGCTTCGCGGAAGCGCTCCGCATTCGTCTCGCGGTTCTTCAGACGGTTCCCCTCGGCAGGATGAGGCCGCCTAATCCTCTTCTGTCTGGGTGATCAGGTAACGCTCATACCCGATCTCCTTAATTTGATGCACCTGCGCTTCCAGCCAGTCCACGTGGCCCTCTTCGTCCCTCAACAGTTTTACGAAAAGGTCGCGGGACCCGTTGTCGCTGTTTTCCACGCAGACCCGTATCGACGCGTTATAAGAAACCACCGCCTCATGTTCCAGACCCAGATCGGACTCGATCATCTCCTTCACTGACTTCCCTATCGTGAGAGACATCGGTTCCATCGACGGCGTGCCCTCGAGGAACAGAATCCGTTCCATCAGCATCTCGGCGTGCTTCATCTCGTCGATCGATTGCTTCTTGATGTACTTCGAGTATTTCTTGTAGCCCCAATTCTCCGCCATCTCGGCATGCAGAAAATACTGGTTGATCGCCGTTAATTCGTCGCGCAGAGCATGATTCAGCTGCTCAAGAACCTTCGCATTCCCTTTCATGAAGCCCGCCTTCCGGAGAATCGCTGAGATCCAACTTCGCTGGCTGCCCAACAGGCTATCACCGTCTGCTCGCAAAGGTCTCCCGGGGAGACGATATCTCGGGTCCCAGCCGCCGGCGCGGAAGGTTCCCATGGGCCGCGCCCGCTTGTCGCCGGCGTTCGATGAAAGCCATGGTGCCCGTTGACAGAGAACCAGGCACAGCCGCGCTCCGCACCCCTGCATGCGAACGACACGCGCTACTCTGCGAAATCGCCGGGGAGCGCAACTGCCCTCACTCTCTTTTCTGGACGGGAAGGGTTGCTTCAACCTGCACCGGCCCGATTAACCCCGAGGGCAGCGGCGCATTCGGTCCCGCAAACGGCCCGTGCAGCGCCATCGGCGGAATTTCCCGGTCGCCGGGGAGAACCCGGCTCCCGGCAGGCAGCTGGCGATCACCGACGATCCGGTTCGTCCACTCGTTGGTGACACGGACGGTGAGGGTATTGCGACCCGGTTTGAGAGCCGAACCCACATCGATCTGATAGGGCGGCTTCCACAGCACGCCCAGATCCTTGCCATTCAGCGTCACCCTGGCCAGGTCTTTCACGTCGCCCAGGTCGAGCTGGAGCTTTTGCCCGGCATGGAACCACGAGGCCTCTGCAGTAAAGGTTGTCGTATATTCTGCCGTTCCGGAGAAATACTTCACTCCCGGCCGCGTGTCGTCGGTCCACGATTCGAGGTGGGCCAGGTGAATTTGGTCCGGAGCGCCGAAATTCGCCGGAAACTTCACATCCCATGGCGTAGTAATGGATGCTATGGGGTGGGTCGTCATCACGGGATAGGTGGCAGAGTGGGCCGAAGGGCTTTGCTCAAAGACCACAAAGACCGACTCGCGCTCAGCCAGGCGCAGGGGCACGGTCGTGAATCCATCCGCAATCGAGTACGAGACCGGATCGATGGCCCCGGTATCCGCATGCCAGACGCGAGGGATGGCGCCGCTGACGCGAAAGCGCGCGTCGATCGCGTGAGGCGTGTCGGTCCCGTTCGAAACGTAATAGATATCGGTGTTCTCAGAGTGGCGATGAATCCAGTTGATGGTCGTTTGCGGCGAGCAATTGCATTCGAAGTCGCGCGCGACGTTCATCGAAGTCAGGACTTCCTGAAGCGGCAGGCCCCACACGACCTGCCCCTTGCCGAAGGTGTGACGGTTGTCGGTGATGCCGTCCATGTCGCCCCAAAGGTCCGTCGCCAGCGCTTTCACTTCCGCGTCGGCTTGCGGATAATCGGCTAGGCTGGGCGACCGCCGGGGGCGCGGTCCGACAACGACCACTCCATCGGCCACCAACTGATGGATCCTGGTCAGCACTTCAGGCGTCATCTGGTCCGTCTGCGGCAGAACCAGAATGCGGTAGCTCATGCCGTCCGAAAGCTGGAGACGGCCATCCGCGCCCGCCAACGTGTGGTGGAGGAGGATATCGGTATTAATCCAGTCGAAGTCATAACCGCTGGGCAGCGCAGGATTGAGCCCGGGACCCCAGAACGGCGGAGTGGAAGGCGCGCCCTCCGGCAACAGATAGGCGATGTCGGCGACATAGCGACCCTGCTGGAGAAGATACGAGGTGCGCGCTACATACGTCATGAACGGAGAAGCCTCGCTCGCCCACGTCATATTGCGATTAAGGTTGGTTCCAACCATCACGTTCCCCGGCTTGGTGTCCAGCGGCTGCTCGGCCGAAGTGTGGAACACAAGACGATTGACGCCCTGAGCAAACCAGTAATCGGCAACTCTCTTCAGGGTGGCGGGAGCTTCATAGCCGCCGCCGGTAAAGGATTCGGTAGCGACGATCGGCTTGCCGTAGACGTGCGCCGCCGAAGCTGCGCCGCGCACATCAACGTAGTACATCGGCTCGGGATGCAAAGCGTGCACCCAGAACTCGCCCATGGGGATATCGACTTCGCTCTTGTTTAACAGCGTATCTTCCGGTATCTCGAGCGCCACCCCGGAAGCTTCAGCATAAGAGCCCATGTGATGCTGGCGCAGCATCTTTTCCATCGTGGCGTAATAGCCTTCCGCATACAGATCCGCAAGCGTGCGGCGATAGTCCCAGAGGAAGCGGTCGCTCACGTCGGCGTTCTGGACCACGCGGCCCGCGAGCACAGGAAGATACGGCGTCGGATCGTAACCCCGACGCTCGCGGAACAACTGAATCATGTCGTCGGTCCAGTTCTGCATGCCCGCTTCCCAGCTGTCCATGGTCATGTAGCGAAGGCTCGTTCCAGCAAGCGGCCCCAGGGTGTGCAGAATCGGATCCATGTAGCCGTGGAAATAATCCTCAACGTCCTGCGCGTTCAGCTTGTCCACTTCGAGGCCATAGCCAGTCGGCGCGGCGGGGTGGTTCGTGGCGCCCGTCAGCGAAAATCCGAAGCGCAGAATGGTCCATTGACCCGGCGGCACATCCCACTGCAGCCTGCCATCGGAAGACATCTTCGCGGTAAGGTTGACCACGGTCGGTTTGTCGATTTCGGCTGCCTCCGGCGCGGAGGGCGTGGGAACAGGTTGATAGGTGTCCATCAAACTGCCATAAGTGCCCTTGTCTTCCCAACGATTCACGAGAGCTGCCGAGTAGAGTTTAGCTTCGGTCAGGGTGAACTGCTTTGCCGGCAGCACCGGGCCGCTGTGGATAACCGCAGCCGGAGCAAGCGGCGCGCCAGTTAGTTCCAGCCGGAAGATGCGCGCCGTGGTTGCCGGGAAGGCAAAGGTGCGCGCCTGCGCGCCATGATAGCCCTGCGGCCCCGGAAGAACAACGACCGTCCGGAAGTTTGTGCCGTCGTCGCTGGCCAGCAGCTTGCCGACAGGAATGCCTCCGTGGCTGCCAAGACTGAAGGCGCGTGCGGTATACGGAGAGGCAAACGTGAACTGCACCCACGCCGGGCTGCCATCGGCCGCCGCCGGGATCGTGACGGAGGTCATCAGACTGTCGTCGAGCAGCGCCTGGGCGTCGACTGCGCCCGAACTGGCAGTTACCTGAGGATCGGCCTTCTCAACCGGATCCTCGTCCTGCGGCGTGCGGTAAGCAAGCACGACAATGTCGTGATAGTAAGTCGGCAGCGGATGCGCAATCGGGGAGCGGCGCCCTTCCCCAGGGTTCAGATCGCGGATGGGACCGTTGCAGTCGGGCGGCGAGGGAAGCTGCGCGGAAAAGCTGCGCGGGCCTTCCACATCGGTCTCGCTCCATACCAGCTTCTTCATCGCCTCATCCGGCTTCACCCACGGTCCGCCGGCTTCGCTCCACCCCGGCGAACTGAAGATCGACATCTCCAGTCCCAGACGCTGGCTTTCCGATGCCGCGTGGCGCACCGCGTTGAGCCACGCAGGACTGCCGAAGATCAGTTTGTCGGGAACCGTCTGTCCGTAGCCAAAGGAGACATCGGTCATCTGCTCGCCACCAATCCCAACACTCTTCATCCACTCCAGATCTTTGGTGATCCCTTCGAGGGTCACATTGCCCCCCGTCCAGTGCCACCAGGTGCGCGGCTTAGCGGATTCGGGCGGATGATGGAAACCTTCCTGCAAAGAGGCAGAGTCGGTCGGCACAGAGGGGGTGTCGGTCTGGGCTCCGGAGAGCCCAACTCCGGCGAGCAGGCCGGCGAAGCAAAGCAGCGAGCCAATACGGGACCGTGGCACAGGCGTTCTCCTTCAACAACTGGCAAAGATCAGGCGCAGCCGGCTGGGCTGCTCAGGCATAGTACGGGAATTGCGGCTTTGCCTGCACTGGCAAGCCGGTCCGGCAGCGTTGTTCAAAAAAGCTTGCGGGCCGGCACCAGTGCTTCCCAGGCCGGCCCGGTCCACACGGTTCAGAACTGCAGACGCAGAGCGACCTGAATATTGCGCGGGTCATTGTTCTGCGAAAAGTTGGTTCTTTCTCCAAAGGTAGTGTCCGTCACGTTCGTGTCGGGCGCCGCGAACTGCGGTGTGTTGGTCAGATTGAAGGACTCCGCGCGGAACTGCAGATGCAGCCGCTCGTGAATGGGAAAGTTTTTGAACACCGAGAAGTTGACGGTCGGGGGAATGCTGGCGCGGAGACCCCCGTAATACGGCACCGTATGGTTGAGGGTAAACGGCGGCGTGATATACCAGGCCGGCTGTTCGCTGCCGGTGCAGTGCTCCAGAGCGCCACTGGTGGTGAGGGTGCAGGGGTTGAAGTACAGCGAGCTGCCGGCCGGCACAGCGTGAGGATTGACGCCGGTGGCCTGTACGCCGGTGGGCGCCGCATAGAGCTGGCCGGCAGAGAAGGTGATGATCGCGTTGGCATCCCACCCGCCCAGTGTATCCTTCAGCAGCCGGCTCGAACTGCTGGCAAAGAATGGCAGGCGGTAGCCTCCGGCTATGTTCAGCAGCTGCGGCAGGTCATACTCGTCGAGCCACTGCGTCTGCGCTGTATCTTCGTTGTTCAGATATCCGGTGACCAGCGATTTCTGCAAGGTGTAGCTTGCCAGGAAATTGAGTCCGTGGCTGAGGCGTTTCTCGAAGCGCGCCTGCAAAGCATTGTAGTTTGTGGATCCATTGTTAAATATCTCGGTGAAGGAGCTGCTCGCATACGCAGTGCCCGCGCCGACATATTGCGGATAGGGCAGTAGCGTCTGTTCGAGCGTGACGGTGGGCGTGTTGAGCGCCGTCCCCGGCAGCTGACCGGCGAACGGATTCGTCACCTGGCCGTTGAGCGCGTTGCCCAAAGCCAGATTTGCTGTCGAGAGGGCGTTGGGATTTCGGCTGAGCGGGAGGTTATCCGTCAGCTGGCCCATGTAGCGGGCTTCGAAAACGGAATTAAACGGGAGCTGATACTCGAAGCCCAGCGAGTATTGCGTGGTGCGCGGAATATCGCGCGTCCGGTCATTCCAGTAAGTCCAGCCACCCAGTCCGTTGAGGTTGGTACTGGGGCCGGCCGGCTTCTCATAGCCCCCCGGGTACGGGTTGGACAGGGTGTCTGCCGGGGTGAGGAGGTTATTGATGGAAGCGAGAAAGGGCGTGCTGATGCTGAAGCCGACCGAACTGGGGATGTCGAAGGTCGGAGAATAGAGGATTCCCAATCCGCCGCGCACCACCAGCTTCGAAGTAGTGCGATAAGCAAACCCGAAGCGCGGGCCGAAGTCGTGACGATCCCAGTTATACGGTGTGGAGGGTTGACCACTGGTGGGAAACAGAACCTTCCCCTCGAGGGACTGACCGGCGAAGGAGTAGCTCGCTGTCGGATCGAAGCCGACGTTGTTCTGGCCGTGAGCGGCGGTTTCCGGGCTGGCCGTATCCCAGCGCAGCCCGAAGTTCAGACTGAGCTTGTCGGTAACTCGCCAGTTATCCTGGGCAAAAAGCGCATAGTAAGCATCGTGATAGCTCTGCGCTGGACTTGAGGAGGCGGAGCCGCTGTCGGAGTAACCCAGCAGGAAGCTGGCGAATCCGCTGCCGGAGTTCGCGCTCGCCGCCAGTGGATTCTGCTGCGTGAAATCACGTCCGAAGGCAAATATGGAATTGCCGGCTTCGAAGCTCTGATCGTCGCGCATCGGGCGGATCTCGCCCCCAAAGCTGAGCTCGTGTTTCGCAAAGCTCTTGATGAAGGTCGCCCGCAGATCGTAAGTGTCGCTCACGTTGTAGATCCCCGTGCCCAGCCCGGCGTTTCCGAAGGACGAGTAATTCTGCATCGTGATCCGCGGAAACAACGTCGGGGCCGGAGAATTCGCAACATAAGCGGGGAAGTCCAGCGACGACAGATCGAAGCTCTGCTGATGGTTGTAGATCGCGAACCGGTGCTCGTTCCACCCCACCCCAATCGTGGAAACAAACGTAGGAGAGATGATCCAGTCCCACACAACGTGGGCGCCATAGTTGGTCCTGTAATGCAGGTAAGACGGAGAAACCGCTGCCGGAAATCCATCGAGACCCTGGGTCTGATGGCGATCGCTGTAAAGAAACGACTCGAACAGATGTTGCTTTGGACTGAGAGTTTCGTCCACCCGTGAGGTGAAAGCGTCGTAAGCATCCACCACGTTGTTGGGCGCTACCAGCAGGTTATCCACATTGCCGGCAGCCGGCAGGTTCGGCAACGGAATGTACGTAAGCATCTTCGCGGCGACACCATCCACCCGCGTCGACGGGACCTGATTGTTTTGGAATTCGGTTCGACTATACGAGCCGTCGGGATTCTGAACCGTCGTGGTTGGATCGTAGATTGCGAGAGGACCGCCATTGTAGCTCTGCGAAAAGTTTCCCTGCCGTTCCAGCGTAGTCGGCACCGTCTCGTAGACAGGAGCCGGCGTGCTGGTCCGGATCTCGTCCCAGCCGAACATGAAGAACGTCTTGTCGCGCCCGTTATAGACTTTGGGGATCAGCACCGGACCATCGATTTCAAGCCCCGGCTCATTCCAGTGAAACGGCGGTTTCGTAACTCCCGCCCGGTCATCCGCATAGTAATTCGCGATCAGCGCACTGTTGCGGTTGTAGTCATAAGCGACGCCGTGAAATTGATTGGTTCCCGCCTTCAGGTTGACCGAAATGGAGCCCCCGCCGGACCGCCCATACTGCGCATCGTAAAGCGTCGTCTGAACCCGAAACTCCTGCGTCATGTCCGGAGAAGGAACAAAGAGAATGTTCGATGGCGAACTGGCTGACCCCGTGTCCAGCCCCGTATCGGCCAGACCATCGATGGTCGCTTCAGCGGTTTCCGGGCGTCCGCCGTTGACTTCGATCGCATCGAATCCGCCGTTGTCGAACGGCCGCTGTGAATTGCCCGGAATCTGCCCCGGAAGAATGTAAACACCCGGAGCGAGATACGCCAACGTGATCGGATTGCGGCCGATCAGCGGAAGGCTGCTGACCTGCGCCGGGCTCACCGTCAGTCCCGACTCGCCCGTGGTGGTCTCCAGCAGCGGAGCCGCCGACGTAACCGTCACCGACTGCGACGTCGATCCCACCCGCAATTGAAAATCAACCTCCAAACGATCCCCGCCATGAACCTCGACCTGCTGAACCTGCGTGTCGAATCCGGTAACCGATACTTTCACCTCGTAGCTCCCAATCGGCAGCAGCGGGACCGTGTAGATGCCGGCGTCGGTCGTGGTTGCGCTGAAGGTGTTCCCGGTTTGCACGTTGGTCGCAGCCACTCTGGCCTGCTTGATGACGGCGCCGCTCGTATCGCTGATTGTGCCGGTGATGGTGCCCAGATACTCCTGGCCTCGCGCGCTGACCGCCGCGGCCAGCAGAAACAAAAGAACAAGCGAAAAACAGATCCTGGGGAAAGGGGAAGCGTCGGCCCTGGCGCTCCGGAGTGCAGGTTTCGTGCAGGTACTGCTCATTTGATTGTGGCTCCAGTTGGGGATGCCAGAGGTTTCAATAGACCACTTGTTCCTCTGGTGGATTTGAGCAGGAAAACCTTAAGGCCTCCATCGAAGGGTTGTCAAGTCGCCATCAAAGACTCTCCCGCGACAGGCTCCTGATTTGCCATCGCAGCTCTCACAGGAGCGATTCTCCACAGTGAGAGAAATCTCAAGCCACCGTGGCCCCGCCGCACGATTGCTCTTTCCGACGAAAACGTTTTCCCTTCCCCGTCATCGGAAGGCGAGCCGTAGATCTGGATTGACAGGATCGATACGCTCCGAGTAGCGTTTCATCTGACATTTTGTTCCTTGGTAGAAATTGCCCCGCTGACAGGAGAATCTATCCATGCTGTCGAAAATGGTTCTGCTCGTCCTCGCCCTTTTCGTCTCCACCGCGGAGCTCCATCCTCAGGCGCCGCCGCCACCCACCCCCGCCTCCGCTCCTAACCGGCCTCCAGCGTCCGTGATTGCCGGCATTCCGGTGAACTATGACGAGTCGAAGGTGGGAACCTACACGCTTCCCGATCCTCTCCTGCTGAGCAACGGCAAGCCGGTCCGCAATGCAAAAACCTGGTTTGATAAACGGCGGCCGCAAATCCTGGAGATGTTTGAAACCCAGCAGTACGGGCTCGCCCCCGGCCGCCCCGCCGACGAAAGCTTCGAGGTCACCGACAAAGGCACACCCGCTCTGGACGGAAAAGCCATCCGCAAACAGATCACCATCCACTTGCTCAAGGATCCGGCAGCCCCAGTCATTCATCTGTTGCTCTATACACCGGCGGCGGCAAAGAAGCCGGTGCCCGTCTTCTTCAGCATCAGCTTCACCGCGGTTTCCAGTTCCGTCGAGGATCCCGGCATCACCCCGGAAACGATCTGGAGTCCAAAAACCAATACCCGCGTGCCGGCAGGCACCAGCCACTTTTTCCGCCCAACTAACATCCTTCCCCTCATCAACGCCGGCTTCGGCTATGCCACCTATTACTATGGCGACGTCGACCCCGATTACGCCGACGGCTTCTCCAACGGAATTCGCAAGTGGTATCTCAAACCCGGCCAGACCGAACGCGGCCCCGAAGACTGGGGCTCCATCGCCGCATGGGCCTGGGGCATGAGCCGCGTGGAGGACTATCTCGAGACCGATCCCTCGGTCGATGCCAAACGCGTCGCCATTCATGGCGTGTCGCGTCTGGGCAAGACCGTCATGTGGGCCGGCGCCAGCGATCCACGCTTTGCTGCGGTCATCGCCAGCTGCTCCGGCGAAGGCGGCGCCGCGCTCAGCCGTCGCGACTACGGCGAGACCATTGCCCATCTCACCGCGCCTTCGCGCTATCCCTATCAGTTCGCCCTGAACTACGCCAAATGGGCGGGCTTCCCCGATCGCGCTCCGATGGACGCCAATATGCTCGTCGCCCTCATTGCCCCGCGCCCCCTCTTACTGCAAACCGGCAGCACCGACTATTGGTCCGATCCAAAGGGGGAGTTTCTGGCTGAGGTTGCCGCCGGCCCTGTCTACCGCCTACTCGGCAAAGATTCCCTCGATACCGAAGTCTGGCCCGCCGCTAAGCAGCCCATCCTGCATGACCTCTCCTATTACATGCATGAAGGCGGCCACGGTATGGTTCCTTCCGACTGGGATATCTACCTCGAGTTTCTGAAAACGCACCTCCACCCCGGCCAATAAGCTCGATCCGCCCGGAGTAGAACCGAACACTAACGGGATCGCATAGGTCGCCAGAAAGTTTGTCTCCTGCCCAAATGTTCGTGTGGGACCACTCCATGGTTCCGCCCGAGCCGCCGGACATTTCCGTCACCTGATGACCCGCCTGGTCAGGGATGGAGCCAGTCCCGCGGAAAACCGGGATGGGGAGCTTCGAACGGGAGAAGGGTAAGCGCCTTTTTCTCTGGACCGGGGCATGTGGCAAGAATGGGGGTTTGAGGCGGCCCAGATAACCGATTGAAAATAAATGGTCGGGGAGAGAGGATTTGAACCTCCGACCCCCTGGTCCCGAACCAGGTGCTCTACCAGGCTGAGCCACTCCCCGACAAGTCGGTTAGTCCCGACATTTCATGATTTTACAGCGCCCCCGCATTTGCTGCAAACGAGGGGAAATTGGGTCCATTGGGTCCAACTGGCAATTTTACCGCCAAGTTTTCCTGTGCAAATAGCGCCAAGTTAGCCGCAATTCTCTGGCGGAAATCGACCTGAAAATGCGTATACCGGGACGTGGTTTGCAGGTTGGAGTGTCCTACCCATTCCTTCACAAGATCGCCCGGTACACCGCTGCTCTGAAGAACGGAAACGCGACCATGCCGGAAGGCGTGCAGCCCGCCGGTCGGCAGCTTCAGGGTCTTTAGGACCTCCTTCAGCTTCCGTCTCGTATTGCCCTTGCAGAGCGGGGTACCGTTCCGGGTCTCAAACACTCTCCCAGCGGTCCTACCGTTTAGGTGTTTGGTGAGCATTGTGACCAACGCGGGATCGATGTTCACAGCCCGATATCCGCGTTTCGTTTTCACGCTGCCCTCCTCGCCATTCCAGACGCTGCGGCGAATGAAAATTCGACTCGCCGGAAAGTCCAGGTCATCCACATGCAAGCCGAAGGCTTCCCCGCATCGCATTCCTGTACCGGCCAATGTCGCGAACAGGACCTTCCATTGACCTGTGGCAGTGTTGACGACCAGGCGCATTTCCTCCGGGCTGAAACAGCGTTGATCCTTGACCGGAATCTCCGGGAACCGAAGGTCCCAATCACGCCATACCTTCTCCCCAACGATTAGCTTAAGAACACCAACGACATTGCGCACCGTTTTGGGGCTGAGCCGTCTGTGCACACCGTTGGGCCACTTGTGCTCCATGCGGCTCAGATCGGTGATGAACTCCTGGATTCGCCTTTCGTCAATCGCAGACATCGGTAGTGATCCAAAGCGGGGCGTGAGGTACTTCTCAAGATGGCTTCCCATTGCCTCCTGTGTTGCTGGCTTGAGGATGGACAGCCGATTTTCCTTCCACCATGCGGCCTCGGTGCCGAATGTTCTGGCTCCGGTTTCCACGCGCTGAAGATGGGTGTCGTCGTTCAACCCCATCTCCTGAAGCATCGCGCGCAGCTTCCTCCGGGCTTCAGGTTTCTTCATTGCTAGAGTTGAACCAAGCGACACCGACACTTTCCGCCGCTGATCCGTTCCCGGAACATCGACGTAATAACGTCCATGCCACATCTGACCTTTGCGAACAACGGTACCACTCTGACCGGATCGAAAAACCATGCTCCGTTTCCGTTTCCGATTCGGTGTCGTGAGCGAGAGTATAGCATCGGCATCAGGCAATGCCGGTAGCACCTCAGTGGGGCACCGCCCCCAAGCCATGTTGTCCAATCAGGACCTGTTGTTCTCGTCTCTACGAGTCTTCCAGGACCGCATACAGGAATGGCTATCGATCTTCCGTCCTGGGGTCCCGCTTCGGCGTCGTCACCACCGCCTTTTGCACTCACCACGCGAGCTGCTGGCGCGGGAGTTCAATACTGCCACTGCGACCGGACGGATTCTGTAGCCCGAATCGGGGATTGACCGGACCGGGCTACCGGGCTACGCTAAGAATGTGACCGTGAGTTCCCGGCTCTGATGGCCGGTCTCGTGCCATCATCTCCTTGCTGCTGCTGGTAGTGCCCTCCTGGTTGTGCCCTCGCTTTGCCCTTCGTTGCGCCCTCGGATGTCTTTTCGAGGTACAGGCCGCCGACTCAAGTGAGCGGCGATAGTCTCTGCCCCTTTCGGACTACAATCCCGTGCATGGCACGCCCGAAGAAAGCTCCGATCATGCCAGAACTGGTGCCACAGCCCTTGTGGGGCCGCAGCGCAAGCAAAATGCTGCGCGGCAAAGCCGCATGGAAGACGATCCAACAGGACGCGCGAGCGAAAACGAATGGCTTCTGCGTAGTGTGTGGATCGGACAAGGGGCAGCTTTCCTGTCACGACAAGTGGAAGTATGAGGACAAAACCTCAACCGCAACACTGGTGGGATTCGAGCTTCACTGCCAGAATTGCGATTCTGTGGCCCATGCGGGTCGGGCAATCAAGCTCGGCTATGCAAATGTTGTCATTTCGCACCTGTGTGCGTTGAACGGCTGGGACCACGAGCGGGCGATAGAAGCGTTGGGATCAGCGATGGATGTTTGGCACGAGCGAAGCAGGAAAAGGTGGAAGGTTGTGGTCGCGTCGGCGCTGGTAAAGAAGCACCCAGAGCTGGCCGCGTTGCCAAAGTTCTTCTCTCCGCCAGCGAACTACTGATTTCTTCCGTCAAGACCACATTTCTTCGGGTATCCCGGACCTTGACTTGTCCGTATCGCTGTCCCGATGTTGCCAGGAGTGATAATTCCAGGGCTGGACGCATTCCAGCGGAGTGATGCGAGGATTGAACACTGCCAGGCCATTCGGTCCCTTCATCAGTTCCAGCTTGCCCACCAGCCTTGCAATCGACCCTTGCGGTACGAAGAGCCACGGGCGGACCGGCCATTCACCCGGAACGTTGCAGTCACGTTTAAGCGCCTCTTGAACTTTGTCCCAGTGTTCTGACCATTGTTTGAGCCGATCAAGGAGCGCAGCCAATTTCTCAGCATAAGAGATTTCGCAAAGGAACACGGTAGGCTTACCATCGTTCGGCGCGCCTCGAAGATCAATCGCAACTGCATCGCAGTACCAGTGCGGTCCGCTGGTATCTGGATTCGCGCCTCGCTCTAGCTGGATGCAGCATTCAGTGTTGACAAAAACGGCTCTGTCGGCACGAAGGTAGTCCACCACGACGCCCTGGTAATAATCCATGTTCTCTCAGCCTCCCGCGAAAGGTTATGAGCGCACTGGAGGCTGCCACAATAGCTCTATAGGGTCAGGTAATGATGAAAGGATCAGGCTCTGCGGTCTCTTCTATTTCCGGAACGCCACAAGGTAGGGTTCATTTCCGACCGATCAGACTGAGAACGACTGCGAAGGCTCCGAGAGAAGCGCAGACGCACTGGGCGATCACCGGGTGCCAGGGAGCGTGTATGAGACCTGTCGCCCAAAAAAGAGCGAACAGGATCAGGAACACACCGGCAAGAAGAAAGGGAAGGCGACTGTTGACATGAGGCCGTCTCGCAGCTTTTTCAGCTTCCGCACCCAGCCATGAGACAAGGGGCTGCTTTCCAGAAGTGGTGATGGTAGGGCTGACGTGTTTCATTTGTGTCCGGTTCATTGTCGTCCTCCGTTCACGCGGCCTTCTTAGTGGCCAGTTTCTTTTAGGGGGTTCCGGCTCTGCTTACCCATCTTGCCAGCAGCCCACCGTGCCTTTGTTACTGCGCCGATCCGTGCGCGGGCTGCTGCGGACATGATTCTAGCCTTTCCTCCGCTTTTGGAGCCATTACCGGGCCGGACCTGACCGTTCTGACCAACGAGTAAGGCGCGGGCTTGCTGAAGACGGAATATCTCGGAATCAAGGGAGAAGAGAAGCTCGGATGTGTCCATGGCGATCATTCTATTACGGGTACTTTCTTACTTCTGGTGAACCACTTTCGCAACCTTCTCAGCGTGCGAAACACGCGAACGGTAAGACGATTGGAAACGAAGCGACTTTGAGTTTCTGTTACTGCGACGGCTACAAATTCCCACTTCATTATCTTGCCGCGCAATCCCAACCGGTTTAGCTGTTGCCACTCTCGGTCATTGGCATAGACAACCATTCGGGCTCGGCTGGGCAGTTCCTTTAGCCACTCGTCTTCATGATCGCTCCGATCAAACACGAGCACTTCCTTACCATCCATGAGGAATGCGAGTCCAGAAACTCTCACAGGGAAGAGCGATAGGTTTCTTACAACTACCCCGACTGTTACCAGCACTTCAGGGGTCATGCGTCCGTCCAACGTGTTCCAGTACTGCGGAGACTTCTGCACCACGATTCGTTCTTGGTCTCTCCTCCAGGTCCAGTAGGCAACTCCGCCGGTAAAAACGATGGTCGGCAGTCCGGTGAGGATAGTCGTCCACAACGTGAACTTGTGATCTGGTGTCATGCCTTGTCGTGATGTCGAATCGACTCAGAGTAGCACTATCAGGACGTGAACGGCGGCTTCTTCTCCGTATGGAATCGAAGTCGCGTTCGCACGAAGGGCACCGGATCAGATCGAGCCCCTTTTGCGGGAACTTTTCAGGTATGACCTCTCAGCCACCATCATATTTTCCTATATCCGCGATGGGATGTTGACCAGAATCCCGGCACTCTGCGTAGAAGGTCCCGACTTTTCCACACGCTACCTGCGCCATTCATCACCAGTGATAATCGGCAGAGCTACCACGCGGTTACTATTCACCAAGGGGGACATTCATGAAGAGAAATAAATAGCCCGCATCCAACGCTTGCCGGGACTGCGGGCCATAACCGGATGAAGCTCCTTGGTCCTTTTGGCGGAGCCCGGGGGCTTCATCCAGCGCAGGCGTAGTGAAACGCCTGCCACTAGTCTCTACGGCTGGTGGCAGGTCTGTCCAGCGGGACAATAGAGATCGCAAGCCGAATCAGGAGCTTGAGGGCCATTGAACCGAAAATGCGGAGAATCCGGGCGGCCTGGATGCGGTAGCCGCACAAAGAGCATGGAATAGAAAGATCGAAAGGATCGGGGATCAATACGGCGGGCGCGGGCGCATGGTGAGTTTTGATGCGGCTCGTACAACAAAAAAGGGACCCGGCCCTCGCACTGAGGAACCGGGACTGGGTTTGAGTTATGGTGTCACGTAGTCAGATTGTGAGCGAAATCGGTCCAAACACCCGTTGACCGATGACGCTGTACCCTGTCGCTACGTAGTACGTCCCGCTGGGATTCAGGTCGGAGTTCTGCCAGAAGACCGGAATTCCCGTAACGTTCCCGTTGGAATCCAGATTGATCCGGGACTTCCGCTCGGCTGATATTAACGTGCCGGTCGGCACGGTGACCACGCTGCGAGAGATGAATGCAATGCTTCCGGTAATCCAGGTCAACGCCTGGGCTGCGATGCTGGGATCACTGGTCTGATAGCGCGGATCGCATCTACTTCGACGGATTGCTCTATCTGGCACTTTGCTTCAGCATCCAGTTCCGCACGGAACTTATCTGCGACATTGTTAGATGGCAGGTCGTATAGGTGGCGAATCATGGCTCTTCGCCGGGTGGTCTGCTTTTTCTTCCAGGCCAAAGCAATGTAGCGTGCGGCTTCGTATAACCGCGTTGACAGTTGCGCTGGACCAGGAACCATCAACTCGTCCCGATGTTCGATGGCCCATATCCAGGCGTCTCCGGCAAGCTCCTGAACAAGTTCCGGGTAGTCATCGAATTTAGAGGGTTCGGAGGCATGACCGATGGTTCGCCAGATTGCCGAATAGACATACGGCTGGCAGTCGGCGTGGATGCACAGGAGGAAACAGGTTCGATCAGTCGATTCCCGGCTCTTTGCCCATTCCTGAATGCCGTCGTCGGTCAATAGGCCGTCATAGCTCGGAAGCAGGGCGGCCAGACGATCTACGATTTCGGCGTGATGGTCGATGGTCATTTTCGGATGGCGCTCGAAGATTCCCTCGGAGATTTCGGGGTAGTTGTTGGAAAAAAGTTGGTTCAGGTTTGCTCTACGATCCGCACTGGGATCGTTAAGAGGGTCATTAGTCACTGGGTCCTTTCCGTTGGAATTGTGTTACTCGTTGCCGCAATGTCCTCTGTTGGCGGATCGGCCAGCGTGGCGTTCTGCCATGAGTCGGCAGGTTCCGGTGGTATACCGGAATGCAGAGGTTGGATCGAATGCAGATGGATCAATCCTGCCCCGTGCAAATCGCCGGGCAGTTCGTACGACCGCCATCTCTACGACCTGAATGTCATAATTGAGCCAGTGGGTTATGTCATCGGTAGCTGGTTCCGTGATGTGCGGAATCAATTCTCGCCACATTTGTTTGTAATGATGGAGTTGTTCTAATATCGGCAATTTGTTACCCCTTCGTTTACCTGAATTCCCAGCCGTCTGATTGCCTCTGCATGGGGCACGATTCTTTGCGAGTGGTGATCGTAATACCCGCCGTCCGCCCCCGACCATCGGAGTCCGGCATCCTGCTCCCTCACTGTTGCTGGTCCGAGCGGCGTCCCGTACTGAGGAACGTACTTGATGGGTGATGCGGGTGGTGATGCGTCGGAATGATGCATCTGAGTGATGCAATCAGGTGGTGCATTAACCTGATGAACCTGATGGCATCTCGCCTGTGCTATATGAGCGGCTTCCGCCGCTTGCATCTCGCCTTTGCTTCCAGTGATTACATCCAGGGATTGCATCCTGATAGATAGAGAATTCTTTTTATATTTGTCATTCTCTGTCTCTTTTTTGTAATCATCCGAGGGGTCACCCCGGACCTCATCCGCTACCTCACCCCCGACCTCAACCGCAAGCTCTAAGACTTCAGCATCCGAAATAGCTACTTTATCAAAGAGTTGCGAAAGGTTCGTGATCCGCAGGGACTTCGGTCCTTTGGTCAGCCGATACTTATTAACCCAGTACGGCTGCACTACCTTGGCTCGAACGCCGTGATACCAGATATAGCGTTTTTTGTGCAGCGAGACGAGAATGCGCTGTGCGGTATCGAGGCTGAAAGCGTGGCCTGTCCAATGGAGCAGGGTTGGACCGTTGATGGTGCCACCGCCAGTTCCCGCATCGGCCAATAACAGGAGCTGAACGAGAACGAGATACTCACTGGGGGTAAGACGACCCGTCGTGACGTGGTCCAGCAATCCGCGTCGGATCGCCACCCATCCGGAGTTACTCATGGGACGATCCCTGAGACAACTCTACCGAGTATTCTGCGCGAAGTTTGTCGAACACGAAGGGATGCTTTTGGAGCAGACGGCGAAGGTTCTGGCGAGCATTGCGGCGAATGCAGCTCAGCTCCATGCGGCTCTTGCCGGGGTTGAGTTGTTCTGGATTGCGGTAGATGGCGAGATACCGACTCCCTCTCTCTGAAAGAGATTCATCGGAAATGGGATGGGATGTTGGACGGAAGGCGTCCAGAAAGGACTTCATTTCTGCTTGCATTTGTGTTTCCTTGTGTGGCCTTAAGCTCCCGGGGGGGCGCGAAGGCTAAAGCATCACCCGGAGGAGATGCGGGCGACAACCAATGTCGCGTGCCCGAACCTAGATTCTGGTTTTGGCGAAGTTCACCGTGGGCTTCCTGAGAACTTCCGTATACATCATCTCGCGAAGGTCAAGTCCAGCCGAACGGATGGCGCTAAATCGCTGACAGGGCGTCGGTTAGATGATTTCCATCAGTCTCTGACCGCTACAACAACTGCAGTAAGTCATTGATTCCAAATGGCGATCTTTCGTGAACCATTCGTGAACCATTCCTGAACCGAGGGCATATTTATTTTTCCATGCTATTAGAGGCTTTACACCATCCCGGCCATCCCCGCCGTACACGTACGGCCAAGGGAAGGTCACCCAACAGGGCGCATAAACGCCTCGAATGCCCGACGTACGCGCACGAAGCTCTCCAGCGTGCTTGCCGGTCCGCCGTACCAATCCGGCCTTCGACAAATTACCAGGTACTCCTGGTACGCCCCGCGCTCGGCATCGGTCACTGGTGGGACCAACTCCGCCACCCACGCTTCGGACTCTTCCGTCACATTGCGTCTGCCCGAAAGATTGGCTAGCTCACTCCTGAGCTTCTGTAACTGTTCCATGATTATTCCCTTTCTCTGCGGTCTGTAATTCCTGCGTCTCCAGCGTCCTGATCTTTCGCCGGAGATAGTTTCTGCGATTGGCTTTCGATCTTGCGGCCTTCGCTCCGAGCGCCTTCCCCACCAGGTGCTGTCGTGCCTGCCGCAACTCGAAGGCCTGCTTAGGTGCCATCAGTCTCTCGTCTGCATCGCCGATCCAGATACCCTGGCAGCTCGCCAGAATGCGTAGGGCTTCTATCTTCTCCAGTCGTCGTGCTCTCTGATCGCGGACTAGCTTCCATGCTTCCTCAATTATCAACTTCACGGCTCTTTTCATAATTTGTCCCGACTTATAGAGAGCGCGACCGGGCGAGTTTCAGTAAGTTTTCATTGTGGAAAAGACGATTTATTCAGTAGGGGTTTCACGAACTACCTGTATCTACCCCGTACGCCGTACCGGGAGCGTCTCGCCTAATAGGTCAGCAATCATGGATCGGACCAGGGAAGTGACACCCTATTTGAAAATGGAACCCATCAGGCAGGATCGGGATAGGTTAGTCGGGCTGTCCGTCGTTCTGGCCGCGCCGCTTGGCTTGCGTGTGAGTGGGATGGGCGGACTCCCCACGCCCGGCTCGAAAGGGACGGTCTTAACGACCCCCTATTATAGGGACCCGCTGCTATCTAATGAGTTAGCACCAATTAGAGCGGCGCGGCTGGAATGCCCTGTAATCGCGTCAGGATCGCTTAGGACGCTTTGCTGACGTTTATAGGGTATGGATGGTCACCCTCCCGTCGTGGCGGCTCTGTGGGCGTTTCGACCATGCTGGATGATCCAGATTCGGACCCGATCCGGTGACGATTTCCCGCAACTCGTTTGGGTTCAACGAATGTCCGAGTTCCTTATTTCCGGACATGCTGTAGTCATACAAATGAAAATACAAAGCGGTAACAAATACATGATTCACAACGGGGAATGTAAAATGTACACGGCCCGTCGCCGGGACCCGCCATTTCGGTCAAAGAGCATATAAAGCCGGGCCAGCACAGGGTAGCGAAGGATTGTACGGACCCGACCTGAGTTGTTAGTTGTATCAATTTGACCGAACTAGCGGGATCGCGCAGGGACCGGATTCAGAATAGGACGGTACCCGAACCGGGGTACAGTGTGTTACCGTTGTGTGACTATGCAAATGATAGATACAGTTGTACAGTTCATTCATGTTCTACCTGACGAAGAAAGAAACGCGGGCGCTGTTTGAGGTAGCCCACAGGCACTACCCGAAGTATCACCTGGCCATGCTCTGTACCCTGATGCACGGAATGCGGACGAGTGAGGTCACATCGCTGCTGGGCACGGACATCACGGCGGACGGTCAGATTATCATTCGCAGACTCAAGGGCAGCCGTACAACGATCCAGCCGGTCCGCAAGGATAGCGATCCGCTGTTCGACGAGAGCCCGCTGATTGCTCTGGCCAGGGAGCGGAAGAGTTTCAGGCTCTTTGAAGTGACACCGCGCCATCTAAACAGGCTGATGCGGCTGTACGGCGCTGAGGCCGGTATCCATCCAGACAAGTGCCACATGCACGCATGGAAACACACGACCGCAATGACCATCTGGGACGCAACCGGATCATTGGGACAACTACAGAGCTATTTGGGGCACGTCAGCCCGTCCAGTTCGCTGGTGTACCTGGCAGAAGCCGATAGCCGCAAGGCGCAAGCGGCGCTGGCAGCAGTTCAGTTTTAGGAACGTATTCGGTACGGAGGGGGCGAGGGGATTAGGTGGACAGACTGGCGCAGCTACGAATGTACACAGACGAGGAACTGATAGCGGAGATGGCCCGACGCAAGGCGGAGTATCTGCAAAAGGCGAAGGCGCTTTCTGTCGATTCATCGGCATCCGGCGAGTATCCCCGCAAGAGCGAGGCGAAGCGCCAAATGTGGTCCGCGTGGCATGTGTACAAGCGGGAACACCCGGAAGCGACCGTAGCAGAGTGGCGCAAGGCTCATAAGAGAGGGAAGCGATGAGCGGGCAGGCTGCGAAACTGTCAACGTCGATCCTGTGACCAGGTAAACGGCTGACAAACTTGGTTAGCCTCACGGTGTCACAGTGTCACAACTGCTGGATAAGCCCGCACACTGTTTGGGGGGACTCGGTAGCTCTCAAACCCGCCGGAACAGCTCAGGCAGTGTGGTTTTCAATCCGCGTGCGATCTTCTCGATATTGACCAGCGATAACGTTCCGAACGCCTCGTTCGACGCCTGAATAGTAGGTCCTGTGGAGTCCACAACGCCCAGCCGCTTCCTCCTGGCTGATGTCCTGTTCGTCTCGGATACGCCGAATTGCACGTCCGAACCGCGTTTTGATGTCCAGCGTCGCCACTGTCCTATAGTCGCGGCGTGCATCCGATGAGGCCCACAGCCGATGAGTCACAAGTGTTATTGACCCCTCCCCTCAATGGGGAGAACCTTTGCTCAGGGCTAGCGTCGGAGGGCCGTAATGCGTCAGTTCTTCACGGTGTCAATCATGTTTCTTGCTTGTTTAGCAGGAAGTGCGCAGCAAACATCCAGGACGTTTACGGACAAGGACGGCGATAAAACAACGATGAATGTCCAGACCGGCTGGGTGATGACCGATAGCAGCGGACAATCGGGTTCCTTTACTCCAGCCGAAGTGAACGACATGTGCCAGGAAGGTGAGAAATGGGGTCTCCTCGCGACTCCCGACAACCGTGCGATGTCCTATCTCTGTGACGAATGGTGGAAGTTACAGCCAGCGACCGCCATCGAAAAGGTGCCCTTTCGGACACTGATTCAGAAGCTGTTCGTTAATACCGGCCCTTCCCCGTCATTCGTCCGATTCCGAGGAATGAACCTGAAGTCCGATACCCAGAGTGCGGTTTACGATGCCGCTATCGTGCCGAACGACGTTGGCCAAGAGGCTACTTGCCTGGTTGACGAAGACAGACCCGATACGGGCGGAAAGCTCTACGTCTACAAATGCGAAATGAAGACCAACTGCTTCACATCGGCTCTCATTCTGCGTAATCAGCTAGTACAAGTCGCCAGGACGCTAAACCTCAAGGAGGACGAAATCCGGGAGCACGGAGTCGCCGTCAAGGCAAAGGAGTCAGGCCAATGTGCGCCGACCGGGCAATGTATGGATCAATATGCTTACGTGAGCGTAGATGGTGGGAAGGCGCTGGTCATCACAGCGAATCCGGTCTTCACCCGCGACACGATGGCTGAACTCTTAGCCAGAGAACATGGGGCGGATTCGGCCATCACGGGGATTGCCAACGATGAGGGAAACGTCACATTCGAGATTTTCTCAGCGATGCAATCGGACTCCAAGTAGGCGCGGTTCTCTAGACTCTCAACCCGCAACGAGTCCTGCCAGTACCCAAGGAAAGACCTGATGCGATGGCAAGCCAGTGGACGAGTTGGCACCTGTACAAGCAGGATCACCCTGACGCAGTTGCGGAGCACTGGGGTAGCACTAAGGCCGCCCAGAAAACCGACAGGGGAGAGGCACTCGCAGTGAAATCAAAGCACAACAAAAACAAACAGCGCAGATCGGGAAACAACGAAGTTGCCGCCACTACGGTTCGACTGACTTTACACCTGGCCAAGCACGCATTTTCGCGAGTACAGCCTGATAGTCGGGACCCGCTACCGATGAAAATACTTGAGCCATGTGCTTTGTAGAGTCTGCAACGTCGCTCTTGTAGCGAGTATCGGCATCATTGCAGTTCTCAGGTCTCAGTTGGGTGACAACGTAATCGCTACCTTTGTTTGCAAAATGTTCGACCAGAGGGGATGTGAGTTCGTCTTGGGCAAACTCCTGTCCGTTGTGATTGAGAAGGTAGACTCTCCGGAGAATCTGAGTGTCAATTGACCAAAAGCATTGACGAGTATCCGTCAACCATCCCTTGAGCGGTTCTGAAGGATGCCCATCCTCATGATGGTCGATTTTTCTGGTTCCCTGCCAGCGAACAATGTAGTGCTCAACCTCGCCGGAGTTGTAGACGACCTTTATTGGCTTCGCATCAGTTTGGACAACTTCCTGAGTCCAGCCAATACCGAATGTCATTGATGTGACGCAGATGAACAACAGGATACTGCGCATATGGCAATCTCCTATTCGTCGTTGTGGACCTGTTATTTGTCAACCCGCCCAATGGGGAAGGGACAAAAGGGGTGGGAAAGGGGACAGCATTAGCAATCTACCACACCAAGCCCATTTTTCCATGCCACGCCAGGATAAGGTGGTGGCTCAGTTTGAAAAGCCCTAGGAACTTGTTGAAATTCGCTGCAACACGGCGGATCTACTGGGGATTTGCTTTGCTGCAGAGTTGAAATCTGTCTGAATGGTGCGTTGGGTCAGTGTTCAACGGGGTTTGTGGGCATCGGGGAGGTGCCCGAGGCC
>DATAWS010000026.1:0-69620 GCA_036267095.1 Acidobacteriaceae bacterium
TCCGGGCCTCGGGCACCTCCCCGATGCCCACAAACCCCGTTGAACACTGACCCAACGCACCATTCAGACAGATTTCAACTCTGCAGCAAAGCAAATCCCCAGTAGATCCGCCGTGTTGCAGCGAATTTCAACAAGTTCCTAAGACTGCCCCGGCCTCTTCCGCACGCATGCGGGATCTTCTGCGTCAGAAGACGGCGGCACGGGGCTGGCATCGCCCGCCAGCCCCGGCCAGCGTCTTACCACCATGTGAACGACATCGAGTCCACGTATTCCGTAATCGATGACTGCGCGGATTCGGCGTTCAGGTCCTGCTGCGCCTGGATGCCGAGAGTCGTCCATGTAGAGTCGACAAGACTATGAGTCTTACTCGCGTAGGCCATGTTATAGGTCGTGCCGTCCACCGTCAGATAGTCGTAGTAGAGCTTCCCGGTCGTGCCTCCCCCTGGAGCACTCAGGTCCAGATGCACCTGCCAGGTGATGTGGTGCCACTGATTCGGCGTCAGATTGCAGGGGATCGTCTGTCCCGTGAGTGAGTTGATGGCCGGCTGCCAGCCTTCCCCGTCCTGGGCATCCAGGTACCATACCTGCCCATTCGAGTTGCTGTCATGCAGCGAGCAGTGCGAACCCCACATCGCCTTAATGGCTCCATCGCCAAAAAACGTGTCGAATTCCAGGGTTCTCGGATTATCCGTCGTTTCATTCGTTGGATAGACCCACCAATCCCCGGTAAGGCTCGCAATGCTCGACGGCAGAGTTGGGTTCTGCGAGGACGAGGTCAGCTTGACCCATTCGAGCGCGCTGTCTGTATCACCGCTTTTCGTATCGCTCGTCGAAGTCAGGACATCCGTACCCGTCGGATAGGGCCCGCCGGAGGGGACAGTCACGTTCGGGGTGACGGCCACGGTCGCATTCCCTGCACCGCCGGCGCACGCCGAGGTGGTACAGGACCCCGCCGACCACGCACCGCTGCTGTTGTTCATATACGGCGCCAGATTCACCGTAGACGTGCCACTGCCTCCGTAGGTGATATCCATCCATGCCGCCGTGTATTTCACGCTGCCCGTCAGCGCTATCTTCATCGTGATATCGCCCAGATTGGCGACCGAGGTGTAGAAGATTCCGCTCACATATTCCGCGTAGCCGCTGTTCGCTGCGATCGTCTTGGCCCCGCCCTGTCCGCCCAGTTCCGAGCCGTTGTAAAAGCTCATCGTCACCGTGCCTGATCCGCCGCTGTAGCTTGCCGCAACAATGTGCATGGTCACCGACGTGATCTGCGAGTAGGAACTCGCAAAACCAATCACATGAGATGCCGGAGAAGCGGTTGTATAAACATAACTGCTGTCGCCGTCGGGGTAACCGACAGGATCGTCGATACAACTCCACAGCTGGCCGATGCAGGACGACTGAGGCGATGTGACATTGGTTGACGAAACGCCGCTGGTGGGAATTACGCTTCTGGTTGCTCCGCTGGTGGTGGCTGCGTGCATCAAACTGGCGCCCCACAACGCCGTGGCCATGACTACAATCGTTCCTGTGACTTTCGGCATGGACTCTCTCCTTTGACTGTTTGCCTGGCCGAGAACGAGCCGAATCTGCGACCGGCCACGCTATAGAACGACTAATACAAGAGCGCCGTCAAGGGATTAACTACGATGAACATTGCTAAGCCGCGCTTTCACAGGAGATATCATTGTTCCAATAACACCGCTCCGGCTCCGTGCGCGGCTATTTCATATCTTTGTAATCACGTGCCTGTAAACTAATGACCTGCACAAGCGTTTCGGTTGGCGTACTTCGGCATCCAATTCCCAGGGAGGGAATCCTGTCGCCGGCAGTCGGGGCCTGCGCAGAGCTGCGCCTGTCTTCAACACGACGCGCCCGGTAATCGCGCGCGGGCACTCCTGCTCGCTGATAGCCTGACACGCGACCCACCTGGTGCTCGGTTCTCTGTGTTCGGCTCTCTGTGCTCGGCTCTCTGTGCTCGCGGCGCTCTGCTCGGCTCTCTGCCTCGTTCCCCCCGGCCTCCCGCCTGCGCTTCCTGTAGCATGTCTCCATTCCACTCGCCAGGGCTGCGCCTCCTTTTCCCGGACGCCCCCTGCGCAGGAGACCCCCTTCGTGAGAATGCTCGAAGGCATTCGACCGATCCGCCGCGACGGCTTCTTCCGCGACCTCCGCGCCGGCATCGCCCTCGCCGCCTTGAACATCCCTCAGGCCCTCGGCTACACCCGCATCGCCGGCATGCCCGTCGTCACCGGCCTCTATACCCTCCTGCTCCCGCTCGCCGCCTTCTCCCTCTTCGGCTCCTCGCGCTTCCTCGTCGTCGCCGCGGACTCCGCCACCGCCGCCATCCTCGCCGGCGGCCTCGCCCCGCTCGCTCCCTTTGCCAGCCCCCATTACGTCGCGCTCGCCGGATGGGTGGCCCTGCTGACCGCCGCCTTCCTGCTCCTCGGCCGCCTCTTTCGCCTCGGCTTCATCGCCGACTTCCTTTCCCAAACCGTCCTCGTCGGCTTCCTCACCGGCGTCGGCTTTCAGGTCGGCATCGCCGTGCTCGGCGAATCCCTCGGCCTGCCTGTCGCGTCGCACCGAACCCTCGTGCAGCTGGTTGAGGTCTTCCGCGAGCTGCCCACCCTCCATCTGCCCACCCTGCTCGTTTCTCTTGGCGTTCTGGCCATCGTCCTCGGTCTCGGCCGCTTGACACCCAAAGTTCCCGGCGCCCTCGTCGCCGTCGTCGGCGCCACCGCTGCCAGTGCGTTCTGGAATTTCTCCGCCCACGGCATCGCCGTCGTCGGCTCGGTCGCCGGCGGCCTGCCTCATCCCGGCCTTGCCCTTCTTCCGTGGAACGAGCTGCCCCCCCTCATCCTCATCGCCGGCTCCTGCGCCGTCATGGTCATCACCCAGAGCGCCGCTACCGCCCGCAGCTTCGCCATCCGCCATCAGCAGGACGTCAACGAGAATCAGGACCTCCTCGGGCTCTCCGCCGCCAACGCCGCCGCCGCTCTCACCGGAACCTTCGTCGTCAACGGCAGCCCCACTCAGACCGCGATGGTCGAAACCGCGGGCGGCCAAAGTCAGATCGCCCAGCTCACTACAGCCGGCGTGGTCGCCTGCGTTCTCCTCTTTCTTACCGGACCGCTCCGCTTTCTCCCCCTCTGCGTCCTCGGCGCGCTCGTCCTGCTGGTCGCCATTCACCTCATTGACCTGCGCGGACTCCTCAGCATGCGCCGCGAAAGCCCGGGCGAATTCGCTGTCGCTCTCGTCACCGCCATCACCGTCGTTGCCGCCGGCGTCGAGCAGGGCATCGTCCTCGCCATGATCCTCTCGCTGCTGCGCATCGTCCGCCACAGCTATCGCCCCCACACCGGCGTCGTCCTCCCCGATAAAAACAAAACCTGGAAGATCGTTCCCGTGGCGCCCGGCATCGTCAGCCTGCCGGGATTTGTCCTGTACCGCTTCGGCGCCGCGCTCTTCTACGCCAACGCCAGCCGCTTCGCCGACGAGATCCTCTGCCTGGTGGGAACCCCGCCTTCCGCAGTGCGCTGGGTCGTGGTCGACGCCGAGGCCATCACCAACATCGACTACTCTGCCTCTCGCGTCATCCAGCGGCTCAATGCCCATCTCGCCGGCATGGGGATCGCTCTCGGATTTGCCCGCCTCCCGGACGCCGCCCGCGCCGACTTCGATCGGCATCGCCTCACTCAGGACATCGGCCCCGCCCTGCTCTTCGATCGCCTGCACGATGCCCTCGACGCGTTCGAAGCCGCATCCGGAAACCCGCGGAGCACCACCCTCCTTCCCCAGTCATAACCCAACCCAGCCCCCGCCGGCTGGCGCCACCCAAAGCCGCCCTGTAGACTCCCCTTTTGCTCTCCACAGGAGTCTCATGCGAACCTGGTGCCTCACCCTCGACCTGCTCGACGATCCCGCCCTCATAGAGCAGTACAAGCTTCATCACCAGCACGTCTGGCCGGAAATTCTCCACAGCCTGCGCGCCGCCGGCATCCTCCAGGCCCGCATCTGGCTCCTCGGCGCCCGTCTCGTCATGACTCTCGAAACCAGCGACGACTTCAGCTTCGACGCCAAAGCTGCCGCCGATGCCGCCAATCCCAAAGTTCAGCAATGGGAGAAGCTGATGTGGAATTTTCAGAAGCCGCTCCCCCAGGCCGGCCCCGGAGAAAAATGGCTGCTCATGGAGAAAATCTTCGAGCTCGAGCCTCTCTCCTGAAAGCAGTCCGGCGATCCCGGTCTCATCGCCGCCCCACCCGCTATTGAACCGTCAGGTTCACCTTGTCCAGCCACACGTTATACGGCGTCTGGTTGTAATTCCCGTCCATCTGAAACGCCACGTTCACCTGCCCCATCGACCAATCCGCCTGCGCCGGATAATAAAGGTCCAGCGGATACGTCGTTCCATTCACCTGCACGCTGATGTAATGCACCTGCTGCCCCACCCGTTCTTCCGTCCACACGATATGCTGCCACTGATTCGCCTGGAACTCCGGACACTGCACGCTGGTCTTCTCCCAGCCCGTGTCGGGCGCGCCGTTCCACACGTCCCATTCCCCCACATTCGGATAATTCCCGTTGAAGTTGCATTCCGTTCCCCACGTCCAGCGCGTGTCGTTGATGGTCTGATTCACGTCGAACTCCAGCGCCTGCACATCCTGCGGGTTATCCACCATGATGTAGAAGTCGTAAACGAACTTCGTCGCGCTGTCGCTTCCCCCCAGCGACATCGTGTACAACTCATTCGAATACCCCGTCGCCCCCCCCATCGTAAAATGCGCTGACGAGCCGCTCAGCGACGGCGCGCTCACCCCCTCCGTCATCGTCGACACCGCGTTGCCCAGCCCTGCCGCGCACAGCTGCCCGGCTCGCGGCGTCGCCGGCCCATACACCGCCGAGCACGGCTCCCAGTTGGGAATGTTCTGGATATCGCTCACCACATCCGACGACCCCGCCCCCGTCACGTTTACCGAAAAGCTCGTGCTCACGTTGTTGCCGTTCTTGTCCGTCGCGATCACTTCCACATTGTGCTGGCCCGTCGCCATCCAGAACAACGCGGTGAACTGGTTATAGAACGTGAAGTAATCCGCGTTGCCGTCCAGATACACCCGCATGTACTCAATCGGCGCCTGGCTTAAACTGGCTGCCGCGGTCATCGTCATGGGTGACGTGACGCTCGCCCCGTTGGCCGGCGTTGACACGCACACCGACCCCGCCGAACCCGGCCCTGGCGCCGGCGGCGGCACCGCTGGCGCCGTGGGAAACGACTGCGGCCCCGCTTCGGCCAGCGTCACCGTCGGGCACGTCACGCTCCCCGACCCCGACCCGCTCCCCGACCCCGTACCCCCGCTCCCGTTCCCCGTACCCCCGCTCCCCGCCCCCGTCCCCGTTCCGCTTCCTGAACCGCTCGAGGCAACCGTGTTGCTCGAGCTCCCGCATCCCATTACCAGGAAAGAACAGAGCAGGACCGCGGGCACCATCGCGGCGGCCACCCCAGCCAGGCGAATTCGCATAAATGCACTCCTGATGACGTTCTCAAAGAGAGATGCGTCCTTCGCCTGGAATGCTTACTCAGTTATTGTTTGTTCAATTAAGATATTGCCCGCTGCGCAGCCGCCTCCGGCATGCCTGGCGTCTTGCGCGCCCGCTCCGCGCACCCTGCTGCTTACAGCTTCGGGCTACGTGATGTCGTCCGTGTCGAACGACGGCCGGGTCGGCACCCCGTGTACCTGGCTCACCAGGTCGCGCACCACGTCTTCCAGCTCCCGCTGGCTCTGCATCACCGCGCTCATGGTCTGCAGCTCCCCCGGATCCTCGATCCGCTCCAGCAGCACCACCGCATGGGCCTGGGCCACGTTGTCCGCACCCAGTCCCTCCGGCGTCTTGGCTTTGATCCCCACGTTCGACGGCACAATCCCCAGCAGCTCCGCCACTCGCTCCCGCATCTCCCCGGAAATCGGTCCGATCTTCGGCGCGTCCAGCACCAGCGTCGTGTCCACGTTCACCACCCGATACCCCGCGTTCTGAATCTCCTCCATCGCCAAATTCAGGAAGATCGAGGAATCTGCGTCCTTCCACCGCGGATCGCCCGGCGGAAAAAAGCTCCCGATATCTCCGGCCGACACCGCCCCCAGCAGCGCGTCCGTCAGCGCGTGCAGCAGCACATCGCCGTCCGAATGGCCTGCCAGTCCCTGCGGATGCTCAATCGCCAGTCCGCCGATCTTCAGTGGCACGCCGGCCTTGAACGCGTGCGAATCCCAGCCGTATCCAATGCGGATGTCCATGGGTGTATCGCTACAACTTCCCTTCAGGGTATACCAGAGCGGCACTCCCCGCTCGGCTGCTCAAACACCGCCGTCTGCCGCCCGGCTCACGCTTCCCCGCGCTGCGACAGATAAAATTCCGCCAGCTCCAGATCCCCCGGCTGCGTAATCTTCAGGTTCGCCGCCGAGCCCGGAACCACATGCACCGGAAGCCCCGCCCGCTCTGCCAGGCTCGCCTCGTCCGTCCCTACAAATCCGTCTGCCTCCGCCTCCCCAAAGACCCGGCGCAGTACCTCATAGCGGAAGCCCTGCGGCGTCTGTGCCTGCACGATGTACTCTCGCGGAATCGTCGCCGTGATGATCGCGCCGTCCGCCGTCCGCTCCACCTGCTTGATCGTGTCTGTCGCCGGTAGCCCCACAATCGCCGCCCCGTGCTTCTCCACCGCCTCAATCACCCGCCGGATCACCGCCGGCTCAATCAGCGGCCGCACCGCGTCGTGCACCAGCACGATGTCCCCCGCCTCGCACTCCAGCGTCTTCACCGCGTTCCACACGCTCTCCTGCCGGGAATCCCCGCCTTCCACCACCCGCACCTGTTCCGCAAATCCATGCTCGAAGATGTGCGCCGTCAGCCGCTCCATCTCCGTCACCCGCACTGCCACGATCAGCTCCGTTACTTCCTCCACCGCCGCAAACGCGCGCAGCGTCCGAATCAGAATCGGTACGCCCGCCAGCTCCAGAAACTGCTTCGGCGCCGCCTGCCCCGTGTGTCCCGGCGTCATCCGCGTGCCCAGACCCGCCGCCGGCAAAATTACCAGTACCCGCATAGAAAATGGAGTATACCCCAGCCGCACCTTGCTTCGGTGTTAGCGTAAAGTGTTCCCGTTCGGGCTCTTTCTTCTTCCCGTCGAACCGAGGTCACGCCCCATGCGCAACGGCGCCCCCAGAATGATCCTTCCCGTGGTCTTCGCCTTCGCTGTGGCAGCCCTTTCCTGCTGGCCTTCGCGCCCCGACATGAGCGCCCTCGCGCAAACCCCGCCCATGGGCTGGAACAGCTGGGACTCCTGGGGCCTCACCATCGACGAAGCCCAGTTCCGCAACACCGTCACCTGGTTCCAGCGGAATCTCCAGCGCCTCAGCTGGCAATACGTCGTCGTCGATGAAGGCTGGTTCGCCCAGCATCCGGATAATCCTGCCGGCCGGCAGGACTACACCGTTTCCGATGACGGCCGCTATCTGCCCGCCGTCAACCGCTTCCCTTCCGCCGCCGCCGGCAAAGGCTTCCGTCCTCTCGCCGACTGGGTCCACTCCCTCGGCCTAAAGTTCGGCATCCACATCGTGCGCGGCATTCCCCGCGAAGCGGTCGCCCGCAATTTGCGCATCGCCCATTCCCACTTCACCGCCGGCCAGGCCGCCGACCCCTCCGACACCTGCGCCTGGAACTCCGACAACTACGGCGTCCGCAACAACAAGGCCGGCCAGGCCTATTACGATTCCCTCGCCGATCTCTATGCCGGCTGGGGCGTCGACTACCTCAAAGTGGACTGCATTTCCCAGCCCTGGAAATCCGACCAGATCCACATGATCGAGAACGCCCTCGCCCGGACCAGCCGACCCATCGTCCTCAGCCTTTCGCCCGGCCCCACCCCCATCGAAGACGCCAACGACGCGGTTCACAGCGCCCAGCTATGGCGCATCTCCAACGACATGTGGGACCTCTGGTCCAAACCCGCCGGCGCCCCGTCCTTCCCCCAGTCGCTCCACGATCAATTCCCGCTCATCGCTCAGTGGCAGCCGTACGCCGTCCCCGGCCACTGGCCCGACGCCGACATGCTCCCCATCGGCTACCTCGGCCCCCATCCCGGATGGGGCCGCCCTCGCCAAACCCGCTTCACTCACGATGAAGTTCGTACCCTCATGACCCTTTGGTCCATCGGCCGTTCCCCGCTCTTCATCGGAACCAACCTTCTCCATATGGATGCCTTTACCGAATCCATCCTCACCAACCCTGAGGTCATCGCCGTCGATCAGTACGCCGAAGACAGCCACCCCGTCTTCCAGAACCAAAACACCATCCTCTGGATGGCCTCCGTCCCCCAGCACGCCGGCGATTATGTCGCCATCTTCAATATCTCCGACGCCCCCGAGTCCCTCACCTACTCCTGGCAGGATCTCGGCCTTCCCCCCTTCGGCCACCGCCGCGTGCGCGATCTCTGGACCCGCCAGGAGTCCGGCAACACCGATCACATCGACGTCCACCTCGCCCCCCACGCCTGCGCCCTGCTCAGAATCCAACCCCCCGGTGCGTGACTCAGATCGCCGCCTTGATCTGGCTGACGCGTTCCACCAGATTTCCTGCCTCAATGGAGATCAGTTCGTATCCCAGACCCCGATACGTCGTCTCGTGGATCTTCTCGAACCGCCCCACTTCCTCCAGCGTGATGCGCCGCGCGTCGCTCGGGGTCGTGAAGCCGAGCCTGCGAACAAAGAAAACCCGCTTTTCGAAGATCTCCTCCCGCCGCACCCGATCCAGCTCGCTCGTCAGAAAGGGCGAGATGGGATACCCCAGGTAGGCCGCCAGCGCCGCCGTGCATATCACAGAGCGATCGTGAAACTGAACCTCGTCCGGCTGGTGCGCACCCCGCATCTGCCGCTCCCTTTGCAGGTGCGCGATCACGTCGATGAAGGACGACCGCATCCAGGGCTGGTCCGTCCCCTCAGCCTGCGCCACCGCGATCACATCCGTGGCGGCCTCTTCGACAACACTGTATCCATCCAGCTCCAGTTGCCGGAGAATCGCTGTCTTCCCCACACCCGGCGCGCCGGTGATAATGATCCTTCTCATGCCCCTCCTTACTGGCTGTTTCCCGCCGGTACCGGTGCTCACCGGGCCTGCGGTTTTTCCTGGCTGCGTAACCATAGAAAACACAATAGGATACGACCCGCAACAGATTTTTCTTCAAACTCCCGCCAAATCAGACAACTCTTCCCCTCCCCGCGCATCTATACCAACAACACCAGAGGCAACTGCAGACGTTACCAACCTACCTGGTTGTAGAACCTCTTCCTGTACGATGCTTGCGGTCACTCGCAAGTCCCCACTTTGACCCCCCTGGCTTTCCCCTCCTCTTGCCTCTGAAGCAGGCCCGCTGGAAAGCGGGCCTTTCGCTTTTGCGTCCACCTGCCCAGCCGCCTCCTCTCCTTCCGCAAAATAAAAAGGCAGCCTCATCGGCTGCCTTAAAAAGAATTGCAAGTTACAACAAACTTCACATCGTTGGAGGAGGGCTGTCTCTTCTAGACCGCGAGCCGTTCCAGCGCCTGAGGTTGCAGCACCGTCAGAGCGGCTCCGTGAATCTGAATCAGGTTGTCGCGCTTCAGCTGTCCCAGCACTCGCGTCACCGTTTCCCGCGTAGTCGCTGTCATGGAAGCGATCTCTTCATGGGTCAGCGGCATCATGCACCGCCCCTTTCCCGAGGTCTCCGGAGACGCTTCCCGGCTCCAGTCGAGCAGCAGGTTCGCCACTCGGCCCGAGGCCGTCGCCGGCAACGCCAGGCGCCGCACTTCATAAAACGCCGCCTTGTACTCCTGAGCCACAGCCCGCGCCGCCCGCATGCTCGCGTCGGGGTTGCGGTCCAGGAAATCCAGCAGCGCCTGCCGCCGAATCGTCTTCAGCTTGCACGGCTCCACCGTTTCCGCCGTCACTTCATACGCCTGGCCGGCCAGCGCAGCCGACAAACCAAGAATCTCGCCGGACCGTGCAATCTTCAGGATCAGCGTCCGCCCTTCGCGGCTCGTCGCCGACAGCTTCACCCGTCCCGAGCACAGCACGTGCACCGATCCGCAGTGGTCGCCCTCGCGGAAGATCACCGCCCCGCTGCCAAACTGCACCGGCGTCCCAATCGTGTCGAACTTCGTGAGCGACGAATTCTCCATGTTGCAGAAGGGGTGTTTGCCCCGCGCTGTACATTCCAGACAACCTTGGCTGCGTTCCATTTGGTTTATCTCCTGGGGAGTGATGCCCGGACATAAAGCACGGAGCGTGCCAAACTCTGCTCGCGCAGTTAGGTGATTCAAATCACAACCCTTAGCATCTCCCATCACAATTGCGCCCACCAGCACCGAAATTGTGAGCTGCGTCACATAACCGCATCACCTGCGCCCTTTGGCGCAATCAGCGCCCCCTCCGCGCACTCCCGCCCAGATCCCTGCCCGCTTTTGGCAGGATTCCAGCCAACCGCCCCTTCGCTCCCGCCTACCGCCTGAAAAAGCTCTCCACATCCCCAATGTTCTGCGTGATCCGATACGGCGGCAGGCTCTCCAGAAAGATCCGCCCATACCGCTGGCGCTCCATCCTCGGATCCAGCAGCATCAGGACCCCCCGATCCTCGAGCGATCGGATCAGCCGCCCGAACCCCTGCTTCAGCGTGATCACCGCCGACGGCACCTGGTACTCGAAGAACGGGCTTCCCCCCGCTTCCTCGATTGCCCGCATCCGCGCCTGCACCACCGGATCGCTCGGCACCGCGAACGGCAGCCGATCCACAATCACGCAGCTCAGCGCCTCGCCCTGCACGTCCACGCCCTGCCAGAAGCTCGACGTCCCGAACAGCACCGCGTGCGGCGTCGCCCGAAACTCCTCGATCAGCGCCTTGCGCGGAGCCGTCCCCTGCAGCAGCAGCGGATAATTCACCGCCACCAGCAGCCGTTCGTACAGCTCCCGCATCTGGCTGTAGCTGGTGAACAGGCAAAACGCTCGCCCCTCGGTGATGTCGAGAATCCGCCGCATCCGCTCCGCCGCTTCTTCCTGAAAATTCGGCTCCCGCGGATCCGGCATCCCCGGCGGAAGATACAAAAGTGCCTGCTGCTGATACTTGAAGTGCGAGGGCACCACCAGCTCCCGCGCTTCGTCGAGGCCCAGCCGCCTGCGCATGTGCCCAAACCCCTTCTGCACCGTCAGCGTCGCCGAGGTCAACACCACGCTCGCATAGGGTTCGAACAGCAGCTTCCGCAGCAGTTCCGACACATCGATCGGCGTGGCCTGCAGATGCGTGCTCATCTGCCTCCCGCTCCTCCGCTCCAGCCAGAACACCGTGTTCCGGTCCTGCGACTCCATCAGGAACTTCAGCTGCTCCCGCAGCGTCGCCGTCCGCCGCTCCAGCGGCTCGGCCTCGTCCGCTCCCGGAATCCGCTCCAGTTCCTTCTCCAGCCGGTCGAGCGCGTTGAGCGTGCCCAGATACACATCCCCATGGCTCTCCAGAAATTCTTCGCGATTCTCGAACGGCATCCGCCCGTCGCCGTTTGCCGGCCGCCCCGCACGCTCGTTCATCCGCATCGGCAGCGCGGAAAAAAACAGCCGCGCCCGCTCCCGGATCATCTGCGCCGCCGTCAGCACCTCGGCTTTCAGTTCCCCCCGCGCCCGCAGCAGCGTCTCCACATCCCGGGTCAGATTGTCGAAGTGCAGATTGCTCAGCCCTACCCCGAAATAGCTCGACGCCACGTCTTCCAGTTCGTGCGCTTCGTCGAAAATCACCACGTCGGCTTCCGGCAGCACGCCCACATCCGGAGCCCCGCCCGCATTTCTGCGCACCTCCAGATCGGCGAAGAACAAGTGATGGTTCACGATCACCACATCGCTCTCCGCCGCCCGCCGCCGCATCTCCGTAATGAAGCACCGCTGATAATCCGGGCACTCCATCCCCAGGCACGCCTCGCTCCGCGCATCCAGCTTCGCCCACAGCGCGCTCGCCTCCGGCAGATCGTCAATCTCCGCCCGGTCGCCGGTCTCCGTTTCCTTTTCCCAGTCCGCGATCCGCTGATACTGCGAAATCTCTTCGAGCCCCGACAGAATCGGCTGGCTGCGCAGCGCGAACAGCTTGTGCCGGCACAGATAATTCGCCCGCCCCTTCATGTACGTGACCCGCAGCGGCCCAAGAAGCGACTCCAGAAATGGAACATCTTTGAAGAACAGTTGTTCCTGCAGGTTCTTCGTCCCCGTCGAGACGATCACTCGCTTCCCGGTCGCGGCGCACAGCCGCAGCGCCGGCAGCAGATAGGCCAGAGTCTTCCCCGTCCCCGTTCCCGCCTCGACAATCAGGTGCCGCTTTTCCTCGAAGGCCCGCTCCACCGCCTGCGCCATCTCCAGCTGCCCTTTGCGAAACTCATAAGGCAGCGCCGATCCCGCCAGCACCCCGCCCGGCGCAAAGAATTCATGCAGTGACGGCAGCCCGGTCCCGGTTTTCGAAAAAGAAGCCACGACTCTCAGAATAGCCGGTCGCAGAAAAGCGACATAGGATCCAGACAAATACCGGGTCCCCCACAGCCCAGGGGTTGCGACATAGGATTCAACGAAGGCCGGGTGCCCCATAGCCTGGCCTGAGCGAGTCGCCGCAGGCGGCAAGCCGAACGGCTCCCAGGGGTTGGGACATGGGATTCAGGGACACCGGGTCCCCCACATCCCAGGTGTTGGGTCATGGGGATCCGCTCAAGCTTCCTTACTGCGGCTTTTGTGGCTCCTGGGTCGCCTGCCCGCCGTCGTTCCCCGGATGCGGCCGGTAGATCGAGTACGGCTGCCCCGGACGGTTCAGCTTCACCACGATTTCCTTCGCGTCCGTCGGCAGTGCGTACTCCCGGCCGTAGGTCTGGAACCCGTCCGCGATCACCTGCAGCCGAATCGTGTCGCCGATCGGGATGAGGTCGATTGAAACCCTTCCGGCCTCATTCGTCTTCAGCTCCAGGTTGCCGTCGTCTTTACCGTCCTTCAGCGGATGGAACACGACCGACGCAGCCTCGACCGGCTTCCCGTTGTACGAGCGCACCACCGTCACCGTTACCTTGCACGTCGGCGGTGGCGCCTTATATTTCCGCCCTCGTCCCTGCTCCTGCCCATGGCCGGAGGAAACCAGGAGCATCGCAGCCAGCAGCAGTCCCGGGAATGCATACCCACGCTTCATGCTTCAATTCTAGAGCACCCACCCCGGCCAGGAAAGCCCCCATCGGTCACTCCCCGGGATCTCCCCGCATGCCATCCCCGGGGAGCTCCGAATCCCCATTTCGCCCGGCTTCTGCGTCTTACAATCGAAATATTCGTCTTTCTCCTCAATCCCGCGTCGCGCGCATGGATCACCGGCCGCTCCTCAACCCGCTCCCCATCGCGCTGCTCGCCGCGCTGCTGCCGCTCTTTGCCTCCGCCCAGCAGCCACCCTCGGCTGTGCCCGATCCTTCCCCCCTCGTCCGCCGCGCCGTCCGCAACTACCTTGCCCAGGAAGAGCAGGCCTCGCACCATCCCGTCCGCTTCTTCTTCCATAAACGCGACGACCGCCGCGACTTCACCCAGGACATCATGCAAACCGCGCAGGGGGACGTCGCCCTCACCGTCGCCGCCAATGACAAGCCCCTCAGTCCCGCCGACCATCAGCTTCAGATCAATCGCCTCGACAACCTTGCCGCCCATCCCGACCTCCAGGCTCACCGTCAAAAACGCGAGCAGGAAGACAACGCCCGCGTGGACAAAATGCTGCGCCTCCTGCCTGACGCCTTCCTCTGGCGCGACCAGGGTTCCGGGCCCTGCATCGTCACCGTCCCCCCCGAAGTGCCTGTCCCCGGCCGCTCCTTCCCATCCCCGCCCGTCCTCGCCCCCGCCACCTGCGACCACCTCACCTTCACCCCCCAGCCCGGATGGAATCCGCCCGACGCCGAAGCCCGCATCTTCCAGGGCATGGCCGGCGACCTCTGGATCGAAACCTCCCAGGAACACCTCGTCCGCCTCAGCGCTCACCTCATTCAGGATGTCGATTTCGGCTGGGGCATCGTCGGCCGCCTCGATAAAGGAGGCACCGTCTTCGTCGAACAAACCGAATTTTCCGGCGACGACTGGGAGCTCAGCCGCATGAACCTGAACCTTACCGGCAAAATCCTCATGGTGAAGTCCGTCAGCTTCCGCATGACCGAGGAGATGGCGCACTACGCAACCCTCCCTCCCGGCCTCGACTACCGCAAAGCCATCGAGGAACTCAAAACCGGCTCGCCGCAGTAGCTGCGCTCGAAATCCCGCCGCTTCGCGGCGTACAATCCGCGGCATGCCGGCCCTGACCATTGCCACGGCCCCCGTCCTGTTCGCCTTGCTCGCTCTCGCGCCGCTCCCCGCCGGCCCCCCAGCCACCACCACGTTCCCCGGCCTCACCGTCACCGTGACCCTCTCGCCCCGCGCCCGCCAAACCCTGCTCGCCCGCAGAGAAACAGTCATTGTCTCCGCGGAGATCACCGCCTTCCCCCAGCCCGGAGTTTCTCGCAAATTTCTGGATGGTGAAGGCCAGCTCGACCTCGGCAACGCCACCACCGAAATCCTTCCCGGTCGGAGCGGCCTCTTCAAGACCTTCTCCCTCAGCGCCGCCCCGCTCCGGCGAGTCGACAAGCGCGGCCCGCAGCTCCTCATCAACGTCTATTCCGGCCGCAAATCCTCGCCCGATAACCTCATCGACTGCGGCATCTACGAAGGCCCGCTCAGCGCCGTCGAAAACAAAACCATTCCCATCGCCTGCAAACTCATCGGCGAATAGCCGGCCCACCGCGCGAACCGCTTTTGAGCGCGACCCCCTCTTAGCTGCTTCCGTACTTCCAGTTCCTCGACTTCCCCTCCGCAATCCACTCCACCGCCGTGGCGATCCGCCTGGCCCGCGTCTCCTCCCGCTTCGCATCCACAATCCATTCGATATACTCCCGCCGGCAACTCGGGCTGAAGGCCGCAAAGGTCGCCCCCGCGCCCTTGTTCTTCTTCAGCGCCAACCCGAAGTCCGCTGGCACCTTCGTCTCCGCCTTCGCCACCCGGCTGCGCCCCGCCATCGGACTCCGGTATTCCCCGCGGTCCACATGCATCGCCGTCTGCCGGATCCACCCCAGCATCTGCTTGTCCCCCGGCAGATCCTTCACGCTCGTAATCCGCCGCAGCGGACCCTCCCCGCTGTTCCGCAGTTCCTCCGCCATGCCCTTATCCCACAAGCCAAAATTGCAATGCTCCCTGAACCCAGCCATGTTCCCGAGGATCGCGCCTCGGTAGACGAAGAACGGCATACCCCACTTGATCGTCTCTTCTGCCTCCGGGCATCCCCGGTGCATCAGTTCCCGCAGATGTTCAAGAATCGGCTGCGCAAACCGCTGCGCCTTCGCAATGTAGACATCGACCTTACGACTCCTGTCCCCCATGCCGCGGTCTCCTCGTTCTTCGTTTCTCAACAGCTCACAGGCCGCACTCTACCGTCTCCGCCCCGCCCCGGCAACCCTCTCGCACAACAAAAAGCGCCCGGGATTTCTCCCGGGCGCCAGGCCTTCCAATCCCTGATCCCTGCCCTTAAGCCGTCAGTTCCGCCGCCACCTTCTCGGTCACGAACGCTTCCACCGTATCCCCAACCTTAATGTCGTTAAAGTTGGAGATCCCGACGCCGCACTCCATGCCGTTCGTCACTTCGCGCGCATCGTCCTTGAAGCGCTTCAGCGAGGTCAGCTTGCCCTTGAATACCTGCGCGCCGTCCCGCATCAAACGAATCTCGGAGTCGCGCCGCAGGATGCCGTCCGTTACCCGGCAGCCGGCAATCGTCCCCACCTTCGGAATGCGGAAGACGTTGAGCACTTCCGCCCGTCCCAGGTAGTTCTCTTTGAACACCGGCTCCAGCAGGCCCAGCATCGCCTTCCGGATCTCGTCCTGCAGCTCGTAGATGATCGAGTGCAGCCGGATCTCGACGTCTTCCTGCTCCGCCAGATCCGCCACCTTGCGCTCCGGCCGCACGTTGAACCCGATCACGATCGCGTTCGACGCCGAAGCCAGCAGCACATCGCTCTCCGTGATCGCACCCACCCCGGAGTGGATCACCTTGATCCGCACCTTCTCCGTCGACATCTTCTGCAGCGAGTCGGCCAGCACTTCTTCCGAACCCGTTACGTCGGCCTTCAGGATCAGCGGCAGTTCCTTCATCCCTGCCTGCTTGATCTGATCCGCCAGCCCCTCGAGAGTCACGCGCGACGACTTGGCCAGCTGCGACTCGCGCTCCCGCATCTTCCGGTACTGCCCGATGCCCCGCGCCTTGTCGCGATCGCTCACCACCAGGAACGTGTCGCCCGCATCCGGCATCGCTTCAAGGCCCAGAATCTCCACCGGCGTCGATGGCCCCGCTTCCTCCACCGGCCGCCCGCGATCGTCGAACATCGCGCGTATCTTCCCGAACGTGTTCCCCACCACGAAGTTGTCCTGGTTCTTCAGCGTCCCGTTCTGCACCAGCACCGAAGCCACCGCACCCCGTCCGCGATCCAGCTTCGCTTCGATCACCGTGCCTACCGCCGCCCGGTTCGGCGTCGCCTTCAGCGCCTGCAGATCGGCTACCAGACAAATCATCTCCAGCAGCAAATCCAGATTCTCCCGCTTCTTCGCCGACACATCGACGAACACCGTGTCGCCGCCCCACGCCTCCGGCACCAGACCCCGGTCGGCCAGTTGCTTCTTCACCCGATCGGGCTGCGCCTCCGGCTTGTCGATCTTGTTCACCGCCACGATCAGCCGGACGTTGGCCGCCTTCGCGTGATCGATCGCTTCCAGCGTCTGCGGCATCACCCCGTCATCCGCCGCCACCACCACCACCACGATGTCCGTGACCTTCGCCCCCCGCGCCCGCATCCGCGTGAACGCTTCGTGGCCCGGCGTGTCCAGAAAGACGATCTCCCGCCCGAAGGCCGGCGACTCCGCCTTGTTGATCTTCACCTTGTACGCGCCGATATGCTGCGTGATTCCCCCGGCCTCGCCCCCCGCCACGTCCGTTTCCCGGATCGCGTCCAGCAGCGACGTCTTGCCGTGGTCCACATGCCCCATCACCGTCACCACCGGCGGCCGCGTCACTTCCAGCTCGTCCGGATTCTCGGTCGCGAGGATGCTCTCCATCGCCTCGTTTGCCATCTGGTCTTCGAAGCTGATCACCTGCACGTCGGCCCCGAACTGCTTCGCCACGTCCTTCACCAGCTCCACGTCCAGCGTCTGGTTCACCGTGACGAATACGCCCCGCACCAGCAGCGTCGCAATCAGATCCTTGGCGCGTACTTCCAGCTTCTCCGCCAGATCCTTCACGCTGATCCCTTCGGTCACTGTGATCGTCCGCGTGATCGGCACCGGCCCGGTCGGAATCTGCGCCGTCGCCCGCGACGGTGGCGAGAATCCCTTCATCGGGCCTTCTTTGGTCTTCTCGTAGTGCGGCCGCCCACGGCCCCTCGGTCCCGGTCGCGCCGGACGCGGCGCTTCGCCCGGAGGCGGCGCCAGTCCCGGTGCCCCTCCCATGCCCGGCCGCTGCCCGAATCCTGGACGCTGCCCAAATCCTGGACGCGCACCCATCCCCGGACGCTGCCCCGGTCCACCCGGTCCCCCCGGCGCCGAACGCGTCGGATGCATCGGCCGCCGCACACCCGGCGACTGCCCCGGCCCTCCGCCCATCCCCGGCCGCGGTCCGCCCGGTCCCCCTGGCCCTCCGCCCGGTCTGCGATCGAATATCGGACGTCCCCGCTGGATTCCGCCAGGTCCCGCTGCTGCTGCCGGCGATGGCGGCGGCGCGCTGTACACCGGCCGCGGTCCCGTCTGCGGCATAATCACACGCCGCGGCGCCGGAGCCGGCGGCTGAGGACGCGCTGCTTCCGGAGTCGGTTCCACACTCGCTGGTCCGCTCGCCGCTGCGCTGGCCTGCTGCGGCGCTTCCGCTGCTGCTGCCGGCGGCGGCGCCACTGCGGGCCCGCCACCCAGCACCGCCGCTGCCTGCTGCAGCGCGGTGTTCGGTCCCGCTACCACACTCTGCACCCGGGGAGCCGGAGCCACCAGGGGCCGCCCATCCGCCGGCACTGCCGCCACCGGCGGCTTCGCTACCACCGGTCCTGCCGGAGGCTTCGCCGCAATGGCCGGCGTCTGCGGAGCGGTCGATCCCGCCGCGCCCGTCCGCGCTCCTGCTGTCGGAGGCGTGGCCACTACCAAATTCGGCGCCTGCCGCGGCTGCGGAACAATCCTGCGTGGAGCCGGCTTCTCCGGCATTGCCGGAGCCGCGGGAGCCACCGTCGTTGCCGCTGGAATCGCCGCTGCTGCTGCGGGCGCCGGCCTGGCCGCCACCGGCGCTGCCTCTGCCGGACGCGCCACCACCACTGCCGCTGGTATCGGCCGCCCCGCCGGAGAAGCCGCTGCCATCGGCCGCGGCGGCCCCGTTACCTGCGCCGTTTCCCGCTGCCTCTTGTCCAGAATCGCCCTGGCCACATCCCCTACGTGATGCACCTGCGACCAGTCGATCTTCGGCTTCACTTCGGCCTCGTGCCGCGCTGCCCCGCCGCTCGCGCCCCTGCCCTTCAGGATGTGCGCGCGCACACGCTCCGCTTCGTCCGCCTCGATCGAGCTCGAGTGCGTCTTCTTCTCGGCAACGCCTACTTCCGTGAGAGCATCCAGAATCGCCTTGCTCTTGACTTCCAGCTCCCGCGCTAATTCATTGATTCGAACTGTGCTCATCCGTCCCCGTGTTGTTCCGACTTCCCACTGTCCTTAGTTCTTCATGCGGACGACTCCTGCCTTGTGGGGTTGCTGATTCTCTTCCATTATCTCTGAAAACGCTGCACGCGCGGTTCATTTTCCCCGCAACCAACCGACAAATTCCTGCAAACCATGCCTTCCGCCTCTGAGCCGGCCGTCTTAACCAACCGCTTCCTGGCTGCCCGCTCTTTGGCGCCTCTCAGCTGTCTTTCTCCCCTTCGTCCTTCACTTCCTCCAGGTCGCCTTCCGCCACGGCTTCGTCTTCATCCGTGGAGCCGTCGTTCTCCGCCAGCCGCTCGCTCACATCCTCGCGGCCCGGAACCACCGACTCGGCGCCCTCCTCGTCCAGATCGGGCCCCACTTCCGTGACCTCCGCCAACCGCTCCTCGGCCACCTCGTCGTCGATGATGCCTGAACCATCGCGGCTCGCCGGCTCTTCGTCGCTCTGCGTCAGATCCTGTTCCAGAGCGGCAATCTCCTCGTCCGTCGATGCCTCTTCCGCCTTGCGCGCCGCAGCCACTTCCGCCGCTTCCCCGCTGGGCGCCGCCGCTTCCGCCGGACGCTCCTCGCCTTCCTCGTATTGTCCGAAATAGTGTCGAACCGCCACGCTGATCTTCTCCAAAGTCTTTTCGCCGATCCCCGGGATCTCCTCCAGTTGCTCCGGCGTCATATCGGCCAGCGCTTCCACCGTCGTCACTCCCGCCGCTACCAGCTTTTGGATGATCGAATCGCCCAGCTCGCCTACCTGCTCAATCGGCGTAGCCGACGCCCCCGCCATCGCCTGCATCTGCTGCTCGACTTCCTGCCGCTTCTCTTCCTCGCTCTTGATGTCGATCTTCCAGCCCAACAGCTTCGCCGCCAGCCGCACGTTCTGGCCCTTCTTCCCAATCGCCAGCGACAGCTGCGTGTCGTCCACAATCACTTCCAGCTGCTTGTCGTTCAGATCGGCGATGGTCACCCGGCTTACCTTCGCCGGCTGCAGCGCCTTCTCCGCAAACGTCGTGATCTCTTCGCTGAATTCGATGATGTCGATCTTCTCCCCGCGCAACTCCCGGATAATCGACTGCACCCGCATCCCCTTCATGCCCACGCACGCGCCCACCGGATCCACGTCCTTGTCCCGCGACATCACCGCAATCTTGGTCCGCTCTCCGGCCTCGCGCGCGATCGCCCGAATCGTCACCGTGTTGTCGTAAATCTCCGGCACTTCGCTCTGGAACAGGCTCTGCACCAGCTCCGGCGCCGCCCGCGATACGATCACCTGCGGTCCCCGCGCCGCCCGATCCACCCGCAGCAGCACCACCCGCACCCGCTCACCCACCGCAAACTGTTCCAGCCGCGACTGCTCGCGACGAGGCATCCGCGCCTCCGCTTTGCCGATGTCGAAGATCACGTCCTGCAGCTCCAGCCGCTTCACCATCGCCGTCAGCACCTCGCCCACGCGATGTGCATACTCGTTGAAGACCGTGTCCCGCTCCGCTTCCCGCACCTTCTGGAAAATCACCTGCTTGGCCATCTGCGCGGCAATCCGCCCCAGCACATCGGTCGGCTTGTAGTAGCGGATCTCTCCGCCCACTTCCACCTCCGGCGCCAGCGCCCTCGCCTCTTCAAGCCCGATCTGGTTCACCGGGTCCTCGATCTGCTCCGGCGTCTCCACCACCGTCTTGAACACGTAGGCCCGGATCTCGCCCGTATCCTTATCCAGCTCCGCCCGCATGTTTTCCTGGGTCTTGTAGTACTTCCGCGTCGCCAGTGCGATCGCATCTTCCACCGCCGTCACCACGATCTGCGGATCGATGCCCTTATCCCGGCTCAACGCCTCAATGCTGTCGTAAAGCACACTCGCCATAAGTTCTCCTGAGGTGGCGCCGGCGACCGAACGATCCCGGCGACCTCGACTATCAGATCCGCTTCTCAGCGAACCACTTCTCAGCTGCCCTTCAAAACTCCGGCACCAGCTGCGCCTTCTCGATATTGCTCACCGCAATCTCGACTTCGCTTTCTCCCCCGCCCTGCGCTCTGAGCCCTGCGCTCTTCTTCCCCGCCTTCTTCCCCTCAACCGACAGCCGGACCACCCCGCCGTCCACTTCTCTGAGCCGTCCCTGCCAGTGCCGGTTGCCCGCCACCGGCTCGAAGGTCTGCACCTTCGCCAGCATCCCTGCAAACCGCCGATAGTCTTCGATCCCGTGCAGCTTCCGGTCCAGCCCCGGCGACGAAACCTCCAGCGTGTACTCGCTTCCCGGAATAGGATCCTCGACATCCAGCACAGTCCCGAAATCCCGGCTAAACAACTCGCAGTCGGTGTGCGTCACCCCCGCCAGCTGATCCACCCCCGCGGCTGTTGGGATGTGGGTTTCGGGTTCGGACCTGGATGTCCCCTCCGCCTGGGTGCCCCGCATCCCTGGTGTTGGGATGTAGGTTTCGGGTGCCCCATGTCCCTGGTGTTGGGACATGGGTTCCAACATGGATGTCCCCTCCGCCTGGGTGCCCCGCATCCCTGGTGTTGGGATGTGGGTTTCCAACATGGATGTCCCCTCCGCCAGCTTCTTCCGCTCCTCCGCGTTCTTCTCAATAAAAATCCGCAGCAGCCGATGCTTCGCCCCTCCGGAAAACTCCAGCTCCACCACGTCCAGCCCATGCGAAGCGGCCACCCGCTGCGCCGTCGCCCGTATCTGTTCCGCGTCGAACGCCATAATTCAGTTCAGCCTGCCCTGCGCGAGGTCGCCCCGCGACCGAGTCCAATGCCTGAGCGGACTGCTGGCAAGCGTCGCAAACCAGCACGCAGCCCAGGGACCTGCTTTTGAAAATTTGAAAAAAGACCAAATAAAAAGTGGGCTCTCGCCCACTCATCTCTCCGGCCCGCACACCGCGCAACCGGACAAACTCGTCTGTCCCTATACTACCCTGCCCCGCTCCGCCTTTCAAATCGCTCACAGCAGTGGGATACTTCCGCCATGTCCACCACCGCCATCCTCAATCCCTACGCGCAATACCTCGACGGGCAGGATCCTCTCCCCATCCTCCGTGCCACCTCCGGCCGCCTCAAAAATCTCGCCACCAGGATCGGCCCCACCCGCATCAATCAGGCCCCCCTGCCCGGCAAGTGGTCGCCCCGCGACATCCTCTGCCACCTCACCGACTGCGAAATCGCCTTCGCCTTCCGCCTCCGCCAAACCCTCGCCGAGGACAACCACACCATCCAGCCCTTCGACCAGGAAAAGTGGGCTGCGCCCTACGCCGCCTTCGACGCCAACGAGGCTCTGGCCACGTTCTCCCTCCTCCGCCGCTGGAACCTTCTCCTGATCGACGCCGCCCTGCCGCAGCACGCCAATCATCCCGTCACCCACCCCGAGCGCGGCCCCATGACCTTCTCCACCATCGTCGCAACCATGGCCGGCCACGATATCAATCACATTGAGCAATTGGAGTCGCGCGCGGGCTTATAGCCGGGTGCCCCATGTCCCAGGTGTTGGGACATGGGTTCGCAGCAAATCCCGGGTGCCCCACGTCCCTGGTGTTGGGACATGGGTTTCGCCCCAAGCAAATCCCGGGTGCCCCATGTCCCAGCTGTCGGGACATGGGTTTCGCCCCAAGCAAATCCCGGGTGCCCCATGTCCCAGCTGCTGGGACATGGGTTCGCAGCAAGCAAATCCCGGGTACCCTCCCGCTGTATACTTCTACAAAGTCGCCTCGGCAGCCCCACGCCTCGCCGACGCGCCAGGATTTCCGACCAGCATGTCCATCCGCACTCGCCGTACCCTCTTCTCCCTCGTCATCTTCTTCGCTGTCTGCGCGCTGGGCGGCATGGTTCTCAGCCAGCGCTTAGGCGCGCAGTCCGCCACTGACGAAACCACCTTCCGCGACGGCCTCAAATCCTTCAGCTCCGTCTACGACATCGTCGCGAAGAATTACGCCGAGCCGCTCACCGGCGACATGCCCGACAAGGTCATCTACGACGGCGCCATCCCGGAAATGCTGCACACCCTCGATCCCCACTCGAGCTTCTACGATCCCAAAGCCTACGCCCGCATGAAGGAAGATCAGCACGGCAAGTATTACGGCGTCGGCATGTACATCCAGCCGCTCAACGGCAAAGTCGTGGTCGTCTATCCCATCGACGGCTCGCCCGCCTTCCGCGCCGGCATCCATCCCGGCGATACCATTAGCGCCATCGACGGCCAGTCCGCCGCCGGCCTCACTTCCGACGACGTCGCCAATCGCCTCAAGGGTCCCCGCGGCACCAAAGTCAACGTCACCATGACCCGCGTCGGCGCCTCCGCTCCGCTCAACTTCGAGCTCACCCGCGACGAAATCCCCAACCCCAGCATCGACCTCAGCTACTACATCCGTCCCGGCATCGGCTACATCCAGATCAAGCAGTTCCAGGAAACCACCGGCCGCGAATTTGACGACGCCATCGACGCCCTGGGTCCCAACCTTAAAGGCCTGGTCCTCGATCTCCGCGGCAACCCGGGCGGCGTTCTCGTCGAAGCCGTCAGCGTCTGCGACCGCCTCCTCAAGCGCGGACAGGTCATCGTTTCCCAGCGCGGCCGCGCCTTCCCCGAGCAGGTCTACCGCGCCACTCACGGCAACGATGGCGAGAACTTCCCCATCGTCGTCCTCGTCAATCGCGGCACCGCCTCCGCGGCTGAAATCGTCTCCGGCGCCCTGCAGGATCACGATCGCGCGCTCATCGCCGGCGAAACCACCTTCGGCAAAGGCCTCGTCCAGACCGTCTACACCCTCTCTGACAACACCGGCCTCGCCCTCACCACCTATCACTACTACACGCCCAGCGGCCGCCTCATCCAGCGCAACTACAACGGCGTCTCGCTCTACGACTACTACTACAATCACGAGCCGCCGCAGAGCGAAAAGGACCGCGAAGTTCGCCTCACCGACTCCGGACGCACCGTCTACGGCGGCGGCGGCATCACCCCCGACGTCAAGATTCAGCCGCCCCAGTCCACGCCCTTTCAGGATCTGCTTCTCGACCGCGATGCCTTCCAGGGTTTCGCCGAGGTCTACATCGGTCATCACACCATCGCCAAAGACTTCCGGGTGAGCGACGACGTCCTGACCGACTTCAAGCAGTACCTGGCCTCGCAGAATTACGACTACACACCCCAGGAATTCGCCACCAACCTGGAGTGGACGAAGGTCAACATCAAATCCAAGCTTGACGAGATTCAGTTCGGCTACACCCAGGGTCTCCGGGTTGAAGCCGACTGGGACCCCGAGATTCAGCAGGCCATCACGTTCATGCCCCAGGCCGCCCAGCTCGAGCAGCACGTCCAGCAGGTCCTCGCCGAGAAGCAGGCCGCCCTCACCAAAGGCCCCGGCCCGCAGCAATAGCGAACCCATCCAGAAACCAGACGGGCCGGAAGCTCAAGCTTCCGGCCCATCATTCTGTCTTCCATCCCCACAGCAATCCCGGGTGCCCCACATCCCAGGCGTTGGGATGTGGGTTCGGATCTGGGTTCGGAAGTGGGTTGGGATGTGAGTTGGGATGTGGGTTGGGATGTGGGACTCCACCACCACCGAAGCACTAACAAGTATTTCCCGTCCCCAAAGCAAATCCCGGGTGCCCCACATCCCAGGGGTTGGGATGTGGGTTCGGACGTGGGTTCGGACGTGGCGTTGGGATGTGGGATCCCACCACCACCGAAGCACTAGTAAGTATTTCCCGTCCCAGCAGCAATCCCGGGTGCCCCACATCCCAGGGGTTGGGATGTGGGTTCGGATGTGGGTTCGGACGTGGGTTCGGATGTGAGTTGGGATGTGAGTTGGGATGTGAGTTGGGATGTGGGTTCGGACGTGGGTTCGGACGTTGGTTCGGATGTGAGTTGGGATGTGAGTTGGGATGTGGGACTCCACCACCACCGAAGCACTAGTAAGTATTTCCCGTCCCAGCAGCCAACCCGGGTGCCCCACATCCCAGGCGTTTTGATGTGGGTTTTGATGTGGGTTTTGATGTGGGTCGGGATGTGGGTCGGGATGTGGGTTGGGATGTGGGTTGGGACCCCCCCCAATACCGGACGCCCAGGTTCACCCCACAGCAAGAAGCAAACTCCCCTGGCGACGCCGGATCAATCACTCGGCCCCTGCGCTCCAGTCAAAAGTACCGCTCCTCTCCCGTTTTGGGAAATTCCAGCGCCCCCTCTCCTCGCGTGCCCCTGACGCAAAACCAGGCAACCACCCCGCCCCACCGACCGCTCATCCCTGCCCACTGCTAAACTGCTCAGCACCCATGCCGGACCATCCCTTGTCTCTCCGCAATTGCTCCCGCCGCAGTTTCCTCTCCGCTTCCGCTTTCGCCGCCGGCGCCACCCTGCTCCCCCACCCCGATGCCTGGGCCGACCTGCCCATGCCGTCCCCATCTTCTCCGCTGGAGCACAATCTCGACGCATACCTCGACGCATACCTCGCCGCCTACCTGCCGGCCATGAACGCCCCCGGCCTCACCCTCGGCCTGACCGACGCCGCATCCACCCGCCGCGTCTCCTGCTACGGCTATGCCGACCTCGAACGCCGCCTGCCCGTCACCCCCAACCACCTCTTCCAAATCGGATCCATCACCAAATCCTTCGTCGCCCTCGTCACTCTCCAGCTCCACGAAGAAGGCATGCTCGACCTCGACAAGCCGATCCTCGACTATCTCCCCCACCTCCCCATCGTGGCCGAGTTTGGACCCATCTCCGTCCACCATCTCCTCACCCACACCTCCGGCCTGCCCGACAACCTCACCCTCTTCGCCCCCGACCCCACCGCCCGTCTGGTTCAGGGATTCACTCCCGGCCGGCACTTCCACTACTGCAACGCCGGCTTCGATATCCTCGGCCTCCTCGCCGTTCACCTCGATGGCCGCCCGTGGCGCACGCTCCTGCCCGCGCGCATCCTCAACCCGCTCGGCATGACCCGCACCACTCCCGTCATCACCACCGCCCTCCGCGACCGCTTCGCCATCGGCTACGAGCCTTTCCGGGACGATCAGCAATACCCGCGCCAGGGCCGCCTCGCCCCCGCCCCCAACCTCGTCATGGACGACACCGCCGGCTGCATCGCCTCCACTCCTGCCGACATGGCCGTCTACGCCCGCATGCTGCTCAACCGCGGCCAGCTCCCAAAGAGTCAGGCTCCTGGCGGCCACATCGTCTCGGAAGAAAGCTTTGCTCGCATGGCCACGCCCTACATCAAGGCTCCCGAGTTCAGCCCCACCGCCGGCTACGGCTACGGCATCGCCGTCGATACCCTCGACGGTCACAGGATTCTCCGCCATACCGGAGGCATGGTCGCCTTCGCCTCCTCCATCCACGTCGACCTCGACGGAGGCGTTGCCGCCTTCGCCTCCATCAACGCCATGCAGGGCTATCGCCCCATCGCCGTCACCGAATACGCCGTGCGCCTGCTCCGCGCCGACCGCGAATCGAAGCCGCTCCCCGCAGCGCCCCCGCTCTCCGACCCGCGCGACATCGACAACGCCGCCGATTACGCCGGAACCTTCACCGCTCCCGATGGCCGCGCCCTCCTCTTCGCCGCCCAGGGGAACCACCTCACCCTCGTCGATCCTCAAAACCCGGGCCAGCCCTCCATCGTTCTGCAAAAGAACGACAGCGATAAGTTCATCTCCACCGTCCCCGGCGCTCTTGCCGGCAACACCTTCATCTTCGGAAGAAAATCCGGCCCCGCACCCTCATCCGCTAAATCCGCCCCCCAGCCCGTCGTCGAAGTCTCGTACGGAGCCGACTGGTACGCCGCCCCCGCCTACGATGGCCCGCGCACCTTCTCCGTCCCGCCCGATTACCCCCTCTACGAAGGCCGCTATTGGAGCGACAGCGCCTGGGGCGGCGAAGCCCTCGTCTATATCCTCAAAGGTCAGCTCCGCACCAGCGGCAACGAGCTCATTCCTCTGGGAGACGGCCTCTTCCGCATCGGCGACCAGCCCTGGATGCCCGATACCGTCCAGTTCCTGAATGTCTTCGAAGGCAAAGCTCGCAACGCCCGCTTCGCCGGCCTCGACTTCCAGCGCGTCGACGTCGGCTGACGAACCTCGACCCGCGCCAGCCAAACACTGCACCTTGAAACCTGATCCTGTACGCTCAAAGTCATCCGCTCTGCGCTGTACCCTGCCCCATGGACCTCCGCTTCGCCGAAGAATCCGATTCTCCCGCGCTCCTCGCGCTCGTCAATGAGGCCTTCCGCGTCGAGACGCATTTCATCCGCGGCGACCGCCTTACCCCCGAGCGACTGCGCGACCACTTCGCCGCCGGCCGCTTCCTCGTCGCCCAGGAAGACACCGCAATCGCCGGCTGCGTTTATGTCGAGATCCGCGGCAACCGTGCCTACCTTGGTCTGCTTGCCGTGGATCGCGCTCGCCAGAAAACCGGACTCGGCCGCCGCCTGGCCGCCGCCGCTGAAGAATTTGCCCGCGAGATGGGTGCCCGCTACATCGACCTCACCGTCGTCAACCTTCGCAGGGAGCTGCCGCCGTACTACGCAAAACTCGGCTACACAGTGATCGGCGAGGAGCCCATCCGCGAAGAAATGGTCCCCCGCATCCTCGAGCATTGCCACTTCATCCGCATGTCCAAACCTCTCGGCAACGGCTGAAGGATTGATCTGTTCGCTCTTTTGCTGACTCGCTCACTCGCGAACCGCTTTTATAGCTGCCCGCCCTTCAGCTGCTCTTCTCCGGCATCCAGCACCCCGGCGTCGACTGCGAAATCTCTACTTCCTCCGCACTCATGTCGGTGGAGACATTCGCGAACAGAGGCGTGCTCAGGTAGCGCTCTCCGGTGTCCGGCAGCATGCACAAAATGGTCGACCCCTTCGGCGCCGCCCCTGCCACCTGCAGTGCCCCCCAAAACGTTCCGCCGGAGCTGATGCCCACGAAAATTCCTTCTTTGCGCGCCAGTTCCTGACTGCAGCGGATGGCTTCTGCGTTCGGGATGGGCACGATCTGGCTGATCCGCTTCATCGCCACCGCGTCCCCCGCGAGTTTGGCGATGAAGTCCGGGCTCCAGCCCTGAATGGGATGTGGCTTCCACGCCGGGTGCGCCGTCGCAGGCGATCCGTCCGCATTCCGCTTCTGCTCGACGCCGCTCGAGAGCAGCGGCGCATCCTCCGGCTCGCAGACAACGACTTTGGTTTCCGGCCGTTCCTTCGCCAGCACCCGCGCCACCCCTTTCAGCGTTCCCCCGGTGCCGAAGCCGGTCACCCAGTAATCCAGCCGCTCGCCGGCGAAATCGTCCAGGATTTCCCTCGCCGTGGTGCGCGAATGCATATCGGCATTGGCTTCATTCTCAAACTGCCGCGTGTAGAACCATCCATGCTTTTCCGCCAGTTCCACCGTCTTCTCGATCATCCCTACCGCCCGCGCCGACGCCGGCGTGATAACCACCTTCGCCCCCAGAAACCGCATCAGCTTCCGCCGCTCGATGCTGAAGGTCTCCGCCATCGTGACCACCAGCGGATATCCCTTCTGCGCGCATACCATGGCCAGGCCAATGCCCGTGTTCCCGCTGGTCGCTTCAATCACCGTCTGCCCCGGCTTGAGCTTGCCGCTTCGTTCCCCGTCCTCAATCACCCCCAGAGCAAGCCGGTCCTTGACTGAACCCAGGGGATTGAACGCTTCAATCTTCACATAAAGGTTCACCCCCGCCGGTGCCAGACGGTTGATGCGTACGACCGGGGTGTTCCCGACCGTCTCCAGAATGTTGTTGTAGCGCTTTCCCATGAATCCTCCCGTGGCGAGGCCTGGATTCTACCATCCGCTGACAAACGCCAGCCGCTGCTGCGCGAACCGCTCCTTAGCTCGCCACCTTACCCTCAGCCCGCTGCGCTCGCAGCCCCGCGCTCTGCGCTCTGTACTTCAGCACCGGCCGCGCCAGCAGCAGAATCCCCAACACCACCGTGATCGTCAGCGGAGTCTTCACCCCCGTCTTCACGCCCCACCAGTAATGGATCGCGCCGGTGATCGCCGCTCCGTACGTCAGCCAGTGCAGCCGGTTCCAGTTCTTTCCGCCCAGCTTGCGGATCGACCACGATGTCGACGTCAGCGCCAAAGGCAGCAGCATCAGCCACGCGGCCAGACCCGCGGTGATAAACCGCCGCTGGCTGATGTCGTCCACCATCGCCGCCCAGCTCCACCCCGCATACAGCCACACATACGTCAGCAAATGCAGGCACGCGTAGAAAAACGCGTACAGCCCCAGCAGCCGCCGGAACCGCACCAGCCAGCTCAGTTTGGGAATCAGCCGCCGCACCGGCGTCACCGCCAGCGTGATCACCAGCAGCCGCAGCGTTCCCCGCCCCGTAAAGAACGTGACCGTGTGTGTGGGATCGGGCCCCAGCGCCGTCGGATCCGTCGTCACCGACAGATAAAGCCGCCAAAGCAGCCACGCCACCGGTCCCAGACAAGCCGCATGCGCCAGCACCTTCAGCCCAACAATCCACTTCTTACTCATCAATAAAGAATCCCGTCCCTCTCCATGGATGGTCTCGCCGCGAGCCTTTCGCTTGGCCATCCGCTTCCTGGCGGCCCGCTGCCTTTAATAGTCCTTCATCAAATTCATGCCCGTATACAGCTTCGCCACCTGATCCTCATACCCATTGAACATCAGCGTCGGCTGCAGTTGCCGAAAGATCGGCGCCCCAATCACCCGCTCCCGTTTCTGGCTCCAGCGCGGATGATCCCGGTTCGGATTCACATTCGAGTAGAACCCGTACTCATTCGACGCCATCTCGTTCCACGTCGTCTCCGGCTGGCCCTTCACGAATTTGATCTTCACAATCGACTTGGCCGACTTGAACCCATACTTCCACGGCACCACCACCCGCACCGGCGCCCCGTCCTGATTCGGCAGCACGTCTCCATACAGCCCAAAGGTCAGCAGCGTCAGCGGATGCATCGCCTCATCCATCCGCAACCCCTCCACATACGGCCACGAAATGCCCGCGTTCCACGGCAACAGCTCCTCTTTCGAATCATCCAGCGATACAAACTGGATGAACTTCGCCGACGGCAGCGGATCGCACTGGTTGATCAGCTCCGACAGCGAATACCCCACCCACGGGATCACCATGCTCCACGCCTCCACGCATCGGAACCGGTACACCCGATCCTCCAGCGGCCGCATCTTCAGCAGCGCGTCGATGTCGAAGGTCTTCTTCTGTTTCACCAGGCCTTCCACTTCCACCGTCCACGGCCGCGTCTTCAGCCGCCACGCGTTCTTTGCGGGATCGCCCTTGTCCACCCCGAACTCGTAGAAGTTGTTGTAGTGGGTGATGGCATCGAACGCGGTCGGCGTCAGTCCCGGCGTGGACAGCGGGCTCTTCACCGTGGTCAGCTTCTGCAACCCTCCAGGCCCCGTATCCGCCATTCCCAGCGCCCGCCGCGCGGCCATCGCGCCCAGCCCCGCCGCCGCGCCCGCCATAAACGCGCGCCGGTTCATGTACGTCTCCTTCGGCGTGATCTCCGAAGACGGAATGTCGCTTTTCTTACCAATCAGCATCGTGAACTCTCCCAAATCCCCGGCCACCCCATGTCCCAGGTGTTGGGACATGGGTTTCAACAAATCCCGGCCACCCCATGTCCCAGGTGTCCGGACATGGGATTCAACAACTCCCGGGTGCCCCATGTCCCAGGTGTCGGGACATGGGTTTCAACAAATCCCGGCCGCCCCACGTCCCCAGTGTCGGGACATGGGTTTCAACAAATCCCCGGCCACCCCATGTCCCAGGTGTCGGGACATGGGATTCAACAACTCCCGGCCACCCCATGTCCCAGGTGTCGGGACATGGGATTCAACAACCCTCGGGTGAATGAGTCGAACTCCCCAGCCATCACACCATCATCTGGGGATTCCGCCCCTCCTGTCTTCCTGCCACCTGATGATTCGACGCGCCAGCCCGACTCTCGGTGTCAGAATCTGCACTACCCCTTCCCAACCATGAGCGCGCCGCTCTTTTGAAGCGCCAGCCGTTCTCCCGGCTCCCCCGCTGTTCTCAGTACGCCGTCACCCCTCCCATCGGATCACCTCACCCCCGGGCAGCCCCGCACCGCCTGTCCGCCCCCGGCTCCCAGCTATACTGATAGGGATGATTCGCTTCCTGCAGAAAGAAACCAAATTCACCAAAGTCATCTTCATCGCCATCATTGGCGTCACCTGCGTCCTGATGGTCATCTTCCTGGTTCCCGGCATTTTCCAGGATTCGACCTCCTCGACCACGACCTACGCCAGCATCCGCCACGGCGGCATCATCGGCCGTTTCCTCCCCGCTGAGGAAACCATCCCTGTCGGCGATGTCCAGCTGGCCGCCCAGCGCATGACCCGCGGCCAGCAGATCCCCGCCCAGCTGATGCCCTACTTCATGCAGCAGGCCGGTCAGCAGCTCATCATGCAGCAGATCGTCATCGCCGAAGCTCACCGCCTCGGCATCGTCGCCTCCGACGCCGACGTCGCCCGCTTCCTGCACTCCGGCATGTGGGGTCAGTACCTCTTTCCCGGCGGCAAGTACATCGGTGACAGCGCCTACACCGAATTCGTCGCCCAGAACCTCAACATGACCACCCAGAAGTTCGAAGGCGAAATCAAAAAGCAGATCACCTCCGACCGCCTCCGCGACCTCATCACCGCCGGCGTCACCGTCTCCCCCACCCAGGTCCGCGACTCCTACCGCAAGCAGGCCACCAAAATTAAGTTTCAGTACGCCGTCCTCTCTGCCGACGACCTGCGCAAGACCATCAACCCCACCGACGCCGAGCTCCAGGACTTCTATAAACAGAACGCCAATCGCTACACCAACGCCATCCCTGAGACCCGCCAGATCCACTACATCCTCGTCACCGACAAGGACCTGCCCGGCGGCAAGCCGCAGATCAGCGACGCCGATATCCAGCAGTTCTACAACCAGAATCAGCAGCAGTATCACGTCGACGCCCAGGTCAGGGTCCGCCACATCCTCATCTCCGTCGATCCCAACGCCTCCCCCGCCGCCGATGCCGCCGCCAAAGCCAAAGCCCAGGGCATCCTCGACCAGCTCCGCAAGGACAACGGCAAAGACTTCGCTGATCTGGCAAAGAAAAACTCCGACGACCCCGGCTCCAAAGACCAGGGCGGCGAGCTCGGCTGGATCAAACGCGGCGCCACCGTCCCTGAATTCGATCAGACCGCCTTCTCCCAGAAGCCTGGCCAGATCTCCGGACTCGTGCGCACTCGCTACGGCTACCACATCATCCAGACCGAGGACAAACAGGACGCCCATACCAAACCGCTCGCGGAAGTCAAGGCCTCCATCGTCGATACCCTGACCAAACAGAAGGAAGCCCAGTCCGAGCAGACCTTCGTCCAGCAGCTGGCCGCCCAGGCTCAAAAGGATGGCCTCGCCGCCACCGCCGGCGCCCACCACCTGCCCGTCGTCACCAGCGACTACGTGGCCAACAACGCCACCCTGCCCGCCCTCAGCGACAGCTCCAAACTCCTCTCCGCCGCCTTCGCCACAAAACCCGGTGCGCCCATCCAGGTCGCCGGCACCGGCGACAGCGACTTCGCGGTATTCCAGGTGGCCAGCGTCAAAGCCGCCCACACCCCCACCTTCGACGAATACAAATCGCACGTCCTCGACGATTTCCGCGACCAGCAGGTCACTTCCCTGCTCGCGCGCAAGACCAACGAGCTGGCCGATCGCGCCCACGCCGAACATGACCTCGCTAAGGCCGCTAAAGAAGTCGGCGCCACCATGAAGACCAGCGACCTGGTCGGCCGCGATCAGCAGGTGCCCGACATCGGCGCCCTCGCAACCGCCGCTCCCACCCTCTTCGACCTCGCCAACGGCCAGATCAGTGCCGCCATCAACAACAGCACCACCGGCGTCGTCGCTCAGATCCAGGACAAGCAGGAGCCCACCCCCGACGACATCGCGAAGAATCTGGACACCACCCGCGACGCCCTCCTCAACCAGCAGCGCGACCAGGTCTACGAGGTTTTCGTCACCAGCCTCGTCAATACCTACGAGAAGGCCAACCGCGTGCTCGTCAACCGCAAACTGGCGCAGCAGCCGCTCCAGGGCATGTAACCCCACCTCGTGCTGACCCCCACCCCGCCCGCGCCTGCGAATCTCCTTCGCCGCCGCGGGCTTTTTCGCTTGCTGCTCCAGCTCCCCCCACTCGCTTTTCACCACCGGCGACAGGCTACCGGCTGCTCTTTCCCGCATCCATAACTACAGGACACATTCATGCCGCTGGAACGCTCTTCGGGCCTCCTGCTCCACATTGCCTCTCTGCCTTCCTCCGGCGGCATCGGTGACCTCGGACCCGCCGCCTACGCCTTCGCCGATTTCCTCGCCGCCGCCCGCCAGCGCCTCTGGCAGGTGCTCCCCCTCGGCCCCACCGGCTACGGCAACTCGCCCTATGCCGCCCTGTCCGCCTTTGCCGGCAATCCACTCCTGATCTCCCTCGAACTCCTCGCCGACCGCGGCTGGCTGGAGCACGACCGCCTCGCTGCCCTTCCCGGAACCTCCGGCCCCGTCGACTTCGAGCAGGTCACCGCCCGCAAGCTTCCTCTGCTCGAAGAAGCTGCCCGCAACTTCCTCAGTTCTTCCAGTCCCGGCCGCGAACCCTTCTCCGCCTACTGCCGCACCAACGCCGCCTGGCTCGACGACTGGGCCTTCTACACCGTCCTTCGCCGCAAATTTAATTACGCCTCCTGGCACGAATGGCCCGACGACATCCGGTACCGCCGCCCCCAGGCTCTCGACCGCATCCGCGCCGAGCACGCCCAGGACCTCGCCGTCGCCCAGGCCATCCAGTTCGCCTTCGACGAACAATGGTCCGCGCTCCGCCAGTACTGCTCCGCCCGCGACATCAAACTCATCGGAGACATCGCCATCTTCGTCAACTACGACTCCGCCGATGTCTGGACCCACCCCGAGCTCTTCGAGCTCGATGACCACCTGGCCCCCATCCGCGTCGCCGGCGTGCCTCCCGACTACTTTTCCGAAACCGGCCAGCGCTGGGGCAATCCCCTCTACCGCTGGCCCGCCCTCCAGCAGAACGGATTCCCCTGGTGGACCGACCGCATCCGCCGCGCCCAGCAGCTCTACGACATCCTCCGCCTCGACCACTTCCGCGGCTTCGAAGCCTACTGGGCCATCCCCGCCCAGGACGAAACCGCCGTCAACGGCCAGTGGATCAAGGCTCCCGGCGCCGCTCTCTTCGCCGCCCTCCGCGAACGCCTCGGCCCCCTCCCCTTCATCGCCGAAGACCTCGGCCTCATCACCCAGCAAGTCGACGCCCTCCGCGAACAGTTCGGCTTCCCCGGCATGAAAGTCCTCCAGTTTGGATTCTCCGACCCCGGCGCCCATATCCACCTGCCTCATCGATATGTAACCAACACCGTTGCTTATACCGGAACCCACGACAACGACACCACCCGCGGCTGGTGGAACACCGCCAGCCCGCAGGAAAAAACCGCCGTCCACGCCTACGCCGAAATCGCCGGCGATCAGGTCGTCTGGCCGCTCATCCGCGCCGTCGCCACCTCGGTCGCCGATACCTGCCTCTTCCCCGTGCAGGACATCCTCGAGCTCGGCTCCGATGGCCGCATGAACGTGCCCTCCCGCCCCAGCGGCAACTGGAGCTGGCGCTGCCCCGACGCCGCCCTCACTCCCGCCTTAGCCAGGAAATTAGCCGCCCTCACCGAAGTCACCGACCGCGTCCCCAGAGCGCCGCAAAGCTGACCGCGGCCCCAAAATCTCTTGCCTCCTCCGCCCGCCCCCGCGAATCAAAAGAACGCAATCCCCGAGGACACCTGTATGGCAGCCGTCGAAATCGATTTTCTGTGCAGCCAGCTGGAAGAGCGAAAGAGCCGCCTCCAAACCGTGCTCGCGCAATCCCCGGCCGCCGCGCACCCCGAAGTTTCGCAACTCGAAGCCCTGCTCCGCGAAGTCGACTCCGCCCTCGATCGCATGGGCGCCGGCACCTACGGCCTGTGCGAAGCCTGCTGCGGTGGCACCGTCGAACGCGACCGCCTGCTCGCCGATCCTCTCCTCCGCTATTGCCTCGACCACCTCACCGAGCACGAGCGCACCGCCCTCCAGCGCGATCTCGATCTCGCCTCCGAGCTGCAGCGCACCCTCCTGCCTCCCGCCGATCTCAAAGTCCATGGCTGGGAAACCAGCTACCACTACGCGCCCCTCGGACCGGTCAGTGGCGACTACTGCGACCTCTACCCCTGCAACGGCCGGCTCTTCTTCATGCTCGGCGATGTCGCCGGCAAAGGTGTCGCCGCCTCCATGCGCATGACCCAGCTCCACGCGCTCTTCCGCAGCCTCATCGGCATGGGCCTCCCGCTCGCCGAAATCGTCGTTCACATCAACCGCTTTCTCTGCGACAGCGGCCTTGCCGGACGCTACGCCACCCTCGTCTGCGGCTGCGCCCTGCCCGGCGGAGAAGTCGAGCTCTTCAACGCCGGCCACCTCCCCGTCATCGCCGTCGAACGCGCAGTGGTGCGACTGCTGGACTCCACCGGCTTTCCCCTGGGCATGTTTCGCGACGCGTCCTTTCCCTCCGCCCGCCTCGAACTCGCTCCGGGCGACCTGCTCCTGCTCTACACCGACGGCCTCTCCGAAGCCGCCGGAGCGGACGGCGAATACGGCATCGATCGCCTGGCAAATCTCGTTGCCCGGCAAACTTCCCTCTGCGCGCCCGCCGTCGTCACCGCCTGCATCGAGGACCTGCGCAGCTTTGCCGGACCCACCCCAGGCTGCGACGACGTCACTCTGCTCGCCATCCGCCACGCCGCGTAGCGGCCGCCCATGTCCCGAGCCGCTGTTACCGCCATCCAACCTCAACCACCCCACCAAGCTGTCATCCTGAACGCGAAGCGGAAGGACCTGCGTTTGCCGGGTGCCCCATGTCCCTGGTGTTGGGACATGGGATTCAGCGAATGCCGGGTGAAACACGTAGCTTACAGACGCGCTCGCCAACGCCAAACCTCCGCAACGCCGCTGTCACAGCCATCCAACCTCAACCACCCCACCAAGCTGTCATCCTGAACGCGAAGCGGAAGGATCTGCGCTTGCCGGGTGCCCCATGTCCCTGGTGTTGGGACATGGGATTCAGCGAATGCCGGGTGAAACACGTAGCTTACAGACGCACTCGCCAACGCCGAACCTCCGCAACGCCGCTGTTACCGCCATCCAACCTCAACCACCCCACCAAGCTGTCATCCTGAACGCGAAGCGGAAGGATCTGCGGTTGCTTATCTCCTGAGTTCAACGCCGAACCTCCGCAACGCCGCTGTCACAGCCATCCAACCTCAACCCACCCCACCAAGCTGTCATCCTGAACGCGAAGCGGAAGGATCTGCGCTTGCTCTTTTGCCCCGGTCCGCTGTTACAGCAAACACCGATGAAGGATGTGCTTTTAGTTCAGGGCAAGACAGTCGTGCCGAAAAGCACGGCGCTTCAGCGCCTTCCATGCTGCCCCAGGCCCGCGGTCCCCCCATATTCGCCCTTGGCGTAACGGGGTGCAGGATGTCGCGCATCCAGTGCTGCAACGCAGCACAACCGAGAAAGCCACACACATCGGCCCATGAAAAGCACGGCGCTTCAGCGCCTTCCATGCTGCCCCAGGCCGGAGCGCCGCGACCCCATTTCCCTCGTCCTCGCGAACCGCGGCGGCGAGCCGCCCCACCAGCCGCGCCCTCAGACTTCTCTCTTCCCCCAGCCATCCTTCGCAGCACGCTCACACCGCCACCCCCTGGCGGCAGGGTGTGTCTCCCCCCTGCGCGACGCACACCCGGTCTCTCCCCTCCTGCTTGGCTTGATACAACGTGCAATCCACACGCTGGATCAGCGTCCCTGCATCCTCGTCCGCCAGCAGCGCGGCCACCCCAATGCTCGCCGTGATCGCAATCGCCGACCCGTTCGCCGTGATAATCGCATCCTTCACCTCGCGGCGAATCCGTTCCGCGATCAGCGTTCCTCGCTCCCCATCGCTGTGCGGCGCCATCACCAGCAGCTCATCCCCGCCATAGCGAACCGCGATGTCCCCGCTTCTCAGCTCCGCGCGAATCCGCTGCGCCACCTGCCTCAGCACTTCGTCCCCCGCCCGATGACCCCACGTATCGTTCACCCGCTTGAAGTGATCGATGTCCACCAGAATCACCGCCAGCTCCGTCTCATAACGGTGCGCCCGAAACGTCTCCTCGTTGAACCGATGCGACAGATAGCGCCGATTGAACAACTGCGTCAGCGGGTCCGTGTACGCATCCCGCTCCAGCCCCGCGATCCGCAGCAGATCCTTCGCCGTCTGCCGCGACAGGAAGGCAACACCCGCCACAAAGCATCCGCCAAAAAATAAAATCGCGGCCACAATCACATCCGCCGCACTCGGTTCGCTCCGCACCCTCATCACCGCGAACGCTGCGTAGCCGGGAATAAACGCCAGCACCAGCGCCGTCAGCAACCGCCACTTCCACCGCAGCGAGCGATTGCACACCAGGCGCAGGATGTCGCCCATCGGCACCAGCGACGCGCACAGTAACCCCGTCCCCGAGCAAACCAGCACCATCACGACGAACGGAGAAGGTCGTGTCATCTCCTCTTTGCCATCCCTCCCGCCCGGCGTCGAGCCATCACCCACAGCTCCCGCAACCAGCTCCCGCAATCCAGTCTCGGATCCGGATTCTTGCTGCCCTGCCGCACCTTTCCACGAGCTTTATCGGCACCGCGCCTTCTTCCCTTCACCGGCCCTCCCCAACCCACTCCCGCTCCCGCCTCCACCTCACCGCCTCCCCGCCCGCAGTACCTCCGTACTCTTGCCCTAATCCGCAAAACCGTTAACCTCACACTAGGGAGAACTCTTCTCCCCAATCAGCCTCGCGGCTCCCGCGAGGCTTTTTCATTGCTCACCGCTCCCCAAAGGAGAACCTGTGCTCGAACCCAACCAGCCTCCCACCAACCCCGCCGCTCCCAAACCCGACAACCGCCGCCGCTGCCGCTCCCTCACCGTCGCCGGCTTCCAGTGCAACTCCACCGCCCTCGACGGCGACGACCTCTGCTTCACTCACAAAAACTACCGCTTCCCCCTCTGCCCCCAAAAAGGCGGCAAAGTCGCCATCCCCCTCCTCGAAGATTTCGCCACCATCCAGCTCGTCCTCACCCAGGCCGCCCACGGCGTCTTCGCCGGCCACATGGAGCCCGCCGCCGCCCGCGCCATCGCCTACATGTGCCAGGTCGCCGCCCATACCCTCCCCCGCCCCGCCCGCGCCAAATCCGGCCAGGAAAATACCACCCCCCAGGAGCCCGCCACCCGCATCACTACCGGACCCGACGGCCGCCCCCTCGGACCCGATCAACCCTACGTCGGACCCGACGGAACCTTCGAGCCCTACTGGTCCTTCTCCAAACATCTCTACGAGCTGCGCTGCGAGCAACTCCGCATCCCCATGCCCGCCTGCGCCGACGACATGCCTGCCAATGGCTGGATGAGCGAAGACGAGTGCAGCGAGCCGGGCGACGAGTGGGGCGCGAACTATCAGGAGAAAATCAGCGGCCTCGCCACTCAGAAAGACCGTCACACCCGGCAGGAATCCGCAGCCGCCCTCGCCGCCGGCTTGCCTGATCCTCATGCCGTGCGCCCCTGCCTGCACCACGGCTGCGGCTGCCAGGGCCCCGACTGCACGCCACACTGCGAGCGCTGCGGCGAAATCCGGCAACGCGAACGGCGCCGCACCGCCCAAACCGCCTGGCTCGCCGCTCACCCCGGCGCTCCCGTGCCGGATACCTTCGAGCCCGACGTCCCTCGCCCCCAGCCCGCCTCGGAACCCCCCACCCCAGGCCGCATCGAAGACCTCGAAGCAGGAGCCGAACCAGCTGCCTCGAACCCGCTCCAGCCGGCCCGCTCCCGGGTTATCAAACTCGATAACCTGGCAAACCCAACATTCCAAAACACAATTCCAGCACCCCCCCGGGGGGGTACCCCGGATTGCCACCCGCTGCTGGTCGCACAGGCCTGCTCGGCTCTACGGTCCCGCCCGCGGAGAGCCCGCCGGCGTAATGATGACCACCCCCGTCATCCTGTCGTGCCCCTTCCCGCAGGCGATGGAGCAGCGCATGGGATAACTCCCCGGCTTCTCCGCGAGGAAGCGCACCATGGCCGGCTTGCCCGGCTGCACCGGTTCGTTGATCGCGAGGCCGGGCACGTTGAATCCGTGCTCGACGTCGCCGGTCCTCACGATCAGCTCGACGTGCGCCCCCTGCCGCACCACGATGCGATCGGGCACGATAGCCCACTTCTTCATCAGCACCGTCAGCACCAGATTGGGCGGCCCCGTGTAGCTCGGAGTCCTTCGGCACCCGGCGATCATCGAAAGGAGCAAAGGCACTGTGAACAGAAGAGCCCTCCCCACCCGGCCTTTTGCCGAGCAGGGGAGACGCCGTTTACACTGGAGGTCGGGTCCGTTGTCCGCTGCAACCACAATTCTGAAGCCAATCATGTCTACCTCCATCCAATCACAAGGAACGACCGAAGTTCATCCTGACGTCCGGCTGGTGGAGCGGGCGCGCCAGGGAGATATAGCGGCGTTCGAGAAGCTGGTGAAGCAGTACGACCGCCAGGTCTTCCGGATCGCGAACCACATCGTCCAGAATCGCGAGGACGCCGAAGATGTGGTGCAGGATGCGTTCCTGAAGGCGTACGAGAAGCTCGACCAGTTCCAGGGGAACTCAAAGTTCTATACCTGGCTGGTGCGCATCGCGGTGAACGAATCGCTCATGCGTTTGCGCAAACGGCGCACCGGGCGCATGGTTTCGATTGACGAGGACGTCGAGACTGAGGAAGGATCGATGCCCCGGGATCTGGCCGACTGGAGCCCAAACCCCGAGGCGCTGTACGGACAGTCGGAAATGGCTGAAATTTTGCGGAAGACCATTCAGGGTCTGCCGCCAGGATTCAGGGTGGTGTTTGTGCTGCGGGACGTCGAAGGCTTGTCAACGGAAGAGACGGCGGAGTCGCTGGGGCTGAGCATCCCCGCCGTGAAATCGCGGCTGCTGCGCGCTCGCCTGCAACTGCGAGAACGGCTGGCCCGGTACTTCAGGCACCGCGGCGCCGAGGCGAAACAGGACGGTGCCCGGTGACCTGCACCGAGTTCCTGGCGCAACTGGACGAAATGCTGGACCCGGTGCTTGCCGGTCCGCTGCGGGCCGATCTCGAAGAGCATCTGCGCAGCTGCGAGCACTGCGAGATCACCCTGAACACCACCCGGAAAACCATCGAGATCTACCGCAGTCACGAGCTGTATGCCATGCCTGAGGATCTGCGCGACCGCCTGCACAAAGCGATTCTGGCTAAATGTAAAAAGTGCTGAGGGGCAACTGGCCCGCCGGCTGGCGACCTGCCCCGCTCCCGAACCGCAACCCATCTTTCCCGCGAGGGTGACTGCGATACCCGAAAGGTGGCATCGGCGCGCTTCCCTGCGCTCGCTACAATGGCGTCGATGACCTTCGGCGCAATCGCCGGGGCGAAACCACGCCCCGATTTCGCTGCCTTGCTGGTCGCGATTGCCTGTGCGCTCGCGATCGTGCCGACGGCCATGTTTCTGGCCGCTCTGCCATGGTTGCCCCACATGGCGGCCTCGCGCGACTTCATCGTCTACTGGTCAACCGGCCGCGAGCTGGTGCATCACGCCAATCCCTATGACCCGGCCGCGATGGGCTGGCTGGAGCATTCCACCGGATTCCGCGTCCAGGGCTCCTACTTCATGCGCAGCCTGCCCTGGGGCCTGTGGCTGGCCTGGCCGCTCGGCTTCTTCAGTCCCCGCGCGGCGACGCTGCCGTGGTCTCTGGGACTGCTGGCGCTGCTGATTCTCGCCGTCCGGCAGATGGCCAAGGACGGGGTCGGCATGGAAGCCCGCTGGCTGGGATACTGCTTCCCCCCGGCGCTGCTCTGCGTGGTCAACGGGCAGGTTTCGCTGCTCGCGCTGGTGGGCCTGGTGTTTTTCCTCCGCCTGGCGCGCTCGCGTCCCTTTTGCGCCGGAGCCGCGCTTGCGCTGTGTACCCTGAAGCCGCATTTGTTGCTGCCCTTTGCTGCTGCCCTGCTCGCCTGGGTTCTGGTGACCCGCGCGTATCGAATCGTTGCGGGACTGGCAGCCGCCCTGGCCGCTGGCTGCCTGCTTACCGAACTGGCCGACCCCGCCGCGTGGACTCAATATCTCCACTGGCTGCGGCACTCGGGAATTTCCGCCGAATTCATCCCCTGCCTCAGCGTCGAATTCAGGAATCTGATCAATCCCCACACGGGGTGGCTGGCCTTTGTTCCCGGCGCAGCCGGGTGCGCCTGGGCGGTGGGATTCTTCTGGCGGCGCCGCAACGCCTGGGACTGGGCTCGAGACGGCAGCCTGCTGGTGCTGGTTTCTCTGCTGGTGTCGCCCTATTGCTGGGTTTACGACCAATGCCTGGCGCTGCCCGCACTCTTCTGTGCTGTTGCCCGGAATCCCTCGCGAAGGATCATCGCGACGCTGGCGGCGCTCTGCATCCTGATCGACGTGCAGACACTGTTCCGCTTCTGGGAAGCCTCGCCCGCCTACCTGTGGATTGCTCCAGCGTGGCTGGCGTGGTATCTGATGGCCCGCAGGGAAAGCCCCGCGGCAAATGAAACAGCAACGGTGACAAATTCGGTTTCGTGGCATGAGCCCGCCGCGGCACAGGGTGGAAGGTGAAGACTCCGGTGGACGGCAGGAGCGCTGTCGAGGATGTGGAGCAGGCTCGTCAGGCGACGGGGAAGCCGGACTTCGCCGACCTCGCAGTCGGTCTTGCCTGTGGAGTGGCCATCGCCGCGACGGCTCTGTTTTTGGGAGTCCTGCCGCTGAACCGCCATCTGACCGGCTCGCGCGACTTCGTGGTTTACTGGGCCACCGGACAGCAGCTGGTTCACCATGCGAATCCATACGATGGCGCCGCCATGGGGCTCATCGAGCATGCAGCCGGCTTTACCGGCAAAGGCTCCTACTTCATGAGAAATCCTCCCTGGAGCCTGCCGCTTGCCTGGCCTTTGGGGTGGATCAGCGCGCGGGCAGCGGCCCTTCCCTGGTCGCTTCTCATGCTCGCCCTGCTGATCGTCTCAGTGCGGCTTCTGTGTCAAACGCTGGGCCGGCCGGGGCCCTCTGTCCGCTGGCTGGGATATTGCTTCCCGCCGGCGCTGCTCTGCGTGATATCCGGCCAGACCGCGATCCTTCTGCTGCTGGGCGTGGTTCTGTTCCTGCGGTTCTACCGGACCTGCCCGTTCGCTGCGGGAGCCGCCTTGTGGCTTTGCACGCTGAAACCTCACTTGTTCCTGCCCTGGGCCGTGGTGTTGCTGGCATGGATCGTGGTCACGCGCGCCTGGCGAATCCTGCTGGGCGCGGTGGCGGCGCTGGCTGCCAGTTGTCTGCTGACGGAGGTGGTCGATCCGGCGGCCTGGAGCCAATACCTGCACTGGGCCGACCGCTCCGGGATCCAGCATGAGTTCATGCCCTGCCTGAGCGTGCTGCTGCGCGACTCCATTAACCCGGCTGCAGGATGGCTGGTTTTCGTCCTGCCGGCTATCGGCTGCGTCTGGGCGCTCTTGTATTTCTGGCCGCGGCGACACGGGTGGGATTGGCTGGAACACGGGAATCTGGTGCTGCTGGTTTCTCTGCTGGTGGCGCCCTATTGCTGGCTCTGGGATCACTCTCTTGCGCTGCCGGCACTGCTGTACGGCGCCTCGCGCACGCAATCGCGCGGCGTATTGGCCAGCCTGGCCATCCTGTTTCTGCTGCTGCAAGTTGAGCCCTACGCCTTCATGGTGGGTCTGGAGTCGAAGCTCTTCCTGTGGCCGGCAGTCGCGTGGCTGGTGTGGTATCTGGTTGCCATCCGGACGGCGCCGGACCCGCAGCCCGTCGCTTCAGAAGCTTTGTCGCTGGGCTGAACCGGTCGCAGGTATCCGGGCTGCTGCTGTTTTTGCCGGACGAGTACCAGGCGACGCGATGCGTCGACCTCGGCGATGGTCTTCCAGGTGAATCGCGGATTGTTTTGGACAGCGATGCGGAACCAGCTGGCGTCCTGGTTGGTGAGGACGAGGAAGGACGGCTGCCCGAGGAGCTGCGCTGGATCGGGAAGCTGACCCGGCAGATAGCCCTCGCGCCGGTAGTTCTGCATCAGGCGAATGTCGGCGGTGGTCCCGGGCGGCCCGGCTAACGCGGCGGGCCAGTCAAGCACGTATTGCGGCGTGCCGGGGTGCGCGGTGTAGCGCGTCATGACCAGAAAGTCTTTTTGCGAATCGCAGACGATGGGGCGTCCGCCGGCGAGCGAATCGACGCGGGCGACATCGAGTTGCTGCGGATGGGCCAGGAGGGCGGTGGCGATGGGCAGGGCGAGAACCACCACGCCCAGCAGCGGTACCGCAATTCCCTTCCCGGTCCGCGCATGGCGGGCGAGACTGCGGTCCAGCCATGCAGCGGCGAGGATGGCAACGCCCAGCGCCGAAGCGATGAGATAGCGCGGCAGGAAGATGGGCGTGATGGTCACCGAGACGGCATAAAAGACCAGGGGAGCGGCGATGAGCGCGAATCCGGCGCAATATACCGGTCGCTTGACGCCGGACGCACCCGCGAGGGCGAGGCAGCCGGAGGCGGCGAGGACGATCATGATCAGGACTGCGCAGAACCAACCTGCAAGCAAGACGGCCGTCGGCAGGTGGGGGAGCTGCCAGTAGAGTCCGGTGAACAGCCAGAAGGAGAAGGACGATGCCAGATCTCCGAAAGACGGAACAGGAATCCAGCCATGGGGACGGCCCACGGCGGCGGAGGCTCGGATGGCGGGGATCCACGGGACCAGAGCCAGCCAGCCGGCCATGGCGCACGCGTAGACACGCCAGCGAAAGCGCTTCTCCACCGCATCGCTCGCGATGAGCGCCGCCAGCAGGAGGCCGGCATCGATGAGGCCGAGGACGTGGCCCAGAACCAGGGCCGCCTGGCTGAGCGCGAGGAGGAGAAGATCGCGTCGACGCGGGTTGGGTGTTTCGGCAACCCGCAGAAGCTGCGCGATGGCGGCCGCCGAGAGCAGGAGAAACAGGCCGTAGCCGCGTGCTTCGCTGTTCTGCTCGACGACGATGAGCGACGCGAAGAGCCCGAAGGCCGTGCCGAGGAAAGCGGCCGGCGCGGAGAAGCGACGCCGCAGTGCGGAGGCGAGGAGAAGAAACGCTCCGCAGACGCTGGCGCAGGAATAGAGGCGCAGCGACAGGTCGCTGAATCCGAAGACGTGCGCCCAGGGCCAGGCGGTGAGATAGAAGAGCGGCATGCCACCGCCGCCCACGCGCATGACGGCCGGCAGCAGGTGCGGAAGCGACGGGTCGCGCAGCTCGATCCAGGAAAAGACTTCGTCGCCCCAGAGATGCCTCTTCAGCGACCACAGCACGCAGGAGGCGATGAGCGACAGGACACCGAGGGCGGGAAAGATCCAGACGAAGAGCGGGGCGGGCTTCTGCGTTTCCGATCCGGAAGCCGCGGACGTTTCGGACTGGGCGAGCAGGGTGGCCATGCGTGTCTTCTCACGCGCAGACGGACTGCTTCATTCTTTCGTTTGCCGGACGCGGCTGCCATGCTGCTTCCGGGGGATCAGTTCCCTTCCCGTCAACCGCGCTTCTCGGCCGGCCTGGTTAGACTGAGAGGGCAGATCGAATTTCCTTTCTCAGGAGTGGTGCTCATGTCGGAAGTGAAGATTACAGTGCGGCCAAACGGGCCGTATCGCGTGGAAGGGCCGGTGAAGGTGGTGGATGCGGAGGGTCGGGAGTGGGATTTGACCGGGAAGCCGGCTTTCTCTCTCTGCCGCTGCGGCGCGTCGGTCAACAAACCGTTTTGCGACGGGACGCATTCGAAGATGGGATTCCAGGCGGCGGAAGCGGCGGTGCGGGCGGAGGGCTCGGGAGGCGAGCCTGGTTTTCCGGTGAAGATTTAGAGGCAGCGCTTAGCGGATAGCGTTCAGGGATCGGGGGGCGAGTCCGATTGGGCGTCCTGCGCTCGCCCCTCCCTGCCATCAACCAAAAGCGGGTCCCTCCGCCTGGTTGGATGACAAGCGCTAGCTGCTTTTCAGGAAGTGGAGTGCCACTTCCCTTTCGCGTGGGCCGTCGAGTTCTACCAGCACGATCCGCTGCCAGGTGCCCAGAACCAGCGATCCTGATTCCACCGGCAGGGTGAGCGCGGTGCCGATGAGCGACGACAGAATGTGATCCGGCACGTGTTCCGGGTTGTGCGGATGCCGGTAGCGCAGCTTCGGCATCATCGCCTCGAAGGCGTCCAGCATATCGAGATCGGTTCCGGGATCGAGGTCCGCCGTGGTCAGCGCCGCGGTGGTATGCAGCACGTTGACGCAGGCCATACCAGTTTCCTTCGGCAGACCGCTTTGTACCTGGGCGGTGATGTCGATGATCTGACGTTTGCTGCGGGTTGCGATGGTGAGTTTCGGCATAGTTTTTGCGAGGAGCTGGAGGGATAGCTCGGTGGAATCCCGCATCTGCCAACTGCGGCAGATACGGGGCGCCCCGGATTGGTTGCCGGGGCGGAGGAAGCGTCACACCCTATTGCGGGTTCTGATCCGGCTGCGGCTGTTGTTGCTGGTTGTCGTCTTTCTTGCCGAACAGCTTCGACCAGAAGCCGCGCTTCTTCTTTTTCTGGTCCTGATCCTGGTCCTGCTGCGCAGGCTGGTTCTGGGCCTGCACGGGCGGGGGCGGGTTCACCTTGCCCGGAGGCGGCGGCTGCTGCGCGACGTGCGGCGGCGGCGGCGGATTCACCTGCCGCTGTCCCAGCCCGAAGATCTTCTGGAAGATGTTGCGCTGGTCGCCCATGGAGTGGTCGCAGGTGTCGGTGGGCTGGGTGCCATCGAGGAAGGCCGCGGTGTAGTCGTCCGGGCAGGAGGCGTCGGCGAGGAGATTGGTGGCGTCATCCAGCCGCACTTCGATCACCCCCGCCGGTGGCACAAAGTCGTGCACATCGGAGTACTCCGGGAGCTTGACGGCTTCCTTCATGAACTGCGCCCAGACCGGACCGGCGGCGTGGGCGCCTTCGATCTTGATATCGCTGTAGTCGTCGTTCCCCACCCACACCACGCAGAGCAGGTTCGACGTGAAACCGGCGAACCATGCATCGTGCTCCGTCCCGGTCTTGCCGGCAGCCGGGGAGACAAAGCCCATGTTGCGGACTCCGGCGCCGGTGCCGTGGGGATTATTGAGCACCTGCTCCATCATGCTCAGCGTGAGGTAGGCGGCGCGCGGGTCCAGCACCGGCTTCGAATCGGGCGCGTAGTCGGCCATGACGTCGCCGTTGGCGGTGCGCACCGAGGCGAGGAGCCAGGGATCGATTTTTACGCCGTCATTCGCGAACGTGGTGTACGCGCCGGCAATCTGCAGAGGCGTGGCGTCATAGGCGCCGATGGCCATCGCCGGAGTAGCCCGCGCCGAGGTGATGCCCGCATCGCGGGCGAGGGTCGCTACGTTGTCGAAGCCGACCTCCTGCGCGAGCTCGATGGTGGGGTTGTTGAGCGAGCGGTAGAGCGCCTCGACCGCGGGAACGTCGCCGTAGTACTCGTTGTCGAAGTCGCGCGGGGTGTAGGGCTGGTTGTTGAAGGTGAAGGTGGTCTGCTCGTCGTTGAGAGTGGTCACCGCGGTGAAGATGGCGCTCTGGCCGTTGGTGTTCGTCAGCGGAGTTCCGGCGAGGGCGGCGTTAAAGGCAGCGGCGTAGACGAAGGGCTTGAAGACCGATCCGGTGGGGCGGTGGGAAACCGCGTGGTCGAACTGGCTTTCACCGTAATTGCGGCCGCCCACCAGAGCCAGCACCTGACCGGTATGGGGGTTGAGCGCCACCAGCGCCACCTGCGGATAGACGATGGCCGGCGGGGTTTCACCCCGCTTCTCCGCGGCGCGGGCCAGGCGATTGTAGCGAGCCTCGACCAGGTCGTCGACCTTCTTCATGCCGTCGGCGACGGCCTGCTGGGCTATTTGCTGGAGCTGCGGATCGAGCGAGGTGTAGATGCGCAGGCCCTGCTCGTTGTAGTCGGCATCGCCGAGTTTGGAGATGAGCTGGTCGCGCACCAGATCGACGAAGTAAGGCGCCTCGCCCGCATCGAAGGCTCCTGGACTGAGGCCGAGGGGCGCGGCTTTGGCCTGCTCGGCCTGGGCTTTGGAGATGTCGCCGGTCTCGACCATGGCATCGAGCACGATGTTGCGGCGATCGAGGGCGCGGGCCGGGTGCCGAAAGGGATTGAGGCGGCTGGGGCTCTGAATGATGCCGGCCAGGAGCGCGCACTCGGGCAGATCGAGCTGGTCCACATCTTTACCGAAGTAGGCCTGGGCGGCTTCACCGAAACCATCAATGGCGAAACTGCCGCGCTGCCCGAGCGGAACCTGGTTGGCGTACATCTGGAAGATCTGGTGCTTGTTGAAGCGGTGCTCGAGCTGGAAGGTGATGACGATCTCGATGAGCTTGCGCTTGATGCGCTTTTCGGGCGAGAGGAAGAAGCCGCGGGCGAGCTGCATGGTGAGGGTCGATCCGCCCTGGCTGTAATGGCGGTTGCGGAGATCGTCCCAGGCGGCGCCCATGAGGCGGACGTAGTCCACGCCATCGTGCTGGAAAAAGCGGCGGTCTTCGATGGAGGTGACGGCGGGAACGAGGTACTTGGGCAGCTCGTCGTAGGTGACCAGGCGGCGCTTGGCGCGGTTGGCGTCGCTGAGGCCGGTGACCAGCAGCGGCTCGAGCTCGTAAGCAGCCAGCTGCTGCCCTTTGTCGCTGGTGATATCGGCGACGGCGCCGGAGGAGAAGTCGATGGTGGCGCCGTCCTGAGCGTGGTAGGACTGCGGTCCGGGATGGATGGTGACGGAATGGGCGGCCGCCGTGTAGGTGCCCATAGGCGAAGGCGTGCCCTCGCCGTCCACGGTATAGCCGGCCTGCTGCAGCTGCGATTCGATGGCGGAGGGCTCCAGCTTCTGGCCGGGGCGGATTTCTTCCGGCGCCGCGTAGATGCTGGCCGTCTGGGTGAACAGCGGATGCTTCAGGCGATCGTCGACAATGTGCCCGTATTTGGTCCAGTAAAACGAGAAGACCATGGCCCCAAGAATGACGCCGACGGCGCAGCAAAGCCCGACACCGATCAATACTTTTCGGCCGGTTAGATGCACGGCCACGCGGGGAACTTTCACAGTTACTGCCAAGATGGATTTCCGCCTTTATCTATTTTCGAACAAATGTCGGCTGTCAGACGAATCGGATGCAGGAATCCGGCTCGCAGGTGACCGACGCGGGTACTATGTGCACACCACGAACCACTTCCGGTCCGGGTGGCTGGCCGGAATCGACCGCTGAAAACAGGGGTCTTAGCCGATTTGGAAGACACGTGAGGCGTGGCCTGCCAGACACGCTGTGGGCCGGCTGCCACAGCGCTCGTGCCCTCAGGAGCTGGCGGGAACCCGCTTCCGCAATTCGGCGCCGATGCCGGCGATGGCCATGTCTTCGCTGGGCGTGGGGACCGGAGCGGAGGCGCGTGTCACCAGTTCGACCTTGCCCTCGGCGGCCTTCTTGCCCACAACGACTCTCCAGGGGACGCCGATCAGGTCGGCGTCTTTAAACTTGACGCCGGCCCGCTCGTCGCGGTCATCGAGGAGGACATCGAAGCCGGCAGATTCGAGCTCGGCGGCGATCTGCTCGCCGATGGGCCTGAGGACCGCGTCGGCCACGTTGGTGATGGTGACGACGACGTCGAAGGGAGCGATGGCCGGGGGCAGCCAGAAACCGTTGGCGTCGTTGCCCTGCTCCACCGCCGCGGTGAGGATGCGCTCGATGCCGATGCCGTAGCAGCCCATGATGGGCGTGACTTCTTTGCCGTTGGCGTCGAGAACGCGGGCGCCCATCTTGTCGGTATAGCGGGTGCCGAGCTTGAAGATGTGGCCGACTTCGACGGCCTTGGCGACTCGGAGCGGCTCGCCGCACACGGGGCAGCCTTCCCCTGCGGCGGCGTTGCGAATATCGGCGACGGCGGTCCAGGAGAAATCGCGGCCAGGCGTGACGTTGCGGTAGTGGTAGTCCGCCTTATTGGCCCCGCACACGAGGTTTTCTCTTCCTTCCAGCCCGGGATCGAGGATGACGTTCGCTTCGCCGAACGCAGAAAGGTCCGCTCCCGGCGCAGCCTGTTTCGGCTTCAGGCCGATGGGGCCGAGATAGCCGGCCGGGCCGTGCATCCACCGCTCGAGTTCTTCAGCCACCATGGGCCGCAGGTCGGATGCGCCGAGCAGCGCCATGAGCTTGGTCTCGTTGACGAAGTGATCGCCGCGCAGGAAAGCGATCGCTGGTTGCAGGGCCGGTTTGCCGTCTTTGGTTTTGGCGGGAATCGTCGCCATGTAAGCGACGCACTTGATGTCGGAACTGGGCTCGATGTTGAAGAACTTCGCGACGTCGGCGATGGCGGCCTGGCCGGGCGTCGATACCAGCTCCGGCGTGCCGTCGCCGGTTGGCTCCATTTCTTTGACGGGCGCGAGGCGCGAGGTGGCCTTCTCGATGTTGGCGGCGTATCCGCAGGCTGCGCAGCTGGCGATGAGGTCCTCGCCGGCGTCGGTGTAAACCATAAATTCCTGCGACTGCGAGCCCCCCATGGCCCCGGAGTCGGCTTCGACGACGACGAAGTTGAGGCCGCAGCGAGTGAAGATGGCGCGGTAGGCCGCATCGTGGAGATCGTAGCTGCGATCGAGGCCGGCCTGGTCCAGATCGAAGGAGTAGCTGTCCTTCATGATGAACTGGCGCACGCGGAGGAGGCCGGAGCGGGGGCGGGGCTCGTCGCGAAACTTGGTCTGGATCTGATACCAGATTTGCGGCAGCTGCTTGTAGCTGCGCAGCTCGTTGCGGGCGATGTCGGTCATCACCTCTTCGTGGGTCATGCCCAGGCACAGGTCCGCGCCCTTGCGGTCCTTCAGGCGGAACATGTTGTCGCCCATAAGGGTCCAGCGGCCCGACTCGCGCCACAGGTCGGCGGGATGGATGGTGGGCAGCAGGAATTCCTGGCCGATGCAGTTCATCTCCTCGCGAACGATGGCGATTATACGGTTGATGGATCGCTGTCCGAGAAAGAGATAGGAATAAATGCCGGCTCCGAGCTGGCGGATGTAACCGGAGCGGACGAGAAATTTGTGGCTCGCGACTTCAGCGTCGGCAGGCGCTTCGCGCAGGGTGGGAATGAAGAGCTTCGACCATCGATGCATGCGTACTTACAGGTTACAGGTTTCAGGGGCAGCTGGGAGCCTGGAGGGTGCAGGTTACAGGCGCGAGGGATCAGGGGTCAGGAAGCGGTGGACCTGGGCAAGCAGGGCTTCGAGGTCGACTGGATGGGTGGTGTCCACTTCGATGACGCGGCTGAGGGCGAAGGGGGCTTCGTATTCGGCGAGGCGTTCGACCGACATTTCCTGCAGGACGTGGGCGGGGTGGTGGCGTTCGGCCTGGGCGCGGGCGGCGAAGCGGCGGGCAGCCTCTTCAAGGGAGATGCGACACCAGATTTCGACGATCTGTGCTCCGGACCGAACAAGCGCCGCTACCCGCTCACGCTCATACTCACTTTGCGTGCGGAAATTGGCTTCGAGCACCAGCGCTGGACAGTGGGGCGCCAGCGCCCACAGCACTTCCATCGCGGCTGCTCCGATGCGCCGCGAGAGGGCGGCGTCGCCGGGCTCGGCTTCCATCGCCGTCCACAGGGTTTCTTTGACGTCGTCTTTGGTGAGCAGGGCGAAGCCGAGGCGAGCCGCCAGCGGGCGCGCGAGGGTGGTCTTACCGGCGCCCGGCGGTCCGGAAACGAGCACGATACGGCTTCCTGATGAGCGAACCATTCGTGTCAATTGAATAACAGGAAAGAGGGAGGGGGCGCGCAAAAGGCGTAGTCGAAATGGGTACCTGGTACTTCTTTTCTGGTGACTTCAGGGACACCCGTGTGAAATTCTTAACGGCGAAGTTCCCCCTTGCTGTGTTGTGTAGCACAGAGGTTTCACCACGCCCGGCCGGGTTTTTGGCACAGGGCTCACGATGTGCGGAGGTGTGGCAAGAGACACCTATGAATACGCCTTTTCTGATGTGTGGTTATGCTGCGGCCCTGGTCCTGATGCTCTTTGGTTTTCGCGGCGTCCGCCGCAGCACACCGGATCTGCACGGCAGCCGTCAGCTCACCTGGTTTCTTTTGTGCGCGCTGTTTGCGGTTCTGCTCATCGGGGTCCATCCGTGGGCGCCCGTGTTCTTCAGCATCGTCGTCTCCAACTTCCTGCTCTTCGCCGGCGCGATTTTTCTGTATCTCGCCGCATGCAGGATTCTGGAGCGCCCGCTGCACGTGTTTCCCTGGCCCTCGGGCGTGCTCATCGTCGTCCTGCCAATGTTCGTGTGGTTCACCTACGGACACGATTCCATGCAGACGCGCTTGTTGCTGCATGCGGTCGTGGTGGGCACGATTTTTCTGTCTACCGCCTTCCTTCTCTTTCGCAAGCAGCACGATCCTGAAATTCGCTCGCCGGCGCGAGCCTGCGCCTGGCTGCTGGTCCTGGCCGCGGCGCTGCAGGGCACATGGTGCCTGACCGTGTTCCGCGCGGCGCAGATACCGAACTTCACCCATCCCGACATGCTGAATGTCGGTTTCAGCTATCTCTCCATGATTCTTGCGCTGGCCATCGTGATCGGCCTGTTGTGGCTGGCGCTGACGGTGCACCGCCTGGAACTGAACAAGATGGCGCAGACCGATGTTCTGACCGGGCTGCTGAACCGGCGAGCCTTCGAGGAGATCCTGCGGCGGGAGCTGCTGCGCTGCGAACGTAACAGCAGCAGCATGGGCCTGCTGATCATCGACCTGGATTACTTTAAGCAGGTGAACGATTCCCTGGGTCATTTTGCCGGGGATGACGTGCTGCGGCGGATTGCCACAGTTCTGCGCGACGGCACCCGTCCTTCGGATGTGCTGGCGCGGTACGGCGGGGAGGAATTCGTGGTGCTGCTGCGCAGCACCGGACAGCAGGATTCGGAAGCGGCGGCGGAACGGATCCGCATGCAGATCGCCAACCTGGCAGAGCTGCCGGGAAGCGTGCGGCTGACCGCCAGCATCGGCGTAGCAATCAGCCAGCCGGGCGATATCGCCAGCGACTTCCTGCTGCGCTCCGACGAGGCGCTGTACCACTCGAAACGCAAGGGGCGGAACCAGGTGAGCGTCTATTACGATTCGCTCGATGAGTTTGAGACGCCCTTGCCGGTGGGACACTCGTGAAAGCCAGGGTGTAAGCGACGGCGGATCGTGGATAGGGTGTAGCGGGCAGAGTGGTGAAAAAGCAGAAGGGCACGGTTGGCTCCGTGCCCTTTTCGTTTGCCGTGATGAAGCCTCTTTAGACGGTCTGCCCGGCGCATTGTTCGTTGAACGCGCGGGACAGTTCCTCCGCGATGGCCTGCGGGGTGCTGTTCTCGATGACAAAGCGCTGCATGAGATACACCAGTTTCCCGTCCCGCAGGATGGCAACAGCCGGCGAGGTAGGGGGATTGTTCTCGAAACGGGAGCGGGCGCGGTCGGTGGCTTCGCGGTCCTGGCCGGCGAAGACCGTGATCGAGCGGTCGGGGGTGACCGCGTTGCGCAGCGCGAGCCGGACCCCGGGGCGCATTTTGCCGGCAGCGCACCCGCAGATCGAGTTCACGACCACCATGGTGGTGCCGGGTTGTGCCAGCGCTGCATCGACGGCTTCCGCCGTGCGCGCTTCCTGAATGCCGGCGTGGGTAAGTTCCTCCCGCATGGGGATCAGCATGATCTCGGGGTACATGGTCGGGTTCTCCTTCACTGTTGGCAAAGCGTTTGGGGATGAGGGATACCCCTATTGTACTTGCAGGGGACGTGCCGCTCCCCGTCACCGCCTGATATACCTCATTTGATGCAGCTTTGCGAACAGGTTGCGCTGGCTCCCTATACCACCTTCGGCATCGGCGGCCCGGCACGATGGTTTGCCGAAGTCACCAGCGAGGCCGATCTGGTGGAAGCGCTGCGCTTTGCCGCCGATCGGCGCGTACCGCTTTTCGTGCTGGGCGGAGGCAGCAATATTCTCGTTGCCGACCAGGGTTTTCCCGGCCTGGTGGTTCATGTCGCCCTGCGCGGACTTTCGCAGGAGGGGAACGTGTTTCGCCTCGAGGCCGGCGAGAACTGGGACAGCTTTGTCAGCCTGGCGGTGGCTCAGGACTATGGCGGCATCGAGTGCCTGGCCGGAATCCCGGGCACCGTGGGCGGAACGCCGGTGCAGAATGTCGGCGCGTACGGCCAGGAAGTCTCGGGGACGATTGTCGCGGTGCGCGTGCTGGAGATCGAGACACTTCGCTTTCACGAGCTCACGCCGGCGGAGTGCGGCTTCTCCTACCGTAACAGCATATTCAACTCCAGCGCGCGGGGGCGGTACATCGTGTCGCGCGTGGATTATCGGTTGCTTCCGAATGCGGAGCCGCTGCTGGCCTATCCCGACGTGCAGCAGTATTTCGCGCAGCATAGTGGCAAGCCATCGCTCGCGGAGACGGCCGCGGCGGTGCGCGAGATTCGCCACCGGAAAGGGATGCTGCTGGTGGAAGGAGAGACGGACTGCCGGAGCGCGGGCAGTTTCTTCCGCAACCCGGTGGTGCCGCGCAGCCAGTTTTATGACGCGGTCGGGGCAGAAGCGGGAATGCGGGTTTCGCTCTTTCCGGTCCCCGGCGCCGGACCCCAGGAGTTAGTCAAGGTCCCGGCAGCCTGGCTGCTGGAGCACGCGGGCTTCTCCCGGGGATATGCGCTCGGAGCGGCAGGAATCTCCAGCCGGCATACGCTGGCGCTGGTGAATCGCGGAGGCGCTACAGCCCGCGACGTGGTGGCGCTGCGGGATCGCATCCTCGCCGAGGTCGAAGCCAAGTTTGGGATTCGCCTGGAACCGGAGCCGGTATGGGTCGGCCCGGAAGTCTGAAGCCGGAGCGCTGAGGCTCGAAGACCGAGTGCGGGTCCCGCTTGTTTCGAAATTCGCTAAGGAAGTTTCGCTGGAGGCGTGAAAGCGTTTCCATTGAATCCGTCGCGGATTGGGCCGTACCACCCGGCTGTGCGAACTGTTGTCTCTGCGGCGAAGTTTCTAAGCCTTGGTTTGACACGAGGTTAGGCATCCCTCCCTGCTCCTCGATTTCAGCGCTTCCCTATCTTGCCAGTTACAGTTGTCGGATACGGATTGGCGCACATTGGCGTCTTCCTTGTTCTCCTGCTAAAACCCTTCAGTACTGGCATTTTCTATTATGTTAATTTGACAGTTATCGTAACGGGGAAGTATATACATGAGGCTCGTGTTGCTCGATTACCGAGTCCGGTCCGCACGCACACAACACCGGTAAGACCATTTTGGGAGGTCGTCAATGCTGAGGTTATTCAGGAGGTTCGCACTCTTCGTCTGCGCAGGCATGGTGATGGGAACGATGCTCTCCCCGCATGCATCGGCGCAGACCACATCCGACATCACCGGGACGGTGAGCGATCCCAGCGGGGCGGTAGTTCCGAACGCGAAAGTCACGGTGATGCAGGAAGAGACCGGCTCCACGCAGGCTACGGTGAGCAACAACGACGGTCTGTATAACGTCCCTGGCCTGGCCGTTGGGCACTATACGGTGACGGTGACGGCGCCGGGATTCCAGACCTATAAGCAGACCGGGGTGGTGGTCAACGCGGCGCAGACGGTGCGCACGGATGCAAAACTGGCAATCGGCGCCAACAGCCAAACGGTGACAGTGCAGGCGGCGGCGCTGCAGGTGCAGTCGGAAACCAACGAGATCAGCACGCTGATCAGCGGGCAGCAGGTCCGGGATATCGCGACCAACGGGCGCAATATCACCAGCCTGACGACGCTGGGGACGGGTGTGTCCGGCAATCTGCCGTCGTTCAATGGCGTCACTGCCCAGAACAGTACCGCGACGATCAGCTTCAACGGCATGCGCCCCGACCAGAACAACTTCATCGTGGACGGCGGCGAAGCTTATGACCGCGGTTCCGGCGGCAAGCTGGATGTGCTGCCTTCGCCGGACGCCATCGGGCAGTTCCAGGTGCTGGCCAGCAACTATCCCCCGGATTACGGAATTTCTTCCGGCGGCACAGTGATCGTGGAGTTGAAATCCGGCGGCCAGCAGTTTCACGGCACATTGTGGGAGTTCGACCGCAATGACGATTTCGATTCCGGGTACTACTTCTTCAAACAGAACGGTCAGGCAAGCCCGGAGCTGAGGCTGAACATTTTCGGCGGCAATCTGGGCGGACCGGTGTGGATTCCCCATCTCTACGACGGGCACAGGCACCAGACGTTCTTTTTCGTCAACGAGGAGTGGCGGCGCTACGTTGCGGGTGCCAACCCTTCGGTGACCCCGACGGTTCCGGCGAGCGACTTTCCCGCGGCGGGAGCCGCGCTGACCTACACGCCCTGGAACGGGTCCAGTCCGGTGGTGCCGGAGACCTCCGATCCGGCCAAGCTGGCGACCTATGCGACTGACCACCTTACGCCGGGCTCTCCTTTTCCCGGCAATGTGATTCCCGCCAATCTGATCGATCAGAACGCGGTACTCATGATGAGTTCGGGGGCGATTCCCAAGCCGAACTCGGGAACCGATAACTATCTGGCTTCGCCCCGGCAGCCGACCTATGTCCGCGAGGACGTGGTGCGCGGAGATCAGCAGATCACCGATAAGTATCACCTGATGGCCAGCTGGATTCATGACGCGATGTCGCAGACGATTTTCCCGACCCAGTGGAGCGGCGACAGTTACACGACGGTAGGGGACGTCTTCAACAATCCTTCGTGGGCGGCGGCGATACGTCTGACGGACACGATTTCGCCCACGCTGCTGAACGAGATCGGGTTCTACCCGAACGGCAACCATATTCACGTGACGCCGGCCGGCACCTATGCCGAACCGAGCGGCTGGAATGCCGCCAGCTTCTTCCCCGGCAACAATGCAGATAACCGGATGCCGCAGGTGGAGTTCAGCAACGGACCCCTGAACACGACCTGGTCAGATATCTACTGGCCGTGGACCAATTCGTTTCTCAACTACCAGATCCGCGACGACCTGAACTGGAATATCGGCAAGCACGCCATGCGGTTTGGCGTGCAGTACATGCGCACCGACAAGAACCAGCAGATCCAGGCGGACACCGAGGGCGATTACAGCTTCAACGGATCGCAGTTCTCGGGCGACTCGTACCTGAACTTCCTGCTGGGATTTGCCAGCTCGTACACCCAGCTGCAGCTGCAGCGGACGGATCACTGGATCGACAATACCTACTCGTTTTATGGGATGGATAACTGGCACGTGTTCCCGCGCCTGACGCTGAATCTGGGATTGCGCTACGACGCGCTGCCGCACGTCTACGAGAAAAACAATCAGGTGTCGAACTTTGTGCCGGCGGACTACAGCGCGTCGGCCGCGCAGGCGCCGAGCGTATCGACCGGCACTCTCGATCCCACCGGGCCGGGCTTCCAGACCGTCCATGGCGAGGCGTTCTATCTGAACGGGATCCGACAAGCGGGGGTGGGCGGCTTCCCGGCGGGAGTGGTGCAGAATGACTACTTCACGCTGCAACCGCGCATTGGCTTTGCCTGGGACTTTACCGGGACCGGCACCACGGTGCTGCGCGGCGGCGCTGGACTTTTCTATAACCGGGTGCAGGGGAACGACATTTACAATCTTGACGCGAATGCTCCGTTCGCCTATCAGCCGAGCGTCAATAACGTGTACTTCTCCAGCCCTGCGGTCAGCGACGAGTCGGGCGCGACGGCCGCCGTTCCGGTGGGACCGGCGGGGATCACCAACATCAACTACTACTACCCGATGCCGGGCACGGCGCAGTTCAGCCTGGGGATCCAGCACCAGCTGACACCTGCGGTGGTGGCGGCCATCGAGTATGTGGGATCGGTGGGCTGGAACCAGGACGACCTGCGCGAGATCAACGATCTTCCGCTGGGTGCGCTGGCCGACCGGGAAGCGGTGTCGACGAACTGCAAAGGCTATGTGAACCCGACGCCCAGCGATCCCTCGACCGCGACTTGTCCGAACAACAGCGGCAACGCCAACCTCTATCGTCCGTACCTGGGGTGGAGCAACATCCGGCAGGAAGAGACGGCGACGAACTTCAACTACAACTCGCTGCAGGCGGCGCTGCGGACGTCCAGCTGGCACCATTTGAGCCTGCAATTCGCCTACACGTACTCGCACGAGCTCGACATTCAGAGCGCGGATGAGACCACGGCCACGCTGTCAGGCTCCGGGGGCACGCTGTCCGATCCCTACAATCCCCGCTACGACTATGGCTCGGGGAACTTCGACCGGCGCCACATTTTCAACGCCAATTACATTTACACCCTGCCGCGCTTCGAGCAGTCGAACGCGCTGCTGCGCGAAACGGCGGGGGGCTGGACGTTCTCCGGCGTGACCCAGGCGGAGACCGGTTCGCCGGTGAACCCGCACTTCAACGGCAATTTCAATGGCCAGACGGCGCCGGCGAACTTCTACTCCGACACGTTGGGACTGGGCGGCAACACGACCAATCGGCCCAACCTGCTGTCGGCAGTTGACTACTCCAAAAAACAGGGCCAGTGGTTTAGCACCTCTTCCTTCGGCCTGCCGGTCGCGCCCTGGGCGGGCGGTTCCAACCAGGGTTTCGGCACGGCCCGCAAGGACTCCGTGGTTGGTCCGGGACTCTTCAACTGGAACCTGTCGCTGTACAAGGATTTCGCCTTCACCTCCCGGCTGGAAGGTCCACGCTTCGAGCTTCGAGTGGAATCGTTCAACACCTTCAACCATACCGAGTGGAACGCCATCGATACGGGAACGAACGACACCACGTGGGGACAGGTGACGAGCACTTACGATCCGCGCGAGTTCCAGTTCGGCGGCAAAGTACTTTTCTAACGGCAGTTCCCGGATGCAGTGGGGCTTCGGCTCCACTGCGTTTTTCCTGGCGGATCGGAGGGGCTGCGCAGGGAATCCCTGCTTACCACTGAACGCCGGGGTAGAGGCTGGGGAGGCGTTCGACGCGGAACTGATCTGCGTTCGGCGTGGTGGCTTGCCAGACTACGGTTGAGCCGGTGGGATCCAGTTCCTGCACCATGGCTCCGGCGAGCGGCGCGCAGAAGTTTGCGTGCAGGTCGCCATTGGCCAGTTGCTGAACGTTTCCTCCGAAGAAGCTGTAGAAGCTGGGCGGCGGGACCTCGTGGGTGACAAAGGTCGCGGTCATATTCGCCTCGTTCAGCTCCAGGAGCGGGACGGTGGAATAGCATTGCGCGCTGCCCGGCGTATCGGCGGGGCAGTTGGCCTGACCGGTTGAGAAGATGCGGTCGTTGCCGTTGTCCATCAGGCCGAGGCGGAAAACGCCGGTGGTGTTGGGGGTGAAGTAATCCATGCCGTGCTGCGCGTAGAACCAGTCGGCGGAATTGTTGTCCGGCTGACCGGCCGCATCGAGCAGAGTGAAGTCGCCGCCTTCTCCAAGATGCCAGAGGATGTTGCCCGAGCCCTGCCCGTCGTTGAAGTCGATTTTGACGACCCAGTTCTGATGACGGATCGAAAGCAGGAGGTTGTGGTCGTCCGCCGAATAGAGCATGTCGTTGGCGTGGGTCCAGTCGGGGAAGTTCATGGGGTGGCGGTTGACGTCGAGGTGGTCGAAGGAGCTCCAGACCCAGTCGGGGGTGAGGTTCTGATCGACATCGACGAGGACGTCGCCGAGAACCGAAGTGATACCGGGATAGCCGGGCAGGTTGGTGTAGTTGCGGGTGGTGTCGGCAAGGACCACCCAGTGTCCGTTGGGCAGGACAAGGACGTCGTGATGGAAGCTGCCCAGCTGGTAGGGATTGCCGTTGGAATCGCGGAAGCCGGCGGCGCCGAGGCTCTGGTTGAGCGCACTCATGCTGAGCTCGCGGACGGTATTGCCGGCAAGGTCAACTTCGCGGACGGCGTTAATGGTGTTGCCGCTGCGGTTCGCGATGTTCGAGGAGAGCGAGGAGAGATAGGAGATCACCATGAGGAAATCGCCGTTGGGCAGGAGTTGAATGCCCTGAATCTGGTCGAGGCTGGAGCCACTGTAGCTGTAGGTCCACAGGACGTTGCCCTGGAGATCGGTGGCGAACGCCTGGGTGTCTCCCGCAGGGAGGATGGTGTTCCACAGCTCGATCCCGGGCTGGGGCGTGCCGGAGCCAGTGACGGTCACGGGGCTGGTCATCGGCGGCGAGCCGGTTTGGGTGGGAAGACCGGAGGCGTACTGATCATGGTCGGCGTCGCTGAGAGTGGCGCCGTCGTCGAGGACGATCCGGGCGCGCAGGTGGTAGAGGGTTTGCGCGAGCATGCCGGCGACGTAGACATTGACCTGGCCACCATCCGTGGGCGAGGCAAGCTGCCAGGTGCTGCGACCGTAGGAAGTGGTGGGGCCGAAGTCGACCGAGACTTTGCCGGGCGCGGGCAGGTCAATGGAGTACTGCATGACCTGGGGATTGGCGGTGGGATAGATGGCGCCGGGATTGATGACGGAGGCGATGGCGGTGGCGTTGTTCTGCTGGGGTGAGGACGTGAGCTGGGCTTCGATGGTGAAGTTGGCGCTTTGCGCGAGCGCGGCGGGGGCGGAATACTCTCCCGATGCGTCGATGGTACCGGTAGCCGCGCTTCCCCCGGCCACGCCGTCGACCAGCCAGGTGAGCGCGCCGCCGGTGGTCGAGGACGCGGTGAACTGAATCTTCTGACCAGGAAGAAGGGCTGCGTACTGCGGGCTGATGGTGACGGAGCCGGTGCTGGTGGCCACCGGCGCAGGACCGGTGGGCGGCGCGGCATTGGGCGGGGGCTCAGTGCCCTGGGTTACGCCGCAGCCGGCGAGGAGGAAGCACGAACCGATGAGTGCGGCCGCACCAGCGGCTACCCATTCTTTCCTCACAAAATCAACCCTCGATGTGCGGCGGGCGAGTCTGGGGACCGCCCAATAATCCCGGGTGGACGACCATCCCTCGGGGCTCAAGCCCCTTTTCTATCAGGATATTTGCGGCAGGGAACGGATGCGCGACTACAAGAGTTTGTCCCGGCCGAGTGCTGCCATGGCTGCAAGAGACGCCGGATTGCAGTGAACAAATTGCAACGAACCGCGGAAGCGTCAGCCGCAAGCCGCGCGGCTGACGCGGAAACTGCAGTTAGAAGCGGATGCCGAAGGTGATGGGAAGCAGGCTCTCCGTGCCCTCGCCCTGGCCGTAATTGGAAGCGCCGGGCTTGGGCGAGTCGACCCAGACGTACTTCACCTGAGCGAAGAACTTAGCGTTGCTGTCCTGGCCGAAGACCTTGCGGTAGAAGCCCACGCCACCTTCCGCGCCACCCTGGTTACTGGAGAAATGGTAGGCAGTACTGGAAACGCAGTAATAGCCGTAATAAATGTCTTCGCCGCATGCCGGTTCGGTGAAGTTGGTGACCTTGCGGTAGAAACCGCCGCCGCCGGTTACATAAACCCCATTCTTCCGTCCCATGGGCAGGTAGTAGACGGGATCGAGGGTCAGCGACCAGGTGTTGATGTTGCCCCCGAGCCCGGAACCGCTGAGGCCGTTGACGGTGGAGAACGCATCCAGATAATCACTCGCCATGGACTCGCGATTGAAGCGATATTCGAGCAGGGTCCCGAACTTTTTGGTGAAGTTCCAGCCGGCGCCGACGTTGATGTTGTAGCCCCAACTTTCGCTCGGGCTGAGGTCACCGTTGTTGATCCCGCTCTGGGAGAAGCTGGTGTCGTTGCCGATGGGGGCGGTAAAGCCGGCGCCGCCTTCAAAGGCAATGTGGCTCATGCGGCCCTGATAGTTGGGGTAGTTGGGATAATTGCTGCGGCCGCCGCCGTATTGCGGAGAGGGGTCGGCGGCAGAAGCTGGAGAAGCCGGCGCGTCGCCGAGTAGAGCGTCGGTGGAGAGAACCGCCGAGCTGGAATAGCCCTGCCCGTCGGGGGAATTGTTGGCAGCGAGCGAAGTCTGGGCTGCTGCCGAGAGAGAAGCGCCCAAAGCGACAGCCGAAGCGGCTACCAGGATACGGCGGAGGAGCGCGCAGGTACGATCACAGTTCGCGACCATTTTCAGAACACCTCTGGGTTGTAGTCAATACAAGAACGGAAAAGCAGGGCTCTGCCCTGCTGGTTGCATTTACTTGGACACGGATTTCAGTCCTAAGTTTCACTTTAAGATGCATTTTCCCCCGTTTGAGGGTGGTTTGCGGAGAGGTGTGCGCCGAGGTGCGCCAGGGCTCAGGGCGCATTGCTCAGGAGATGGACCCCACCCTGCCTGCGCCGGCAGGGTGGGGCGAATTCCCTGCCCTAACCCTGGATATCGAACTGCTCGGGCGGGAGAGCGGGGTCGGACTTGACGATGATCGTCTTCCCGATCATCTCCTCGAGCTCGTTCAGCCATTTACCGTTGCCGGCCTTGAGGACCTTGACCACTTCCGGATGGACGCGGAGCAGGACATCGCCCCGTTCGAGGTGGCGCAGCATCTTGCGCATCTCGATCCAGATCTCGTTGGCGACGGTGGCAGGGCTCTTGACCATGCCGGTGCCGGTGCAGATGGGGCAGGGCACGCTCAGGGTACGCTCGAGCGACTGCTTGACGCGCTTGCGGGTGATGGCGACCAGACCAAAATCGTTAAACTGAAGAACTTTGGAGGGGGCGCGATCGGCTTGCAGGGCGTCCTCGAGAGCCTGCGTGACTTTCTGGCGGTTGCGGCGCTCATCCATGTCGATGAAGTCGATGACGATGATGCCGCCGAGATCGCGGAGGCGAATCTGGCGCACGATCTCGGGGATAGCATCGAGGTTGGTCTTGAGGATGGTGTCCTCGAGACGCGCGGTTTTGCCGACGTACTTGCCGGTGTTGATGTCGATGGCGACCAGCGCCTCGGTCTGGTTGATGACGATGGAGCCGCCCGACTTGAGCCAGACCTTGGACTTGAGCGCTTTGCTGATCTCTTCCTGGATGCCGAACTGCTCGAAGAGCGGCGCCTCTTTGGTGTAGAGCTTGACGCGGCGAACGAGCGACGGCTGGAAGCGGTTAAGGAAGCGGACGATGCGCTCGTACTCGGATTCGCTGTCAACCCAGATGGTGGAAAAGTTGTCACTCACCTGATCGCGCAGGATGCGCTCGATGAGATTGAGATCGTGGTAGAGGAGCGCGGGCGACTTCGCGGAGTCGGAGCGCTGTTTGATTTCGTTCCACAGGTTAATGAGGAAGCGGATGTCGGCGCGGAGATCGTCTTCGCCGGCGTTCTCGGCCGCGGTGCGAACGATGAAGCCGCCGCCGGCAGTTCCCTTCTCGCTGATCAGAATCCGCTTCAGGCGCTGACGCTCTTCGTCGGAGGCAATCTTGCGCGAGACGCCGACGTGGTTGACCGTGGGCATGAAGACCAGGAAGCGGCCGGGAAGCGCGATGTGGCTGGTGATGCGCGCCCCCTTGCGAGCGATGGGCTCCTTGGCGATCTGAACGAGAATCTCCTGCCCCTGCTTCAGCAGCTCGCTGATGATGGGCAGGTCGGAGGTTTGCATGTTGGGACGACGGCCATGACGGCGTCCGCCGCCACCCTGCTGGCGGCCCCGCCCTCCGCGGCGATCGAAGCGGCGACCGCTTTCGCGGCGGGCGGGCTGATCGGCATTGGCTGCGCGTTCCTCGCCGGAGGGCTCGGAGGACTCTCCAGGCTCCTCTTCGTCGGACTCGGACTCGTCGAATTCGCCCTCTTCGATCTCCGCAAAGCCCAGGTCGTCGGTGGCTTCCTCGGCTTCGGCGGGATTGTCGTAGCCGAGACGCTGCTCGATGTGAACATCGCGCACCGTGTCCTCAATGGTGGAACCGTTGTCCAGAGTCTGCTCCTCCAGCTCGTCGGTGAGGTGCTCGTCGGGCTGGCCGGGGATAGGCTCGAAATCGTATTCGTCCTCGTCGATGGTTTCTTCTTCGAGGACGCCCATGCCGGGGGCATAACCGAAGAGCTGACGGACGACTTCAGCTTCGGCCGATGTGGGCTCGGTGGAAGCCGTGGTTTCGGGGGCTTCTGCAGAGGAAGCCCCGTTTGCCTGGCCGAGAGAAGCGTGCTGCTCTTCGCCGGCGACTTCTTCGATTTCTTCGGCCTCTTCGATTTCGGGAGCGGGCGAGAAGCGGAACTCGCTGCGCGGGAGATCGGCGCGATGCGAGGCAGAAGCTTCTTCGGGCTCGTACTCGCGAACTTCCTCGACGGTTTCTTCGAAGTGCGGCACAGCGGAAGCCAGCAGCGGCACGACCGCTTCGAGCGACTCAGGCGCGGCGGGCGCGGGAGAGACTTCGGAGGCTTGCGGTTCTGAAGTGGTCTCGACAGGAGCGACCACGGTTTCGGCGGTGCGCTCTGTCGGGGCTTCTGTGACGGGCTGCACCGGCGAGGAGAAGCCGGTGTGCGCTGCGATGGATTCAACCACGGTGGACGGGCGGCGGCCGGAGGGCTCTGACCCGCGACGGCGGGAGAGCGACTCGCCCGGGAGCACATCTCCACCATCCCAGCCGGTGGGGATTTCGACCATTGTGGAAGGGCGGGCGCCGCCGCGCGGGGCGGAGCCGGAGCGCGGGATCGAGTCGGATCGGGACTCGGGGCGCGTTTCGGAACGGCTGCCGCCACCGTAGCGGGAGAGCGACTCGCCGGGAAGAATGATGGGCAGGTTCTGAGCGGGGATGCCGCCGGGGGCTCCGCGCTCGGGGCGGGCTATGGGCTCGGCGGTGATGGCCTCGGCGACGATCTCGGGGCTCTCGAGAGGGGCCTGATCGTAGCGGGATTCGGGGCGGGATTCAGACCGAGAGTCGGAACGGCCTTCGGAACGGCTTTCCGAGCGGGGCTCGTCGGGACCTCCGCTCCGTCCGCGGAAACGGCGGCCGCGGCGGCCATGCCAGCGACGGGTGCCTCCCTGCTCACGGTCCTGACCGCGGTCGGAGTCAGAGCGGCGGGGAGATTCGGCGGCGGAAAGGTCGGATTCGGGGGCGCGGTCGGGACGCTCGGAGCGGTCCGAGCGGGAACGTCCTTCGCGCGACTCGCCACGGTCTCTTGATTCGCCGCGGTCTCGAGATTCGCCGCGGGCGCTCGACTCGCCGCGGGCGCTCGATTCGCCACGGGGACTCGATTCGCGGCCTTCGCGGGGCTCGCGACGCCGGCCGCTGCCGCCACCGGTGTCGAAGTCTTCGGAGTCTTCGTCCTGCTCTTCGAGGAAGTCCGTGACGTAGAGAAACGCGTCGCGTTCGAGGCCGAGGTCGACAAAGGCCGACTGCATGCCGGGCAGAACGCGGGTGACGCGGCCCTTATAAATAGAGCCGGCTAGAGTGTATTCGTTTTCGCGCTCGTAGTAGATTTCTGCGAGCTGGTCGTCTTCAAGTATCGCAAGCCGCGTTTCGTGCGGCGTGCTGGAGATACAAATTTCCTTTGCCATTCTGCCTCAATTTGCCAGGGCAGAACGAGCCGGATTACCGGAAAGGATCGGAGTTATGGTCGGCCGGGTCGTGTGCGCAAACCGGAGCCGTCGGGTCCGAGGGGAAAGGACGAGACGGGAGCTGGAGTGCGGGGGACAGACATAGATTCCGGGGATTGACCAGCGTGGGACGATGTGACCGCTTCAGCCATTCCTGCAGAGGAACATGGCGGGGTCGTTAGCCATCGAAGCACGTTCATTCCTGATCCTGACCGGCCCGTGTTCGATCCACCTGGCCGGTTAAACTTCGCTTAAACTCAAAAAGCCCTGCGCCCGAAGGCGTTGCCTTGCGTAAACCTGTGCGCCGCTCTAGTTCACGAACCGGCTCATACGGACGTTCATGACCATACCGAGAGCGAGGAAAGTGAACAGTACCGAGGACCCCCCGTAACTCATAAGAGGAAGAGGGATGCCGGTGACCGGCATCAGCCCCAGAACCATACCGACGTTGACGGCGATTTGAAAAACGAGGACCGCCGCCACGCCCATGACCAGGAATGAACCTGGCAGGTCCGCGGCTGTCTGAGCGTTTTGAATCAAACGCATCAGTATTAAGAAGTATATCAGGAGGACAAGGATCGCGCCGACAAAGCCATGTTCCTCGCTGAAGGCGGCGAAAATGAAATCGGTGTAGGGGATGGGGAGGAAGTCGCCCTGGGTCTGGGTCCCGCGGTTGGCCCCGCGCCCGAAGACGCCGCCGTCGCCCACCGCGATCTTCGACTGGAGGATCTGGTAGCCCGTGCCGCGGGGATCGGCGTCGGGATTGACGAAGCTGGTGAGCCGTGCCTTTTGGTAGGGCTTGAGAACCTTGCCGCTTTTCCAGATGCCGCCGATGGCGAGCACGATGACCAGGACGAGGACGCCGCCTTTTCTCCAGTCGATGCCCCCGAGGAACAGGCCGACGAGGAGGACCGGCGAGTAGGTGAGAGCGGTGCCCATGTCGGGCTGCTTGAGGACGAGCAACATGGGGAGGGCGACGAAACCGATGGCCTTGAATATGTCCTGCCAGGTGAGCTCGCGGCCGGCACGGCTGGTGAAGTAGCGGGCCACGAGGAGGATGAGGACCAGCTTCACCCATTCGGAGGGCTGGAAGTGGATGCCGCCGGGGAGTTTGATCCAGCGCTTGCCGCCATTGACGCGGGTGCCGACGGCGAGGACCGCGATCAGAGCGAGCAGGCAGAAGCCATAGAGCCAGTACACCGCCCTCAGCAGCTTGTGGTAATCGATCACCGACATGATGAACATTGCCACCAGCCCGCCGAGGATCCAGAGAACCTGCATGCGGTGCATCTGAAAGCGGTGGAATTGGGTGTGCAGCGTGGCGGAGTAGATTTCGAAGACGCTGATGACGCAAAGCAGCATCACGAATCCGAGGAGGGTCCAGTCGAAATCGCGGAGGGAAAGGAAGCGGCGCATAGACTACGCGACTTCCCTCGGGAAGGGTTGGGTGGAGCGTTGCCGGGGAAGTCTGAGGAGATTATCGCACTGAGTTGGGGAGCGGAGAGGAATCGCAGGGTTGCGATTTGGTGGGCAGTGTAGGGCTCGATAATAGCAATCCATCTATAATTGATTATAATAGACTTATACCTTCATAAAGGAGTTTTGTATTGCTTTTGTATCGTTTATACTTGCCAAGTCACGCTGAGAATCAGTCCGATGGCAAATCTGAAGGTCTCACTGCTGTGGACATGCAGGACCCCCTCTGGTTGGAAGCGTTATCCGGCGGCAATGGGGCGCAACGGTAAACTCCGGCCCCGTTATGCCCAAGTCGGAGACGAGCAGATCCAGTATCCCCAAGGCCATTATGAACTGCGGCGGTATGAAGCCGGCAAACTGGTCTGTCGCAATCTCGGCGAAGACGCTGCGGCGGCGCTGGCGGAACAACAGTTGGAGACGCGGCGTCTCGCTGCGAAGAAGGCTGCGGCAAGCGCTGGTGTAGAGATCACGGCCGAGCCGGGTCGCGTTCATCTTCGCGTGAAATCCGAGGCGTACATCGACCGCCAAATCGCGCGCGGCAAACATCGCCACTCCGAGACCTTCAAGACGGCCATCAATGAATTCCTGCCGATCGCTGCCGTCGATTTCGCGGATCAGCTCAGCGAAGAGATCATCCTTCGCTGGTACGCTACGCTGCGTAAGAACGGGAACTCCAACCGCACAATCTACAACAAGCACGTCTCGGTGTTCGGGTTTCTGAAATGGTGCGGGGTCGACACGAGGAAGCTGGCTGACGGCGCACCCGAATTTACTGAGAAGAATGTGGAGGTGTATGAGCCTGAGGAACTGAGGGCGTTCTTCGATTCGATGACCGATTCCTACCACCGGATCGTGTTTGACATGCTGCTCAAGTCGGGTCTGCGAATGCAGGAAGCCATGTACCTCGAATGGCCAGATTTCAACCTCCGTCTGGGGACGCTGACGGTCAAGGCGAAGGACGAGCTGGGATTCGATGTCAAGGACCGTGCCGAACGAACACTGCCGATTCCCGCAGATCTCGTAGAGCACCTGAAGGTCTGGAAAAGGATGCATAAAGGGCGATTCGTTCTCGGGACGAAGAATGACACTCCCAACTGGAAGTGGCTACCTCTGCTCAAGCGCATCGTGCGAAACGCCGGCCTGAATTGCGGTCACTGCCGCGGATGTCGCGAATTCGAGGAATGTGAGCGGTGGTATCTGCATAAATTTCGGGCTACATACACGACGAACCTTTTGAGGGCGGGCATCGACGTGCGAACCGTCATGAAGTACACCGGCCACGCGGATATGGCAACAGTGCTCCGCTACTTCTCCACAGCTGAAGGTTCAGAAACTCAGAGCAAAATCAATAGCATCAGGTGGACACGTTGAACCAGAGCTCATTTCCGGCTACTGCGGATCAAAGAACCCGGGATCTCGAGCGGCATCGATAAACCGCAATCCAGCGCGTTATCGCACGCGTGGCGCTGGTCAAGGACAAGAGACGCCAAGGTGTGAAGATCGGATTAGAGGAACAGGTAACGCTGATAGCGTTCGAGGATAGGCCGCGTGACCTCGACCGGATCGGCGATGCCGCGCTCCCGGCACCACTGGATGAACTGGCGAAGCAGGAACTCGCGGTTGCCGATGGTCTGCTCGGAGTAGTTCTGGATGGCGAGCGCTTGCAGGTAATCGCGCATGATCTCCAGCGGGATCGCAGGCGGCGCTTTCTGTTTGCGTGGCGTGACAACGCGGGCCATTACTTGCCCTCCTTCTTGCTGCCGTTGTTACGATGCAGCGCGGCTACGACGGCATCTTCTTCCGTCTCTTCCCCAACAGTGTTTTTCTGCTCTTTCTCGTAAAAAGAGCCTTTACTCCCGATGGATACTGGCGATTCGTCTCCCCGCGATCCTCCCGCTACCCCGCCGTTTTGGCCCCGCTTTGACCCCGCGTTCTCCTGCTTTGGCCCCGCGAAGTTGCCGTCGTACTTGTAGCCTCCCAGCTTCTCCACGTCGATCAGGCCAGCCATTACAGGCTTGCCGCCGTCGCCCTCGATGGCCCCGTTGTTGCTTTCGAGAGTCACGGCAAGCTCGTAAACGAAGCTCTGGCCGCGTCCGCCGCGATGAGCCAGTAGATACTCCAGTTCCTCCAGCTGCCCAAGATGCTGGCGCAGCTGCGTGTCGCCCCAGCCGGTCTTCGTTCCACACGCCCTGGTGCGCCCCCGGAAGATAGAGATGGTCCGGCGTCCCTTCGCGCAGATTCGGCGTGATCTTCCGGCCATACACCCCGACGACCTCGCCGGAAGCATTGAACACCGGGATAACGATTGATCCGTTGAAGTGCTCGTGCCCGCTCTCCCGGTAGATGCCGAGCCGTTGCAGACGGCCGCGCATCTGTGCGCCGGCGGCGCGGTTCTTCGCCGGCAGCCGATACCCCAGCGTCCGGTTGGCGAAGCCAAGCCGGAAGCGGTCGATCATCTCCGAAGACTGGAGGCCGCGCGACTCCAGATATTTCAGCGCCTCCGGCGACTGCTTCAACGACTCGTTGTAGTAGTCCTCCACCTGCAACAGCAGCGCCCGGTCGTCGGCCTCCCGCTCGACCGGCGGCGGCAGCTTGGGCACCGTGCTCTTTTTCACCGGCTGCACCGGAGCGGCGGCTAAAGAAAAATGGTCCTCTTTGAGAAGCTCGACCGCATGGCGGAAGCTCACTCCCTGCGCTTTCATCACCCAGTCGATGGCCGTTCCGCCCGCATTGCACGCCCCCAGGCAGTGCCAGAGATTCTTTGCCGGAGTGATGACCAGCGACGGGTTCCGGTCGTCGTGGAACGGGCACTTGCCCACGAGGTCCGCGCCGTGCCGCGTCAGCTTCACGCCCTGCGCCTCGGCCAGCCGCTGCACCGAGATTTCTTTCTTTAGCCGCTCGACTTCCTGCTCCGGGATTCGCGCCATTTTCCGCCCTCCGCGCAAAAACCTGTCAAGAGGGTTACGGCCTTTTTTTCGTACCCTCTCAGTGTAAGACACTATAGAGCATAATACTCTATACTGGAAGCCGGGAGGCCGCCCTTTGCAGACAACTCACCGTTACACTCAGGCCATGCCCACGAGGTCCAAGTTGAAGCTCAAGCCGGTTGACATGGGCGACGAGTCCCTGGGACAGCGCCTCGCTCGCTTGCGCAAGGAACGCGGATGGACGCAGAAGCAGATTGCCGAGAGAACCGGCCTCATTCAGGAGTTGGTTTCCAACTACGAAACGGACAAGCTGCGTCTCAACGCTGATATGATCCTGCGCTTCGCCGAAGTGCTCGAAGTCTCCACCGATGAACTGCTGCGGGGAAGCAAGAGCACGGTGGCGGCGAAGAAACAGCCCAGCATCAAGCTCGTCCGCCGCATGGAACAGATTGAGGCCCTGCCGCTCTATGAGCAGCGGGCTTTGCTCACCACGATTGATAAATTCCTGGCTGCGGCTCAGGATTAGAGAGAAGGGATTCCCCGATGGCAACCGCCGCAACCAACCCGAAGCAGCAGGCTCACGAACTGATCGAGCGCATATCCACCGCGCAGGCCTCCGCTGTCGTCACCCTGATTACAACCATGCTCGATCCGGTGGACCGCGCCCTGGCCAACGCCCCCTTTGAGGACGAAGAGATCAGCGAGGAAGAGACCCGCGCCGTCGCCGCTTCCAAGGCCTGGCTGGCCGAGCATCCCGGCGAGGGCATCCCCCACGAAGAGATGCTCCGCGAGTTCGGCATCAACCCCGAAGACCTCCACCGCTGACAGGCTCCCGCGCGTGAAAAAGATCATCTTCACTCCAGCCGCGCGCGCCGACGTGCGCCGCATCGACCGCGACACCGC
>DATAWS010000027.1:0-20143 GCA_036267095.1 Acidobacteriaceae bacterium
CTGGATAGCTGCTCTCGACTGTGCATCGTCAGTCGGGCATTCTGGTGGTAGTCCATCTGGTCTCCTGAGTCGCTTTGCTTCGCAAACTCAGCTTCCCAGTTCTCGATCAGATGGACAACCTGTTGAAACCTCACACCTAGATCGGGGCGATGATGCTGACCGCGAGATCGAGCCCCACCCCCCGAGCATCGGGGCTATGGCCGCGGATCCCATTCTTCCCCCCGAGTTTGGCCTCTGCCAGCGCGCGCTCCGCCTCCCGCAGAACCACCAGAGGCGACCGGCCGTGGCTCACCGCCAGGCCAAAGCTGGCAGTCAGCGTGGACGCCTCCTGCCCCACGGCAAAGGGGTGCGCCAACAGGGTCTCGCGGATGCGGGTGGCCAGCAGATGCGCGCTTTCGAGATCGCATCCCGGCAGGGCCAGCAGAAATTCGTCCTCGCCGCAGCGGCCGATCAGATCGTAGCTGCGCAGCTGGCGCCGGAAACGGTTTGCCAGTTCGGCCAGCACCCGATCCCCCGCTTCATAGCTGTAGTCGTGGTTGATGCGCGAAAAGTCGTCCAGATCGAGCAGCATCAGGCTGAGATCCGTTTTCATCCGCTGCACCCGGTCCGTCTCCTGAAAAATCAGGCTAAGCAGCGCTTCCCGGTTCCATAGTCCCGTGAGTCCGTCATGCGTCGAGTGATAGCGAACCTCGGCCGACTGCTTTTGCAGCTGGCTGGTGAGAGCGAGGATCCGCTCCGCAATTCGGATGCGTAGCTTCAGATCTGAGGCGTCCGGAGGCGTCACGAGGAAATCGTCGCATCCGCATTCCAGAGCGGCCCGCAGGCGGTCTTTATCGAATTGCGAGCTCAGCAGCACAATCCAGGGCTTTCGCGATTCCCCCTGGCCGTGTTCCTGCTGATCCCGCACCGCGCGGGCGATCTCCGCCCCGCCCGGCGACGACAAATTCATATCGAGCAGCGCGATGGAGGGCGGCACCGGCGCCTGCATCGCGGCCATGGCTGCTGCCCCGCTGTCGGCCAGATCCACTTGGTAGCGCCACGATTCGAGCAGATCGGCGAGCGGGTCTGCTGTCGCCGCCTCCGCGCATCCGACCAGCACAACGGGATGAATGTTCACCCTGGTTAGGTTTGCGGGCATGGGATCGTTTCCCCTGCCCTCCCTATCGGGAGAATGGGCCGGAAGCTTTACTCGTCCCCGACTGCCGCGGAGAAATTGTTTCCCCATCGCACGTCCGGCAACCGCTTCCCCGCTGCTCGCTCAGCAAATCCCTCCGCGACGGTTTTTGACGCCGCAGTAACTCTCCTTTTCGCAGGTTGGCGCGATCGGAATCGCGAACCTGTGCCATACTGAAGTTGAAAGACATTTCCACGGCGTTCAGGGCCCGTACGTCGCGACTCTGTCGAGGAGAGAGCGATGAACCCCTCCGTAAAGACCACGCATGTCATCCCGTCCCATCTCCCTCCCGTTCGCGTGGGGAACGTTTCCACTCTTCTGGTGTGCCCGTTTTGCATGACAACCATCGGAGGCTACAAAACTCCGATGGAACGGCGACGCCTCGAGGCGAAACACCTCTGCAACGAGAAGCTGGTGGTCGGGCGACCTGCGGTTTCTATCCCGTTTAACTAAAGCTCTCCCATCGGGCGATTTCGATGGCCTGAGCCAGCAGGGAAGGCCTGTGTGCCGCAGACCGGCGCGCCGCTGGATTCTTCCCTGCGACGTCTCCTGTCCGCCTTACCGCACCACGGGAAGCGGCGCAGAATCTGCCGCCAACCGATGACCACAGGCATCCGGGTGATCGCCAAAAAATCCCTCCCTCGCTCCAACGTGCGGCGCCCCCGCACGCATCGAATCGCGCCAGATGCGGGGTCCTACCCCCCCGCCAACCTCTTTTGCGCGAGGACAGAGCCATGAGAAAACCACTGGCCTTTCTGGCGATGGCCGTACTTGCGGTGACGGCGGGTGCACAGGTGAATGCCGGCGATTCGGCCGATTCCGGAGCCCAGGCCGGCAGGATCGCCGCATCGGCAAACCAAACCACTAACGTTCAGGCGGAGCTGACGAAGAAAGTCGACACGAAGGACGCAAAAGTGGGCGATGAGGTTGTTGCCCGGACCACCGGCAAGGCCACCCTCTCCGACGGCACAAAGCTGCCGAAGGGATCACGACTGCTCGGCCATGTAACCGAGGTCCAGCCAAAGTCGCGCGAGCATCACGATGCCCAGCTCGCGTTCGCCTTCGATCATGCCGTGCTGCGCGACGGCCGCGAAGTGCCCGTTCATGCGGTCATGCGCTCCCTGGCGGCGCCGGCGGCCATGAATTCTTCGGCGGAGGGAGACAGCATGATGGACGCCGGAGCAAGCATGCCTCCGATCGGGGGCGGCGCGGTGCGCGGCGGCGGAGGCCTGGTCGGCGGAGCCGCTGGATCCCTGCGCGGCGGGGCCGGCGCGGCTGGAGGCTTGGCCGGCAATACTGCGTCCAGCCTGGACAGCGGCGCAAACGGAACGCTGAATACCGCGGGACACGCCGGCGCTGACGCAAACGCTCTGGATCGCGCTGGCTCTTTCGACAGTGGGCTCAGCGGCTCGGCATCGGGCGCCGCTCTGCCGGTCGGCAATCTTGCCGGCGTGACCTTCGCCACGGTGGACGGGTCTGCAGATGCAGGGCGCGGCGGCGTAACCGGATCGGCCGGTACCTCCACCATGACCATGCTGACCGCCCGTGGCAGGAATCTCAGCCTTGCCAGCGGATCGCAGATGACGCTGAGCCTGACTCCGCAGTAGGCGTTTTCTTCCCGGCGCCATGCCGGATACAATGCGGCCATTCCCGGGGCCCTGTTGCGCGCTGCCGCGAACAGGGCTCTCCTGTCATAAATGTGGAGAGGAGCCGCGCAGAATTGATGACCAGCGCCCGGAATCCTCGCAGGTATCCGCGCATCATCAAGCCGCGATTCCCTGTACTCTATCCCATTCTCGACGCCGAATCGGCGCTGCGCGATATCGAGCAGGGGAATCGGCGGAAGCGGTGGGACCGCCTGCGCAACCTGGTGCGTGAACTGGCCGAAGCCGGAGTCGAGATTTTGCAGTATCGCAACAAGCGCGACGACGACGTTTTCGTGGCCGAGGATCTTCTGGCTATCCGCGAATCCTCCGGGACCATGCGCCTGATCCTGAACGATCGCGCCGCGCTCGCCGCCGGTGCCGGATGGGGCGGCGTCCATGTCGGGCAGGACGACCTGCCGCCCTCCGAGGCGCGGCAAATCGTCGGCCGCGGCGCCCTCGTCGGGCTTTCCACCCACAACGACGCCCAGGTGATCGTCGCCAACCGCGAACCCGTGGACTACATCGCGATCGGCCCCGTCTTCGCCACTCCGACCAAGCTGGATTCCAGTCCCGTCATCGGACTCGAGGGCGTGGCGCGTGCCCGCGCCCTCATCGATAAGCCGCTGGTCGCTATCGGCGGCATCACCCGGGAGACCGCGCCGGCCGTCTACGATGCGGGGGCGGACTCGATCGCCGTCATCGGAGCCATTTTCGGTTCAGCCGGCGCCCACGGCCGTTCGCCCGCCGATTCGGCCAGAGACTTTCTCGAAATTTTCAAGTAGAACTGAAGGACACGTGAGTACTCGCCCCGAAAACGCGGTGTCGTCGAGTCAGCCCACAATCGTTGCCAGAGCGCCTGCAACCGGCAAGACCGGCCTCGTTGCCAGCCTCGGCCTCTTCAGCGCCACTGCCATCGTGGTCGGATCGATGATCGGCTCCGGCATCTTCATCGTCCCTGCCGAAATCGGCCGCGACGTCGGCTCCCCTGCCCTGCTCATCGGCGCGTGGCTGGTGACCGCGGTCATGACCATCATCGGCGCGCTCAGCTACGGCGAGCTCGCGGCCATGATGCCCGGCGCCGGCGGCCAGTACATCTATCTCCGCGAAGCGCTGGGCAGCATCTGGGGATTTCTGTTCGGCTGGACCCTGTTTCTCGTCATTCAGACCGGAACCATTGCCGCAGTTGCGGTCGCATTCGGCAAATTCCTCGGCGTCTTCTTTCCTTCCGTCTCCTCGACCCACTGGATCTGGCACATCGCCCACGTTCCTGCATGGCATGTGGGTCCCATGGTGCTCGGCAACATGGACATCGGGCTGAGCACCGCGAATCTCGCGGGCATCGTCATCATCCTGCTGTTGGCCTTCATCAACATCTTCGGCGTCAAACTGGGCGCTCTGGTCCAGAACATCTTCACCACGGCGAAGACCGTGGCGCTGCTGGGCCTCGTGATCCTGGGCGTCCTCTTCGGACGCAATCTTGCCGCGATCCACGCCAACTTCGGCGCTCGTTTCTGGCACGGCGCGGGCTGGCATACGCTGCACGCGGTGCAGGTGGGCGCCGGCGGCTCTGTGGCCATGGTCGGCGTGCTGACGATTCTCGCCGTGGTGCAGACAGGGTCGCTCTTTTCCGCCGACGCCTGGAACAACGTGACCTACACCGCGGGCGAGGTCCGGAACCCGAAGCGCAACCTCCCGCTCTCTCTCGCCCTCGGCACCACCCTGGTGCTCGGCCTCTATATTCTGGCGAACTTCGTCTACCTGATGGCGCTGCCGCTGCACGGCGATCCCAATGGTGCAACGCTGCTGTTGCGGGGGATTCAGTACGCGACCGACGACCGCGTGGCGACCGCGGCGCTGCAGATGATCTTCTCCCGCGCCGGAGCCTACCTGATGGCCGGGGCGATCCTGATCTCGACCTTCGGCTGCGCCAATGGACTCACCCTGGCGGGCGCCCGAGTCTATTACGCCATGAGCCGCGACGGATTGTTTTTCAAAGCCGCCGGGAAGCTGCACCCGCGCTGGCATACGCCGGTCGCCGCGCTCATCGTCCAGGCAGTCTGGACCTGCGTGCTCTGCATCTCCGGCTCCTACAGCCAGCTGCTCGACTACATCATCTGCACCGAACTGATCTTCTACATCCTGACCATTCTTTGCCTGTTTGTCCTGCGGGTGAAGCGTCCCCGTGCGGAGCGCCCCTACCGCGCCATCGGCTATCCCGTCCTGCCCGCCGTTTATATATTGATGGCTGCCTGGATTTGTATCGTATTATTGCGCTACAAACCCCAATACACATGGCCGGGCCTGGTAATTGTGCTCCTCGGCATTCCGGTTTTTGCCGTGTGGTCCCGCAAAGCCGTACCCGAATCGTTGTCCCTGACCTTGAACGAATCTGGGGACATTCCTGGAGGAACCGCCGAGAATGGCTAAGCTTTTTGCAGTTAAGCCCCTTTCCCAGATTCATCAGGAGGCCAGCGAAGAAGGCGAGCACACGCTCAGGCGGTCGCTGGGCCCCATCAATCTCGTGACCCTCGGGATTGGCGCCATCATCGGCGCCGGCATTTTCGTCCTCACCGGAACAGCGGCAGCGCAGTTTGCCGGACCCGCGATCGTGCTTTCCTTTGTGGTGGCTGGCGTGGGATGCGTCTTTGCCGGCCTATGCTATGCCGAGTTCGCTTCCATGATCCCCATCGCGGGCAGCGCTTACACCTACGGCTATACCACGCTCGGCGAGCTGACGGCGTGGATCATCGGCTGGGCCCTGTGCCTCGAATATGCCTTCGGCGCCGCCACCGTCGCCGTTGGCTGGAGCGGCTACGTCAGCAGTCTGCTCGGGTATTTCGGCATCAGGATGCCTTTCAACCCGGCGCCCTCGCTGGCGTTGAACCTCTTCGGCCATCCCTTCTCCGCGAAGGTGGACATCTTCGCGCTGTGCGCCATTATCGTCGTCACCACGATCCTGGTTGTGGGCGTGAAGGAGTCGGCGAACTTCAACAGCGCCGCCGTCATGATCAAAGTTTCGGTGGTGCTGTTCTTCATCGGCATCGCGACCGTCTTCGCCTTCGGGCACTGGCCGCATATGATGGCCAACTGGCATCCCTTCATTCCCAAAAATCTCGGCCACTTCGGCCAGTACGGCTGGTCTGGCATCATGCGCGGCGGCAGCGTGGTCTTCTTCGCGTATATCGGCTTCGATGCGGTGTCGACGGCAGCCCAGGAGGCCAGGAATCCGCAGAAGGATCTGCCCTTCGGGATCCTTGGCTCGCTCATCATCTGCACCGTCCTCTACATCATCGTCAGCGGCCTGCTGACCGGCATCAAACCGTATATCTCGCTGAATACGCCTTCCCCGGTCGCGGACGGCGCGGCAGCCATCGGCGCCACATGGGGCGTGGTTCTCATCGACCTCGGCGCCATCGCCGGCCTGGCTTCGGTGATGCTGGTCATGATCCTCGGGCAGACACGCGTGTTGTACACCATGTCGCGCGACGGCCTGCTGCCCAGCTGGGTGGGCCGCATCCATCCCCGCTTCCGCACTCCCTGGCTCGTCACCATCGCTACCGGCGTGCTGGTCGCTTTCCTCGCGGCCTTCTTCAACATCTCTTTCCTCGGCGAACTGGTCTCGCTCGGCACGCTGCTGGCCTTCACCATCGTCTGCCTCGGCGTTTGGGTGATGCGCAAAAGGCAGCCCGACGTCCCCCGGCCCTTCCGCACGCCCTGGGTGCCGCTCGTGCCGATCCTCGGCATGATCATCTCGCTGTCGCTGATGGTGTCCTCCGATACGCCCGCCAAGATCGGATTCTTCAGCTGGCTCATCATCGGACTCGTGATCTACTTCTCCTATTCCATCCGCCACAGCAAGGTGCAGAACGCACCCGCCGCGGTGTCTCAGCAGCGCTAGCGTGCGTCCTCCCTATGCGGGATGGCTGGTGTTTGCGGTGCGTCCGGCGAAGAGGTTATAGAGCCAGCCCAGCATCAGCCCCGCGCCCGCGCCGTCACACAATGCCCACGCCGCGCCCGCCAGGGCGTCGCCCAGGGTTCGCGCTCCATGAAAACCCGGATAAATCGAGCTGGCAATCGCGAGGAAGGTCGTGCCGTAGGAAGGAACGGCCAGATGAACTAGCGCTGCGATGCCAACGCCTCCGCCCCAGAGCAGGGCAAAGGCAAAAGCGAGTGCTCGTACAGATATCCGCATGATCTCCCCCTTGCGGCAGCGCTGGCGAGGGGCGGATGGCCTCGCCGCACCCAGCGGGCTCTGCCGGGGCAAGTGTAACTCCGGTAGCGCCTCCGGATTCAACGTGCCCCACTACCTAAAATAAATCTGCGAACCCACGCCGCCGCCGGGCCGCCTGCCCCCTGTTTACAATGGCCCCGTGGACTATCTCTGGACTCCCTGGCGCTACGCCTACGTCACTGGCTCCGACGCAAAGCAGCGGCAGGGCGTTCCCGAGGAGCTGAGCGCCTGGCCCGGCGATAGCGGCTGCGTCTTCTGCAATATCATCGCCGCGGTCGACTATGCGGAGGCCCACGGCCTGACCCGCGAACACGCCGAGCGCGCCGCCCTCATCGTGCTCAGGACAAAACGGAATTACATCTGCCTCAACCGCTTTCCCTATACCTCCGGCCACCTGATGGTGGTGCCCCTCGAGCATCAGAGTTCGCTGACGGCTCTGCCCACCGAAACCCTCCACGAGATGATGGACCTGACCGAGCGGACCGAACGCGTGCTGGCCGCGGTCTATCAGCCGGACGGCTTCAACTTCGGACTCAACCTCGGCAAGGCGGCAGGCGCCGGCGTCGCCGGGCATCTCCATCTGCACGGCCTGCCGCGGTGGGTGGGCGACACCAACTTCATGACCGTGGTGGGCGAGACCCGGATTCTGCCGGAAGATCTGTCGGTAACCTGGGAGCGCCTGCGATCGGCCTTTGCTGCCGAAGCTGCAAAGGGTCCGCGTCGGTAACCCAGTCGCCGTAGCTCACGCCTGCAGCATCCAAGTCGGCAGTGGGCGCGCGAGTCCTCTCCAGCGTCCTTCAGGAGGTGCTCCGATGCCAGGCCAGAGCGAAGCGGGGGAGGCCAAAGTTCAGGAGGGTTCGCACGTTCGTCCCGCCCCGGGTACGCGCGCCCACGCGGACAAGGCTACCGCCCAAAAGCCGGAAACCAGCGTGCACCCCATCGAACCGGCCGGTGCCGGATCCTTGGCGCAGGGCGGCCAGCGCCAGAACGATGCACTGGGCATGAATGTCGAGGGGAAGATTCAGGCGCAACCGCATCCAGAAACGCCGGCGGGGCAGCACGCCACGGGCTCGTTCACAGGAAAGAAGCCGGAATCGCCCAGGAAGCGGGAACGGAAAACGGCGTAGTCAGTGCGGACGGCCGGGCTCTTCGGACTCCGCGGCCAGTTCGAATCCCTCCTCAGCCTCCATCGCCTGATCCAGCAGCGGCTGCGGCAGCGTCTTGTTGGGCCGGATGCCCAGCCTGACCAGCTTCTGCGCCTGCGAAACCAGATTGCCGTCGGCGCGGGTCAGCTTGTTATAGGCGCCCTCGTACGCTTCCTTCGCCTCGCCCAGCTTTCTGCCGATCCGCTGCAGATCATCTGTAAAGCCCACGAACTTGTCGAGCAGAATCCGGCCGCGCTTCGCGATCTCTTCGACGTTGCGCGCCTGCTGCTCCTGGCGCCAGATCTGAGCAACGGTGCGCACTACGCAGAGAAGACTGCTGGGGCTGACCAGCAGGACGTTCTTCTCATACGCATCCTGCCAGAGCCGATTGTCGTTCGCGATAGCCAGCATGAATGCCGGCTCGACCGGTACGAACATCAGAACGAAGTCCAGAGATTTGAGCCCGTAGAGGTCCTGGTATTCCCGCGCGGAGAGCTCCTTCAGGTGCCCGCGCACCGATTGCAGATGGCTCCGCAGCGCCTGTTTGCGCTCCTCTTCACTCTCGGTGTTGCAGTAGTCGGTGTAGCTGTTGAGCGACACCTTGGAATCGATCACCAGGTGACGATCGTCGGGCAGATCGAGGATCACGTCGAGCCGAGCGTTGCCTCCCTCTTCGCGGCCCAGCGTGCTCTGGACCCGATATTCGACATTCCGGCGCAGCCCGGCCGACTCGAGCAGCTTTTCCAGCACCAGTTCGCCCCAGTCGCCCCGCGTTTTCGACGAGCCCTTCAGGGCTGTGACCAGATTGGCCGCGTCCGTCGATAGCCGCGCGTTCAATGTGCGCAGCTGTTCGATCTGCGTCTTCAGCTCGGTGCGCCCGCTGATGCCGTCCCTCTCCAGGCTTTCCACCTTCTGCTGGAATTCTCCGAACTTCTCGCGCAGCGGGTTGAGCAGAGTGCTGAGGTTTGCCTGGTTCTGCTCGGTGAAGGTCTTCGATTTTTGCTCCAGGATGTCATTCGCGAGGGCCTTGAATTGATTGGAGAGCTCCTCACGGGCGCTTTGAATGATGGTAATCTTCTCTTCGGCTGCGTTTGTTTCCCCTTCCAGTGTCTTCCGCAATTCGGCCGCTTCGATCTGGGCAGCGTGCGCCTCCCGGCGGCATTGTTCCGCCTCCGCTGCCATGCGATCCAGCGACACGCGTAGCTCTGCCATTTGCTGGCCCACCTGCCGAGCCGCCTCTTCCAGACGCGACCTCTCCTCTCGCTGCGCCGCTTCGCGCTCCCGAGCCTCATCCAGCAGACGATTTTTCTCGCGCATCTCAGGCGCCATGCGGCTGCCCATCCACGCCCGGCCCACCGTCAGCCCCAGCACCATCCCTGCAACCACCCCAATCCCAATCCAGAGGAACATGGCCTGAGTCTACCGCTCCCGAGTGTAGCCCAACGGCCCCCTTTTTCCAGAGCAGCGGCGGGAGTTGCCGCTCCTGAGTCTGCCCTCACTCCGCCGCGGGCGCGCCTCCCCGATGCCGCTACACATCCCCGCCGCTTTACACGTCCAGGGGGCGTCAGTAGACTTGGAATTTCGGAGCTGAGGTAGGGTGTGTCTGCACCAGACCTTGGATTGTGCGCGGAGGCTTCCATCCCCCCTTCCGAATTTCAGCATCAACGTCAACGGCGGTACAGAGGAGAGTGGCATGGCATCAGGTGTGGACGAGAAGGTGAAGCAGATCATTGTCGAGCAGCTGCAGGTGGACGAAGCCGAGGTCACCCCTACAGCTTCTTTCCAGGAAGACCTGGGAGCCGATTCTCTCGACGTGGTCGAGCTGGTGATGCAGTTTGAGGAGGCGTTTGACCTCGAAATTCCCGATGAGGATGCCGAGAAGATCAAGACCGTCAAGGACGCCATCGACTACATCGAGAAGAACGCGAAAGGCGGCAAGTAGACTTGCAGCGACGCGTCGTTGTCACAGGGCTCGGCCTGGTATCGGCAGTCGGCAATACCGCCCCCGAGGTCTGGAACAACCTGTTGGCCGGCATGAGCGGGATGGCCACCATCACCGGCTTCGATACCACCGGCTTCCCCGTCACCTTCGCCGCCGAAGTCAAGCACTTCGACCCGCTCCACTTTGTCGACAAAAAAGAATCGCGCAAGATGGGGCGATTTATCCATCTGGCTCTGGCGGCAACGCACGAGGCAATGGAAAGCTCCGGCCTGAAAATCGACGCTTCCAACGGCGAACGCGTCGGGGTGTTCATCGGATCGGGCATCGGCGGGTTCGATGTCATCGAGCGTGAGCACAACAACATGCTGCAGGGCGGCCCGCGCAAGATATCGCCGTTTTTTATTCCTGCCGCCATCATTAACCTCGCTGCCGGACAGGTGAGCATCCGCTACGGCGCCAAGGGCCCCAACGAGGCCACTGCCACCGCCTGCACCACCAGCGCGCACTCCATCGGCGATGCCTACCGCATCATCGAGCGCGACGATGCCGATGTGATGATCGCCGGTGGCTCGGAAGCGGCCATTACTCGCATGGGAATCGGCGGCTTTGCCGCCATGCGCGCGCTCTCCACCCGCAACGACGATCCCGCCCACGCCTGCCGGCCGTTCGACAAAGACCGCGATGGATTCGTGGTCGGCGAAGGCTCCGGCATTTTGATCCTCGAAGAGCTGGAGCACGCCAAAGCCCGCGGAGCAAAAATCCTCGCGGAGATTATTGGCTACGGCCTCAGCGCCGACGCTTACCACATCACCGGCATGCCCGAAGATGGCGACGGGTGCATGCGGGCTATGAAGAACGCGCTGAAAAGCGCCAAGATTGAGCCGCACCAGGTGGATTACGTCAACGCCCATGCCACTTCAACCACTCTCGGCGACGCGGTCGAATCGAAGGCCATGCAGAGGTTATTCGGCGAGCACGCCACCAGCGGCAAGCTGATGATCAGCTCCACCAAGTCGATGACCGGCCACCTGCTGGGTGGCGCCGGTGGCCTCGAGGCGGGTATCACCATTCTGGCCCTGCTCAACCAGACCGCTCCCCCCACCGCCAATCTCGACCATCCCGATCCCGGGTGCGTGCTGAACTACGTCCCCAACCATCCCCAGAAGGGACGCATCGACATCGCCCTGTCGAACTCCTTCGGCTTCGGCGGGACGAACGGCTCGCTGATCTTCCGCCGCTGGGAATAGCTCTCACCGCGGCCCGGGGTGTCCCCGAGTATCCAGCCGCCATGGTGCGCTCCTGACGAACATGAGAGCGCGGGGGCCGCTTTCTGGCAATGGGCGATGCGGCACGGGTGGCAGCCAATCCCGGCCCGATGCATCGAAAACGCCGGAAATGGCGGCGAGCACTGGACTTCGAAGCGAAAAGCTGCAACCGGCAGTGTAATATCACCGTAATCTACCGCCCAAAGGACTCAATCCCCAGACTTGATCTGTATGATGGGGAACGTTGTCCGGCAAGAAGACTCGCATCATTGCGAGCGACACCGGAAAGTGAACCGCCACTGTCCCAACCGTGGATCCGCTCTCTGAGGCCCTGCTCGTATTCGGAAAGGTTGAATCGGATGAGCGTTCACCTGGTGAATCCCAGTGACAATTCCTTTGGCACCGCTGTCATCACCCCACGATGGCTGTTCGTGCTAGCGGCAGCTACCCCCACAGCGGCAGGCGATCCGATCCTGGTCGATGAGTCGCTCGAACCGATCGTGGCCTCCAGCATTCAGCCCGGCGACATCGTCGGCATCAGCGTGCATACCGGCAACGCACTGCGCGGATACCAGGTGGGCCGCATGGCCCGCGAACGCGGCGCCTGGGTGATCTACGGGGGCATCCACGCCACCCTTTTTCCCGAAGAGCCCCGGGAGCGCGGTGCAGCCCACGCTGTGGTGAAAGGCGACGGCGACATGATCTGGGCCAGAGTCGTCATGGACTGTCTCGCCGGACAGCCGCAAAGCGTTTACGATGGCGGCCGCATCGCGGGCACCGACTTCCTCGCTGCGCGCTGGGATCTCATGAATCCCGAAAAGTACATGTGGGCCTCGGTGCAGACCACCCGCGGCTGTCCCAAGCACTGCTCTTTTTGCAGCGTCTGGCGGACCGACGGACAGCAGCCGCGCCAGCGGCGCTATCAGAGCGTGATCGACGAAATCGTGAACCTGCGCCGCCTCGGATTCAAGTTCATCGCCCTGGCCGACGACAATTTCTATCCCGTCACCCTGACCGATCTGCGCCTGGCGCGCGAACAGCACAACCAGGCCCGGCTGGACGAACTGACCGCCATCCGCACCGATCGCTTCCACCTGATGGAAGAGCTCGCCAAGCTGCCGAAGGACATGGTCTTCTTCACCCAGATCACCATGGAGGCGGGCGAGGACGCCGAGTTTCTCGACGCCATGCGCAATGCCAATATCAAAGGTGCGCTGGTGGGCGTGGAAGCTGTGACCCCGGAGGGCCTGAAGGCGGTCTACAAAGACTGGAACTTTTCGGGCGAAGCTCTGGCCGGACGCCTGCAGACGTTCAAGCAGCATGGCGTCCATGTGCTGGGATCGTTCATCTTCGGACTGCCCACCGACACCCCCGCCACCTTCGACGCGACGGTGCAAATGGCGATGAAGGCCGGCGTGACCTTTGCCCAGTTTGTGATGATGACCCCGTTCCCCGGAACCGTCGATTTCATCCGCTGGGAAAAGGAGCAGTCGGTGGCGCCCACCATGGTTGCGGATGTGCCCATTACCCGTTACTGGCTCATCCCCACCGAAGTTCGCCCCAAAATGTTCACCCCGCATCCCTCGATGAGCGCGGATGAGATCCGCAACCGAACCCAGCGCGTGTGGGACCGCTTCTATAACTGGAGCGCCATCTGGGAGCGATCGGCCTGCTGTCCCAATATCACTTCCAGGATCGCGTTCATTTTCCTCTCGAAGCTGTACCGCCAGATGTATGCGGGCACTGGCATCTCCAGCGACAGCGCGCGGCGGAAGAAATCGAAGCGGTGGGCGCGATGGACAGCCCGGCAGTGTAAAAGGCTGTTTCGCGCCAAGCCGATGCCGGAGCTGCAATTTCCTGCCTGGGATCTGGGCTTTGCCGCCCAGAGCCTGGGACGCTCAGGCTTGGTGCGCATCGAGGGCGACGGAGACTAACTGCGAATCGCGGCAACCCGGACGGGTGCAACGCGTCCGACTGCTCGCTGGCGCTAATAGTGCGGTACCTCCGCTACTTCTGAACGGAGAGACCGATCATGCGCATGATGTGTCGGCTGGTGTGCCGCGTGAAGGCGCGACAGCCGATAACCCTCAGAACGAAACCGACGCCAGCCACGCCCCGTTGGGTTCGTTGTAGAGGCCAAAGCTCATCAGCGTCATGGGCTGCACAATCTGCAAGCCGTTGCAAAGGCACCATCGCAGCAGCGTGCTGTTGCGCGAGGGCAAAAGGATGCCGGGCCCGCCAAAGGAGTCCGCTGAGGCGATCAGGGCCTGCAGATCCAGATTTGTCTCCGCTGTGCTGTGCCCAAAAAATGCCAGCGAGCTCGAGTAGCCGGTGATCCGCCCGTCGCGCTCCACCACGACCGCGCTCTTTTGCTCGATCCCATCCAAAAGCTCCTGGGCCCGATCGAATCCATGCACCTTAAGCGAAAGCGCGTCGCAGGCTTCGAGGTCTGCGGACGTGGCCGGGCGAACAACACATCCGGAAACACGACGCTGCGCAGGCCGGCCCTGCAGGCAGGCAAGAGGTTCACGAATATCGAAACCGAGCCGAGTGTAAAGCGCCATGGAGCGATTGTGAAAGGCTGCCTGAACCAGGCGGACGCCCGGCGCGCCGCGCCCTTTGGCGCGGTCCATGACAGCCCGCATCAGTTTGCGCCCTGCGCCGCGATTCTGTATGTCGGGATCGACGCTGACCGGACCTACGCCGGCGATAACGGAGCGCTCGTCCAGACAATTGCTCCCAATAACGCGCCCGCCGCTCTCTGCCACCACGCAATAGAAACCAGGATGGCCGAACAACACCGTCGTCACTCCGATGGCGACTTCCTCGTTCGGAAAATCGCATGGGAAATTGTGTTCGGCATTGAGCGTCGAGAAGGCGCGCCAGGAGATTGCACCGCAGACCGCGGCGTCCTTGGGTGTGGCTTTACGAATCGTGACTTCCGGTTGCGCGTTCACCGGCATAGCTGGCTCTCCCATCAAACCAGCGAACAGTATAGGGCACCGGCTATGCCGAGTATGGCGGGCGCGAGGATCCGCCCCAGCTCAGTAATACAGGTACTTCCGCCACTTCTGATCGGAGTGGCCGATCATGCGCATGATGTGTCGGCTGGTGTGCAGCGTGAAGGGACGTGGCTCCCGCTGCAGCTTCATGTGCACCAGCTCATGGAGCAGATGACTGCCCTTCCGCCGATTGCAGGCGTGGCAGGCCGCAACCAGATTTTCCCAGGTGGAGAGGCCGCCGCGCGAGCGCGGCACCACGTGATCCAGCGTCAGTTCCGCCGACGGCAGAATCACGCCGCAGTACTGGCAGGTGTTGCGGTCACGCAGCAGGATGTTTTTGCGCGAAAGCGCACGCGTCTGGTGCGGGATGCGCCGGTACTCAAGCAGCCGGATCACGGATGGCATCGCCATGCGCGCGCGGGCGGAGTGAAGCTCCGTCGCCTGTTCCTCTTCCGTGCGAGCGACCCCCTTCAGCACCAGGACCAAAGCCCGCCGCGCCCCGCAGATATTGATCGGCTCGTAGGACGCATTCAGCACCAGCACCGGCGTCTGCAGCGCTTGGGTGGTGGTGACGACGCGCGGTCCCTCCACGCCGCGACTCTCGCTGGCGTGCGCAATCGCCTGAACTTTTCCCGGAGTTTGCCTGCGAGCGTGAACACCAGCTTTCCCCAACGACATACAGCCTCCGTTCAGGTTTGAGCTAACGTGCCGGACCGCCGGCCGGAGCCGTGCGGCTGTCCCCCCAATACGCAAAGTCCTCTTCCATACGAACCTCGGCGGTGGCCGCTTCCGAAGGCCGTAGCAGCGCCGGTTGCCTCGCAAATTCTTTTTGCGCGCGGGCCACGGTCGCGACCCAAATCGATGCCGCTCCCGCCCGCCGTAAAGCCGCCGAGCAGGCCCGCGCCGTGGCGCCGGTCGTGTAGATATCGTCGACGAGCAAAAGGTTCTTTCCCTCAACCGCCGCCCGATGAGGGACAAGAAAAGCGCCGCGGACGTTCACGCGACGCTGGTGCGGGGTCAGCCCCGCCTGGCTCTGGGTCGCGCGGCGTCGCTCCAGCAGCCCCGCAGCCAGCCGGACCGTCATGCCCGGCCGTCTCCGGCGCATGGCGGCGATCCCGCCCCGCGCCAACAGTTCCGACTGGTTGAATCCCCGCTGGCGGCGCTTCCCGCTGAAGAGTGGAACCGGAACGACAACCATCTCCGTTGGCAAATCGGGAACAGCCAGCACCTGATCGGCCAGCAACGCACCCAACCGCCGGGCCAACGGCTCCATGCGGTCATATTTCAGCAGGTGCAGCAGCGTGCGCAGCGTGCCGCGATAGATGCCATGCGCGACAGCCTTCGTGAAATCCGGTGGCTGGACGCGGCAGGGGCGGCACAAACTCTCCCCCCTCAGGCCGCGATCAGAAGGCAGCGCCTCGCCGCAACCGGCGCACAGGCTATTGGATTGTGGGGGGAGATCGTTCCAGCAGGACACGCAGACGGGCAGGATGGTGAAACCGGAAAGCGGGGCGCCGCACACGCGGCAATCAGCGGGGAAAAGAACCGAGGAAAGGCAATCGACTGCACCGGCCAAGGGACTTCGCAGCACGCGAACTACCGCGCGCCACGCGGAAACATCGGATGGCGGAACTTCGGGCGTCAGGATAAGGCTCTGACTGAAGACGCACCTCGCTTTGGAGAACCGAACCCTACGGCTCCCGTTGGCTGCAGTATACGGGGGAAGATGTTGCCCGGCAACCGGGGAAGAGGCGAAGGCCCTCGCGCAGGTACTCTAACCAAAGACGCGTCGCCGCCTACCGAGCTGCGAATCGGAACCGATGGAATCATCCTCTCTGCGAGAACTCGTCGATACGCTGTCGCAGGAAGCGGGCTTTTCCGCTGCCGGCGTGGCCAGCGTCCCTGAGTCTGGATCGGCGGCCGATGCGGAAGAGCGCAGCCGCTTCGCGGACTGGATCGACGCTGGCCGCGCCGGAGAAATGGAGTACCTGAAGCGCCGCGACGAAGCCGGTCGTCTGCTCCGCTCCTCGCTCCGGGTCCCGCTGCCCTGGGCGCGATCCGTGATTGTCTGCACGGCCAACTACCATTCCGCGGCACCGCGGTCCATCGATCCCGAGCCCCAGAACACCGGCTGGATCGCGCGCTATGCCTGGACCGGGAACGGCAGCCGCCCCACCGACTACCACAAGGTTCTGCTGCGCCGAGTGGAATCTCTGCGGGATCGTCTGGCCGTCGAGCGGGGCCCGTTTGAATCGCGCTGCTTTGTGGATACCGGACCGGTCGTCGAGAGGGTCTATGCCCGCTACGCCGGCGTCGGTTGGGTCGGAAAAAATACCTGCCTTCTCAATCAGCAGCTGGGCTCATGGCTGTTTCTCGCCGTGCTCGTGACCTCGCTCGAGGTCCCCGACCAGGCCGCCTTTCTCGCCGCCGATCGCTGCGGATCGTGCACACGCTGCATCGACGCCTGCCCGACCGGCGCGCTGACCGGACCCCGCCAGATGGATGCCAGCCGCTGCATCGCCTATCTCACCATTGAGAAGTGCGGCCTCATTCCTGAAGGTTTGCGCAGCGGCATCGGCCGCCAGATCTTTGGCTGCGACATTTGCCAGGACGTCTGCCCGTGGAATCGCAAAGCCCCTATCAGCGCCGACCCCGATCTCGCGCCCCGCACAGAATTGGTCAACCCGGCGCTGGAATGGCTGGCGGAGATGGACGAAGCCTCATTCGAACGCCGGTTTAACGGCTCACCCATGCGGCGAGCCAAATGGTCCGGCTTTCGGCGCAATCTGGCCATCGCCATGGGAAACAGCAGCCAGCCTGAGTTTCTGCCGACTTTGCGGCAGTGGGCGCTGGACTCCGATCCGGTGCTTGCCGCAACCGCAACGGAGGCCGCGTGGCAGCTGGAGAGAAGTGCGATCGCGAACGACACTTCCAGTCAGCCGGGGATTTCCTCCGAGCCGCATTTTTGATCTGTGTTTGCTCGATGAAGTCCAGGCGGTGCGTGCGGCCCCGGGGCTGAGCCGCGTCGCTCCGGGTCAAAATCAGGCGCCGTTGCGGACCACGTTCGCAGCGCTCAGGCCCTTGGGGCCCTGCTGGCACTCGAACTCCACAGCTTCCCCTTCATTCAACGTCCTGTAGCCCGAGTCCTGAATCGCGGAAAAATGAACGAACACATCCTCGCCACTCGACCGCTGAATGAACCCATAGCCTTTGGCTCCGTTGAACCACTTCACCACTCCATGCTCTTTCACTGGAACTCCTTGATTGTTTGCGTCCATGTTTTCCGTTCCCAGCCGCCCCGTGGCTCCCCGAAATTCGTTACGGATGTAACGAGCTTCAGAGACACCAAAAGCTGCCTTTTGGCCGCCTGCATTGGCGGTTCGGGGCAGCTCAGTGGGTCACCGGGCGGTCGCGGAGACAATGCAGGTACATCAGTTAACTGGCCTTCCAAATTCCGATTCCCCTGTGGGGACAAGAATCGTGCTCCTGTTATGGCAGGAAACGTTTTTGAAATCAAGAGAAAATTTGCGGGGAAAAGCTGTATTTCGCAGTAGGTTACGGAAGTACGCGCCCCTTTGGGGCCAACCACCCCATTTCCCTCCATTCGAGCAGCCTCGCTCCCCGCCCTCTGCTACCCTTTTTTCAGGATCCCTGCATGACTGTGAAGGCTGAGCGTGAGCCGGCTCCGGCCCCGTCCGGGGCCGCTTTGCCCCCCAAAGCGCCGGAGCCCCCCGCCTGGCCCGCGGGCCGCGGTTTCCGGCCGGTGCTGCTGGCCCTTGTCCGCTATCTCGGCCAGACCGAGGTCCACACCTACGCCTTCAGCGTCGCCGCCAACGCCATCCTGTCGCTCTTCCCTTTCATCGTCATGATGTTTACTGTGGCCCTGCAGGTCTTCCATTCCACCACCATGGTGAAGGAGATCGGAGGCATGCTCCACGACCTGCTGCCCTCCTCCGCCTCTAATCAGGATTTCGTGGTCCGCAATATGAGCCTGCTCGTCCACCCCGCGGGCTCCGTGCAGGTCGCGTCAGTCGTGATGCTGCTGATCTCGTCGACCGGGGTCTTTCTCCCACTGGAAGTGGCGCTGAATCGCGTGTGGGGTATCAAAAAGAACCGCTCCTACGTGATGAATCAGCTCGTCTCGCTCGGTCTGGCCTTTCTGGTGGGGATGTTGGCCATGCTTGCCGTCGGTGCGGCCACAGCCCAAACCTCGATCCTGGCCTTCCTCTTCTTCGGCCACACCGACAATGTGGTCTTCTCCTTCATCCACCATCTGTTCCTGCAGATTGCCGTCGCCTTCCTCAGCGTAGGCATGTTCTTCGTCGTCTACTGGATCCTGCCCAACCGCAAGCTACCCTTCCGAGCCGTGCTGCCCACGGCCATTGTCATAGGCCTGCTCTGGGACGTCGGACGGCTGCTCTTCGTCCTGCTGCTGCCGAAAATGGATCTGCACGCCGTCTACGGCCCCTTCGAGGTCTCTGTGGGGATCATGTTGTGGGCTTTTCTGACCGGATTGCTGCTGCTCACCGGGGCGCAGTACTCCGCGACGCGGCAGGCGCTGCGAATCGCATGGCAGGCCGAAGCAGCCGATGCGCACAAGGACAAGACTCGGGATTAGAGCCCGGCGAATCGGCCGGCCATCAGCGGATCGGAGTTGCCCCTCTTACCGGATGTGCAGCGATCCAACCTTATAGACGATGCCGACCGAGCCGGCGAACTCGTTCTGCCACGGAAAGCCGTAGTGGGTCGGCTGCCAGTCGGAGACGAACCGCACCGCCAGGCGCGACGAAAGGTTGTAATCGGCAAATCCGCCCATGGCCACGCCCAGGGTCAGCTTGTTGTTATAAATCCCCACCATCTGCGGCGTGATGCCGGACGGGAAGTCCGTATCGAAGACCCCATACGCGGCTCCCACCAGCCCGTGCATGCCCAGCGCGTAGTGCGGCCGGCGCAGCAGGCGGAAGCTCGGCCCAAACAGGAACAGCTTTTCGGACATCGCCGGACTCGCTGGAACTCCATAGCTGTTGGCCTGGATCGCCATATCGCCGGAAAGCCCGCGCGCGCTCGCCTCCAGCCCGATCAGCGGACGGAACCAGGCGGTAGCGCTGCCATTCCACCCCAGCAGATTGATGGCGTGCACCCCGGTGCCGGGGCTGGGATTGAAGTGGGAGTACTGCGCACCCCCATATAAGTCCCACCGTTCGGTGTACTGCGGAGCTTCGGTTTCGGGAGCGGTTGCGGTCACCTGCGCCAGAAGGCGATGCTGAGAAAACAGGCACGCCCCAAACACCAGCAGGGCCACAAGACGAGACATCACGGCTTTCACGCGATCCGAAACCTCAGAAGAAGGGATGGCAAGCTTCAAGGGTAACACTTGGGACGCGCAGCGGCATCGCCGGGTCCGGACCGCCGGGACCCGTGCGGGATTTCCAGCCCAGGTAAATAACAGATCCCCCCCGGCTGCCCTGGGATGCCGGAGGGGAGGACCTTCACCTGCAGCCGGCTGCTGAAGACACGTCGCCGGCATCCTGCGAATACCGCAGGCTGGGTACGAATGGCCTGGAGAGATGAGTGCTGGACCTGAGTGCGGGGCTTTCTAGAGGCTGTTATTAAGTTTGTTCCCGTGATTTGAAATAGATGAGCGAAATGGCTGCTGGGGAGTGATCCTGGCGGTGTGAGGCAGGGAGAGCGGCGGGGCTATCCGAGCGACGTATCGGATGAGGAGTGGGCGCTGGTAG
>DATAWS010000028.1:0-162453 GCA_036267095.1 Acidobacteriaceae bacterium
CCTCGGGCACCTCCCCGATGCCCACAAACCCCGTTGAACACTGACCCAACGCACCATTCAGACAGATTTCAACTCTGCAGCAAAGCAAATCCCCAGTAGATCCGCCGTGTTGCAGCGAATTTCAACAAGTTCCTAAGGCTATGATCCGAACTTACCAGGGCGTCACGCCGACCATTCCCGCCAGTTGCTACATCGACCTCTCTGCGCAGGTCATCGGCGATGTTGTGCTGGGCGAACACTCGAGCGTCTGGATGAACGCCGTGGTGCGCGGCGACGTCAACTCGATCCGGATCGGCGCGCACTCCAACGTGCAGGATTGCGCCGTGCTCCACGGTCAGCGCTACAAGTACCCTGTCATCGTCGGCGATTGGGTGACGATTGGCCATAACGCCACGGTGCACGGCTGCGTCATCGAGGATGTCTGCCTCATCGGCATCGGCTCGACGATTTTGAACAACGCCCGCATTGGCGAAGGCTCGATCATCGCCGCCGGCGCTGTCATCCCGGAAGGTATGGTCATTCCTCCGCACTCGCTGGTCGCCGGCGTTCCCGGCAAGGTCCGCCGCGACCTTACGTCGGACGACCACGAGGAAATCCTCCTCTACGCCCGCAACTACCTGGACTACGTGAAGATTTACCTCGAAGAGACGCGACCCTCCCGCATTGGCGGCTTTATCGAAGGGATGAAGATCGCGAAATAGGGCAAAGAATGCCCCACCTTTACCGAAATCCCTGGATCGCTGAAAATGTCTGCAGAGGTCAATCGAGTTTATGCCCCTGTCCGGCGAAGCCATTCGTGTGATGAACCTGGTGGATGACGTAGCGACCACCATGCGCCGCATGGTGTCTCTGATTCCCATGCTGTCCCCTGAAGAACGCAAGCGGGTCAGCGAGTACCTGAAGCAGTCGGAGCCCAGCCCGGAGCAGGTGCAACAGGCCCTGAGCAACGCAAAATAACCAGGTCTGCGGGCGCCCCACGGCTCCCGCAGGCCTCTCAGCCTGAGGCTTTGCCCCTGTGCCTTTCCACCCTGGGAAGGTCTTTGGGGCTGCCGCCAATAGCCGTTCTACCGAGTCGCCATCTTCCGGGAACCGCGCTCTCCTCCCATCCGTATTCCCTGGCAGCCTATGCAGACCCTCGGCGACACCTTCGGGCAGGTCTTCCAGGCCATCCGCGCCAACAAGCTGCGGTCTTTCCTGACCATGTTCGGCATCGCATGGGGCGTCGGATCCATGTTGCTCCTGATCTCGGTGGGCGAAGGTTTCCGCTCCGGCCAGCAGCGCGAGTTCGCCGAGTTGGGCAACGACGTCATCATGATGTGGAACGGGACCATTCCCGCCGTTCCGGGGCAGCATACAGGCATGCGGCCCTATTACCTCACCCTGTCCGACGCCGAAGCAATCAGGACTGAGGCGCCCGACGTGCGTACAGCAACCGCGGTCGTCAACCGCAGCGACATCAAGCAGCAAAGCATCTATGAGACGGCGGGCGGCCAGGTGCTGGGCGTCGATCCCGGCTATCAGCGGGTCCGCTTTATTCCCCTCGCGCAGGGACGCTTTATCACCGACGACGACCTGCGCAGCAAAAGCCGCGTTATCGTGCTCGGGGAAAAGAGCGCGAAGCTCCTCTTTCCCGGCCATCCGGCGCTGGGCGAATGGGTCACGCTCAACGGGACTCGCTTCACTGTTATTGGCGTCTGTAACCATGTGGGCCACGGCGATAATGACGACCGCAGCCAGCAGGTCTACATCCCGCTCTCCGTGATGCTCGACCGTTTCGCCCTCAACTGGGGCAATAATCCGCAGAACACGGTCAGTTCCATCCAGTACCAGCCTTTCTCGGCCGCCGGCCATGTTTCCGCGGTACATGAGGTCCACGCGATCATCGCCCGTCGCCACGGCTTCGATCCTGAAGCCAGCGATGCCTTCACTGAATGGGACTCGGTGCAGTCGCAGGAGATGGTGAGCAAGATCTTCGACGCGATGGACATCTTCCTCGGGGGTGTGGGCCTGGTCACGCTGGCTCTGGGCGCTGTCGGCATCGTGAACATCATGCTGGTGTCGGTTACGGAGCGCACCAGCGAAATCGGTCTGCGCAAGGCGCTGGGCGCCACGCGTCGCAGCATCCTGGTGCAGTTCTTCCTCGAAGGGCTGACGCTGACCGGCGTCAGCGGCGTCATCGGGATCGTTGGTTCGGCGCTGTTCATGTGGATCCTGCAGCAGGCCTTCGGGCAAAATGTTGAGGGCTTCGATCCACCACGCCTGCAGGCGTGGTCGGCCACGCTTGCTCTCGTCTCCCTCAGTCTCTGCGGCATCGTCGCCGGCCTGTATCCCGCCGCCCAGGCCGCGGCACTCGAGCCGGTGGAAGCGCTCCGCCGTGAGTAGGAGGTTTCCATGATTCGCGACATCTGGGCTCAGGCGTGGGAAGCGATGATCTACAACCGCCGGCGCACCTTCATCACCATTGGCGGCATGGCCTGGGGCATCGCCACCGTTGTCCTGCTGCTCGCGTACGGCGCCGGCTTCGGCCATGCCATCCAGAACATTTTCGCCCAGTGGGGCACCTACCTCATCGGCGTGTTTCCCGGCCGCACCTCCGAACAGGCTGGGGGGACCAAGGCCGGCGTCCAGGTGCGGCTTACCCAGGACGACGTCGAGCGCTTACTGGCGACTGTGCCTGGCGTCGTGCGCATATCGCCTGCGATGTTCAAACAGGTGAACGTCGCCAGCGACGAGCACATGTACTCCTGGCAGATCGACGCGTATCGTCCCGAGATCGACCGGATTCTTAAGCTGGATGTTGCCACGGGCCGGTTCTTCACCGACGAAGACGATCAGAACCGCGCGCATGTCGCGGTACTGGGCTCGGAGGCCAAGACGAAACTTTTCGGCGGCCAGTACGCCGTCGGCCAGCGCATCCGTCTGAACGGCATCAGCTACGCGGTAATCGGGGTCCTCGAGCCAAAAATGCAGGAGGGCGACGACGACGTCAACCGCCAGGTCTACATCCCGTTCAATACGTACAGCGATTTCGGTGACATGAAGTACCTGGGCGGCATCTGGCTGACGTATCACGGCGACAACGCCGCGGTTGAACAGGCGGTCCGCAACACGCTGGCCGCGATGCACAACTTCCTGCCCACCGACCGCAACGCCATCTTCGTCGCCAATCTGATGCGCCAGCTGCGGCAGTTCCAGATCATCACCTTGGCGCTTGAGGGGCTGCTGCTGTTCATCGGGGTCCTGACTCTGGGCATCGCCGGCATCGGCCTGATGAACATCATGCTGGTGGCCGTCCAGCAGCGTACCCGGGAGATCGGGATTGAGAAGGCCCTCGGAGCGCGCCGGCGGCACATCCTGCTTCAGTTCCTCTCCGAAGCGCTTGTGATTACGGGCGTCGGGGGGATCGTGGGCATTGCGCTCTCCTATGCGGTGTCATTGGGCGTCGGCCGCATCACTTTTTACAGTGCGATCGCGAAGAACGCCGAGTCTGCGGATATCCGCCTGTTGATATCTCCCGGCACCGTCGTCCTGGCGACCGGGATTCTGGCGGTCGTGGGCCTTGTGAGCGGGATGATTCCCGCCCTCCGGGCGGCGAACCTCGATCCGATTGAAGCGCTTCGGTATGAATGACTCATGGCAGGTACCCCCTGACCGGTTAATACTGCTTGGTATCTGTTATCTCTTCTTTAAATATTTCATTAATAAAGGCTTATTAGCAGAAAATGCGATGCTTTTCGGAGATGGCGCCCTATGGAATTTGGAAGTCTCGGCATGCCGGGGCGGCTTCAGCATTTTCGGGGCAATAACCGTATAGTCAATGGTTTAGCCAGCCATTCCAATTTTGGTAATCATGGTGGTGGCCACTATGAAAAAAGAAGTTGACCGGAATCGGCTCGGACGGTATTTTCGAGATGTCGATTTTTGACCCCGGCGTTTCGCCGTCCTGCACCACCAATCCGGTCACGCAGAAAGAAGCACATGCTCCTCTGGAGCGTGGACTGGCATTGTCTGCCAAGGGGCGGTTCGGCGACGGTGTTGAAAAGCGGCATTCCGCTCTGTTTTTTCGTATTTCAGGCGGGAAAAAAGGTTGACCAAAAGCGCTGCATGCCGCGTCTAACAAGTATCGGCTTCCGGGATCCTCTTTCCCCCAACCTGCTGCGGGCCCTGTGTGGTTCGGCGGTTGTTCTGTGATCGAAGGCGGTCGGAGACTCTTACTAGTTAAAAGCAAGGAGACACTACCATGCGTTCTGAATTGATTTTTGGTGCACTCACCCATGTCAACAATCGCTACCAGCTGTGTCAGCTGGCTTCCAAAGCGACGCGCAAGCTGCACAAGCCAAATACGCGCCTGCAGGACACCATGAACGAGGTGCTGGTCCGCTTCCGGGAGCAAAGCCCGGCAGCGGCCGCACCAGCGATCCAGGCCCCAGTGGCCATGACGCAGCAGCGCCGTCGCGCCGCATAGCCGACGGCGTGGGCCCTCCACGTCCACTTTCCGGTCTAAGATAGAGACAGGCCTCTGCACTTCAGTTCCCGCCCTCCCTTCCTGATCGACTCCCCTCCCAAAAAGAAAAATCCCCGCAGGTGATTCCATGACCATCGCAGAACTCAAAGAGAAGAACATCACCGAGCTGAGCCGCATCGCGCGCACGCTCGAAATACCCGGATCCAGCGGGCTCCGTAAGCAGGATCTGATCTTCAAGATTCTTCAGGCGCAGAGCGAAAAAGAAGGCCACATTTTCGCCGAAGGCGTTCTGGAAATTCTGCCTGACGGTTACGGCTTCCTTCGCTCTCCCGATTACAACTACCTTCCCGGCCCGGATGACATCTACGTATCGCCATCGCAGATCCGGAAATTCGATCTAAAGACGGGCGACACCATCAGCGGCAACGTCCGCCCGCCGCATGAGGGCGAGAAATACTTCGCGCTGGTCAAGATCGAGGCCATCAACTTCGAGTCGCCCGAGGAAACGCGCAACAAGATCCTGTTCGACAACCTGACGCCGCTCTATCCGCAGGAGCGGGTGAAGATGGAGACGGTCCGGGAGAACATCAGCGGCCGGGTTATGGATCTGCTGACGCCCATCGGCAAAGGCCAGCGCGGCCTGATCGTCGCCCCGCCGCGCACCGGCAAGACCATGCTGCTGCAGTCCATCGCCAACTCCGTTACGGCGAACCACCCTGAGATCGTGCTGATCGTTCTGCTGATCGACGAGCGCCCGGAGGAAGTCACCGACATGCAGCGGTCGGTAAAGGGCGAAGTGATCAGCTCCACGTTCGACGAGCCGGCTGCGCGTCACGTGCAGGTCGCCGAGATGGTGATCGAGAAGGCCAAGCGTCTGGTCGAGCACAAGCGGGATGTCGTCATCCTGCTCGATTCGATCACGCGTCTGGCGCGCGCTTACAACACCATCGTGCCGCCTTCGGGCAAAGTGCTTTCCGGCGGCGTCGATTCGAACGCCCTGCAGCGGCCGAAGCGTTTCTTTGGCGCGGCGCGCAATATTGAAGAAGGCGGCTCGCTCACCATCATCGCCACCGCTCTTGTGGATACCGGCTCGCGCATGGACGAAGTGATCTTCGAAGAGTTCAAGGGCACGGGCAACATGGAAATCATCCTCGACCGCAAGCTGGTCGATAAGCGCGTTTTCCCGGCCATCGATATCCAGCGCTCCGGCACCCGCAAGGAAGAGCTGCTGATCCCGAAGGACGAGCTGCAGCGCACGTGGGTGCTGCGCAAGGTCCTCAATCCGTTGTCGCCGGTGGAAGCCATGGAACTGCTGGTGAGCCGCCTCGAAAAGGTGCGCAACAACGCCGAGTTCCTGCTGAACATGAACTCGCTGTAGGAAGACAATTCGGAGCTGGAGCCGGGAGCTGAAAGACGGGTCCTGGCTTACCCCCCTGGATCGCTTTTATGCTCCGTGTCCTGTTTTCAGCGACTTCGCTGGTGATGGCGATTTCGATAACAAGTATTCCCTTCCTGGTGAGTCAGTTGTGAGACGGACGTTTCTGCAGCAGATGCGGCTGCGACTGCTGCAGAGACGCTCGCGTTGCGTCCTGATGATTGATCCCAGGGCAGATGGGATACGGCTGCATCTGCATCAGGTTCGGCCGGATCTGCCTACGTTGCGGCCGGACGTGCGGCACATCCGGCTGGATGTGAGGCAGGTGCGGCTGCCAGTGCCTGCCCACCCTGTCGCCGCTTTTCGGCGAGAGGGATGGGGTACCCGCCTGGAATGCAGGCAAGAGAAAAGGCTGCCAGTCCTGGCAGCCTTTTGTTCTTACCCTTTAGTTTTAGAAAACCAATTTCGAGGCTAATTCCTGCCAACTCTGTTAATGGATTTTGGCGGGGAAGCCGTGTGGAATCAGCGGGCGTTACGTTCGTGAAGAGGTGTGGGGGTTGACAGGAATTCGGGCGGCTCTCGGTTGGACCGCCAGGCTGGGGTCCGGCGGCGCCGGGGTGGGCGCCATTTCTTCTCGGTGCGCCGGAAACAGCTGCCCATGACGAATCCAAAGGACCAGCCGAGGGGCCACACGATGACACGGAGGACGCGCCGGACTTTGGGTTGTGGGACCATGTAGGCTTCGCGCTCTCGTCCAGCTTCCTGCGGAGAGGTGGCGGGGAGGATGAAGTTTTGGAGAAGTATCTGCGGGGTTACCCGGTGGGGAACGGTCGACACCAATGTCCCAACCCCTGCATGGGGCACAGGGATTCGTTTCCGATCGTTTCCGGATTTGCCTATTGGAGGGGGAGCTGGAGGTCGGGTTCTTCCGGGCCGTCGGGTTCGGTGACTGGGCGAGAGGCGAATTCTCTTTCTAACCGGTCGTTGATGCCGGCTTGGGCGAATTCGGACGCCACGCGGATTCCGTTCATGATGGCCTGGTCGTTGGACGAGCCGTGGCCGATGATGCAGACGCCGCGCACTCCCAGGAGCGGCGCTCCTCCGTATTCGGAGGGGTCGAGGCGGCGGCGGAAGGCGTTGAAGGCTTTGCGGGAGAGCAGGGCTCCCACCTGGGCGGTGACCGTTTGGTTGAGCGAGGCCTTCAGCATCTCGCGCACCAGGCGGCTCATACCTTCGGAAGTTTTGAGGGCGACGTTGCCGACGAATCCGTCGCAGACGATCACGTCGCAGTTGCCGTTGTAGATGTCGCGGCCCTCGACGTTTCCGATGAAATTGATGGGCAGCTTTTTGACCAGCGGGGTAGCTTCGCGGGTGAGGTCGTTACCCTTGCCATCTTCTTCGCCGACGGAAAGAATGCCGACGCGGGGGCGGGGAATGCGGAGGACGGAGCGCGCGTAGAGTTCGCCCATGATGGCGAACTGTTCGAGGTTGGAGGGCTTGCAGTCCACGTTGGCGCCCACATCGAGCAGGACGCAAGGGGTGCCGGAAAGGGTGGGCACGACGATGGCGAGGGCGGGGCGATCGACGCCGGGGAGCGCACCCAGGACCATTTTGGCGGTGGCCATACCGGCTCCGGTATTGCCGGCGGTAAAGAAGCCGTGAGCTTTCTTCTCCTTAACCATTTTGAGGCCGATGCGCATGGAGCTGTTGCGCTTGGTGCGGACGGCGTGGGCGGCCTTTTCGTCCATGCCGATGAACTCGTCGGCGTGGACGATGGCGATGGGGAGGCGGGCAAAGCCGAGGGCCTGGTTGAGGCGGGGGCGCAGGAAGGGTTCGGGCCCAACGAGGTGGACGCGGACGGAGAGATTGCGGCAGGCGAGAATCGCGCCTCGGATTTCGGGCTCGGGAGCTTTGTCCGAACCCATTGCATCGAGAACGATGTCGCTGAGCATGGAGGTCAGGAAGTGCGGGCCGCAGAGGCTAAAGCCCGGTTCTTATCGAGGCCCTTTACGGCACGACCGAAGTCGTGCCCTGATACAAAGGCGGAGCTGTGGAGGCTGGCAGTCCCGTGGAATCCCGTATCCGCCAACGTCGGGCAGATAGGGGGCACCCGGATGGCAGCCATCACGCTACTTTGCCTCTTTGACTTCGACGACTTCGCGGTCCTTATAGTAGCCGCATTTGGGACAGATATGATGCGGGCGCTTGCGCTCGTGACAATTGGGGCACTCGGACATACCGGGGCCGGTGAGGCCGTCGTGGGCGCGGCGAAGAGAGGTGCGCCGTTTCGAATGGCGGCGCTTTGGGTTGGGCATTACAGAATCCTTTCGTTCCCGGGCTGGCCAAGGCGCAGAGGCCGGGGCGACAGAGCCGGTGTACATCTTAATGGTCGGCCTTCGGGGCCGGGTCTTTCCTGAGCGAGTCCTGCAACTCGGGGCTGAGCCGGCTACGCAGGTCTGAAAGAGCCGACCAGCGCTCATCGGCCGGAGCGGCCTCGCAGGAGCAGCGTTCGGCGTTCAGGTTGCGTCCGCAGCGGGGGCAGAGCCCTTTGCAGTCTGGGCGGCAAAGCGTTCGAACCGGGAGGGTTAAGAGAACCTGTTCACGGAGAACGTCTTCGATGACCAGACCACCTTCCTGATAATAACCGATTTCTGTTTCGGGCGCGCCCAGAGCGCGGTCGGCGGGGCCGGCATCGACGCCGAGGGGGCGAAAGAGGAGGTCGAAGTCGCCGGAGAGATCGTGGCGGACGGGGTCGAGGCAGCGGGCGCAGGGGACCTCAAAGACGCCAGACCAGTGAGCGCGGGTGCGGATGTCGGGGACGATTTCTTTGGGGCCGCGATGCTCTTTGAGAACCTCAGCCTGGCCCTGGACGGCGAGGGGAGAAACCTGTGTGGCCTCGTCACCGTATTCGATGGCGCCAGGTGGGAGGCTCTCGTCGAAGCGGAGTGGTTCGCGTTCGAGGTCGACGAGGGCGATGAGCATCGGAAGGTCCTTCTTCAAGGGTATCACCGAGAGACAGGGGGCGTGGGCACCGGGCCGGGGCACACCGCGGGGCAAGAGAGGTGGAATCCCACATCTGCCAACGGCGGGCAGATATGGGGCACCCGGGGGCAGGAGACAGCAATCAGCGGATGATATTGATGGCGATGGCGGGGGTGAGGGTATCCGAGGTATTGCGGCCGGCGGGGGTGATGCGAAGGCCGAGGAGGACACCGATGGTGGGCTTCCAGGAATATTCGATGGCGGGGGCGAGGTACCAGTTATTGCTCCAGCCGGAGTTGAAGGCGATGGTGGATGCGGGCTGGGTGGAGGTGGCGGCGTAGGATCCGGCGACGCGGGTGCTGCCGGTGTTGTGGAAGACGATGTCGGAGGCAAGGACGAGGCGGCGGTTGAGCGAGTACTCCCAGGAATTGTCGATGGAGAGGGAGCTGGCGGGATGGGCGGCTCCGCGGAAGCCGGCGGCGGTGCCGTAGACGCTGGCGCCGGAGATGGGGACGGCGGAGGAGAAGCTGTCGGCGAAATTGAGGCGCATGCGGACGATGCGGTGGTTGGGGAGCCAGAAGTACATCATGGTGAGGAGCTCGGGGGTGGTCGTCCAGGCGCCGGCGCCGAAGGCATTGGTGGGGCGGGTGCCGAGATTGTCGTAGCGGCCGGTGGGAAGGGCTTGCTGGACGGCGAGCGAAATGGTGGGGACGCGGTGACAGGGCACGAACTGCGCGACGCGATGCTGGAGCTGGAAGGTGAAGTCGCCGGCGTCGGGTCCGGCGCTGGAGGGGACGCCAGTGGCGGTGGTGTAGCCGGCGGTAGGGATGAGTCCGATGCCGGTGGTGTCGGTGAGGGCGTAGATGACGTAAGTGAGGGAGCCGTAGCTGTTCTGGTGAGGGACTGGCTGGCGGGAGCCGCCGGGCTGGAATGCTCCCTGGGCGGTGACGTCGTAGAGGTAGGGCTCGATGAGGGCGTGGCCGCGGGGCGCGGTGGCGGCGGTGTTGGCGAGCATGGGCCCGGTGAACCAGGCGTCGTTCATGGGATGGGTGACGGCACAGGGGTCGGGATGCTGGATCTGGATGGCGTCGGCGTGGGCTGCGAGCGCGCAGAGGAAGAGCAGGGCCGCGCAGAGAGGCGGCCTTCGGAGGTGGGGCTTGCGGGGCTGGTTCATGGAATGAGAGTGATGGCGGGAGCGGCGGGAGACGCGGGCGTGTGCAGTTTGGAGCGATGGCGTGGGGCCGCCGGTTCGGACCTCCAGTGGAGTGGCGCTTCGAGGCAGAAGAAGCGCGAGGTGGGACGACGCGTTGGCGCGGTTGTGGACAGGAGGGGGCCGAAGCCGTCGCTGGCGGCGAGTTCGCGGGAACGGGGCGTGATTTTGCGATTGGAATGTGGGGGCATCACTCGGAATCCTTCGCGCTGACACGGGTGCAGGTATTGATCCAGTTGGTTTCCCAGGTATGGCCGCCGTCGGCGGAGAAGGCCTGGTCGGAATGGACTTCGTTGGCGGAAACCGAGCCGATGCGGAAGCGGACGAGGATATTGCGGCCGTGGTAGAGCTCGGAGTCGTAGAAGGTTCCCTGGCCGTCATGAAATTCGCCGACGGCAGGGACGCCGAGGATGGCGCTGTCGCTGGTGGCGAAGTGGATGTTCCACTGGTGCGCGACGGGATCGTAGAGGCGAAGGGCGAGGAGCTCGAGGTGGCCGCCGAGACCGTCGGCTTCGACTTCGGCGAGGTTGGCGCGGCCATTCCAAATCGGATGGGTGACGGTCGTGCCTTCCATCTCGGTCCACTCGGTGGAACCGGTGAGGGGATGTGCGAGGCGGCGGATGTGCATTTTCCAGGTGCCGTTGTCGAAGTCGAAGTCGTGCTGGCCGTCGCGGGTGGCGGCAGCGGGAGGCGGAGTGGAGCCGGGAGGCTGGGTGCTGGGGCGGCCGGGCTCGGGCTGGCCCCACGCGGCATCGCCGGTGCGGATCTGGTTCGTAACCCAGTTCACTTCCCAGCTCTGGCCGCCGTCGGGAGAGAAGGCCTGCTCGAAATGCGGCGTGCCGGTCAGGCGGGACCAGTCGAAGCGGATGAGGGTGGTTTTGTGGTTGATGGTGTCGGTGGTGTAGAAGTCGCCGTGGCCGTGCTGAAAAACGCCGATCTGGGGCGGGTCGAAGCGGCCGATACGGCTGTTCGCCCAGTAGAGTCGCCACTGGCGCGCGGCGGGATCGTAAAGACGGAGCGTGAGGCCTTCCATATGGCTGCCACCCTCGCCATCGAGTTCGATGGTGTCGAGCTGCGCGCGGCCGTTCCAGACCTTGTAGCAGTCATCGATGCCGCTCATGTCTCGCCAGTCGGGCGAACTGGTGAGCGGATGGAGCATGTAGTGCAATTGAAAGGTGAAATTTCCGAGCAGTGGGTCGAAGTCGTGGGCGCCGTCGGCCAGCCGTGGTGGAGCAGGGACGGCAGACGGAGCGGTCTGCGCGCCGGCCGGGACGGCGATAGAGCCGACCGCGAAGACCAGGGCGAAGGCGACAAGACGTGGGGCGGCAGAGCGTGACGGAGATTGCATGCGGAGTCCCCCAGGGGAGATGAGGGCACGGTGCGAGATCTGCCCGTGTCCAGAATGAGGCTGCACGTGGTACCGTGGCAGAGCCACTTTCTATGCAACTGGCGATACCACTTTCGCGCACCGGGGAACCGTTGTTCCGGCAGGTATATGGGGGGATCCGGCAGGGGATTCTGGCGGGGACTTTGCGCGCGGGTGAGCGGCTGCCTTCGACGCGGGACCTGGCGGAACAGCTGGGGATCAGCCGGACGGTGGTGCTGCTGGCGTACGAGCATTTGATTGCGGAGGGGTTTGCCGCGGGGCGGGCGGGATCGGGGACGTATGTCTCGCACGAGTTGCGGGCACAGGGCGCGAAGCGGGGCGGGAAAGCCGGACTGGCTGCGGGGCGAGGCGCGGCACTACGGTTGTCGCGGTGCGGTAACGCGGTGCGCGATGCGGCCGGGGTTGTGCATGCGCCGCGGCGGCAGGATCCGGTTCCACGGTATGACTTCGCCAACGGCCGCAGCGATCTGGGGACGTTTCCGTTTGCGGTGTGGCGGCGGCTGCTGCTGCGGCAGGCGCGCGAGGCATCGGTGCGGCAGTTCGATTACAGCTCGGCGCTGGGAAGCCTGGCGTTGCGGACGGCGATCTGCGGACACCTGCAACGTTCGCGGGCGGTGGTGTGCGAGCCGGAGGAAGTGATCGTAGTGAACGGCTCGCAGCAGGCTCTGGATCTGGTGACCCGGGTGCTGGTGGAGCCGGGCGAGCGCGTGGCCATCGAGAATCCACACTACAACGGGGCGCGGGAGGCGTTTCGCGCGGCGGGGGCGCGGTTGTGCGGGGTTCCGGTGGATCGCGACGGGCTGGATCCGGCGCAGCTTCCGGACGATGCGCGGATCGCGTTCGTGACGCCGTCGCACCAATTTCCGACGGGAACGGTTTTGCCTCTGGACCGGCGGCTGGCGTTGCTGCGGTGGGCGGGGCGGCGGAATGCGGTGATCCTCGAGGACGATTACGACGGGGAATTTCGTTATGATGGGCGGCCGCTCGAGTCATTGCAGGGGCTGGATCGCGAAGGACGGGTGGTGTATCTGGGAACGTTTTCGCGAACGGTGTTCCCGTCGCTGCGGATCGGATATCTGGTAGCGCCGGCGTCGCTGGTTCCGGCACTGGCGGCGGCGAAGTGGGTGAGCGATCTGCACTCGTCGACGCTGGAACAGCAGACGCTGGCGGAGTTTATCGAGAGCGGGTTGTACGAGCGGCATTTGCGGCGGCTGCGGCGCAGGAACACGGCGCGCAGGACGGCTCTGCTGGAGGCGGTTCGCAGATATTTAGAGGGCCGGGTGGAAGTGACGGGCGACGGCGCGGGCGCGCAGGTGATGCTGTGGCCGAAGAGGAAAGTGACGGAGGGCGCGATCATCCAGAAAGCCGCGCACCTGGGCGTAGGGATTTACAGCATCGGACACTGCTATCTGGATCCTGCACAGGGCGACCGGCGGCCTGGATTTGTGCTGGGGTACGCGTCGCTGAACGAGCGGGAGATTCGGGAAGGGATCCGGTTGCTGGGGACGGTGCTGTGACGGGGCGATGGCATCGGCAAACCCACATGGCTTGAGGAAATGGATTATGGTGGCAGGGTTGGATGAGCAAGTAAGGAGAGTGCGGTGAATCGGAGGAATTTTTTGAAGGCGGCCGGGACGGCGACGGCGGGAACGCTGGCGGGGATGAATACGCCTGCCGTGGCACAAGCCAGGATGGAGCAGCCGGGGTCGTTTCTCCTGACGCAGCAGGCCGAGCCGGAAAAACCGGTGGCGGCCAACGATCATATCCAGATTGCGCTGATCGGCGCGGGCGGGCAGGGGCAGTACGACACGAGCGTGGCGGTGAAGGTGCCGGGGGTGAAGCTGGTGGCCGCGGCGGACTGCTACGACGGGCGGCTGCAGCATTGCAGGGAGCTGTGGGGGCAGGACGTATTCATCACCCGGGACTACGGCGAGATTCTGGAGCGCAAAGACATCGACGCGGTGATCATCGGGACGCCGGACCACTGGCACATGCGCGCCTCTGTGGACGCGATGAAGGCGGGCAAGGACGTCTACTGCGAGAAGCCGATGATTCACCTCTACTCGGACGGCCCGGCGATGATCGACGCGGCGCAGGCTACAAAGCGAATCATCCAGATCGGCAGCCAGAGGGTCAGCTCGATGCTGTACATCAAGGCGAAGGAGCTGCTGGCGTCGGGGGCGATCGGGACGCTGAACATGGTGACGGCGCACTGGGATCGCAACTCGGCGATCGGCGCGTGGGATTACACGGTGCCTCCGGATGCGTCGACGGAGACGTGCGACTGGCCGCGCTTTTTGGGCACGGCGGCAAAGATTCCCTTCAACGGCGAGCAGCTTTTCCAGTGGCGGAAGTGGAAGGCATACGGCAGCGGGGTGGCGGGCGATCTGTTCGTGCACCTGTTCAGCGGAGCGCACTTCATCACCGGCTCGAAGGGGCCGACGCGGGCGATGGCCACGGGAGGGCTGCGCTTCTGGAAAGACGGGCGCAACGTGCCGGACGTGATGCTGGGGCTGTTCGATTATCCCGAGGGGTTCAACCTCGACCTGCGAGTGAACTTTGTGGATGGCGGCGAGGAGAGCGAGGGACTGCTCTTTACCGGGTCGGAAGGAACGATCGAGATCGCGGGGAATACGGTGATCCTGAGCCGCGTGCCGCGGGAGAAAGAGCCGGGCCTGATGATCGGCAGCTTTGCCGATGCGATGCAGCAGCAGATTCAGGCAGCGTACCGGGAGAAGTATCCGCCGGTACACTTGCCGCGCGAGCTGGGCGTAGAGCGGTACGTGGCGCCCTATGGCTACAGCGACAGCTACGATCACCTGAAGAATTTCTTTACTTCAGTGCGCAGCCGGCAGCCGGTGATCGAGGATGCGGTGTTCGGCTTCCGTGCGGCAGGCGCGGCGCTGCTCAGCAATCTGAGTTACGAGCAGAACAAAGTGGTGGAGTGGGATCCAGTGGAGATGAAAGTCAGGAGTTAGAGGTCATGGATTCGAGCCGAAACCTCAGAGTCAGGCCCAGTGGCGAAACGGCGCATCGGCATTCATCTTTCCTCCTCGGGCGGTGCCTTTCGCGCGGCGGAGCTGGCGCACGAGCTGGGCGCCAACACGTTCCAGATCTTCTCCTCGAGCCCGCGCATGTGGCGGGCCTCGCGCCTGGAGGCGACGCACTGCGAACAGATGCGCCGCCTGCGCCGCGAGTATGACTGCTTCCCGCTGGTGATCCACGTCAGCTATCTGGTGAATTTGTGCAGCCAGTCCGATGGGGTGCGGGAGAAATCCATCGCTGGATTTCGCGGCGAGGTTGAGCGCGCGCGGGCGCTGGGGGCCGTAAATAGGCCTGTGACTGAAGGGACGGGCAGCGCTGTGCCGCCGGAGTGGGAAGCTACCTTACAATCAGAACTGAGTCCGCTATGGCCACCAAAGAACAAGCAGAAGCTGCCGCGCAGGCAGCCGCGGGTGAATCCTCCACTTCCGAGGTCCGTTACAACCCTGGCGAGATCGAGGCGCGCTGGCAGGAGCGCTGGGCGGCGCAGCCCGATCTGTACGCCGCCGAACCGGCCAGCTCGCCCAAGTCGAAGTACTACGTGCTGGAGATGCTGCCGTATCCCTCCGGCCAGCTGCACATGGGCCATGTGCGCAACTACGCCATTGGCGACGCGCTGGCGCGCTACATGTGGATGCGGGGTCACAATGTGCTGCACCCGATGGGGTGGGACGCCTTCGGCCTGCCGGCGGAAAACGCCGCGCTGAAGAACAACACTCCGCCGCGCCAGTGGACGCTGCAAAACATAGCCGCGATGAAGCGGCACATGAACCGCATCGGGCTGAGCTACGACTGGTCGAACGAGATCACCACCTGCCTGCCCGACTACTACCGCTGGAACCAGTGGTTCTTCCTGCGGATGTATGAGCGGGGCCTGGCCTACCGCAAGAAGAGCAAGGTGAACTGGTGCCCACAGTGCGCGACCGTGCTGGCCAACGAGCAGGTGGTGAATGGCTGCTGCTGGCGCCACGAAGAGCAGATTGTGGAGCAGCGCGATCTGGAGCAGTGGTTCCTGCGGATTACGCATTACGCCGGGGAATTGCTCGAAGATCTGAGCCAGCTGAAGGGCTGGCCGGAGAAAGTGCGCACCATGCAGCGCAACTGGATCGGGCGCAGCGAGGGAGCGGAGATCGAGTTCGAGGTAGAGGACGACTCGGTCGTCCCCGAAGACGAAGCGAAGGCGCGCAAGCCGGGCACCGCGTTGCTGCCGGCGCGCGACGACGTGCGCGGCACGGGGAAGAAGATTGCGGTTTTCACCACGCGGGTGGACACCATCTATGGCGCGACCAGCCTGCAGCTTGCCCCCGAGCATCCTCTGGTAAAGGAGATGACGGAGAACGACGCGGCGCTGGCTGAAGCGGTTGCCGGCCAGCTGGACCAGCAGAAGAAGGCGCGCGAAGCCGGCGACGTGGGGGCCATCGAGAAGCACGGGGTGTTCACCGGCCACTACGCCATCAATCCTTTCAACCAGGAGCGGCTGCCCATCTGGGTGGGCAACTACATTCTGCTGGACTACGGCACCGGGGCGATCATGTCAGTGCCGGCGCACGACGATCGCGACTACGACTTCGCGAAGAAGTATGGGCTTGAGATTCGGGTGGTTGTGTTGCCGCGGCGGCCGGGCGAAGGCGGGGAAGCGGACCGCGAGCCGCTGCTGCCGTTCACCGCGGAAGACAGCCTGCTGATCAACTCCGGCGAGTTCACCTCCATGGGCTGCCAGGAAGCGCAGCAAAAGATGGCGGGTTACGCCGAGGAGCATGGATTTGGCAAGGCGACGGTTACGTATCGGCTGAAGGACTGGGGCATCAGCCGGCAGCGCTACTGGGGAACGCCCATCCCCATGCTGTACTGCGCGATTTGCGGCATCGTGCCGGTGCCCGAGAGCGATTTGCCGGTGCTGCTGCCCGACAACGTCCAGATTACGCAGCAGGGCGGCTCGCCGCTGGCGAAGGTGCCGGAGTTCGTGAACGCGAAGTGCCCGAAGTGCGGGGGCAACGCGCTGCGCGAGACCGACACCATGGACACCTTCGTCGACTCGTCCTGGTATTTCTATCGCTACACGGACGCGCACAATGCGACGGCGCCGTTCGATTCGAGCGTGGTCGCGTACTGGTTCCCTATCGACCAGTACATCGGGGGCGTGGAGCACGCGATCCTGCACCTGATCTACTCGCGCTTCTGGACGAAGGTGATGCGCGACCTGGGCCTGGTGCGCAACGGGGAGCCGGTGGAGCGGCTGTTTACGCAGGGGATGGTCATTCGCAACGGGGCCAAGATGTCGAAGTCGAAGGGCAACGTGGTTTCGCCCGATGAGATGATTGAGCGTTTCGGCGCGGACGCTACGCGCATGTACGCGCTGTTTGCGGCGCCTCCGGACCGAGATTTGGACTGGCAGGAAGACGGCGTGGCGGGGATCAGCAGATTCCTCTCCAGGGTGTATCGCTTCGCGATGAAGTACGGGGAGCGGGCGCGAACCAGGGATGCGCCGGGCGCGGAGCGCTCCGCGGCGTCGCAGGCGTTGCTGCGCAAGCTGCACCAGACGATCCGCAAAATCACCCAGGATTTCTCCGGCCGGTGGCACTTCAACACCTGCATTGCCGCGATTATGGAACTGCTGAACGCTCTGACCGCGGCGGAGGCGCAGATTGCGGCCGGCAAAGTTCCCGACGCGGTGCTGGCGGAAATTTTGCGCTCGCTTACGCTGCTGCTGGCGCCGTTTGCGCCGTACCTCGCCTTTGAGCTGTGGGAGCAGATTGGCCAGAAGGACAATCTGCTGCGCGCGGCGTGGCCGCAATTCGACGAGGCACTGGCGAAAGAAGACCAGATCGAGATTCCGGTGCAGGTGAACGGCAAGCTGCGGTCTGTGGTCACCGTGGCCGCCGATGCCGGTGAGGATGAGGTTCGCGATGCTGCGATGGCCGATGAAAAAATTGCCGCCTTCCTGGCCGGGAAAGAAGTAGCGCGCCTGATCCTGGTGCCGCGCAAGCTGGTCAACATCGTGGTGAAATAACCGCATGGCTGTTGCAGGCGCTGCCTCTCCGGCGGTCGCGCGAGGAGAGCCGCGCGGCACGCAATCCTTCGTGCATATCCTGGGCGACTGCTGGCGGCGACCGTCGCTGCTGGGGCTGGAGGTGCTGTGGCGCTGGAGCTTCGGGATCCCGCTGCTGGTGCTGCTGGCGGCGACGGCGGTGCGCGTCTGGAACGCCACCGGCGCGCAAATTCGCGCCACGGGCCTGTTCGATTTCTCGCTGCAGTTCCCGCTGAACGGCGCCGTTTCGATCGCGGAGGCGTACGAGATTCTGCGCGGGCCGATCCTGCACGCGGCGGCGTGGGTGCTTCCTGTGGCCATGGTTGCGTGGGCGCTGTCTGCCGGCCTTGGCCGCAACCGGGTGCTGCGCCGCTACGATCGCGCTTTGCCCTGGCGCTTTCCCGCGACGGTGGTTCTCGAACTGCTGCGCATCGTTGCGCTCTGCACCAGCTTCGCGGTGTGGTTCATGCTGATACGCTGGGCGGCGAACTTCAGCCTGGCCGGCACTTCGCTCAACAATGAGACCAGCGGCGAACCGAACCTGGTCCTCTACTGCGCGCTGGTGATCATCATTTCTCTCGGCATTTTCGTGATCTGGGCGCTGCTGAGCTGGGTGTTTTCGATTGCGTCGCTGCTGTGCGTGCTGGAAGGCCGCAGCATCGGCGGGAGTCTGCGGCGCAGCCTGCGGCTGGGGCCGCTGGCGGGCAAGCTCATCGAGATCAACCTGGTGATGAACATCGTGAAGATCGCGCTGATCGTCCTAGCTATGGTTTTTTCGGCGACGCCGCTGCCCTTCGAGGCGGAAATCCACGGGAGCGCGCTTTATTTGTGGTGGGCCGGGGTGACTCTGCTGTATCTGCTGGCATCCGACTTCTTCCAGGTGGCGCGCATCGCGGCGTTTGTGGAGCTATGGAAGATCTACGCTGCGCCCGCGTCGAAGTCGTCATGAAAAATCCGTTCCACGGCGCCAAATTCGCTGCTCTGAGTCTGGGGTGCGTGGCCGCGGGCTTTCTGTTTCTCTGGGCGTTCGTCGAAACCGGCGCGAATCACCGGCTCGGTTCCGGGATGGATAAGGTGGGACGGTTCACGGTGCTGAGCCCATGCCTGATGGCCATGGTGCTGGCGCTGGCCAGCGTGATCTGGAATCGGCGCAAGGGCCCGGGGCTGATCGCGCTGATCGCCGCTGTGGCCGGGATCTGGGTGCTGTACCGGATTAGCGGATGAGGTGGTGGCCGGCGCCGCGGACGTTTCTTTACACCCTCGGAAATCCCTGCCAAACTGGCCTGTGACCCTCCCGGCCATAGTGATCCTCGACTTCGGCTCGCAATACACGCAGATCATCGCGCGCCGCATCCGCGAGCAAAACGTCTTCTCCGTGGTGCTGCCCTGCACGGCAAAAATCGAGGAGATTCGTGCCGCCCATCCAGTGGGCATCGTGCTCTCCGGGGGCCCCTGCTCGGTGTACGACGCGGATGCGCCGCCTGCCGACCCCGCGGTGCTGCAGCTGGGACTGCCGGTGCTCGGCATCTGCTACGGCCTGCAGTTCATCACCCACCATCTGGGGGGCCGGGTGCGCTCAGCTGAGAAGCGCGAGTACGGCCACGCCGAAGTGGAACTGGTTGACGGAGCGAACCCGCTCTTCTCCGGTTTGCCGGCGTCGCTGCAGGTGTGGATGTCGCACGGCGACGAAGCACTCGACCTGCCGCCCGGCTTTCATCTGACCGCGAAGACGGCCAACGCCGTCGCCGGCATCGCCAACCCGGAAAAACGCATCTGGGCCGTGCAGTTTCACCCGGAAGTGCACCATACGAAGCTGGGCACGGAGCTGCTGCGCAACTTTCTTTTCAGGATCTGCGGGGCTGAGCCGGACTGGACGCCGGCGCACTTCGTTCAGTCCACGGTAGCGGCGATCCGCGAGAAGGTCGGCACGGGACATGCGATTTGCGCCCTCTCCGGCGGCGTCGATTCGTCAGTGGCGGCGGTTCTGGTCAGCCGGGCCATCGGGGATCAGCTCACCTGCGTATTTGTGAACAACGGCGTGCTGCGCAAGAACGAGTTCGAGAAGGTACAGCAGAACCTGCGCGACAAGCTGGGGCTGAAACTGGTCGGGGTGGATGCCACTTCGCGTTTCCTGCAAAAGCTGCGCGGGGTCACCGATCCGGAAGGCAAGCGGAAGATCATCGGCAACGAATTCATCCACGTCTTTGATGACGAGGCGCACCGCATCGCCGAGGAAACCGGCGGCGTGCAGTGGCTGGTGCAGGGCACGCTCTACCCCGACGTCATCGAGTCGTCGTCGGTGAAAGGCCCGTCGCAGACCATCAAGAGCCATCACAACGTCGGCGGCCTGCCCGAGGAGATGAACCTGCAGCTGATCGAGCCGCTCCGCGATCTGTTCAAGGATGAGGTGCGGCGCATCGGCCGGGACCTCGAGATGCCGGAAGACATCCTGCAGCGCCAGCCGTTTCCGGGCCCGGGACTGGCGGTTCGCATCCTCGGCGAAATCACGCCGGAGCGGGTGGCGCTGCTGCAGGAAGCCGACGACATCGTCGTCACCGAAATCAAAAATGCGGGCCTCTACCAGAAGATCTGGCAATCCTTCGCCGTGCTGCTCCCAGTTAAAAGCGTCGGCGTCATGGGCGATCAGCGCACCTACGCGTATACCTGCGCCATCCGCGCCGTGCATTCCGAAGACGGCATGACGGCCGACTGGGTCCCGCTCCCCTACGAGGTGCTCAAGACCATCTCCAGCCGCATCGTCAACGAAGTCCGCGGCATCAACCGCGTGGTCTACGACATCACGTCGAAGCCCCCGGGCACCATCGAGTGGGAGTGACTGACCGTCACGGGCGGGCGTGCCTTCGGCACTCTTCATCGGCCGAATAGAGAAATCAGGGGGCAGCGGCTGCTGCGTCAGCCACGGACGGCGCCGAGGGCGCTTATGCCTGGACGGCTAGTCCCTGATATGCTTCCTCCTTCGTCCACAAATCCAGTCCGAGGCTGCACCTCTTATGAAGACTCGTCTTTGCCTGACCGTATCGGCCCTTGCCGCCGCACTTTGTTTGCCGCAGCTTCCGGCGTTTGCCCAGACCCCCGCCGGCTCCGTCACACCCGGCACGCCCTCCACCACCGCGGGGGCTATCAGCACCGTTTACGCGCGCGATCCGCAGCAGCCCATCGATGAGGGATACACGGCGAAGATTAAGGAGTACACGACGGAGCCGTACTTCAATTCGCCGCTGACCGACTACCTGCCGGCGTCGAAGACAGCGCCTACGCCGGAGAAGGTGCTGGGCGATGTTTCCGGCGCGCCCAACATGCTGCCTTACGCCGAGGACGTTTACAAGTACTTCCGCCTGCTGGCCGCGAGCACGCCGCGAGTGAAGGTCTACACCATCGGCCACACGGAAGAGGGCCGCGAGATGATCGCGGTCGCCATCGCCGATGCGTCGCTGCTGGACAAGCAAAAAGAAAACGATGCGCGTCTGGCAAAGCTGGCCGATCCGCGCACGATCAACCTCGACGACAAGGCAGCCGCCAGCCTGGTGCAGCAGTCGTTTCCGATCTACTACATCACGGGGACGATCCACTCGCCCGAGACCGGCGCGCCCACGGCGCTGATGGAGCTGGCTTATCGGCTGGCGGTGGATGATTCGCCTTATATCCGGTACATCCGCTCGCACATGATCGTGCTGATCACGCCGGTGGTCGAAGTGGATGGGCGCGATCGCATGGTGGACATCTATAAATGGCACCGGGCGCACCCGACCGAGAACTATCCACGCCTGGTCTACTGGGGCCACTATGTCGCGCACGACGACAACCGCGACGCGATGGGGATGACGCTGGATCTGACGCGCAACGTGCTCAATATCTACCTCGCCTGGCACGCGCAGGTTTTGCACGATCTGCATGAGTCGGTGCCCTTCCTGTACGACAACACCATCGGCGACGGCCCTTACAACGCGTGGATCGATCCCATCCTTGCGGGCGAATGGGCGGAGATCGGCTGGAACAACGTTTCGCAGATGACCGCGCTGGGCATGCCGGGCGTTTTCACCCACGGCGACTTTGATACATGGAGCCCGGGCTACCTGATGTTCCTGGCCGCGATGCACAACGGCATCAGCCGGCTGTATGAAACCTTCGGCAACGGCGGCGCGGACACGGAGAAGCGCATTCTCGCGCCGGATGAGTACGAGCGCACCTGGTACAAGCAGAATCCGCCGCTGCCGGTGGTGACGTGGTCGCAGCGCGACAACAACAATTACGAAGAGACGGCGCTGCTGACGACGATTTCGTATTTCGCGCAGAACAGCCAGCAGTGGCTCCAGAACTACTACCTCAAGGCGAAGCGCTCGATTGAAAAGCCGGAGGCCTCCGGCCCGGCGGCTTATGTGATCCCGCCGGATGGGCAATCGCCGAGCCGCCGCGCGGAGCTGCTGCGCGTGCTGACGCTGCAGCATGTCGAGATCAGCCGCCTTTCTGAACCCGCGACGGTTACAAATAAACCAGAAAAGCCGATGAAATCAGCGGACGAACCGAAACCCGAGACGTTTCCCGCAGGCAGCTATGTGATCCGCATGGATCAGCCGTATTCGCGCATTGCCGATGCGCTGCTCGATCGCCAGTACTGGGCGCCGGACGATCCGCAGAAGCATCCGTATGACGACACCGGCTGGTCGTTTCCGGATCTCTTCGATGTGCACACGGTGCGGGTGACGGATGCTTCGATTTTGAAGGCGAAGATGGAAGCGGTCACCGATGCGGGCGCGGCGGGCGGGTCCGTCAGCGGATCGGGGGATGTGGTCGCCGTGAACAACGCCGGGGGCATCACGCTGCTGAGCCTGCGCTACGCGCTGAAGGACGCGAAGATTTCCGTTGCCGACGAGGCGTTCGACGCGGACGGGCACCACTTCGCTGCCGGCTCACTGCTCATTCAGAATGCCGGCTCTGATGCGCTGCAATCGGCGATCAAAGACGCCGATGTGGAGGCGGTGAGCCTCGCAGCGATGCCCTCGGTGGCAGCTCATGAGGCTCCGGCAGCCCGCATTGCCATGATGCACACCTGGATGGCTACCCAGACGGAAGGCTGGTGGCGGGAGGCGCTCGACAAGCTGCACATTCCCTACGACTACATTTCCACGCAGACGGTGTCGCAGGAATGCGACCTGCGGTCGAAGTATGACGTCATCCTGTTCGCGCCGGTGGGGCGCGCCAATACCCAGTCGATTGTGAACGGTATGCCGATGTGGGGCAATCCGCTGCCGTGGGAGAAGACCGATCTGACGCCGAACCTCGGCCGGATCGACTCGACGCCGGATCAGCGTCCCGGCCTGGGCTACTCCGGGCTGGAGCACCTGCGCGACTTTGTGCAGAAAGGCGGCTTGCTGGTGACGGCGGAAGACACGGCGCAGTTCGCCATCGAGGCAGGCCTGGCTCCCGGCGTCTTCGTGAATCGCGGCGCCAACACGCGCGTGGTCGGCAGCGTCCTGGGCGCAACGTTCGTGGACCACAAGAACCCTGCGGCGTGGGGTTATGGCAACGATCTGGCTGTTTACAGCGCGAACGGCATGGCGTTCACCATCTCCAACACCACTCAGGCGCGCCGTGGCGAGACCGAGAAGGACTACCAGCGTCCGACTGGGCGCGGCGGTCCGCAGGAGGAAGACATCCCGCAGGGGCGCAGCGCCGTCGAGCCCGAACCGCTGCCTTCGCCGAAGCCGTGGGAAGCCATGCCGCTCAATGAGGAAGAGGCGCGCGACAATCCCTACATCATTCCGGAGCAGTATCGGCCGGACGTCATCCTGCGATTTGTCGTGGCGAAAAACCTACTGCTGTCGGGACTGCTCGAAAGCGGCGGCTCGATCGCGGAGAAGCCGATCGTGGTGGACGCGCATTTCGGCCAGGGCAACGTGCTGCTCTTCGCGAACAATCCGATTTATCGGGGCGAGACGATTGGAAGCTATCCGCTGGTGCTGAATGCGATTCTGAACTTCGACCATCTGGCGAAGGCGGCGGAGGCGAAGTAAGGGCGTTTGCTATGGACAGACTCGGCCTGATCGCCGGCAATGGACGCTTTCCTTTCTTGCTGCTGGACGCAGCGCGCGCTCATGGGACGGAAGTGGTCGTCGCGGCGATCAGGGAGGAGACCGAGGCGGAGATGAACGATCGCGCGAAGGCCGATCCCGGCGTGCGGGTGCACTGGCTGTCGCTGGGTGAGCTTTCGCGGCTGATCGAGACATTCCAGCGCGAAGGCGTGCACAAGGCCGTGATGGCCGGCCAGGTGAAACACAAGCAAATCTTTTCGAGTATCCGGCCGGACTGGCGGCTGGCGAAGCTGCTGCTGAACCTGCGGACCCGCAATACGGATATGCTGCTGGGCGCGGTGGCGAAAGTCCTCGCGGACGAGGGCATCGAGCTGATCCCCTCGACGACCTATTTGGAGCCGCTGCTGGCGCAGCCGGGCGTGCTCACGGCGCGTGCACCCAACGAGCAGGAGGAGCGCGACATCGCTTATGGACGCGACGTCGGGCGGCATCTCGCCGCCTTCGATCTGGGCCAGACGGTGGTCATTGCGGCCCAGGCCTGTGTCGCGGTTGAGGCCATGGAGGGCACGGACGCCACGATCGAACGGGCGGGCGGGCTGATGCGGACCGTGGGCGATCCAAACGGCGATCCGGCCTCCACCCTCGATCGCTCGCTCACTGTGATCAAGGTTGCCAAGCCCAGGCAGGACCTGCGCTTCGACGTTCCGGTGATTGGACTGCGCACGCTATCGACCATGCAGGCTGCGGGGGCGACGTGTCTGGCGGTCGAGGCGCGGCGCACCTTGCTCTTCGATCGCGAGGCGATTTGCGCGGCGGCGGACGCTGCCGGAATTGCGGTGATCGCCTTCGACAACGGATAATGAGCTTTGCGGACCCTCCGGGCTCTGAAGCCCTGCGTCTGAATCCAACCCCGACACTCCGGCCCCAGCACAAGGAGAAACATTATGTCGAAGACTTCCGTCATTGTGATTGCCGCCGTCGCCCTGCTCGTCGTGGGCGGCTTTGCTCTGCAGCGCAGTTTTGCCGCCGATAACGCGACCATGCCCGAAGTGGGGCAAACCGCGCCGACCTTCACGCTGCCGAACCAGGAAGGCCAGCCGATCAGCCTCGACACGTATCGCGGCAAATGGGTGGTTCTCTACTTCTATCCCAAGGACATGACGACGGGCTGCACCATTGAAGCACATAACTTCCAGCGCGATCTCGACCAATACAAGACGCTGAACGCGGTGATCCTGGGCGTTTCCGTCGACACTGTCGACAGCCACAAGCAGTTCTGCACCAAGGACTCGCTCACGTTCACGCTGCTGGCTGATCCCGACAAGAAAGTGGTGGAGCAATATGGATCGCTGGGCAACTTCGGTCCCATGCAGATCGCGATGCGGAACACGTTCCTGATTAATCCTGAGGGGAAGATCGTGAAGGTGTGGACGAAGGTGAATCCCAACGTGCATAGTCCGGAGGTTTTGGCGGAGATCGGGCAGGAGGAGAAGAAGGGGTAAAGCATTGGCAAACCAATTACTCCGCGCAAGCGTCTCGATCCCAGCAATATTGCCGAGGAGTACGGGCGGGTCTCGAAAGAACAGTACAGGCATTTTCCCGGGATCGCCCAGGGATTGAATCCTGAGGTGCAGAAGCAGTTAACCATTGCCGGAAAGCTCGGCTTCGGGAACCAGCCTGCGATCCAGGAGGCCGCTGTTCTTTCCAGTGAGGTGGGCAAAATGTTGACCGCCATGTTGCGGAGGTTCTGAGGCTGGATGATCTTCAGTCTCGATACGCTATCCGCTATACGCTAATCACTCACTCCTTCACCGGCGTCAGCGGATGCGTATTCTCTGGGGCGTCGGGTTGGACGCCGAAGGCCCATACATCCAGGTTGACCATGCCTGGCGCCAGGATTTCCATCAGCGCGTATTCGCCGACGGGCAAGGGCCCCAGCGGAGTCAGCTTCATCCAGTGCTTGCCGGGCAAAATCTCTGCTTTGGTTGGGACAATGTCGGCCGACTGCACCGCGCGGCCGGCGCGGCTGATGCGCAGCGCCCCGATCACGCGCTCGCCCGGCTGCACATCCACCTTCACGATGGCATAGCGGCTGTCCGGCGAACTGTAGTCGTTTTTCTCCGGGATGGAATTTTGCCCGTGCGTGTTCACCACCATGGCCGACTCCGGCGCCACGTCTTCGTCGTTGGAGTCGAGGCTCACGTAGAGCGCTGGATCGTCCACATGGAGCCGCACCCGCGCGGCCTGCCCGTTCAGCCGTACGGGTTCCTGGGCGCCGTGGAAGGACGCGATCGCCGCGCGCAGCACGTTGTGGTTCACATCGCGATTGACATCGCCGGCGCTCTGGTCCACGTGGATCAGCTCGGGGATGTTCTGAAAATTGTCGAGCATGAAGATGCCGCCGCGGTCCGGCAGGCGCAGGCCCGGCGCCACCAGCGGGGTGCGCGCGGCCTGGTCGGCCTTCTCGGCCGCGGCCTGGCGATCGATCTCGGTCGCCTCTTTCCGCTCCTGTTCGGGGGTCTCCTGGGTGGGAGTAACCGCCTGATTCTGATCGGCGCCGGGTCCGTGCTCCTGGTTCCACTTCTGGGTCGCCGGCCAGTCCACCAGGTTGTTGGGGACCTCCTCCCACTCTTCGCGCTCGGCGCTGTAGTAGCGCACGCGGTCGCCCTTGATCTGCCACTGGGTTACGATCTGCCAGGAACCGTCTTTCAGGATGAGCCGTTTGCGGGCGGCGGTCCGAGCGGTTTGAGCGAGGGCCGATGGCTGCAGGCCCGCCCACCGGCTCAGGGGCGAACCCGGCGCCAGCGTCAGCAGCATGATGATCGGAATGGCTCGTCGCGCTGGCATCGTGCGGATCCCAAACTTCGCTTTAGCATCCAATTAGATACGCGGTGAACAGCATTCGTCACCACTCGGGCGTAACGCCGCGCGGCCTTTCGGCTGGCTGCGCTTGGCGCGGCTTTTAGAATATCCTCAGACGTATGGTTTCCCGATCGGTCCTCGCCGCGTGCGTTCTCGCGGCCTGTCTTACTTTGTCCTGCCCGTCCTCGTCCTCGGCGCAGTCCCAGACGTCTTCCACCACGCAGAACGCGCCCGCCCCGACCAGCCCGTCGCAGCCGACGCTCCAGTTGCAGGACCTTCCGCCTGAGCCGCATACACCCACGCCGGCCGAGCTTGACCAGGAGCGCCAACAGCGCGCCCTGGCGGCTGCGGAGCGGCTGGCCAATATGCAGGCGCACTGGGGTCCGGACATGTCCACCCCGGGTCTCGCTATTTCTCTGACGGAAGTCGGCCGGGAGAAGCAGCCGGACGGCAGCACCCAGGTTACCTACCATGTCACCGGGTCGGGATTCTCGCCCGGCGACCGGCTTTCGCTGGTGCGCTGGCCGCTCGACGCCGAGTCGTACTTCGTGATGGGCGGCATCGCCATCGATGCTTCGGGAACCGCGGTTTGCGGGGCTCCGCTCCCTCCCACGCCCAACGCTCCCGGCCAGCCCGGAACGGCACCCGCAACGCAGCCTCCGTCGCCTCCGCCGCCCAGCTGCACCGCCAGCATGAAGGCCGGCGATCCCCTGGTGGTGATGACCAGCGCAGCTCCGGGCGAGCCCGTCCGCGTGGCCCTGATCGGAGCCGACCGCAAGCACGGCGCGGCGACCACCGCGGTGCCCTTTCCGCTGGCCAACGAGGACAAGGGCTGTAAGCTTTCCGTCCTGCTGGGAGTGAAAAACGCCGCTATGGTGCTGGTGGAAGGCACCGGTTTTCCGCCCAACACGGCGCTGAACCTCGAATCCATCACTGAGGACCAGACCCGCACACTCGCTCCGAAGACCAATGGCGACGGGCGGATGATCATCATCGTTTTGCCCGCCTCGAAGGGGCAGGAGGCCGGCGATACTACCGTCCGCTTCTCGGGCGTGGCTCATGTTCCCAGCCTTGCGACGTCGGCGTCCACCCCGGCTGCCGACCCGGACTGCAAGCCGTCTGTGACCTTTCACTGGGGCAAAGGGAGTTACAAGCTGGATTAAAGCCGGGGTGACTCCCACGATTTTGTCTGCACAAGCCTCTTCCTTTCCCCAGGGCTTCCTGCGATACTTGATCGTGCCCGCCTGGTTCGTCCAGCACACAATCCCAAAAAAGGTGACGCGAAAATGTCTGCAAAGTACATTTTTGTGACCGGCGGAGTTGTGTCCAGTCTCGGCAAGGGTCTTGCCGCCGCTTCGATCGGCTGTCTTCTTGAAAGCCGAGGCCTCAAAGTCAACCTGATGAAGTTCGACCCGTATCTGAACGTCGATCCGGGGACCATGTCGCCGTTCCAGCACGGGGAAGTCTTTGTCACCGACGACGGCGCGGAAACGGACCTCGACCTCGGCCACTACGAGCGCTTCACGCACGCCAAACTGACGCGCGACAACAATCTCACGACCGGGCGTATCTACGAGCAGATCATCACCAAGGAGCGGCGGGGCGACTACCTGGGGAAGACGGTCCAGGTCATCCCCCACGTGACGAATGAGATCAGGAATGCGATGCGCAAGGTCGCCGCGGAGGGGGACGTCACCATCGTGGAGATCGGGGGGACGGTGGGCGACATCGAATCGCTGCCCTTCCTCGAAGCCATCCGGCAGGTGCGCCAGGAGATGGGGCGGGAGAACACCGTTTTCGTGCACGTCACACTGGTTCCGTGGATCGGCGCGGCCCAGGAGCTGAAGACCAAGCCGACGCAGCATTCCGTGAAGGAGCTGCTCTCGATCGGGATCCAGCCGGACATTCTGCTGTGCCGCACTGACCGCTTCCTCTCGCGCGACATCAAGAGCAAGATCGCCCTCTTCTGCAACCTCGAAGATCAGGCGGTGATCACCGCGAAAGACGTCGACTCGATCTACGAAGCGCCGCTGATGTTCCACGCCGAGGGGCTCGATCGCCTGGCGCTGAAGTACCTTCATCTCGATACGCCGGAGCCGGATCTGAGCAAGTGGGAGGCTCTCGTCCACCGCTGCTACAACCCTGCGGATGAGGTCTCCATCGCCATCGCCGGCAAGTATGTTGAGTACGAGGACAGTTACAAATCGCTGAAGGAGGCGCTGGTGCACGGCGCACTGGCGCTCAATCTGAAGCTCAGCGTCACCTGGATCGAAGCGGAGGGCCTGGAGCAGGCGGACTACGAGGAGCAACTGCGCGGCTACGACGGCATCCTTGTGCCGGGCGGGTTCGGCAAGCGCGGCATCGAGGGCATGCTGAACGCTATCCGGTACGCGCGGGAGCGCCAGGTGCCGTACTTTGGGATTTGTCTGGGCATGCAGACGGCCTGCATCGAGTACGCGCGCAACGTCTGCGGTCTGGCCGGAGCCAACTCCAGCGAATTCGACCCGGCCACGCCCCACCGCGTCATCTATAAGCTGCGCGAACTGACCGGCGTGGAGGAAATGGGCGGCACCATGCGTCTGGGTGCGTGGACCTGCCTCCTCCAGTCGGGGTCGTTAGCGGCCACCTGCTACGGCAAGGCCGAGATCAGCGAACGCCACCGCCATCGTTACGAATTCAACCGTGAATACGAAGCGCTGCTGGCGGGGGCGGGACTGAATATCACCGGGACCACCCCGGATGGGACGTATGTGGAGATTGTGGAGATTCCCGGCCACCCGTTCTTTCTCGGCTGCCAGTTTCATCCGGAGTTCAAGTCGAAGCCGCTCGAGCCGCACCCACTGTTTGCGCAGTTTATTCGGGCCAGCTATGAGAACCGGCGGAAGACGAAGAGCGCCCCGGTAACTGAAGGGCCGAAGGTTGAGGTCGGACAGGGGTGATGGCCGGGATTTACACGGCCGCCGTCGCCAGCACCGCAATCTCCATCTTCGGCGGCTGCAGCAGCGTGTTGTGGATCAGGCAGCGATGCACCGCTCGATCAACGCCCTCGCGATCCCGCTCTCCGCAGGCCATGGGCAGTTCCACCTCGATGCGGATGTTGTCCAGCCGCACCGGGTTTGGAGTCTTGTCGGCGGTCACCTTCACCCGCGTGCCTTCGGTTGCCAGGCCCTTCTGCCGCAGGAACTCCGCCGCGCAGTAGGCGGCGCACGAGCCGAGTGACGCCAGAAACAGCTCCGGTGGGGTCATGCCTTCGTCGAAGCCGTGGTTCTCGGCCGGCTGATCGCTCACCACCGTATGCTGACGCGCTTTGATTTTGAACTGCACGGCGCCCAGATGCTGCACTGTCACTTCCATGGCGATTGCTCCTGAGGCCATCTTGCTCCGCCTGTGTCGAACCTCCCTGTGACCGCGGTCACTGACGCGTCGCGGCCTTGTGTCCTATGAAAGAAGGAGTGCCGCGCATCGCTGTTGGGCCAATTTCGCGCGCGCTGCCGTCTCGCCCGATGTATTTTTTGGCTTCATTTTTTGCCGGGCGAGACGGCATTTCTTTGGCGAAAGCGTCCCAGCCTGCACCGCCTTCGCCAGATCGAGCAGGTCTCCGTGGAATATCTGAATCGCGCCGTTCTCGACGTGTTTCCTCCGACGGCTTCCGCAGCCGTCAGCCTTATCCCTGGACGAATCTCGCCAACACGCTGACCCACGAGGGCTACGAAGCGCTCCGCCAGACCCTGCCTGACACTGCGCAGGCCGACAGGCAGGTGGGCGTGAAGCGTGCTTACGGCCAGGGTCCGCACGACCGCTTCCTGCTGCACTATCGCCCCGGCATCCAGGTCTCCCAGCCGTGGCAGGAGTTTCTGGCCGAGTTGCAGGGGCCGGTGTACCACGACTTCCTGCGCCGCGTGATGGGACGCAATACTTTCATCCCTACCTTCGAGTGGTATTACGCCTGGCAGGGCTGCGCCGTCTCGCCCCACTGCGACGCGGTTCGCAAGGTTGCGACCCATATCTTCTACTTCAATACCGAGGCCGACTGGAATCCATCGTGGGGCGGGGAAATCCTCATCCTCGACAGCGAGCGCCGGTATAAGGCGCACTCCGGCCCGTCGTTCGACGACCTGAAGGTCGCGGCGTCGCTGCGGCCCAGCGGCAACGGGAGCCTGCTTTTCCAGCGCACGCCGGACTCCTGGCACGGGGTTCGCCCGCTGCAGTGTCCGGACGGGCAGTTGCGCAAGTTGTTCATCGTGACGATCAACGTGCCCAGCTTCCAGGTATGGTGGCGTCGCGTCCGGGGCAAGGATCCGGACGGCTTCCGGCTCAACGCCGCCTGAGCCGGGCCTCCACTTTCGGGTCGGGCAGGAAATCAGCTTGATCAACAGGGCTGCGATCCCCTCGGCGGCCATCTAACCGCCCATGGCGACGGTTTCTGCTCCCGCGCGCGCAGGCTCGCGCATTGTCTCGGTTCTGGTGACGGCGGTTCTGGCCGGCGTTCTGGGCGGGGCGGGCATTCTGGCACTGTTCCTGCACGAAGCGCGGCACGGGGTTTGGGACCGGGTCGCCGGGGTTCTGAGCGGGCGCAGGTTGCGCATCGACACGGCGCAACCCACTGTGGTGCTGCAGGTTCGCCGCCTCGCCCGGCTCGAATCCATCTCCTATGCGATGGACAAGATGGTCTCCGGCGACCGCGAAAACCGCATTTTGCCGGCATTCCTGACCGGCGACCGCATTCTGCTCGAAGTGCATGGCGAAGCCATCGCCGGCGTGGATTTGAACCAGCTGACTTCGGCGGATGTGCGCATCGCCAGCGGCACCGTGCGCATCCACCTGCCGCCCCCGCGGATTTTTACGGTTGCGCTCGACGACCAGAAAACCCACGTCTACGCGCGAACCACCGGCATCCTCGTTCCAGTCGATCCCAGTCTGGAGGGCGACGTCCGCGAACAGGCCGTCGAGAACCTGCGCCAGTCGGCGGTGGCGGCCGGCATCCTGAGCAAAGCACAGCAAACCGCCTGTAACACCGTCACCCGGCTTCTGTTGGGATTCGGCTTCAACCAGGTCGACTGCGACTGAGATCGGTCTCCTGTACCCTGTTTCTGTGAATTCCGAATTCGAGATAGGCCCGGTCCGCGTTGGCGGCGGCCGTCTCTTCCTGATCGCCGGACCCTGCGTCATTGAAAGCGAGGCACACGTTCGCGCGATGGCCGATGCGATCCAGCGCGTCGCGTCGGATCTGAAGGTCCCGCTCCTCTTCAAGGCCTCGTACGACAAGGCCAACCGGACTTCGGTCACGAGCTTCCGCGGTCCTGGACTGGTTGCAGGCACGGCGATCCTGCGCCGCCTGGCGGAAGCCAGCGGCTTGCCCGTGCTCACCGACGTGCACGAGCCGGCTCACTGCGAGATCGCCGCCGAGGGGGCCGACGTCCTGCAGATCCCCGCGTTTCTGTGCCGGCAAACCGACCTGCTGGTCGCCGCAGGGCACACGGGCCGCGCCATCAACGTGAAGAAGGGCCAGTTCGTCGCGCCCTGGGATATGCGGCACGCCGTCGAGAAGATCGCCACCACGGGGAACACGCGCGTGTTCCTCACCGAACGCGGCGCCAGCTTTGGCTACAACAACCTGGTGGTCGATATGAGGTCGCTGGCGATCCTGCGCGGCTTTGCCCCGGTCGTCTTCGACGGAACCCACTCGGTGCAGATCCCTTCCGGAGCCAACGGCGTTTCCGGCGGCCAGCCGGAGTTCATCCCGCTGCTGGCGCGCGCTGCCGTGGCCGCGGGGGTGGACGGGATTTTCCTCGAGGTCCACGACAACCCGGCCGAGGCTAAGTCAGACGGCGCCAACGCGCTGGATCTGAAGAACCTTCGGCCGCTGCTGGAGACTTTGCTGGCCATCCACGAAGCGGCTAAGGTGCCGACGCCCGCGTGAACAGGTTTTTGGCGGGAAGCGCCGGGTGCCTGCCACGGCCGGTAGCCGTGCGACAATGTTCTTGAACCCGCCATGAATTCCTCCGCCGTCGCCCAGGTGCCCTCGCCCGCCACCATCACGCCGGACCTTCTGGCCCAGCACGGCATCATTCCGGACGAATATCGCCGCATCGAGGACGCCCTTGGGCGTACGCCGTCGCTCACCGAGCTCGGCGTTTACAGCGTGATGTGGAGTGAGCACTGCTCCTACAAATCCTCCAAGGTGCATTTGCGGCGGCTGCCGACGAAGAGCGACCGGGTGGTGCAGGGACCCGGCGAGAACGCCGGCATCATCGACGTGGGCGACGGCTGGGCCTGCGCCTTCAAGATCGAGTCGCACAACCACCCCAGCTACATCGAGCCCTATCAGGGAGCGGCCACTGGCGTGGGCGGCATCCTGCGCGACATCTTCACCATGGGCGCGCGCCCGCTGGCCGTGATGGACTCGCTGCGCTTCGGCCCGCTGACGCCAGGCCCGGATACTCCGGAAGCGCTGGCCCACAAGAACCAGTCCATCGTCGAAGGCGTGGTGCACGGCATCGCCGGCTACGGGAACTGCTTTGGCGTGCCCAACCTCGGCGGGGAAACGAAATTCGAGCCGTGCTACTCAGGCAATCCGCTGGTGAACGCTTTTGCGCTGGGTCTGGTGCGGCGCGATGAGATTTTCTATGCCAAAGCCACCGGGATTGGGAACCCGGTGATTTATGTTGGCGCACGCACGGGCCGCGACGGCATCCATGGCGCGACCATGGCCAGCGAGGAATTCAAGGATGGGTCGGAACAGAAACGCCCGAACGTGCAAGTGGGCGATCCCTTGATGGAGAAGCTGCTGCTGGAGGCCTGCCTTGAAGCGATGAGGACCGGTGCGGTGGTCGGTATTCAGGACATGGGCGCTGCCGGCCTGACCAGTTCCAGCTGCGAGATGGGCGCGCGCGGAGGGGTCGGGATCGAGATGAACCTCGACCACATTCCCCAGCGCGAGGCGCATATGACGGCCTACGAAATGATGCTCAGCGAGTCGCAGGAGCGCATGCTGCTGGTGGCGGAAAAGGCTCGCGCGCAGGAAGTGCTGAGCGTCTTCGAGAAGTGGGGACTGGAGGGTGTGATCGTCGGCGAGGTGATCCGCGAGCCGCGGTTGCGCGTCCTGCATCATGGCGAAGTGGTCGCCGATATTCCCAACCAGTCGCTGACAGACGACTGCCCCTTGTACCAGCGTCCCATTGGAACGTGGGCGCGTCCGGATCAGATCAAGGTTCCGCTCGATCCGCCGGCGCATGTTCTGGAAGAACTGAAGAAGCCTCGCGATTACACGGCGGATTTGAAGAAGCTGCTGGCGTCGGCCAATATCTGCTCGAAGCGCTGGGTGTTTGAGCAGTACGACTCGATGGTGCAGACGAATACCGTGCAGGGACCGGGTGGGGAAGCCGGTGTGATGCGCATCAAGGCCAGTGGCACGCCGGGCCACGAGCGCGGCCTGGCGATGGCGTTAGCTGGAAATGGACGCTGGTGCTACCTCGATCCGAAGCTGGGCGCGATGCATGCAGTGGCCGAGGCGGCGCGGAAGGTGGCGTGCACGGGCGCGACTCCGGTGGCGGCGACGAATTGTTTGAACTTCGGAAATCCGGAGAAGCCGGAGATTATGGCGCAGCTTTCGGCTGCTATCGACGGGATCGCCGAGGCTTGCACAGCGCTGGGGACTCCGATCACGGGCGGGAATGTTTCGCTCTACAACGAGACGCGGGGTGAGGGGATTTATCCGACTCCGGTTGTGGGGGTGGTGGGGATTCTGGAGGATGTTACGAAGGCGGTGCCGGCGGGGTTTCAGCGGGCGGGGGATGTTGTGCTGCTGTGGCGACCGTACTCCGCCGATTTTGATGAGAACCGAGACGATTATCTGTATGAACACACTTTTGGTTCTTCGGAATATGCCAAAGCCGGGCTTGGGGAGTTTTGGGGAACTCCGCCGGGGATTGCGGTTGAATACGATGCACGAGTACATGTGGTTCTGAAAACGCTCGCGGAGCAGAGCCTGGTGTCGTCGGTTTCCGACGTCGCAGACGGCGGGGTCGCGGTGGCTCTTGCCCGAGCCGCTTTCGATCGAGGCATTGGGGCGAGAGTGGATATCGGCAGCGTCGGACATGCGAATCGTTCGGCTGTCACATTATTCGGAGAGGCAGCCTGTTCGGTTCTGATTTCCTGTCAGAGTTCATCTGTTGAACGGGTAAGAGAGATCATCAGTGCAGCACAACTTGGTGGGCTGAACGCCATCGGTGTAACCTCGGGAAACTCCCTGGAGATTCTCCTGCAAGGCGAAAGCAGGGTTTCAGCTATCGTCTCCGATCTAAGACGAACCTGGTCTGAGGCTCTCGAATCGCAGCTGGCCGAAGAGGTGACGGCTTGAGGCAGTTGGTGATGGAGGGATTCGGAGAGGCCGGGGCGGAAGCCCGTTCTTTCGATGGCGATCTGTCGGCCCGACTGAAGCCGTCCCCGGATACAGAAGCCGGCCATGTGAGCGTGGCGACAGACGATTCCGATCCGAAGCTGCGCGAGCATTGCGGCGTGGTTGCCATCCATGGTCATCCTGATGCTTCGCGCCAGGCTTACCTTGCGCTCTACGCGTTGCAGCATCGCGGACAGGAATCCGCGGGGATTGCCACGGCCGACGGCACGCATCTTTCGAACATCAAGGGCATGGGGCTGGTTTCGGAGATTTTTACCGACGAAGTACTGGCGCGGCTGCGGGGCGATATGGCCATCGGCCACACGCGCTACTCGACGACCGGCGACTCGGCGCTGCTGAACGCGCAGCCGATTCGGGTGGAGTCGACCAAGGGGCTGATCGCGATTGCACATAACGGCAACCTGGTGAATCTTGGCAATCTGCGGGTGCACCTCGAGCGCAAGGGTGCGTTTTTTCAGACGACTTCCGATTCCGAAATCATTGTTCAGCTCATCGCGCACTCGCAGGCCACTACGCTGGTCGATGCCATCGCCGACTCGCTGCGGCAGGTGGAGGGCGCCTTCTCGATCGTGATGATGACGCGCGACCGCATTTTTGCTGCGCGTGACCCGCACGGCTTCCGCCCGCTCTCGATGGGACGCATTGCGAACCCCGACGGCCCGGACACGATCGTCTTCGCCTCCGAAACCTGCGCCTTCGATCTGCTGCGCGCCAAGTTCGAGCGTGACGTGCTGCCCGGCGAGTTGGTAATGGTCAGCGCCGACGGTGTAACTTCGCGCCAATACGCGCCGCCCAACCAGACCAGCTGCATCTTCGAGCACGTCTACTTCGCGCGCCCCGACAGCAAGATTTTCAACCGCTGGGTGCAGGAGAGCCGCGAGGAGATGGGCCGCCAACTCGCCCGCGAGTCGCACGTCGACGCGGACCTGGTTGTGCCTGTACCCGACTCCGGGGTGACGGCGGCCATTGGCTACGCGGCCGAAAGCGGCATTCCATTTCGATTCGGTTTGATTCGCAACCACTATGTCGGCCGCACCTTCATCGAGCCGGAGCAGCGCGTGCGTGACTTTGGGGTGAAGCTAAAGCTCAACCCGGTGCGCAATCTGCTTGAGGGCCGCCGCATCATCCTCATCGACGACTCGATCATCCGCGGCACCACCAGCCGCAAGATCGTGCGCATGGTGCGCCAGGCCGGCGCGCGCGAAGTCCACCTGCGCATCAGCTGCCCGCCGACGATTTCGCCCTGCTTTTACGGTGTGGATACGCCGCGCAAATCCGAGCTGATTGCGGCTAACAATTCGGTCGAGGAGATTCGCCGCTTTATCGAAGCCGACTCGCTCGCTTATTTGTCACTTGATGGGCTACAGAAAGCCTGCGATGGCGGCGAAGGCAATCGCTACTGCGTGGCCTGCTACACCGGCGACTATCCCACCCAGTGGGTTGATGTCGAAGACATTCTGCCGGCCAAAGACGCCGCCCTGGTGTAACGATCCATAATCGCTGATTGCTGATCCCTGTTTGTCCCCGTCCAACCTCCGTCCTCCTCTCTGCTTCCCAATACACCAGAAAGGAGATGGCTCATGGCAACAAAGAAGAAATCCAGGAAGTACGGCCCCAAAGCCGGCAAGAAAGTCGAGCGTGCGATGCACGAGGAGAAACGCGGCACGCTGAAGAGCGGACGCAGCGGCAAAAAAGTCACCAGCCGCAAGCAGGCCATCGCCATTGGGCTTTCCGAAGCTCGCAAAGAAGGCGCCAAAGTTCCGAAGAAAAAGTCCTCTTCCAGGAAGTCCTCCCCGAAAAAGTCCGCGAAGAAAAAGTCCAGCCGCAAGTCCTGACCGCGCTGACCCATTCGTCCCCTCCCGGAACCTGCATCCCGTGCGGGTTCCGGAACCCGCCTGTTTCCCGCGTCTCGCTGTTCCTGCTACCTTTTGTTGTACCCGTCATGTTGCCGACCAGTTCTGAGCTTCCGTCCCACCGCTTCGTTCGCGCGTGTCTGCGCCAGCCCGTCGACCGCACGCCTGTCTGGTTTCTGCGCCAGGCCGGCCGCTACATGCGTGAGTATATGGAGGTCCGCCGGCACCATTCGCTGCTGGAGATTTGCAAGCGGCCCGAGCTGGCCGCGGAGGTGACCATCACCGCCGCTGAAAAGCTGGACGTGGACGCCGCCATCATCTTTGCCGACCTGCTGCTGCCGCTCGAGTGCATGGGCCTCAATTTCGAATTTCAGGCAGGCGAGGGACCGGTGATTCACAAGCCGCTGCGCAGCGGCGCCGCTGTCGACGCGCTGGTCACCACGCGCGCGTCAGAGTTGGCCTACGTTGGGGAAGCAATCCAGAAAGTCGTTGCCCATTTTAAGGATCGCCTGGGCATCATCGGATTCTGCGGTGCGCCCTTCACGCTCGCCAGCTACATGATCGAGGGCGGCGGCTCGCGCAATTACATCGAGACGAAGAAGCTGATGTACCGGCAGCCCGATGCCTGGTGGAAGCTGCTTGACAAGCTCACGGTGGTGCTGCGTGAATTCGCCGCACAGCAGGTGGCTGCCGGCGCCGACGTGATCCAGATCTTCGACAGCTGGGCCGGGGCGCTGGCCATTCCCGACTACCGAGAATTCGTTTTGCCCGCCACGCGCACGCTGGTCCGCGAGGTGCAGGCGCTGGGGGTTCCCGTCATCTACTTTGGCGTGGATACCGCCAGCCTGCTGACGGCCATGCGGGAAACCGGGGCGGATGCGCTGGGGCTCGACTGGCGGACGCCGCTCGATCGCGCCTGGCGGGAGCTCGACTACGCCTGCGGCGTGCAGGGCAATCTCGATCCCATCACGCTTTTTGCCGAGCCGGAACTAATTCGTAACCGTGTCCATGCCATTCTCGACCAGGCTGCCGGGCGCCCGGGCCACATCTTCAACCTCGGTCACGGCATCGTTCCTGAAACGCCGGTCGAGAACGTCCAGGCGGTGGTGAAGTTTGTCCGCGAGTACGTTGCGCCCGCGCCCGCCGAGGCTCGCCATGTCTGAGGCCGTTCTCCTGCTCGCGCACGGCACGCCCGACTCGGTCGAGGAGATCCCCGAGTATCTGCTGCGGGTAACCGGCGGCCGGCCGCTGCCCGAGGCTGCGGTCGAGGAAGTGAAGCACCGCTTTTCCGCGATCGGCGGCAGCCCGCTGACCCACCTCACCATCGAGCAGGGCCGGCTGCTGCAGCAGGAAATCGGCGTTCCCGTTTACGTTGGCATGCGAAACTGGGCGCCGTATATCGCCGACGTAGTCCACCAGATGCGCAGCGACGGTATCAGCCGCGCGGTGGTCGTCTGCCTCGCTCCGCAAAACTCCCGGACCAGCGTGGGGCTCTATCGGCGGGCTGTCTTTGCTGCCGCGGAAGGTGCGCTGGCGCTGCGCTTCCTCGACGACTGGGCCGACCACCCGCTGCTGGCCGACGCCTTTACCGAACGGATGCGGGCGGTGCGCGATCCGTGGATGGTGGAAGCGGGTGCTTCTATTCCGGTTCTTTTCACCGCTCACAGCGTCCCCTGCCGCACGGTGATCTCCGCGCCGCCGGTCGATTCCGGCTCGCCCGGTCAGTCGCCACCTGAGCCGCCCGATCCTTATCCGCTGGAGGCAAAACTCACGGCCTCGCTGGTCGCTGCTCGCCTCGGACTCGCGCCCAGCGAGTGGTTCTTTGCCTTTCAGAGCCAGGGTATGTCGGGGGGGCCGTGGCTGGGCCCCACGGTGGAAGACACGCTGACCGCGCTGCGCCAGCAGGGGGTCGAACGTTTGCTTCTGCAGCCCATCGGGTTTCTCTGCGACCACGTGGAGATCCTCTACGACATCGACGTCGCCTTTAGCGACTTTGCCGCCAAACTCGGCATTGGGCTGCGCCGTCCTGCCTCGCTCAACGATTCTCGCCTGCTGACCCAGGCGTTGGCCGATCTGGCGCGCCATTCCCTGGGGCGCTCCGGCTAAGCCTGGCTTTCGGGCCCAAAACCGTGCGCCCGTCGGTGGCCACGCCGCATCCCACTATTCTGAGAAGACCATGAAGACCTGGCAAAAGCTCGCTCTCATCTTCGTTCCCGCCCTGCTCATCTTTGGCATTGGGGTTTGGCGCATCAACGTGGCGCGCAACCGACCGGCGGTGGCCCCGCCGCACACGCAGGAGCGCCAGCTGACCGAAGATCAGATGGTCGTACCGCGCAAACTCTTTATCGACAGCCTCGACTCCGCGCGCGCTCTGGTCGGCAAGCCGGTGTGGATGCAGGCGGGCTACGAACTGGACTACTATCCTTACGCTGGTCACCGCGTGGACTTTGCCCACAAGGCCGGGGTGCTGCCCAGCGCGCAGCAGCTCAACATCACCAGCATCATTACGCAGAAGCTTCCGGCGGGGGTGCCCACGCGCATTGCCCGCGGAACGGCCCAGGCTTTCGCGGTCTTCACCGTGCCGGGCGATGCGAAGGAGTACGCCACCGCCATCGGCACCATTGCGGGCAGCGACACCGCGTTCTACTGCGACAACGTCTTCTACTACGACGATCCGCACCAGATGTATAACTTCTGGCCCGCCGACGTGTGGAAGGCGATCGATCAGCACCAGCCCAAAGGCGGCATGAACGAACTGCAGACCTCCATGGCTCTGGGGGTAATGCAGCAGTCCGACTCCTCCGACTATGGCAACCGCACCGTCACCTACGACGCCGGCGGCAAGCACTGGTCGGTGACCTTCGAGAACGACAAGGCCACGCAGGTCCAGCAGCTTCCGGCAACGTCCTGACCGCCCAATCTCCGGCGGCTTCTAGGCTCGCTCGGCGAACCGGGAGGGCGAGGTCAGGAACCTCTGCCGCAGCAGGGTGAGCCAGCCTCCCACGAGCGAAGTCGGGGCCGGTTGTGTAAAGAGCCGCATCTCCACGGGTGGCTCTGCCTGCACGGAGCGTTTTTTTCTCATGACCGGCACGACCGGGTGCGCGGCTTCAGCATGCTCCGCGGCCAGCGCGCACTTGCGCAGATAGGCCGAGATCGTCATGCCTGCCTGTCCGGCGGATTTTTCGAGGCGCCGCTCTTCGGCGGAAGAGAAACGCGTGGTGATGCGCCGCGTCCGTTCCGGAGGAACCTTCTTCGCCTTCTCTGTCTTCTTGCCTGCGGCCTTCTTCGCCGCGCCGCAGACCGACTTCGCCAGTACCTGCCGGAATTCCGGATGCTGTTCCGCGCGGGGAGCAGCTTTTGGAGCCAACTTCTTTCCCGTCGGCCGGCTCGCTGCGCTGCGTCGTTGCGCCGTGGCTGCGGGGACGGCTTTCAACGCCACTATCGGTGATGGAGTCGCCGCTTGGCTGCTTGCCTTTGCCCTGCTTTTGGTTCCGGAATGAGCCGATGCGGTTACCTTCCTTGCCGGTTGTGCGGTCTTTGCCGCGACCGGCGCCTTTGCCTGCACGCGCTGGTTCCGGGCGCAGGTTTTGATGGTGGAAAGGCTGGCCGGCGCATTCTCCGACTCATGCTTCGCCGCCTGCGGTGCCGCAATCGTCCGCGCATTCGCGGGCACTCGCTCCTCCGCGACCACCGGCAACTTCTCCTCAGGGGACGCGAGTGTCTGCGCACCCGGCGTGGCTATGTCTGGTTCCGGCAGATCGGCGAACAGCTGCGGCTCCGCCGGTGGCATTTCGCCGGTGGGGGCGATGGTGGCAGGGGGCAGCTCCGTGTTCGCTATTTCGCCCGGCGTCGCCGGAGGGGGCGCAGTCTCCCGCGCTGCTCGCGCCGGTTTCCGCCGTTCCCTCGGGGGGGCCTGCCGCCGATGCTGTGCCAGTGCTTCTTCGTAGGTCAGCTCGCGAATCCCGGCGATGCCGTTGCCGTTTGCGTGAGTCTTGCCGTTGGCCGACCCCGGATGCTGTTCCGCCCAGGTATGAAAGCGGCTGAGAATGGTTTGCAGATCGTCAGGGTTCGTGCCCGGCTGCATGGTGAATTCCTCCCTTTGCCGAGCGTAAAGCGCACATCAGGAAGCTGAGCAGGAAGTATAAGAAATCTCTCAGACGCAATTCCCAAACGGGATGCCAAGCTGAGGTTGTCCCACTTCGGGACCCCGCATGGGGCGGGCCCTCGATGCGCGTACGCCCGGGTCTCGGTGCCTCAGCCGGTATTGCGCAGCCCTGCTGCAATCCCGCTGATGGTCCCCGCAATTGCGCGATTCACCGCATCCGTGTCCTCGCCCGCGCGCTTGCGGCGCAGCAGATCCACCTGGATCAGGCTCATTGGGTCGACGTACGGGTTGCGGAGCCAGATCGACCGGGCCAACACCGGATTTGAGTCCAGCAGATCGCTCTGCCCGGTCACCGCGAGCACCGCCTCCCGCGTCTGTTCGAACTCGGCCCGCAGCATGCCGAAGACGCGCTCCCGCAGAGCGGCATCGGGCACCAGCGACGCATAGAGCGAGGCGATTCCGAGGTCGGCTTTGGCCAGCGCCATCTCGACGTTGCGCACGATGTCGGTAAAGAGCGGAAACTCGCCCATCATCGTCTGCAGCAGCTCGGGGCCGCGCGGTTTCTTTGCGAATTCGGCCAGCGCCGCGCCCACCCCGAACCACGCCGGCACCAGCAGCCGGCTCTGGGTCCAGCCAAAGACCCAGGGAATGGCGCGCAAATTGGCAAAGCTCATCGCGCCGCGCCGCCGCGCCGGCCGCGATCCGATCCTGGCGTTCTCCAGCTCGCCTACCGGCGTCGCGACTTCAAAGTAGTGCAGCACATGGGGGTCGCCGAGAATTCGCTCGCGATAGAGGTGGAACGAAATCTCCGACAGCTCCTCCATCGCGGATTCCCACTCCGGCTGCATGACGCCGGAAAAGTGCGCGCCTGGGATGAGGGCGTTCGGCCGGGCCAGCGCATCGAGAGACGCGGCAATCATCAGCTCCAGGTTGCGCTCGGCGAGCACCACGTCGGCATACTTCCAGTTGAGCACCTCGCCTTGTTCAGTAATGCGAATTTGCCCCTCGAACGCGCCCACCGGCTGCGCGTAGATGGAGCGATGGGTGGGGCCGCCGCCGCGCCCCACCGTGCCGCCTCGCCCGTGGAAGAGCCGCAGCCGCACGCCGCATTCGCGCGCCGCCTCGTGGAGCGCCCGGTGGGCGCGAAAAATCTCCCATGTGCTGGTGAGCATGCCGCCGTCTTTGTTCGAGTCGGAATAGCCCAGCATCACCTCCTGGGTGTTGCCCCACGAGGCCAGCAGCTTCCCGTAGCCGGGTGACTGCCACAGGTCGCGGCAGATGCGCGGAGCATTGCGCAGGTCTTCGATCGACTCGAACAGCGGCACCGGCATCAGACCTGGGTCTCGCATCTGTGCGCGGCTCGATCCATCGCCACTGCCTGCGACCTCGACGCCGCCCAGCCGCGCCAGCCAGACAACGGCGGTCACGTCCTCCACGCTCGAGGCGCCGCTGACGATGTATTGCCGGATGGCCTCCGGGCTGCATCCCGCCTTGATTTCTGCGATCACGCGGAAGGTCTCGAGCACGTCGCGGGTCTCCGGGCTCAGCGACTCGGGAGCCGTGGTCCCGCCCCGCGCGCACCATGCCGATGCTTCCTCGAGCGCCCTGGTATGCACGCGTGCGTGTTGCCGGATATCCAGCGTATGCAGGTGCAGCCCGAAGGTCCGCACCATCAGGATGAGGGGATCGATCAGGGTCTCTGCCAGCCGCAGTCCGGAGCTGGCCGCCAGGCTGCGCCGGACTACCTGGAGGTCATCGAGGAAATCCGCGGCCGAGCAGTAGGGCGACAAGCTGCTCAGGGCCGACTCCACGATTTCCGGGTCGACGTCGGTTTTCCCCGCGGTCCGGCGGATGCGGGCGCGCACGCAGACCAGGTAGCGCCGGTAGGTCTCAAACTCGAATCGCGTCCCGAAGACGGCTTCTGCGCTCCTCCGCAACTCGGCTTCAAAGCCAGCGAGGCGCGCTGCCAGCTCCGCGCTGACCGGCAACTGCTGCGCGCTGGTGGTGAGCAGATCGATGGCCTGCTGCAGGCGCTGGTCGTAGGTCTCGAGCAGCCGCGCGCGGGCAGCGGCGATGGCCTGCCGCGTGACTTCCGGAGTGACGAAGGGATTGCCGTCGCGATCGCCGCCGATCCACGATCCGAAGCGCAGCAGGAGCGGCAGCTCCGTGAGCTCCAGCTCGAGGCCGTATTCGCTTTTGAGCGCGGAGCGTACTTCCTCATACAAGCCGGGCAGGGTGTCGAAGAGCGACACGTCATAATAGTCGAGGCCCATGCGGATTTCATCCGCCACCGCCGGCCGGCGGCTGCGTACCTCATCTGTCTGCCACAGCGCTGTGATCTCCGCCGTCAGCGCTTCTTCGAGCGCGGTCAGCTCCTCGTCGGATACGGGAATGCGGTCGAGGCGTTCCAGGAATTCGCCCATGCGGCGGCGCTTCATCAGCACTGAGCGGCGGGCGATTTCGGTGGGATGGGCGGTGAACACCGGCACCACCAGGATGCGCCGCAGCCACTGAAGCGCGCTCTCCGCTGAAATGCCGGCTTCGCGCATGGCGCGCAAGGTGCCGCGCAGCTCGCCGCGCTGGGTTTCGCGCTTCGCGTCTCCGCTGATTTGCAGGGAGAGCCGCCGCCGCTTGCGGTGATTCGTCTCGGCGAGGTTGATGAGCTCGAAGTAGAAGGCGAAGGCGCGGCTCAGCCGGTCCGCCTGCTCCACGGGGAGGGTGTTGATGGCGAGCACCGCCCTCTGCATCAGGTTCTCGGCCTCATGCAGCTCGCCGCGGGCCAGGGCCTCACGCCGCCGGATGGCCGACTGCCGCAGCTCCTCCACCTTTGCGTAAAGGGCCTCGCCCGCCTGCTCGCGGAGTACGCGGCCCAGCAGGAGTCCCAACGAGCGCACATCGCGCCGCAGAGGAGCCTCTTTCAGGTCTCCCGAACGGGCTTCCAGCTCGGCCAGGCGCTTTTCCCAGCTCTCCGGTTTCCACAACGGCGGCATGATTCGATTCAACCACACTGGCGTGGTAGCATGGCGGGCACGCCCCAGCCTTTCGAGAATGCTGTTGCATGATGAGACATTTCCTTCGCATCACCGCGCTGTGCGTTCTGCTGCTGGCGGCGGCCTCGCTGCAGGCTCAATCCACAACGCAGGCCGGCACGCAGGCCTTTGACATCGTGATCGTCAACGGGCACATTATCGACGGCACGGGATCGCCCTGGTACTCGGGCGACATTGGGATCCGCGGGGGCCGCATCGCCGCGATCGGCAATCTCGCCTCGGCGGCCAGGAAGCAAACCATCGACGCGCACGGCCAGGTGGTGGCGCCGGGGTTCATTGATATGCTGGGCCAGTCGGAGATCAGCATTTTGGTCGATCCGCGGCTGCCCTCGAAAATTTACCAGGGCATTACGACGGAGATCACCGGCGAAGGCGACTCCGTTGCGCCGCTCAACGCCCGCATGATCGCCGCGGACCGAGCCAACTACGACCACTACAAAATCACTCCGAACTGGACCACCTTCAGCGGCTACTTCGCTCGTCTTGAGCGGCAAGGCATGGGCATCAATCTGGCCAGTTATGTGGGCGCCACCAGCGTGCGCCGAATGGTGCTGGGCGACGGCGACGTGCAGCCGACGCCCGCGCAGCTTGCGCAGATGCAGGAGCTGGTTGGGCAGGCGATGCAGCAGGGGGCCGTCGGCCTCTCAACTGCGCTGCAATACGCACCCGCTCCCTACGCAAAGACGGATGAGCTGATCGCTCTCGCTAGAGTCGCGGCGGAGGATGGTGGCATTTACGCCTCGCACATCCGCAGCGAAGGCGACGCCGAGCCTACTGCAATCGACGAAGCCATCCGCATCGGCCGCGAAGCGCATATTCCCGTCGAGATCTGGCATCTGAAGACCGCCGGCAAGCGCAACTGGGGCAAGATGCCTCAGGTGGTTGCGCAGATCGACGCGGCTCGCGCCTCCGGCATCGACGTCAGCGCCAACACCTACGCCTACACCGCCTGGTTCAACACCTTTTCCGCGTTCATTCCGCCGTGGGCGCATGACGGCGGCGACGCCGCGCTCATCGAGCGCCTCAAGGATCCCGACACGCGCGCGCGTATTCGCCGCGACATGCTCTCGCCCACGGGCGACTGGGACAACGAGTGGCAGGAGATCCCCGGCCCCGAAGCGGTTGAGATCGCCGTGGTGCAGAATCCTGCGCTCGTGCCGCTCCAGGGCAAGCGGCTCTCCGAGGTCGCCGCGCGGTGGCATGAGGACCCCATTGACGCGCTCTGCGACTTCCTGATCAAAGACAATGCCTACACCTCGGTCGCTGTGTTCGGTATGAGCGAGCCCGACGTGGTCCTTGCGCTCCGCCAGCCGTGGGTTTCCATCGACAACGACTCGCAGGGGACCTCGCCCGAAGGCCTGCTGGGCCAGGAGCATCCCCATCCGCGCGCCTACGGCACTTTTCCGCGCATCCTGCGCAAGTACGTTCGGGAAGAGCATGTGCTCACCCTGCCGGACGCCATCCGCAAATTCTCCGCGCTGCCTGCGCAGCGCCTGCGTCTCACCGACCGTGGCGTGCTCAAGCAGGGCATGTGGGCCGATGTGGTCATCTTCGATCCCGCGACGATCCGCGATCTCGCCGCCTACGAACAGCCCAACCAGCTTTCCCAGGGCATGGACTACGTCCTCGTGAACGGCGTCCCGGTTGTTGCCCAGGGGAAGATGACCGGCGCGTTGCCGGGCAAAGTCCTCCGCGGGCCTGGTTACCGGGCTGGCTCCGCAACCCAGGGGCAACCGCGATGAGATGGTGGGAGAGCGAAGAGCCGCCGCTGCGCGTCACCACGGTCGAAGGACCGTTCCCCCAGGGCGGGCGGCAGATGAAGTCACTCCTCCTGCGGCGCGTTCAGCTCCACGACATTGGTGCGCTCGCCGCCCTTCGCGCCCAGGAATGGCAAACCACGGAGTACTGGGAGAAGCGCATCCGCGCGTATCTCGACGGAACCCTGAACCCGCAGCAGGCACTGCCCGAACGCGTACTCTTCGTGGCCGAGGAGCAAGGAGCCATCCTCGCCTTCATTGCGGGCCATCGCACTCGCCGTCATGGCTGCGAAGGCGAACTCGAGTGGATCAACGTCGATGCCGCCCACCGCGGGCGCGGCCTCTCGCGGCCGCTGCTCCAGCGCATGGCCGCGTGGTTCGTGGAGCAGAGGGCGTTCCGCGTCTGCGTGAATGTGCGCGCGGACAATGAGCCCGCCGTCGCCCTCTACACCCGCGCGGGAGCGCAGCCTCTGCAGGATGGCTGGATGGTCTGGCCCGACATCCGGACGCTGACGAACCCCAAGCCCTGATCCCTGCCTCTCAGCTCCCTGATCCCTGCTTTTGGTTTATCCTCCTCACGTTATGCGCAGAACCGTCCTGTCTCTCCTGAACGTCGCGTTGCTCCTGGCCGGGCCCGCCTTCGCCCAGCAGCAGTCCACCATGAAGCCCGAGGAGACGGAGGTATGGCAGCCGGTCCCGCCGGTGGTCACGCCCGGCGCCTCTGATGCCGCGCCGCCGTCGGACGCTATCGTCCTCTTCAACGGGAGCAATGAGGATGAGTGGGTCTCGGCGCAGGACCACAAGGCGGCGCAGTGGATCGTCGGCGACGGCATTCTGACGGTGAACAAGCATGCCGGCAACATCGAAACCCGACGCACCTTCCGCGACTATCAGCTCCACATCGAGTGGCGCATCCCGAAGGACGTCACCGGCTCGGGCCAGGCTCGCGGCAACAGCGGGGTCTTCCTCGCCTCCATGGGGCCGGGCGACGCCGGCTACGAGCTGCAGGTGCTCGACGCGTATAAAAACTCAACCTATGTGAACGGCATGGCGGGAAGCCTCTACAAAGAGGCGATTCCGCTGGCGAACCCCGCGCGGCCGCCCGGCGAATGGCAATCCTATGACGTGATCTGGACCGCGCCCCGCTTTCATGCCGATGGCTCGCTCGAAACCCCGGCCTACGCCACCGTCTTTTTCAATGGCGTTCTGGTTGAGGACCATTTCCAGCTCAACGGCCAGACGCTCTACATCGGCAAACCGTTCTACAAAGCCTACGATCGTGCGCCGATCAAGCTCCAGGCCCACGGCGACCCCAGCCCTCCGATCAGCTTTCGCAACATCTGGGTGCGGGATCTGCCGTGAGGAGAGATTTTTGGGGGGTGGGGGGTAGGGAGCTGCCTATACCCGCGCGAATCAGGGGCTGACTTTTCGCTACCGGCCAAAGGCTTCCCGGTGTGCTGTTCCTGATCTCTCATCACTAACTCCGGTATCCTGACCCTTCCTGTGGCCGAAGCGACGATCGACGCGCAAACTCCGCTGATGCGCCAATACCTGGCGGCCAAACGCCAGCATCCCGACGCTCTGCTGTTCTTCCGCCTCGGCGACTTCTACGAACTTTTCTTTGAGGACGCGAAGACCGCCTCGCGCGAGCTGCAGATCACGCTCACCGCGCGCGATAGAGAGCGCAGCGTCCCCATGTGCGGCGTGCCGTATCACGCGGCGGAGAATTACATCGTGCGGCTGCTGCGCCAGGGGTATCGGGTCGCGATCTGCGAGCAGATGGAGGACCCGAAGCTCACGAAGAAGATCGTCCGCCGTGAAGTGACGCGCGTCCTCACGCCGGGTACGGCGATGGATCCGGCGCTGGCCGCCGAGCAGAGCAACTACCTAGCCACCGTCCACGTAACCGATGAGGCCGCGGGCCTGGCGTATCTCGACCTCTCAACGGGCGATTTCCGGGCCACCGAGTTCTCCGGCCCGGGCGCCGCGGCGCAGTGCCTGGAAGAGCTGCTGCGGCTGGCGCCGAGCGAGCTGATCTTCCCTGGCGGACGCGGGCCCCTCGGCCCCAAAACCGATGCCGCCACGCTGGATCTGCTGCTGGCGCAGATCAAAACCCGTACGCCGGTGGACGACTGGGTTTTCTCGTCCGATTTCGCCATTCCCCTGCTGGAACGCCAGCTCGGCAGCCAGTCGCTGGAAGGCTTTGGGCTCGCCGGCCACGGGGCCGCGGCCATTGCCGCCGGGGCCATCGTGCATTACGTGCGAACGACCCAGCAGTCGGAGGCGAGCCATGTCGATTCGCTGCGCTTCTACCGCCGGGCCGAGCACCTGCACCTCGATCAGGTGACGGCGCGGAACCTCGAGCTCGTCGAGCCGCTGTTTTTCGATGCCGGACCGCAGACGACGCTCTTCCGCGCCATGGACGCCTGCTGCACGCCGATGGGCAAGCGCTTGCTGCGCGCCTCGCTGCTGCGGCCCATGATCGATCCGGCCACGATTGAGGCGCGGTACGCGGCAGTCGATGCCGGGCGCGGCGATCTGATCCGCCGGGAAGAGCTGCGGCGGTCCCTCAGCGGCATTCTCGATCTCGACCGGCTGCTGGCGCGGATTTCGCTGGATAGCGCCGGGCCGCGGGATGTGCTGGGTCTGGCCGCCTCGCTGCGGAATCTGCCGGAAGTGCGGAAGGCCGCCGGAAGTCTGGCTCCGGAGGGCGAGGACGGGCAGTCCTTCTGGGCCGGGACGCACGCCAACCTCGACATCCTCGACGATCTTTGTGCCGCCATCACATCCGCCCTGGTTTCTGAACCGCCGCTCACCCTCGCCGAAGGTGGCGTGATTGCCGCAGGCGTGGACGCCGAGCTGGATGAGCTGCGGTCGATTGGGTCGGATGGGCGGGCTTCGATCGCCTCCATCGAAGATCGGGAGCGGAAGCGCACCGGCATCGGCTCGCTCAAGGTCCGCTTTAATTCCGTCTTCGGTTACTACATCGAAATCACGAAGAGCAATCTGGCCAGCGCCCCGGGCGACTACGAGCGTAAGCAGACGCTGGTGAATGCCGAGCGCTTCACTACTCCCGAGCTAAAGGATTTCGAGACGAAGGTTCTGACCGCGCAGGAGCGCTCGGTCGAGATTGAAAAGCGCATCTTCGCCGCCCTGCGGGCGCGAGTGGTGGAAAACGCCGGCCGCATTCGCCGTACCAGCGCCGCTGTCGCGGAAATCGACCTGGTCGCGAACTTCGCCCACCTGGCCGCCCTGCGCGGTTACACGCGGCCCTGCATCGACCCCGTTCCCATCCTCGAAATCGCGGGCGGGCGGCATCCCGTCATCGAGCGCCTGATGGAGGACGCGGGCGAAGGCCGGTTTGTCCCCAACGATTTGTTTATGGATGCGGGCGAGACCACCTCCTCGCCCAACCTGCTGCTGTTGACGGGACCGAACATGGGGGGAAAGTCCACTTACCTGCGCCAGGCGGCTTTGCTGGTGATCCTCGCCCAGATGGGCAGTTTTGTGCCCGCCGATCACATGAGCTACGGGGTGGTCGACCGGGTCTATACCCGCATCGGCGCGAGCGACAACCTGGCCCGGGGGCGTTCCACCTTTATGGTGGAAATGACGGAAACGGCCACGATTCTGAACACCGCTTCGCCCCGGTCGCTGATCCTGCTGGACGAGATGGGGCGCGGGACCTCGACCTTCGACGGGCTGGCCCTGGCCTGGGCCACCCTCGAGTATCTGCAGCGCCATATTGGGGCCCGCGCCCTCTTTGCCACCCATTACCACGAGCTGACCATGCTGGCGGAGGAGTTTCCCCGCCTAAAAAATCTCCATGTTGCGGTCCGGGAATCCCCCCAGGGCATCGTTTTTTTGCATCGCATAGAAGAGGGACCTGCGAATCGGAGTTACGGGATCGACGTGGCGCGTCTGGCGGGGCTGCCCCCGGTCGTCATCCAGCGCGCCAGGCAAGTGTTAAAGCAGCATGAGCGGTCGGAGCGGCGCAATGTGGCCGTGGAAACAGAGCTGACCCTGCAACTGACCATGTTCACTCCTCTCTCGCAGCGTATCCTCGATCGATTGTCCGAGACCGATATCGACAGCCTCACGCCATTGCAGGCGCTGAATCTCCTGGAAGAACTGAAAGCGGAAATCAGAGGATAAGCAGTCCAGCGAATTCGACAGGGCCCGATCATGAGTCCCAGACGCAGACACCCACCCACGTCCGCTCCGCCGGCTGCCGTCAACCTTGGCTCCTCCAAGGGGCGGGTTTTTATGCCGCGCCGGCGGAGCGTGCATCTGGCCGAGCAGGCGGGGCAAGTCCTGATCGCCGGCGTCGGCGGTCCAAGCCTCTCGGCTGAAGAACGCGACTGGATGGGCCGGGTCCGCCCGGGCGGGATCATTTTGTTCCAGCGCAATATCGCGGAGCCGGGGCAGGTGTCGACGCTGCTCCGCGACGTGGATCGGATGGGGAGTACCCCGCTTTTCCGCTGCGTGGATCTCGAAGGCGGCCTCGTGGATCGGCTGCGCGATGTAATCGCCCCGATGCCCTCGGCGGCCGCCGTCCTGGCCACCGGCAAGCGCCAACTCTACCGCGAGCACGGAATGCTGGTTGCGCGGGAGGCGCGCGCGCTGGGCTTCAACACGGTGCTGGCGCCGGTTCTGGATCTGGCGCTGCCGGAGTCAGCCTCCATCCTGCGCACCCGAGCCGTCTCCAGCGAGCCCGGACGGGTCATCGACTACGCTCGCGCTTTTCTGGCCGGCATGAAGATGGAGAACGTGCTGGCGTGCGGCAAGCATTTCCCCGGGCTGGGGGGCGGCCGCGTCGACTCGCACCAGACCATGCCGGCGATCGAGCGGCAGACGCGGCTGATGTGGCGCACGGATCTGGCGCCGTGGCTGGCAGTGGCCGGCAGGCTGCACTTCGGCATGGTGGCGCACGCCTCGTATCCGTGGCCGGGACGCGATCCGGCCCCGGCCACTATCTCCCGCTACTGGGTCACGAACGTGTTGCGCCGTCAGATTCGCTTCCGCGGCATCATCCTTTCCGACGACATGGAGATGGGCGGCATCCTGTCGCAGATGACGATCGAGGAAGCGGTCGTGCAGGGGCTGCTCGCGGGGATCCAGATGATCGAAATCTGCCGCGACCCGGGACTCCTCCAGAGAGCCTTTGAAGCGATCGTGCGCGAGGCCGAGCGTTCGCGCGCCTTCCGCGAGGTGGTGGCCAGCGCGTGGCGCAAAGTTTACCGCTCGAAAAAACGCTGGCTGCAGCCGGCGCGGCGGCAGAATCTCTCCTCGACGCGTCTGGAACGGCTGTGCGAGGACGTGAAGAGCTTCGGCCGCAAGGTGGGAGAGGCGCCCACCCACTCCGCCGATCCGCCGCGCTGGGAGGGCAGGCAGGCATAATCTGAACGGAAGGATGAAAGCCCCACTCACCGTCGCGGGCATCATGAGCGGGACCTCGGCCGACGGCATCGACGTCGCGCTGGTGCGGATTGCCCCGCGTGGGAAGCGCCTCCGACTGGAGCTGCTCGGCCATCGCGCATTTCCTTTTGCGAAGCCGCTGCGCGCGGCGATCCTGGCCGCCATGGATGCGCGGAGCATTTCCGCAGCCGAGCTGGCGCGCCTGCACTGGCGGCTGGGGATGGCCTATGCGGAAGCCGTGCGCGCGACCATCGACCGCACCCGATTCCAGCCCGATCTGATTGGCTGTCACGGACAAACGATCTACCACCAGGGCGCTGCGGAGCCGTTTGCCGGGCGGCGCTTCGCCTGCACGTGGCAGCTGGGCGAGCCGGCGCTCATCGCGGCCGAGGCCGGTGTCCCTGTGGTCTCGAACTTCCGCCCCGCTGACATGGCCGCCGGCGGACAGGGAGCACCGCTGGTGCCGCTGCTCGACTTCATTCTCTTCGCCGATGCAAAGCGAGCGCGGGTTCTGCAGAACATCGGCGGCATCGGCAACCTGACCGTAATTCCGGCAGGCGCGGCGCAGGACGAAATCATCGCCTTCGACACCGGACCGGGCAACATGATCGTCGATGCGCTCATGCAGCAGCTTTTTGAGAGGCCGTTCGATCGGGACGGAAGAGTCGGCGCGCGCGGCAGGATTCTCGAGCCCGTGCTGCGGTCCGCGCTCGAGGAAAGGTTCTTTCGCCAGCCGCCGCCGAAATCCGCCGGGCGGGAGCAGTTTGGCGCAGCCTATGCCCAGCGTTTCCTGGCCGCCTGCCGCCGCCACAGCGGGAATAAGGAAGATGCCATTGCGACGGCTACCGCGCTTACCGCCGAGAGCATTCAACGCGCCGTGATGGAATGGGTGCTGCCCAGCACCGGCCAGGTTCCGACTGGCTTCATCGTTTCGGGCGGAGGGGCGCGCAATCGCACGCTGCTGAACCTGCTGCGGGAGCGGCTCACGCCGTTGGGCTGCGCGGTGACCACCAGCGAGACCACTATTCCGGTGGAAGCCAAGGAGGCGGTGGCCTTCGCGCTGTTGGCGTGGCAAACCTGGCACCACCGGCCCGGGAACATTCCGTCCGCGACGGGAGCGAAGCGTCCTGCGATCCTGGGCCAGATCACCTATGTGTAGCTCTGTGTCGCGACGAGGCGACTCGTTCCGCGTACCGCTTCTGTGCGCCCTGAGCTGTGCGTTATGCGCTCTGCTTGTCGCCGGCTGCGCCCGCTCCCATCCCGAGCCCAGCACGGTCACCATGCTCATCGAGAGCAGCCCCGCCACTCTCGATCCCCGGGTCGGCACCGACGCCCAGGCGGAGCACATCGACGCGCTACTGTTCGACGCGCTGGTGCGCCGCGACGAGCATTTCGGCCTGCAGCCGTTTCTCGCAACCAAATGGGAGAATCCCGATCCGCTGTCATGGATTTTTCACCTGCGCAGCGGCGTTCGCTTTCACGACGGCCGTCCGCTCACCGCGCGCGATGTGAAGTGGACCATCGATTCCATCCTGAATGGGACGGTGATCAGCGTGAAGGCGGGATCGTTCACCAGCCTCGATCACATCGACGCACCCGATCCGGCGACGGTCGTCTTCCATCTCAAGAAGCCCGACCCCTCGCTGCCCTTCGACCTGTGCGACGGCGCCATCGGCATCGTGCCGTACGGCAGCGGGCGTGATTTCGGACAGCACCCTGTGGGTAGCGGACCCTTCGCGTTTGTCAGCCAGCAGCTCGACCGCAACGTCATCCTTGCGCGCGCGCCGTCCTACTGGGGCGCGCGCCCGAACATTCCGCGCATTGTCTTCTCCGTTGTGCCCGACGCCACGACGCGGGCCCTCGAGCTGGAAAAAGGTTCGGCCGACGTCGAAAGCAACGCGCTGCCGGCTGATGAGGTCTACGCACTACGCCGCGACCCGCGTCTGGTCATCGACGACGGGCCGGGCACGGTGCTCAACTACATCGTCTTCAACTTGCGCGATCCCATCCTCCGCGACGTACGCGTGCGCACCGCCATCGCCCTGGCCATCAATCGCCCGCTCATCATCCAGACGCTCTATCGCGGCGAGGCGCGGGTCGCCGAAAGCCTGCTGCCCCCGCAGCACTGGGCCTGGTTTGGAGACAGCACCGGGCAGCACTTGTACGATCCGGCGGCGGCCCGCGCGCTGCTCGACCAGGCCGGCTATTATCGCGGTCTGGACGGCGTTCGCCTCCACATTTCCATGAAGACCTCGAACGACGAGACGGTACGGCTGGTATCGGTGGCTATGCAGGAGCAGCTCGCTCAGGTGGGCATCGCCCTCGACCTGCGCAGCTACGAATTCGCGACCTTCTACGCGGACCTCACCCGGGGTGCGTTTCAACTCGCGCCCTCACGCTGGATCGGCGGCAACGAGAACCCGGATATCTTCCGCTACGCCTACGCGAGCGCGTCGTTTCCGCCGCACGGAGCCAACCGCGGCTTCTACTCCAATCCCGAGATGGACCGGCTGATCGCCGACGCTGCCGCAACGTCGGACCAGCATCGCCAGCGCGACGATTACGTGCGCATCCAGCAGATTGCCGCGCGGGAGCTGCCCTCGCTCAACCTCTGGTACCTCGACGCGGTGGTGGTCCACGACCGCCGCCTCGGCGCTATCCATCCCAATCCTTCGGGGACGTTTGACTTTCTGCGCACTGCCACGCTTGCGCCGTAGCCATCCCCGCGCGGGCACCCGTTAAAATCAGAACAGACCCCATGAAACTGACCCTGCCCGCCGGAGACTTCCGGGCGTATCTCTTCGATATGGACGGCACCATTGCCGATTCGATGCCCCTGCACTACATCGCCTGGAAGCAGGTCCTCACCGAGTACGGGTGCCCCGAGTTCCCCGAGCCGTTGTTCTACTCGTGGGGCGGCATGCCGGTGCGCGAAATCGTGGCCACGCTCAACCAGCGCTACGGCCTTTCCATGCCGATCGAAGAGGTCGCCCATCGCAAGGAGGGCCTCTACTACGATCTGCTGCCGAAGCTCACCGCCGTGCCCGAGGTGCTGGAGCAGATCGAAGCCGCCCACCAGCGGATTCCCTTCGCCGTCGTCTCCGGTTCCACGCGCGAATCGGTGACGAAGTCGCTCTCGATCCTGGGCCTGCTCGACAAGTTCGACGTGCTCGTCTGCGCGGGCGACTACAGGAACGCCAAGCCTGACCCGGAGCCCTTCCTGATGGCCGCCCAGCGGCTCAACGTCCGACCGGAATCCTGTCTGGTTTTCGAAGACACAGAGATGGGCATTCGCGCCGCGACGGCGGCGGGCATGCAGTCGGTCCGCATCCTGCAGCCATGGGAGCGCGAGCCGCGGACTCTGGAACCATTCTGAAGTGCCGTCTGGTGCCGTGTTTCTGCAGTTAGTTGAGGAATTTTTGCCTGGTTTTTCAGTGATGTTGTAACGAGCGCAAAACTCAGCCTCCAGGGGCTGCTCTTCATGCATTTCCTGCCTCGCTCAGTGAACTTCAGGGGATCGGCCGTCAATCGCCGTCGTCGTCCTTGTCTTTGCGCGGGGCCTGCGGATGCAACAGGATGTAGGGCACCGGCTTGCTGCCCATCGCGTCCTTCCACAGGATGATGTTCAGCTCCCGCGCGGGGGCGCGATCCTCGTGCGTGAAGTCCATGCGCGCCGATTCCCTCGCTCCCTCCGCTTTGGGACTGTTCGCGGTATAAATCAGCCCATTGTCGCGGTTGCGATAGTCGGCGTTGTAAGACGGCTGATCGCCCGCCCCAGCGAATTCCGGCGCCATCAGTGGAGCAAAGGCGTCGTTGTTATTCATCGGCGGCACGCCCAGCAGGGTGAGCATGGTGTGCACCGTGCTCACCGTGGTGTAGAAAGTGTGATCGATCAACGGCGTCGCATTATGGGGGGCGTACTTGCTCACCACCAGCGAAATGGAGCGGTGCGCGTCCACGTGATCGGCTCCGTCCTGGGCATCGTCCTCCAGAATGAAGAACGCCGTGGAATCCCAGTACGGGCTGTGCGAAATCACATCGACCGCGCGGCCCACGGCGAGATCGTTGTCGGCAACGGAAGCCCGCGGGGTCGGCATGCCTGGCCGCGTGCCCGCGGTGTGGTCGTTGGGGAGGCGCAGCATTACGAACTGCGGCATGGTGTCGTGGCCCTGCCTCAAATCCGCCACCCACTGCCTGAAGTGCACGAGGAATTCGTTCACCCGGAGCTGATCGGGAAAGCTGAGGTTGAAGTCCGGATAGAGCGGGTCGAAGTGGCCCACCAGTTCCGGCATGGTCGCCACGTTTTTGTAGATCAGGGGAATCGGCCATGGATAGGGGCTCAGTCCGCCGCCGTAGTTGGCCGGGAGGGGGTCGCCTTTGTCGATGAAGGGATGGGCGCAGTAGTGGTGGCCCTCAGGCGTGCCGCCCTGCTGCGGCATTTGAAGCGGCGCGGCGGTCAGAGATTTGTCGCAGAACTCGGTCGAGATGAACTCGCCGAAGTGGTAAAGCGTTTTGTGGTGGCGGGCGAGGTCGGTCCACAGATAGCCGCTGCCCGGCTCGTCGACGTCCGGAATGTGCTCCAACAGGGGATAGCCGCCTTCGGTCACGCCTTCGAAGTCATAGGGCCGCTCGCTGCCGCGATAGCCAATCTGCCAGGTGCGCTCGGTGTAATCGCTGGAAATGGCGGCGTTCGACCAGACGTGTCCGTCGCCGGAAACTTCCCCGGAGTCGTAGAAGTTGTCGAGCACCCCAAATTGCCGGGCCAGCGCGTGCAGGTTGGGGGTGACGTCCTGGCCGTACATGGTCAGCGAGGCGTCGCCGTCGCCCACGCCCAGATCCCCGAGAATCTGATCGTAGGTGCGGTTCTCCTTGATGATGTAGATCACGTGGTGGATGCGGTCGCCGCCGCCCTGGAACTTGATCCGCTTTTGCGCCGCGTACATCAGGTTGCTGCGCAGCACCTCCTCCGTCAGCTCCTTCATATGGCTGCGCGCGTCATCCACGTCGATCGTGGCCAGCGACCCGTGCAGCATGCTGGCGATGTAGGTATGCGGGCGGCGCAGCTCCTTTTCTTCGCCGGGCGTGGGGTGCGGCGGATCCGGTTGCGGGTTGGCATTGGGCCCGGTTCCCTCGCCCTTGGCCGTCGCGACATACAAATGATTACCGCTGACCGCCAGCGCGGTCGGATACCACTCCGTCGGAATGAAGCCGATGGGCAGCTGGTACGCGCCCGAGCCGGGTTTGGCGCGCAGGTTGATGACGGCGATTGCGTCCGAGCCGGAGTTGGCGGCGTAGAGCGTCGCGCCATCCTCGGAGAGCGCCACCGCATCCGGGATCGCTCCGAAGTACGCCTGCCCCGGCAATCGCGTGGGATAGACCGCGGTGATGCGCATTGCCGGGCCCCCCACGGCCACGGCCGCAATCTGATCCCGATTGGCCAGCGCCACGTAGAGGGTTTTTCTGTCGGGGCTCAGGGTCAACGCGATGGGGTGCGAGCTGGGATCGTAGAAGCGCGCCGGGGGCAGCAGCGGCAGGCGCTGCACCACGGTGCCGGCGCGCAGATCCAGCTCAGCGACTGCCGATCCGTTCCACAGAGACACCCATGCGCGGCGCCCGTCCGGGCTGGCGGCCACGGCCATCGGGTAGGTGGTGGGAATCACAGGTCCGCTGGACAAATCGAAACGCCTTTCGAGCTTGCCGGTCGCGGCATCGAGCAGCAGCGCGTCATCGGAATACTCATCGGCGACCAGCAGCTGTTCACCGCCCTTGACGTCCTTCACCACCGCCAGGCCGGCCGGGGCGGGGATGGCTTGATTCTCGGCCAAATCCATTGCGCCGTGGTGCTGCAGCTTGCCTGGGGCCAGCGTGCGCAGGGGCACGGGGATGGTCCGCTCCGCCGTAATCGCGCCGTCGGAGAAGCGATAGACGCCGACAGCGTTGCCGATGTCGCCCTCCGTGGTGGCATTCGGATCGGAGAGCGAATCGAAGCTGACATAGAGGTGCGCACCATCGGCCGAGAAGGCAATGCCCGAGTAATAGGTTTGACGGGCGCGATGATCCGTACGAACCTCGGGAAAATCGGTCAGCTTGCCGGTGCTGGTGTCGAGGATGGCGATGGACTGCTCATAATTCGACTCCACCGTGCCGAAGCCGGCGTTGACCAGGGCCAGGTAGCGATGGTCCGGCGACCAGGCAGCGCCCATGGGAAAGCTGTTGAGCCGCTCGGGGGAGCCCGGCACGGGGCCGATAATCTGCTTACTTGACGGCAGGTTGACGGTCTGGGCGCCGGAGGCCAACGCGGCAAAAACGAGAACCGCACAGGAGGAAATGCGCAGGATGGGGCGGATCATTGGGTTCCATCGTCTCCCAAATTGGTGAATACGGCATGAAGGGGAACCGGCTGAGCCGCAGCCCAACCACAATCCCACTTTGGCGGGAGGTTCGTCGATCCGACGACCCCGCCCCGGAGCCCAGCTTACAAAAGTCTTACACGAGAGGCGCGGCCCCGGCTGCTACGGTTGAGAAAGCGGCGGAAGTTGCAGCGCCTCCAACCCAATCCATCGGAAACCAAGTATCTCCCATGTCCCCAGAATTGTTGACTGAAACACAGAACGATCTCCGCGAAGAAGAAGTTGAGGAGCCCATCGCGGTTTCTCCCCGAAGCGTGATTCTGGCGGCCGCCCGCTCGTCTCTGCGCGAACCCCGCACCGGGATGCCGAAGCTGGGACGCAAAGAGCAGTTTGGGATAGGGCTGAACTGGTTCACCACGGGCTTCATGATTCTCTTTCATGTCTGCGCCATCGCAGCGTTTTTCATGTTCACCTGGAAGGCACTGATTTGCGCTGTGGTGCTATGGGTGCTCGCGACCAACGTTGGCATCGGCATGTCGTACCACCGGCTGCTTACCCATCGGGGCTACCGGGTTCCCAAGTGGCTGGAGTATGTGATGGCGGTCTGCGGAACCATGGCGCTGGAAGGCGGCCCGATTTTCTGGGTGTCCCTGCATCGGGTCCACCACCAACTCTCCGATCATGAGGGCGACCCGCACACTCCGCATGATGGCGGATGGTGGGCGCACGCCGGCTGGATCCTTATTGGCGATTCGCTGAACACCGAGACCAAAGCCCTGTCGCGCTACGTGCCCGACCTCACCCGCGACCGCTTTTACGTGTGGCTGAGCAAATACCACTGGGTTCCTCTGGCGATTGCCGCGGTGGTGTGCTACTTCATCGGCGGCTGGCCGTGCGTGCTGTGGGGCATCTTCCTGCGCACCACGCTGGGTCTGCACGCCACCTGGCTGGTCAACTCCGCCACCCACATGTGGGGATCGCGGCGCTTCCCGACGCGGGACGATTCGCGCAACAACTGGTGGGTGGCTCTGATCACCGGCGGCGAAGGCTGGCACAACAACCATCACGCCCATCCGGTTTCGGCGCGTCATGGCCTCCGGTGGTACGAATTCGACGTGAACTACTACGGCATCTGGCTGCTCAGGAAGTTGGGGCTCGCGCACGAGATCAAGGTGGCTCAGTTCGATCCCGCGAATCCTCGGCCGGCCGGAACAGCCTGAACGGCTGTCAACCTCCCGTTTAAACCTGCGAAAATAGAAGCGCCCGCATGAAAGTCCATGCCGGGCGCTTTTTCCTTCAGCGATGCGGCTTAGCGGACGAAGACGGAACATGGTGCTGTTCACGCTGCTGGGCGTGTGCCTGGTCGGCGTTGCCGTCTTTCTCGACATCGGCTGGATCGTGCTCAACTGGCGCCGGATCGTGCCGCTGGTGGTGGGCATTCCGTTTTTCCTGCTGCTCATCGCCGGCGTCGCGCTGAACACTGTCTTTCTGGTCCGCGAAGTCCGCCGCAACGAGCGCCACGATGCTTTCCTGAGCGCCGTCACCCATGAGCTGAAAACCCCCATCGCTTCCATCCATCTGTATCTGGAAACGCTGCAGCGCCGGCAACTCGACGATGCGCAGCGCAACGAGTTCTACTCCCGCATGCTGGTGGACAGCGATCGCCTGCTGGCCACGGTGGAGCAGGTGCTCAAGGCGGGCGAGGTCGGCCAGCGGGCCCGCTCCCACATCCGCGTTGCGGTGGATATGCATGCCCTGGTGGAGGAGTCCATCCGCATCACGCTCGTGCGGCATCACCTCGAGGACAAAGCCATTACCTTCGAGGTGGAGCGCGACGCTTTGCCAATGACGGTGCGGGGCGATCCCGACGAGCTGCAGACCGCGCTGCTGAACGTGCTCGGCAATGCGGTGAAATATTCGCCTGGCGAGCCGCAGGTCCACGTGACTCTGAGCGTCGAGAACGATGCCTGGGTGCGGGTGAGCGTAACCGACCAGGGCATCGGCATCCCCGCCCCACATCTGAAGCGCATTTTTCGCCGCTTTTATCGGGTTCCCAGCCGCAGCGTTCTGCGCACCAAGGGCACTGGCCTGGGCCTCTACCTGGTGCGGACCATCGCCCGCCAACATGGCGGCGATGCCACCGCGCAAAGCGCCGGCGAAGGCCGGGGGGCCACGGTGAGCCTGCAGCTGCCCCGCATTCTTACACCGCTGATGGAGCAGGAGTAAGCTATGGCCCGCGTTCTGATCGTGGAAGATGAAAGCAATCTCGCTCAGGGACTGCTCTTCAATCTGCAGGCCGAAGGCCACGAAGTCGCGGTGGAGGGCGATGGCGACGCGGCGCTGGAGTCCCTGCGCCGCAACTCCTTCGACGCCGTGGTGTTGGATGTGATGTTACCGGGAAAAAACGGATTCGAGGTGGCTACCGCTCTGCGTGCCGACGGCAATTACGTTCCTCTGCTCATGCTGACCGCCCGCGGGCGTCCGGAGGACGTGGTGCAGGGTTTCGCCGCCGGCGCCGATGACTATCTGCAGAAGCCCTTCGACCTCTCCGTGCTGATCGCCCGCCTGAACGCTCTGCTGCGCCGCATGCACTGGACGCGCCGGGTAGAGAAAAGTGGCGCGGTTGAAGAGGAGCTGGCGGAATTCGCCTTTGCCGGCCGGCGCATCGACTTCGAGACGCTCACCCTCCACGCTCCCGACCGCACTGTGCGCCTCACCCTGATGGAGGCGGACCTGCTGCGCTACCTGGCGCGCAATCGCGAGCGCATCGTTTCCCGCAAAGAGCTGCTGGAACAGGTGTGGCACGTGCGCGAGGACACCGACACCCGCGCCATCGACAACTTCATCGTACGCCTGCGCCGCTATATCGAAGACGACCCCGCCGCGCCCCGCTATCTGCAAACCGTGCGCGGGGTTGGCTATCGCTTCATGCCCAACCCGGAGGTTACTGCGGTATGAGTCGATCCGCGACCGCCGCGCATCCAGGTACGGGAGGGTTTATGCGGGAAGTGACACTGCGCATCGAGAACATGCATTGCGGCGCCTGCGTACGGCGCGTGAGCCAGGCTCTGGAGAAGGTCGCCGGCGTTCAGGTCGGCGAGGTGCGCGTGGGCGGCGCCCGCGTCCAGACACCCGACGATCTGCCCGAAGCCGCGCTGCTGGCCGCCGTGGAAAAAGCCGGTTACCCGGCCCTGGTCGAGCATTAAGGATCGAATACTGAAAGCTGGAGAGGGAATGCCGGTCACTGACGTCGAAAAGACCGAGAAAGTCACTACAAATCCCCGAACGCTGACGCTCCCGATCCTCGGGATGACCTGCGCCGCCTGCCAGAGCCACGTGGAGCGCGCGCTGCGCTCGACCCGGGGTGTGAGCGAAGCGACCGTGAACCTGATGACCAACACCGCGCGGGTCAGCTTCGACCCCGCGGTGGCCAAGACCGACGACCTGATCGCCTCCGTGCGGGAGGCCGGCTACGATGCAACTCTGCCGCAATCCGCCCGGGCTGCCGAGGATGCCGCCCCTGAGGAAGGCCTGCTGCGCGCCAAAGCCCTCTTCACCCTGGCAGGCGGGGTGGTGGTTCTGCTGCTGATGAACGCGCAGCGGTGGTTCGCTCCCGCGGCTCCGGTTCTGTTTCTGATATCGCCTCGCAACCTGGAATACGCCATGCTGGCCATTACGGTGGCGGGCATGGTGTGGGGCGGGGGCATCATCTACCGCCAGGCGTGGAACGCGGCCGTCCATCGGAGCACCAACATGAATACCCTGGTGGCGCTCGGCACCGGAGCCGCTTTCGCCTATTCGCTGGCCGCCACCACCATGCCGGGCGTCTTCCGCCGCCGTGGCCTGCACGCCGATGTTTACTACGACGCGGTGCTGCTGATCCTGGGCTTCCTGCTGCTCGGGCGCTGGCTCGATGCCCGCGCCAAACGGCGCACGCTCGACGCGCTGCACGAGTTCGCGAAACTGCAGCCGCATACCGCGCGCCTGCTGCGCGAAGGGCGCGAAATCGAGGTTCCGCTGGCCGAAGTATCCGCCGGCGACATTGTCGTCCTGCGCCCTGGGGAGCGCGTTCCGGTCGATGGCGTGGTGCTCTCGGGGATGACTTCCATTGACGAGTCGCTGATCACCGGCGAATCGCTGCCGGTCACCCGCAAACCTGGCGACCGGGTCATCGGCGGATCGCTGAATTTCGAGGGTGCGCTCGAATATCGCGCCACGTCGATCGGCGCCGAGAGCGTCCTCGGCCAGATGATGCGTCTCGTCGAGGAGGCCCAGTCGTCGCGTGCGCCGATGCAGCAGCTCGCGGACCGGGTCAGCGCGGTTTTCGTGCCCACGGTGCTGGGTCTGGCGCTGGCCACGTTTCTGCTATGGATCGCCCTCGGTGGCGGAACGGGACGAGCTTTTGCCGTCTCCGTCGCGGTGCTGGTCATCGCCTGTCCCTGCGCGATGGGCCTGGCCGTTCCGGCTGCGCTCACCGTCGCCATCGGACGCGGCGCACAACTCGGAGTCCTGTTCAAGGGTGGTGAGAGCCTGGAGCGGCTGGCGCGCATCGACACGCTGGTGCTCGACAAGACCGGCACCTTGACCGAAGGCAAGCCGGAGATCGCCGCGATTCGTGCTTTCGGCAGCCGCAGCGAGACCGACATTCTGTGGCTGGCGGCCGCCCTCGAGCAGCGCTCAGAGCATCCCCTGGCTCGCGCCATCCTGGCCGCGGCCGAGCAGCGTGGCATCGCCCCGCCAGCCGCCCAGCAGGTGCGCGCCCTGCCCGGTAAGGGCATCGAGGGCATGGTGAACGGCAAGCGAGCTGCAGCGGGCAACACCGCGCTGCTGGACGATCTGGGCATCGCCTCCTCGGGACAACGCGCTGCGCTGCCGGGGGCCACCTGCATGTACGTTGTCGAGGACGGAGAACTGCTTGGCGTTCTCGAGGCGCGCGACGCGCTTCGTCCCACTGCCGCCAGCGCGATGAAAGCCCTCGGCCAGCTTGGCATCCGGACCGCCATGCTCACCGGAGATACGCAGGCCACCGCCGAAGTGATCGCGCGCGCGGCCGGCATCGACCACGTCTGGGCGGGGCTGCTGCCCGACCAGAAGCTCAGCATGATCCGCGACCTGCAGGAACAGGGCTGCCGGGTGGGCATGGCCGGGGATGGCATCAACGACGCCGCGGCCATCTCCCAGGCCGACGCCGGACTGGCCATGGGCACGGGGGCTGATCTCACCCGCGAGGCCGGCGACGCCATCCTGCTGCATGGCGAGCCCGGCCAGATCGTCGACGCGCTCCTGCTGGCCCGCCAGGCCCTGCGCGTCATGCGCCAGAACCTCGGCTGGGCCTTCGGGTACAACCTGCTCGGCATCCCCATCGCGGCCGGCATCCTCTACCCGGAGTTCGGGATTCTCCTCAGCCCGGCCATTGCCAGCGCCGCCATGGCCCTCAGCTCGGTCAGCGTCCTCTCCAACAGCCTTCGCCTGCGCCGCTTCACGCCACGTTAAACTGAAACTGGAAGCTCGACTGTGCGTATCCTCACCCGGTACATCCTCAGGGAAGTTTTGTCTCACGCGCTGATCGGGGGCGCGATCTTCACTTTCGTTCTGTTCATCCGCTACCTGCCCGGTCTGCTCGAGCTGGTGGTGCGCAACAGCTCTTCGCTCGGCTCGGTTGCGGAAATTGTCCTGTTCATGACTCCGGATATGCTGACCGTCACCATCCCCATGGCGGTGCTGGTCGGCATTCTTCTCGGTTTGAGCCGTTTGGCGGCGGACAGCGAAATCACCGCCATGCGCGCCTCCGGGATCGGCGTCTGGACCTTTGTCCGCGTCGTGGGGATGGTCGCCGTGGCGGCGTGGGTCATCAGCCTCGCCAACACCATGTATTTCGCCCCCAAAGCCACCGAGGGATGGCTGCACCAGGAAAGCTCACTGGCCAACTCGGAGGCCTCTTATCAGGTGCAGCCGCGGGTTTTCTACGAGGATTTCCGTAATTACGTCCTCTACGTGCAAGACACGCGAGCCGGTGCAGGGGCCGCCCACTGGCGCGGCATCTTCCTGGCCGACGTCACCGATCCCAACGCCCCGCGTATCACGACCGCTGATCGGGCCACCGTCGTCAACGGACCGGGTCACACCATCACCATGCGCATGCGTAACGGCATGGAGATCGGCACCGTGCCGGACAAGCCCGACGAAGACACTATTTCCACCTTTGCCGAGACGGATCTTCCCCTGCTGAGCGGCAGTCAGGAAGATCTGCATCTGGGGCACAGCGACACGCCCCTGCTGGCCATGAGCAATGCCCAGCTGCTGGCGCGCACCCATGGCAAGAACGGGCTTCTCTACCAGATTGAATTTCAAAAGCGCCTGGCGTATCCGGCGGCCTGCCTGGTGCTTATGCTGGTAGGCGTGCCGCTGGGCATCGCTTCCCGGCGCGGCGGCAAAAGCGCGGGCTTCGTGCTCACCATTGCCCTGGTGTTCGTCTACTACTTCCTCTCTTCCACCGGAACCACCCTGGCTCGGCAGAACAAGATCCCCGCCGCGCTGGGCGTGTGGGAAGCGAACATCCTGTTCGCGGTGTGCGGCCTGGTCCTGCTGCGGCAGATGGCCAAAGGCGGCGCGGCGCTGGCGGCGCTCGCGTCCCTGGGCAACTGGATCCGCCTGCGGGCCGAGAAACCCGCCGACACCGGCGCCGCCATTCGCGTCCCGGCGCGCACCCGCGCCACCCGCGGCCGCTTTCCCCTCATTCTCGACGAATACGTGCTGCGGGAATTCTTCGTTACGTTCGCCATGGTGCTGGTGACGTTTGTGATGCTCATGCTGGTATTTACCTTCTTTGAGCTGCTCAGCGACATCATCCGCAACCGCACGCCGCTGGTGACGGTGGGCGAATACCTCGTCAACCTCACGCCCAGCATGATCTACCTCATCACCCCGCTCAGCGTGCTCATCGGGGTGCTGGTGGTCTTCGGCATCATGAACCGCAACAGCGAGCTGACCGCCATGAAGGCCTCGGGCATCAGCCTTTATCGCATCGCGGTGCCGGTCATCACCATTGCCGCCATCCTCTCGATCTCGCTCTTCCTCTTCGATGAGCTCTACCTGCCGCAGGCGAACCGCCGCCAGGAGGCGCTGCGCAACGTCATCAAGGGCAAGCCCGCCGAGACCTTCGAGCATCCTGGCCGCAAGTGGATCTTCGGCCAGCAGACCCCCGGGCAGCCCAGCCGGATCTTCTATTACGAATACTTCGATCCGGAGATCAACGCCTTCGGCAACATTTCCATCTTCGAGTTCAACCCCGGATCCTTCACCATCTCCAAAAGGATCTTCGCCTCCACCGCGCACTGGGAGGCCCACCTGCACACCTGGGTCTTCGAAGATGGGTGGCAGCGCACTTTCCAGGGCAGCGAAACCACCAGCTACGCGACCTTCCCGGTGAGCACCTTCCCGGAGATCACCGAGCCTCCGGACTATTTCACGAAAGAAGTCCGCCAGTCCTCCGAGATGAGTTTCAGCGAGCTGGCGCGCTACATCGGCAACCTGCGGCAGAGCGGATTCAACACCGTGCCGCTGCGCGTGCAGCTCAACCACAAACTCGCGTATCCTCTCATCACTCTGGTCATGGCTGTGCTCGCCATCCCCTTTGCGCTCTCCATGGGTAAGCGCGGCTCGCTGTCGGGCATCGCTGTGGCTATCGGGGTGGCGATCACCTATTACGTGATAGCCGCGTTCTTTGAAAATATGGGCAACGTCAGCTGGCTGCCCGCCGTCCTTGCCGCGTGGTCTCCGGACCTTCTCTTCGGCCTGGCCGGCGCGTGGCTGCTGCTGCGCACCTCCACTTAGAAAGCAACCCGCGATGTTCAGAAACCTCAAGCCACTCGTGCCTTACATGCGCCGCTACTGGCGCGGTTACCTGTGGGGCTGCCTGTGTACCGTCGCGGCCAACGCCATCTGGGTGCAGTTCCCGCGGGTCATCGGCACCGCCATCGGCGATCTCACCGTCAGCATCACGTGGCACAAGATCTTCGGCTACGCCGGCCTGCTGATGGCCGTCACTATCGTCCACGGCATTCTCCTCTTCCTGATGCGGTGGATCATCATCGGCATCTCCCGCGACATCGAGTTTGATCTCCGCAACGATCTCTTCCGCCAGCTCGAGAAACAGGCTGCGTCCTACTACCAGGAGCACCGCACCGGCGACGTCATGGCGCGGATGACCAACGATCTTGCCGCGGTGCGGATGCTGCTGGGGCCGGCGATCATGTACACCGCCAACACCGTGCTCTTCTCCGCCGGTGCGCTGTATTTCCTGCTGCGCATCAGCCCTGTTCTCACGCTCGCTGCGCTCGCCCCGATGCCCCTGGCCAGCGTCTTCATCCAGTTCATGGGGCGCAGGATCCACCAGCGGTTCGAGCGGATCCAGGCCATGTTCTCCGACATCTCCGCCCAGGCCCAGGAGAATTTCTCCGGCGCCCGGCTGGTGCGCGCCTTCGCCCAGGAACAGGCGCAGGTGAAAGCCTTCGAGCGCTCTAATCAGGAGTACATCCGCCGCGCCCTGCGTCTGGTACGGCTCATGGGCATGCTGTGGCCTACCCTCGAGTTCATGCTTGGCCTCGCCATGGTGATTTCGTTGCTCGTGGGCGGCCACGAGGTGCTCTCGCATCGCATTGCTATCGGCGACTTCGTCACTTTCACGACCTACATGTACATGCTCATGTGGCCCATCATTGCGCTGGGCTACGTGGTGAACCTCTTCGAGCGCGGGACTGCTTCGGTGCTGCGCATCCACGAGCTGCTGATCGCCGAGCCCACCATTGACGACCACGATGCCGCCGCCTCTCCGGCGCCAGCCGGCACACAGATTCAGGGTGAAATCGAATTCCGCGACCTCAACTTTGCCTACCCCAACGAGAACGGCTCACCCGTCGAAGTGCTGCACGGAATCTCGCTTCGCGTCCCCGCTGGGAGCAGCCTGGCTCTGGTCGGACCCACCGGCTCCGGCAAATCCACATTGGTCAGCCTGATTCCCCGCCTCTACGACGCACCTCGGGGCACGGTACTCATCGACGGCCGGCCCATCCGTGAGTATTCGCTCGACGCCCTCCGCGCCGTCATCGGCTTCGTGCCACAGGAAACTTTCCTGTTCAGCACAACCATTCGCGGCAACATCGCTTTTGGCGTCGAAGAGGCCTCGGCAGAGGAAATTGAGCGCGCCGCGGAAGCCGCCCGCATTCGCCAGGAAGTCGAGCTGTTCCCCAACGGCTTCGAGACCGCTGTCGGCGAGCGCGGCCTGACTCTTTCCGGCGGTCAGAAGCAGCGCACGGCGCTGGCGCGCGCCATCGTGCGCAATCCCCGTATCCTGATTCTCGATGACGCCCTGGCCAGCGTCGATACCTGGACCGAGGAGCGCATTCTCGAGGAGCTGCGCACGGTCATGGCCGGGCGGACCACGATCCTCATCTCCCACCGCATCTCCACCGTCCGCCACGCGGACCGCATCGCGGTGCTGGTGCGCGGCCGCATCGCCGAACTGGGCACTCATGAAGAGCTGCTGGAGCGCAACGGCTATTACGCCGGGCTGTTCCAGAAACAGCTTCTCGAAGAAGAACTCGCCGTGACCTCCTAGTCCTAGGCCGACCAGCTCGAGTGTGCGGTTTCTGTGGCCGGAGACGCCAGAATCATCTTTGCGGCCGGCCCCTCGCCTTCGCCGATCAGCCGCAGTACCTCCGGGTCGCGCGCCGCCACACTCCAGGCCTCGCGCACGTCGCGGATGCACCCGATCGCCTCCCGCAGCCGATCTGCGGAGTCCAGGCGCGAGCCTTCGAGGCACAGTGCAAAGATCGCTGCGTAGAATTCCGCCAGCGCTTTCGCCGAGTTGCCCCCCACATCCATCCGCAGCCTCGACTGCAGATGCATCAGGATCTCCAGCACCCGTGCAACCGACGAGCGCCGCCCCGCCGCATCCTGTCTTTCGACAGCGGCAATTGCCTGATACAGAAAGCGAACCATTCCATCATAGAGAGCGACAATCAGTTCCACCGGATTCATTCCGGCTACGGCCTGCTGCTGGTAATTCATGCTCCTCCGCGGGTTTCCCGTTTATCCGCCCGGGTTCTCGTCATAGCCCGTGATCGCGCTGTACAGCTCGTTCACCGACTGCAGTTCCGTCGGAATCTCCTGCAAGGTGTAGTTCGCCTCATTCAGCTCCGTTGTCAGCTGGGTTTGCTCTGTGCTGATGTTCTTGTTCTCATTCGTGATGTTCGTGTTCAGCGTCGACTCCTGCGAGGAATCCTGCTGCAGAGCCAGATAGATCTCGCCGCTCGGTCCGCTGTTGCTCAGATTGCTCAGGGTCGTGGTGAGGTTCGCGCCGAACGATGTGGAACTGCCGCTCGACTGAAAGAAATTCATCGCGTCCTGAAAACTGCTGTCGAGCGCGCTGTCGAGCGCGCTGCCGTCGAGAGTGAGTGTGCCGTCACTGTTGGCGGTGATGCCCAGCTGCGACAACGAGGTGATCGCACCGGACGACTGGGTGAAGATCACCGCCTGCTGCAACTGCTCCTGCAGCATGGCCAGCGTCGAACTGCCATAGAGAGGTTCAGGATCACCGGAGGAGTCGTCGCCTTCCTGCGTGGTCAGGTCCCCGGCAACCTTGTTGTAGGCGCTGACGAAGGAGCTCACAGCGGATTCCACGTCGCTGTCGTTGTCGGTAATCTCCACCTGCACCGGTTCCGAATCGCTGGGAGCATTGAGCAATTGCATCGTCACTCCGGGAATCGCATCGGTCACCGTGTTGGAAGAACTGGTGGTTGAGATTCCGTCGACGGAAAACTTCGCATCCTGGCCTTTCTGCTGCTGGCTGAAAGCGACCGCTTCGCCGGTGGTCGAATCGGTGAGGGCCGGACTGCCGCTGGTGCCGATGGTCACGCTGCCGGCCGCCCCGCTGGTCTCGCTCACCAGAGCGAGCTGCGATCCGCTGGAACCGGTGACCACATTCGCCTGCACCCCGTAATCGCCGTCGTTGATATACGAAGCCAGAGTTGCCAGCGTATTGTTTTGCGGAATTGTGTTTCCGCTGCTGTCGGTCGCGGTACCGTCGGAGATCGTGATCGTCTGCCCGCCAATGGCGAGGCTGCCGGTCAGGGTATCGCTGGCTCCCACCGCGCCGCTGGCATAGGAGTACGTCTGGGCCAGTTGCCCGACCACGATGGTATGACTGCCGGCTACTGCGGCCGACGTGGCGCTGGTCAGCGCAACTACCGACGTGTCGGAACTCGATCCCTCCTTTTCCGAGAAGACGCCGTTGAAATCCGTCAGCGCCTGCAGAGCTGTCGAGAGCGAGCTCAGATCCGTCCCGATACTGGTCAGCGCAGTGTCCTGCGACTGCAGAGTGGTCAGCTGGTTCTTCCACGGCGTCTCTACCGCCTGCAGGTTGGCCACGATCGCGCTGACTGTGGTCGAAACATCGAAACCCTGACCGCTGGTCGGAGATCCGAATGAGATGCCGACGCTTCCCATAGTGCTGTTATCGTCGCTTTCCGGGCAATCCTTTACCCAGCCTCTGCTCGGTGCAGCCCCGTCACCACCCGATCCGCCGCCGGGTTAGACACCCCTAAGAAAAGGACGGGGAGCCTGAACCCGGACCCCGGCCAGCCGGTTATGGCTCGCCGGAGAGGGGTGGCTCCCCGCCTGTTGAATTGCCGCCCCGGATTACTGCAGCAGCTTGGTCACCATCTGCTGGGTGCTGTTGGCCTGGGCCAGAGCCGAAATGCCGGTCTGGGTCAGGATCTCGTACTTCGACATGTTCGACGTCGCCGATGCATAGTCCGTCGCCGTGATTGTGTTCTGTGCGGCAGTGATGTTCGTCATTTGCGAACTGGCGATGTTCGATGCCGCCGTCAGCGTGTTGATGTTGGCGCCTACCTGGCCGCGCTGGTAGGCGACGGCGTTGATGGCGTTGTCGATGGTTTCCAGAGCCGCCTCTGCATTTGCCTGGCTGTTCAGGTTGGTTCCTGACAGGCTGGTGCCTGCGCCGGCGCCGGCCAGAACGCCGCCCGTCCCCGTCACTCCGCCTACAGACGCGGTAACACTGGTTCCCATCGCCGAGCTGCCCGACGATGTTCCCACACTGGAATCGGACAAGGTACCCACCGTCACGTTGTAGTTCTGGCTGCCGGTGGTTGTCCCGTCACTGGTGTAGATGTTGACCCCGCCGGTGACCGGAGTCTCCTGCGAAGCGGCTCCCTGCGCAGCCTCCGCCACTGAGAACCCGGTAACGCCGGCTGCCACACCCGCCGAAGTCACAGAGATACTCAGGTTGCCCGCAGTCGCGTCCGAAGTTGAATCGTACGAGACCACGTAGTCGCCTTTGGCGGCCGCATCCAGTTGGGCCTGGATCCCGGCTTGCAGTCCGGCGCTCCCCGTTCCCGCCGGGCTCAGGCCCGTCAGGGAGACCGTGATCGCGGTGTTCGTGCCGGTGCCCGTCGGGGTCAGGGTGAAGCTGCCCATGTCGGTGTTCAGGGTAGAGATGTTGCTCTCCGCCACCGTTCCCTGCGTCAGAGGGCCCGGGCCGCTGTTCGAGGTGGTCCCATTGGCAACGGCGACCGACTCCAACCCGTCGGTGTTCGCCGGGTTGACCGCGATGCTCAGCTGGTTGCTGGCGTAGGTGACGGTGTAGTCCTTCGACACATCGCCCAGAGCCTTGTTGACTGCGGCCACCACTGCATCGCCTGCATTTCCGCCTGCGGGAGCCGCTGTGCTCACTCCGGCGAGATTGACCTGGATCGCTGTCCCTGCCGATCCGTTCGTGGTCGGCGTAATCGAGAATCCGCCGCCCAGCGTGTCCCCGCTGGCAAACGTGATTGTGCCCGCGTTCGCGGCAGCCGCAGTGAGTGCGCTGCTCGAGTCGCCGGCCCCCGTCAGACCCGTGAGGTTATCCGTTGCAGCCTGCGAAGTGAGGCTCACCGTCAGCGTGCCGGACGAATAGGCGACGAGGTAGTCCGGTGTCGTGCTCCCATTGTTCAGGTCCTGATCGACAACGCCCTGCAGGTCCGCCGTATTCACGTCCGAGAGAACGATGTTCGATGGCGCGGTGCCCGAGCCCGATGCCGACAGGTCGATGGTTCCGCTGACCAGATCGCCGTCGGTAACCGTCATCGTGAAGCCGTTCGGAGCCGCCGCGGTGCCCGCAGTACTGGGAGCAGTGAAACCAGTGATGTCATCGGTAGTGGCATCGGCGCCCAGTCCAATGATCAGTTCGTTGCTGTCGGTGCCGCCGACGGTGACCGTATAGTCGCTGTCGGTGTTGCCAGCGGCTGTGTTCATAGCCGTCGCCAGGGCGGTCGCCTGGTCGCTCAGCGTGCTGCCGGTGATGGTGGTCAGATCGATGCTGATAGCAGTAGCCGTGCCCGAACTGACGGTCGGGGTGAACGCAAGAGTGCCGGCCAGTTGCGATCCGGCGGCAATCGGTCCGCTGGTAAGGGTTGAACTGTCGGATGCCTTCGTCCACGCGATGTCCGCTGCCGTGGCGTAGGTCTGGGTCACTGTCGGAGCGGTTCCGGATGTCGTGCCGCCCTTCACGATGCTCGAACTGGCAACGACCGCCGCCGTCACGGCTGCTGAAGAAGCCGTGGTCGATGAAGTCCACGGTGTTCCGGTATTCCCCCACGTCAGCGCGCTGGTGGTCTGGTCGCTGCTGAACACCGAGATTCCGTTGTATTCCGTAGTGCTGCCGATGGTCCCGATCTGCGTCAGAATATCCTGATACTCCTGGTTGGCCGCGGCCATCTGCGAGCCGGACAGCGTTCCGCCGCCTGCTTCTGTGGCCAGCGTGACTGCGCTGGTCAGCAGGCTGGTCACCTGCGACAACGCGCCATCGGCCACCTGCAGAAATCCGGCGCCCTCACTGGCGTTGCTGGACGACTGGGTCAGGGCCGCCGAGTTGGCCGCCAGACCGTTGGCGATGGACAGCCCGGCTGGATCGTCCGCGCCGGAATTGATCTTCGAACCCGAAGACAGCTGTGTCAATACGTTCTGCAGACTGGACTGCGTCTGGTTGAGGTTATTCTCCGCGTAAACAGCCGAAATGTTATTCAGGACACCCAGTGGCATAATCTTCTCCCGTTTCAAAATTTTGGGTTCCTGAACGGAACGCGCTCCATACCGCCGCGCTCCCGGGAACCACTTGACTCACCCGGTTCATCGGCGCAGCCCTTTCAGCCTTTATGTTGCGGACAGGCTTTGGCATGCAGCGTGCGTAGCGTGCCGACTCCGCCGCGCGCTCTCATTGCCTTCCGTTTCCCGCCGATAAGACAGAGAGAAGGCGCGAGGTGTGCCCGGCCATGATTCATCTCACTCGCCTCAACGGCAACCCGCTGGTCGTCAACAGCGACCTGATCAAGTACGCCGAAGCCTCGCCCGATACCATGCTCACGCTCATCAACGGGGAGAAAATCGTGGTCCTCGAAAGCTGCGAAGAGGTGGTCAACCGCACCGTTGGGTATCGTGCGCGGCTCTTCGGCGAAGCGGCCGGCCTTCTGCAGACGCTCGCCGTGGCCGCATCCGGCGTCTCCCCTGTCGCGGAACAGAACACCCGGCGGACTCCGGGCCGGCCCCAGGACTGATCCATGGACCTCGCCAGTCTGAGCGGCATTCTGCTGGCGCTGACCGGCATCCTTGCCGGGCTCCTGCTCGAAGGAGGACACGTCCGTCAGATCCTGCAGCCCACAGCCGCCATGATCGTCTTCGGCGGTACCCTCGGCGCCATCCTGCTGCAATTTCCCCTGGCCACTGTCTTCGCGGCCGCGCGCCGCCTGCTGCGACTCTTCCTGCATCGCGACGAAGGCTCCGCCGCGCTGCTCCGCCAGATCGTCGCCTTCGCCAACAAGGCCCGCCGCCATGGCATCGTCTCTCTCGACCGCGACCTGCCCCAGGTCGCCGACCCCTTTCTCCGCCAGGCACTCATGCTGGCCGTCGATGGCACCGAACCCACCGAGTTGCGACACATCATGGAGGTCCAGATCGACAACGTCAGCGAGGACGAATCCCGCATCCCCGCCGTCTTCGAATCCGCTGGCGGATTCTCACCCACCATCGGGATCATTGGCGCGGTGATCGGCCTCATCCAGGTCATGCAGCACCTCGACCACATGGACGAGGTCGGCCGGGGCATCGCCGTCGCCTTCGTAGCCACCATCTACGGCGTCGGCGCGGCCAATCTTTTCTTCCTGCCCGCCGCCGGCAAGCTGAAGCAGCGCGCTCGCGAAGAGCAGCGCCGCAAGGAGATGGCGCTCGAAGGCGTCATCTCCATCGTCGAAGGCATGAATCCGCGCATGATCGAGATCAAGCTGGCCAGCTTCGGCGCCGGCGACGCCCAGCCCGCGGAGAAGCACGCATGAGGCCCGGGCTGCTGCGTTCCCGCCGCACTTCCGATCACGTCCAGCGCGATCGCTGGCTCGTCTCCTACGCGGACTTCATCACTCTGCTCTTCGCGTTCTTCGTCGTGCTCTATGCCGGCTCGCGCTCCGACCAGCAGAAGCAGCGTCAGATCGCGCACTCCATCCAGTCCGCCTTCGTCGCCATGGGACTCTTTCCCTCCGCGGTCACGGAAGATCACGCCGCTCTTCCCGGCGATCTGCATCAGCCCGTCGCGCCGGTCAACGTGTTGCTCGGCGACGATCTTTCCGCTTCACCCGAAGTGCAGCAGGACCTGCGTTCCCTGCAGAGTCGCCTCTCCGGCATCCTTGCCGGGCAGCTGGCCGCGCACACCGCCGCGCTCCGCCTCGGCCGCGACGGACTGGTCATCTCCCTGCGAGAGGCGGGGTTTTACGAAAGCGGCTCCTCGCTGCCCAGCCCGCAGTCGAAAACCACCCTCGACCACATCACCACCGTCCTCGCGGCGGTTCCGTACGACCTCCGCATTGAAGGACATACCGACAACGTGCCCATCCACACCGCGCAGTTCGCCTCCAACTGGGAACTGTCCACGGCGCGCGCCACCGAAATGGCCAGGATCTTCATCGTCAGCTACGGTTTCGATCCCCGCCGGCTGTCCGCCGCGGGATTCGCCGAGTACCACCCCGTCGCCGGCAATGACACCGCCGAAGGGCGCAGCCAGAATCGCCGCGTCGATATCATCGTGCTGCCCCGCATCAGCGTGGTGCCGGCGAAGCCCTGACTGAGCCATCGCCCGCGGCCAGCGCTCAGCTGAAGCCCAGCACGGGATGGGAAATGTACGCCTCTTCGAGCGACGCGATCTCCTCCGGCGTCAGCTTGACTGAGAGCGCCGCTACCGCGTCCTGCAGATGATGCGGCTTGGTAGCGCCGACGATTGGCCCTGTGATGCCCGGCTGCGCCAGCATCCACCCGAGCGCGATCGTGGCCTGGACAACGCCCCGCTTCTGCGCCAGTTCCGCCAGCCTGTCGACCACTCTGTGATCCGCCTCTTCCGTACTCGCGTAGAGCGTCTTGCCAAACTGATCGGTCTCGGAGCGCCTGGTCGTCTCGCTTTGCCAGGGTCGCGCCAGGCGTCCCCGCGCCAGCGGGCTCCACGGGATGATTCCGATCCCTTCCTCGCGGCACAGCGGAATCATCTCCCGCTCCTCTTCGCGGTAGAGCAGGTTGTAGTGGTTCTGCATCGAGACGAAGCGCGTCCACCCGTGCCGATCGGCGAGGTAGAGCGCCTTCGCAAACTGCCAGGAGTACATCGACGAGGCGCCGATGTAGCGCACCTTGCCCGCTTTCACCACGTGGTGCAGCGCCTCCAGCGTCTCCTCGATCGGGGTCTCGGGATCCCAGCGATGGATCTGATAGAGATCGACGTAGTCCGTCTGCAGCCGCCGCAGGCTTTCATCCAGCTCGAAAAGAATCTCTTTCCGCGACAGCCCGCGTCCGTTGGGCTCGTCGCGCATCACCCCCCCACACCTTGGTTGCCAGCACAACGGACTCGCGGCGGACATTCGCCTTCAGAAACCGCCCCACCACCTCTTCGCTGGCCCCGCTCGAGTACACATTGGCGGTGTCGAAGAAGTTGATGCCCAGATCGAGCGCCTGGCGCAGGAACGGCTGGCTCTCTTCTTCGTTGAGCGCCCACGCGTGGCGGCCGGCCTTCGGCTCGCCCGGTGCGGGTGGGCGTCCGTACGTCATGCAGCCCAGACAAATGCGCGAAACCTTTAGCCCTGTTTTTCCCAGATTGAGGTAGTCCATCATGGCTCCTGAAGAGATTATGCCTGGCAGCCGCCAGTGGGCTCGTTCCCCTCACCACCTTGGCCGCCCTGCAGATAAGAGGAAACATCCCCGCGAAACGATTCGGCGTTCGTTCGAGATTTTAAGATTGAAGACAGAATGGCGAAAGATGACCGAAGGCCGGAAGCGAAACGCCCTGCGGAGAGCGCCGCCGATGGCCGCCGAACAAGGCGCCGTTTGCGCGCAATGTACAACCGCCTGGTGGAGCGCTTTGGCCCGCAGCGATGGTGGCCCGCGAAGACCGCCTTCGAGGTCGTGATCGGCGCATTCCTCACCCAAAACACCGCCTGGACCAGCGTCGAGCGCTCCATCGTCAACCTCGAGGCCCGCGGCATCCTGAACGTCGCCGGCCTGCGCGCCGTTTCTGAGGATGAGCTGCGCGCCCTCATCCGCCCTTCCGGCTTCATGCTCCGGAAGGCCGCGGCCCTGAAAGGCTTCATTGTTTTCCTCGACGCCCACTATGGCGGCTCGATGAAGAGGCTCCGCGCCGCGGCCCAACGCTCGCCCGCATCCGTCCGCGTGGAGCTGCTCGCCCTGCCTGGGGTCGGCCCTGAAACCGCCGACGCCATCCTGCTCTACGCGCTCGACGCCCCTGCCATGGTCGTCGACGAGTACCTGCGCCGCATCGTGGTGCGCCATGGCCTGCTGCCCGGTAACCCCAAATATGCCGCTATCCAGGCGCTCGCCGAGCAGGCCTTCGTTCCGAAGCCCGGCCGGCCGCCGGAGACGGCCGCCACGCTTGCCCGCCACTACAACGAGTTTCACGCTCTCGTCGTCGAAATCGGCAAGCGGCACTGCCGGCGCGTTGCGCATTGTGAGGATTGCCCGTTGGCATTCGACCTGCCGCGCTCGCAGCTTCCCAAATCGCCCGCTTAGACTGACGTTGTGCCGCCGTTTCTCTATGCCGCCACCACCAATCCTGGCAAGCTGCGGGACTTCTCCGTCGCCGCCTCGGAGGATAGCCTTCGGATCGAGCCGCTGCCTGATCTCGCCACCATCCCCGCGCCCCACGAGGATCAGGCCAGCTTCGAAGGCAACGCGCGTCTGAAAGCGGAATACTACAGCCGCTTCACACCAGAACTCGTGCTCGCCGACGACTCCGGCCTGGAAGTGGACGCCCTCCACGGCGAGCCCGGGGTCCGCTCCGCGCGCTTCGCCGGCGACGCTTCGTGGGACCCCCGCCCAGACCCTGGCAAGCCCCTCGCCACCGACCAGCGCAATAACCTCTACCTGCTCGAACGCATGCGCGGTCTGGCACCGCGTACCGCCCACTACCGCTGCGTGCTGGCCATTGCGCGGGTCGGTGCTACGCTACTAACCGGCGAAGGCACGGTCGAAGGTGAAATCCTCACCGCACCGCTCGGCATCGGCGGCTTCGGCTACGATCCGCTCTTCTGGCTGCCCGAACTCGAGCACACCATGGCGGAAATTTCGCTCGAAGAAAAGCACACCCTCAGCCACCGCGGACGTGCTTTCCGCGCCCTTCTGCCGCAGCTTCGCGCGCTGCTGCATTAGGCTGTATCGACGTATAAGAACGGTCGGCGTTGGGAGCGAAAGGAAGCCTCAATTGAGAGCCGACCGAAGTCTTGTCTAAGGGCTTTTCGCTCCCAACCCTGCGGGACGGGGGCCTTTTTGCCCACGATCTATGCCACTCCTCGCTCCGCGAACGGAACAAAATGCCCTCCGTCGCCAACCACCCCTCTATGTCGATACAGCCTGGCCCGAGCGTCCCCACTACAATGACCTCCGGACACCTCATGCGCATCGACGCCCACCACCATTTCTGGCGCTACACCCGGGCCGAGTACGGCTGGATCGATGACGCCATGGCGTCGATTCGCCGCGACTTCCTCCCCTCCGACCTGGCGCCGGAGATCGCCGCCGCCGGCATCGACGCCGTCGTCTCCGTCCAGGCGCGCCAGTCGCTCGAGGAAACCGAGTTCCTTCTCAGCCAGGCTCGCGGCAACCCGTGGATCGCCGGCGTCGTCGGCTGGGTTCCGCTCACCCATCCGCAGGTTGCCGGCATGCTTGCGCTGCTCGCTCCGAATCCACTTCTCAAAGGCATCCGCCACATCCTTCAGGCTGAGCCAGAGGAATACATGGACCGCGCCGATTTCAACGCCGGCCTCGCGCAGCTTCCGCCCCTCGGCCTCGCGTACGACATCCTCATCATCCACCACCAGCTGCCCGCGGCCATCCGCCTCGTCGATCGCCATCCCAACCAACTGTTCGTTCTGGACCACATGGCCAAGCCGCCGATTCGCGCCGCCGCAACGCAGCCTTGGGCGAGCCACGTCGCCGAACTGGCTCGCCGCCCGAATGTCATCTGCAAACTTTCCGGAGTGGTCACCGAAGCGGATTACGAAATTTGGACGTACGAGTCCATCCTGCCGTATCTCGAAACCACCCTTGCCGCTTTCGGGCCGGATCGCCTGATGTTCGGCTCCGACTGGCCCGTTTGCCGCGTTGCGACGAGCTACGAGCACTGGGTCCGCATCGTCGAGCGCTTCGCCGCGCCGCTGACCGCCGCCGAGCGCCAGGCGCTCTTCCATGACACAGCAGTACGCGCTTATCGCCTCGAATAGAGCGAAAATCATCAGCGCCCGCCGCTACCGGCTCCCGGCTTACTTACAATTCCAGCACCGAGGCGATCTCTCCTGCAGCGAGGCGCTCCGCGGTCTCCGGAACCACCAAAAATCCGTCAGCCTGCGCCGCGGCGGCCAGATCGCCTGATCCCTGCCAGGGGATCCGGCGCACCCAGGAGCTCTCCACATCGCTGCGCAGGCGGGCCGGCAGAAACCGCGTTAGTCCCGGCTTCACGTGCACCTCTTCCTCGACCCGCGCCAGGGAAAACCGCGGCTCGCCCTCGCTCTCTCCACCCAGTGCCCGCAGCAGGGGTGCGCCGAACAAGGCAAACGTCACCATCGTCGAGATGGGATTCCCCGGCAATCCGAGAAAATACTGTGCCGGCAACCTGCCAAACACCACCGGCTTGCCCGGCTGGATGCGCGCTCCGGTGAAGAAGAACTCCGCTTCCAGTCCCTGCAGCGCGTCCTCGACGAAATCGAATTTCCCCATGGAGACGCCGCCCGTCAGCACCAGCAGATCGCAGACGGCAGCCACGCGAATCGCCGCTTCGGTGGCCGCGCGCTCATCGCGCACGATCGAGAAAACAACCGGCTCGCCACCCGCGGACCGCACCTGGACCGCCAATGAAGAACAGTTAGAGTTACGAATTTGATGAGCCAGCGGGGTCGCCGCAACCTCCACCAGCTCGTCGCCCGTGGCCAGAATCGCCACGCGCGGCCGCCGGAACACCGTCACCTCCGCGGCCCCGCACGCCCCTGCAGCGGCAATCGCGGCGGCGCCCATCCGCTGTCCCGCAGCAATCACTACGTCGCCGCGGTGCGCTTCCGCTCCCGCCGGCACGATGTTGTCTCCCGCCGCCAGCTCGCGCGGCCCGGTCATGCTGATGTGTCCGGCCTCGAGCACCACATGCTCCACCATCACCACGCAGTCGGCGCCCGCGGGAACCGGCGCGCCCGTCATGATCTCCACTGCTTCTCCTGGCGCCAGTTCGCCCCCGGTCCACGATTCACCCGCGCGCAGCTGGCCGATCACCCGCAGGGGTCCTCGGGCCAGATCCGTGGCGGGGCAGGCATAGCCATCGCGGGTCGAACGTGGAAGTGGCGGCTGGTCCCGATCGGCCGCAATCGCCTTCGCGAGCACACGCCCGGCAGCCTCTCGCAGAGGGACTCGTTCCCTGCCCGCGGCAGTCCGGACCCCGTCCGCCTCGCGACGCATCACTGCCGCCGCTTCCTCATATCCCAGAACCTGTGCCTGCGACGTGTGGTTCATCCCGCCTCGATTCTCGCAAAAAAACCACGCGCCGCCTGTGGCAAAAAAGAAGAGAGCGCCGGTCCGTCCCGGCGCTCTCTCGTCCCTTCCTGCGGCTGAAAACCCGCAGACGCCAGCGCTAATGCGGTTTCTTTGCCCCCTTGTTGGTCGACGGCGTTTGGTTCAGTTCCGCCAGCACCGACTTCGCGTCGTTCGAAAACGGACCGTTCGGCTGCAGCTGCAGGTACTTCTCGTAGGCTTCTTCGCAGCCCGGAGGCGCCACGATCTTACCCGACTTATCGACCGTCGCCTTGTTGATCAGCGCCTGCCCCTTCAGATAATAGGGAACCGGCCGCGTCGGATCGGCGGCAATGGCTTTGTCTGCTGCCGCCACCGTGCCGTCGGTCTGCCCGAGCCGGCTCATCACGATCGCTTCGTTTTGATAAAACATCCCCGCCTGCGCAGGAGCTGCTTTGGACGCGTCGTCGTAGGCCTGCTGCGCCTCCTGGACCTTGCTCTGATCGGCCAGCGCCTCGCCCAGCGAATTGCCCGCGGCGCCGATCACATCCTCATTCGGCTTCTTCGCTGCCTGCTCCAGGGTGATGGCCTTCTGCAGCGATGTCGCCGCGTCGGGGTACTGCTTCAGCCCCAGTTGCGCCTCGCCCAGTTCCACCCACAGCAACGGCTCATCCGGCTTGGCGGCCACGTCTCTCTGCATCAGATCCACCGCCTGCTGATAATTTTTGGCGGCGCGATCCTGACGGGCGGCGTTCAGGTCGGCGTTCAGGTTCTTGATCTGAGCGTTTTCTTTCAGGATGCCGGCATTTTTCGCTTTCGTCTCTTCCAGCGCCTTTTTCTGCTCCGGCGTCAGCTTGGCGATGTAGTCCGGACGCGACATGTCGATGTTCTGCGCTGTGTCTTCTCCCGCCGTTACTTTCACCCCGTCAATCTGGTCCACCACCTTGTCCTTCGGGGTATCCGGCTGGCGGTAGGCAATGGTGTAAGTGCCAGGCGCGATGTCGTCGCCCTTGAAGGTTCCGCTGGCGTCCACCGGAAGCGTGTACTTTGGCTCCACGGTGGGCGAGGTCATGCCGCCCAGATACAGCGTCACGTTCCCGCTGGTCATGGGCTCGCCTGTGGGGTTCATCACCTGTCCGTGAATCTTCCCTGTGAGACTGGTTTGCGCCTGCGCCCGGAAGGTGGCCACCGGCAAAACAGCTGCAAGCAATGCGGCCAGCGCCAAGCGCGGCCAAAAATGATTTCTCAGCATAATCATTCCTCTCTCGTGGAAGGTGCGGCAGCCCGGTAGGTTGCCACGCCCTCCTCCTTTGTCGTTCCGGCTTCCAGTCTCCGTTCCCTGGCGTAGCGAATCGGATCCCTCGTTCCGGCCTGCTCGAAGGCGCGCAGGCGCAGCGCACAACTCTCGCACACGCCGCAGGCTTCCTCCGAACCCGAATAGCATGACCACGTTAAATCGAGGGGCGCGGCCAGTTCAAGGCCGAGCGCCACGATCTCCTTCTTGTGCATCTGGATGAGCGGCGTCCGGACAACGATGTCGCCCTCCCGCGTCCCTTTGCGAATCAGCTCCTGAAACGCCTCGTAATACGCCGGCCGGCAGTCAGGATAGCCGGAGCTGTCCTGTTCCACCGCGCCGATGAACACCACCCGCGCCCCCAGCACCTCCGCCCAGCTGACCGCCGCCGATAGAAAATGGGCGTTGCGAAATGGGACGTACGTAACCGGAATCTCGGCTGCGCTGCGATGACTGCTCGCGTCCGCCGCGGCCTTCGGCACATCGATCCGGGTATCGGTCAGCGCCGATCCCCCGATCCTGCGGAAAAGATCCAGCCTGAGATGCAGAAAATCGCAGAAGCCGAGCGCCTCGGCCACGCCGCGCGCTGCGAGCAGTTCCCTCTCCTCGGTCCTCTGGCCATAGCTGCAGTGCAGGGCATAAGCGTCGTGCTCCCGGGCGGCCAGCGCCGCGCATACACAGCTGTCCATGCCTCCGGACAGGCACACAACCGCGCGATCCCGGCGCTGCTGCATCACCCCTTATCCTAGCGCGATCCGGCGCAACCCTGCTGCGGTACCGGCGTCACCAGCTTCCTCGCCTGGTCCCCGTACCGCCTACCGGGAAAACAAATTCAGCGGGATCGACTCGGCCATCTTTCGGTACCCCGCCGGCGAGGGATGCAGATGATCTCCGCAGTCCAGCGACGGCAGCATCCGGTCCGGCTGCCTGGGATCGCGCAGCGCCGCGTCGAAGTCGATGACCGCATCGAAGTGCCCGGGCGCGCGAATCCACGCGTTGATCGCCTCCCGGTCCTGTTCGAGGGCGGGACCGGCCTTCGCGTAGCCCGATCCACCAAACGGCGTAATCGTGGCCCCTATCGCCTCGAGCCCGTGCGTGTGCGCCCGGTCGATCATCTGCTGGTACGCCCCCTCCATCCGCGCCACCAGTGCCGCGTGGTCCGCGGGAGTGGGCGGCTGCCCGAACCCGCGCAGCGTCCCCAGGTCGTTCACGCCCTCAAAAACAATGAGATACCTCGCCCTGCTCTGCGCCAGCACGTCGCGATCGAACCGCGCCAGCGCATTCGGCCCGAGCCCGTCGTTGAGCAGTCGATTGCCACCGGTGCCCTCATTCAGAACGCTCAGGTTCTTCGTCGTCGGATCGGCGAGCAACCGCTCGGCCAGCACATCCGTCCAGCGATCGTTGCCGTTGGTCGTGGTTGCATGCCCGTCCGTGATCGAATCGCCCAGCGCCACAATCGCTGATGCCTGCGGAGCGGCCTCGACATCGATTCCTGAAACCTGGAACCAGTGCTCCACGGTCAGCGCCCCGGGCATGTCTGCCGATGCGGTGTGATCTCCATCCAGATACCACGTTGTCTCCCGCGATCCTGGATGGCTGGTCTCCACGGCCGGCGCATCAGACAGATGGAAACTCAACGTGATGCTCGACTGCGGGGGGAGATCCCACGCAATGGGATCGGACCAATACTCCGCCCCCGCCGGCACGATCAAGTCCGGCTTCCCGCCAAAGGTCAGCGCCCGGTCCGTCGCGGGATCGATCGCCGCTCGCGTATCGCCCACGGTGGCCGACACGGGCCGCGCGATGTGCACCGAGGTGAAACGCAGCGGCTCGACCCCAAATGCATTCGACAGCCGCACCCGCAGCACGCTTCCGCCAATCGAAACATGAAAGATCTGCCGCATCGTCGCGTCATGCAGATCGGCAAACGGCAGCGTATTGCGCGGCTCGGGAATCTGCTGCGACGACGCCCAGGTGCCGACCCAATGCGGCTGCGTGTTCGTTTGCCCCTGAGCAGAAAGCCCGGCTGGAAGGAGAACAACCAGAGCGCATCCTAGGGTACACGGCATGTAATAACGGCGAACAGACTTAAGGTTCAACATGACAGGCCATTGTCGCAGCCATCCAGCTGCGCGCCAACCACTGCGACGCGCCCCCGCATTGACATCCCATCCCGCCGCGCTTACCTTCGGCACTTGCCCGAATTTCTCCATTGAAGGAGTTTCCCGGCATGAGCCACCGCTTCCCGATCCCATCCGCCCTTCTTCCGTTGCTTCTTGTCGCCTGTGCCGCCGCCCAGGAGCCGCCGGTTCCCTCGGTGCCCGCCCCCGCCCAGCTCGACCCCACCCGCAATCTCGACCACCCGGTGCTCTTCTCCTCCTTCCACCAGCCGCTCCCCGAGCAGTACATCTGGACGAAGAACCCCGAGCACATGAGCCGCGAGCGGCGCGACCAGCCCCGCTACTTCCGCGCTCACTTCCACGTCGATGACCCCTCCACGCCCGCGATGCTCTATCTGGCAGGCCCGCGCGGCGCCGAAGTCTATGTCAATGGCAGGCCCGCGGCGCATCTTGAGGCCGACCCGCTTTCGCGCATGGAGATGGTCGTGCTGTGCGCCGAACTCACGAAGTTCCAGCACGCCGGCGACAACGTCCTCGCCATCGCCGCCGATCACGGCACCAGGATGGTCGCCAAGATCCTGCCCGCGTCGCCCGGGGTCATCGCCCCGCCCATCCTCATCAGCGATGGCTCGTGGAAGGTCAACACGAATGCGGCCGACGGCTGGCAGAACGCCACCTTCGACGATGGCTCCTGGGCCGCCGTTGACGCCATGGGCTCCATCGAGGGCAATATCGACTTCTTCCAGTGGAACCGCGACGCCGGCCTTTATGACTGGCCTGGTTACGAAGGCGCGTCGCCCTTCCTCGCCCACGCAGACCTGCCGGCCCAGCAGGTCCGGGACGTCTACGCCGCCGACGGATCCTTCGAAAACGTGGATGCTCTCACAACGACGTCCGAAGACCCGGCGCACCCGTTCTCCGTGCACTTCGCCCCGCGCCCCTTCAGTGAGGCCGCTCCCAGCATCACCCTCGACTTCGGACGCGAGGTCACCGGGCGGATCCAGATCGTTTCCGCCACCGACTCGCCCATCACCGTCTCTGTTGCGTATGGGGAGTCCGTGGAAGAAGCGCACGCCGAGCCCTATCTGGGCGTCGACGTCATCCACGACACGCCCAAGGGCACCGCCGTCGGGCCGAAGTCTGCCTTCCGCTATGCGGAAATCCGCTTCCTCTCGGGGCCGCCGGTGGTAATGTTCAAGGCCATTCGCGTCGAAGACATCTACTACCCGGTTCGCTACCAGGGCTCGTTCGAGTCCTCGGACCCGCTGCTCAACCAGATCTGGGCCACCGGCGCCTACACCTCCCACCTCTGCATGCAGGACGACATCTGGGACGCGCCCAAGCGCGACCGCGGCCGCTGGATGGGCGATACGGATGTCAGCGGACGCGTCATCGACGACGTCTTCGCCGACCATTTTCTCCTCGAAGACACGCTCACCCGCCTCATCGGACCGCTACCTATCCGAAGCCACGTCAACGGCATCCCCGGCTACTCCTCCTTCTGGTTCACCGAACTGAAGCACTACTACCTGCACAGCGGCCGCAAGGAATACGTCGCCTCGATGCACGACGAGATCGTCGGCCTGCTCCAATTTATGGACAAGGATTTCGACGCGGACAGCAACTTCATCAACCACACCCACCAGTGGCTCTACGTGGACTGGGCGCTGGAGCTCAATGGGGACACGCCCCAGACCCGGATCGCCACCACCCTCGAATACATCCGCGCTTATCGGGCCGGCGCGTGGCTGCTGCGCCAGATGGGTGACAGCGCCAATGCCGAGCACTTCGAGCAGCGCGCCGACGCTCTCGCCCAGCACAGCCAGACGGCGTATGCCACCGATGGTGTTTACGGTCCGCGCTGGCAGACCAATGCCATGGCGGTCATCTCCGGCACGGCCCAGCCCGATCAGTACAGCCGGATCTGGCGGAACGTTCTCTCCAGCGTCGGCAAGACCACGTACCGCCCGGACATCACGACGCCCTATTACGGCGCCTACATCCTCGACGCGATGGCGGAGATCGGCCACCGGACGGATGCTCTCAGCTGGATCCGCGAGTATTGGGGAGGGATGATCCACGAAGGCGCGACGAGTTTTTGGGAGGCGTACGATCCCGCCTGGCCGAAGGATGATCCCCACGTGGATCTGCAGGCGGACGACACCGCCGGCTACCGCATTTCCCTTGCGCACGGCTGGTCGAGCGGACCGACTTTCTGGCTCATGGAGCAGGTGCTCGGCATCCAGCCGACCGGCCCGGGGTTCAGTACTGTCACTCTGCGCCCCGATCTCGTCGATCTGGACTGGGCGAAGGGCGGTGAGCCGACACCGAACGGCATGCTCAATGTCGACCTGAAAAAAGCCGGCCAGGGACTGGATGCTACGTTCGACGTCCCCAGCGGAGTCGAAGCCACTGTGCTCTTCCCGGTCGCTCCAGGAACCAATCACGTGTCTGTCAACGGCAAGTCCGAGACCGGCACGCCCGAGGAGAGCGGAACCCGGCTGGCGATCGTGTTGAAGGAAGCCGGGAAGTACGAGGTGAGGGCCAAGTAACAGCCAGGTGCTAAAAGCGGGTATTGGAACCGGAGCCCAGCCAGGGGCCAGCACGCGCAGCCAGAAGCCAGCCCACAAAGCACGAGCGGGCGCTCGTCCGTCCTTCCCCGCCCACCACCTGCAACGAAGGTGCCAGACCCTCCCTGGCTAGTTGTAGCCGAGAATACGCTGTGGTCATTGAAGATGATTGACTCAGAGGACCATGATCATTCCGAATGACATTTGACTCGCCACGAGGATTCGCAATGGCAGAGGAAAGCAAGAAATACGGATTGACTGGGCTTTTGGCGGGCCTGGGCTTTGGCGCTCTGGCCGGAATTCTCTATGCCCCCAAGCCCGGCCGTGGACGGCGTGAGGACATCGCCTACGACGTCCCCGAAAGTACCGAGTCTCTGCGCGCCCTCACCCGCCAGGCTGCAGAAGAGGTCGACGCCCTCGTCGACCAGAGCAGGCGGCAGGTGGCTGCGCTCGTGGCCCAGAGCCGGGAGCAGGTGAACGAGTACGTAGGTCGCGCCCGCCAGGCCGCGGAAGAGGTCAGCGCCCTCGTCGATGGCAGCAAGCAGGCGGCTGCGCTTGTCGACCAGAGCCGGGAGCAGGTGAACGAGTACGCGGATCGCACCCGTCAGGCCGCGGAAGAGGTCAGCGCCCTTGTCGATGGCAGCAAGCAGCAGGTGGCTGCCCTCGTCGACCAGAGCCGGCAGCAGGTGAACGAGTACGTGGATCGCACCCGTCAGGGGGCGGAAGAGGTCAGCACCCTGATCGAGGGCAGCAAGCAGCAGCTGGCTGCCCTCGTCGACCAGAGCACGCAGCAGGTGAATGAGTATGTGGATCGCACCCGTCAGGCTGCGGAAGAGGTCAGCACCCTGATCGATGGCAGCAAGCAGCAGGTGGCTGCGCTTGTCGAGCAGAGCCGGGGGCAGGTGAATGAGTACGTGGATCGCACCCGTCAGGCCGCAGAACAGATGAGCGCCCTTGTCGACCAGAGCCGGCAGCAGGTGAGCGAGTACATGGATCGTACCCGCCAGGCCGCAGAACAGATGAGCGCCCTTGTCGACCAGAGCCGGCAGCAGGTGAACGAGTACATGGATCGCACCCGCCAGGCCGCGGAAGAGGTCAGCGCCCTTGTGGACCAGAGCCGGCAACAGGTGAACGAGCCCGTGGATGGCAGACGCCAGGTCGCAGAAGAGACCAGCGCCGCAGTCGATTCGAGCAGCAACCCGCAGGTGAATGGCAGGCGCGCGGCGGCCGATCGCAAGCGCGTTCCATGGGAAGAGTTTGTGGAGCGGGGCAGGTACCCTGTCGCCGGGCAAACTCCTTTGGTGAGCACCCTCGACCGCGTGAACTGAGAGCCGGCCGTTTTCGGTTCGGTCCTTTTGGGGATCGCGACGCCTCACATGGGGTGACTCACTGAATCCGCATTCGGCACCAGCTGCTGATACACGTCCCGCGGTACGTACGTCTGCCAGTGGTTCGTCATGCGTGCGAAGAGCACGAAACCCAGAAAGATGACGACCAGAATCGCCGCCACCGTCTGCGGCCGTAACACCCGGGTCGGCCACCGGGCCGCAATCTCCGGCGCCTTCCGCGGAGGCAGGGCGAACTGCAGCCCGTTCTTCACCGGACAGGCCGCCACGCAAGCCAGGCACGCTGAGCACTCGACCGACCGAATCTGCATTAGTTCGTCCACTTTCAGCCGCGCCGGGCACACCTTCGCGCATTTGCCGCAGTCGATGCACGCGTCCTGATCGCGGCGGATCTTCACCGGGCTTGCCAGCGACACCAGCCCCATCAGAGCGCCGTAAGGGCACAGATACCGGCACCAGAAGTTCTGGATAAACAGCGACAGCCCACCCAGCGCCAGCAGCACGGAGATTCCCACCCACGTGATGCCCCGGAAGAAGTCCAGCATCTTCACGTCGGCGATGATCCCGTACGGTCCAGCCATGAAGTCATGCAGCGCCGCGGCCGACATGTAGCCGATGACCGCCACAAACAACCCGAGCAGGATGTACTTGAGCGATCGCAGCCCCAGATCCAACCAGCGCGGCGGCGCAAAATTCCGGCCGAACAGCTTCCGGCCGAGCTTCCACAGGTATTCCGACAGCGTGCCAACCGGGCAAAGCCACGAGCAGAAGGCCTTCTTCAGCAGCACGCTCATCAGCAGGAAGGCCATCAGCAGAAACATGGCCGCCGGGTGGATCCCCGGGGCGCGGCCGGTCACCGCGAAGTACTTCAGGTTCATCAGCCCGGCGATGGGCAGCCAGCCCTCGACGCCTGGCGGCCGGCTCAAGGCCAGATTCTGGGTGGCACCCTGGAGCCCGAACTGCCGCACCCAGAGGAAGAACTGCAGCCCGATCCACGCGTTTAGCGCGACGAAAGCCAGCTGCACACCCCGCCGCAGCCGCTGCGACTGGTCGGGTGCGGACCGCCGCACCACCTTTTTCTTCTGCCTCTGCGCCTGTGCTGGCGCAACTTCCGCTATGTAGGGGGTCATCTGCGGGACTCCTGTCTGCACCTCTGAAGCTAGTGCCCCGGCCCAGCAGACTCAGTGACTTAAATCACTCCGCACCCCCCATCGGAAGCGGGCCCATCATGTAAAATCAGATCAGCGCGTCCCCAGTGTTCGCTGGACGCTTCCCGAACCTCCCTGCACAAATCAGGGCTTTTCCGGCGAAGCCCGCCAGACGCCCCGCGCCTCCCGACGGAGCGCGCATAAAGATCTGAAGGAGCCCTTATGGTGAAGATTGCCAAAACCGCCGACCGCAAGAAGATGATGGACACCACGAAGAGCACCGACTGCCCGAAGTGCTCCAAGCCGACGCGCATTGTGAAGCGGGTGAAGGACCGGGAGCGCGGAATCCCCGGCGGCGTCTACATCTCCTGCTCGGCCTGCGAGTTTTACGAGAAGCTATAGTCAGCGGGCCAGGGCTCGGAGTACAGCGCTCAGCGCTCAGAATCAGCCTCGACGGTCGCGGTTCGCTTGAAGAACGGCGCCGCTCGGTCGCCTACCTCTTCTTCATTCGCGCCGGATTAGGCGGCATGGTCGATTCGCGCACGATCAACTCCGGCACAATCGGCACTTCCTCGGGATCGCTCCTGCCGCTTCGAATGCGCTGCAGCAGGATGCGCGCCGCCGTCTGCCCCATGCTGTTCAGCGGCTGCCGGATCGTCGTCAACCCCGGCGTGTGATACGCCGCTCCCTGGATATCGTCGAAGCCGACCACCGAAACGTCTTCCGGCACGCGGAGGCCGTGTCCACGCAGGATTCGGATCGCGCCAATGGCCGAAAAATCGTTGTACGACACCAGCGCTGTAAACGGGCGCCTGGTGGCCAACAGCCGCGGCACCACCGGGTAGCCCAGCTCCGGCGACGACAGATTCTCTTCCAGCTGCACCACCAGCTCGGGCGCCACGGTCAGCCCCAGTTCACGGGCTACTGCCGCCAGGCTGTTCCACCGGTCCTCGGAATCCGAGCTGAACGTTTGCCCGCGCATGAACGCAATCTGCCGGTGTCCCAGCTGGACCAGGTGGCGCAGGGTCAGCTCCGCCGCTCGCTGGTGGTCCAGCACAATGCGCGTGACCCCCGGCATCGCCCGATGCCCAGCGACCGCTACCACCGGCAACGGCAGGCTGTGCTGCAGCGCCGTATCGATGGCGATGAATCCCTCCACCGACCGGTCCATCAGGAGCCGCGGATATTCCTCAATGAGGTCGGCCTTCCGCCGATGGCTGGCCGTGAGATAAAAATACCCCTCCTCGATCAGCACTTCTTCGATGCCGTTCATTACCAGGACCGAGTAGCCGTCGCTCAGCTCCGGAACCAGCACCCCGATGGAGAAGCTCTGCCGCCGCCGCAGGGAGCGAGCGAAAAAGCTCGGCCGGTAGTCGAACTTCCTGGCCGCCGCGATCACCCGGTCCCGTGTCTCCTGGGGAATGGACTTCACCCCCGGCGCGTTGTTCAGCACCAGCGAAATCGTCGCGGGCGACAGGTCCAGATAATCCCCCAGGGTACGCAGGCTGATGGGTCGGCCGGGCAGGAAAGGCGTGCCGCCGCCCTGGGTTCCCTTCTTCTCTTTCCCCGCCTTCCTGGGCGATCCTCGTTTTCGTTCGGCCATGCCTGTCCTGCGGCGCTGCCAGCGCGTGCAACAGAGGAGGGATACCCGCGCTCCGTATTCGCGTTATTCTTATATCACCCTTTCAGCAAAAGAAAGGCCCGCTCAAGCGCCGCGGGCGGGAGTCGTACCGATCCGTGCTCAATCGCGAAGAAAAACTGCCGTCGATTCGCCTGGCTGCCATTCAGTACGTCATCGCGATCATCATGGGCATTCTGGTCTTCGGCCTATGGCGCCTGCAGGTGGTGGGAGGCCAAAATTACCACGCCCTCGCCGAAGCCAACCGCATCCGCAAAGTCCCCATCCTCGCCCCACGCGGCAAAATCTTCGACCGCGAAGGCCGCCTCATCGTCGATAACTACCCCTCCGTCTCCTGCTTCCTCGTCCGCGAGCAGGGCCACGACATCGAACCCGACCTGCCGCTGATTGCGCGGGGATTGCACATGACGGTCGAGCAGATCGACGGGATCCTGCACAAGTACCGCGCCGCGCCGCGTTATCAGCCGCTGCCGCTCAAGCAGGACATCACCCCGGATGAAGAAGAGTTCATCGAGGCGCACAAAGACGAGCTCCCGGAGCTCGATACCATCCAGGAACAGCGCCGCCTCTATCCCCGCGACGGCTTCGCTGCCCAGCTGATCGGCTACGTTGGTGAGGTCAGCGAGGAGATGCTCGACGACCCCCGCTACGCGCTCTATGAGCCTGGCGATGTCGTCGGCCGCTCCGGCGTCGAGGCCTCTTACGATGCGGTGCTGCGCGGCGTTGACGGCTCCCAGGATGTGGCGGTCGACAGCCACGGCCGCGAGATTGGACGGCTCGGCATCGAGCCCGCCAAACCTGGCCAGAGCCTCCGCCTCACCATCGACCTCGACATCCAGCGTGCCGCCGAACAAGCCCTCGGCGACCGCAACGGCGCCGTCGTCGCCATCGATCCCCACACCGGCGAAATCCTGGCCCTGGTCAGCCGCCCCATCTTCGATCCCAATCAGTTCGCCGTCCGCATCTCGCGCGGCGAGTGGAACCAGCTCATCACCGATCCCAACCATCCCCTGATGGACAAGGCCATCCAGGCGCAGCTGGCCCCCGGGTCGACCTTCAAGATCATCATGTCGCTCGCCGGCCTCGAGGAAAACGTCGCGCAGACGTTCAAAGTCGACTGCGCGGGGGGCGCCACCCTTTACGGTCACTTCTTCGCCTGCGACAAACACCACGGCGAAGTCGATATCGAGAATGCCATTCCCTGGTCCTGCGACACCTATTTCTACGAGCTGGCCGCCCGGCTCGGCATCGACACCATCGCCAGATACGCCCACGCTGTCGGCATCGGCGAGAAAACCGGCATCGATTTGCCCGATGAAGCTTCCGGCGTCATGCCCTCGACCGAATGGAAGCTGCGCAACTTTCACGAGAAGTGGTATGCGGGTGAAACCGTCTCCGTGGGCATCGGCCAGGGGGCCGTCGCTGTCACCCCCATCCAGCTGGTGCGCGCCATCGCCGGCATCGCTTCCGGCGGCGCTCTCAAGCGGCCGCACGTCGTCTTCCCCAGCGAAGTCAGCCCGGAGATGGTCCAGCAAATCCTCGAGAACTATCCCGGCTCCGGCGACGCCACCATCGAGGAATCGCCCGAGACCTGGGAAATCATCACCGAGGGGATGTACAACACGGTCAACGGACCCGGCGGCACGGCCGCGCGCTCCCGCCTGATGGGCATCGACTTTGCCGGCAAGACGGGAACCGCGGAAGTCGTCAATCACTCGGCCGGCGTCAAGAGCCTGGGCTCGGGCAACGAGCGCGCCAACGCATGGTTTGTGGGCCTCGCTCCCCGCCGCAATCCCGACATTGCTGTGGTCGTTCTTAACGAGCACGGCGGCTGGGGAGCCGATGCTGCCGCCCCCATTGCCGCCCGCGTCATCGAAGCCTACGTCAACAAGCAGCGCAGCGAGCACCACAACCTGATCGCGCAGCAGAAGAAGGACGTCGAAGTGGGCGCGGTGTGGTCGAATCCCGGCGCGCCGAACGCCCTGGGAGGCAAACCCCTGACGCAAGCTCCGGGACAGACGCCCGATGCACAGGTCGCCGCGATTCGTGGCGGGCATTTCACTGTACCCACTTCCGGCTCGCAGCCTCGCTAACGCGCGTCTTTAGTCGGCCGTCGCCCGCGCCACCGCTTGCACCAGCCCGCCCAGATCGTGTGGATCGGCTTCCGCCGCGGGTTCCCAGCCATGCTCGCGCAGAGTCCGGCTCGTCACCGGCCCAATCGACACCGCCCGCATCTGTTTCGGACGTCCCAAGCCGGCCTTCTCCAGCAATGCCAGCAAATTTGTAACCGTGGAAGAACTTGTCAGCGTCACCGCATCCGGAACTCGGGTCGGATCTGCAAGAATTGTGCGCGCGGCAGTGACAGAGGTCTCCGGAATCACTGTCCGGTAGGCATCGGCGACATCCACGATGGCTCCCCGCGTCCGCAGCGCATGGGGAATCACGTCCCGCGCCACCGCAGCGCGGACCAGGAGCACCCGCTTGCCTCGCGTCCGATCGCTCAGCGCCTCGATGAGCGATTCGGCCACGTATTCTCGCGGCGTCACCTCGACTTCGAGGCCCAGGTCCGCGATGGCTCGCGCCGTCGCCGATCCCACCGTGGCGATTTTCAGATGACGGAATGCGGTCGCCTCAATCCCCAGCGCCGCCGCGCGCACCGCAACCGCCTCTACCGCGTTGGTACTCGTCAGAATCAGCCACTGATACGGAGACAAATTTCCCAGCGCCGCATCGAGCGCGGCGTAGGACTCCGGCGGCACGATCTCGATGGCTGGAATCTCGACCACCTCTGCGCCCAGCGCGCGCAGCTTTTCAGAAAGTTTTCCCGCCTGATGCCGCGCCCTTGTCACCAGGATCCTGCGCCCGGATAAGGGCAGCCGCATCACGGCGCGGCCGGCCTGGCGGCTGCTGCGTTCTGCGCCACCGCACCCAGCAGCCGCTCCGCCCCCTGCCGGATCAACTCCTTCGCCACCCTGCGCCCGAGCGCTGCCGGATCGCGGTCCGTTTGCCGGTCCAGCACCACCCGCAGCACCTCCGAACCATCCGGCGACGCTACCGCCGAGACAATGCTGTAGCCTTCATCTCCCGGGAAGCAATGAATCCCGATCGGAACCTGGCACCCGCCGCCCAGGCCGGCCAGCGCGGCGCGCTCCGCCGTCACCGCGAAACGCGTCTGCTCGTGATTCAGAAATGCCAGCGCGGCCAGGGTCCTCTCATTGGCCGCGCGCGCTTCAATCGCCAGCGCGCCCTGGCCCGCCGCCGGACAAAGCACCAGCGGTGAAAAGCACTCTCTCCGATGTTGGGTCAGCCCCAGCCGCTCCAGTCCCGCCGACGCGAGGATGATCGCGTCCACCTGGCCTTCAGCAAGCTTGCGCAGTCGGGTGTCCACGTTCCCGCGAAATTCCAGGCACACCACGTCCGGCCGCTGGGCCTTTAACTGCGCCTGGCGCCGCAAACTGCTCGTCCCAATTTGCGCCCCTTGCGGCAGCGCCTCAAAGCTCGCATAGAGCACAGAAACGAACGCGTCCCTGGGATCGACACGCTCCGGGATGGCCGCAATCGTGAACGGCGCGGCCAATTCGGTGGGTAAGTCTTTCAGGCTGTGGACCGCCAGGTCGATGCGCCCGGCAAACAGCGCCTCCTCGATCTCTTTGGTGAACATCCCCTTGCCGTCGCCCTGAGGACCACCTACCTGCGCGAACGGCACATGCTGCATGGCATCGCCCAGGGTTTTGATGATCTCGATTGTGACTGTGTGCCCCGCGCCGCGCAGCCGGTCCGCGATGTGGTTCGCCTGCCACAGCGCCAGCTGCGATCCGCGCGAGCCGATGCGCAGCGTCGCGCGCTCCTGGGTTTGGAAAGAGGAATTGTGCTGAGCATCGGCCATGGGGATTCGAGAACCAGCTTCCGAGAACCAGCCTATCGCGTCCGCGTCGCTTACGCCTCGCCGGCGCCCTTGTTTTCCGCTTCCGGCTTTTCCTGCGCCGCGCTGCCCTGGCTCTCGGCCCGATGTTCCGCCTTGTGCGCTCCGCATTCCCGCTGGAACATTCCCCGGATCGTTTCCACCGCCGCCTCGTCTCCCTCGCGGGCCGCGCTCTTCATCGCCTGCAGCGGCAGGTGCATAAACTTGTTCATCAGGCCGCGGCTCAGCGACTCCACCGCCGCCTGCTGCTCCGGTGTCAGCGACTGCAGCAGGTTCCGCTGGCGGTGTAGCTCCGCCTGGCGCAGCTCCTCGGCTGTGCCCTGCGCTTCCACGATGGCCGGTGCGATGTCCACCGTCCGAATCCGCCGCCGGAAGCGCTCCGTTTCCTCGGCGATGATCGCCTCGGCCCGCTCCGCTTCCCGCCCGCGATCCACCAGGTTCGACGCCGCCACCGACTGCAGGTCGTCGATGTCGTACAGGAACATTCCTTCCAGCCGGTTAACCTTCGGGTCCACATCGCGCGGCACTGCAATGTCGATGACGAACACCGGCTGGTTCTTCCGCCGGCGCAACATGTCCTGCGCGTGCTCCACTCCGAAAATCTGTTCGCTCGACCCCGTTGAGGTGATGATGATGTCGGCTTCGTGGGACCGCGCGTGCAAGTCCTCAAACCGGATCGCCTCGCCCAGAAATTGCTCGGCCAGCCGCACCGCCCGCTCATACGTCCGATTCGCTACCCGGATCGAGTCCGCGCCGCTCTGCATCAGGTGCCGCGCCGCCAGCTCGCTCATCTTGCCCGCGCCCACGATCAGCACCCGTTTGCCTTCGAGCGACCCAAAGATTCGCCGCGCCAGGTCCACCGCGACCGATGCAATCGATACCGACGACGAGCCAATCTCCGTCTCCGTCCGCACCCGCTTGGCCGCCGAGAACGCGCTCTGCAGCAGCTTGTCGAGCGGTCCGCGGATTGCGCCCAGCTCCCGCGCCACGGTCCACGACTGCTTCACCTGCCCCAGAATCTGCGCCTCGCCCACCACCATCGAATCCAGGCTGGCCGCTACCCGGAACATGTGCCGCACCGCCTCTTCATCCTGGTAGCGGTAGAGGTGCGGTTCGAGCGCCGCCGGGTCCACGGAGAAATGCTGCGCCAGGAACCCCGGCAGATGCGGCTCGCGCCCGTTATGCGAAACCAACAGCTCCACGCGATTGCAGGTCGAGAGGATCATCGCCTCCTGCACGCCTGTCTCCCCCAGCAGCGCCTGGGTCGCCGCCGGCAGCGCCTCGCGCGCAATCGCCAGCCGCTCGCGCAGCTCGATGGGCGCGGTTTTATGGTTCAGACCTGTGACCAGGAATCTCATTTCAGACCGAACCTGTGGGCAGCGCTGTGCACCGAACCCAGCTTGTTCGCCGCGATCAATACCAACAGCGCGAAGAACACTCCCGACGCCAGCCATGCCGCGCGCCGCCCGCGCAGTCCCGCGCTGCGCCGGACAAACAGAATCACCACGTAGAGGCCCCAGATCAGAAGCGACAGCAGCACCTTGGGATCGGCAAAGTACCCGATCCCCACCTGCTCCTGGGCGATCAGTGACCCCGCAAAGAGCCCCGCCGTCATGCAGCAGAACCCCAGCACCAGGGTGTTCTGCGCAATCTGATCCATAGTGGCCAGGGGCGGCAGCCACGTCAGGAAACGCTGCCGGGTTCCGGCACTTGATCCGCTTCCCTTCGCCCAGTCCTTATTCTTCAGCCGCTTTTCCTGGATCAGATACAGAAAACTCGCGAGCATGCTGAACAGCAGCGCCGCATAGGCCGCCAGCAGCATGACCACGTGGAACGCGATCCAGCCGTTGCGCACCATGGGCGACCCGAAGGTATAAGGCTGCGGTCCGATCGCCGGAATCACCGTCAGCAAAAATGCGAGGGGGAGGGCAAACAAGCCAAACGAGATGGTGCGGTAAACGAAAAAGATGAGCAGGAAGATCGCGACAATGGCCAGCGCCAGGGTGGAAACGATCTCATCGGCCATCACCGGAATCAGGTGATGCGCCGCCGCCAGCATCTCCACGGTCGCCACCAGGTGGAAGAACCAGCCCCCCAGCGCCACCGGCAAACAGAAGCGGTGACCCTTCGGGCGGTTCCCGAGCACAGCGGGAATCGCCAGCAGACTGGCGACACCGTACAAACTCGCCGCAACTCGTAACCACAGGAGAAACATGGGGACCACTCAGGGAGGCCGCGATCCGGAGGTACCAAGAGTATAAATAAATGCCCGGATTTGAGCCTCTTGACCCATTATGCGAAGGTCGAGGGCCCTGGAATGTGAGCTATATCACACTTCCGCGGAACCCTCATTGGAAGAGTCACCTGCGCTGGCTCAGTCTGCCGACGCGCGCCTCACTGCGCCAGCCCACCGTCCCCGTGCAGCCCCGCCGGGAACAGCGGCTGCCCCGGCCCGGGGCCAAAGGCTACCCGGCTGGTCAGCATGCGATTGAAGAACTCCAGGTCGTTCGACTGCAGCATCCAGGCCAGGATGTGCTCATTCGCCGCCACGGTGATCACCGCCATCACCTGGGACTGGCTGCTCTGCAGGTCGGTCTTCTCGACGGGGGTGCCCTGCGACGCCGCAAAGTAGGCGCGATACCCGGCCAGCGGATAGCCGGCGGCCGGCGCCACCGGAATCATCCCCAGCTCCGTTACACCCTGCGACGCGAAGCCCTCGAGCGTGGTCTTCATCAGGCTCTTGCTCTTCGCGGCTTTCGGCGGCAAACAGTGCAGGTCGATATCGAACAGGGTGAGGCTCGCGATCGGGCCCGCTTCCCCCTTAGCCGGTCCAATACCCAATGCCAGCACTGTTGTAGTGCACGCGGCGGGCGCCGATGAGTGCTGCGCATCGGGCAGTGCGCTTTCGCCGTAAACCATTCGCTGCCCGCTCGCCGCCGCGCCCTTCTCGTCCACCCTTTGGAGTTCCGCCGGATACGAGAAGGTCAGCTGCAGCGCCGGATTTGTGTACGTCTTCATTGGCGCGAGACCTGCTTCCGGACTTTTCGGCGCGGGCGTTCCCGCCGTCTGCCCCAAGGCAGACGAAACCAGCACCGCGAGAACCAGGCCAAACTTCATCGCGCCCAGCCTACCACTGAAACTTCTGTCTCGCCGCGGACCCCGAGTGCTCCAGACCTGGCCGGCGTTGGCAGATGTGGGATTCCAACCCCTCCCCCTGCGGTCCCGCGGTTGCTCGATGGGGTGGTCAAAACTCCATCGCGTACTGCGGACTGATCCCCACCGCCGCCGGCTTCGCTTCGCTGGCCAGCTCCAGCACCAGCCGCTCCAGCACCAAGCGCTTGTCCGGGGGCTGCGACCGCAACTCCATATCCGCCCGCGCAATCAGCCGCAGGGCCCGCATCAATTCCCGCCGCGACTTGTACCGCCGCGCCTGGCGGATGACATCTTCCGCCGCGAACGGCGGCATTCGGAAGCCCTGCCACAGCGCCTGCCAGATCGCCCGCGAGTCCCGCACGTTCTTTTCCAGAATCACCAGCATCTGCCGGAACGTTCGCGCCAGCATGTAGAGGTGTCCGATGGCCGAGTCCTCGCCTCCGTCACTCGCATTCAGCAGGCCGTGCAGAAGGCTGAGCGCCCGCGCCCGATCGCGGGCCGAAATCGCGTCGGTGAGCTCGTACAACGAACGCTGCTTCGCAGCCAGCACCATCGTCTCCACATCGCCGAGGGTCACATGCCGCTTTGGCCCTGCGTAGAGCACCAGCTTTTCCAATTCCTGGGCGATCAGCATCATGTCCGCGCCCAGCGCGTCGGCCAGCTCGCGCGCCGCGTCGGGGTCGAATGCCACCTCCCGCCGCTTTGCCTCCGCGGCGATCCACTTCAGCGCATCGGCTTCGTCCACCCGGGCCAGGTCCACCATGCCGCACCAGTCGCCCAGCGTCTCGCGGATGCGTTCGTAGCGATCCTTGTCCTGCATGTCCATCCGTCGCGGGTCGGACGGAATGCGAATGTGGTCGGCCACAAAAATCACCAGCGCCTGCGGGTTCGGCGACCGGAAATACGCCTCGAGCGCCGCGAACTCCTCTTTCTTCGCGCCCCGCGTGTACAGCGTCTTCAGATTCCGCACAAACAGCACCTGAAACGGCGCCATCAGCGACGGCGTTTGGGCGCGGTCGAGCGCCTCGAAGATCGTCACTTCCGCCAGGTCCAGATCGGAGAGACAAAAGTCGCGCAAATCCGCGGGGACCAGCGTCTCCAGCACGGCCTTCCGGCATCGCTCGTAGAGAAACACCTCGTCGCCGACGAATACATAACCCGCCCGCAACCGGTTCTCCTTCACCTCCGCCACAAACCGGTCCGTCGATGCGAATCCCGCGCCCATCGCCTCTCAGTCTAAGGGTTCCCTCGCTCCACAGGAAATCCTTTCTGTGTCTTACGCAATCATCGATCGACGACCCGCTGTCCGCTACCGGCTACACTGTCCCTTCCATGCTGCGCACCGTCGAGGCCACGCGCTACGTTCTTCCCCTCCGCGAAGGCGGCTCTCTGCCCGCCATCGTTGCGGCGGACGACCTCGGCCTCTACGTCGTCAAGTTTCGCGGAGCCGGCCAGGGCATCCTCGCCCTCATCGCCGAAATCATTGCCGGCGAAATCGGCCGCGCGCTCGGCCTCCGCGTCCCCGAGATCGTCCTCGCCGACCTCGATCCCGCTCTCGGCCGCAACGAGCCCGACGCCGAAATCCGCCAGCTCCTCAAAGCCAGCGCCGGCCTCAATCTGGGGCTCGATTACCTCCCCGGCTCCACGATGTTCGACCCCGCCGCGCGCGACACCGCGCCGCCCGCCGAAGCCTCGCTGCTTGTCTGGTTCGATGCCTTCGTCCTGAACGTGGACCGCACTCCCCGCAACGCGAACCTGCTCGTCTGGCACGGCAAGCTGTACCCCATCGATCACGGCGCCGCGCTCTTCTTCCACCACAACTGGCCCACGCGGGAAAGCCACATTGCATCGCCCTTCACGCCCATTGGCGATCACCTGCTGCTGCCGTGGGCCGAAGAGATCGAAACCGCGGGCCGCCTCGCGCGCGAGCGCCTCAGGCCGGACGTGTTCGCCGACGTTCTGGCTCAGGTCCCAGAACCCTGGCTCGCAGAAAATCCCGAGGGCATGGCTGCCGAAGAGCGCCGCGCCGGCTACCTCGACTTCCTCACTCGCCGCCTCGCGGCCTCAGCTATCTTCGAACAGGAGGCGATCCGTGCCCGATCTCGCCTCGTTTGATTACGCCATACTCCGGGTCGTGCCTCGCGTCGAGCGGCAGGAGTTCATCAACGCGGCGGTCATCGTCTTCTGCCCGGAGAAGCGCTACCTCGACGCCCGCGTGCACCTCGATCCCGGCCGCCTGAAAGCCCTCTGGCCAGACGCCGATGAGACGCTGGTGCGCCAGCATCTCGACGCCATCCCGCGCATCTGCGCCGGCGATCCTGCTGCCGGGGCCATTGCCCGCCTTTCGCAGCGCGAGCGCTTTCACTGGCTGGTCGCCCCGCGCAGCACCATCCTCCAGCCGTCGCCGGTACACACCGGCGTCTGCAGCGAGACGAGCTACCTCCTCGACCGCCTGGCCAGCCAGTTTCTTCTGCCCGCGCATCTCTGAAGACAGCCGGCCGGGAAATCCTTGCTGCGCCGCGATGCGCGAGCGGGAAGCGGGAAATCTACTCGCCGTGCACTTCCAGCGCACCCTTCTGCCGCCGGTCGCCCTTACGGAAGAACAGCAGAAACGGCAAGCAGGCCAAACTCAGCCAGCCCAGCAGCCGGAAATCGTTTGAATAGGAGAGCAGCGTCGCCTGTTGCCGCAGATCGCGATACAGCATTCCCAGCGCTGCATGCGTGGCCCCCGCGTTTCCGTAGCGGGCGGCAAAATAATGCCTCAGCCCCTGCAGCGCGCTCCAGAATCCCGGCGCCGCCGGGTTCAGACGTGTCGCCAGATACGTCTGGTGCAGCTGCTCTCCGCGCACCAGCAGGGTAGTCACCATCGAAATCCCGAAGCTGGCTCCCATATTCCGCAGCAGGTTGTAGAGCCCCGTGCCCGCGCCCGTCAGCTCCCGGGGCAGCGTCTTCATGGTCAGCGTGGTCAGCGGGACAAACAGAAACCCATTCGCAAATCCGTTCACGATGTTCGGCCAGATCACGTTGCCGATCCCGGCCCCCAGGTTCAGACCGCCCAGCATGAACAGCGAAGCGCTGCGGATCACGATCCCAATTGCGATCAGCAGCCGTTCGTCCACCTTGCCAATCAGCTGTCCCGCGATGATCATCGACGCGATCGCCCCGATCCCGCGCGGCGATACTGCCAGCCCGCTGTCGTAGGCCGTGTAGCCGATCAGGTCCTGGAGGAACAGCGGCAAAATCGCCGTTGTCCCGTAAATCACCACCCCCAGCAGCCCGATCATGAAGGTGCCGGTCGCCAGGTTCCGGTCCTTCAAAATCCGCAGGTTCACGATGGGCGATTTTGATTGCAATTCGTGCCACAGGAACGCCACCAGAGCCACCACTGCGATTCCGATGAACCAACGCACCCACACGGCCGCGAACCAGTCCACCTCCTGCCCTTTGTCCAGCGCCACCTGGAAGCAGCTCAGCATCACGGCGAGCAGCCCGAGTCCCCAAAAATCGATGCCCAAGCGCTTCGCCCGCGCCTTCGCCCGCACCAGGTAGGGTGGATCCTCCACAAACGTGTTGATCATCACGAGGGCCAGGATTCCGACCGGCACGTTGATGTAGAAAATCCATCGCCAGGTGTAGTTGTCGGTGATCCATCCGCCCAGCAGCGGTCCGATCAGCGGCGAGACGATGATGCCCATTCCGTACACCGCCATAGCCTGCCCGCGCCGCTCGCGGGGAAAGCTCTCCAGCAGCACGGCCTGCGATACCGGCTGCAATCCTCCACCCGCGGCGCCCTGCACGACGCGCGCCACGATGAGCATCGGCAGGCTCGTGGCCGCTCCGCACCACATGGACGCCAGCGTGAACAGGCACACCGAATAGAGCTGATACCGCTTCCGCCCCAGCACCTGGCTGAGCCAGCCAGAGGTGGGCAGCACGATCGCATTCGAGATGAGGTAGCTGGTCAGGACCCAGGTCGACTCATCCGTAGTCGCCGACAGGTTTCCCGCGATATGCGGCAGCGAAACCGTCGCCACAGAGGTGTCCAGCACCTCCATGAACGTGGCCAGCATGACCGAAAACGCAATCAGCCAGACATTGTGACTGGGCTTCCAGGCTTCATCGAGGGATTGAGGCGGAACGGCTTCTGCCACATCTCACCATAGCGTTGACCGCCGTGCCGGAACAAGGGCACCGCTCTCACTGACTGGCTGACTCGCTGCCCGCTTGCACTATCCGCTATACGCTATACGCTATGCCCCTCCGCTTCATCGACCGCGACGAAGTTGCGCGCCGCCTGACTTACGAGAAGTGCATCCCCCTTGTGCGCGACGCGATGATCGCCTTTTCTCGCGGTGACACGAAGCAACTGCTGCGGTCCATCCTGCCGTTGTCGGAAGGAAGAATGTTCGGCGTGATGCCCGGCGCTCTGGGCGCGCACGCTCCCTTCGGCGCCAAGATCATCAGCGTCTTCCCTGAGAACTTCGCCCGCGGCGTCCAGTCCCATCAGGGGCTGGTTCTTCTCTTCGATCCCGACAGCGGCGCCCCGGTTTGCCTGGTTCACGCCGGCGAAGTGACCGCCATCCGGACGGCCGCTGCCAGCGCCGTCGCCACCGATGTTTTGGCACGGCCCGGCCCCCAACGCCTCGCCCTGCTTGGTTATGGAGAACAGGCCGCGACCCACGCGCGGGCCATTCCCCACGTTCGCCCGATCACCTCCATCGCGGTCTGGGGACGCTCGCCCGAACGCGCCCGCAGCTTTGCCTACAAAATGCAGGCGGAACTGCGCATCCCCGTCACCTCCGCAGCGACGGTTCAGGACGCCGTCGCCGACGCGGGCATCGTTTGCACGCTGACCTCCGCTCCCGACCCCGTACTTTTTGGAACGGACATTCGCCCCGGAACCCACGTCAACGTCGTGGGTTCCAGCTATGCAGGCCCCGCTGAGATTGACAATGACTTAGTGGCGCGTTCCCGGTTCATCGCCGACAGCCGTGCGGGCGTCCTTGCCCAGGGAGCGGAATTTCTCCGCGCCAAACAAGCGGGCCTCATCGGCGATGAGCATGTCGTGGGAGAAATCGGCCAGGTGCTTGCTGGAGAAATTCCCGGGCGCCAATCCCCCGAGCAAATCACGATCTATAAGTCGCTGGGGCACATCGTCCAGGACTTAGCCAGCGCCTGGGCTTTGTACTCGGAAGCAGATTAGCGAGTCGTCCCTGGTTTCCCACCCCCTGGGGCAACAGCGGTGATTGATTCTGCTTGAGTTAGGGAAGGCATTACCGGGAACACTGCGGCTTCTCGTGGAGAACAGGGCAGTTGCGAGACGCATGCGAATGACGCATTGACGCTCGTGACTGCCGCACTGGCATCCGTGATGGAGGGATGTGATGGCGACGAGGGCAGTTGCGTCGCGCTTGCGAGTGCGGCAGTGACGAGTGTGATGGACGGGGTCGCGAGCGTGAGTGCGGCACTGACGCGTGCGAATGCGGCATGCGCGAGCGCGAGGGAGGCAGCGAGGCGGCCGGCGGACAACCGGCTGGGGCACGCCGCATGGGTAGACAGCTGGTCGTTCGCGAGCATGGCTGGTTCTCCTTTCCAATAACAGAAAAGGCCGCCCCGGATGGCGGCTCCTTCTATCTTGTCGACTTCACTGTTTCTAATTCACCTTATTATATCCAGAATACCAGGTTTGGAGTTTAACCCTGCCAACTTTGTTGGGGTTTGGGGCCTTTGGAATGAGTTAGAACACTTTGGTAAGGGATTGACAAAAAGCAGGGCTGGAAGATTTTTCTTCCCATAGAAGTTCTATTGGAGTAGAGTGGTTTCCCATCGATCGTCTACCGGAGGGAAACGGGTTTGGTCCGCTCGAACAAAGAACAGGAACTGCTGCTGGGCACCCTGGATATGCTCATCCTGCGCACGCTGGTTCTGGGTCCCGCGCATGGACACACCATCGCCCACGTGATCGAGCACACCTCGGAGAACGTTCTCGAGATCGAGCAGGGGTCGCTCTATCCGGCGCTGCATCGCCTGGAAGACCGGGGCTGGGTATCGTCGTACTGGGGTGCGAGCGAGAACAACCGCAAGGCGCGGTTTTATCGGCTGACCGGTGCGGGCCGCAAGCAGCTGACCCGGGAAACCCACCGCTGGCGCGCCATGGTTGAAGCCATCGGCCGGGTCCTCGGCCCCGCCGGGCGGGCAGCGGAGTAGCCGCCGCACAGGTGCCTTATGAGCCTTCGCCGATTCCTCCATCGCCGCCAGTGGGACGCAGAGCGGGCCCGCGAGCTGGAGGCGCATCTGGCGCATGAGATCGACGACAACGTCAGCCGGGGCCTGTCGCCGGAAGCGGCGCGCCGGCGCGCTTATATCCGGCTCGGCAACCCGACGCAAATCCGTGAGGAGATCTGGAAGATGAACAGCCTCGTTTCCATCGAAGATTTGGGCCGCGACCTTCGCTACGCGGTTCGCCAGTTGCTGCGCAGCCCGGGCTTCGCGTGCGTGGCCATCGTGACCCTCGCGCTGGGCATCGGCGTGAACACCGCGATCTTCAGCATGGTGAACGGCCTGCTGTTCAGCTCGCTGCACATCGAGCAGCAAAGCCGGGTACAGCAGATTGGAATCCGGCAACAGGATCAGCCGTGGCAACCGATGCTCTCGCTGCCGGAATTGCGGTTGGTGAGCGCGGCGACGAAGCCGGTGTTTTCCGATGTCTTCGGGGAGCAGTACGGCCTGGACGGATTAAGCATGGAAGGCAGCAAGCCGGATCGCGTCTTCACCGATTACGTGACCGGCAATTTTTTCGCGGGTCTGGGGGTGAAGCCGCTGCTGGGCCGCTTCTTCCAGCCTTCGGAGGGGATCACGCCCGGGGCGGATCCCTGCGTTGTCCTGAGCTATGAGTACTGGAAGGAGCATTTCGGGGGCGATGGCAACATCGTGGGGCGCAAAGTCGCGCTGGACTCCGTTCCGGTTACGGTAATCGGCGTCGCGCCCGCCGATTACCGGAGCCTGAGCAGCATTCTTCGGATCCAGGCTTACCTGCCTTTGGCGATGACCGTTCCCATCGAGAACACCCTCGTAACGGACTTCAATAAGCAGAGCTATCGCAACCTGCGTGTCTACGGGCGGCTGCGAGCGGGTGTGACGCCCCAGCAAGGGGATGCGGCCCTGGCTGTAGCGGCGCAGCAGCTGGCGGCAGCGTACCCGGCCGAGGAGAAAAATGCGGGACTGCGCGTGTTTTCGCTGGAAGCCGGGCGGCTGACCGGCGGGCTCGACTCGAGTGATTCGCTTAATACCGTGTCAGCCATCTTCATGGGTCTGGCCTCGCTGGTGCTTCTGCTGGCGTGCGTCAACGTGACGAATCTGCTGCTGGTCCGCGCCACCGTCCACGAGCGGGAGATGGTCATTCGCTCGGCGCTGGGCGCGCAGCGCTCCCGGCTCATCCGCCAGACCATGACGGAGAGCCTGCTGCTGGCCTTGCTCGGGGGAGCCGGCGGCGTGCTGCTGGGACGGCTGGGCAGCGGCCTGCTCTCCTCGGTCAACCTGGAGTCGGATCTGCCGATTCACTTCGACTTTGGTTTTGACTGGCATGTGCTGGCATTCTCTCTGAGCGTCGCCATTCTGGCGGGACTGGTGGTAGGGATTGTGCCCGCGGTGCGTCTGGCGCGCGCCAACCTGAACCTGGTTTTGCGCGAGGGCGGACGGGGCATCGCCGGACGCGGGCATAAGTTCCGCGATGCGCTGGTGACCGCGCAGGTGGCAGCAGCGCTGCTGCTGCTGATCGTCGCCGGACTGTTTACGCGCACCCTGGCGCAGAGCGAGCATGCGGACCTGGGCTTCGATCCGAACCACGTACTGGTGATGATGGTTGACCCCAGCGAGATTGGCTACGACAGTGCGCGTTCGGCGCAGTTCTATCGCACGCTGCTGCCGCGGCTGCGAGCTTTGCCGGGCGTAGTGTCGGCGACGATGGCGGGGTCGATTCCCATGGGGATCATCGACGTGGGCAGCGACACCGTGACCATTGATGGGTACACGCCGCCGCCCGGCCAGGCTCCGCCCCCGGTCGCCTACAACCTGATCGGCACCGATTATTTCCAAACTTTGCGGATTCCACTTAAGCAGGGCCGGGCGTTCAGCGACGCGGATGCGGCGGGCAGCCTTCCGGTGGCCATCGTGAGCCGCGCGATGGCGGACAAATACTGGCCGCACCAGGATCCCGTCGGTCGCCGCTTCAAGCTGTCGTTCGATCCCAAGCCGGTCCAAATTGTGGGGGTGGCCGGCGACGCGCGTTACGGCACGCTTTCCGGCGGTCTGGATGCGTATTTCTACGTGCCGTACGCACAGCACTCGGACAACAACACTCTGCTGGCGCTGGAACTCCGCACCCAGGGCGATCCCGCGGCGATGATTCCGGAGATTGAGCGGGGGATTCACGGGGTCGCACCCGCGTTGCCTGTCTTTGAAGTCAAGACTCTTCACCAGGCGCTGTACACGCCGAATGGACTCCTGCTGTTTCAGGTGGTGGCGGTGCTGGCGGGGGTCATGGGGACGCTGGGACTGGTGCTGGCCATTGTGGGTGTTTACGGCGTGCTTTCTTACGTGGTCAGCCAGAAGACCGGGGAGATCGGTGTACGCATGGCGCTGGGCGCGCAGCGCGGCGACATTCTGAGAATCGTGTTCCGCCAGGGACTGTGGATTGTGGGCATTGGGCTGGCGGTGGGACTGGCGGCCAGCTTTGGGGCAGCGCGGCTGGTGCACAGCATGATCACGGTGAGCCCTGCCGACCCGGTGACCTACGTTGGGGTTTCCGCAGCGCTGACGGCGATTGCCATGCTGGCGTGTTACATTCCTGCGCGACGGGCGATGCTGGTTGACCCGATGCAGGCTCTGCGCCAGGAATAAAGGGGGGATGGGAGGAAATTACTCGCGGCGCTCCTGGAGGAAATCCGCGGAGACGGGATTTTCGTAGAGGGAGTAGTCGCGGGTAACGACGGTAAGGCCGCTGGGCGTGACGAAATAGTTCTTGCGGTCGTCGTTCTGGTCGTAGCCGATCACGGTGCCTTCGGGCAGGTGGACGTCGCGGTCGATGATGGCTTTGCGAATCCGGCAATGGCGTCCGATATTGACGTGGGTGAAGACGATGCTGGAGTCGACTTCCGAGTAGGAATTCACGCGCACGTCCTGGGAGAGGACGCTGTTGCGCACGACCGCGCCGGAGATGATGCAGCCCTGGGAGACGATGGAGTTGATGGCCATGCCGGTGCGTCCCGGCTCGCCGAAGACGAACTTGGCGGGGGGATACTGCCGGACCCGGGTGCGGATGGGCCAGCTGTTGTCGTAGAGGTTGAAGATGGGCGACACCGAGCCCACATCCATATTGGCGTCGTAGTACGCCTCGAGGGTGCCGACGTCCCGCCAGTAGAGCGCCTCTTTGCGGTTCTCGTCGACGAAGTTATAGGCGAACATCTTGTACTTGCCGAGGATGGCGGGGAGGATGTTGTGTCCGAAGTCGTGCTGCGATTCCGGATCTTCCGCGTCGCGGATGAGGGCGGGCAGCAGCACATCGGTATTGAACAGATAGACGCCCATGGAGGCATCGACCATGGTGGGATTGAAGGGCGAGCGCAGATCGGTCTGCTTCGGTTTTTCGAGGAAGCCGATGACTTCGCCGTTGCGGGCCACCTCGACCACGCCAAAGCGGGCCACATCGGCTGGATCGATGGGCAGGGTGGCGAGGGTCACGTCGGCGCCGGACTCCACATGCTGGCGCAGCATTTTGCCGTAGTGCATCTTGTAGATGTGGTCGCCGGAGAGGATGAGCACGTGCTTGGGCTGCTCGGATCCGATGGAGTAGATGTTCTGGTAGACGGCGTCGGCGGTGCCCATATACCAGTTGGCGCTGACCCGCTGCATGGGTGGCAGGATCTCGATGAACTCGCCGAGTTCCTGGGCCACAACGCTGGTCCAGCCTTCGCGAATATGGCGGTTCAGCGACAGCGCCTTGTACTGGGTGAGGATGTACACGCGTCGCAGGTCGGAGTTGATGCAGTTCGATAGCGTGACATCGATAATGCGGTACTGGCCGCCAAAAGGAACAGCCGGCTTGGCCCGATCGCGGGTGAGGGGAAACAGCCGTTCCCCGGCCCCGCCCGCCAGTAGTACTCCCAGGGTGTCCTTCATTGGCATGACCGCCTCGCTCGGCTCGTGCCCGATTTGCGGCCTTCGCGGAGGATGGCCGCGGCGAAGGCAAGATATATCACAAGTTCGGAGAACTGCGCGTCCGTCATGAAACTCAGGCGTCTTCCTGTTGTTCGTGCTCGCCGGCAATGGAGATGCGCAGGGATTTCAGGAAGTGGACATCCTGCGCGGTAAAACCTCCGGGCGGTTCAGCAGCAGCCTGGCCGGATTCCGAGCGGGCCGCTTCGAGGGCTGCCTCCGGCTGTTCTTCGACTTCGTTGAGACCGATGGTTGCCTCCAGCATGAGCAGCACTTCGAAACCCTGTTTCCGGATATCGGCGACAACGCCGGCGATTTGGGCGGACTCGGACACGCTCTCATGAATCGCCTCGCCCAACTGCTGCACCAGCTTGCGGAGTTTTTGATTCAAGTCGAAAACCTCGTTTTCCCGGCGAAGGACTGCCGACTCCCTTACCTTATCTTCTGATGTTCCCATGGGGCAACGCGAAGCTCCGAAGTTCTTCGGCTGCGCTGCTAGAATTTTTCTATGCAGCCCAATCGCCTCGGCCGGGTACTGGGGGTCGGCACCCGGCTGGCCGCCGACAAGCTACGCCAGAAGGCCGAGCAGGCGGGGGCTGCTCCGGCAGCGGGACAGGCTGCGCGGCCGGCGGCATCCGCACCGGGTTCCCCGGCGGCGAGCGGTGCGGGGTACGTCGAGGGCAGCCGGCGGCTGGCTCGTGGAGCAGGCCGCTTCGGGGCATCGATGTGGCGTCCGTTTGCCCTCGCCAGCGGCGTCCTGTGGCTTCAGATTACCGGGGTATTTTTTGCGCTGTTCACGCTCTTTTTTGTAGTCCACGCCTCGCAGGTCTACAAGGTATCGGGATGGCGCGACCGCCACATGCTGGCCTACGGTCTGTTCGCGGTGCTGTTCTGCTGGTTCGCGGTCACGTCCTTCTGGCGGGCGCATCGGCGGCAGAAGAAGTTCTAAAGCGGCGGCCGGCTGCGTTGTCTTACAATAGCCGGTTCCCATGGCCGATGAACTGAAGGCAAAGCTCGTGTATTCCTCGGCCGATCTCGCCGGCTTTATCCCGGAGCGCGATCTTGGATTTCCCGGCGAATTTCCCTTTACGCGGGGCATCCAGCCGACGATGTACCGCGGACGGCTGTGGACGATGCGCCAGTACGCGGGGATGGGGGACGCGGAAGAGAGCAATCGCCGCTACAAGTATCTTCTGGAACAGGGCTCGGCGGGCCTCTCGGTGGCTTTCGACCTGCCGACGCAGATCGGCTACGATTCCGACTCGCCGATGGCACTGGGGGAAGTGGGGCGGGTGGGCGTGGCCATCGATTCCATCGAAGATATGGAGCGGCTGTTCGACGGCATCCCGCTGGATCGCATATCGACGTCGATGACGATCAATGCGACGGCCAGCATTCTGCTGGCGCTCTACGTTGCGGTTGCAGGGCGCAACGGGGCCGATCTGCGCCGGCTCTCGGGAACCGTGCAGAACGACATCCTGAAGGAATACATCGCGCGCGGCACCTACATATACCCCATCCGCCACGCGATGCGCATTGTGACGGACCTGTTCGCCTGGGCGGGGGAGAATCTTCCCAGCTGGAATACGATCTCGATCTCCGGATACCACATGCGGGAGGCAGGGTCGACGGCGGCACAGGAAGTCGCTTTTACGCTGGCGAATGGGATGACGTATGTTCAGGCGGCGCTGGATGCGGGCCTGGATGTCGACCATTTCGCGCCGCGGCTTTCGTTCTTTTTCAATGCGCATAACGATTTTCTGGAAGAAGTAGCGAAGTTTCGGGCGGCGCGGCGGATTTGGGCGGGGATCATGCGCGATCATTTTGGCGCAAAGAAGCCGCGCTCGTGGATGCTGCGCTTCCATACGCAGACGGCGGGTTCGACGCTGACGGCGCAGCAGCCGGAAAACAACATTGTGCGGACGGCGATCCAGGCGCTGGCCGCGGTGTTGGGAGGGACCCAGTCGCTGCACACCAACGGCTACGATGAAGCACTGGCGCTGCCGACGGAGGAAGCGGCCCGCATAGGGCTGCGGACCCAGCAGATCATCGCCTGCGAGTCGGGGGTGGCCAACACGGTGGACCCGGTGGCTGGATCCTGGTGCATCGAATCGCTGACCAACCGGATCGAGGAGCAGGTGAATGGCTATCTCGAGCAGATTGGCGCCATGGGGGGGATGGTGCCGGCCATCGATCGCGGCTGGGTGCAGCAGGAGATTCAAAACGCCGCCTATGAGTACCAGCGGGCGGTGGACGGGGGGGAGGCTACGATTGTGGGGGTGAACCGCTTCACCCGGGAGACGGAGCCGCCAATCCCGACGCAGCCGTTTGACGAAGCGGCGGAGCGGCGGCAGGTGGAGCGGGTGCGCTGGCTGCGAGCGGGGCGCAATGCGCAGAGATGGCAGGCGGCGATCGATGGGGTGCGCGACCGCGCGCGCGACGGGCAGAATCTGATGCCCGCGATTGTGGAGGCGGTGGAATCCTCGGCCACCGTCGGCGAAGTTGCAGCCGCGCTGCGCGAGGTCTTTGGGGAATATCGCGAGAACGTGACGGTCTGACGAGCCGCAGGGGTTCACTCGGATTCCGGACAAAAAGAGGCTGCCCGAAGGCAGCCTCTTTCACTTTTTAGAACGGCCGGCTCAGAAGCTGATCCGAGCGGAGAACTGGGCCGCTTTGCGGTTCAGACTTCCGCTCTGGGTTACGCCGCCGAAGCTCGAATTGCCGACGGCCTGGCTGGCCACGGCAAACAGTGTATGGTTCGTGACGTTGTACCACTCGGCGCGGAAGTCCAGTTTGGTGGTCTCGGTGATGTGCAGCGGGAAGCTGCGGACCGCGGCCAGATCGAGCTGGTAGTTTCCCGGGCCGTAGAGGTTGTAGGCTGCGGTGCGGGGAGCGTTGCCGAAGGTGTAGTCGGGCGCCACAGTAAAGGCGCTGGGGTTGATGTAGGCGATTTTACTGGCCGTGGCCGACGTGGCTCCGGCACCCCATTTACCGTTCTGCCGTGCCGATCCGCTGAAGCCGGAGGCCAGGGCTGCGGGGCAGTAGTTGCTGGCCTGTGCCGGATTGTTCTGGCAGGAAGACGAGGTGATGACCAGCGGCGAGCCGGAGTAGGCCTGGTAGACTCCGGAGAAGCCGAAGCCACCGAGGAGCGCCCGCTCGGCGTGGTTGTCGGCCAGGATCGTCGATCCGAACGGCCACTTCCACACCGAGGTCGCGACAAAGTGATGCGGCTGGTTGCTGGTGGAGACGCTGCGTTCGAGCCGATCCGCCTTGTAGGTGGCGGTCGGCTCGTTGTAGATGGTGCCCGCCGGGATCGCATAGCCGGTGCGGAAGTAGCCGCCGTCATCGATCGCGCGCGAGAAGGTGTAGTTGGCGTTCATCGTCAACCCATGCCACGCGCGCATGCTGAGCAGAGCCTGCACCGCGTTGTAGCTGGAGTTGCCCATGTACTGCCCAAAGGAGTCGCTCACCGACTGGAAGGGGAACGGCTTGAGGTAGGTGGAGAGCGCCTGGCCGGTATTGAAGTTGGCCGGGCAGGGCAGGTTGTACTTGGTGCAGTCTGCGGTCATGGCGGCACCTTTATCGGCCAGCGCCGTGCCCAGCGTGAGGTATTTCGGATCCATCTGGTCGGCCCAGTAGCCGCGGCCGTTGCCGCCGTCGGTCTGCAGGAAGTGACCTTCCGAACCAACGTAGCTCACGGTCAGGGTCATCGGGTTGGCCAGTTGCCGCTGGATGCCGAAGGTCCAGTTTTCGTATTCGGGAGCGCGTCCGCCGTAGTAGGGATCGTCATACTGCGTCCCCGAGGGCGAACCGGTGTAGCCGGTGGTGGTTGTGTAGCCGGTTCCGTAGGCGGGACCGGAAGCCACGCCCTGCGCTGTGGTGTAGCTGGGGATCGCTCCGTTGGTTCCGTGCAGCGGGATGGTGCTCAGCAGCGATCCATTGGAGGAGAAGGACGGCGCGCTGGAGAAGCCGAGGGTGCCGAGGCTGGTGTTGAGGCCTCCCACGGCGTTGCCATGGGTAAACATGACGCCGAAGCTGGAGCGGATGACGGTTTTCGAACCCAACTCGTAGGCGAGACCGAGCCGCGGTCCGAAGTTCTTGTAGTAGTTGTCGACCGGGGTCGAGCAGTTGCAGGTTCCCGAGCCATGGCCGGTGAAATTGAGAGCGCCCTTGATGCCGGTGACGGGATTCGTCAGCGTCGGATCGAAGAAGCTCTCGGCGTTGTGGACTTCGGTCACAGTGGGGAAGAAGTCATAGCGGAGGCCCAGATCGAGGGTGAGCTTCGGCGTCACCTTCCAGGTGTCCTGGGCGTAGGGAGAGATAGCCCGGAAGCGGGCTCCGAACTCCTGCTGCAGATACTGGGTGAAGCTCCCCTTGTCGATCTCGCCGACCAGGAAGCTGGCATAGGAGAGGCCGGTACCGGTGGTGGCGACATATTTGGGAGCGCCGTTGGTCGACGCATTGATGCCGGCTGTCTCTGTCACTGCGGTCGCCAGGGTGATCGGGGTCGATCCGCCGGTCGCGTTGACGACGTTGTATTCCAGCCAGGCGACCTGACCGCCGAAGGTAAAGGAGTGACGGCCGACGTTCCACTGCAGGTTGTCGAGGGTGGTGTAGTTTGACGCCAGGGTCAGGTTCTCGGTGGCGCCATTCCAGTTGGTCGGCGCGTCGGTGCCGGCAAAGGTTACGAAGGGAAAGGAGGAAGCGGCCTGGCCAGTGGGGAGGCCCGAGAGCCCCATGGCTGTCGCCGCATAGGACGCCGAGGCATCGGGATTGAAGGTCGGCCCGTTGTAGCGGGCGTAGCCCCACTTGAACTGGTTGAGGAGGTTGGGCGAGAAGACATGGGTCTCTTCGACCGTCCATACCGCCGTCTTGGGGGCATAGGCCTGTCCATAGTTGTAGGGAACGGGGCCAATGTTGCGACCTGAAGTGGTTTGTCCTACCGGAACCGAACTGGCCTGGCGGCCCACGGCGCCGAGCACCGTCAGCGTATCGCGGTTGTTGATGATGTAGTCGATGCGGGAGGTGGTCGACCAGTTGACCAGGCCGGTTGCGTTGGGCGCAATGTAATTGTTCTGCAGATCGGAGCTGATCTGGTTATCGACCGTCTTGCTCAGATAGCTCTGCAGCGTCTGCGCGACGGTGGAGAATTCGCCGGCCGGAATGACGTTGGGCGTTCCGGTAAGGATCGGATTGCCCCTGGAGCCCGGCGTTCCGCCTGGCCCATAGCCGAACTGATAGCGGCAGGGGCCGTCGGTGCTGTTCGCGGTGCATGCGGTCTGGCTCAGCGGATCGTAAACTTTGATCGGCGTCGCCAGCCCCAGAAACGCGCTGAAGTCGCCGTTCTGCTGCGCGAGGGTGGGGAAGGTCATGGGCGTCGGGGTGGCGCTGGTGTAGCGGAATCCGTTGTAGTTGGTGAAGTAGAACAGCTTGTTCTTCAGCTGGCCGACGGGAATGAGGGGGCCGCCGAGGTTGATGCCGTACTCGTTGCTGTGTTCGACGGGCTTGACCGGGAGGCCGGTTACGGGACTGTTGGACTTGAAGAATCCCCAGGTGTCGAGCGCGGTGTTGCGGAAGAACTCATAGATGGATCCGTGCTGCTGGGCGCTGCCCTGCTTGACGGAGTAGTTCATGACGCCCTGGCCTTCGTAGACCGCGGAGTAGCCGCTGGTCTGCAACTGGAACTGATCGACCGCGTCGACCGAGATCGCGGTCCAGACGTAGCGTGGATCGCCGTTGCCGCCGGCGCGGACGAAGGGGATGCCATCGATATAGACATCGGATACCGCGCCGCGACTGCCTGAACCGTTGACGACGCCGGTATTGGTCGTGGCGTTGCCATTGGTCTCGTTGCCCTGCACGCCGGGCATGAGATAGACAAAGTCGGTTGCGCGCCGCTGGTCGGGACTTCCGTAAGCGCCCATCTCGATGGGGAGCTGGGAGTAGGTTTCCTGCTCCATCGTCGCGCCCAGGGTGGCGTTGCTGGTCTCGAGCTGGGGAGGCGCCGCAGTCACGGTGACCTGGGTGGTTGCGATGCCGACGTTGAGGACCGGATTGTAGGTCTGCGTCTCCATCGCATTGACGTGGATGTTTTCCTGCAGCAGGCTGTCGAAGCCTTTCGCGGTGGTGGTGACCGCGTAGATCCCCGGATCCAGATTGGAGAAGGTGTAAAGACCGGCGCCGGTGGTCTCGATGGTCGTGGCGATGCCGGTTGCGTTGTTGGTGGCCTTCACCTGCGCGCCGGGGATGACCGCGCCGGTCTTGTCGGACACGGTGCCGGTAATGGCGCCTTTGCCGGTGAGCTGTCCCATGGCTGCAGAGACGCCCACCCAGAGAAGCAGCGCCAGGCAACTAACCGCCCATGCCGGACGGAGGAACTTTCTGGTTGCCTGCAATGCGTCTCTGACTTCGAAAACAAAAATCTTCTTACTCATCGAATTGCCTCCAAATTTGTTCAAGCGTCCATTTCGTATACCGGGTTGGCCGTCTTCGGTTTGTGGTCTGACCACACTGCACGAACGCCCTAGTCTGCCTGCCGGGGGAAGCGTTGTCAATAAAATTCTGGCGCCGAGAAAACCGTCCTAAATCGGTCACTGGGGGCGGAAGCGGCAAATCCGTCGATCGATTCAATTTCGGCACCCGGTCTGACCTTTCGATGGCATCACCGGTTATTCTGAAGGCCATGCAGAATATAGGAATTGACTGGCTCGCCCTTTCCAATGGCTGAATGCGGATTGCCCGCACTTTCGTAATCTGACCGACAGCCATGGCGACCCTGGAGTCGAACTCGTCACGGATCGGGATTCGCATGATCTCCTCCAAAGCGACGTGTTGCCTGTGCGCTCTGAGTGTCATCTGGCTGGCGCTCGAGGGGCCGGTTGGGTTGCCGCAAAGCGAGGGCAATTCCAATGCCGCGCCTGGGTGTCGCACCGCCTTCGGCCTTGAAGCGACTCGGTGCTTCGCCGATCTGCAGCCGCATCAAAAGCTGGATCTTCGCGTGGCTGTAGCGGCGGGCACGGTTCGGAAGCTGACCGTCGTTCAGGAGGCCGGCAGCGTTCACGTTGTGGTCCCCGGACCCGCCGGCGCGGCTGCGGTATACAGCAACGCCGCGGGCCTTCATTCCACCCTCCGGGTTCTGGTGGGTTCGCAGGGAGCGGCGGACCGGAGCCTGACGATCGATAATTTCACTGCTCATGCTGCGCGGGTTGCCGTCGAGGTTGCCGCGGCGCAACCGGCCGATGCGCAGACCGCTCGCGAGCAGGAAGCCGAAGGGGCCCTGGCCGAGGCGGAGGGTCTGGGGCGGATCAAAGGATCGGCTCCCGCTGCGATTTTGGCGGACTACGATCGCGCCATCGCCGACTGGCGCGGCCTGGGCGACTCCGCCGAGGTGGCGCGGGCTCTCACCTGGAAGGCGGTCGACCTTTTTGTTTCGGGAGAGGCGGCTGAGGGGCTTCCGGTGATTGAGCAGGCGACATCGCTGGCCGCCTCGATGCCGCCGGTTGAAGCGGCGAATTGCTGGAAAGCCGCGGGCTATCTGAACGCGCAGCTGAGCCACTACGACGCGGCCCGCGAGGCTTACGCGCGGGCCCTGGCCGCGTATCGGCAGACGGGCGACATCTTCAACCAGGAAGTCCTGCTCGAGAACCTGTCGAGCGTGGAGCGCATGCAGGGGAACAAAGGCGATGCGCTGCATGACGCGGCGGCCGCCGAGTTGCTCGCCGAACAGATTCACGATGCCCGGGGCGAGCTGGGCATCGCCGAGCAGCTGGGGTCGATCTATGCAACGTCGGGCAATCTGGAGCAGGCCTGGAAGACGTACAGCCAGGCGGTTTCGCTGCTCCAGACCAACCCCGACCCTCGAATGGAGGGTTACGTCTGGAGCGACCTCGGCGTCGTGTACACCGATCTGGGCGATTTCGCGCGCGCTGAGGATGCGCTGGACCACGCGGCCTCGGTCTGGGCGGGAATCTCCGATCCTTACGGCCAGATCAACACACTCGACGACACCGGCGATCTTCTGCTCGCCGAGGGCAAGCCTGGCCAGGCGCGTCCCTTTTATGACCGCGGTCTGGCGCTGGCGGCCAAAGCCCGCTCCGACCATTACCGCATCTTCCTGCTGCGCGGCATTGGCGACTCGTACCTTGTTCAGAAGGACGCGGCAGCCGCTGAAAGAAACGACCGTGAGGCGCTTGCGCTCGCGGTTCAGGCGAAGGAGGGAGACAGCATCGCCTATCTGCACTGCGCTCTCGGCGATGCGGCCCTGCTGGAGCGGGACGCGGGCACCGCAGGGCAGCCTTTCGAGCTCTGCGACGAGGAGGCTCGCGCCGGGGAGTCGCCCCTCCTCGAGATTCGCGCCGAAGGCGGCCTGGCTCGTGTCGCCTATAACCAGGGGCAGCTGGACGATGCCCAGGCGGATTGCGAGAAGGCGCTGGCCGTGATCGAGGAGCAGCGCGGAACCCTTCGCTCCGCCGATCTGCGGACTTCCTACTTCGCGTCGATGCATTCTTACTACGATCTCGACATTCAGATCCTTGCGCGGCTCGATCGAATGCATCCTGGGCAGGGCTATCCGTGGAAGGCTTTTCTGGTGGCGGAGCGCAGCCGTGCGCGCACTCTGCTCGATCAGGTCGCAGCCAGCGATCCAGGCCAGGTGGCCGATCCGGCTTCGGCCCTCGAGGCGCAATACGACGACGTTCTGCGGCAACTGCGCCTGCTGGAAGTCGCGGATGGACGGCGGGGTGCGCGGGCCGGCCGCGATGGCGACGCCGTGGCCCGGCTAACCCAGGAAGAACACACGCTGCAGGCGGAGGTCGATGCCGAGGCGAAACTCAATCCTGCGGGCAGGGCTATCGCTCCGCTTACTCTTCAGGACATTCAGAATGCGCTCCCTCGGTCCCACGCCGCTCTGCTCGAATACTGGGCGGGCAACGATGCCAGCTATGTGTGGTGCATCGGCAGTGGAGGCGTGCGCATGCTGCGTCTTCCGCGGGCGGCCGAACTGGACAAAGAAGTCTCCGGCTTTCGCCAGGCCATCCTCGCCGAAACTTCTCTGGGGGCAAACGTGAGCGCTCAGCAGCGGGCGGTGCTGATCCCCGCAGCGCGGCAGCGAACGCGGCTTCTGGCCGGTCAGCTGGCGCGCATTCTGGTGCCTCCCGGCCTGCTTCCTGCCCGCACCTCTACGTTGCTGGTGGTGGGCGACGGGCCGATTCTCTCGGTTCCTTTTGCGGCTCTGCCTCTGGCATCATCACCCGGGATCCGCATGGCCATGCTGAGTGAGCCGTCGGCGGCGATCCTGTCCTTTCTGGAAGCACGCCCGCTGGAATCGCGGCCCACGCGGATCGCCGTCTTTACGGACAGCGCTGCGAGCCCGACTGCGGGCCGGAACGGCCTGGCGGCGCTGCCCTATGCTTCCGGAGAGGCGGCCGCCATTCGCGGTCTGTTCGGCGCATCGGCGACCAGCGTCTTTTCCGGTTCCGCGGCCACCCCCAGCGCGATCCGCGATCTCGACTGGTCGCCCTACAACATTGGGCATTTCGCTATGCACGCGATCCTCAACGGTCATTTTGCCGAGCTGAACGGGCTGGTGACGAGCGCCGGCGGGGCCGGGGCGCAAAATTCGCAGATGCTTTGGTATGGCGACGTCTGCCGGCTTCATGCCCGGCTCGACCTGGTGGTTCTGAGCGCGTGCGATACGGCCCTCGGCCAGAATGTTGCCGGCGAAGGACTGCTGGGCCTGACCCACGCGTTCTTTGCGGCGGGTTCGCAGCGGGTGCTGGGAACCCTGTGGCCGGTGGATGACCAGGCGACCAGCGAGTGGATGCGGCAGTTCTACCTTGCGCTCAGGACGAGTCGCTCGCCGGCGCAGGCCCTGGGGCTGGCGCAGCGCCGGATGGCCGCGAACCCGCAGTGGAGCGCCATCTATTACTGGGGCGGATTTACTCTGGCGGGAGACTGGCGGCCTTTGCCATAATCTGCCTGTATGGAGGCGATCCAGCGCAAAGCCCGTTGGACGGTCAACCGGGAGAGCTTCGCCCGCCTGCTTCTGAGGCTGAGCAGCAATCCGGGGGAAGCGGGAGCGCGCTATGAGGCTCTGCGCAGGCGGCTGATTTTCTATTTCACTCGCAAATGTCTCGATTTTCCCGAAGATTTGGCAGACGAAGTGCTTGATCGTCTGGCTAAACGGCTGGCGGAAGGGGTGGCCGTCGATTGCGCGGAGGCCTTTGCTCTCGGGATTGCGCGGCACGTCGCCCAGGAGCAATTCAACAAATCTCTGCAAATAGAGGTCGCGGACGAAGCTTTTTTTGACAACATTCCCGCCTCTTCCCCCACTTCCGATGTGGAGGGGAGAATCGCCGGAATGGAACGATGCCTTCAACGGCTGCCCCGGGCCGACGTGGCACTGCTCGAGAGCTATTACCTGGGCACCGTTGAGGGCAACCTGATCGGGGCCCGCAAGAGTCTCGCCGACACGCTCGGCCTGGCTCCGGCGGTCATTCGCCAGCGGGTTTTCTTCCTTCGCAGGCGGCTGCGCAAATGCATGGAACGGCATGCGGAGACTCAAGACCGGTGAAAGACGCAAGGCTTCAGGGCGAGCACGAACGGCGGCAAATCCGGCAATATCTGCTGGGCATGCTGTCGGAGGAGGAGGCTGCTCAACTCGACGAGCAGATCTTCACCAACAACGAGATCCTGGAGAGGTTCGAAGACGAGCAGGAACTGCTGATCGAGGACTTTGTGAACCAGGAGCTCAGCCGGGAAGAAGCCGCGCGGTTCCGCGAGCAGTGCTCGCGGTCGCCGGTGTTGCGCAGAAGCGTCGACGACTTGAAAGCGCTGCTTACCGGTCTCGGGCGCGATCCGCGCCTTCATCCGGACAAGCAGCCGTCCCACGGCTGGAGGCGGTGGTTCGCTCTTTCCGCGCCCGCGATGGCTGTCGCGTTGTGCTGCGTCGGGGTGTTGTATGTGCACGAGCGGGGAGTCAGCCGCGATTTGCAGGCTCGCCTGGGCAGCGCATCGCTGGCTTCCCACGAGCCGGCAACCGCGCGGCCTGTGGCCCCTCGCCCGATGGCAGAGGGCCAGCCGTACGTCGCGTTCCTTGGTGCGGAGGTGGTTCGCGGCACAGGCTCCGTTCCCCATCTGAGGTTTCCGGCCAACAGGTCCGCGGTGACGCTGCAAGTTGAGGTCCGCACGCCCGCCGCGGAAAACAGTCTTTGGACCGTAGCGGTGCTGGAAAACGGCGCCTCCGTCTGGAAGTCGACACGCGTGCCGCTGCGGGTTACGGGGGAAGAGAGATTTCTGGAACTGGACCTCAGTGCGAGGGTGCTGCAAGCGGGCGCGTACACCTTGCAGTTTTCATCGAGCAGGAATGCGCAGACGATCCAGACGCGGCAGTTCGTGATCGACGCCGGGAGTTAGCCTGCCTCCGCCTCCTGTCCGCAGGCGAAGCGGGTATGATCACGATGTCTGGTGCCAGGGCGTTCCCATTTGATTGCGTTCGTGATGGTGGGGAGCTACCTTGCCGCCACCCTGGTGGTTGGCTACCTCGCCCGCCAGAGGCGCGAGACCTCAGCCCAGTTCCTCCACGCACGCGGCAGGCTGCCGAGCGTGGTCACCTCGCTGGCTTTTCTGGCCGCCAACTGCGGCGCGTTGGAGATTGTCGGCCTGGTTGCGACCAGCGCCAAGTATGGCGCACTCGCTCTCCACTTTTACTGGCTGGGGGCGATCCCGGCGATGCTGTTCCTGGCGCTCTTCATGATGCCGGTGTATATGCGCAGCGGCGCGATGACGGTGCCGGACTTTCTGCGGGTGCGCTTCGGCCCCGCAACCCACATTCTGAGCGCCGCGTTTCTGGCCGCCATGATGGCCTTTGTCGCGGGCATCGGTCTGTATGCGATCTCCTGGGTCCTGCATGTTTTTCTGGGCGCCGGCTTTTTCTCGATCGCGGTGGCGGCCACCGCTGTGGTGCTCTGTTATGTGCTGGTGGGAGGCCTGCAGGCCACGATCTATAACGAGGTGCTGCAGCTGGCCCTGGTGATTGCCGGGCTGATTCCGCTCTCCTGGGCTGTGCTGCATGACTTTCACGGGCTGGAGGGCCTGCGCCAGCGCCTTCCTCCCGGCATGGTGCATTTGTGGATCTCGCAGCCGCTGGTGCAGCCACACAGCACCATGGATGACCTCGGACTGGTGGCTGGGCTGGGATTCATTCTGGGCTGCGGCTACTGGTGCACGGATTTTCTGCTGATCCAGCGCGCCCTGGCGGCGCGCTCGGCCGCCGGCCCGATCAATACGCCGCTGTTTGCCGCCGTGCCCAAGATGTTCTTTCCCATCCTGGTGGTTGTGCCCGGGCTGGCGGCGGCGGTGTTGCTGCGGGGGAGCGGAATCACCCGCTACGATCAGGCTCTTCCGTTTCTGATGCGGCACTACTACGGCCGCACGCTGCTCGGGCTGGGGATAGCCGCGGTGCTGGCCAGTCTGATGTCGGGGCTCGCGGGAAACATCAATGCGCTCTCCACGGTGTGGACGCACGATCTTTATCGGCAATACCTGCGACGGGGCAGGAGCGACGCGCACTACCTGCGGGTCGGCCGACTGACGGCTGTGGCCGCCTCAGTGTTGAGCCTGCTCACGGCCTGGATTTGTTTCCGCTACAACGATCTGATGGATTACCTGCAATTGCTGTTTTCGCTCTTCAATGCACCGCTGTTCGCGATCTTCCTGCTGGGCATGTTCACCACCTGGGCCACTCCGGCGGCGGGATTCTGGGGATTGCTGGGCGGGCTGCTGGTGGCGGCGATTCATCATCTGGCGGTGGCGCTGGGGCTGATCCATTACGGCAGCCAGATGCTGGCGGACTTCTACGGAGCCATCTACGGATGGAGCGGCGGGCTGCTGGTCGCGGTGGTTGTCAGCCGTTTCACCCCGGCCAGGCCGATCGAGGAACTGAAGGGCATCACCTGGAGCACGCAGCAGGGAAGCCGAGTACGGGTTCCGGGTCTGTCATGGGTACTGGCTGGATTCGTGCTGACCGCCTGTGCTGCCCTCAACTACATCTTCCGGTAAACGCGGCTCATTGGCCGCGCAGTCACCGCGGTGCGGGTCCGGTGGATTCGCGGACGACCAGGCGGGTGCGGACGGTATATTGGTTTCCCGCGGCGTGCGGATCAGTGGCCAGCGCCTCGAGCGCGGTCACGAAGGTCTGCGCCAGCTCCTGTCGTGCGAGGCGAAGGGTGGTGAGAGGCGGGTAGATGACGTCGCTCAGTTCGATGTCGTCGAAGCCCACCACTGAGAAGGCCTGGGGAACGGGACAGCCGCTCTTGTGGAGGACGCGGAGAACGCCGATGGCGGTCAGATCGTTCGCGGTGAGGAGCGCGGTCGGCCGGGTCTTCATGGCGAGAATCTGCTGGATGGCCGCTTCGCCCCCGCTGATGCGGTAGTTCCCCTCGCGCAGGAAGGCAGGGTCCACGGTAAGACCGACCCGTTTTACCGCTTTAATAAACGCGTTCTGGCGGTGATCGGAAATCGTGAGGCCGGAGGCGCCTCCGATGTAGCCGATGCGGCGATGACCGAGGGCGTGCAGGTGCTCCAGCGCCTCGTTCATGCCGCTGGCGTTGTGGATGGCAATATCGCTGAGGCCTGGACCGGTCAGGCGGCGGTCCATGGTGACCAGGGGGACGCGGTTGTGCACCAGCGCTTCAATCGGCCCCGATTCGATCTCCGCGGCCAGCAGCGCGATGCCGTTGACCTGGCGCACCATCATCCTGCGGATGGATTCCTGCATCCCCGAGGCATGATGATCGAGGCTGGCCATCAGCACGTCGCGGTTTCTGTCGGCCAGAATTTCCTGGAAGCTGCGAATGAATTCGGAGAAAAACGGATTGGTGATGTCGGGGATGATGAGTCCGTAGCTGCTGCTCTTGCCGTAGCGCAGCGCGGCGGCGCTTCCGTTGGGGATGAACCTGAGCTGTTCGATCACGCGGCGCACGCGTTCGGCGGTGGCGGGCTTCACCAGGGTGGATCCGTTGAGAACGCGAGAGACAGTGGCGCTGGAAACCCGGGCGATCCTGGCTACATCTCTTTGATCCATACTGCTCTTTCTCTGGATGGCAGACACCGGATCCGGGAGCGCTCAGGCACAGAGATGATGGCGCTCGAGAAAATAGAAGGATACATAAAGACCGGCGCGAGGCCCTCGGAGGGTCAGGATGTTGCCACGGGGATATTTGACACTGCTTGGTTTTGGCAGGTAGGATCAGCCCTTGATGTATACGTATACATCCAGCCCCCAGCCTTGTCCACTGCACGTCCCGGCCTGCCTTTTTCCATTCGCCGCAGAACCCATTCACGGAGCCGCTTTTCTATGACCAGGCCATCAAGCTCTTCCTCCACCCGCCGCGATTTTCTGCGTGGCGCAGCCCTGGCATCCGGCGCCGTGGCCCTTGGCGCGAGCCCGCGGGAGGCTGGTGCGGCCGATTCCGGCGCGCCTGGGCGGCGACCGAACGTGCTGATGATCTGCTCCGATCAGTTTCGCGCCGACTTCATCGGAGCGACCCATGAGAATCCCTCCGTCATCACGCCGAATCTCGACAAGTTAGCTGCGCGCGGCACCAACTTCCGCCAGTGCATCACTAACCAGCCGCTTTGCTCGCCCTCGCGCGCCTCTTTCCTCACCAGTCGATACGCCACCGAAACCGGGGTCTGGAAACTCGGTCCCGAGCTGGACCATTCGCTGCCGACCATCGCCACTGAGTTTCGCAGGAACGGCTATTCCGCAAACTTCATGGGCAAGTGGCATGTCTCGCAAACCGATTTCCCCGGCGGCCGGCACCAGTTGGGATGGATCCCTCCCGGCCCTTCGCGCGGCGGCTTCGACGATCTGTGGGAAGGGGCCAACGTTCCCGAAGTCGTTTCTCATCCTTATGAAGGCAATTACTGGCTGGGCGACGGGACGAATCTCGGTTATCACGACGAGTACCGCGTCGACTTCATCGCGCGCCGCGCAGTGAGTTTCATCGAGCAGCAGCACGATCAACCATGGCTTCTCTTTGTCTCGCAGCTGGAGCCGCATCAGCAGAACGACATCGATGCATTCGTGCCGCCGCGGCGCTATGCGGACGAGTTTTCGTGGCTCGTCTATCGCTCGCAGCTTGCGGCGCAGCGGCAGCAGAGCCTCGATACCGACTTTCGTCCGTCGCAGCCTGCCTATGCCGACCCTTATATCCCCGAGGATTTGCGCAACCTGCCCGGCAACTGGCGTTCGCGCATTTCTGGTTATTACGGATGCGTGCAGGCGATTGACGACTGCGTGGGCTCGCTGGTAGCGGCGCTGGAAAAAACGCAGCAGCTCGACAAGACCATCATCGTTTTCTTCTCCGACCATGGCTGCACCTTTCGCACGCGGCTGGGCGAATACAAACGCTCGCCGCACGACTCTTCGCTGCGCGTGCCCTTCGTGGTTGCCGGTCCCGGATTTGACCACGCCTCGGTGGTCGATGAGGTGGTTTCGCTGCTGGACCTGACGCCCACCCTGCTGGATGGCGCAGGCCTGGAGCCAGCGGCCGGCATGCGCGGCCAACCGCTGAAGGCGCTGGCGGCGAGCGCGAAGGCGCGGGAAGGCTGGGATTCGACCGCGTATTTCCAGGTGAGCCAGTCCATCTGCGGACGCGGCGTCCGCACCCGCGACTGGTGCTACTGCGCCTTCGATCCTTCTTCTCCGCATGGAAATTCCGAGTACGGCACCGCCTACCAGGATTTCGCGCTCTACTCGATCGCGGGCGATCCGGCTGAGATGGTGAACCTGGTGGGCCGGCCGGAGTACAAGCAGATTGCCGACCAGCTCCGCAGCGAAACGGAGAAGAGGATCGTTGCCGCCGGAGAACCGCAGGCGACGATCCTGCCCATTCACTACTACGCGTAGCGCGGCCGCCGAAGTCGTACGCCCGGATGGCAGCCGCGGCCGGCGCAACCCGATCGGAGACCGCATGACAGGGACCTGCCGTTTTTCTGGAAGGGCGATGCTCGCCGCAGGCGCCGGCCTGATCCTTCTCCCCTGCGGCCTGAGTGCCGCTGCAGTCTCGCAAAACGCGTCTCGTATCTCGCTGCGCAGCGACCGCGTGACGGTGGAATACGATCGCCAGGCCGGCTCCATGGAAATTGTGTGGAGCGATGGCCACCGCCTCGCCGGCATCACCAGCGGCGCGACTCTGGCGGACGGGCAGGTTCTCTCCACTGCGAGCTATGCCAGCCACACGCTCGAAGAGGGCGGCGGCGATGCTGCGCACGCGAGTTCGGCCGGCGCGCGGGAATACACCATCCGCAGCACCGGTGCTGGCCTGCCGGTCTTCCTGCAGCACATCTGGCTTTACGCCGATCAACCCTGGATCGTGCTCCAGGCAGAGCTGGGCCCGAAGGCCAGCCTGACCGGCACAAGGCACTTCGATGTGGTCGAGTTGCAGAAGCCTGGTGATGTGCAGATCGGCGCGGGGTCGGCGCTGCGCATGCTTCACGTGCCGTTCGACAACGACATGTGGTTTCGCTACGACAGCATGGCCGTCGCCGATATGAAGCCGGGCGTCAGTTATACGAGCGACGAGGTCACGACGCTCTTCGACAACGCGACGCGCCAGGCGCTGGTGCTGGGCTCGGTCGCCCACGACGTGTGGAAGACGGCGATCGAGGCCCATGCGGCCGACGGGCAGCTCAGCAGCCTCGACATCTATGGCGGCATCGCCTCGCCTGCGGGAGTGCGCACCGATACGCACGACACTCTTCCTCACGGCATCGTCCACGGCGCTCGCGTCGCCTCTCCGCGCATCTTCATCGGTTCTTTCAGCGACTGGCGCAGCGGACTGGAGGCCTTCGGCGCGGCGAATGCCGCCGTGCATCCACCGCTGGTGTGGCCGGAGGGTACCCCGATGGGGTGGAACAGCTGGGCTGCTTACGGCCATCACATCGACGACCAGCGCTATCTGGGAACCGCGAAGTTCGTGCAGGACGTTCTGGTGCCGCAGGGCTTTACCCGCGACAAGGTCATCTACATCAACCTCGATGCTTCCTGGTCGAACCTCGACGCGGTTCAGCTTGCCGCCGCTGTAAGAACCATCCGCTCGCTGCGCGCCCCGGACGGAACCCGCTTCGAGCCCGGCATCTACTGGGCTCCCTTCGCTTACTTTTCCAGCGATATGGACGCCTGGGTGGAAAGCACCGGGATGAAGTACCGCTATCGCGACATCCTGTTGAAAGGACCGGATGGCTCCCCGCTGCCCAAAGTCGATGGCGGGTGGCCGGTCGACCCCACCAACCCCGGCGAAAAGGAGCGGATTGCTTTCACCATCGCGCAGTTTGAAAAGCTGGGCTTCCGTTACGTCAAACTGGATTTCCTTTCCCACGGTTCCATCGAGGGCGTGCATTACGATCGGGCCGTCCAGACCGGCATCGAGGCTTACAACGAGGGCATGCAGGAGGTGGTGAAGGCGGTCGACGGAAAGATGTTCATCAGTCTTTCCATTGCGCCGCTGTTTCCCTCCGGCTACGGCGACTCCCGCCGAATCTCCTGCGACACCAAGGGACACATCAGCGGCGAGCAGTCCACCGAGTACATGCTCAACTCGCTCACTTATGGCTGGTGGACCAGCCCGGGCCTGTACATCATTGACCCGGACCACGTCGCTTTGGGCGTGGCCGCGGATCATGGAGCGCGGAGTGTGGTTGAAGGCAAGAGCCGGCTTCTCTCGGCGATTATCAGCGGCGGCATGATTCTGGACAGCAGCCCGGTCGCGGACAACGCTCAGGCGCGACAATTTGCGAGCGCGGTCTACGACAATCGCAACCTGTTCGCCGTGGCCAGCCAGGCCCGCGTATTCCGGCCGGTCGAGGGCGACACCGGGGACCGGGCCGGCGACGCCTTCGAGCGGCCCTCCAGCGATGGTGTCTATCTGGCCGTCTTTAACTATGACGACCAGCATCAGCAAACCATCTCGGTGCCGCTGGCTCGCATCAGCCCATCGCTGGCAGCCGCTTCCGCGGTTGAGGTTATCGACGTCGCCTCGGGCAAGGCGCTGGCGCCCGCGCGCGGGGAGGTCAGCCTCACGCTGCTGCCCGCCCAGTCGCAGCTGGTGGATCTGCGCGTCCGGCAATAGAGCGGCAATCCTGAAGACGAATGCGCCGCGGGAAAGCTGCCCCCCCCCGCGGCGCAGCCTGCAGGAGAGCGTTCAGTTCCCAATCATCGGAGCGATGGCAATGCGGTCGAGGGCCGGCGAGTATCCTGTCGGGTTTCCAAACTGAATGGTGTTCGACCCCGCCTGCAGTTGAATCGGAATCACGGTGCTGGTCGGCAAGCTGAAGCTGCTGCCATTCAGATCCACTTCCTGCGCCTGCCCGCCGTTGACGCTGATGAAGTAGGAGCGCAGCCCGCTGGTCAGATAGTCGATCTCCATCGAGTAAGTGCCCGCTACGGGAACCTCGACGCTGGTGAAGGTAGCCGTGTTCGCGCTGCCGCCGCCGATGTTGCCGGCTTTGGAGACTCCCGAGCAATATTGGCAGTAAGCGGCTTTCGCCGTGCCGGCCAGGGTGGCGTTCTCTCCCTCATAAGTCCTCGACAGCGGGAGGGGAGCCAATCCGACTCCGCTGATCACGATGCGATCGAGGTCGGGCGGATAGCTGGCTGGATTGCCGAACTGAATGATGTTCGCGCCCTTGTTCAGAACCACCGGCACCGTGGTCCGCGTGGGAAGGAGGAAGCTGCCGCCGCCCACATTGAGGGTGTGGAATGGGCCGCCGTTCACCTGATAGAGCAGAGAGCGCGGCCCCTCGGTCATGGCGTACACATCCATCCAATACACCCCGGCATGGCGCTCCTCGACATCGTTAAAGGTCGCGGTGTTGTCGGCGCCCACGCCCAGGTAACCGACTTTGGCGCCTCCTGAACACGCGGCGCAATCCACCACGCGGGCGGTGCCGTTCAGCGTGGCCGACTCCGCTTCATAACTCTGCGTGTTATTCGGCGCGGGGCCAGACAACGCTGCCGCCGTCACCTGCAGAAGACGCGCACCATGGCCAGGGATCAGCGCGGCGAATCCCAGGGGTAGGGGTCCCAGATCGCGATGGCTCCACAGGTCGCGAACCCCGCGTGCCGCTGCGAATCCGAGCCGGCTCCAGGGAAACGAGACCGGGGAGGGGAAGTCATTCATGTTGAAGAGCGCGACATCCCAGGTGCCGTTGCCCAGATCCGAAGCCCACACCGGGGTATCGCCGCCCTCGATCTGCTGCGCCGGGTGGCCGGACTGATCGACGGCGAGCACCTCGTCATTCGTCAGCAGATTTTTCGCCACGGTATCCAGGGTCGTCAGGTCGCCGCCCAGAAACAACGGCGCGTTGCCCATTGCCCACAGGGTCATCGCGGTTTGCCGTTCCTCGTCGCTGAGCCCGGAGGTCGTACCGTTTTCGATTTCCAGCGAGTCGAGATCGTTCCAGCCGAGCGTGGGTCCGGAGGCTGTCTCCCAGCCGGCCAGATCGCCGAATCGCGACGTCGTCATCGCCCAGTTGGTGATCGTGGCGCAATTGCCCTCGCACTCGATGTCCGGATCGATGCGGCGGGCATTTGCGTATTGCTGCCATGTGTCGAGATAGTCTTCGTCGAGGTCCCACGAAACCGTCAGCCAGACGGGGCGGCCGCTTTGTGCAATCGCCTTCGACCACGCCTCCACATCGGCGCGATTATCGATGGACAGATTGTCCACGCCCGAACCGGGAGTAACTCCATCCAACTTAATGAAGTCGATGCCCCAGGACGCAAACAGAGCGACGACCGAATTGACATACTCCTGCGCGCCCGGCCTGGAGTAATCGATTTTGTAGTGATAGACCGAGCTGGACCCTGCGCCGAAGGCGTTGCCGGCCCGGTAAGGGACTGCGAGAATATCCTGGATGTGATACGACGTCCCCAGGATCGGATCGTTGGCGGTAACTGCCGGCTTCTCCACGCCGGGGATCCAGTAAATGCCGGCTAACTGGCCGTTGTTATGAATGTGCTGAACCAGCGCCTGCATGTCGGGGAAGGTGGCCGGATTGGGGAGCGGACGCCCATTGCCATCGAACACGCCGCCATGCCAGCCGGAATCGATATTGATATATCGGAACCCGTGGGCCTCGATTCCGGAGCTCAGCAGTGCGTCGGACTGCGCCTGGATATTGGCCTGAGTGAGAAAGCTGCTGTCGATCGTCTGCTGGCCCCAGCTACTCCACCCCAGGTAGGGCTTCGCGCCGACGCCGTTCACCTGGGCTGCAGCATCACACGGCAGCCATGCCATGCATGCTGCAGCTCCTAACATCAGAAACCCGGTGAATATCCTGCGGACCCGCCGTTCTCGCGCTGCACAGTCCACGCCCTGAACACTAACGGTCATATCAGACACCTCCGCGAAGGGATGGTTCCTGAGGGCGGGGCGGCGCACTGCGGTCCTTCGCGCCGCCTCTGGCCCTGGTGGATCCTCAGAAGACGTATTTAGCCGCCAGCTGGAAGAAGCGAGCGTCGGGAGTATCGTTCTGGAAAGAAATGGGCGCCGTGATCGCGCCGCCCGTTGAGTTCAGGCCGGTGAGCGACGGGTTGCCGAAGCTGGGGTGGTTGAAGAGATTGAACGAATCGGCGCGCAGCTGGACATACTGCTCGTGCCACGTCGTGAAGTTCTTGAACAGCGACAGATTGACGCGATTGTATCCGGGGCCGTAGATCGTGTCGGACCTGCCGCCCAGATAGGCGAGAGCTCCCGCGGTCGTGGTGACCGGAGTGGTAATCGTGTTACCGGGCAGAGGATTGGCGTAGGCGCAGGGGTTATACCAATGCAGTTTGTTGCGTGTGCTGGCGGCACAGGTGATGTCCGGGTTGGTGGGGTCCGGGTTCCCGCCGGCACTGAAGGGGTCCCGCATCTGGATTGCCCGCGCCGTCCCTCCGGCCGCGGTGGAGATGTTAGGCGTCACCGTGAAGGGAGTGCCAGTCTGCGCCGCAAAGGTGAAGCTCGTCATCCATCCGCCTACCACGCGATCGGCCAGCGCGGACTGGTTGAGGAAGCGGCGCCCGTGGCCGAAGGGAAGCTGATAACTCCCGTTCAAGGTGAACCTGTCCCGCACGTCGAAGGGAGAATTCGTGAATTCGTCGATGTTGGGAATCAGGGCTCTCTGTCGCACGCCTACGGCCGATTGCAGACCGCCGGCATCGCTGGCGTCGCTGAGGTTATGGCCCCAGGTATAGGTGGCCAGGAAGCTCAGCCCGCGCGAAAAACGTTTCTGCATTGTTGCCTGCAGCGAGTTATAGGTGCCCACGCCGGAGTAACTGATCTGCCCGGCGCCTCCCAGGCCGGGAAACGGCTGATCGGCCGTCGTGCTTTTTCCCGGAGCCAGCAACACCGGCGCCGTGTTGGGCGCGTCGTACAGCTCGACGTGCCGGGAGACGTTGCCCACATAACTCAGCGTGGCCACCAGGTTCCGAGTCAGGGCTCGCTGAAAGGCGAGATTGTAATCCTCGGTGTAGGGTTCCCTGATGTGAGGATCGGTGGCATGAAAGGACGGGGAGGAAACGAAGCCCTGCAGGCCGTTGGCGGTTTGCGCCGAAAGGCCGTTCTCGAGGGTGACGCCGATCGACGGACAGTTCCCGGCGCTGCACGATGGCGCGGGGATCGACGCCGACAGCGAGTAGGGGAAGTTGACCCCGAGATTCGAGCCACCCTCGTTTTGCAGGCCGCCGTAGAAGATGCCGAAGCCGGCGCGCATCACGGTGTTTGCGTCGGCCTGCCACGCCAGGCCCACGCGCGGCGCGAAGCCGGTTTTGGTTGAAGTCAGCAGGCGCGGATCGGCGACGTACTGAATGGCCACGTTGTTGGCGGCCATCAACTGCGTGAACGCCGTCCCCAGCGGCACGTTGTTACCCTTCGTCGGGATCTGATAGATCGCTGCTCCGGTGCCGATGCCGAGCGGCCCGGTAACAACAAAGTTCGCCTGGTCGCCGGCCATCTCCTGGAAAGGCTGGTAATAGTCATACCGCAGCCCGAGGTTGAGCGTCAGCTTCGGAGTTACTCTCCAGTCGTCCTGCGCATAGGCCGCGTTGTACCACTCCTGATCGTCTACATCGGTCTCGTTGGTGATGCTGGTGGTGTGCATCTGGTTGGCGAGAAAATCCGCCACCCCGGAGCCCGAAGGGTTTTTGGACGCCGGGCTGCTGGTATAGGCGCCCGTGTAGGAGTAGGACCCATGCTTGGTTCCGCCCAGCGTGGCGCCGAAGCGGATGTTCTCGAAAGCGACCCCGAATTTCAGCGAGTGATTGCCGACCACCTTCGATACGTTGTCCAGGATCTGATAGACGTTCTGGGACTTGGTCATCGGCTCGAATCCGTTGGTGCCCCAGCTGGTGATTCCGCTCACGCTGACCGTGGGCAGGCCGCCGTGCCCGGCACTGTAAGGAACTCCGCCCAGACCCAGCTGTGTGGCGATATCCGTATTGGCATTGGGCTGGATGAAGCGGAAGATTCCCCAGTTGTAGCCGAAACGAAACTCGTTGGTCAGCGTGGGACTGAAGATATGCGACTCGCTGAACATGCCGTTCTGCGCCAGGAACGCGGTGTTATAGGTTCCATATCCACTGCCGTCGAGGATAGGTCCCAGCGGCGCCGCGGTATGGCTTTGCTGGTTGTTATAGCTGTAGCGCGCGTAGGCCTGATCCTTGTCGCTGATGTTCCAGTCGAGCCGCTGGTCCCACTGCCAGGTATCGTTGTCCGAAGGAATGTTTTCCACCAGGTTATTGAAGGTGTGGGTTCCGTTGGCATTGGGGGTGGGATACAGATTCAGAATCTTCCGGGCCACGCTGTCGATCTGCCCGGAACAGAGCACGTTGGCTTGTCCGTTGCACGCCTGCCGGTTGACCGTACTTTGTCCCGTCTTGTCGGTATTGCCGCCCGAGTTCGGCGTGTAAAGGTAAACGGGGTCCGCTTCGCCTGTCAGGCTGGTGTTCAGCAGTTCCGAGAAGTCGCCCTGGCGCATGAGCGCGGTCGGGGTGGTCAGGACGTTCGTCTGTCCGATGGAGATGCGGTTCGCTTCCGCGTCACCAAAATAAAACAGCTTGTTGTGCAGGATCGGGCCGCCGAGCGTCGCTCCAAACTGGTTCTCGTGATAGGGCGGCTTGGTCAGCGCATCCCAGTCGACCGCGTCCAGGTTCGTATTGCGGAAGTATTCCCACATATCGCCGTGGAACTGGTTTGTGCCCGACTTGATGCTGGCGTTGACCACGGCACCCGCCGAGTGGCCAAACTCCGCGCTGTAATCGCTGGTCTGAATTTTGAACTGGGCCAATGCGTCCGGTGGAGGGCGCTGGAGATAGCTGGAGCCGTTCATGAAGTCGGGGATATTGGAGTTGTTATCGACGCCGTCGAGAACGAAATTGTTTTGCTCCGCGCTCTGCCCGTTAGCGACAAAGTCTCCTGTGCCGCTGCCGCGGGTGCCCCCGGACGGCGGCGCTACGCCCGCTGTGAGCTGGGCAATGTACACCCAGTTGCGGCCATTCAGGGGAGTGTCGTTGATCACGCGCGAGCTCAGCACCTGTCCCACCGAGCTGGTCTGCGTCTCCAGCAGGGGCGGGGCTCCCGAGACGGTCACCGTCTGGGAGACGGAACCGGGCGTCAGCGTCAGAACCAGGTTGAGCCGCTCCTGCAGGTTGAGATGGATGTTTTCCTGGGTGGTGGTGGTAAAGCCTGGCGCGGTCGCGCTCACCGTATAGCTGCCGATCTTGATGGGCGAGAAATTGTAGATGCCGCTGCCATTCGATGTAGCGTGCAGCACCAGGCCAGTATCCACGTCGGTCAGGGTCACGGGCGCATTCGGAATCACGGCGCCGCTCGAATCCTGCACGATCCCGGTGATTGCACCCTGATCCACCTGGGCCTTGGCCTGGCGTGCGGCTGCCATCCAGCAGCCGAGGCCGAAGATCGTCCACGATGCAATCAGCACCCACGAATGCAGCTGTCTCACTGGCACTCCCAACATTGTTGCGCCCTCCTTCGACTGAGAAGCTTCCCGAGGTCTGGCCTGTGTTGTGTTTGTGTGCGGTACCTGGGGACGGTGAATGTATACGTATACATTCACCAGAAATCACATTAAACACCCGAGCTCTCCGTTGTCAAACCAGCAATGGCTTGCGTGCCGGGCGGCGAATGAGGTGTGGCTCTACCGGGGAGATAAGGGTAGACCAGGTTTGATCGGGGTGAGGGCGACTCCGAATCCCTGTTTACCTTTGTGCAAAATGGCCGGTATATCCGCGTTCGCGCCGTGCTCTCTTATGGCGCAGCCGGAAATTGCGACGAGGCCCAACAGGTCAGAGTCGGGAACCCCAGCGCGGCTCGGTTCCTGACCTTCGCGTGGCTTTGGCCGCCGACCCCCAAAACGCACGTGCTCCTCCTGCACGGCTGGAACGATCTCTCCTGCCCATTCATGGGATCGGTACTGACCCAGAACCAGCTTCCGCCCACGCTTGCGAGTCAGGTCACGATCCACGAGTTCCCCGGGGGACACATGTTCCACACGAGGTGGTCCAACGGCGAGGCCTTCCACCAGCTGGGCGAGCAGGTAGTCGCCAGCCACTGAAATCGCACAACGAAGTCACACCGAGATTTGCGGGCTTCGCAGGAGATGGAGACGAGGGCGGCCGTCGAGCGTCCCTCGTTTTTCATTTTGCGGGCGAGATTGCCTGGTTGGCCGCAGCTGATGCGGTGACTGGGTTCGAGGAGTGGCGCGGAATCATTGTTTGCCGGTTAGTTGGCGAAAGATTTGGATCTCCCGCTCCCGATAGGGAGTGCCGTCGGGGTGGAAGATGTCGTGGAACCAGATGGTGGGCTGCTCGAGGATGTAAGGGCGCTCCCACGAGTCCCATGGCAGCCAGGTTTGGCTTTTGCCGGCCACGAGGCCCCAGTTGATGGCGGCGACATGGTGTTCGTGCGCGATGGGCAGGATGGTATCGAAGGTGCTGCCGGCGCCGCGGGCCATGTATTCCGTGCAGAGGATGGGCCGGTGGAACTGCTCAAGCTGGCCGACGCGGTGCTCGAAATCTTCCGGCCAGCCATAGTTGTGGAAGCTGACCACGTCGGACTGCTCGATCTGCACGCGGGCTACGGGGGACAGGGTTTCGAGCGAAGTCCAGTCACCGTAAAACAGGCCGCTGGTGAGCGGCTGGAGGGGGTGCGCGTTGCGCGCCCAGGCGAAGGCCTGGGGCAGCAGGTGGAGGATGATTTCAGTTTTATTTTTCGGTTCTCTCGGGGCATAGAAGCGGTTATTGCCGTTGTCGGGCTCGTTCCACACATCCCAGGCGAGAATCCGGGGATCGTTGGCGAAGGCGCCGACTACGCCCTCGACATAATGTTGGAGGCGCGGATACTGGCTGGGGTCGGCAAGAATCTCCGCGCCGGGCGCCTGCACCCAGCCGGAGTTGTGAACGCCGGGGATGGGCGGGCGCTGCGGGCCGAGCTTCGGGTTTGGATCCCAGCAGGAATCGAAGAGCACAAAGATGGGGCGAATGTGGTGGCGGGCGGCGATGGAGAGAAAAACATCGATGCGCTGATCAAACCCCCTGGGGTCCTGCTCCCAGACCAGGTTGTGCAGGAAGACGCGCATGGTGTTCATGCCGATTCCCTCGGCCCAGCCCAGCTCGCGGTCGATGGTGGTGGGATCGAAGGAGTCAGCCTGCCACATTTCCAGCTCATTGATGGCATCGGAGGGAAGAAAATTGGCTCCGACGAGCCAGGGCTGCCGGGCATACCAGGCATTAGCCTGTTCCGCGGTCCAGCGGACTGGCTGCGCCCCCAGGGCAGGAGAAAACGCAAAAAGGGAAAAGCACAGGAACAGGAGCAGCGCCAGGTGCGAAGCAACTTTTGCGTGTATCGCTTTCGTCGTCACGGGTCACTTCTTTCTCTCATTTATGCAACTACCGCAAAGAACCAGGGCAGGATGAGCGGAGCAGGGATTCCAGGCAGAGTCAAAAAGGGCGGCGTCGCCGGCTCTCGGGCGTGGGTTACTGCGGCGCATGCGCAACGGCGCCCGGGGCCGGACCGGGAGTGCGGCTCCACGCATTCCACTTCGCAGTGAGCTGCCGGTCGGACAGCGCCTTGATGAAGACACCGCCGACAACACTGCGCGCCTGAAAGCCCACCTGTTTTCCGGTGATGGTGTCGTACCAGTCGGTCAAGGGCACACGGCTGGGCGTTTCGTTCATCCAGCGATAGATGGGATCGACGATGGCGTGAAACTGAGCTGGATTCGAGGCAAGCGTGGCGGTCCACAGGGACCAGTCCAACTTGGTGTAGTCAGCGCGGCCGTCGAGCGGAAGGCCGTAGCGATTAATCTTGTGCATATAAAAGGTCAGTTCTGCTTCGCGCACGCTGGGGGGAAACAGATTGTAGCCGAGGATCTGATCCCAGACCAGGTTGTATTTCTGGCTCCACGTGCCGGGACTGTTGAAGGCAAGCTTATAGTGGTCGCCCTCGGCGGCCATGGTGATCCACTTCCGGACCATGGACTGGGCGGTTGCGTGATAGTCGCGCGCCAGATCTTCGTGGCCGAGACGATGCGCCAGATCGCCATAGGCAGCGAGGGCTTCGATGGCCTTAATAGAGAGATTGGCGTTATGGGCTACGTGGCCGGCGAAGTCGTCGGTGGTGAGCTGGTTCTCGGGATCGAGTCCTCTGGCCTTGAGATATTCGGCCCAGGTGGTGAGCTGCGGCCAGAAGCGCTCGGCGAGGTGCGCGTCGCCCTCGGACTGGGCGAGGGCATCGACGAGGATCAGCATGTTGCCGCTTTCCTCGACCGGCATCTGATCTTCTTCAGTTTTCTCTCCGCCGCCATAGACCTGTCCGTTGGCGAGCGGATACTGACCCAGATCGTGGGGCGCGAACGGGAATCGCCAGCGCGGCAGGGCCGAGTACTCGAGCACGGGAAGAAGCTGAGCCTCGAGCAGCCGGGGCTGGAAGAAGAGAAAGAAGGGCGCCGAGGGATAGAGCACATCGACGGTTGCAATGCAGCCGTTGGAAAAGTTCTCCTTGGCAAAGAGCATGGGATCGCCGTTCACGTCGGCCACCAGCTTGTGGGCGGCAAGGGTTTGGCGATAGGCGAGGACGGCGAGCGCCGCATAGGGTTCGCCCCCCACTTTGACCAGGTCGGCGGTGAGGTCGCGATCGAAGGCGTCGCCTCGCTGATCGAGCGCGGCGTATTGCAGCTCAGCCTCATCGAGCATCTGCTCAACCGGCAGGTTGTTGCGCTGCCAGTAAGGGCGCAGATTCCGCTCGAGGTACTGGATGGCGTAGCCCTGCGTATAGGAGACGAGCAGATGCCGGGTGACGGGCTGTGCGCCCACGGCACCGAAATCGAAGCTGGCCCCGAGATGCGGGGCGGCGCGATTCGCCGGCTGCGGCATCCCGATCACGTCGCTGGCGGGGAGGCTTCCGGTTGCGGCAAAGGTCTTCACGAGGCCGGCGGCAATGGCGGTCTGGGCGTTTTCTTCGCTCGGCACGGCGAGGTGAAAGTAGCCCCAGTCAATGCGCAGGTTGTCGCCGGAGCGATTGAGGATTGCCTGATCGCGGGATCCCACGGAGAGGACGCTCAGGCGGGCGGTCCGATTACGAAATGACACTACCTGTTCGCTGCGGTCATTGACGGCGATCAGGGGATCGACGTCGAGCAGCACTGAGACGCGGTGGGAACCGCCGTCGTTCGCCTGCGCGCTCCAGGTAAGGTAAGTGACCGGCCGGGAGAGCAGATCGAGATCGTTCATCAGGGCCGGCGTGAAAAAGACCAGGTCCAGGGTAACGCCTCCCTGGCGGAACTGGTAGCGGGTGTGGGTGGGCGTGACGGATCGGCTGGTCTGCTCCATCGCGGGCAGCGCTTCGGGTTGGCGGCCCATAAAGCGAAAGGCGTGGCCGTCGATGCGGGCAATCCCGGCGATGGGCTGGTCGGTGCCCGTCCAGTGGGTGGTGTTGGAGTCGGTGAGCCGATCGGTCGTGGACCAGATGCTGAAGTAAGGGTCGTGGGTGATCAGCGGCGTTGCCGGGGGTCTGGATTGCGACCAAAGGATCGAACCAGCGAGAAAGAAGAAAGAACAACGGGTCAGGAAACGCACCACCATGGTCATCGACCTCCTGCTAAAAATAGGCGAACTGGATGTAGGGAGGGAAGGGAGAAGTTTCCGCGCTCACCTGGGGCGGGCACGGGCACACGCCTGCCGCGCCCGGGGAATGGGGTCGCTTGCCATGCAACCGCGGGTTCAGGGCCGGATTGCGCATTCATGGCTGGGGCGCACGATCGTCGTCCGGAAAGTCGTTCATCCTGCCGCCCTGAGCGGGCCGGTTTTCTTTTCTGACGGCTGTCAGACGCTTCACAATTTCCTCGCTCTTGTCCTGCTCTCCGAGTTGCGCATAGGCCCGGGCGAGCAGAAAGTAAGCCTTCTCGAACCGCGGATTGTCCTGGATCGCCGTAGTCAGATGACCGACCGCCTCGGCGGGGCGATGGTCCTGCTCCAGCAGGATCCTGCCCATCTCACACTGCGCCGGGCCATAGTGCTGGTCGACGGTCAGGGCCTGGGCGAGAGCTTGTTGTTCGCCGGCCTCGTCCTGTTTCGTCCGCAACAGCAGAGCGAGTTGAAAGTAAGTGCGCGGCTGTTGGGGAGCCAGGTTGATCGCTTTATGATATTCGGCGACCGCGTCATCCGGGTCGTTCAGCTTAAAGAGCACGTTGCCCATGAGGTAGTGGGCCTGGTAAAGCCCGGGGTCGAGGGCAATGGCGCGCTTCAGATCGTCGCGGGCCGTCTGGTAGATGGAAGCGTCGAATTCGCTCTCCGCCAGGGTGACAAGAAATGCGGGCGAGCCCGCATAGGCCGCGCGCTGGCTGCCCAGCAGGCGGTTGACATCGGGATAGCGTCCCTGCATCTGCAGCGTATTCGCCAGCAGCAAGAGGGTTTGGACCGATGGATAGGTTTTGTAGGCTGCTACGGCCACGGTTTCGGCGGGGCGCAGTTGATGGGCGGCGAGGTATACGACCACGGCCATGCGCATCTCCTGCTCGGGCGTTTTGGCGCTCAGGTGGAAGTGCGCCAGCGCCAGCGCGGCCCTGGTCTGGTCGCCGCGGGCCAGATACTCGCGTGCCAGCGACGCGGCAATGCTGTTATTCGACGGCCACAATCGGTGGGCCCGCTCCAGCTCCGCTGTAGCTGCCGGCAAGTTGTTCTGGCCTTCGAGAGCGGCTGCCAGCAGCAGGCTGACGCGCGGGTCGCAATTCTTCGCGGCCAGGGGTTGCAGGATCTCGGCGGCGTCGCGGAACTGCGATTCTCCCAGCTGCTCGCTGGCCTGAGCAAGCACGGCGTCCATTTCCTCGGCCGAGGGACAGTTCCTGAGGGATTGCGGTTGAGGCTGAGAAGGGCCGGCCGCATGGTTAGCCTCCGCCGCCCTCGCGGCCGGATCGCCCATGAGGCAACCGGCCACGAGAACCGCGATGAGGGTAAGTCGTGTTAACAATCGAACCTCGAGGCCCATCCTGCCGTTAGTTTAAAACGTGAACCGCAGGCTGAGCTGAATCTCCCGCGCCGGATAAGCACTCGAGACGTCGCCGAAATTGCTGGAAAGGTCGTAGGTGCTGATGGTTTGGAAGTTGACCCGATTGAAGACATTGAAGAAGTCAGCGCGGAAGGTCAGGGCGGGTTTTTCGCCGAGATTCCAGCTCTTGTACGCGGAAACGTCATAATCCTGGTAACCCGGGTTTTCGACGTTGTGCGTGCCGGAGCTTCCCTGAATTCCCACAGCGCTGAGGTTCATGACATTCCTGGTGTTGATATAGGGTCCAAGCCTTCCATTCCTCCCCAGGCCGGCATGGAGTGAGTGATCGTTGACGGGGCCGGTGAGATCGGGCAGCGCGCCATCGAAGAAGCCGATGTTCTGCTGGCTTCCCAAAGTCGTCCACGGCCCGGTACGCAGCGTGGAGATACCCGCGAGTTTCCAGCCCCCCGCAATCTCATCTGCAACCGTGCTGTTGTTCAGGAACATTTTGCCATGGCCAAACGGCAGCTCATAGATGCCATTGGCTGTGAAGATACTGTTGATGTCTTCGGTGCAATGGCTGTAGTCGAGATGCATGTTGATGTGCCAGGTAAATTCATCCTGATACGGCGTGCCGAGGCACTTTTGGAAGGTATAGTTGGCGGCCGCAGAGAATCCGGAGCTAAACCGCTTCTCGGCGCGGGCAATCAGGGAGTCGTAGTTCGACGTGCCGGAAGCCTGATTTTCCTGGACGCCGCTGTAGCAGCCGATGTTGCCGCTGGTTCCGCAGGTATCCCAGTAAAGGGGAACGCCGCTTGTGTTGAGCGGGTCGATCTCGTTGCGTTCCTCGTAGTGGCGCTCCGAGGTTCCGACGTAGGCAGCTTCGAAGAGCCAGTCTTTGATCGTTTTGTCAATGGTCAGGTTCCACTCGTAGGCATACGGGGTCATGGCGTTTGGCTGGATGAACGAGACGGTGGGACCGCCTCCGGAGAAGTTTCCGTTGGTCATCGCGTTTGAGTACATTCCCGGAGCGCCATTGGTCCCGTCCAGGTCGAACGCCAGCGGGGCGCCGACGGCGGGGTTATTGAAATAGTCGACCTCATAGAGCTGGGTGGTATCGACTTCCACCTCATACTGGTTGATGTTTCCCTGCAGATAGTACATGCCGAATCCGCCCTTGATATCCAGGCCAAGCTTTTCGGAGGGCAGATAGTTAAAGCCGAAGCGGGGCGCGAGATTGTCCCACACCGGCTTGACCATGTTCCTGCCCAGCCCCATGACATTGGTGGCAGGATAGGTCAGGTCCTGACCGGTTGCTACGTCGAAGCTGCCAACTCGATTGTTGGCCTCGATGGGAGGGGAGCGATGCTCCCAGCGCAATCCGTAATTGAGGGTCAGATGGCGGCCGACTTTGTAGTTATCCTGCACATAGTATCCCTGATACCACATGCTCAGGTTCATGGTGGGGCCGCCTAATGAAGTGCGGGTCGTATTGGGTACGCCCATCAGCAGGTCAGCTACCGGGTCTCCGGTATAAACTCCGCTGAAACCAATCGAGGTTGCAGACCAGTCTTCATACAGATACATCGGCTCGTAGCGAATGTCGACGCCGCCGGTCAGCTGATGCTTGCCTTTCTGGAACATCAGGGATTCCGTCCACATGTTCAGGCCTTCCCTGACGAGGTCGGTCCCGTTTGTGGACCCTGGGTTGGCGTATCCATTGACGCCAATACTGGGCGGTCCGTCCGAGCCTGGCTGATCTTCTTCGTTGACCAGTCCCAGTGGATTGGCGAGGGAAGAATCGTAACCATCGGTACGCTCGAGGCCGACGGAGGTGTGGCTCCAGCCATAGCGGAAATTGTTGACCAGGCGAGGAGAAAAGGTATGTGTCCACCCGACGGCCAAATTCTTGGGCGCGGAGGGAAAGGTCTGCGAGTTATAGGTGGTCATACCGGGGCCGATTGCGGTTTGATTCACCCCGGTATAGCGGCCGAAGAGGGTATCTTTCGACGAGACGGAGTAGTCGGCCCGTCCGCTGTACTGATTCCAGTTATTGGTTGACGTTGCGACGTTGAAGTAATTTTCTGTGCCGTTCAGATAGGAGCCGTTGGGCGCCGGGTAGAGCGCCAGAATTTTTTGCCCGATGGCGCTGAAATAGGAGGATTGCACCTGATTGCCGGACAGCGGCGCATAACCGGTTGGGCTCGCCGGATCCAGCACATACGGGTTATAGAGCTGTTGGGTATCGGCGCTGAAGTTGCCCGCTCGCTGGGCGGCATCCGGAACCAGATTGTAATTGTCGCTCGGGACAAGCTGGCGGAAGCCTTCATAGTTGCCAAAGAAGAACAGCTTGTTTTTTCTGATTGGGCCACCCACGCTGACCCCAAACTGGTTCTGGTGAAAGGCGGGTACGGCTCCTACGTCGAAGTAATTGCGCGCGTCGAAGTCGTTATTGCGGAGATATTCGTACGCGCTTCCATGAAACTGGTTGGTGCCGGATCGGGTAACGACGTTGACAAACGCGCCGGCCACTCCGTACTGCGCGGGGGCGTTGGAATTCATCATCGTGAACTCCTGCACCATGTCCGGATCGGGCTGCAAACCAGCCGCGCCGTACCAGGCGTTGCGCGTCTCGATTCCGTCGTACAGGTAACTGTTGTCGTCTTCTTTCAGACCACTTACGGAGACCGCTACTACGCCGGAGTCCGATGCCCACCCTGAGGCCGGGGAGCTGATGCCGCTGATCCCGGAGACCGGGGTAACACCGGCGTCGAGCTGGGCGAGTTGCAGGTAGTCGCGGCCATTCAGAGGCATGTTGTCGATTTGCTGGGCCTCGATGAGCTGCTCATCGTGGGAGGTTTCAGTATTGAGCAGCAGGTCGGCGGCGTTGACGGAAACCGTTTGTTCCGTCTGCCCCACGGCCAGAGTAATGTTCTCCTGAAACAGCTGGCCGACGATCAGGGTGAACGCCTGAATGCGCTGAGTGGCAAAGCCGGACCTGACAACTTCCATGGTGTAGGTACCCGGAGGCAGGCTGCTTACCTGATAAGTGCCGAGGTTATCGGTCTGGCCACGGTAGACGACGCCGGTGGCGGTATTAGTTACGCTCACACTGGCCCCAACCACAAGCGCGCCGCTGGGGTCGGTGACCACACCATTGATTTGACTACTGATAATGTTTTGCCCGGAGGCGGGGAAGGCGCTCCAAAAGACAAGGGCGAGTGCGGCGCAGAACAGCGCGTAGCTTGTTATTTTCTTCGCTGAAGTCTGCCAGGAAATTAGCCCCCAGATTCGTTGCTTCATTGGTCTCCTCCTCAAAATGCGTTTCAACAGTCGTCGTTGGTATAGGCTGGACTGCAAGCTTATGTAAACAGTTACATCCGATTGGGACACTGCTCTCTTGACCGCAGAAATGGTAGGCGCGTGGATTATCCCGCACAATAGGACGACCGAACCAATTTCCACTGGGGCAAATGACCCATACCGACCCTTCCCCAGCGCTTTACTATGATCGTCGCAAGCAGTGGGAGCGACGGGAGTGAATGAGGACTGACAGCCAGGAGAACCAAAGACCATGACCCGGCGCCGGTACCAGCCGTCGATGGTGGACTTGTGAAGAAGGAAAAACAACGCGGGCCGCTTCTCGCCTCGCCGCAATTTCTGGCGGTTGTGCTGATCGCTGCCGCGCTGCTGTTTGCGGCGTGGATGGGGTTACGCTGGCAGCGGGCGGCGAACTTCGTGCCGGCTCATACATTTTCGCTGCAGGCGGAAAACAGCGGAGAGTGGACGCCCTTCGGCGGGAGCTGGCGGATCGCCGACGGAGCGGTCAGCTCCAACTCTTATGAGCGTGGCGCCAAGCTGCTGGCCGGTTCCCGATACTGGAGCAACTACACGGTCAGCGCCGATATCCTGTTTCGCGGTCCGGCTGCCGACATGGGTGTCGTGATTCGCACCAACGATGAATCGCGGGGGGTGGATTCTTACAACGGATACTTCGTCGGGTTGCGCAGTCTGGATGGAACTCTGGTGATGGGTCGTGCGAGCTACTCCTGGCTCGAAGTCCAGCCGGTCATGATTCCCGGAGGCGTGAGCCCCTTCATCTGGTATCGGCTGCGGGTGACGGCCTACGGGTGCGACATCGGCGGTTCGGTGACCAACCTGTCCACCGGGCAGAGCGCGTGGATTGCCTTTCAGGAGTATTTCTGCGTGAAGAGCGGACGCTTCGGCCTGCGAACCTTAAATGCGAACGCCGAGTGGCGCAACGTTCGCGTGGAGCCGGCGACCTGGCAGGACTATCGCGATATCGAGCGGCATGCCGGCTTCGTGCATCACCCCATCATTGTGAACGGGCCTCCCTGGTGGACGCCGTGGCATGTGGGAATGCTCTTTACCGGGGCTCTGGCCGCAGCCATGCTCATCCAGCTGGTTTTGTTCCGCGTGCAAAACTGGAAGACGGATACCATCAGCCGCGAGCGTGAACGGCTGGCGCAGGAGATTCACGACACCATGGCCCAGGGCTTTGCCGGCATTGGCTATCAAATCCAGGGCATTCGCACCGGCATTGTGCGCGCCGAAACCGTAGACGCGCGCAATATCGTCGATCAGCTCAACGTCGCTTATCAACTGGTGCGCAGTTGTCATGAGGAAGCCAGCCGCACCATTTCGATTCTCGGCCAGACATCCCCGTCGATTGAGAATAATCTTCTCGGGGAGCTGGCGGAAATCGCGCGCAAGACCGCGCCCAACAACATCGGCATTGTCGCGGAGCTGCACGGCGAGCCTGTACCGCTGAATCTGCGGGTTGCCGATGCGCTGCTGCACATCGGCCGCGAGGCGATCATCAATGCCCTGAGTCACGGAAATCCCACGGTTGTGAGGATCGCCCTGAGTTATCGAGACGGCAGTGTGGAACTGGCCGTCGAGGACAACGGAAACGGATTCGATTACGCCGTGAAGAAGGAAGGATTCGGCATTCTGGGCATGCAGAAACGAGCCCGCGGCGTGGGCAGCGTTTTACAAATGCGCAGCACGCCGGAACAGGGAACCGAGGTGCGGGTCACAGCCGTTCTGAAGAAAGTCCGACTGCGCGATCGATTCGTCGCGGTGTTGAAGCGGAGTCTTGGGGGGAGCGTCTCCACCTGAAACACCCCGCGCGGGGCAGACGGTTCATCGCGGGAATGGAGGCGGCCGCCGCCTCGGTCACCTGGAGAGACGGATCAGCCCTCGCCGCACTGCTGTCGTCACCGCCTCGGTCCTGTCGTCGGCGCCCAGCTTCAGCAGACAGTTCGTCACGTGATTCCGCGCGGTCTTGGCGCTGATGAACAGCTGCTCGGCAATCTCTTTGTTCGTCAGCCCATCGGCGACCAGCTTGAGCACCTCAAGCTCCCGCTGGGTCAGCTCCTCGCGGGCGATGGTTTCCGTCAGCCGCCTGGCAATGTCGGGAGAGACACAGCGTTTGTTCTGCGAGACCATGTCGACGGCGCGAATGATCTCCTCCTGGGGCGTGTTCTTGAGCAGATATCCCATCGCGCCGGCCTGCATGGCGCGAAAGATATACTCGTCCTCCTCGTAATTCGTCAGGACCAGGACCCGCATGCTCTGATCCTTGTGGCGCAGTGCGGTGATGGCTTCCACCCCTTCCATCTCCGGCATGCGCAGGTCCAGCAGCACCACATCCGGTTTTACCTTCTCCACCTCGGCCATGCCTTCTTTGGCAGAACCGACTGCGCCCGTGACCACGATCCGCTCCTCGCTTTCCAGCATCGTCTTCAGCCCCAGGCGAACTACCGGGTGGTCGTCGATGATCAGTACCTTGATTGCCCCACTGGCGTCCGTCATACCCAGTACTGTATGCCCGCACCTGATCCGCTTCAATGAACTTCGCTCGCGGGTAGATCGGGCAGGCTCCTGCGAGGCGCTGCGGCGGATTCGGGCCGACCGGGAAACAGACTGGAATGGTGAGGATCGATCCCACCTCCGTGAGTTCCCGGATTCGACCGGAAGTGTTGACTCAGCCGAAATCTTCGAGTGCGTTTTTGAGGTGGAGGGGGGTGTCGCATCGCGTTCCGCGGGACGCCTGACTGCCGATGATCACCGCCTGGGAGGTGCCCTCGATCCAGGCGAGGAAGGTTCCCTTGCCTGGCGACGTGATTCGGTCCATCTCGATCCACGCGTAGTAAGCGCCGATCTCGGCATCGCGCAGCGATCCTTCAGGGTCCATGCTGGCCGGGTTGGTCGTCAGCAACAACTGGTTGAAGGGCTGGTAGCGCTGGCGTGGCGCGTAGCGCAGTAACAAGGTTTGCGGCTGAGCGCGGCGAGCCAGCTCACGCCCGGTCCACTGCACAAAACTGGTGCTGAAAATCTGTGGACCGGAACTCAGCGTAAACAGTTCGGTGTAGAACCGGGCCAGCACCGGGTCCCGGGTCACGGAGGCTGCATCCAGGCTGTGCGCGCTGATGCCGGCGAGCCGGGCCCGCATGGCTTCCGCCCCGGCGCCCGCCGTTTGGGTCATTTGCTCCATGTGAGCCAGGGTTCCCTTACGCAAGCCGTCGAGTTTGGGATAACTCACGCTGACCGCGCCCGGGATTCCGGCGAGATCCTGCACCCATGGATCGCCGCCATCGACGTACCAGTGGGCGTAGGCCTGGGAAGAGGCCTGCGCATGATGGGCAAAAGCCTGGAAGATCTGCTCCGTCATCTGCTCCGATGCGAGGGCCGTCAGCAACACCCCGCGCGGCCTGAGTTTCTCCAGCCGCGGCGTGGCGCCCACCGCGGCATCGCGTCCAATGACCACCAGGGTCAGCCGATGCGGTGAGGGACGTTGATCCGGAATTGCGGCAAACAGGGTTTGCACGGCGGTGCGAAACCGATCGATGTGCCCGCCGGCCCATAGCCAGGCGGTCAGGTTGGGAATGAACGCATCCGGAGCACGCACCCAGTCGGATTTCTGCAGTTCGGGTGGGATGGGCATCTCGGCAAGGGGGGCCATGAGGGCTCGAAACTCCTCCGGAGGCAGGGCAGCGAGCGCGTCCAGTTGACGCCGCAAGGTGTCGCGTTCGGCGGGGAAGCTGGTATCGAGCGTCTGAATCTGCTCCAGAAAGGAAGGACAAATCGCGATGGGCAGGCGGCGCAGCAGACTCAGAGACTCCACGGCGAAATTGCGCCCGGCAGCGGGATAGTGGGCGAAGTCTTCGGCGCGAAGCTGTTCGGGGGTCATAGCAATTCACCGATGGGGCGTCCCGGCGACTGGGTGGAAAAGCCGAGGTGACCAGCAATGGTCGGCACCAGGTCAATGGGCTGAATGGGCCGGTCGACCACAACGTTTTGGCGGATGTGCGGTCCCAGCGCGAGCAGCCAGCTGGTGCGGGCCATGGCCCCGCCGGTGCGATGGTGCTGGAAGCCATTGCCGTTCGGATCCTCGTCGGAATCGCGTCCGAAGTCCGGCAATATATATAAGCTGGTGCGGTCTCGGTACTCCGGGTCGGACTGGATCATGGTCCACAGCTGAGCGCAGAGGCGGTCGGCCCGCTGAATGGCATCGACGTATAAGGAGTAGGCCCCGGCGTGCGCGATATCCATGTCATGCAGGGTGAGCATGAGCAGAGACGGCGCGTGCAGACGCATGAGCTGGCCGGTGATGTAGATGGAAAGTTCATCGGCGCTGTCCAGCGAGCGCGCATGGCGCACGAAGTCCGCAACGGAAATGCTGAGCGTGGACTCCAGCATATTGAGGTGCAGCTCGCGATCTGAAGACGACTCCGTCGGCTGGTAGACGGGCATTTCGTAGTTATCCTGCAGCAGGTGGGTCAGGCCTTCGGTGTCGATTCGCTGGTTATGCAGGGCCGCGCTGAGCAGGCGCTTGGGCAGGATGACGCCGGCGCCATAATCGGGGCCAAAGGCGGAGCTGCTGCTGCTGCCGATGCGCTGAAAGCCGTTGCTGGGCGCAATGACCCACGCATCGGTGGAGGGGCGCCGCAGGTTTTTGCGGAAATACTCGAACAAAGTGGGATTGGGCGGCGGCTGGGCAATGAAGTTATCGAAACGCTCGTAGGTTCCGGTGACAATACTGGCTGTTGCGACGTAGTGGCCGAGGATGCCCGCGTTCACCACCTGCGCAAAAAACGTGCCCTGGGGCAGCAGCTCCCGCAGGAGGTGAGGAATGTTCTGTTGTCCGTCTTCGGCGAACGTTTCCTCGTCCCGCGCTCCTCCGCCGAAGGTGACGAGCACCGTTTTGGGGGCGGCCAACAGGGGCGAGCGGCCGCCGAGCATGGGGAAGCGCCGCGTGGATGCCGCCGAGAACAGGCCCAGACCACCCTGGAGAAACTGTCGTCGAGAGCGAGCGATAGTCGCCGGGGAATGAGTGCGACTCAGCACGATGAACGTCAGTATCGCGCAAAAATACAACGTTTTCAAAGCGAAAACTCGGCCGGCGACGGGATGGGGCTCGATTCCGGCCGTTCGTAAGCGGGAGGTGAGGCCCTGCCGCGCAGCCAACTGATCGGGACCCATCGCTTTCGCGATGGGTCATTGGCCGAATCCTTAGTTCATGCAGCTGCACGACGGCTACCTCACCGTTGAGAGCCTGTCGTCCGGGCCGAGGGGCTCTCGCCGCGCAGGAGCGCAGCGGAGGGAAGAATCTCGCCGGAACGCTCACCCCATCTTTCTCCCGCCGGGGTTGAAAGGCGTCGCGGGAAGAGGTAGTCCACCAGCGTCCAGTCGACGCTGGTCCGGCAAAGTTTGTCTTCGCGCGCGGTTAGTTTCACATCGAGACACGCGGGGATATCCCAGCGGGCTTCGGTTGCGGTTTCGTTGACCAGGATGGACGTCTGATCCCCACGCGACTCCGTGACGCGGAAGGTGAGATTGGCGCCGCAATCTTCCCAAGGGGACCATTCGGACCAAGGCCAGACCGGAAGCGGAAATCGGCGGGGAAGGATTTCAACGAGCCGATCCCGAACGTTCTCGAGAGAGACGGGATCGATGGTTTTGCCCGCCTGGAAGAGCGTAGCGGCGAGGGCGGATGGCATGGGGCGGTTGGTGGAAGCCAGGATGGGCTGAAAAACCTCGAGGCTGGGCACAGGATTGGCGGCTGCCGCCAACAGGCGAAGGCCGGGATATTGCCGGACAAAGCTGGTGATCTTCTCCACGAGCTGGGGATCGACCTGCCAGTCGCGGGTTGTCCACCACCACCAGGGCCACCATCCGCAGCAACGCGTGAATTCGATGAGAAAGCTGCCATCGACGCCGGTGACGGCGGTACCCACCTGCTCCTGGGCGGTCCACCACCACCACGCATCGACATCGAAGGCCGAGACGGCGGCTCCGGCAAGGGGCCGGCCGTGGGCATCGACCACGCGGCCGGTGACTCTGAAATTCTGGCGCCAGTGCTGCCACCACCACCAGTCCCAGGTGGATACCTGAATGGCGGGAATCTCGACATCGGCCGCTGTGCGCCATAAGGAGGACGACACCGGGACAGAAATCGTCTGCAGATGCCGCAGGTCGGCGGGCGTGGCTGTTTCCGGCCCAAGGGCAACGCGCAGAGATTCCGGTTCGCTTTCAAATGCGAAGGATGCGATCGCGGTGCCTTTCCGGTTGAACGTCGCTACGCGCTGGTGCGCGCAGCCCTGGCGGCTCCAGGCCAGTACGCTGACCCGGCGGTCGGGGGTGAAATCGGGTACCTGTGAAGCGTCGACCGGTACTCGAAGCACGAATCTGCTTCCTGCGGACATGCAGTTCCTCCACGGCAATTTCCTGGGAGATGGAAGGCTGGAACGGATCGCAAAAACCCCGGAGGGCTGCGTATCGACCCGGGCGCCTTCTGTCGTTCTGGAGGGTAGTGTTGGGAATACAACTTTCGTATCAGGCGCGGGGAAGAAATCTTTCGCGCCGGGTGAACGGCCCAGGAGAACTGTTACGTACCGGTGTAGAGCTGGAAGGGCCCCCAGTAGAATGGTCTGCGAAAAGCGGCCGAACCGTGCAGCAGCGAGAGTTTGGCCTGACGCAGGGCGGCGCTGGGGGAGAGCCCATCCTGCAGGCCCTGATACAGAGCGTCCATCAGGAGCGGGGTTGACGCGTCGCTGACCTCCCAGAGTGCGCCGATGACATTGTGCGCACCGGCATAGAGGAAGGCCCAGGAGAGCCCGACCAATCCTTCGCCCGCATAGGCACGGGTTCCTCCGCCGTAGCAGGCGGCGATGGTGACCAGGCGGGCATCAACGGGGCGCTGCATGATGTCGCGGGCATGAAGCCGGAACGAGTCCGTGCCGGGCGAAGTGCGGGACAGGATGATGGCCGAGTCGAGAGGATCGGTCCGACTGGCGACTCCGTGGGCGACGAAATCGATATACGCATACCGTTCGGGGCCGGCGTCCAGATACGCGCGGGGATTGGCTTGCCGGCGTTCGAAGACTGTCTCAGCGCGGGGCTGAAAGTGCCGGCGGATCGCCTGCATCTCCGCGCCGGCGTTGGAAAGCTCGGGATAATCCTCGCTGGGGGAAACGGCGTTTCCAATCATCAGAAGCCTGCGGTTGCCGGGTTGCTCCGGCTTCGAGGACGCAAGCATGAGGAGCGAGGGTGCGGAGACAATGTCGGCGTCCTCGATCCAGTAGTGGGGCACCGGGCCGGGAACGATCAGGGTTTCGAAATTGAGCCGGCTCAGAGCTCCGTCGCACAGGACAGCGACCTTGCCGCCGGGAGGCAGCAGGTCGCCGGCCGGAGCGACGAGGATGCGATAGAGCGCCAGGCCGTCCTGGTCGGCCGGGGCGAGCGGATCTTCCGGTCCCAGCAACACCTGACGATAGCGTTCGACGCGGCGCGCGATTTCGGCTGCGGGCGGAAGCGGGAAGACGGTGGTCTTATGGGGCGTGACAGCCCACAACCATGACTGTTGTTCGCCGAGCCAGTAGAAGAGCAGCGTGGCTCCGGCGCGAGCAGCGATGGCTTCGGGAGAATAAGGGAGCGGGTGCGGGGGACGATCGGCAGCGATCAGGCCCAGTCCCTGAGTGAGGGTGCGGGCACGGCTTTGGTCGGCTGCGGCGAGCGCCTGCTCACTCCTGCCCTGCGCGATCAGGAGGCGAATGGAGTCGTCGTAGATCGGGGTGGCGTTGGCGAAGTAGGGAAGCTTGGAATCCTCGTTCCTGATCCGGGCTCGCGCCGACTCGAAGGTGGCGAGGGCGGTTGCGTACATTTTCTGCGCGTCATCGGGGCGATGCTCGGCTTCATAGAGGCGGGCGAGCTGGTGTTCCGCGCCGAGGCGCATGGTGATCTGGCTGGCGGGGTCGGCCTCGACCTGGCGAAAGAGTTGTTCGGCCTGTTGATCCTGGCGGCGGCCGGCGGCGATGCGGCCGCGGGCGAGGGTGACGTCGAGGGCGTCAAGCCGGTTGGCGTTGGCGGCGAGGAGCGGATCGAGCTGGCGCAGGTAGGTATCGGCCTCGTCGAGCCGGTTGAGCTGGATGGAGATGTGGGCGAGATCCTCCAGGGAGTTAACAATATTTTCGTTGCTGTCGATGTTCCTTGCGAACTGAAGGGCCGTCAGATAGGCATCTCTTGCGCGGGGCCAGTCGTGAGCATCCTGGAAAACGTAGCCGCTGGCGGTCAGCCAGATGACCGTTTCATCCTCGTCGCCGAGGGCAGTTGCCCGCCTCTCGGCATCCTGAAACAGGGTCAGGGCCCGCTCGCTGTCGCCCAGGCTGAAGTACGCCCAGCCCAGGTTGCCGATATTCGTGACGAGAAGGTCCTGGGCATCGATCGGGACAGCGATTCGATCCGATGCATTCAACCGGTCGATGGCCTCGTCGAAACGCTCTTCGTGCAGGCAGGTGAAGGCCAGATTGGTCAGCGCGGTCGCTTCATCCAGGGGCTGAGCGAATCGGTGGGCGAAGGATACTTCCTGGGAAGCCAGGCGGAATGCTTCGTCGTACTGTCCGTGTTCCGTTGCGAGAGTCCAGTGAGCGCTGAGGTCGTGTGTGCAAACGGCGCTATCCATGGCGGCGCAGAGCTGATCCGCCTGCGCGAGGTAGCGGGCTGCGTCCTCATCGTGCTGCAGGTGAATATTTGCAGCTGCCAGGAGGGAGAGTCTGCGGATACGCAGATCGGTGTCAGCGGCAGCGCGAGGGTGGGCGGACAGGATTTGCAGAACCTGGAGGCTCATGCCGCGCCAGGCAGCGGCCTGAGCCTCCAATACTGTGAACTGCGCCGACCAGTCCGGCCTCGACCCAAGGTACCGGTCCGCCAGTTGGCCGGCAATTCGCTGGCTGGCGGCCAGTTGGCCATGCTCAAAGAGGAGAGTGGTGCGCTGAAATTGATCAGCAACGGAGAGCGCACGGTCGCCGGTGCATGCCGAAATGAGGGCTGCGCAAAAAACAACCCGGACTAGCCGGTTCCCTTTCCCGCTCCATTGGTGATGGTGACGGGCCCCGCCACCGTTCCGTGGCCGGGGCACCCCATCTTCGCTTCGATCATGGTCAGGCGGATCAGGGTTTGCGAGTGGGTCCCCTCGTCGTCCCGATATTCCGATTCGATCAGGCGCACGGTCGCGAGATAGACCTTGCCGAAGTGAGGGATGTCGATCACGTGGCCAAAGGTCCGCCCAGGGTAGGGACCCTCCGCGCGTTGGACCAGCGAGCATTCGATCGACTCCTGGGGAGAGGGATTCGATGGAAGTCGATTGTATCGCTCGGCAATCTCCGCGGGAAGGCTGGACTGCCTGCGGATTTGGTCGTACTGCTGGGCAACGCATTCACGAAAGCGGCGGTCTTTTGAATAAAGCTCGTCGTTCGCGGGTTTCTCCGCGAACAAATCGCGATTCAGCTCGATCTCGACCTTGTGGCCGGCGATTCTGAGATCTTCGAAGCGGGTGCCCAGAAATGTGACGATCGGCACGTATCCATCCGGCGGGTGCTCAACGGAAATCTGCGCGACCACGCGTTGGGCGGTCACGACGTCGAGGATATTGAAATCCTCGAGCACAGCGGTTGCCAGTGTGGTGCAGCCGTGGCCCGCCTTGAGGTCGTGATTGCCGGCCACCTGGGTATACGCGGAGCGAAACGAGACGACGCCTTCGAGGTGATAATCCCGTGCGCGCTCCGACAGGTAGCCGCCCTGAGAGGGCAGGCTCACAAACGCCTGGGGGCGGATATCTGCGCGGAGGGGCAATTGCAGATCGCCTTGCAGAGCGAAGGCCTGCGCGTCATAGGTATGTTTTGGGGCTGGATTGCCAGCCATAGTCGTGGGCTCACTTTCCGGGGAGAGTCGTACTACTCGTCAAAGCGAACATCGAGGATGCGCCGGTCCAGCTGGGTCCGGCTGCCCTGTGCGGTGATGCCGGAGATGGTAAGCGTATACGGCCCCGGCTGCAAGCCCAATCCTGGAATGAGGAGAGAGAGGGTGGCAGGGCCATTCGGGGTCTCGCCGGCCTGGAATGTCTGCATCAGGATCTGCTTTCCCTGTGGGTTCTGCAGAGCGAAGGCAAAGGAGACATAGGCGGCCGTATCAGGAACATCGATGAGGATCACGGCACCGGATTTATGGCTGGCCAGGACCGGGAAAGGGGCGCCATCGCGGGTGCCAACATGCAGCGCTGCCCAGGGAGCCAGGCGCGGTCGAGTGGCTGCGGAACGAAGAGAGGGGATGGTGGCGAGGTTCTGGTATCCGATGACGAGGAGGAGGGTGGCAAACAGGGGCACGGCGATGGAAGGCCTCCGCCAGGCGAACCATTCGCGCCGCCGGGGGGCCGATTTGCGAGGCGCAGCAAGGGGCGCAGTGGGCGCCGGCGCCGGCATCTGCGAGAGTTGCAGTTTTGCCTCATCCACGAAAACGGCGGCAGCGCGGAGGTCCATGGCACACTCGCGGCATTCGAAGAAGTGCTCTTCAAAGGCGTCCCGCATTTCCGGGGTCAGTTCTCCGACCAGGTATCGTTCCGTAGCCATCAAACGGACTGCTTCGCTATGATCCATCGGCCGGCCTCCAGTGCCGCCTTGTGCAGGATAGTGACGGTCCATGCCCGAACGTTTCAAGTTCTGTCGGCGCGGGTCGCGGCGCCCATTTGCCTGAGGTACTCGGTCTTGAAACTTTGTTTTGCGCGAAAGAGAAGGACGCGCAGATATTCGCCATCGACGCCCAGCTGGCGGCAAACTTCTTCCCGGTCTTTTTCTTCGATAAAGATCGCCTGCAACAGAGCGCGATCCCGCGCAGAAAGCTCGCCGAGGATTTCGGTTACCTTCTTTTTGAGCTGTTTCGCGGCGACCACGTCGACGACGTCCGCCCCGGTGGCGGGCAGCTCCGGCTGATCGTCCGCATCGAGGGACTGTTGGCGGGACGAAGCGCGGTAATGCTCGAAGAGCACATTGTTGCAAACCGTGTTGACGAAGGCCCCCAGCCGTTCGGGGTGGCGGAGGCCATGCTCTTTCCGCAGAGTGGTCAGAACCCGGGCGAAGGTTTCCTGGCGCACATCTTCCTGGGCCTGCCGGGTCTGGAGTCGAGAACGCAGCTTCAGGTGGATCAGTTCGGTAAAGTAACCGACGAAGTGCTCCTCGACACGGGGGTCGCCCGCGCAAAGACCTTCGATGTAATTCGCATCGAACGTGTGGAATTGCAAGCGGGTCCCTGCCTGTACAGGAGGACGCAAGTATAGCACCGGGGTGGGACGCGCCAGATGAAAACCGTGATCGACGGAAGCAGGCCGCAGGTGATGCGGTTCAGAGCGTGGGCGGGAAGAGGTCCGGCGGATTTCGGGGGTCATGAGATTTTCCTGAGAGGCCGGCGGAGGATTCTCTCCAGCAGCCACGCGCCGCCGGAGGCGACCTGAAAGTGCAGCAGCACACCGAACCAGCCGCTCGAGACCCAGATCGACCAGGGAAGGGAGAGAACCAGGCAGAAATAGCAAAAGCAATGCATCCAGCGGATTGGGCCATCGCCAACCAGTCGCACCGCTATGGAATCCGATTTCATGGCTGTTCCTTCCAGGCCGGGGGGATGGGGACTGCCGCAGCGAACCGTCTGCCTCTATCGTGCAGAGCGGGGCGCGGCGTTTCATCGATGAGGGAAAAAATTTGCTTGCCCCGCCCGGCAGGCATGGCCGCTCAGGCAGGCGGGGACTCGTATGGGTTGATACGAGTCCCCGTGTTTTGGGAGGGAGCCTGCGAATTCCATGGCTGCGGTGAGCTGCGATTAGCCGGTATGTTTTCCGTCTTCGCAGCCGCATCCGCAGGAGCAGGTCTTCGCTTCGCAGGTGCACTTCTTCTCGCAGCAGGTGAAAGCCACGACGTCGAGCACCCTGACGGGATCCGTGGGATCGTCGCTTTTGATGACCAGCTCGCAGCACTCCGGTTCGCAGCTCGCGCGGTATTCGATCACCACGCAGAGGCAGGAGCCCGGATGCAGCGTGGCCGGGAACGGATTGTTGATCAGCCGGAAGTTCCGCCGCTTGCGGCTGAACTCCACGCTGGTTACCCGCAGCTTGCAATCGCCCACGTTACAGATGGAGAGGGTTTTCTGAGCGATGCCGCAATCCACCTCGCCGAAGTAGGTGGAGCCGCAGACGGCCAGCTTGCCGGCGGGCGCGTTGCCGGAGACGCGGACCGACTGTGGGCCGCGCGCATCGTTGCTGACGACCGTGATGACGCCGGCAGCCACTCCCAGGTGATCCGGCTGGAAGCGGAGGGGGAGCGAGACGGAAGTGCCTGCCGCGACGGTGATGGGATAGGCGAGGACCTCCGGCGCGAGGAACTCCGCGGAGCTCGAAGTGACGGCGTTCACCTGCAGGGTGCAGTGACCGCTGTTGTTCAGCACCAGCGGCTCGTCATGGAAGGAGCCGACGCAGACGTCTCCGAAGTTGCCGGTATCGGCGATGGCCAGGGTCAGATGCGGGGCCACGCCGGTTCCGCTCACGCGGATGGTTTGCGGGCTGAAGAGGCTGTTGCTGAAGATCTGAATGATCCCCGTCGCCAGTCCGACAGCCGTGGGTTTGTAGCGAATGACCACATCGATCGAGGCTCCCGGGCTCACGGCGAGGGGGAAGGAAGTCACGCTGGGGACCTCGAATGCGGGCTGCGAGGATGTGATTTTCCAGATCAGCAGCATGCTGAAGCCGGTGTTGTTGATGGTCAGCGTCTCCTCGACAAAACTCTCAAGACAGGCTTCGCCGAAGTAACCGAGATCGGGCACCACCACCGAAAGCAGGGCCGCCGGGGCCAGGCCCGCCAGCAAACGCATTCCGTCGATGCTGCCCCAGCCGGTGCAGGGATCCCACCCAAAGTCCGCGGTGTAGAACGGCGCATCCGGCGTCAGACCCGAGTCGTTGTTGCCAATGGTGATGTCGTTGCAGACGCGGGGACCGACGCGGTAGAGGGTGGGATTGAGGAATCCGACATTGCGGCCCAGGAAGGCATTGATGGTCGCGACCAGGCCGGCATAAAGCGGGGAAACCGCACTGGTGCCGACGCCTTCCCATCCTCCAACGCCGGCCGCGAAGAAGCCGCCCATGGCCACCATGCCGGCGACGTCGGGGATGCCTCTGCGGACATTGCCGTCATTTTTGGAAATGGGAAGGACGCCGGCTGCCGCCTGAAACGGAGGCCGAGCGAAGGTGTCGCTCACGCCGCCGCCGGTGGCGTCGTAGGGTGCGAGATCGAACTGGGAAGCGACATTGGCATCGCTCCACGCCCATTCATCGAAGGCGGGAGGGGGCGCAGTGTTGGCATCGCCAAGGATGGTGCCGCCGCACGAGGTTACAAAGGGATCGCAGTTGGGATAGCTGACGTGACACCTGGTGCCGCCGTTCAGGTTGTTGGAGCCCCAGTCGCCGAGAGCCATGAAGACGGTGATGCCGCGGTGAGCCGCGCTCCGCAGGTATCCATGAAAGATGCTGACCGGGCTGCCGGGGTTCGAGAGCAGTCCGATGCTCGCGGCATCGTCGCTCAGAAACGGCACCCAGCTGGCGGTGAGGACGGAGGGAGGATGATCGCCGGGATGCGGGAAGATGGCACGCTGGAAGAAATCCTCCCATCCGGCTTCCGAGCCATCCGTGAAATAGACATTGAGGTTGACGCCGGGGGCGGCAGCGGCGGCGATGGACACATCGATAATGCATTCGAAGACGGGATCGCTCGGCGGGCTGGTGACCAGCGCCGGGTTGTTGGAGCTGTTCAGCGAGATATCAAAGAGTTTCGGCTGCGCGGGCGGCCCGGGCAGACTGTTGATGAAATCGGTGATATCGGAGTGGAGATAGGCGGCTCCGGCGCTTTCGAAGACGCCAATGGTCTGGCCCGCCGCCGAGTTCGTGGGAAAGTTATACATCTGTGCGATCGCAGCGGGATTGAGGTAGTGCGCTCCGGCCGGATCGCCGGTCCCATGCCCCGCGGGGACGCCGAGACGCCGATTGTCGAGTCCGATCACCGCGGTGACCACCCCGATGAGCTTTGCCGGCAGAGAGACCGGGCCTTCGAAGCCGCGATGAACCTGCTCCTCGCCCGGCGTATGCCCGGCAAAGGGGCGAACTTTCCCTTCGTACGACGGCCGCTCAACAGGCCGCTGGGGGACGCGATAGCGGTTCAGGGTGACGGCAAAGGCCGAGTTCATTTCCGCAGCGGTTCCTTCGACCACAATGCGCCGACGGCCGGCGTGCGCCTCGATCTTGTGCAGCCCTTTGCTGGTGAGGTATTCGAGGACGCTGTCGATTTCGTCCTGGGCGGCGCCGTGCGTCTCATAGAACTCTTCGGGGGAGAGATAGGTTCTCTTCTCGGGCGGGGTATTCTGCCAATGCTCGAGATCGGGGAGGTCGGGGCTCCCGGGCTTCGCGCGCAACAGTACGGTGACCCGGACGCGCTCAGCAGCGTCGACGGGGCCAAGCAGCTTTGATCCTGTGATGTGGGGACGTTCGCTTCCGGGGAGGGGGCGATAGCCAGTGGGACCGGGCATAGTGTTCCTTTCTTTCGCAGGCCAACTCATTGCTTGCCTGTCGGATGTCCACTAGTGATCGGCAGTACCCAACCGTTACACATCTTCTGCATGCGATCGTTTGCGAGAGACGGCTCAGTTCCCTTCTGTGGGGCACAAGGCCGCCACCAGGCTCGAAGCCCGATGGTCGGACAGCCTGGAAGTATGAAGGGATTTTCGGCTTGAACTCCAGGCCAATCCGCTCATGAACATCAGGGATGGGGGATTAATCCCTTCAACGAGCTGACGGGGGTGGGAACGCGCCGGAGATTGACGCTATTCGTACGGCGGGAAGGAGGCGGTCCTCATGGCGGAAATATCACGTCGAAACGAAGCGGGCTCCCCAGCCACCGCTTATGGTGAACACGAAGCGGCCGCCATGTTTATTTGATGTTTAGTATCGAGTTTCTTATCACGGACCCAGCCAGAGGCTGGGTCAGCCGACCAGGTGAGCTATACGATGTGGGCTAGACCTGCAGAACATCGCCATCGCGCGCGACCATCTCGTACAGCACCGGATTGAGGAAGAATCCGAGTAAAAGGCGCGAAATAAGGCCGGCCACGATCACGATGGCAAAGGGTTTCCGGGTGTCGGAGCCGATTCCGGTGGAGAGCGCGGCCGGCAGCAGACCCAGGCAGGCGACGAGCGCGGTCATCATAATAGGCCGCAGACGCAGCAGGGAGGCTTCCATCGTCGCGGTGCGGATGTCCTTGTTTTCTCGCCGCAGTTTGTTGATGTAGAAGACGAGAATGACAGCGGTTTCCACGGATACGCCCACGACAGAACAGAGGCTGTTTATGTCGCACTTCAGACCGGCTTATTTCGCCACCCTGAACTGAACCTTGTTAGTGGTCTCATCGGTCGGGTGCGTTTTCATCTCCATTTGCCATTGGCCGCAACGATTTGATGCCAAGCTGATCCATCATGTTCTGCTGATCCTGCTGCTGCGTCAGTTCACAGAAGGGGAGGCAGCTTCTTCTGTGGCTCGTCGCCAAATTGGGCGAAAACCGGAGTCGCACAGGCCGCGAGGATACAGTAAGCGGCACCCGGAAGGCTAAAATCCGTGCCCTTCATTTTCCCTCTCCTGGGTCTGCGATGGTTGCCGATCTTTTATAACCCTCGCGCTACCGATATCGGTAGAGGCGCACCTTGTAAATCCTGCCCTGCGTCGCATCGGAGTCATAGAGTTTCAGCGCCTGCCCCTGAGAACTCTCATCGCCATTGAGCCGCCTGCGCGGTGTCCAGGCTCCATTCTCAAAAAACTCCTCGTCAATACTCTCAATCCCGACGATCGGCGGACCAGGCTTCTCCGTGGAAAAGGTGACCTGCCCATTGCCAATGCCCGTCACCAGGAATTCGTTCTTGCTGAGTTGAACAAACAGGACGGCAATCCTCGAGCTGCCGCTCGACGCATTCATCGTTCTGGTAAGGGTAGCGGTATAGTCCCCCAGCGAGAGTCTCGCGGCGCGCTGCGCTTCTCCTTCGATCACGGCGGCCGTGGTGCTGTTTTCTGCCTGTCCTTTGAGGATTGTTGGCGTCAGGTGCGACAACTCGGCATACAGACTGCCGATCGCGTTACTGTCCGGGTGATCGGAAGGATTGGTTATCCCTGCAAGATCGAGTGGCAGGTTGCCCTGATCGTCGATGCCGAACGGGCAAAAACCGATCGCCGATAACTGTCCGAAAGCGTAGAGCGCATTCGCAGCGCCCACCATGCCTCCCTGGGATTCCGGAATAAAAAGGGGATTGTCCGGAAGGGCGTACCAGCCTGCCCACTGCGCGAAGTCATTGAAATAAATATCCGGGGATAACATGTCCAAAGACGGAGCTGCCGCCTTCCATATGTCGATAGAGTGCGGCAGAGGGCCCCCGCTGTTGTATTGTCCTGGCTGGTAGTTTGGCCTCACCAGTGCGGCATTGGCGTACATCGGCAACGGATACTCCGCTTTACCTGCTTTCGCGATGTGCTCGACGTAGGTGCCATAATACCAGGCCATGAAAAGATCGTTCGTCAGAGGAGTGCTGCCGAATACTTCCTGCCATGACCCCGCTGTCTTCGCTCCCGCGGCTTCCCAGACAGCGCGAAGTTCGGGGTTTAGCTGGCTGCGGTGCTCTTCAAGATATTGAGTAAGACTGGCTGGGACACCGGCTGCGAATGCAGCATCTGCGGCCGGTGCATAGTCCCGCGACTGCGGTATGACTCCCACTTCATTTTCCAGCTGCACCATAAGAACGGTATGGTTCTTTCCGTCCACCTGCCGCAGGTGATGCATCAACGCCGCGAAGGCGTGTGCATCGGCGTCCCGAACAGCAGCGCTGAAAGGAGAAAGCCGATCGGTGCCCCGCCCGTCGCTGGTCTCGACGCGCGGAAATCCCCCTTCATTCGTCTTCACCCACCCAGGCGCATAGCTTGAAAACGTGTTTTTCCAGGCGCCGAACCAAAGCAGGACGAGCTTGAGATGGTTCTCCCGAGCGCCTTCCAGGAGCCCGTCGACACACGTGAAATCGAACTTCCCCTCCTCGGGCTCGATCGTCTCCCAGGCGACAGGGGTCAAAACCGTGTTCAGATGCATGGCAGCCAGCCGCGGCCACACGGCCTTCATGTACTCGACACTGGATGAACTGGAGTTGTGTAGCTCGCCCCCTAACATCAGGAACGGCTTACCGTCGACGATCAATTGAGTGGCATGTCCGCGCCTCTCGAGGTGCGGCAGCAGGTCTCGGGATGAGTCCGTCGTCTGGCTATTGCCTGCAAAACAGGAAGTGATGACTACCAGAACCGTCAAAACGCAGCGTCGCTTCAATTGTTTGCTCCGATCCTCGAGTCTACAGACGCCAAAGTTTGCTGCCAAGTGACGCGTCAACTGAAGATAGACTCCTCAGCGAACTAAAGGGACCGAGGCTGCTGGCTTTCGCCCCGGTCAGATTCCGATACCGGACTGGCGAGCTAATCTCAGCAGACTTGCGACTCGGTAATTTCGCAATTTGCGGTGAACCTGGATCGATAGCAGATTTACTTGTCCCTGAAGAGTTGGCTGATCGGCTGATCGGCGGTTATGCATGAACATGTGAGGCGCTTGGCCGAGAGCATAACTAACTGTAATAAGAAGAGGCCCGCGCCATGAGGGTGACGCGAGCCTCTCTTCGGCCCGTACAAGCACCGAAGCCTGAAGACCCGAACGACGGCAACGGGCCGGCTTACATCTCCGCCCACTGCCGCAGCAGGTTGTGGTAAACGCCGGTCAGCTGGACTGTAGTCTTCCTGATCTCGTCGTCCCCAGCGTGCGGAGAGCCTGTCATCTGCTGGATGGCGTTATCGAGATCGAACAGCAGCGAACGATGCACGTCCTGGCGGATCATGCTCTGCAGCCAGAAGAAACTCGAAACGCGCGCGCCGCGCGTGACCGGCGTGACGTGATGAAGGCTCGTGGATGGATACAGCACCAAATCTCCGGCGGGCAACTTTACGCACTTCGAGCCGTAAGTATCCTCAACCACGAGTTCGCCGCCATCGTACTCCTCCGGTTCCGAGAAAAAGAGCGTGCAGGAGAGGTCGGTTCGGATCCGTCCGCCGCTGGAGCCATGGGTTCGGATCGCGTTGTCAACGTGGGTGCCAAAAGTCTGGCCACCCGCATAGCGATTGAATAACGGCGGAAACACCCTATCGATCAGGGACTGGTGTATCTGCTGCTACACATCCAGCCGATTCGAGGCGGCGACACGGCTGTACCATAATCCGGAATCCTTGATCGTGCGCTTTTGGCTTCGGAAGTCTGTATAGATCAGGCCGTAGCGTTCCGTGTAACCCTCCGCCCACTGGAAATTATCGAGCAGGGTCCACGCATGGTACGCCCTGACTCGTGCCCCGTCCGCGATCGCGCGTGCCAGCTCGGCCAGCACTTGCCGGTACCACTGAATGCGCCGTGTATCCGGGATACGGCCGCTCTCATCGGGCGCGTCGAGATAGCCGCAGCCACTCTCCGTGATCTCAATGATGGGATGGTTGTACTCCCTTGAAATTCGGGTTACCAGATCGTAGATGCCGCTTGGCCATAGCTCCAAACCCGACTCGGTCAGGGGCCCCTCGGTGGGCATATCAGCGCGAAGCCCGGTGTAGGGGTCGCGGGCGCATCCGCTGTCGGACTCGATCTCCGTTCCGCTGAAGCCGCCGCCGACGCAGCGCGCTCTGCTCGCACCGGAGACAATGCGGCGTGTGTAGAAATGAAAGCCCACCCAGTCCAGCGGAGCGTACAGGATTTTCTCATCGCCCGGCCGAACACCCATGATCTCGTACGGAGGTTCTCCGACAAACGCATTCGGATAACGGCCTTTCATCGCCGCTTCGAGAAAGAAGACGTTGTTCATGGCATGGTATCGGTCGGCGGCTGCGCGATCTGCCTCTGAATCCGTCCTGGGGTAGGCGGGAGCCATCTCATAGGCACTCCCTATCGTTGCCTTCGGAGAGGTGGCCTTTAGAGCACGGTGCGCTTCGCCCTGCGCCAGCCCAAGCGTGTGCGCGGCCCTCAGAAAATGGGGAAAGCTGGTGAGGCACGGCGGAAATGCCCCGGCAGCATATCCCATAAAAGCAATGGCCCAGGGCATATTGAAGGGCGCCCAAACCGTGATTCGATCGCCAAGGTGCTTCCCAAGAATCCCGGCGTAGTCCGCGAAGTAACCGGCGAGATCGCGATTTGGCCAGCCGCCTCGGTCTTCCAGAGCCTGCGGAAGGTCCCAGTGATACATGGTGCACCAGGGGCGGATTCCGGCCTCAAGCAGCGCATCGGCCAGTCGGCTGTAGTGGTCGATGCCCTTCATGTTGGGCGCTCCAACGCCGGTGGGCTGAATGCGGGGCCAGGAGACGGAGAAACGATAGCTCTTCAGGTTCAGACTTTTGGCCAGCGCGATGTCCTGCGGGTAACGGTGGTACTGGTCGCAGGCGACGTCACCCGTCACGCTGCCCCGAACTTTGCCGGGCGTATGCGTGAACCGATCCCAGATCGATTCACCTTTGCCGTCTTCCTTCCAGGCGCCTTCCACCTGGTACGATGCCGTCGCTGCGCCCCAGAGAAATCCGTCAGGGAATCGCGCACTTTGAATGGCCGGCTCCGACACGGCTCCTGGCATGGGGGACTCCGAAAGCAAACCGGGAATCCGGGCCTGATCAGCGGCAGAAGCGGCGTAAACCTCTCTCTCAACGAATGCAGCCCCTGCAGCCGCCGTTGCAGAACGAGTCATAAATTCCCGGCGATTCATTTTCTCCTCCAGGAGCGTAGTCGATCGTGATGTCTGCCCTCCACGAGATTGCCTGGGGCGATCCATAGATGTCCAATGAAAGACCGTGCATACTTTGATAACGTGCGGTTATGACGCTGGAAATCGATGATTTGCGTTCATTCCTGACTCTCAGAACAGCTTCACTTCCGCCGTGCTGCGGAGATCCTCCACGTGTCGCAACCGGCCCTCAGCAAACAGATCCGCCGTTTGGAAGACCGACTGGGCGGGCCACTGTTGATCCGACGTTCACGCGGAGTGCATCTCACGTCCGCCGGCCAGGTGCTGGTGCAACATGCGCGGCAGATCATCGAGGACTCCGTGTCCGCCGAGAGAGTTACGCGTCTCGCCCTGAAGGGGGAAGCCGGGACGTTACGGGTCGGGTTTGGAATTGCCGTGCTCGCCCGTGGCTTGCCGGATCTCATGCTGCGCTTCAGGAAGCGATTTCCCAATGTCGACTTGTCGGTGCGCAACATGTCCACGTCGGATCAACTGCAGGCGCTCAGCGACAGAAAAATCGATGTTGGGTTTGTGCGTTTGCCGGTGCCGAGCAAAGAGATCGCAACCATCCCCATCGTGAAGGAGCGCCTTATGATCGTGCTCAGCGAGCAGGCAACCTAGGATACAAAGAGAGGGGTAGCGGAGTTCAGTCATGCACCCTTCATCCTGCCATGGCGCGCTGATTCGGCCAGCTTCTATGACCACGTTTTCCGCACCTGCCGAGCGGCGGGATTCGTACCCAGGGTCGTTCAGGAAGCTGACGTCTTTTTCACCGTATTGAACCTGGTGCGTGCCGGCCTGGGAGTCAGTATTGCGCCGAGCGCTGTCCAGCTGATGCGCGTGCCGCAGATCCGTTTTGCGGAAACCAGGATTCCGGAGGCGGAATGGAGCATCGGTATTGCGTGGAACCGCCTGGGCACACGGTCCACGCTCATGGAGAACTTTGTTCAAATGGCCCGCAAATTCCTTTCTTCCCGAATCAAATGAATCGTCCTTCTCGCCTGCGAACGAGATCCTTTCTCAGAAGTCGACCCTGGACGCGCGAATGACGTTCCACCCTTTCGCATTGGCGTGTTCGGGGTCATGCACGCGTCGATGACCATGGTCGTGTCGGCAAACCGGAAATTGAAGACGCCTATAGTGTCGTCCTGTCAACCCCGGTTATCGCGCGCTGAAACACCATGGCGTCTCGCATCGCAGTCAAAAAATACAAACCGATTCCAATTAGAGCAAGCCCTGTGGCGGCAAGCGCTGTTGTGACGCCAACCAGGGGGATCACCTTCCCAAGCGTCAGGCTCCCGACCGGGATGCCCAGGCGAAAGGCAAGGTTATAGACGCTCATGACCCTCCCACGCATTTGGTCTGGCACGATCAGCTGCACAAGTGACAACATCAGCGATGCCGACGCCATAAGGGTTACGCCACTGAGAAAGATCAGAATGCAGGAAACGAGGAGCGATCTGCTGAAGGCGAATCCTGCTATCGCTGCACCGACTCCGACGAGCATCCACAGCACCACGTAACCATGTTCTTTCAACTTTGTTGAAGCAGCGACGATAAGCGCGCCGACAATTGCGCCTGCGCCCGAGCTCATGAGGAGGATTTGATACGTCTGAGGTCCGCCATGGAAGACGGTCTGAACTATGACCGGCAGGAAAGCCGTAAGCGAAAAGCCGAGCGAGGTTGTAAAGAAAGCCAGGCAGACGAGTGCCGGCAGACCTTCGCGCTGGCGTATGAAACCGATCCCCTCTCGCATGCTTTTCAGGATGGCTTCATTTGATTTCTGCGGAACGAACCTTACCTGAATCATCATGAGCGACGCGATGACTGCGAGGTAAGACACGCCGTTCAGGGTGAAGCACCAGGTTGCCCCAAAGAAGGAATAGGCCAAGCCGCCGAGTGCCGGCCCCAGGACTCGCGCAAGATTGAACTGAATCGAATTCATCGCGATCGCATTGGCCAGGTCTTCCGCAGGGACCAGAGTCGGCAGGAGGGCCGAGTAAGCCGGCCCTCCAAACGACTGCCCCAGTCCAACGATGAATGACAGGGAAAGAATCTCCCAGATTCTCACGGCGTGGGTGAAGAACAATGCGGCGAGTACAAACGCACAGACCATCTGGATGTATTGGGAACCGAGGAGCATTTTCCTCCGGTCCATGCGGTCCGCGAAGACCCCACCAATAAGGGAAAAGAGAATGATCGGCAATTGGCCGAGAAAGAGGTCCAATCCCAGGTAAAAGGGGTCTTTGGTGAGGTCATAGACGAGCCAGCTCTGCGCAAATTGCTGGACGAAGGTTCCGATTGTGGACGTGCAGGCGCCCAGCCAGATGAGGCGGAAGTCGCGGTGCCGGAAGGCTCGGAATGTCCGGCGCAGAAGCGCGGATTCTAGCAATGGAAAGAGCCCTTCGGACAGCGTGCCGGGTTGTCACTTCCGCCCCATCGACGCAGGCCAGGCGATTCTGGATTCGAGATGCGCGGGAACAATTGTCCATAATCTGATGAAAATCCAGGCGGTCGGTCGCAGTTTAACGACGTCGTCTCTGGAATGAACAGATCAGGCAATAGCGCGTGATCGAGGGCGGGGATCGACATCTTCCTCCATCGTGAGCAGAACGGGCCGGGCTCGCATGCGGCCGGCGACCACATCCGGCCTCCAGACGCAGAAAAGGCCTCCGAAGCGATATCGGAAGCCGTTTAGAATCAGAATCCTTTTGGTTGCGGGGGCTGGATTTGAACCAGCGACCTTTGGGTTATGAGCGACCGGGGGCTCAGGTATCTAACGGACTTTACGGCACTTATGGCGACCCGGAAGTACGGAAAAGTACCCACTGGACACCCTATTGGGAGTCAGTTGGGAGTGCGTTTGGGCTACAAGTGTAGGCCTCTCCCAAGCCAAAGCGCAGGGGACCGCACACCTCTGGCCTAATCACGGCATTTGCTGCCGTCGCATCGTATTTTAGCTTCCACAGAATAATTCGCCTTTTCTTCGCCTACACTTGAACCATGGTCGGCGAAAGGTCATCCTCAATCCGTCAGCGCCTGGCCGGCAAAATTTGCGCTTTATGCCGCGCTTCTTTGCCGCCTCCTCATACGCCGGGTGAACAGCTCTGCTCCCGTTGCAGTGCTCAGAGGAAGCCGGGACATCGGGTCTACATGAGCTTTCAGAAACAAAGCGGATGGTACTGCCAATTTCTCGAGGAAGACCTCAAAACGCCATTGGCTAAGACGCTTAGTTTGGTGAACCAGAACAAGCTGTTCGAAATCGCCCAACGCGGTGGATACACCCTGAATCGCGAAGGGCGACAAGCACTCCCGCATGCAATTGAGATCGGCCGCGGGGGTATCTGGCTCGAACTGACGGATGAGCAGTATCGCAGGCTCACAGGAGACTTGCAATTGCCCCTCCCCGATCAAGTATTCCCGACTGGCATAACGGTCTCTCTGCATTTCATTGGACGCACCAGCGCCATCGCCCTACCTTTGCGCCATGGCTGACACCAAGTCAGCGGAGGTGCAAAGTGAGTCGATTCCGCCGTCTTCGCCGATCGGATAAGAATCCGGTTCGGCTGTCCGTTCCGCGTGCCCGAGGGCTGAAAGAAATCCTCACCAGAGAAGGCATTCTTCGCGCCGCTCATGTGATGGGTCCGACGTTGACCGCTCTCTTATTCATGGGCATAAGCAGCGGCGTCGCCCACGCCCAGGGGACGATGGATTTCTCCGGGGCGCAAACCCTGATGGGAACCTTCAAAACGTTCGCGATGTATGCGGGCGCTGTCATCTGTTTGGGCGGCCTGATCTTCGCCGGAATTCGCATGATGACGGGAAGGTTTCAGGACGCCATTCCCGGTCTCTTCGGCGCGCTG
>DATAWS010000029.1:0-23664 GCA_036267095.1 Acidobacteriaceae bacterium
ACGCCGGACTCCCTGCGGGAGCCCCCGAACCCGGCCCATATCCCGTCGGCCGCGTCGGCGCGATTGTCGATGCCCCATTCACCAGAGCCACGGACGGCACGCCGATAACCGGCGTCCACGGAAAGCCGGTGTGCATCGTGAACACGCCGTTGGCCTGCCAGTTCCCCAGAACATTCTTGACCAGACCGTTTCCTTTCGGATTCGGCAAACTCCACGTCGACTCCAGCGAAAATCTTCCGCGCAAATCGAAGTCCGATGGCCCGTACTCTGCGCGCGGATCCCCTGGATCGGTTTGATTTGAAAGAAAACCTGGACCCTCGTTGGTCGCGTTATCCATGCTTTTCGACCATGTATAAACCGCGCTGAAATCCAGTCCATGTTGCAACCGCTTTTCCAGGTGAACATTCATCGCGTTATAGTCGGTGTGCACGTCCGAAGTTGGGACGTACGCCGCGAAGAACGGAGTCTGGTTCACGCCCGGTGTGCAGGCTCCTCCGCTCGCACAAATCCCATTCGATTGTGGATATAGAAAATTCTGATTCACCAGCCGCAAAAAGTGGAAGCCGGATGATCCCTGATACCCGACCGTCCATGCCATCTGCCACGGCAGAGCATACTGCATGTCGAAAGAGTATGTGTACAGCGGCGGCTGTTTCATCCGTGGAAGGATGCTGTACGTCTCGATCTGAGGAGTGGATGGAGTGCCACCGGGCGGCGTAAACGCATTCGGAGTACCTGTCGCCGGATTTACTCCAACCGCGAGATTCGAGTTGGCCGGATAGCTGAACGGCGAATCGCTCGTCCCGTACTCGAACACGATCCCCGTCCCCACCGCATTCGGATTCGTTGACTGCAGCCCCCCGCAGCACAGACCGTAGTTGAAGTACCCTGGCCCGTTCTCGTACGCCGGCGAAATCGGCTCCTCGTCCAGATTGTCGAAGTTCACGCCGAACCCGCCATGCACCACCAGCCGGCTGTTGGTTCCCCGCGGCTGCCACGCAAACGCCAGTTTCGGCGCCAGCGCATCGCTCGTCGTCGGGTACAGATGGTTCACCAGCGCCAGCCGCGAGGTGATGATCTGCGCTCCCGCCCCGCTTCCCAGCACCATGTCGTTGATCGGTCCGCCCTGGTTCGAAAGATCCCCGTAGTACTCGTACCGCAGTCCCAGATTCACCGTCAGGTTCGGCCGCATCTTCCAGTCGTCCTGCGCGAACCCCGCATAGTAGCTGCGCCGGAAATACCGCTTCGCGTCGCCCACCCCGCCGGTGTTTGGATTGGCCGAAATCCCCTCATACAGCGGCGCATCGTTCGCCATGTCCCAGATGCCCTGGAAGGCGTAGTTCGGCCGCGCCTCTCCGGAATCGTTGTCATTGTCCTGCTCTTTGCGGATCACCAGCCCCATCCGCAGCGTCTGCGCCCCCAGCGTCTTCGTCACTGTGTCGCGGATTTCGTACGTGTTCTCCGCCGCTTCGTACGGCGTCGTCTGCGACGCGATCACGCTGAAGTGGATCTGCCCGAATCCGTAGTTCTGCGCGTACAGCCCCGGTACTCCCCAGTTCACCTGTCCCGCCGAATCGCTCACCTGGTTGTCCGCGAAGCGCGTGTAGTTCGCCCGCAGCTCGTTCAGCAGCGTCGGCGAAAACGTGTGAATCCACACCGGCGTCGCCGACTGGTTGAACGGCCGGAACGGCACGCTTGTATCCGGAGCCGCGCCTGCCGTCGCATCCAGCGAGCTCTGATCCAGCTTCTGCGTGTAGAAACCCGCGTAGATCTGGTCGTGCGCCCCAATCATCCAGTCCACCCGGCCGTGCAGCTGCACGCCGCGGAATTGGCTGGGCGTCGAAATCTGCGCGAACTCCAGGTCCGGAACCCCGTCCAGACCCGCGCCCGTGTACAGATTCGGATTTCCCGCCGTCCCGTTCACGTTGTTGTTTGCCAGATACTGCCCATCCGCCCCGCCGAACGATCCGACGTCCAGACCCCCGGTCACCGCCGCGCATTGCGTCTGGACCGCGCTGCACGCTCCCGGCAAGATCGCCCGTACCACCGCCCGGCCGCCCGGTTTCGTCACCGTCCCCGCCACCAGCCCACTGGGCCGCGCCGTGGCCAGCGCCGCATACCACTGCTGCGTCGGAACATACGTCTCGCTGAACGACTGCAGCTGGCTCTTGACCTCTTCATAGCTCGCGAACCAGAAAATCTTGTTCTTCCAGACCGGACCGCCCAGGCTCGCTGCCCAGTCCCGCTGCGCCTGATCGTCCCGCGTCGCCGGCGCAAACACCCCCGGCGTGCTCGTCGGACCACCATACGGCTGATACGCGTTCAGCCCCGGCTCGTCGTACTGGAAGAATCCGCTCCCGTGAAAGTCGTTCGTCCCCGCTTTGGTCACCGTCAGAATGTGCGCGCCCACATCCCGTCCCTGCGTCGCGTCGTAGTTCGACGCCAAAATCGTCATCTGCTGCACCGACTCGATGCTCGGCGTCACGATCGCCGCCCCGCCGTGCAGCAGACTGTCCACCGTTACTCCATCGATCTCGTACGTGTTCGACGTCACCCGCTGCCCCACCGCCGAAATCTGGATCTGGTTCTCCGTCTGGAAAATCCCATAGTTCGACTGGTTCTGGCTGGTGTTGTTCGGCAGCGCTACCGCGCCCCCGCTCCCCGACCGCGCCGAGTCCCCCGTGATCCCCACCCCCGTCCGCAACAGCTCATACGGATCGCGCCCGAACGCCGGCAGCCGCGTCACATCTTCCGCGCTGATCGTGCTCGAAATATCTGCATCCGACGTGTTGAGCAACGGCGTCTGATTGCCGTTCACCGTCACCGTCTCCGACGCCGCGCCCGCCTGCATCGTGATGTTCAGTCCCCGCGGCACCTCTGCCGTGATCCCCACACTCGGGAAATCCGCATCCTTAAAGCCCGTGGCGGTCGCCTTCACCCCGTACGTTCCCGGCGCCAGCTCCGTGAAGCTGTAGAACCCGGAGCCGCTGGTCGTCGTCGTCCGGCTCGCCTCGGTCGCGGGATTCGTCAGCGTCACCGTCGCCCCCGCAATCACCGCTCCCGAAGGATCCGTCACCGTCCCGTTCAGACTCGCGCCAAACTGCGCGTGCAGCGCCGGCGCCACCCACAACAGCAGCGTTAAAAGCAAAAGCGCCGGCTTCCAGCCGACGCCACCTGAGTCTTTTCTAAAACTTGCGCTCCGCGCCATGCAGCGCGTTCCTGTCGCTGTGGATTTCATAGGCCTCTCCCTGGAATTCTGCAACTGACTCTTGATGTCTGGCACCCTCGTTGGGGATGCCTAAAACCCTCCGATCATAGCCTTGCAGGTATCTGGAAAGATAGCCCCGCCCTCCCATCAAGAACCAAAGAGATAGTAACTTTAACGATACTAAGAGGAGGGCAGATCCCCAGCCCCGAAGGCCCGCGCCCCAGCCCTGGACTCGCCGGAGACCCTAACTCCCTTAAAATGAGAGCGCCGCAGTTCTACTGCGCCGTCGGCTCCGCATCCACGTGATTCACCACCAGAATCGACACCGGCAGGGTCACCAGCACCCTGGCCGTCGTCACCATCTGCCCCACATGCCGCTGTGTGTGATCCGCGCAGTGCACCAGCAGCCCGCCCACCGTGGTCGGCAATCCCTTCCCCCCCACGCCCCGCGCCTCTTCCAGATTCGCCCCCGCCAACCGCCTGACCCTCCCCATCGCCGCGCCGATTCCCGCGCGAAACTCCTCCAGCATCGACTCCCGCGTCGCCCCCGCATCCATTTCCGTCTTCAGCGCCGCCATCTGCTCCGCGCTCAGCTGTCCCCCTTCCGCATACGTCAGCAGCCGGTCCAGACTCCGCACCGCATGCCGCAGATGAAACGCCACCGGCGCAATCCCTCCTGGCCTCGCGTTCAAGGCCTCATTGCCCAGCTCTCCACACCACCGCTCCGCATCTTCCTGCGCCAACTCCAGCGCATGAACCACCGCCCGCACCACCGCCGGCAGCTCCCCATGCGTCCCGCGCAGCCACGGCTCCGGTTCCCTCTCCATCGTGCTCACTCCGGCTTTCTCGAAAAGCTCACGCTTCCGCCTTCGCCTTCCGCAGATGCTCCATCGTCCCCTTTGGAAAATCCGTCGACTGCCGCACCACCAGCCTCGTGTCGATCGGATACTCCCGCTGCGGCGACGTCTTTTCCACATGCGCCCGCAGCGCCCCCACCGCCGCCCGCGCCAGCTCCGCCCGCGACATCTGGATCGAGGTCAGCGGAGGAATCATCATCTCCGCCATGCGAATGTCGTCGAACCCGATGATCGAGATATCGGCCGGCACCCGCAGTCCTGCCCGCGACAGCGTGTGCAGCACCCCGATTGCCAGCATGTCGTTCGAGCACATCACCGCGGTCGGCAGCTTCTTCTGCGCGAGCATCTGCTCTGCCGCCGCCATCCCCCCCTCCATCGTGTGGTCCCCTTCCAGCACAAACCGCTTGTCCAAAGGAATCCCGCACTCCTCCAGCGCCTCCTCGAAAGCCTCCAGCCGCGAGTGCGCCGAGTGCAGCCGCAGCGGCCCCGTCACAAACGCGATCTCCCGATGCCCCAGCGCCGCCAGATGCTGCACTCCCTGGCGGATGCCGTGAGAGTAATCCACCTTCAGCACGCTGATCTCCGGCCGATCCGGCGCCACATCCACAAACACCAGCGGAATCTTCCGGTCCGCCAGCTGATCCAGCAACGGCTGCTCGATGCCGAATGTCATCACCGCAACCCCATCCGCATTCCGCTCCATCATCCGCCGGATGCACCGCTGCATCCGCTCCGCCTCGTAGTTCGTCGAGCCAATCAGGACTTCGTATCCGCTCTCGACCGCTACTTCCTCGAATCCCTGAATCAGCTCGGGGAAAAAAGGATTCGTGATTTCCGAAACAATCAGCCCCAGCAGCCGGCTCCGCCCTGAAACCAGCGCCCGCGCCTGCGTGTTCGGAAAATAGTTCAGCTCCCGGATCGCTTCCCACACCTGCTTCGCCAGCCGCGGGTTCACCGTCGGCACCCGATTGATCGTTCGCGAAACCGTCGCGATCGAGACCCTCGCCAGCCGCGCCACTGCATGGATATCCATCCGCTCCGGCCTCGGCGCCGAGCGGCGTTTCGTTGTCTTCTTCAATCTCGTCATAAATAAGCCGGAATGCGTTTACAACCTGGCACCAGTCTCATCAGCCTGCGGCGCCCTCCCGCAACCTTCGCACCCTGCCCGCTGTCCACCGCGGGCCTCCTGTGGTTCGCAGATGCTGACAATCTCCCGAAAGCCACAAATCTTATAGATAAGGCCATTTCCAATCTACTCCCGGCCGGCGCTCCGGGACTGAGAGTATAAAGGAGAAGTCGGTTCCCGGTAAATGTTTACCGCAACCGGCGAAAGTTCACAAGGGTTCGCTCCATGACCATCGTTGCAGGCGTAGATTTCGGCACTCTCAGCGTGCGCGTCTCCATCCTCTCCAGCGACCGCGGCCGCCTCGGCTCCGCCCTCGGCAAATATCCCCTCCATCGCAAACGCGACGACCCCGACTTCGCCACCCAGTCCCACGACGACCAGATGCGCGCCCTCGCCGAAGCCACTCGCGACGCCCTCCACGCCGCCGGGGTCTCCGGCGATCAGGTCGCCGCCCTCGCCCTCGACACCACCGGCTCCAGCGTCGTCCCCGTCGACGCCCACATGCAGCCCCTCAATGAGTACTACCTCTGGTGCGATCACCGCGCCCAGGCCGAAGCCCGCCAGATCACCGCCCTCGCCCACCAGGAACACCTCGAGGCCATCGAGTGGTGCGGCGGCGTCTACTCCCACGAGTGGGGATTCGCCAAGCTCCTTCACTGGCTCCGCCACAATCCCGACCAGCGCTCCCGGTTCGCCTCCGCCTTCGAACACTGCGACATGGTCGCCGCCACCCTCTGCGGCATCACCGACCCCCGCCTTGCAAAACGCAGCGTCTGCGCCATGGGCCATAAGTGGATGTGGAATCCCAAATGGGACGGCCTCCCCCCTCAATCCTTCCTCTCCAAACTCGATCCCCTCTTCGACGGCGTCCGCGACAAGCTCTCTGGCGACTACCTCACCTCCGACCACCTCGCCGGCCACCTCTCTCCCCCATGGGCTGAAAAGCTCGGCCTCCGCGCCGGCATTCCCATCCCCGTCGGCGCCTTCGACGCCCACTGGGACGCCCTCGGCGCCGGCTGCCGCGAGGGCGACGTCGTCAACGTCGTCGGCACCTCCACCTGCATCATCGCCATGGCGCAGCAGACCACCCTCATCCCCGGTGTCTGTGGCGTCGTCCCCGGCAGCGTCCACCCGCAATACACCGGCATCGAAGCCGGCCTCTCCGCCACCGGCGACATCTTCGAAGCCATCGCTACCCGCGCCGGTCACTCCGTCGCCGACCTCTCCCGAGGCCTCGACCGCTATCGCCCCGGACAAACCGGCCTCCTCCGCCTCTCCTGGGACAACGGCGACCGCACCGTCCTCGTCAACTCCGAGCTCGGCGGCGTCACCCTCGGCTGGAACCTCGTCCACACCGCCCAGGACGAACTCTTCGCCGCCATCGAAGGCACCGCCTTCCACACCCGCATCATCCTCGAACGCCTTGCCGAGTACGGAGTCCCCGTCCACCGCGTCATCAACGCCGGCGGCATCCCGCAAAACAACCCCGTCCTCAATCAGGTCTACGCCAACGTCCTCGGCAAGCCGGTCCTCGTCCCCTCCGACGTCCCCACCAGCCTCGGCTCCGGCATCGTCGCCATGCTCGCCGCCCAAGCATTCCCCACCATCGAAGCCGCCCAGCAAAAGCTCTGCCCCGGCCATCGCATCTTCGACCCGCAGCCGCAGGCCCACGCTGTCTACCAAAAACTCTACCCGCTCTACCGCAAAGCCTACTTCGCCCTCGGCACGCCCAACGCCCCTGCCGTCCCCCTCGGCGACATTCTTCCCGAGCTCCGCAAAATCGCCGCCCAGGTCCGCGCGTCCGCCTGAAACCATCTCCGGAGAACCTCATGTCTCGTACCTCTCGCCGCACATTCCTCAAAACCGGTGCCACCGCAGTCGCAGCGGCCACCGTAGCGCGTCGCGCGTCCGCAGTCCTTTCCGCAGCCCAGCCCGCCCGCACCCGCCTCGCCCAGTTCGACTACGCCGACGTCCAGCTCCTCGACGGCCCCATGCTCGAACAGTTCCGCACCAACCACGCCTTCTTCCTCGCCCTCAGCGACGACTCGCTCCTCCAGCCCTTCCGCCAGAAAGCCGGCCTCCCCGCACCCGGCGAAGAGATGGGCGGCTGGTACTCCTGGTCCAAAGATTTCGATCCGCCCCGCAACATGACCGGCTACGTCCCCGGCCACACCTTCGGCCAGTACGTCTCCTCCCTCGCCCGCGCCTACGCCGCCACCGGCGATCGCCCTACCCAGCAAAAAATCGCTCGCCTCGTTCGCGGATACGCCGAAACCATCTCCCCTAATTTCTGGAAGGACTATCCGCTCCCCGCCTACACCTCCGACAAAACCACCTGCGGCCTCATCGACGCCCATCAGTTCGCGCACGATCCCATCGCCCTCAAAGTCCTCGCCCACGCCACCGACACCGTCCTCCCCTTCCTCCCGCCCCGCGCCCTTACTCGCCCCGAAATGGACGCCCGCCCCCATCCCAACATTGCGTGGACATGGGACGAGAGCTACACCCTCCCCGAAAATTTCTTCCTCGCCTATAACCGCAGCCGCGACCCCCGCTACCGCGCCCTCGCCCAGCGCTTCCTCCAGGATCAGGACTACTTCGATCCCCTCGCCGACGGCCGCAACGTCCTCCCCGGCCTCCACGCCTACAGCCACGTCAACGCCCTCAGCTCCGCATCGCAGGCGTATCTGGTCCTCGGCAGCGAAAAGCATCTCCGCGCCGCCCGCAACGGCTTCGGCTTCGTCCGCGATACCCAGAGCTTCGCTACCGGCGGCTGGGGCCCCAACGAAGGCTTCCGCGTCCCGGGCAGCGGCGACCTGGGAAAGAGCCTCACCGACACCCACGCCAGCTTCGAAACCCCCTGCGGCGCCTACGGCCATTTCAAAATCACCCGCTACCTCCTCCGCATCTCCGCCGACCCCCGCTACGGCGACAGCATGGAGCAGGTCCTCTACAACACCATCCTCGGCGCCCTGCCCATCCTCCCCGACGGCCACAGCTTCTACTACTCCGACTACAACAACGCCGGCTCCAAATTCCGCCATCCCGACAAGTGGCCCTGCTGCTCCGGCACCTTCCCGCAAATCACCGCAGACTACGGCATCAGCTCCTATTTCCGCGACGACCGCGGCGTCTACGTCAACCTCTACGTTCCCTCCCGCGTGACCTGGCAGCAGAACGGCGCGCGGATTTCTCTCACCCAGACCACCCAGTATCCCCACACCTCGCAGGTCGCGCTCGCCGTCCACGCCGATCGCCCCGAGCCCTTCGCCGTGAACCTCCGCATCCCTGCCTGGGCCGGACCCGCCACCCGCATCGCCGTCAACGGCACGCACCCCATCGCCTCTCCAGCGCCGGGCACATTCCTCTCCCTTCAGCGCACATGGAAAGATGGCGACCGCATCGAGATCGAGTTCGACATGCCGCTCCGCCTCGAAGCCGTCGACCCCCAGCACCCTGCAACCGTCGCCCTCGTCCGCGGCCCGCTCTGTCTTTTTGCGTTGAATCCGCTAACCGCTTCCGCGCCCGCCGGCTTCACCCGCCGGCAACTCCTCGCCGCCACGCAGCAAAGCGCCGCATCGACCGACTGGTCCGTCCAAACCAGCGGCCAACCGGCAACCTTCCGTCCATTTCCAGCGATTCACCAGGGAGAGAACTACCGCCTCTACCACCAGCTCGAGAGCTGAAAGACCCGCCCGGGTGCGCCACATCCCTGGTGCTGGGATGTGGCGCTCGTCGCTCCCCATCTCCATCCGGGTACCCGCCCGCTCCTTACCTACCTCAGATCCATCACCAGCACCTGAATCGCATACCCCGGCACCTTATAGTGCAGCGTGTCCCCGGAAATCTTCACCGTGCTGTCCTCCGGAACAAGATTCGTCGGCTGGTTGATCGTGTTCGTCGCCTGCGTATCATGTGCCGTCAGCGAGACCACCTTCGCTTCCGGCCCCACCCTCGCCCCCGGCAGCGCAATGTCCACCGCCTGCGCATCCGACGACCCATTCACCAGCTTCAGATACAGCTTCTTCTTCGCCGTATCCTCCGTCACGGAGTAGAAGAACCGCTCGCCCCCGCCCTCCAGCGACGACACCGGCTTCTCATCTCCCAGATAACTCGCGAACATCACCTGCGCGTAGTAACTCGGCGACCCGTAGCTCTTCATCGCGTTGTACCCGATCAGGTCCGTGTCCCACTGCAGCGCTCCTGGACTCACGTTCACCAGCAGCGGCGCATACGAGGCCATCACCACGATGTCGCTGTTCCGCTCCAGTCCCGTCATCCACGCCGCATCGCCCAGAGCCGCGCCCATGTTCGGCGTCGGCACGCCCTCCCGCGTCGCCCACTCGCCCACAAAAATCTTCGGCCCATTGCGGTCGGCGTTGTCGTAGTGGTGCACGTCGTGGAAGAACGTCGTCGCCCGCACGTAGTAGTGTTCGTCGATCACGTCCGGCGTCACGCTCTTCACCGGCGCCGTCGCAATCAGCGGCAGGTCGGGATACTTCGCCTTGATCGCCTTGTAGAACTGCGCAAACCGCCCGTCGTAACTCCCTGACGTGTCGAACCAGTCCTCGTTCCCAATCTCCACATACGAGATCTTGAACGGCTCCGGATGCCCGTCCTTCGCCCGCTCCGCGCCCCACTGCGTGTCCGTGCTGCCCGTCGCGTATTCGATCTCCTCCAGCGCCGCCTCGACATACGGTTGCAGATCCGGACCCGGGTTCACATGATCGTGCTCCAGCGAATAGCCTGCATACACCGCCAGCACCGGCTTCATGTGCAGGTCCTCGCACCACTCCAGAAACTCCAGCAGCCCAAACCCATCCGTCGACCAGTAGTGCCATGGGCTCGGATGGCCCGGCCGGTCCACCAGCGGCCCAATCGTCTTCTTCCAGTCGTACCAGTCCCGAATGTGATCGCCTTCCAGATAATTCCCGCCCGGGAAGCGCAGAAACGCCGGATGCATCGCCGCCAGCTTCTCCATCAGATCGATCCGCGTCCCGTTCGCCCGATCGTGATACGTCGGCGGAAACAGCGTCACCAACTGCAGCCACAGCGTCCCCGGATGCGCCACCGTTATCACCAGGTGGTTCTGCATGGACTCCGCGCGCCCCCTTTCCCGGGTGTTGCGATTTGGGCCCATCGCTCCCGCGTCCAGGGTGCCCGTCTTCAGCGTGAACCCATGCTCTGCCCAGTCCGTTCCCATCCCCGAAACCACCGCCTGCGCCAGCACCTTCCCACTCTCGTTCGCCACCAGGCTCACCGTCACCGGCCCCACATCCGCCGAATCCTCCTTCGCATACAGCGACCCGCGATAGGTGGTATCGCTCTTCAGTGCCATCCCCCAGAACCCGTCGTTCAACGCCCCCGCGGGACTCTCCGCGCTCCCAGTCGTGACTTCGAGCTTCATACTGTACGGCAGCGCCTGGCTCGGCCCCGTTGTCTTGTCGAGCTCCATCTTCGCCGCCGAATTTCCCTTCTCCACCAGATTCCAGTCCGGAATCCCCGTCCAGTCCGTGTGCATGGTGTCGTTCTGCACCATCTGCGCCCACAGCCCGCCCTCATAGGAGTGGTTGATCTCTTCGGTCATCAGCCCGTACAGCGTCGGGCTTACCTTCGACGCTTCCTGATCGGCATGAATCGTCAGAACCGCGGGACCCGTCTGCGCCTGCGCCGCTGCTGCCACCACCATGCATAATCCCAACCCGATCCCCGCTGCTCTCATGATCCTTAAACCCCTCTCTCGATTGTCTCCATCACCATGGAAAACGTTTACACCCAGCACGCCAACATCCTACGCGCACCTCCCCATCCTCACAACCCCAGGCGAGGATCGCGGGCGATCGCACCGCACTCTACCCCTGATCCGCCACACTTCCCCGCCTGCACGCTGGACACTATCCGCTGCTCGCTATCCGCTGCTCGCTATCCGCTGCTTTTTCCTGTCAAGCTTTTCCCCTCCACGCCAAAGTAACCGCTCCTCATAACAAGTCACTTACACACCAACTTACCCGAAGAAAGTTGGCAGGGTTGAGCTCCAAACTTGGTATCCTGAAGATAGAAGGTAAAGAAAGAAAGGCTGCCATCCCCGGCAGCCTTTTCTCTTGCTGGAAAGGAGAACCCCGTGTGCCATCACCGGGAATCATGGAAGCGGAACCTAAGCCCACCGCCCACAACCGGCTCGCACCGGGCACCCTCCATCGCGATCGCCTTTGACGCAGTCACGACCGCACCTGCATCAGATCCGGCCGCCACCCCGTCACATCCGGCCGCAAGTGAATCAGGTGCGGCCATAACGCAACTGACTTCCCTTGCATCAGATATCCCCATCACGACCGTAACTGACGCACTCGCGATCGTCACTGCGTCAAAGGCGCCCGTGATGACAACTGACGTGTTGCCCAGAGGATGCCGCAGTCACCTGCCCCATCCCCTGCACGAAGTCCAGCAAAATCAATCAACTGCCCCGGAGGGCAGGGGAGTATACCCAGCGACTGGCTGCCTTCAGAACGATTCCAGAATGTCCGCCACCGCCGCCGAAGCGAATTCCTGCGCCAGCCTGCGCGTCGCCCCCGAGTCTTCCTGGATGAAGCTCGCCAGATCCTGCACCTGCTCGTACTGCTGCCGGAACAGGTACGACGGGTTCTGCCAGATCACTTTCCGGTTCCGGTCGAGCAGCTGCAGCTGCGCCGTGATCGTCACCAGATAGCTCGATGTCTGCCCTGTCGTGTTGTCGTAGGTCAGCGGAATGATCTGGAAACTGGTGATCGTTCCTTCCAGCGTCGCGTCCGCATCCGCATCTTCACCCGGCACGATGCGGTACGCGGTCCGGCTGTTGAATTCGTGAATCACCGCCTGCGTAAACGTCGCCTGCGTCTGATACGAGTTCGTGTTGTTTTTGAACGATGGAATCGCGAGCACCCGCACCTGGCCCGGCAGATGCACGGCCGCGTTCACCGAGTGGTACCCGCACCCGCTCAGACCGAGCAGCGACGAAAGGAGAACTCCCCAAAACCACACGCGCATGACTGACAACATTCTCGCAGATGGAGGACAAACAAAAAGGCAGCCCGTTGCCGGGCTGCCTTTTCGGGTCACTCTCGCTTCTCGTTTACGCTGGGCTGGGACTGCCTTCCGGCAGCGTTCCCGTGCGTCCCGGTTCCGGCTTCAGGACCTGCTGCACTTCCGCGGTTCCCGTGCCCGAACCGCCCGAAGGCCGCAGCGGCGGCAGTTCCTTGCCGTCGATGATCAGCCGGATTTCGTTGGCGTCCAGCGTTTCCCGCTCCAGCAGCGCCGCCGCCAGCCGATGCATGACCGGCTGGTTATTGTTGAGGATTTCCCACGAGGCCTTGTACGCCTCATCGACCAGGCTCCTGACTTCCGAGTCGATCTGCCGCGCCGTCTCTTCCGAGAAATCGCGGTGCTGCGCAATCTCGCGGCCAAGGAAGATTTGCTCTTCCTTCTTGCCGAAGGTCAGCGGTCCAAGCCGGCTCATGCCGTACTCGCAGACCATCTTCCGCGCCAGATCCGTCGCGCGCTCGATGTCGTTGCCCGCGCCCGTCGTCATCTGCTTCAGAAAGATTTCCTCGGCGATGCGGCCGCCCATCAGGATGGCGAGCTGCGTCTCGAGGTAGTCCTTGGTGACCGTGTGCTTGTCGTCTTCCGGCAGCTGCATGGTCACGCCCAGAGCCATGCCGCGCGGGATAATGGTGACCTTGTGCAGCGGATCCGCATGATCGCGCGTGGCCGCAACCAGCGCGTGCCCGGCTTCGTGATAGGCCGTCACCCGCTTCTCTTCGTCGGTCAGCAGCATCGACTTGCGCTCAGCGCCCATCAGGACCTTGTCCTTGGCCTGCTCGAAGTCGAACATCATAACCTGCTTGCGGTTGGCCCGCGCCGCATTCAGCGCCGCTTCGTTCACCATGTTGGCCAGGTCCGCGCCGGAGAAGCCCGGTGTGCCGCGCGCCAGAACCCGAAGATCGACGTCGTCGGCAATAGGAACCTTGCGCGCATGAACCCGCAGCACTTCTTCGCGTCCCCGCACGTCCGGCCGTCCCACCACCACGCGCCGGTCAAAGCGGCCAGGCCGCAGCAGCGCCGGATCGAGAACGTCGGGGCGGTTCGTCGCCGCGACCAAAATCACGCCGTCGTTCGACTCGAAGCCGTCCATCTCGACCAGCAACTGGTTCAGAGTCTGCTCGCGCTCGTCGTGCCCGCCGCCCAGGCCGGCTCCGCGATGGCGGCCCACTGCGTCGATTTCGTCGATGAAGATGATGCACGGAGCGTTCTTCTTCCCCTGCTCGAACAGGTCGCGCACGCGGCTCGCACCGACGCCGACGAACATCTCGACGAAGTCCGAACCGGAAATCGAGAAGAAGGGAACATTCGCTTCGCCGGCAACAGCGCGCGCCAGCAGCGTCTTGCCGGTGCCTGGAGGCCCGACGAGCAACACGCCCTTCGGAATCCGTCCGCCCAGCTTCTGGAACTTCTGCGCCTCGCGCAGGAACTCGATGATCTCCTTCAGCTCTTCCTTGGCCTCATCGACGCCGGCCACATCCTTAAAGGTGACCTTCTTTTGCTGCATCGAAAGCAGCCGCGCCCGGCTCTTGCCGAACGACAGCGCCTTGTTCCCGCCACTCTGCATCTGGCGGATCATGAAGAACCACAGGAGAGCGATCAGGATGAGCGGAGAGAACTGCAGCAGCCATGCCCACCAGCTGTTGCCGTTGTCGCTCTTTACCGTGACGCTGACCTTGTTCTGATCGAGGATGTCGTAGAGGTGCGGGTAGTTCGAGGGAACGACCACGTGGAACGCGCCCTTATCGGCGCGGAAATGGCCCCGCACGTCGGTGCCAGTGATCGTGACGTCGCTGACCTGGTTGGACTCCACGTCACCCAGGAACTGAGAGAAGGCGACTTCCTGCTCGTGCCCGCCCATGACGTTGTTCTTCTGGAACAGCTGCCAGAGAACCAGCAGACAGGCGATGATGAGCACCCAGAACAGGATCTGTTTGACGGTCGAGTTCACCTTGGGGAAGACCTCTCTTCTCGATAGCCGGCGCGCTCCGCCGACAGGAAACCGCTACCGGCTTTCACCCCATTAGACGCCGTAAAGCCGTCCGAGGAGTCAGCCAGTGCGCCACAATTGCACGGAATCCTCGTTGAACGCGGGCGGAATGCCGACTGCGTATCCTGATTGTACTCCGCAGGCAAGGTTACGGGAGTGAAACAAAGGTGGTACGCCCGCCGTGTACCATGAAGACAGGCCATGCCCGCGACCGGCCCAATCCTCCTGGAGCGATCCGCCTCCCGGCGCGTCACGCTTCGCATTCTGCCAACCTCCCTTCAGATTCTCTTTTGCTACTTTGCGATTGGGCTTCCGATGGCTGTGCTGCCCTCGGTCGTCCACCTGCAACTGCGCTACAACACGGTACTTGCAGGCCTTGCGGTCAGCGCCCAATACATCGCCACGGTGGTGAGCCGCCCGCAGTCCGGACGGATGGCGGATCGGGCCGGCGCGCGGCGCACGGTCCTTTTCGGCCTGGTGATTTGCGGCTGCTCCGGGCTGATCCTTTGCTCCTGCGGCTTTTTCCTGGCAGCGCCGCTGCCTTGCCTGGGGCTGATTCTGGTCAGCCGCCTGGTGCTCGGCTACGGAGAAAGCTGGCTGGCGACCGGCTCCTCGCTGTGGGGCATTGGCCGGGTTGGGCCCGAACACACCGCCCAGGTCATTTCGTGGAGCGGCATCTGCTCCTACGGCGGCCTCGCGATCGGCGCCCCGGTCGGCGTGTGGATCGACCACGCGTGGGGGCTGCAGGGCGTTGGACTGGTCAGCGTTCTCACCTCCTGCGTGGGCCTGCTGACGGCGTGGCCCATTGGCGAAATCGACGTTCCCGAGGGCGAGCCGCTGGCATTTCGCCAGGTGCTCACCCGCATCCTCCCGCACGGCATGAGCCTGGCTCTGGCGACCACCGGCTTCGGCACGATTGCTTCCTTCACGGTGCTCTTCTATGCCCACCGCCACTGGACGAATGCAGCTTTCGCGCTAACCAGCTTCGGCGCCTTCTTCATCCTGGCGCGCCTGCTGTTCAACCGAAGCATCAACCGGTGGGGCGGTTTCCCGGTCACGATCGCGTGCCTTGCGGTGGAGATTGCCGGACTCACCCTCCTTTGGATTGCCGCCCGACCGGCGATGGCCTTTACCGGCGCCGCTTTGACCGGCTTCGGCTTCTCTCTGGTCTTTCCAGCGCTGGGGGTTGAGGCGGTGAATCGCGTCACCGCGGAGAATCGCGGATCCGCGCTGGGCATCTTCACGGCCTTTGCCGACTTGTCGCTGGGGCTGACCGGGCCTCTCGTCGGCCTGATTGTGGCCGGCATGGGCTACTCACCGATCTTCCTCTTTGCCGCGTTGATGGCGGTGGCGGCGCTGGCTTTGGTGCTGGCGCTGCAGCAACAGCCGGCCTACACCCAGGGATGCGAGTTCGCCGCGGCGGAGTGAAGGCTTGTTATACTTTTCAAGGACTGTCCGTGCGGAAGTGGTGAAATTGGCAGACACACCATCTTGACCCCGGACTTCCCACCGCCCCCTGACAACCCTCGGAAAAGATGAGGCTTGCCCTTGTGATTCAAAGGGTTACAGCTGTGCTGCGTCGTCAGCGCCAGCAGCTCCCAGTAAGCGCCAGTGGCGAAAGGTAGTGACAAAAATGAATACATGGGATGCACCTGAAACGGTGCGGAAGATCAAGCAAATTGCGTTCATGGTTACGAAGAGGGAGCGAGGTGGCAACTCCGCGTGACGGCGAAACAGGCTTAACGAGCGACTCGGCGATTAGCGCCAATCGAGCCCGGTGATGAAGAGATTCAGCCTTTCGCCCAAAAACCGCCGCGCCGTCCGCCGCCCGGTTCTGGTTCGTTAGAAAAGAGTTCACAGCCACTCTCCGGGCGGTGCCGATGTCAACGTGCCACAGGCCCTTCAATCACACGAGCGGGTCAGTCACGGCCCTTCCGCGGTCCCTTACCATGGCAGCAAATCTCCTTCGCTCGCAACAAGTCCCAGGAGGCTGTACATGTGGGCTCGTGGTGTAGTTTTCGCAGTGACTTTGGCCCTTAGTTCCGCATCAATAGCTCAAACGCAGCACCCTTCCACGCAGCGAGATCTAGTCCAGCAATCGCAAACGCTAGAGCCCACCCTCATCACCCGGACAGCGAAGGGGCAAACCACCTTCCACGTCGGGGAGCGTATACCGCTGACCCTGACTTTCACATGCCCGGCCGGGGGGCACTTCTACATCGCTCCGTGGGAGAGCCAGCGCGGCGAAGAGTTCGGGTATTTTGAGGATTTCGCCGTGACCCCGGCGTCAGGCTGGATCGATCCGCTGCGCGAATATTTTGATGGCCGCTTCCCGGCTACCGGCCATGGATGGTCGTGGCCGCCCTTTACCGCGGAGAAGCCAGTTACTGTGAACGTGGACCTGAACCAATGGGTGCGGTTCGAGGCGCCCGGGGACTATTCCGTCCGGATCACAAGCCATCGCATCGCCCCCGCGAGCGGGTCCTCGCCCCTGGAGATCAGCAGCGTCCTTCAGCTGCATATCGTTGCGGCTCCGCCCGAGTGGCAGGAGGAGATGTTGAGGACGATTCTCGCCGACCTCAAGAATTCATCCGTCCAGGTATGGGTTGGCGCTATGGCGGATCTGCGCTATCTGGGCATACCTGAAGCGATTGATGCGCTTACGGAGCAGTTGAGCAACCGGTATGGCAATAACGATCGCCAGGCCGAGCTGGGCCTGGTGGCGCTGCCAGTATCGCTGCGAGATCAGGCAATCGCTTCCATGACCCGGAGAATCAACCAGCCGGATTTCCCCATCTCCTACGACTTGATCACGGCGATGGAATACCTGCACGTGAGTCCGGCTCTGGACGGCAAGACGGCGCGGGAGAAGATTCGGTCGTACGATCCGACATTGTGGTCCATGGTCTACGCGGGCGTGCCGCACAAGAACGAGCAGGCAAGAGCGGCAACAGTACAGACGCTTTTGTTCTTTGGGACTAACATTCAGGATCCTGACGTAGCGCGAAAAATGTCGGTTCTGCTGCCCGCCTCGTTCCTGCGGCTGGACCCAAACAGCCAGGAATTCGATCTGGAGAATCAGTGGGATGTACTGCGCTCGCCCGGATTTGCCGAGACGCTGGCAACGCTGGCGGCAAGCCTGCGCGGCCCCGGCGAGCCCGGCACGCACGATTTTCTGCAGTCGCTGGTGCTCCGCCGCTGGTTCGAGTTGGATCCCGAAGCAGTGCATCGCGAGATACTCTCAGAGATTGGAGTGGCGACGCCATCGATTTCCGCGCAGGAGATCACGTTTCTGCCCCCGGAACAGCTTCCGCAATTCGAGAAAATGTGGACTGAGACTTATGTGCACCAGCCGCCGGAGAAACGCGGGACGGCCGGGAGCTTGTTGGTGCGATTCGGTACCGGCGCTTCGAGCGAGGCGATGAAGCGTGCGTTCGATGCGACGCCGCTCACAAAAGCCTGCCATTACGACGTCTGGGCGCTCGAATACCTGGTGCGCTACACTCCGGCTGACGCCGCGCCGCGCCTGCGCGCTGTGGCGCATCAAAGCGACGATTGCCTGATCCAGCTGCTGCAGTGGCAACGCGCGAACGGTCCCGTACCCGATCTCCACGACTTGGCAATCGCGGGGCTGAAAAGCGCCAACTCGCGTGTTGTGGAGAACTCCGCCGTTTATCTGACGACCTATGCCCGGCCGCAGGACAAGAAACCGCTGCTTCGCCGATTTGACCAGTGGGCACGGATATGGAGGGGGCGCGACGCGCTGATGGACCATCCACGGCCCGATACGCCTCCCGAGGAGATCGAGGCAATGTTCTTAGGGGAACCGTTGGGACACGCACTGATCGCCAATCAGGCCTGGTTCGCCGATCGGGGCCTGATCAGGCACGTAGTCGATGATTGCGTTGGCCAGAATGTATGCTGGCCGCTCAAAAACCTGGCTGCCCTTGCCAATCCGCCCTACTTTGTTAGCCCACCGGTAATTTTTGTCACATTGGGAGGCTTTGTGTCCTTCGGAGTGGCGCAATATCAAGCGTCATCGATCGATCAGTTTGAACAGAAGCTCCTTCAGTTTCCTTCCGGCAGTCATTTCGTGACTCGCCCGATGGCATTTGCCAATAGCGATCTGCGGCCACTAATCGATGAAGAACAGGCGATTTTCCGCAAACACGGACTGACACTAGAGCCGATCGGGCGATAAACGGTCAAGCCAGCGCTCGGCCAACGGCGGCATAGACACTCGCACCTCATCGCGGACGCGATTCGTGGGGTTAACTCCGTACGACGACCAGTCTCAGAGGTCACAACTTCGAGTTCCTCGAGATCTCCATTTCTCCTCTTGACCGCCTCAATCGCGTAAGCCATGTCCGGCCTGCCTGAACGAAGCCTGTGCCCCTTTCAATCTGCGCACCAGGATAGATCGCCCATTCGATCCAACTGTGGGGTGTACGTTACGAACTGCACGACAACGCAAACCGCCTACAGATCCCGAAAAGTTATCGCCAAATGCCACAAGGTTATTGGACTCTCAGGGAAACTACGAGTTAATTTCGCGGCATATCGCGGCCTCAAACAGGCCGCTGGAGGTGCCGATGTTCCCGAGCTGTGCCGTCATTCCCCGTAAGACAACCCTCCTCGCCAAACGATTGGCGCAAGCCTTCTCCAAGCGAAACCTTCTCGCAGCGGCTCATGTCATGGGTCCGACGCTGACTGCGCTGCTGTTCATGGGCGCAAGCAGCGCCGTTGCCCACGCTCAGGGAACGATGGATTTTTCCGGGGCGCAAACGCTGATGTCAACGTTCAAAACGTTCGCCATGTACGCTGGCGCCGTCATCTGCCTTGGCGGCCTGATCTTCGCCGGAATCCGCATGATGACGGGAAGGTTTCAGGATGCCATTCCCGGCCTCTTCGGCGCGCTCTTCGGCGCCGGAGTCCTGGGATGGGGCGCTGGATGGATTGGCAGCCTTACAGGCCAGTCGATGTGAGGCGCGTCCATGGCCCGGCGAGGAGAACCGTTACCAATCAATCAGGCGCTGAATCGGCCGAGAGCCAAACTAGGCCTCGACCTCACAGCATGGATGGCGATCGTATTCGTCTGCGTAACGGTTTTCCTCGTTGGTTTTCGCCTGGTGGCGATGCTGGCATTTCCCACGCTCGCAATCGCGGCGTGGCTCATCGTCCGTAAACACCCAAAGATGTTTCAGCTCTGGGGCCTGAGCTTCAGCCAGAAGTCCTACTATGACCCGCGTAAATACTGAACAGGCAAAATTCGTGCCGTGGTTCGCAAAGGCGGGAGCCGCCTGCGGCATCGTTCCGATTGCGCGCTTCGTCAGCCCCGGCATCTTCGCTCTCAAAGGCGGCGGCTATGGATGCCTCTTCGCACTGGACGGCATCGATGAAGAGGGATTGACCGATCAGGAGCTGGAAGCGCGGATGCGATCAGTAGAAGGTGCGCTGCACGGTCTGCCGGAAGGTTCCTGCCTCTATCAGTACGTTCGTGTGATGTCGGGCTTCAAACTGCCTCGGCAGAAGCAGTACAGGAGCCCCGTAACGCAGGTGTTTGCCGGCGACCGGCTCTTACATCTTGAGAAAACTGCGGGCTTCCGGCGGATTGACCTGCACTGGTGTCTGACCATCGAGCCGCCGAAGATCAAAGCATTCGAGCAGAAGCCGAAAGAGCACACCGCCAGCACCTCGCAAATGCTGGTCGATCTCGAAAAGACGGCCACGATTCTCGTGGGACATTTGGGAGTTTCGTTCGGGCTGCGCCTGCTCGACAAGTGTGCCATATTCCACTTCTTCAGCTACCTGTTCAACCTTGAGGAATGGGCCGTTGCTGGCGAGCTTCGCGGCGACGAAGCTGTAGACCGGCAGATTGTCCGGAACCCCGTTGCCTGGCACAGCGATCATCTGCGCGTGGGCAAACGGCATGTGCAGATGTTCTCGCTCAAGACGACGCCCGAAGCGTCGCGGCCCTGCCTCTTTTCAAGCCTACTCTGGCTCGACTGCGACAGCACCCTTTGCTCGACATGGCGGCCCAGGTCCACGACCGCCGCTCGCGGCGAGATCGACGCGCAGGAAAAGTTCATCTCCTTCTTCAAAGTGGGCGTGCTGACGCGCGTCATGAGCGGGCACGATTTCGCATCGCTCGAAACCGGCGCCGGGGCCAGAGCCGCCAACAGCAGCGTGGATGACCTGAGTGAAGTCATCCGCTCGCTCGACAAGAAGGGACAGGGCGAATACTCGCTTCGGCTGCTGCTGGCCGCCGACAGCCCCGAGCAGTTGCGCAACACCATCCCCGCCATTCACCGGATATTCGTCGATGCGCGGGCGCAGGTAATCGAGGAAACGCTCGGCAACCTCTCCGCCTTCTATGCCATGTTCCCCGGCAACGGAAAGTTCAATGTTTTCCCGCTGTGGCTTTCCGAGGAGCATCATGCCCGCTTGTCCTCTGTCTTTGCTCCGCACCTTGGGCATCCTCGCTCCGAGGACCTCGACGGGGAATATTTGAATATCTTCGAGACGCGCACGCGGACGCCATTCTTTCAGGACGTATATGTGGATGGCGTGCGCGTCATGCTCATCCTCGGTCCTACGGGAACCGGCAAATCCGTGCATGGGAATCAACTGATCGCGCTTGAACAGAAATACGGCGGCTTCAGCTACATCTTCGACATCGGCGGCAGCTATGAGAGTGTCGTCGAACTCTACGGTGGCCGCGTACACCGAATCGGCAAGGATGGCCCGCGCGTCAATCCGTTCGCTCTGGAACCGACCGACAGCAACCTCAAGTTCCTGTACTCCTTCGTCCGACTGCTGCTGACCAATGGCGGAGCCGAACTGGAGCCGGAAGACGACGATGTGATCCACAAGGCCGTGCAGGACATGTACCTGCTCGACCGGGAAAACCGCCGTCTCTCTAATCTCTATCTGCCCAAGAAGCTCGACCGTTATCTCTCGAAATGGGTTCGGGATGGCATCTATCACGCGATCTTCGACAACGTGGAGGACAGTCTCTCGCTTTCGCGGCTGCAATGCTTTGATTTCCAGGGCGTCAACAACGAGCAGTACGCCGACCTGATCGAGCCGCTGATGGTATGGCTCCTGCGGCGCATCAACGATGTCCTCTACAACCCGGCCAATCTCGGCGTTCCCAAGCACATTTTGATTGAAGAGATTTTCTCTTCGATGAAGAACCGGCGGTTACTGGAAGGTGCGCTCTCGTCTATCAAGACTGTCCGCAAGAATCTCGGCGGGGTCACCCTGATCGGCCAGTCCGCGGAAGACCTTGGCGAGAACGCCGACTCGATCGTGAACTCCTGCACGTCGTTTCTGTTCCTCAAGGACGCGACCTTCAATCGGAAACGTTATGCCGAACTGTTCAAAATGAACGAGCAACAGATTGCGCTGTTCGAGAGCCTGCAGGACCGCGAGGCACTTTACATCCGGCGTGATGGTCTCACCAAGGTTGTGATTCTCAATCTCGACAACCGCAGCTACGCCACCTTCTCCACCAAACCCAAGGACCGAGTACGCCGGTCGAAGCTGATCGCTAAATACGGGCTCACTGAGGGCATCGACCGCTTTGCCCAGGGCGAGTCTGCCTAAACCGGAAAGGACCGACCGTGAAACTGAAACCGCTCATCCCGATTGCCGTGACCTTTGGCTTCGCCTTCTCCGCCGTGTCCGCCACTCATGCGCAGCCAGCCCCGAAACACCTGGAGCCGAACGCACCGCGCACCATCGTGGTGTCTCAGAGCTCCGCTCCCCCTGTGGTCCGGGCGGCGCTCCTGCAATCGACGCTGATCGAGCTTCCCCCGGAAGAGAAAGTTGCCAACGTCTTTGCCGGAGACACCGTAGATTGGGTCTTTGACGGCGGCCACGTTGCCAGCCGCTTCATCAGCATCAAGCCAAAGCTGGCGAACAGCACGACCGATGTTCATATCATCTCCGATCACGGCAACGAATACACCCTGGAGCTTCAGGAAATCTCTGCCGATCCCGATCCCCACTTCGATTCCAAGGTATTCATCACGCCCGGCGATCAGGCAGCCAAGCAAAAGCTGATCGAGTTGCCGGTCTTCGTGCCCGCATCGGAGCTTGACCTGGCGGAACAACAAATCGCCGCAGCCAGGGCCGCTGAGGCGTCCACGCTCAAAGCCGAGCAGACGAAGGAAGAAGAGTACCGCAGCCAGTATCCCGGCACTCTCCAATTCGACTTCACTTGGGACGAATCGAAGGGCAAAGAACTGGGCCTGAAACAGATATGGCACGACGACAAATTCACCTATCTGCGCGGTCAATTCCAGGAAACGCCCGCGCTCTATGAGGTAAAGGACGGAAAGCCCTCCCTCATCAATTTCGACTTCGGCAACGGCCTCTACACCGTACCCAAGGAACTTGACCGCGGCTACCTCGCCATCGGCAAGCAGAAGGTCGAGTTCCACCGCACGGATGAAAGGAACTAGCCATGCCGGAGCTGAATGACAACCCGCCCGCCACCGTTCCCGACCAGCCCGAGGCAAAAGCACCCGTGCGGAAGACGATGCCTGTGGTCGTCGCGCTGGTGGTCATTATGGGACTGATAGGAATTGCGAACCTTTCGAGTCTGCTCCGAGGCGGCAAGCGGGCCGCTCCGGGCGGCACCCTCCCCATCACGCGCCCCGCTGCGCCCAATGCCCAACAGGTAACGAGCTTCGAGACACAGCAGCAGTTGCAGGCCGAACGGGATGCCCAGGAACGTCAGCACCAGCAGGAGGTGGCCGCGGCGATGCAGCAGCTTGAGGCGGCACAGGGAGTGCCGGGGCCCGAAGATGCCAATGCGCCGCCGATGACCGCCGCTCAACGTGCAGCCATCTATGGCGAGAGCCCCAATGCCCCCATCATCACGTCGGACGCCTCACAGGCGAGAGCGGAAGCGAAGCAACGGGAACTTGCCAAGGGGAAGCTGCAACAGGATGCCATTGATAGTGACACCGTAGCGATTGACTTTGAACATCCGGGCGCGGCGGTCCCGACGACAGCGGCACACGTGACGGTTGCGAATGCCGCTGATGGAACAGTTCCCGCGCAGCCACCGGACGCTCAGCCTGTTTCCGCCCGGCAGAGCAAGCCCAGCAACAGCACCGATCCGATGGCTCCCTATGGCTTCGACCAGTATCAGGGCCGCCTCTACCGGATCTTTGAGGGCACGGTGCTGGAAGCTGTCGTGACCAACCACACCGACGGCGGCTTCAGCGGCCCCATTCTGGTCATGCTCACAACCGACTACTACTCCCACGACCATCAGGATCTCCTGATGCCCCAGGGTACGCGGCTGATCGGGACCGTACAGAGTGTCGGCAATGCGCAGCAGCGGAAGATGTTCGTCACATTTCATCGCGCCATCTGCCCGGATGGATTCTCGCTC
>DATAWS010000030.1:0-57844 GCA_036267095.1 Acidobacteriaceae bacterium
CTTCAGCACGTCCGACATCCCGCACCCCGGCGCGGTGAGGGACATGGCTAAATCGAGTTTCTTGCCGCCCTGCTCCAGATCCGCAACGTTGCAGGAGTAGATCAGCCCCAGATCCACGATGTTCACCGGAATCTCCGGGTCATACACCGTCTTCAGCTGATCCCACACCATCTTTTCGCTGAACTCTGGCGGCGCTGCGCTCTCTGCCAAAGGCCCCCGCTCGCCCAAAGCATCCGCATCCGCGCTCTCGATGCGGTACAGGCCGCTCGCCGCGGAAACCGTATAGCTCCCGCCCATCGCCTGCGTCACCCGCACCGCGGTCCCCGCCGGCAGCACGGTCTTGATTCCTGCCGGAATCGCAACCGCCACGCACTCGCGCGTCAGGCTCACGGTCTGGTTCGTAATAATCACTTCCCGGGCTCCTGGTTACTCGGTGGAAATATTCTCCTGCTTGCCTTCCAGCGCCGCTTCCAGCGTGTGCCACGCCAGCGTCGCGCATTTCACCCTCATCGGAAATTCCGAGACTCCGGAAAAAACCGCCAGCTTGCCCAGCTCCGCCTCATGTTCGTGCGTCTGCCCGGTCACCAGATCATGAAACAGGTGGAAGATCTTCTCCGCCTCCGCCTTCGTCTTGCCCTTCACGCTTTGCGTCATCATCGACGCCGACGCCCTGGAGATCGCGCACCCCGCGCCCTGAAATCCAATGTCGCGAATCTTGTCGCCGTCCATCTCCAGATACACGGTGAAGCGGTCACCGCACAGCGGGTTGTAGCCCTCAGCTTTGTGATTCGTCGCGGCCGGCTCTTTGTAATTCCTCGGAGCCTTGCTGTGTTCCAGAATCACTTCCTGATACAGATCGCGCAGCTCCGGCATCAGCCCAAAACCTCCCGCACTTTCTCGAGGCCCCGCACCAGCGCATCCACCTCTGCCCGCGTGTTGTACATCGCAAACGAAGCCCGCACCGTTGCCGGAATCGAGAACCGATCCATCACCGGCTGCGCGCAGTGGTGTCCGGTGCGCACCGCGATCCCCTGCTGGTCCAGGATCGTCCCAATATCGTGAGGATGCGCGTCCTCCATCACAAACGACAGGACGCTGGCCTTGTCCTTCGCCGTCCCAATCGGCCGCACGCCTGGCACCGCGGCCACAACCTTCGCCGCATATTCCAGCAAATCGTGCTCATGCGCCGCGATCCGGTCGATGCCTGCCCCGTTCATGTATTCGATCGCCACTTTCAGCCCCGCCACGCCCGCCATATCCGGCGTGCCCGCTTCGAACTTGTGCGGCACCTTGTTGTAGGTCGTCTTCTCAAACGTGACCGAGCGGATCATGTCTCCGCCGCCCTGATACGGCGGCATCGCTTCCAGCAGCGCCTGCTTTCCGTAGAGGACGCCGATGCCCGTAGGCCCATACATCTTGTGCCCCGAAAACGCATAGAAGTCGCAGTCCAGATCCTGAACATCCACCGCCAGATGTGGCACCGCCTGCGCTCCGTCGGCCACCACCGGAATTCCCAGCGCGTGCGCCTTCCTCACCATCTCCCTGAGCGGATTCACCGTGCCCAGCGCATTCGAGACGTGGCCCACGGCGACAATCTTCGTCCGCGGCCCCAGCAGCTTCTCGTATTCCTCCAGGATCAGCTCGCCCGCGTCATTGATCGGCGCCACGCGCAGCTTCGCACCCTTCTTCTCGCACAGCATCTGCCACGGCACAATGTTCGAGTGGTGCTCCATCGCGGTGATCAGCACCTCGTCGCCGGTCCTTACATGGACGCGGCCGTAGGTCTGCGCCACCAGATTGACAGCCTCCGTGGTCCCGCGCACAAACACGATCTCGCTCGCCTGCGCCGCGTTCACGAAATGCTGCACCGTCTTCCGCGCCTTCTCAAACTCCTCCGTCGCAACCTGCGACAGGTAGTGCACGCCGCGATGGATGTTCGCGTTCTCTTCCTCGTAGTAGCGCACGATCGCGTCGATCACCGAACGCGGCTTCTGCGAGGTCGCTGCGTTGTCCAGGTAGACGAGTTGCTCGCCCCGCACCTTCCGCTCGAGGATCGGAAAGTCAGCCCGAACCTTCTCCACGTCGAAGCCCGGCTTCGCCGCGGCCCGTTCCTCCATCGATACGGCGGCTGTCGCGCTCATCCAACCTCCTCCACAGCTCTCTCCCGAACGCCGCCCGAGTGCTCCCGCGGCGCGCTCTCCATAAATAGAAAATGCTGCCGAATCAGCCCTGAGAGATGCTCCCGCGCCACCCCAGAATGCATTCTCTCCACGCACTCTTCCGCAAACGCCAGCAGCAGCAGCTTCTTCGCTTCCGCTTCGCTGATCCCGCGCGACCGCAGATAGAACAGCGCGCTCTCCTCAATCTGCCCAATCGTTGCGCCATGCGTGCACTTCACATCGTCCGCGTAGATCTCCAGCTGCGGCTTGGTGTCGATCTGCGCGTCGTCGCTCAACAACAGGTTGCGATTCGTCTGCTTGGCATCGGTCTTCTGCGCGGCCTTGTGGACCACAATGCGCCCATGGAACACCCCGTGCGCCTGCCCATCCAGAATGCCGTTGTAGAACTGCCGGCTCCCGCAGTGCGGCGCTGCATGTTCCACGTGCATGTAGTTGTCCAGATGCTGCCGCCCCGTCCCCAAAAACAGGCCGTTGATCACGCACTCTCCGCCTTCGCCGGCCAACACCGGGTGCACATTGTTGCGCACCAGGCCGCCGCCCAGCAGCAGGGAATGCGATGCCACATTCGCGCTCCGCCCCTGCTGAATCCGCAGCGTCTGCACGTTGAAGGCCCGCAAATGTTCCCGCTCGATCAGATAATGCTGCGCGAACGCGCTCTCCCCCGCCACCAGCTCCGTCACCGCGTTCGACAGCGCCACCGACTCGCCGCCCACCGACGCATAATCCTCGATCACCGCAACCTGGCTTTCGTCTTCGGCTACGATCAGATTCCGCGGATGCGTCACCGCCGGCGCCTCTTCCTTCGTGGAGAGATACAGCAGCGCAATCGGCGCTTCCACCACCACGCCGCGGGCCACATGCACGTACACGCCATCCCCCACGAATGCTGTGTTCAGCGCGCAGAACGGATCCCGCTGCGTATCCGCGTACCGTCCCAGGTGCTTCTCCAGGGTTTCCGGATGCTGCTCGATCTGTTGGCGCAGGCTGGCCGCGGTCACCCCCCTGGGCAGTTCATTCACCCGCGACAACTCGGGGGAGTATCGGCCGTTGACAAACACCAGCTGCGCAGCAGCGTCTTCGACACGAAACGGCGCAACCTCCTTCTCCGTCAGCTTCGCAGCGCCCGCCGGCCGAAAGCTCGTCCGGGCAATGGCGGCCACATTGGTGAAACGCCAGTCCTCGTCCTGGGTGGTCGGAAACCCGGTCTGGCAGAAGCGCGCAAACCCGTCCTCCCGCAGGCGCCGCAACCAGGGCTGCTCCCGCCCCGGCGCGGTCTTCGCAAACTCAGTGAAGTTTTCCAGCCAGCTTTCCAGCTGTTCGATGGGAGTCGCCATCGCGTCCCTCACGCCCGCGCTCCTGCAGCCACCGGCTGCGGCACTTCCCTCTCCGTCCAGCCGTAGCCCTTTTCTTCCAGCTCCAGAGCCAGCTCTTTTCCTCCCGATCGCACGATGCGCCCGTCCACCAGCACGTGCACAAAATCCGGAACGATGTAGTTCAGCAGCCGCTGATAATGGGTCACCACCAGCATTGCCCTCTCCGGACTCCGCAGCGAGTTCACCCCGCTGGCCACGATGCGCAGCGCATCGATATCCAGCCCCGAATCCGTCTCGTCGAGGATCGCCAGCTTCGGCTCCAGAACCGCCATCTGCAGAATCTCGTTGCGCTTCTTCTCGCCGCCCGAAAAGCCTTCATTCAGCGAACGGTTCATCAGCTTGTCATCCATCTCCAGCAGCGCCAGCTTCTCGCGAAACAGCGGCAGAAAATCCATCGCGTCCATCTCATCCTGCCCACGATATTTCCGCATCGCATTCAGCGCCGACCGCAGAAAATACGTGTTGCCGATGCCCGGAATCTCGACCGGATACTGAAACGCCAGAAAAACGCCCTCACAGGCCGCTTCCTCCGGCTTCATCTCCAGCAGATCCTTGCCGTCGAACCGAATCGATCCCTCGGTTACGTGATACGCGTCGCGCCGCGCCAGCACCTGCGCCAGCGTGCTCTTGCCGGAGCCGTTGGGGCCCATGATGGAGTGCACCTCGCCCGCGTTCACCGTCAGGTCGATGCCCTTCAGAATCTCGTTCCCGCCTACCGTCACATGCAAATTTCTGATTTCCAGCAAACTCATTCATTCCCTCGTCGTTGCAATCTCTCGGCGCCCAAAAGCGCCTTTCTCACCACAAATCCCGCTGACCGTTTCTCAGCCGACCGCTCTTTAGCCGGGAAGCGCTATCCGACGCTGCCTTCCAAACTGACGCTCAGCAGCTTCTGCGCCTCGACAGCGAACTCCATGGGCAGCTCTTTAAATACCTGCTTGCAGAATCCGTTCACGATCATCGAAACCGCGTCCTCGGTCTTCAGGCCCCGCTGCTGCAGATAAAACAGCTGATCCTCGCCGATCTTCGACGTCGCCGCTTCATGCTCCATGCGCGCCGAGCTGTTCTTCACTTCGATGTACGGGAAGGTGTGTGCGCCGCACTTATCTCCAATCAACAGCGAGTCGCACTGCGTGTAATTCCTCGCGCCTTCCGCACCTTTCATGATCTTCACCATGCCGCGGTAAGTGTTCTGTCCGTGGCCGGCGCTGATCCCCTTCGAAACAATCGTGCTCTTCGTGTTCTTCCCCAGGTGGATCATCTTGGTCCCGGTATCGGCCTGCTGATAGTTGTTCGTCAGCGCTACCGAATAGAACTCGCCCACCGAGTTATCCCCCTGCAAAATGCAGCTGGGATACTTCCACGTAATTGCCGACCCGGTCTCCACCTGCGTCCACGAAATCTTCGAATTCCGCCCCAGGCACTTGCCCCGCTTGGTCACGAAGTTGTAGATCCCGCCCTTGCCGTTCTTATCGCCCGGATACCAGTTCTGCACTGTCGAGTAGCGGATCTGCGCGTTGTCCAAAGCCACCAGCTCCACCACCGCCGCGTGCAGCTGGTTCTCGTCGCGCACCGGCGCCGTGCAGCCTTCCAGATAGCTCACATACGCGCCTTCTTCGGCCACAATCAGCGTCCGCTCGAACTGCCCCGTCTCCGCCGCGTTGATCCGGAAGTACGTCGACAGCTCCATCGGGCAGCGCACGCCCTTCGGCACATACACAAACGATCCGTCGCTGAACACCGCCGCATTCAGCGCCGCATAAAAGTTATCCGTGTGCGGCACCACCGACCCCAGATACTTCTTCACCAGCTCCGGATGTTTCTGCACCGCCTCCGAGAACGAGCAGAAAATCACGCCCGCTTCCGCCAGCTTCGCCTTGAAGGTGGTGGCCACGCTCACGCTGTCGAACACTGCGTCCACCGCAACGTTCGCCAGCAGCTTCTGCTCGGCCAGCGGAATCCCCAGCTTCTCGTACGTCCGCAGGATCTCCGGATCCACTTCTTCCAGGCTCGACAGCTGCTTCTTCTGCTTCGGCGCGGAGTAGTACACGATGTCCTGATAGTTGATGGGCGGGAACGTCACGTTCGCCCACTGCGGCTCGGCCTCAGCCTTCTCCTGCGCCGCCCAGTAGCGGTACGCCTTCAGCCGCCACTCCAGCATGAACGCCGGCTCGTTTTTCTTCGTCGAAATCAGCCGGATTACGTCCTCGCTCAGCCCCTTCGGAATGCGGTCTTCCTCAATCTGGGTGATAAACCCCCACTCGTATTCCTTGCTGGCCAGTTCGTGGACGACATTCATATCGGTGCTCATCGAAATCTCCTCGGTTTCCAGTTGGCGGCCGCCGGCGGCTCTCTGGCCAGTCGGCACAAGTCCGCCACAATATACGACTAAAGCGGTCCTATATCAGAGTGTACCTCTGCCCGGCCTCGTCTTTCAACCTCCCCTGTCCCGATTCCACCTTAATAATAAAGATACGGTCGCCCCCGCTCCGGGTGCGGCTCCCAGGGCACTCGCCCCCCTCAGGCCCGACGGGCCCCTTTACCCCGCCAAATACCCCTAACTCATTGATAATTCCCCATCAACACAAACGGCGCCCAATAGAACGGATGAGCGTAATGGGCCCCCGCCCGCGCCGCGGCCCCATTATCGTCCACCGTCGCCACCCCTCGGTGTTCGGCTGCTTTTGCCCCCGTACCGGCCGCATGCAGGAAGGCCAGTTGCGCCTGGCGCATCGCCTCGGCCTTCCCCATCTTCGCATGCGTCACCCAGCGCCGGTAAAAATCGCTCATGATGCGGCTGGTGCTGGCATCATTCACGTCCCAAAGCGTCGCCAACACCGCTTCGGCGTCCTTCTGCTGCGCCACCATTCCCAGGCTGTCCATCTCCAGCCCGTCGCTGGCCACGTCGCCCTTCGCCGTGCTGCACGCGGAAAGCGTCAAAAGTCGCGTGCCGTGAAAAGTCACGGTGGAGTCCTCCAGCCGCGACAGTGTCAGCGCGAAGCCCTGTGCGTCGCCGGCTTCGTCTCCGCCCATCATTAAATACGGCTCCGTTCCCCGCCCGGTCTCCAGCACGAAATGGCTGGCAATATGCACCACCGCAAACCCCGGCCCCGGCCCCGGCCCCAACTCCTGCTTCAGCGCCGCCCAGGTGAAACGATCGTCGGGCAGCAGAACCCCATCGATCGGCCCGTGCGAATCCGGCACCGCAGGATCGTGCACCACCGCATCCAGCTCCGGCATTACGCCAGGCAGCGCGGGCAAGCCGCCGTAGCTCTTCGACAAGCCCATGGCCAGCACTCGAAGCCCTGCGCTGCCTGCTGCCGGAGCCATCATGCGCCCGTAGCTCTCTGGCGTAAACAACACGTTATTGAACCGCTCCGCCAGATAGCGATGCCCGTCATACAGCGCCGCCATCGGCAGATACCGCAGCGACCCGTCCAGCGACCACAGCAGCGTCGGCGCGCGGTCCTTCTCCTGCGGTGCGTGCTCCAGCGCGGTCAGCTCCGGCTCGAAGGGCGCCACCACCATGGCATACAGCGCCGCCAAATCCGGCTTTGGATCGGACGACGGCGTGCGCAGTTCATTCCTGATCTGCTCCACCTTCTGCTCGAGTTCCGCGGGCGTCGCCTTCAGGTCGTACTTCCGCCGCGACTGTGCCGTCACCACCAGCGCGTACGCCTGCTGATCGCCCAGCAGCAGACGGATTCCGATCACCCCCGGCCCCAGATCCGCCAGCGTGTTCTCCAGCCGGCTCACTTCCGAGCGCTCCTGGCTCACCGCGGCATTCGCTTCGGCCGTCCCTCCCTTCTGCGCCAGCTCCGGATACAACGTCGTCCGGAAGAAATCCGAAACCGAGCGGTTCGCCGCCTCGATCTTCGCCTCCAGCGTCTTCAGCTGCGCGTTCTCGTCCGGAGTCCGCGCCGTCTTCGCTTCCAGCGCGGCAATCTGCGCATTCAGATCGGCCAGTCCGGCCGCGGTTGGTTCTCGCCCCGCCAGGTCTTTCTCCACCTGTTGCTCCGCAGCCGTCAGAAGCAGAGGCGCCGCGCGCGATTCCTGCCGGGTCCCCGTCACCACTTCCCGCAGTTCCTCTTCCTTCAGCAGATCCAGCACCTGCTCCGCGCCGCCCAGCCGGTTCGTCTGCATCAGCAGCTCCGCCAATATCCGGTAGGTCGGCGCTTTGGACTCCACAAACTGCACCTGAGCGCTTTGATCCAGCCCGCTGATGTTCCGCCGAATTTGCTGGTAATGGTTCACGGCTTCTGTCCCAAAGAAGATCGCCTCTTCCAGACGCTTCTGGCTGCGGAAATCCAACATGAGCGATGCCTCGATCCCGCCATCCAGATCAGGATCGTTCGCCTGCCTGGCCAGCTCCAGCGCCGCCAGTTTCTGCGGCAGCGCCATCTCGATCTTCCCCTCGTCCGAGTACGCGCGCCCAATGCTGTTCAGCGCAAACGCCTGCCCGCGGATGTCGCCCACCTCGCGCCAGGCTGCCAGCGACTCAAGATCGAAGTCGAGCGCCTTCTCCCGGTCGCCCAAATTCGAGACGGTGCGCCCGATCATCGTCAGCGCCGCCGCCTGCCCACGCCGGTCCTGCGTCTCCCGCCAGATCGCCAGCGCCTGCTGGAAGAGATCCAGCGCCTTCTGCATCTGGCCCATTTCGATATAGATCCGGCCGCTGTCGAACAGGTTCACCGCCACGCCGCTGCGATTGCCCACCTGCTGCCACAGGGGCAGCGCCTGTCCGAAATGATCCAGCGCTGCCTGCTTCTCATTCAGATCGTCCTCAACTCGCCCAATCAGGTTCAGCGTCGCCGCTTCTCCCTCCGGATGCCCCAACTCCTTCCACAACGGCAGCGCCTCCCGGTACGCGTCCAGCGCCTTTTCGTATTCGCCGATGTCCCACCACGCCCGGCCCGTGTTGTTGAGCGTCTGCGCCTCACCGCCCATCTCACCCACGTCCTTCCACAGCGGCAGAGCCTGATTCAGAAACTCGAGCGCCTTCTGCCCCTGCCCCAGATCGGCGTACGCGCGCCCCAGATTGTCCAGCGCATTCGCCTCGCCCCCGCGATTCGTCACCTGCCGCCATTCCGGCAACGCCTGGTTGAGCACTTCGATGGCTTTGTCGTGCTCGCCCAGGTCGTTGTAGACCCGCCCCATATTCGTCAGCGTGGACGCTTCGCCCTGCAAAATCCTCAGCTCGCGCCACACCGGCAGGATCTCGTTGAACAAATCCATCGCCTTCTGCTCCTGACCCAGATCGGTCAGGATGCGCCCCTCCGTGTTCTTGCTCTGTGCCTGCTGCCCGCGGCTGGTCTCGATGGACAGCGCCTGAGCGCAATAATCCAGCCCCTTGTGTGGATCGCCGGCCTCGCGATACAGGCTCGCCAGCTGGTTCAGCTCCGACGCCTCTTCGCGCATGTTGTGCGATCCGCGCGCCGCCGCCAGAGCCTGTTCGTGCTGCTCGATCAGGCCGCGCAGCAGTCCCGGTTGCTGCGCCCCCGCTGCCGCCATCCACAATCCAAGGCCCAGACAAATTCCCGCCGCTCTGCGCTTCGTCTTCATCGTCGCCTCTGCGCTCCGGGATCGGATCTGTTCCGCCAATCCCAGGTGAAACCTACTGGCTGGCCGCGCTGTGGATCGTCGTCACGCCAATTCCCCAGCTCACCGGCACCGCGCCCGGCGCGCCTCGCGTTCCCCCGCTGGTGTCGCTCAGCAACTGTTCCAGCGGCGACTCCCCGCCCCGCGTGCTGTGCGCCACGCCCTCAAAGTTCAGCACGTAAGGATCCGCCAGCGGCTCCGCGGTGCTCAGCAGGATCATCGTGTCCACCCCATAAGGAGGCCCCACTCGCAGCGTCCTCGACCCCGGCAGCACAAACTCTTGCCCGGTATCGGAATCGTTGGGAAATTGGTTCTCCGAATAGTCCACCGGATACAGCAAGGTCCCTTGTCCGTGGCAATCGATGTCCAGCACGTACGCCCACCGCCGCTCGCGAATCTCCCCTTGCGCCCGCAGCGCCATTTTCATCAAATCTCCCGCATGCATCGGCTGGTCCGCACCCACCGCCCCGCCCGAACCTAACACCAGTTCCAGCGAGTAATACTCTCCCGTCGATCCGTCCGCAGGACTGTTCGCCAGCTCCAGCCATCCATGCACTTTCGCCAGCAGCGCCGCATAGCGATTCAGGGCCGCATCCGCCTTCTCCACGCCGCCCGCATCCTTCACCTCAACCCAGTCACTGCGCACCGGATAGGACGACGTCGCCGAGCAGCCCGGGCTATGATTCGCTCCACCCTCCGCGGGCGGCCCTGCCGCCAGCTCGTTCTTGTGGAACCACGCATACGCCGCCCCGTTCGCTGTCAGCACCCCGGTCAGCGCGTAATGCGCGCTCGCCAGATCCTTCGCGTTTTGCACGGCGCTGGTCGGATCGGCGGTCAGTTGCCCCGCCAGTTCCTTCGACGGCGGCAGATTCACCCACACCTTCGCTCCCGCCGGAACCTGCTGCAACGCCTTCGCGGTGAGCGTTGGCCCCAGAACCGTGAAGTCACTCGATCCCGCCTGCTGCAGCAGCCAGTTCGTCCCATCCCACCCCAGCATGTGCGTCCAGGGATCATCCGCCGGATCCGCCACCGACGCCACGCCCGCCGCCTGCACCTGCGCCGCTGCCGCCGCAATCTGCTTCTCGGACAGGTTCGCCGGCCAGTGCCACACCAGCAGCGGCGCCGATTCTGCCGGGTTCCACTTCGTCATCTCGAAAACATCGCCTGGCTTTACTTTCGCTCCCGCAGGGCTCACCACTGCCGCCGAAGAGCGCGCAATGCCATCCAGCGCCGTTACCCGCAGCAGAGTCCGCTGCCCGCCGGCATTCGCCGAGGAGAATTCGCTGCCCACACCCACGCTCGCCACCTGGCCCACATCCAGGACCACCGCCCCATCGTCGTTCACTCCGATGGCCGCTGTGCTCATCCTGCCCGAGCCCGCAGTCGCTCCCCCAAACAACCGCTGCCGCCGCCGCGCTTCGCTCGCATCCAGATCGGGATCCTCCTCCGGAACGTTCCCGCCCTCCAGCACCGCCTTCACCCGCTCGCAGACCAGCGACGCGGGCGTGTCCGCCGGCAGAACCTCGAGCGCCTGCACCAGCGCTGCCGTAAAGACCCCGTGCTGCTCGCCTCCCAACGGCATCTCTTTCGCCGACTGGTCCTGCTGCACCGCCGAGAACACCAGCGCCGGATTCTCCTCTCGTTCCGTGGGCGGTTGGTGGCCCGCGTCCGGCGCTTCGTCAATGTCCCGAGGATCGAAGGCCAGCATCCGCTCTTTATACTTCGGCCCAATCCCGCGGCTGATCCCGCCGCTGTGGCAGCTGTCCAGAATCACCGTCAGATGAATGCCCTTATCCAGCGCCGCATCGTAGATGCGCGTCATCTCCCGGTCGCGGACGTCGTAGCCGCCTTTGTACGCGTCCGACGGCACCAGCGTGCTGTCGGCATGCACCATCTGCCCGTTCAACAGCACCGTCAGCCTGGTGCCCTTGCTGTTCACCCGCAGCGAGCCATGACTCGCCGCGTAAAACACCACCGTGTCCCCGCGCTGCGGCACATCCACCAGATACTTCTGCATTGCCGCCAGAATCCCCGCTCGATCCGTCTGCTCCGCCGGCAGAACCACCATGCCCGCGCCCGGATGCACCACGGCCGGATTCGTCAGCAGTACCACCTGCTTCGCGGGGAATCCAAACTTGCCTGCCAGCAAATCGGCCATCGCCTGCGCATCGTTTACCGAGCCGTCCAGATTCTCGAACGACCCCAGCTCGCACCGCCCGTACGCGCATCCCGCCGGATGCGCCGCTGTCGTTCCCGGTGGCTGGTAGGTATTGATCCCAATCAGCAGGGCACGCCGCGTCTGTGCGGGCGAGTACATCCCGGCGCATCCCAGGAAAACCGCCATGCACACGCCCGCCGCGCAACGTTTCACACGCGCTCCGATGGGGGGAACTGGCGTAAAGTATAGCGCGCCGCCACATCCCTGTTAATCGCGAACATACTCCCCGATTTCCAGGAACGTGCTACAAGGGAACATGCTCCGCACCATGAAGCTGGCCCCAGCCCTCCTTCTGGCCCTCGCCGCCGCTGCCCCCACCGCTTTCGCCGCGCCCGATCAGGCCGCTCCCGCCCGCTCCCTCGCCGAGCGCACTGCCTCCATGCGCCACATGCCCGGTCTCATCTCACTCGACTGGGACGCAAAATCCGGCAAGCTCTTTTTCGAAGTTCCCATGACCGGCAACGCCGATCACACCCGCTCCGCCGATCTGCTCTATACCACCTCGACGCCGTGGAGCGTCGGCACCAGCCAGCTCGGCGGCTACGGCCTCGATCGCGGCCAGATCAGCGAAGGCGCCGTCGTCCACTTTGAACGCACCGGTCCCAAGCTCCTGCTCGTCGAGCCTAACCTCCGCTTTCGCAGCTCTTCGACCGATCCCGCGGAGCAAGCGTCGGTCGAGGAATCGTTCCCGCAATCCGTACTAGCCGGCTTCACCATCGACGCCGAAGACCCCGACGGCACTGTCCTCGTCGACGCCACCCAGTTCGCACTGACCGATGCGCACCAGGTCGGCGAAGCCCTGGCCGAGGGAAAGCAGGGCGCCTACCACGTCGACCCGGCGCGTTCCACCATCGTCCCTGACGACACCAAAGCCTTCCCGGAGAACACCGTCCTCGAAGCCCAGCTGACCTTCGCTGACGCCTCGCCCGCAGGAGTGCCTCCCGGCCGCATCGTCCAGGAAGTCGCTCCCGATGCCCGCGCCGTCACCCTCCGCGAACGACAGATGTTCGTCGAGCTGCCGCCCCCCGGCTTCACGCCGCGCCGCTTCTCACCGCGCGCCGGCTACTTCCCGTCCTCCTATCGCGACTACGACACGCCCCTCGGCGTTCCCATTGAGCAGCAGTTCATCATCCGCCATCGCCTCATCAAAAAAGATCCCGGCTGCACCCACGCCTGCGAAGCCGTCACCCCTCTCCAGTACTACGTCGACCGCGGCGCACCCGAACCGCTCCGTACCGCGCTCGTCGAAGGCGCCCGCTGGTGGGATCAGGCCTTCCAGGCCGCCGGCTGGGCTCCCGGCACCTTCCGCGTCGACCCGCTCCCCCAAGGCGCCGATCCCATGGACATCCGCTACAACATCATCCAGTGGGTTCATCGCTACAGCCGCGGCTGGAGCTATGGCGCTTCGGTCGTCGATCCCCGCACCGGCGAAATTATCAAGGGCAACGTGACCCTCGGCAGCCTGCGCGGCCGCCAGGATTACCTCATCGCGGAAGCGCTCCTCGCACCCTACGTCAACGGCCAGCCTCCCGCCGATCCCGCTCATGACGAAGCGCTCCAGATGGTGCTGCAGCGGATCCGCCAGCTGGCCGCGCACGAAACCGGCCATACCCTCGGCCTCTCTCACAACTTCGCCGCCAGCAGCTTCCCGCACAACCCCGACCAGACCGTCTCCGTCATGGACTACCCGCATCCCTGGGTCACCCTCGACGCCAACGGCCGCCCCGACCTCACCCACGCCTACCCCGTCGGCATCGGCATCTGGGATAAGGTCGCCATCGACTACGGTTACCGCGAGTTCGACCGCGACGGTCACCCCACCGAAGACCCCGCCGCCCTCAACAAAATCCTCACCGACTCCGAGAAGACCGGCCTCATCTACATCACCGACGAGGACGCGCGTCCCCTCGGCTCCGCCCATCCCCACGCCCATCTCTGGGATAACGGCACCGATGCCGCCACCGAGCTCGATCGCGTCCTCAAGGTCCGCGCCGCCGCCCTCGCCCGCTTTGGCCCCGATGTCATCCGCGAAGGCGTGCCCCTCGCGCAGATGGAAGACACCCTCGTCCCGCTCTACCTCTTCCACCGTTATCAGACTGAAGCCGCCTCCAAGGAAATCGGCGGCCTCGACTACCGCTATAACGTCCGCGGCGACGGCCAGATGCTGCCCACCATCGTCTCGCCCAGCGATCAGCGCCACGCGCTGGCCAGCGTGCTGAAAACCCTCTCGCCTGAAATGCTGACCCTGCCCGAGCCTCTGCTCAAAATGTTTCCGCCGCGACCGTCAGGTATGCGCCGCACCGAGGAAAGCTTCCCCTCCGAAACCGGCCTCACCTTCGATCCCATCGCCACGGCGGAATCCGCGGCCGACCTGACCCTTGCCCTCGTCTTCAACCCGGAGCGCGCCAACCGCCTCGTGCAATATCACGCCCGCGACATCGCCGAACCCTCGCTCGAAGACGTTATCTCGGCAGCCCTGGCTTCCACGCAGCTTCCCGAGGGTACGACCGGCCTCGCCGTCGAGGTGCAGCGCGCAGTCGACAGTCGCATCCTCGAAGCCCTCCTCGCCCTGGGCGCCAATCCGGAATCCTCCCCTGACACCCGCGCGAAAGTCCGCGCTGCTGTCACCACGCTGCACGAGCACCTCCGCGCCTTTACCTCCTCCGATGACGCGGCCTTCCACGAGCTCGAAACCGCGCGCATCGACCAGTTCCTCAGCGACCCCGCAAAGTTCGTCCCGGCAAAGCCCATCCCCGCCCCACCCGGCATGCCCATTGGCGAAGACGCGCAATAACCGCCGGTCACGCCAAAAGAAATGTCATCCTGACGCCGAGCGGAAGAGCCTGGCCTGAGCGCAGTCGAATGGCACCTGCGGTTGCCTTCTGCTTCGGCCGACTCGTAAGTTCGGTCTCATGCCGACGAAATTGTGGAGCGCGTGACTTAGTCGGCTTCAAGACCTTCCAGCTTGCTTTTCATGTTCTTCCTGTGCGCCTCGATCTCCCCAGGCAAACGCGTCCGGCATTCTTCAGGAAGTTCCCCGAGTAGCGTTGCGTAGTCTCCGATCGAACATCCGGGGAAGGCTGTCATGCCGGCAGCATCGGCAAGACGGCAGCTCATCTTGATCTGTTCTGCCAGGTTCCATTCCTGCAGACGCGCTCCGTGATGCTGCCCGGCAAACAGCGCCGATGGCAATTCCCAGTCCCGGATCAGCAGGTTGCTGAGAGTGCAATGGTCGGCTCCAAACAGGCCGGCTTCCAGCTCAAGAATGCTGGCCGGCGAACCGCAATGCGACTCGAGCAAAGCCGCATACGCCTTCGGCCATGCCACCATCAGGCCCAGCCGTCCTATATCGTGCAATAGGCCCGCGGTGTAAGCGATGTCCGCGTCGATCTCACTGTTCTGCGCCAGTTCTTCTGCGATCAGCGCCGTGGCCACGCTGTGTTGCCACAAGGCCCGGGTGATCGGCATCTGCGGCGACTGGCCCAGAAATGTCCTCACCCCCACGGTGAGGCACAGACCCTGAAGCCGTCGTGTCCCCAGTGCCGCCACCGCCTGCCGAGCACTCGCGATGGGCTCCCGCCGCGCGTACATCCATCCGTTCGCCACCTTCAGAACCTCGGTGGAGAAAGCCGGGTCCGACTCGATCAGGCTCGCCAGCCGCCCCATGTGAACATCGTCGCGTTCCGAAAGCCGCATCACCTTCAGCGCAATACTCGGGAACGGACGAAGCCTCAGGTCCATCCATGGTATGGCGGCAACATCATGGGCAGGACATTGAACCAGCAACCGAGTCTCCTCGCACGCAGAACGTGCCTTGCACACAGTTCATCCTCTTGCCCGAAGCGCCTGCTTCCGCAGCGCCTCCAGCCCGGGGGAAAAAATTGCTCTGTCTCTATCGGCAGGTTGGAGAGAAATGTTCTGTTACCACCGAGCAGAACCCACGCGGTAGCCGCACTCCGACGACCCCATTCCGCCCACCGACGCCTCTACCTCACCCCAAACGGCCAGAGCCGCTGCACCGTCTTCAACAGCACCTGCTCCCGCTCCGCCGCCGTGAACACCGTCATGTGCTCCCGATACAGCTCCACGATCCGCGCATACGGCAGTTGCTTCAGCGACACCGGCCAGTTCGTATCCCCCATCAGCCGCTCCGCCCCAAACGCATCCCGCAACCGCCCCACCATCGCCTGCGCATCCGCATACGGATATGGATCATGTGACACCACCCACAAATCCGAAATCTTCACAAACACCCGCGGATACCGCGCCAGCTCCAGCAGCAACTGCAATAGCTCCGGCCGATCCACCGGGCAGTCCGCCATGTGATCGATCACCACATCCAGCTCGGGGTTGGCTTCGACCAACTTCACCAGATCCGGCATCCGCGTTACCGGCGCCAGAATCACCATCGGCACCTTCAGCTCTGCGCACCGCCGCCACAGCGGCAGCATCAGCGGCCCGCGAATCCAGTCCCCCTCCGCCGTTCCTGCCGGACTCAGCCGCACCCCGCGGCATCCCTCTTCCGTCAGCCGGCTCAACTCATCCGGAGCGGCCGGGTCCAGCGGATTCACCCGGCACACGCCCTGGAATTTCCCCGGATACTTCTTCAGTGTGTGCAGCAAAAACCGGTTGTCCCACTTGTAATGGATCACCTGCACCAGCACCGTCCGCGCCACGTCGTTCGCCCGCATCAGCACCAGCAGCGTTTCCGGCGTCGCGTTTTTCGGAGAAGGCCGTGCCCCGGCAGCAAACGGAAATTCCGGGTTGTCCTCCCACACATGCACGTGGGCATCGATCATCGGCGTCCGCGCGGCCACACGCTCTCCCAGCGCCGCGCGCGCCGCCAAAGCACCCGCCGCCCCAACCAAAAACCGCCGCCGGTCGATCAACTCATCCTCCTGTCAGGATGGCCGCAAGGCTGAATCGCCACAGCCCCCAATCCAAAAACCAAATGTCATCCTGAGCGCCGGGAGGCCCCGGCGAAAGAAGGCGCGCCACCAGACTGCGATTGCTTTTGCGCCGCCAACCCCAACCCCTACGTCACCGGCGCAGGATTAAACAACGCCAAATCGTTGTGCAGCCCCCATCGATCCGCGCACGTCTGCTTTCGCCCGCTCGCCACATCCAGAATCATGCGGAAAATCTGCTCCCCCACCTGCTCCACCGTCGCCTGTCCCGTCGCAATCGTGCCCGCGTCCAGGTCGATCAGGTCCGACCATCGCTCGGCCAGCGGCGTACGCGACGCCACCTTGATCACCGGCGCCATTGCCAGCCCATACGGCGTCCCGCGCCCCGTCGTGAACACGTGCACGTTCATCCCGGCTGCCAGTTGCAGGGTCCCGCACACAAAATCGCTTGCCGGCGTCGCCGCAAACACCAGGCCCTTCCGCGTCACGCGATCGCCCGGTCCAAAGACCCCCGCCAGCGCACTCGATCCCGACTTCGCCACCGATCCCAGTGCTTTCTCGACGATGTTCGCGAGGCCCCCGCGCTTATTCCCCGGCGCCGGATTGGCCGTCCGGTCCGTCGCCCCCCGCCGCAAATACGCGTCATACCACGCCATCTCCCGAATCAGCTCGCGCGCAACGTTCTCCTCCGCGCACCGCGCCGTCAGCAGATGCACAGCATCCCGCACTTCGGTGACTTCCGAAAACATCACCGTCGCCCCCGCCCGCACCAGCAAATCCGCGGCATAGCCCACCGCCGGATTCGCCGTCACGCCCGAAAACGCATCGCTGCCCCCGCACTGCAAACCCACCACCAGATCCGCCGCCGGCCGCGTCACCCGCTTCCGTTCGTTCAACTGCCGCAGCCGCTCCTCCGCCATCGCCATAATGGCCGCCACCATGTCCCCGAAGCTCTGGTGCTCCTCATCCTGCAGCCGCACGACATACGGCTTCGTTTCCAGAATGGGCAGTGTGGATTGCGGCATCAGCAGCGCCGGCTGCAGTTTCTCGCATCCCAGGCTCACCAGCAGTGGCTGCCCGCCCAGGTTCGGATTCAAACTCAGATTCCGCAGTGTCCGGATCGGAATCTCCGCCCCCGGCGCGTCGATCGCCACCCCGCAGCCATACGTATGCGTCAGCCCAATCACGTCGTCCACGTTTGGATACAGCGGCAGCAACTCGGCCCGGATCCGCTGCACCGCATAATCCACCGTCGGCGCCACGCACTGCACCGTCGTCGTAATCCCGAGGATGTTCTTCGTCCCAACGCTTCCGTCCGCGTTCAAATAACCCTCGAACGTGAACCCCTCCAACAAAGGCAGCGTCTCCGGCGTTGCGGTCGCCATCGGCAGGCTGTCCAGCTCCGGCGGCGCGGGCAATCGCACGCAGTCCTCGCGCACCCACGAGCCCCGACGCAAAGCTGCCGCCGCATGCCCGATCACCGACCCGTACCGCACAATCGCATCGCCTGCTGCCAAATCCTCCAGCGCCACCTTGTGCGCCTCGGGAATCGCCTCCACCAGCGTCAGCCCCGACGCAAACTGGCTTCCCGCCGGCAGCCCCCCCTCGTTGACCACAATCGCGACGTTGTCTCGCGGATGCACGCGCACATACAGCGGCCTCGCCCGTTCTGCGCTCTCCACCGTCCCGCTCATCGTCGCAACCCTTCCTTCAGCGCCCTTCCTTCCAGTATGACCGCCTCGGTCGGCCTTTGCGCAATCCGCCTGTCGTTTCGCTCTACCGCATGGCGGTACATCGGCGCCTCCCCGCCCTTCCTGTTCCCCACCTGCTTTCTTCTATAGTTGGAAAACGGCCTCCCAAACACTCGCGGCCGCGCCCATCATGATTTCTCCTCAGGAAATGGCCGCCAAAGTCGGCGCAGGCTTGCTCTCCTTCCCCGTCACTCACTTCGACGCCCACTACGATTTCGCCGAGCAGCCGTACCGCGAACATATCGCCTGGCTCCTCGACCACCGTCCCGCGGCCCTCTTCGCCGCCGGCGGTACAGGCGAGTATTTCTCCCTCGCGCTCGATGAATTCTCCCGCATCGTCGCAGCCGCAGTCTCCGAGACCTCCGGTAAAGTCCCCGTCATCGCCGGATGCGGCTACGGCACCCGCACCGCCATCCAGTTTGCCCAGGCCGCCGAAAAAGCCGGAGGCGACGGCCTCCTCCTCCTTCCGCCCTACCTCGTCAACGCCGAACCCGCCGGGCTCATCGCCCACGCTCAGGCCGTCTGCCAGTCCACAAGACTCGGCGTCATCTTCTACAACCGCGACAACGCCATCCTCGACGAATCCGCCCTCGAAAAGCTCTGCCAGACTTGCCCCAACCTTATCGGCTTCAAAGATGGCTGCGGCGACATCGAACTGATCACCCGCATCCGTGCCCGTATCGGCGACCGCCTCGTCTACATCGGCGGCCTGCCCACCGCCGAAACCTTTGCCCTGCCCTATCTCGAAATCGGGGTCACCACGTACTCCTCCGCGATCTTCAATTTCCTCCCGAACTTCGCCCAGGATTTCTACCTGGCCGTCCGCCGCCGCGATCACGCCGCCGTCGACGCCGGGCTGCGCGACTTCGTCCTTCCCTACATCGCCATCCGCCGCCGCCGCAAAGGCTATGCCGTCTCCATCGTCAAAGCCGGCATGCAAGCCATCGGCCGCGACGCCGGACCCGTCCGCCCCCCGCTCACCGGCCTCGACCCCGCCGAGTTCGAAGACCTCAAACGCCTGATTGACAACCGCAACTAGGCCCATGCAGCAGGACAAGCCCACCCACGTCCGCTACCTCATCCTGCTGATGCTCTTCGTCGCCAGCACCTTCAGCTATGGCGACCGCGTCGTCCTCTCCATCGCCGCCCTCTCCCTCACCCACGACCTCCAGCTCGACCCCCTCCGCCTCGGCTATCTCTTTTCCGGATTCAGCTGGGCCTACGCCGCCGCGCAACTCCCCGCCGGAGGACTCCTCGATCGCTTCGGTTCGAAACCCGTCTACGGCATCAGCATCATCGCCTGGTCCGTCTGCGCCCTCGCCGCCGGCTGCACTGGATACCTTCCCGCCGTCGCCGCCTTCTACACCCTCTTCGCTCTGCGCCTTCTCTCTGGACTCGCGCAATCACCGGTCTTTCCCGGCAACGGCCGCATCGTCGCCGCCTGGTTTCCCACCCGCGAGCGCGGAACCGCCTCCGCCATCTTCAATTCCTCCCAGTATTTTTCCCTCGTCTTCTTCGCCCCCATCATGGGCTACATCGCTCATCTCTGGGGATGGAAGCAGTGCTTCTGGTTCGCCGGCGCCGTCGGCCTCCTGCTCAGCCTCGTCTGGTTCCGCATCGTCTACGGCGTCAAAAACCATCCCCACATCAGCCAGTCGGAAATCGACGCCATCGAGCTGGGCGGCGGACTCGCCATTCTCGACGCCGCCGGACGCCCCCGCACCAACACCCTCACCTGGTCCGCCATCCGCTGGCTCCTCTCCAGACGCATGCTCGTCGGCATTTACCTCGGCCAGTACTGCATCACCACGCTCACCTGGTTCTTCCTTACCTGGTTCCCCGTCTATCTCAACCGCGCCCGCCACATCCCCATCGTCAAGGTGGGATTCCTGGCCGCCGTTCCCGCCCTCTGCGGCTGTTTCGGCGGCATCCTTGGCGGCATCGTCTCCGACCGCCTCCTCCGCGCCACCGGCTCCCTCACCTTCGCCCGCAAAGCCCCCATCGTCGCCGGCATGCTCCTCGCCATGACCATGGTCGGCTGCAATTACGTCAGCACCCCCACCGCCGTCGTCGCCCTCATGGCCCTCGCCTTCTTCGGCAAAGGCTTCGGCGCCCTCGGCTGGACGGTCGTTTCTGACACCTCTCCTCGCACCCTCATCGGCATCAACGGAGGCCTCTTCAACCTCATCGGGAACCTCGCCGGCATCACCACCCCCATCGTCATCGGCTACATCGTCAAGCGCACCGGCTCCTTCCACCTGGCTCTTGTTTTTGTCGCGGCGACCGCTATGATGGCCATCGTGGCTTACCTTCCCCTCGTCGGCGAGATTCGCAGGCTCGACGCGCCTGCCACGTTAACCCCCGCGCCCACCGCATGAGCTCTTCGGCCCCCATCCCTGACAGCCCCCGCGTTACCGCGATGCGCGTCATCCCCGTCGCCGGACAGGACAGCATGCTGCTGAACCTCAGCGGCGCGCACGCTCCTTACTTCACCCGCAATCTCGTCCTCCTCGAAGACAATGCCGGGCACGTCGGAGTCGGCGAAGTCCCCGGCGGAGAAGCCATTCGCGAGATCCTCGAAGCCGCTATACCCCTCGTCATCGGCGAGAAAATCGGCAACCGCCAGCATCTTCTCAACCTCATGCGCCGCCAGTTTGGCGACCGCGATGCCGCCGGCCGCGGCCTGCAAACCTTTGACCAGCGCACCACCATCCACGCCGTCACCGCGGTCGAATCCGCCCTCCTCGACCTGCTCGGCGAGTTTCTCGGGGTGCCCGTCGCCGCGCTCCTCGGAGAAGGACAACAGCGCGATCGCGTCGCCGCCCTCGGCTATCTGTTCTTCGTGGGCGACAGTGGGAAAACGAACCTGCCCTATCGCAGCGAAGAGTCTGCCGCCGCACCCTGGCCGAAGCTGCGCAATCGCGCGGCGCTCTCCATCACGCCTCTCCTGCGCCTTGCCGAAGCAGCCCAGGAAGAGTACGGATTCCGCGATTTCAAGCTGAAAGGCGGAGTCTTCTCCGGCAGCTTCGAGATGGAAGCCGCCGCGGCTCTTGCCGAACATTTCCCCGGCGCCCGCATCACCCTCGATCCCAACGGCGCCTGGTCGCTCGAGGAGGCCGTAACCCTCTGCCGGGCCCGCAAAAACGTCCTCGCCTACGTCGAAGATCCCTGCGGCGCCGAACAGGGCTACTCCGGCCGCGAGATCATGGCGGAATTCCGCCGCGCCACCGGCATTCCCACCGCCACCAATATGGTTGCGACCGACTGGCGTCAGTTTCGCCACGCCGCCCAGCTCCATGCCGTCGACATCCTCCTCGCCGACCCGCATTTCTGGACCATGCAGGGCTCCGTCACCGCCTCTCTCTTCTGCCGCGACTGGGGCCTCACCTGGGGTTCGCACTCCAACAGCCACTTCGACATCTCGCTGGCCATGGCAACCCACGTTGCCGCCGCCGCTGCCGGACAAGTCACCGCCATTGATACCCATTGGATCTGGCAGGATGGTCAGCGCCTTACCCGCGAACCCCTCCGTATCGCCGGCGGATTCATTGCCGTCCCCGACAGCCCCGGCCTCGGCGTCGAGCTCGACATGGATCGCATCGACCAGGCAAACCAGCTCTATCTCCGCATCCGCACACACGCCCGCGACGACGCCGCCCCCATGCAGTTCCTCATTCCCGGCTGGTCCTTCGATCCCAAACGCCCGTGCATGGTCCGCTAGCGCCGCTCAGGCGACGGCGTTCCCCATCGCGCTGTTCCATCAGCCCTTGCCTGAAAATCAATGAGGCAGGGTTGAATCCTTCGCCCGGAACTCAGCCTGAACGCAACCGCGCGTCCGCAGCCTGACTCGCCGGCAGTCCGCCATACCGCCGCTGCCGATGGCTGAACTCCAGCAGCGCTGCATCAAGCTCGGGCCCACCGAAATCCGGCCACAGACGATCCGAGAACAGCAGCTCCGCATAAGCTGACTCCCACAGCAGGAAATCCGAAAGCCGCTTTTCCCCGCCCGTGCGGATCAGCAGATCCACATCCGCCGTGTCCACGGTAAGCAGCCTCCCCAGCTTCGAGCGCACCGTGTCGAGGCTCGCTCCTTCCGGACTACCCGTCGCTTCCGCTGCCGCTTGCGCAATCGCATGCCGCGACGAGTAGTCGATGGCCACGCAAACCAGAAGCCGTTCCCCTCCGGCGGTGGCTGACTCGGCCGCTTGAACCGCCTTCAGCACCGCCGGCGTCAGCCGGTCACGGCGTCCGATGAATCGGAGTTGCACCCCGCGCTGCCGCATTCGTTCCGTTTCCAGTCGCAGGAAGGCCCGCAGCAGCCAGAAAATGCCTTGCACCTCGGCCAGCGGCCGCCGCCAGTTGTCGGAGGAGAACGCATACAGCGTCAGCCGGCCAATACCGGTGTCGACCGCATGCTCCACCACGCGGCGAACCGCCGCCACGCCCCGGCGGTGCCCAGCGGCGCGAGCCAGCCCACGGCCTTCCGCCCAGCGGCCGTTGCCATCCATAATGATGGCGACGTGGATGCCGCGCCACATATCACTTCGCATCGCCTTCTCCCGCGGAGGGTGCGGCGCTCTGGGGCAGCGAACTGTACCAGTCGATATTGCGGGTGAAGTACATCGCCGCCGCCACCGCGGCAAAGCTGCCCAGCGCGCCCACCAGCAGCGCGTTGTCCTCCAGACGCAGAAGCAGATAGATGAGGAGATAGAGCAGGCTGAAAAGGACCAGCGCCCGGAATCCCTGCCGCCGGCTTGCGAAAATCCATCCCGCATTGGCCGCCAGCAATGCCACCGAGGCTATACCCGCGATCAGAAAACCAAAATCGAATCCCACGCGCTCGGCGAATGAGAGCAGCAACAAATAGAAGATGATCTGCGCCATCCCTACCAGGAGGTATTGCGCCGGATGCACCCTCCGCCCGGTCGTCACTTCGAAGATGAAATACGCGAGAAACACCAGTCCCAGGAAGAGCGGAACATACTTCAGCGAGCGGTTCACCGACTGGTAGGGATCGGCCACTTCCACAAACGAAACGCCCAGCGCCGTGGCGTCCAGACTGGTGATGGTGTCGGCCGAACCCTCGGCGCGCACCCCGCGCGCGATGAAGGGGACCGACCACTCAGCCGTAAAGCCACTCTGCGTCACCGTCCGGTTCACGGGGAGAAAGCCTCCATCGAACCCTGGATTTTTCCAGTCTCCCTCCTCCGTTACGCGGGTCGTTTTTCCCCAGGCAAGAACGGCGATCCGCTGCGCTCCCGAAAAATGCAGCGCCGACGACACACTGAACTGCGCATTCGGCGCCGCAAGATCCGGCACGTGCGTCCCAAACAGCATCAGGCGAAGCTGCGTGTTCGGGTCGCCGCCCGGCAGCATGTCCAGCGCACTTTCCGCAGGAGTCAGTGTGTACGTCTTGCCCTGTGTCGTCAGGGTCGCGTCTGCCAGTGCGCCGCGCGCATCGCTGACGCCCACCACAATCTCCGCCCGGCTCCAGTCGAGAGTCGCGCCCGGCAACGCGGCCGGCACTCCGGTGAGATCGAAGGTCGAATCGAGCTTCAGATCGGCGCGGAAACCCGGCACTTTGAACAGCGACCGGCGTCTCTCCTCGGTTGTGGTCCTGACCACCGCTGCAGCCTCGACAGGAAACACCAGATAGGTCCCGTGTTTGCTGGGGCTCCCCGGCGCGTCCCCCGGCACGTTGTGCGGAATCGCGAGAACAGGACCAAGAAATGTCTGCTCACCGCCAACATACTGGCTGATCTCCTTCACCACATCCGCCTCGCGGCTCTTCCTGTCCTGAATCAGCGACTCCACCAGCAGAGCCGGAATAAGCATCAGCAACGCCAGGAAGCAAACCACGATTAGCTTCATACCCATCGACCACGTCCGCAGCCTCGAAGACAGCGACGACGGCAAACCAGTCCACTCACTCATCTCGTTTTCCTCCATAAAAGACTTTGCAATGCAAAGTAATAAGGCAAAAAAAATTAGGCGCGCGACGGCGTCAGTCCACGCACGGCCGCGGGCTCGTCGTTCGTGCCTTTCGCCGCATCCCGCACCACCTGCTCCAGGGTCTCCAGATACTCCAGATAGCGCCTTCGCCCTGAAGCCGTGATCCGGCAAATCGTCTGCGGCCGATTGCGCTCGTGGCCTTTGGCGATCTCCACCATCTCGTCCTTCTCGAGGACGCTCAGGTGCCGGCTCAGATTCCCATCCGTCAGCGAGCACAGCTGCTTCAGCTCGTTAAACGCGAGCCCCCTCGAATGCGTGATCAGCGACGTAAGAACGCTCAGGCGCGCGCGCTCGTGGATCACCCGATCCAGCCCCTCGTAGGCAAAGCGGCCCTCGCTCGCCTTAGCTTTCATCGCCGCTCTCCTTCGCCGAGAAAAGCAAAATGCCCGCGACCAGCATCTGTCCCGCCGCAAAAGGAACCGCCATCGCCCAGGGCGAGAGCGCCCGCCTGTCTCCCAGCCCAATGCACAGTAGGCCGGTGAGCAGATACCAGGTACCGGCAACGACAATGGGCCGCGGCAGGAAACGGCAGGAGGCAAAGATGCCCAGGCTGAAAATCACCTGCCAGATTCCCGGCAACATCCATCCCAGCGCCGGAACCGTCTTCAGCAGCACCAGCGTCAGCAGCAGTCCCGCGCCTACCGCGGGCAGAAACTGCTCCACCGCCATGTGGATCATCTCATCCGACAGTCCGGAGTGAATGCGGCGGCTGCGCGTCAACATCTGCACGCCGGTCAATGCTGCCGAAACAAACGCCGTCGAGAACCAGAGACCGACGTAGGCCCACACATGCAGAGCAGGCTGCGGAATCCAGAGGTTCTGGGCGCCGGCAGCGAGCATCGCGAACACCCCGGTCGCGGCAAGCGTAGCCGGACCATAGCCGCGAAACTCCGTCGTACGCGCCACCTGCCGCCGGATGCTGCTGATGTCCCCAAGAGCTTTGTTCAGCTCATTCATATCCGCTCACTTTACAACGCAAAGTATCCGACATCGCGACATCCTCGTCAACCGGAAATTTCGAGTCACCTAATCCCCTTGATCGAACCGCGTGACTATACCCGATCAATTGCATCCCTCAGGCCGGCTTCACGGGCGGGGCGGGGCTACGGAAGGGAAATTGGCTATTGAGTGTGAGCCGGGGTTGTCGGCTTGCCGGTCTTGTCGGCTGCATTTTTCTTCGAGTTCTGTTCAGAAGGATTTGTTTCCTGCTTTGTTTGATCGCTCGCCGGCGGAGGCTCGGGAGGCTTGGTCTGAGGATATTTTTGCTCAAGGATATTGTGAGCATCCTCCCACGCTTTTAGTAATGCTTCCTGGGCTGCCCCATCTTTGGAGCTGTGAATGAACTGCATTTCGGCGTCTTGAAGCCTTAGATCGGCGGCCCGGTACTGGTCGGCCAGTTGGTCGGCATGAACCTTCGCGTCGAAGGTTGTAGCCAGCACTGACAGCACCGCCAGGACCATGAGTGTCAGATCCAGCCAGGACGCCGTGTCCTGCTTGTCCTGCTTGACTGAATAGGCATTCTTGATGGCGGCGCTGACTGCGGTGCCGGCGGCGAAAAACGTTAGAAGCCAGTCCGTGAAAGTCCATCTGACGTAGAGCCAGTGGTACTCGGTCGCATAATCGGAGACCGAACCCAGAAAATCCGAAGTCCTGAGGTCGATTTGCTGTGGCTTTCTGAGCCCGAAATAGCCGACTGTGATGATCACCGCAAGTGAGACCACAACGATGAGAACGTTCCTTATGACCGCGAGACTCGGCAGAAATCTCTTCAGGAACGCAAATCTCCCGTTTACTCCATCGTCTGCGGTGGGCATATGAGATCACCTTTCCACGGCGGATTTGTTGAGAGAATGCGCACAATTTAACAGCTGCGTACGATCAGTCGTCAATAAGTCTGGAGGAAATAAATGCAGCCGGCGATAAGGTCCGATGCTTTGACGCTTCCCCTCCGGCGGAAACCGCCCCTCAGGCGCAGCCGAAAGAAGTTGCGGGCGAGCGCAGGTTCAAGGCCCATGGCGGACCGGCCATCAGGTCCTCAGCCATGCCGAAATGCACCGGCAAAGCCGGCTGCGCAATCCGATCTTCCGTTTCGCAAATCAGGTTGGTCGCGTGCAACGACCTGCTCCGCTGCCCTCTGCGCCTTGACATCTGGCTGATAGTGCTTTTGCAGGAGGGAGGAGGCAACGACGACAATGCCGAATTCCACGAAGGAAGCCAGGGCGCGGCTCAACGACAACTGACGAAGATCCATGGTGCCCGGAGTGGGACCTGAACCCCCCCGACCGGTGAGAGTCTGCGGATTTTAGGTCAACCGCGCTAACGGACCAATGGCTCATCGCTGGGCCGCGCACCAGGCACAATACCTCTGGCCGATTATTGGGAGCGATCCGGTTGCCTGTTCTTGATTCTCGAGGCGGGCGCCTCTGGTCACACGCTCCACGCCGGGTAGCCAGTCAGGATCGATGTGCGATAGCCGCAGTCGGACCAACAGTTCGATCGGCTTCATCCCCAATGTCCATGGATGCGATAAGACCGCTGTTCAGAATGAATACGTGGAGAACTTCGCTGTCCGAAAGAACCTCCCCTTGAAGGTTCCTGACCAGTTGATGCACCCTGACGCGGGCCTTGTCTCCCTCTCCCTCGGTGATTGCCAGCGGTTCGACATGGGGATCGAACTCACCCCATTGTCGAGTCCAATAAGCGCGAATCTCTTCCTTTCCGACAACCCTGCCGCCCTCTGAAGCCCTGGGCCAGCTCACGTCCTCTGTCATCAGTGCCAATGCACCGTCAATGTCCCGCTTGTTGAATGCGAAGTACGCCGGCTCAATAAGCGTCTTCGTGTTTGTCATACAACCTCCTGGGGCGCTTGCTTTATTTCGGTGTTCGTCTCCCATCATCGCTGACCAGCTCTGGATCATTTCGTATCGCCTGCTGCGAAGACGGACTCACCCGCAGCATCATGTTTGGCCAGCTGCTCGATCCACTCTGTCGCCGATGTCTGAGGTTCGCCCATAGCCGCATTCGACACTTCTTCCCACGCTTCCCATTCGGCCAGTCGCTCTCGATACGCGGCGCGTGCTCTCGGCAGAATCGAATTGCCCAGTCCGAGTCGCAGCGGCGGATCGTCCGCGTCCACAAGCTTCAGGACGGCTTCTGCAGTTGCCTTCGGGTCGCCCCGTTCCACGTTGGCAAGGCGCGTCAGAAACTGCTTCCGGAACTCCGCATATGGTTCCAGAGCATCTGCGATCTCTGCGGATTTGCCGAAATCGGTTGCGTAAGCTCCAGGCTCAACCAGGGTCACCTTGATGCCGAAAGGTCTCACCTCCTGCGCCAGCGATTCGTGCAGAGCCTCCACCGCCCATTTCGTTGCACAGTAGAAGCCGATGAGCGGCAGCGCCGTAATCCCAAGACCGCTCGAGACGCCGAGGATGTGTCCGCTCCCTTGCTTCCGCAGCAGAGGCAGAGCCGATCGCAAAACTCGAACCATCCCGATGTAGTTCGCATCGAACAAGTCGCGGATCTGTTCGTCGCTCGCCTCCTCTGTAGCCGCGAACAAGCTCGTGCCGGCATTGTTCACAAGAACATCCAGCCTGCCGAAATGCTTAAACGCCTGCTGAACGACCTGGGACACCTGCTCCGCATTGGTGACGTCGAGGGCCAACGGCAGGACAGCGTCTCCGAAGCGCTCTTTGAGATCCGCGATATCTTCCAGCCTTCGCGCCGTGGCCGTGACCTTATCTCCGCGCCTGAGCGCAGCCTCGGCCCAGATGCGGCCAAAACCGCGAGACGCGCCTGTGATAAACCATGTCTTCTTCATATTGATTCCTCTCAAATTGGCTGAGTCGGTTTTGGCCTTTGCGCAGTGTCTTCGTGCCTTTGTTCAGGCCTGCGTGTAACGCATATTCCCAAGATCGGTGAGAAGGTCAGGACCCGTCGGGTTCCAGCCCAGCTTTGCTCGGGTCTGCGCACTGGAGATAAGAGCGTCCCGCCCAGCAAAGAACCCGAGAAAGCCGAAATGCTCCTGCGCCTGTTCCGGTGCGATAGAGACGACAGGCATGTTCAGGCCGCGGCCGATGACGGTCGCAATGTCTTTCAACGGCACGCCCTCTTCTGCTACTGCGTGGTACCGGGCTCCAGCGGTGAACTTTTCCAGAGCGAGCCGGTAGAGACGGGCGACATCTGTTACATGCGCTGCAGGCCAGCGGTTCTGACCATCGCCGATGTACGCTGAGACTCCCTTCGCGCGTGCTATCGCGACCAGTGGAGTGATTAGTCCCTGCTTCACTGTGTCGTGGACCTGCGGCAAGCGCATCACCGAGGCGTACACGCCGCGCTCATGGAGCGCAATAGCGGCCACCTCGGATACGCGGGGAAAGGATGGAGAAGAAAGCGGCGGATCGTCCTCCGTGGCGGCGCGCCCCTGGGCCACTCCGGCTCCGGAGCTGACAATGAACGGACGGCTGGAACCCTGAAGCACATCTCCAATAGCTTCGATGGCGCGTTTGTCGAGCTCACAGCTTTCCGCAAACTTCGTCCAATCGTGCCGAAACGCGACATGAAGGACGGCATCGGACGCAGCGGCACCGCTGCGCAGGCTTTCCAGGTCCTCCAGATCGCCGCGATGGACATCAGCGCAGGCTGCGGCCAGAAACTGGGCGCCCGCATCGCTGCGAGCGAGACCGAGCACCTGGTGGCCTGCGCGGATCAGTTCCGGGACAATCCTGGAACCGATGAAACCTGTTGCACCTGTCACGAATACGCGCATTGGAATCTCCTTTACCTCTTTACAGCCAGAATTGACGAAAAGCAGCCGCCTCGAATAAAACGGAGACAGTCTCCTGGTGAGTAGATAATCGGAGATAGTCTCCGGTTGCAATATATTTTGGAAATGATGAAGAAACGCACGCAACCCGTCCTGCGAAAGCCGCGATCCGACGCGCAGCGGAACCGCGAGCGAATTCTCGAAGTGGCGAAGGGGGCTTTTACGCGCTACGGCGCGTCTGCGAGTCTGGACGACATCGCCAGGCAGGCGGGTGTCGGAGCCGGTACCTTGTACCGCCATTTCCCGACACGGGATGCGCTGATCGAAGCGGTCTACCGCAGTGAGGTGGAAAAGCTGGCCGCAGCAGCGCGCGGGTTCACCGCCGCGATGTCTCCGGTCGAGGCCCTGCGCGCCTGGTTGCTGCTGTTCGTCGAATACATCGCGGCAAAGCACATCATTGCGCCCGCCCTCAACAGCGTCGCCGGAGGCCCTTCCAGGCTCTATGAGGGTTCTCGCAGCCTGGTCCAGGGAGCCATCGAGGAGTTGGTGAAACACGCGAAAAAGAGCGGCGATGTGCGAAGAGATATTGACGCCTCCGATCTGCTTCGGGCGGTGATCGGCGTCTCCTATGTGGTCTCCGGCGGTGATTGGCAGCAAAGCGCCAGAAGACTGGTAGACATCCTCATCGCCGGTTCTCGCCCAGCCGAATAAGGCGGTGCAGGGCGACTCGCCAGGCCATGCAGACCCTCTCCGCGACTTAGAACTCGAGCCGTAAGGCGAACTGCATTTGAAGCGGAGTTCCTGGTCCCACCGGGCCAGGATTCACGGTGCCGATAATCTGCCCAAATGTGGACGACGAAAAATCTGCTTGTCATTGAGCGTATCGATCGGTTCGCGCGCGTCGAAGATGTCGTTGCGAAGAAACTCGAAGACGCTGCCGTGCACTGTATTCGAGCCAGACCTGGAGACAACGGCCACCTGGCCGCCGGGAGTGCTGCTGTTCTCGGATGACTCTCGGCAACGTTCTGCGCCTGGACCGCACTTTGATAATTCGCTTCTCTGGATTGGTTGGGGTCGTGGATCTCTCTCGATCCGCGACCCCACCTTTCTAACTGGTCCTGGATGCGTGTCTCAGTCGCGGACCGGAGTCGTGGTTTTTGCCGTCTTGTGCTGAAGCGATTTCCGGTAACGCGCAAGCAGCTGGGCTCGATTCTGGCTCAGGTCCAGTCCGGTTGGAGCGGCGGGATAAGGCCGATTGCCCATCAGCCCCTTCCAGAGGATGCGATTGAAGACGACGCCGTCGACACGGTCCGCATCGTTAAAGTCCATTCCCCTGGTCACGCGCGCCCAGTAGGCCGCATCCGGCGTGGGATTGAGGCAGGTTTGCGCGGGGCCCGGGAGTGGAAGGCTGGTGCAGTAGAGAATCGAGGCAGGAACTGCGGTAAAGCTCCACGGGGCCGCCGACGTGTTGAAGACGTCCGACATGGGCGTGGCGAGCGCATCGTTGAGGTTCATCGGAGGCAGACCCAGGACTTCTTCCATAGTGCGAATGAAGTCGATGGTGTTGTAGGCGGTCGAGACCACTCCATCTTTGACCCAGGCTCCTGCTACAAATGCCGTGGTGCGATGCGAGTCGACGTGGTCGTCACCATCCTGCGAGTCGTCTTCGACCACAAAGATAAGGGTGTTGTTTTTGTAGATGGGGCTGTTGGCTATTTTTTGCACAAGCAAGCCAACCGCGTAGTCGTTATCGGCGACGTCGCGATCCGGAGTATTGACGCCGTCGATGGCAACGGCGAAGTTTCCCGTGTGGTCGTGCATGAAGCGCACCAGGGTCAGATTCGGCAAGCCGCCCTTGGCGTAGTTGGTATCGAAGTCCCGTTCCCACTCCTTGAAGCGGTAGTAATCCGGGAAGCCCGGGTCGAAGCCGCGGAAATAGGGATCGGTATACGGTGTGAGCGCGACACTGGTGGACGGGGCCACGACGGTATTCGTCAGGAAGGGCATATGGATGAGAGGCGTCTGGCAGCTGGGCTCGTTATAGCAGTTGGTGTCGATGAAGAAGCCATAGTCGCGAACGGTGAGTCCCGCACGAAGCGCGTTATCCCACAGATAGCCGGTGTTCACCTCATCGTCAGGTCCATCCGGGGCGGCAACGTCAGTTTGACCTGGCAGCAAATCCTCGCCGTCCTCGGCATCGGGACTATTGGCTCCGCCCGGCATGAGTGGATCGGAAGCCTGGCGCTGGGCCAGGGTGGGAAGGGCAACGTTAACATTGCGATTGAGGCCCTCGGAGTCGAGGCTTAGTCCCCGCTGCGCGTAGTTCACGGGGAACTGGTGCTCGATGACATCGGGCGCTCGGGCGGAGGTGCTCCACGGCCAGCCGTCGTTGCTGGTTTCAGCACTGGCCCGGAAGTTATCGAGGGTAACGAAGGTTTGCGCCAGGTTATGCTCATTCGGCGTAATCGACTGTCCGAACAGAGCCATCGAGGGGTCGCCATTACCGCGCCCGAGGTCGCCGAGAATCTGATCGTAGGTTCGATTTTCCTTGAGAATGTAGATCACGTGCTGGACGCCTTGCTGCACGGCGGCCAAAACCGGACCGGTGGTGGAGGTGGCGGCGAAGCGGTTATTGCTTTCTACCTGCTTTGTTAGCTGTGGAAGCACCGCCATGGCGCCCGCCACCGGGAAGCTCAACAAGCCTGCTTTGGTCAGCTGAGGGTTGTACTCATTGGCCGGCATGCAGGTGGGATATCCGGCAGGCCCATAGACGTAGCACCAGTCAGGATTGGCGCCGGTAGGGGACTTCGAGTTGACCACATAGGCCCAGCTGCCATCGGTGCTGAAGCTGACCGAGTTTGGATACCAGCCAGTGGGGATCAGTCCCGTGACGTGGTCGCCGGTATTGGTTCCGGAGAGTGAAACGACCGCGATATCGTTCAGATTGCCATTGGTTACGAAAAGCTGTGTTTCATCCGGAGAAAGGGTCACGCTGTTGGTGTTTGCTCCGGTGTATTGCGTCAGGGCAAAGGACTGCATGTCGGCCCCAGGCGCGATGACGGGGATGGTTTCGATGACGGTGTTCGCGCGGGCGCCACCGGTCTGGCCTGGGACACCTTTATCCTGGGAGTTGAGATCGATCACGTCCACAGTATCCGACTCATCTTCGGCCACATAGAGAAGCGTGTTCGCGCTGTTCAGCGTCATCTTGCTGGGTTGGCCCTTGACGGGAACCCGTGCCGTGACCGACGCATTGACGGTCATAAAGCAATTGGGGCCGGTGGTCCCGTGGCCGCAAACTTCACCAAGGTTGACGACGTCGATTTCGCGGTCGCGCAGGCTCGAGACGTAGGCGGTTGCGCCCGGGCCACTCTTGCCGGCAAGGACGACCCAGAACGGATATTCGCCGCCCGGTGTCCCCTGAGCGGGCGATGAAGCAGCCTTACCAGGGCGAAGGTCGAGTTCGATTCCCGGCAGCAGCCCCACTCCACCCTGTGCCGAAGCTGCGCTCGCCTGCCATTGATCCATCCAGATACTCAGGCCACCCGTGAAGATGGTGATGGAGTCGTTATAGTAATTCGCAACGATCAGGGTGTTGCCGTCGCTGGAGATCGCCAGGCCCGCAGCCATAGGAGCTACAAACACTGCGCTGTTGACCGAGGCGAATTTATTGTCGGGGACGGGAAGGCCGTTGCCGGCTGGATGGCCGCCAACCACGTTGCTGGACGGGCCCAGGTCCAGCTCGGCGACAGGCTTATACGTTCCATCTGCCTGCAGCGTGACGATGTGGATGTTGTCGCCATTGTTGGGCACTTCATATGGGATAGGGTCGGTCCCAAAGGGCGCGTCGCCCATGCCGCCGGAGACATAGAACGTGTGATTCTGCACAGTGGGATCCCACACGATCCCGTGATATGCGTTGGGAACAGGGATGGCCTGCTTAAAGACCGGCGACTTACCCGTGATGTCGAGGACAAAAATGTACTCGGTCGAGTAGAGAGGATCGAAAATCGGGAACGGGCCCTGAAAGACGCGGTTGAATCCGCTGGTTAGAACCAGCAGGGTCGTGTTGTCCGGGCTCACCGCGGTGCTGACCGCCTGACCTGCCATCCACTCCACGGGTGCCACTTTCGGATTGAATGAGTCCGTCACCGTCATGCCGGTGTCGAGAAACTGAAAGCTGGATCCGATGATGGACAGCGGCGGCGTAATCGACTGGGCCAGATTCGGCACGGACTGAGGCGAGTTGTAGATCGTGATGGTGACGGGCGCAGTGGTGCTGCCCACCGTGTTAGTGACGGTGACGGTATAGGTCGCGGTGGTGGGCTGAGGCGAACTAACGGCAGGTGTGTAGGGGGGAGGGACAATGGTGGAGGGCACTGCGGCGGGAGTTCCGCTAATGATGCCGCTGCCTGAATCAAAACTCAGCCCGGCAGGAAGAGGTGGATTGATGCTGAAGGTGCCCGAGGCGCCGATGGTGGGGTTTGCTTCCGGAGCGTCCGGAGTAATGAGCAAGCCCGCAACATATACCGGTGCGGGGAAATTATAGACAAGGCCCGACGGGGCTACGTCGACTGGAGGGACAGGATTTGCAGGATTGACCGTCATGGTCAGGGTGTTGAGATCGAGCGACGAGGCGAGTTAGTTCGAAGGCAGGTTGATCGAGTACAAATTGCCGACGCCAACATTGGGTTTGATAAGGGGGGAACCATCCGGTGTAACCCCGCCAAAGAAGCAGTTGTCCGAAACGAGAGGCCGGAGTCCAGTCAGGTCCGCGAGTGTTTGCAGCGATCCGTTGACGGTCACCTGCAGAATCGCTGCGTGCTCCGGGGCGAAGGCGTGGAAGATGATCGCGCGGCTGTCAGAGGCCCAGACAGGATCGGCGGCACCTCCCGTGAAGAGCGTGCTCCAGCTTTGAGTTCGCACGTTGAACACCAGGAGGCGCGACTGATCGCGCGACAGAGCCGCGATCCACTCTCCGTCCGGTGACCAGCGGGGACTAAACAGATTCGTGGAGCCTGGAAGCGGCCGAGTCTTGTGCGTGGCAAGGTCGAGGATCTCGATATCGTGCGGGCCCGCCTCCTGGCCCATCAGGTCGGCCTCGCGTCCGAAGACGATCTGTTTGCCGTCCGCGGACCAGTCCGGATCAGCAAGATTGCGGGCGTCGGTGAGCAGGGGCGTGACGGCTCCCCCGGCGGCGTTCACGGTGTAGATTTGCCACGGCTGGCCGGAACGGCGACCCATCAGGACGAGCTGGCTTCCGTCCGGTGACCACTGCGCGCTGAAGACCTCAAGATCTTCTCCGGTAAGTTGCAGGAGGTCGGCGCCCGAGCGCGCGCGCGCTCGCCAGAGGCGGCCCCGGGAGTCTGTCCAGGCGGCCCAGTTTCCATCGCGCGAGTAACTGACGCGGGTGCTGTCCTGGAGATAGAGTTCCGCAGGCACGAATTCATGGTGCGCGCGATCGTAGCGTTCCACCGCGTCGGTATGAGCGGTGCCAAATGCGAAGATTTGAGAGCCATCGCGGCTGGGCAGCGGCGAATAGAAGCGGATCGGACCATTGGTGAGCTGCGTCAACCGTGGCTGCGATCCGGTGCCGGCCAGCCATAGATTGCTGCTGCGCGCGTCGCTGGCCTGAAAAACGAACTGCTTCCCCGAAGGAGTCCAGGAGCCGCAGCAGATATTCAGGCCGCGCAGGGTTTCGAATTCAACCTGGTGCGGCTTTCGGGTGTCGGCGTCCATCTCCCATATCCGGGACGAATGCCTGACGGGATCGAGGAGCGTAAAGCGCAGCGTCCGGCCATCCGGTGACCAGCGGAGCCAAAAGGCGCGGCCGGGGAGCGAGAGGAAGGGGGAGACTTCCCCTGTGCCCAACTCGACGATACGGAGATCGGTGCCGGTGGCAAAGAGAACGTGATTGGGGTCGTGCGGCATCCAGACGGCGTCGTGCGCAAGCACCTCGCCGACCCGTTGAGCGCCAGAACCGGCGGTGGGGACGACCCAGAGGGGCTGCTCCGGATCACGATTCATAACACTGCGGATCAACAGGTAGGAACCGTCCTGCGAAATATCCGAGATCGCGCCTGTGCTGAGGGTGGCCGGCAGGGCAATGGGTTGCCGGTACGCTCCGTTGTCATCCACTGAAGTAAGCTGGGAGCGGCCGTCGACCAGCGTTGGCACATAAAGTCTGGGGCCGTCCGTTACCAGCGAAAGCATTGTCTCCGGGTTGGGGGGACCTGGGTAGATATCGTTCGTCTGGGTAAGCTGCTCAATATGCGGCAGGAGAGGCGCGGAAATGCCCCGCGCGATCCGCCACGTCACGGCTGCGGTGACGAGTACCAGGACGCAGGCCCCCATCGCCCACAGAATTCTGTGGGATGCCGGAGTGGGCGCTCGCTGGCCCCGGAGCGCCAGGCCGGGAACGGCTAAAGGCGCGTCTGGCGAAGCCCCCGGGTGGGAGGCATACGCCAGGTGAGATAGCTCACCTGAGTAGGAGTGGAAGGCCTGTTCTGGTCCGTGCTCCTTCAGGGCCGAATCCGCTTCAGGCGTCCCCGCCTCCCGCGGGCTGACGGTGATTGGGGCGATAAACCGGTAGCCTTTGCGGGCAATCGTCTCTATATAGGTAGGGTGATCGGCTGAATCACTTAAGGCCTCGCGAACCTTATTGATCGCGCTGGCCAATCCGCGCTCGAAATCAACGTTAGTGTTGTCTCCCCATATCTCGTGCTGGAGCTCTTCGCGGGTCAGAACTTCGCCCGGTCGCGCCAGCAGAGCGGCCAGCGGGCGAAAGGGCTGTCCGGCGAGACGAACACGGAGTCCAGCTTTGCGAACCTCTTCAGCGTCGAGATCGACCTCAAAAATCCCGAATGTGACGATCTGATGTCGGGTAATGACTGCCATGCGATGCGTTTCCAGTAGCGTTCATCCTAGCCCTGACTTCGGTTTTCAGTAAAGAACCCCCCAAACCAACTCATTCTAAAGAGCTTTTTTAATGACCCCGAAGTAGAGACAAAATGGGAGGCCGTCTATTGCAAACATAAAATCCCGAGGTCGAGAGTCGCCCTAGTTCTTAGCCGAAAGTCCGCAGGTTCCACCGGACCCATGTGGAATCCGGCACGGTTAAATTTCGAGGCCGACATGAATCACCCAACGTTATCTTCGTTTTGTCGCAGCTGGGTGGCGTTATCGCTCGCGCTCACCTGCACACTATTCTTCACCTCGCCCCGCCTCATCGCGCAAGCTGACTCCGGCCGCATCGTTGGGTCAGTGACCGACTCGACGGGGGCCGCCATTCCCAATGCGACGATCGCCCTGGTGAATCCGCAAACCGGCCTGAAGCTGACCGGCACATCCAACGGACAGGGCGAGCTCAACATCCCTGCAGTCCCGGCCGGCACTTATGAATCAATCGTTTCGGCGCCGGGCTTCCAGTCTCAAAGCCAGCAGATCACCGTTGCCGTTACACAAAACCTCACGCTGGTCTTCCAGCTGCACCCCGGCCAGACGAGCGTGACGGTAAACGTTACCGGCGCCGCGCCACTGGTGGACACCACCGACGCTACCCTGGGGGAGACGATCCAGGGAAAACAGATCACCGAGCTGCCCCTCAACGGCCGCAACGCGCTCAACCTCGCGCTCCTGACCCCCGGGGTGACCCAGGGACTGTATGGTGATTCCAGCCAGGACACAGTGGATCGCTATGGCGAGAGCGGCAGCGGCGCCCTCTCGGTCAACGGGACCCGAATCCAGGCCAATAACTTCATCCTCGACGGCGTCGATAACAACGACGGACTGCAGAACGACGTCGTCTTCTTCCCACCCGTCGAAGCCACGCAGGAGTTCCAGGTGACCACCAGCGTCGCTCCGGCCCAGTATGGCCGTGCGGGTGGCGCCCTGGTGATTGCATCCATTAAGTCAGGCACCAACACGATCCACGGGTCGGCCTTCGAGTACTACCGCAGCGGCAAGTTCGACGCGAACCCGAATTATCGGTTCCTGGACGCCCCTGCGTCCCCGAATCCCCCTTACAACCGCAATCAGTGGGGCGGCTCGGCAGGTTTGCCCATTGTGAAAGACAAGCTGTTTCTGTTTGGCGATTATGCCGCTTATCGTGAGGCGCTGCCCGTCGCTGCGTCGTACCACACCGTTCCCACCGCGCTGATGCGCACGGGTAATTTCTCGGAGCTCCTGGACACGGGCTTAACCGGGGGAAGCTTTATTACCACGTTTCCCCGGTGCGTCCCCAACGCTGGCGCCATGAACAATAACCTCGCCCTGTACAGCAAGGGCCAGATCTACGATCCGCAGACCTGCACGCCCTTCACCGGCAACATTATTCCCACCGGCCGTCAGAACACGGCTGCCGTAGCTTATTTCAACGATTATCCCGCGCCGAGCCGCACCGACCGCGTTCTGGAGAACTATCTGGTCCATCAGCGCGCAGCCAACAACTACAACACCTTTGACACGCGTCTGGACTGGCATCCGACCAACAACGACATCCTGTTCCTCCGCTTCTCGTATGACAATTCGACCAATACGTTGACGTCGGTGCTCGCGCCGACCCTCCCAGCCGGCAGCGGTTCAGGATCGAACTACGTTCATGCGCGGGGATATGTGCTGGGTTCGACCCATACCTTTTCTCCGCACATCGTCAACGAGGCTCGATTGGCCTACAACCGTGACAACTTCGGATATCAGCCGCCCTACTACGGAGAGGACATCTCAGCCAACCTCGGGATCGTCAACGCGAACCGCAACCTCGAAACCAGCGGTGGCGCGCTGATTGGCGGCTACAACACCGAGATCGAGTACACCGGCGACTATGGTTTGTTCGCCGTGCCGGAGAACACATACGAGCTCACCGATACCGTGAACATCACGATGGGCAAGCACACCATCCAGACCGGCGGCACCTTCCTCAAGCGTCAGGTCGAGTTCTTCCGTCCCCTCGCGGGCAAGGGCTTTTTCAACATCGCCGGCAACGGTGTGGACTTCACCGGCTACGAGCCCACCGAACTTATGGTAGGCGGCGTGGACAACTATTCGATCGGTGCGCAAAATGGCTACTTCGAGAACAACAGCCAGGAGGACGCACTCTTTGTCCAGGACGACTGGCGCTTTAACAAACGTCTGACGCTCAACCTCGGTCTGCGCTGGGACCTGCTGACCTGGCCCTATGAAGAGCATAACTATCAGGCCGCGTTCAACCCGGCCAACGGCACCGTTTGGCTGGCAGGACAGAACGGCGTCTCGCGCAGCATCGTCAACCAGGACTACCTGAACTTCGCGCCCCGTCTGGGATTCGCCTACGCCGTCACGCCCGACGGCCACTCCTCGCTGCATGGTGGCTATGGCATCTTCTACTTTCCGGACTACGGCGGCATTAGCAACCAGCTCGGCCAGCAACCGCCTTTCGGTGGCGAAATTACCTACAATGGGTACAATGGCTATTGCATCACCCTGACCGGTCAGACGGCAGCGCCCGGTGCCCCGTACACCTGCCCCGGATACACCTCCACCGCGGCCGTAAAAACTCCATTGCCTCCTCCGGGCTTCCCGAACTTCAATCCCAACAGCCCACCGCAAGGCCTCGGCGGACTTGCGGTCGAGCGCGATAACAAGCACGCGCGATTGCAGGAGTACAACCTGCAACTGCAGCAGCAGTTCGGCCATCGCGACGTGGTCAGCCTTACCTATGTGGGCGTGCACAGCGATCGGCTCTCGTCGTACTACCCGCTGAACGGCTACTTGTTTAACCAGACAACGACTCCGTTCGAGAACCTTGGCGGCATAGAACTCAACCGCTATGACGGAATCTCCAACTACAACGGTTTGCAGGCGCATTATGAACACCGGGCAGATAACCTGCTGGTCACGGCTTCGTACGCGTGGGGGCACTCGCTGGATGACTCACCCGGCGCGTTTGAGGGGTCTACGGTAGACGACCCGGCAGATCCGATGCTGAACTACGGCAACTCGAATCAGGACGTGCGGCATAACTTCTCCGCTTCCGGGCTGTACAACCTGCCGTTCGGTCATGGGCAGCGCTTCCTTGGCAGTGCAGGCAGGCCGCTGGATCTTCTGGTCGGTGGCTTCCAGTTCAATTTGATCGCGCTTTTGTCGACCGGCCAGCCCGACGATCTGAGCGTGGGCTACAACAACCCCGGGAACCGTCCGGATCTGGTCTCTTCTCTGCAGTACCCAAAACAGATCACGGGTCATTGGTTCAATCCGGCATCGTTTTCAAGCATCATTCCGACCATCACCTCGACCGACGGTAAGGACCAGACCGTCTATACCCGTGTGGGAACCGCGGGGCGCAATCTCATCTTTGGACCCTCTTCGCGCCTGGTCAACTTCAGCGCTCAGAAGAATCTGCACCTGACTGATCGCTTCAACCTGGAGTTGCACGGCGACGCGTTCAATGTGCTGAACACGCCGCAATTCACCAATCCCGGTGGCAGTATGAACAACCTCACCACCTTCGGTGTGATCACCGGGTTAAGGGCGAACTCCGCTCGCCAGATCCAGATCGCCGCCCGTCTGGTGTTCTAAGGCTGGGAGCCGGGCGCACGGGACGAACCCCTCCCGTGCGCCTGGTTTGTCTCGCCAACCCCAAGACAACGAGGGAGAGCCCCGGGTGACAAGAGTGGTTGGGCAAGTGGTGTTCGCCGCGTTGCTGGCGGCTGTGTGCCTGGCCGGCAGCGTTGTTCGAGCGCAGGCGCCGGACCGCGAGGTCCGTGTGCCCGCACGCAAGCCGCCCGCGTGGGTCGACTCGGCGGTCATCTATGAGATTTATCCCCGCGACTTCAGTGCGGAAGGCACGCTGAACGGTGTTACCGCGAAGCTCGACCAGTTGCATAACCTTGGCGTGAACGTGCTGTGGATCATGCCCGTGCACCCCATCGGCCAGGTGAAGCGGCTCGGTCCCCTCGGAAGTCCCTACTCGCCGCGTGACTACTACGCGATCGATCCCTCTCTGGGGACGAAGCAGGACTTCGCAAATCTGGTCACCTCGGCACATGAACGCGGCATGCGCGTGATCCTCGATATGGTGGCTGACCACACTTCGTGGGACAGCGTGATGATGGCGCATCCGGAGTTTTACACCCACGATAAAGCGGGCAACATCGTTTCTCCGCGTGGCTGGACCGACGTCGCCGGCCTGAACTACAGCAATCCTGCGCTGCGTAAGTACATGATCGAGGTCTTTGTGTACTGGCTGAAGACGTTTCGGCTCGATGGATTCCGCTGTGACGCCGCGGCCATGGTGCCGACAAGTTTCTGGGAAGAGCTGCGGCCGGCGTTACAGGTCGTAAACCCCAACCTGCTCATGCTGGCCGAAGCATCGAAGCCTGATCTGATGACAAAAGCATTCGACCTCGACTATGCCTGGCCGATGCTTGCGACCTTCGATCAGGTGCTGGAAAACGGGAGCCCTGCGAGCAGCGTGCAGGCCACGTGGCTGCAACAGACAAGGCTCTTTCCCCAGGGCGCCCAGCACATGCTGATCAGCGATGACCACGACGAACGCCGCGCCATCGTGCGCTACGGTGAACGCGGCACGCTGGCCGCATCGGCACTGGTGTTCACGCTGCCGGGTGTGCCGATGCTCTACAACGGCATGGAGGTTGGCGACGCGACGGCCTCCGGCGCGCCCGCGCTGTTCAGCAAGCGAACCATCGACTGGAGTGCGGCGCAGCAGGAGAGAACCTTCCCAGGGTTCTATCACGCGCTGATTCAGCTTCGCGAAAATTCGCAGGCCTTGCGTCACGGCAGCCTGCAGTGGCTGCATAACAGCGATCAACAACATGTAGTCAGCTTTGAGCGGCGCAGCGGCGACGACACCGAACTGGTGACGGTGAATCTTTCGAACACGCCTTTTGACGGCGGCGTCGAGGCGGAAACCCCGCCGGGGAAGCGTTGGGCGGAAGAATCTCTGCCCGAGGGCGGCAATGATCGTGCGCGGGGCACGAGGGAGCCGCCACCGGTGGCTCTTCCTGCACTGTCGCTCGACCCGTTTCAGACACGTATCTTCCGGCTTGCGCCGGCGAAGCCCGGAGGAGGTCTGGAGTGAAGAGCAGAGCGAGCGTGGTCGCGCAGCGTGCCTCGCATTGGGCGGCACTGATGCTGGCGCTGAGCCTCGCAATTTGTGTCGGTCAAGCTCCGCTGGAGGCGCAGGCATCCCCTGGCCTGGAGCACACGCCGAACGGTGTGCGGGCGCAGCAGGACGGCGAGACGCTGGAGGTCACGGCACTCCGGGACGACGTCGTCCGCGTGCGCATGTGGCAGGGCGAGGCTGAGCCTGAAGATGCGTCATGGGCCATTCGGCCGGAGGCACTCCACAGCCGTGCAAAGGTGATCGCCGAGGCTGCAGGCTTTGGCACCGGCAAACTGCACGTTGCGATCGGGCCTCATCTTGCGCTGACCGTGACCGACAACGCGGGCCAGGTATTGCAGGAAGACGCCGAACCTGTGCTCCGTCATGGCGCCACCTTCCGCGTGTACAAACGGCGCACGACCGACGATCACTTCTTCGGTCTGGGCGATAAGCCAGGGCCGCTGGACCGCTCGGGCGAAGCCTTCGTGCTATGGAACACCGATCACTTCGGATGGCAGGAGTCCACCGACCCAATTTATAAAAGCATTCCGTTCTTCATGACGATGCGCCAAGGTCGGACGCTCGGCGTGTTCTTCAACAACACTTACCGCAGCTTCTTCGACTTCGGCCGCGAGAGCGAAAACGAATACAGCTTCGGTTCGGCAGACGGCGCGTGCGACTATGTGCTGCTCTACGGGCCTGCCCCACGCCAGGTCCTTTCGGACTATGCCTGGCTGACGGGTCCGACGCCGCTGCCACCATTGTGGTCCCTGGGCTTCCAGCAGTCGCGTTACACCTACTCGCCGGAGTCGCAACTCACCGACGTGGAGCACCGTCTGCGCACCGATCGCATTCCCGCCGATGTGCTCTGGCTGGACATCGGCTTCCAGAAAGACAACATGCCGTTCACCGTCGACCCGGAGCGCTTTCCGCATTTTCCGCAGTTGGTGAAGAATCTGAAACTCGATCACTTCCACCTGGTGGTCATCACCGACCTTCACATTGCGGACAAACCCGGTATCGGCTATGCACCGTATGATTCCGGCGTGGCGGGCGACCACTTCGTCAAGATGCCCGATGGCGAGACCTACGTCGGCATGGTGTGGCCCGGCAAGGCGGTGTTTCCTGAGTTTACCCAACGCAGGACCCAGCAGTGGTGGGGCTCTCTGTATGCGGAGTTCCTGAAAGATGGCGTTGCAGGCTTCTGGAACGACATGAACGAGCCCGCGATCTTCAACACGCCGACCAGGACCATGCCGGACGACGTGCAGCATCGCATCGATATGCCGGGGTTCCGGACACGCACGACGGATCATCGCGAGATCCACAACGTATACGGCATGCTGAACTCTGAAGCCACCTACGATGGTGTGCTCGCTGGCCGGCCCAACGAGCGGCCCTTCGTGATGACCCGCGCGAGCTTCGCGGGCGGCCAGCGCTATGCGGTGACCTGGACCGGCGACAACAGCTCTACGTGGAACCATCTGCGCATGACCACGCCGCAGTTGCTGAACCTTGGCTTGAGCGGCTTTTCGATGGCCGGCGCCGATGTGGGCGGCTTTGCCGGCTCGCCGCCCGCGGACCTGCTGACGAAGTGGCTGGAAGTGGCGGCCTTTCAGCCCATCGATCGCGATCATTCGGCCAGGGGGACGCGGCGCCATGAGGTTTGGGTGGACGGCCCACAGCAGGAAGCGATACGCCGACGCTACATCGAAGAACGATACCGCCTGATGCCCTACCTGTACACGGCTGTCGAGCATACCTCCCGTGACGGCGTGCCTGTGATGCGCCCGCTGTTTGTGGACTTCCCGGATGCGACCGCGGATGGTCATCCGCTGGGACTCAATGCCGGGGGAAGCGAATTCCTCTTCGGCGCTGACCTGCTGGTCGCGCCCAATCCGTCGCCCGAGGAGATTGCGCCGTACGAGGTGCATCTGCCCCCAGGCACCTGGTACGACTACTGGACCGGCGAGCGCTTCGAACGCACCGCGCGCGAGCAGCCGCGGGATCTGGAGCAACGGAACAAACTGCAAGCCACACAGCCGATCATCATTACGCCAAGGCTCGACACGCTGCCTGTCTATGCGCGGGGCGGAAGCATCCTGCCGATGCAGCCCCTGGTCCAGAGCACCGACCTGACACCGCAGGGTCCTCTGACCCTCCGCGTCTACCCACCCATCGACCCATCCTCGCCCTGTACAGGGGAGGTGTATACCGACGACGGGCACAGCTTCGATTACAAGCGGGGCGACTTCGCACGCGTTGCGTTCACCTGCGCTGGTGAACGGGACGGCTCCTTGCAGGTGACCATTGCGCCACAGCAGGGGCGCTTCAGACCGTGGTGGCAGAGCTACCGTATTGAGGTCTATGGCTGGAAGCCGGCCCAGCGTACCGCCAGGACTGATCGCAGTTACTCGCTGAAAGCCGCCGGTACAGCGTGGACCGTGACCGTGCCTGCGGATTCGGCGGGCGAGACGGTCCAACTTCGCTAACCGATCGTGAGGCTTACCTTGCTCCAATATTTCCTGTTCCGAGCAGCACTGCAGTCAATGATGGCGCTTCTGCTTCTCGCTCCCGCCCCTGTGCTCGCGCAGGCGGTTGCACCTGAAGAACCCCTTGCCGTCACAAAAATCGATCCTCCCAACTGGTTCAGTACTCTTCCCGAGCCGATGCTTCTGGTACGCGGAACCGGTTTTGCCCGAGCGAAATTCTCGCTGAGCGATCCTACGCTCAAAATCCGAAACACGACCATCTCGGAGAACGGTCATTGGGCGATCCTGCGGCTGAGCGCTTCGCCCGCGAAGCCCGAGACTGTAACGCTTTCTGTCGTGAAGAACGGCCACCAGCTGCGTGTGCCCTACGGGTTCAAGGCGCCGCGTCCTGCGAATGACGGCATGCAGGGCTTCACGCCCCGCGATGTGATTTATCTCATCATGACCGATCGCTTTGCCGACGGCGATCACAATAATGACGGGCCTGCTGCACACAGTGCGTTCGCCAGCCCCGACGCCACAGCCGAGCGCGCCCTTCCACGCGGATGGCACGGTGGCGATCTGCGCGGCGTCCTGCAGCACCTCGACTATCTGCAGCAGCTGGGAATCACAACTGTGTGGCTGACCCCCGTGTATGCGAACGCTGGTCGCGGCAGCTATCACGGGTACTCCGCGACCGATCAGTACGCGGTCGACCCGCATTTTGGAAGTCTCGCGGATCTGCAGGATCTGGCAAAGGCTTTACGTGCACGCGGCATGAAGCTGATGCTCGACACGGTGCCGAATCACGTCGGCCCGCGTCATCCGTGGGTGCTCGATGAGCCTGCGCCCAACTGGTTTCACGGAACGCTGGAACACCACATCCCCATGAGCTATGACTTCTTCCCGCTGATCGATCCCCACGCACCCGAGCGCGATCGCGACCCCATACTGCATGGCTGGTTTGCCAACACTCTTCCGGACATGAACACGGACGATGCCACGGTGGCACAATATCTTCGCCAGAACACGGTGTGGTGGGTCGAAGAGACTGGCGCCGATGCACTGCGCATCGATACGTTTGCGTTCGTCAATCGAGGGTTCTGGAACGGCTTCCATGCGGAGCTTCATCAACTGTTTCCACGGCTGACCGATGTAGGAGAGGTATTCGATCCACATCCGGAAATCACATCTTCGTTTGCAGGCGGCGTGACGCGCGACGGAATCGACACAGGCCTCTACACGCCGTTCGACTTCCCCACCTATTTCGTGACGCGCGAGGTCTTCGGCAACGGAAAATCGATGAGCCTGCTGGCGCAGGTGCTGGCTTCCGATGCACTGTATCCGCATCCTGAGCGCCTGGTGCCGTTCCTGGGCAATCACGATACGATCCGCTTCGCCACCGCCGTCCCCGATCCGGATACGCGACGGCTCGCGGTGGCTTATCTGCTCACCACGCGAGGAACGCCGCAGATCTATGCCGGAGATGAGATCGCGATGGAAGGCGGAAAGGATCCCGCCAACCGAGAGGACTTTCCCGGCGGCTTCGAGGCCGGTGGCTTCGAAGCAGGACCAGGGCACGGCGCGTTCAGGGAAAGCATGCGCACACCCGAACAGCAGGCAATGTGGTCGTGGTTCCACCAGTTGCTCAGGCTGCGCGCTGAGCATGCTCCGCTGGCGTGTGGGACCGAACAGATACTCGATGCAGGACAGAACGACCTGGTCTACCTGCGCATCGGCACATCCGCTTGTCCGGCGGCAGATCGAGGCTCCTTCGAAGATGCCGATCTGATCGTGCTGCAGCGCGGGGCACGCCCATTGACGATCGAATTGAAGACCACCGCGGCAGAGGGTTGCAGGCTGTCAGCGCCCGTGCTCGGGCAAGCCATCTTCGAACAACAGGACAACCGACTGACGATCACTCCTTCCACGGATGTCGTGGTGCTGCCATGCCGCCTGGAACGCCCATGAAGTTAGCGTTCCTGTCACAGCAGCGGTCATCTATGGCGGAAGCGGATCGGTAACGTGAAACGGGCCAGCATCCGCCCAACTCGCCGCAGCGCCACGCGATCTCTCAGCGCGAGCACTTCTGCATCAGCGGCCGGGGGCAAAGGACTGATGCCGCCATCACGCTCTCTACAGTTTCATGGTGCCCGGAGGGGGACTTGAACCCCCACGACCTGTTAGAGTCTGCGGATTTTAAGTCCGCTGCGTCTGCCGATTCCGCCATCCGGGCGCTTTCCTATCGTAGCGCCGCATCCTGCCTCACGCTCCCGCCCATCGCCGCCCACTCCCCAGGCCTCCCTGATGACCACCGCTCGCCCGCGCAGCTCATGCCACCCCCGCCGCCGTGGTTTCGCCGCGCGCTGTCTCCACCAGTTCCCGCCGCGTCAGGGTCACCACCGTGATGTCATCCTCCTGGCCGAAGCGCCGAGCCGTCGCCGCAATCGCTTCCGCCGACTCGCGGCTGATCGCCTGCGTCCGCTCAAACCCGAACAGATCCCCGCGCCCATTCCGCGCCTCCACCACCCCATCCGACAGCAGCGTCAGCCGATCCCCCACCGCCACCGCAAACGTCCTCTCCGTGTAATGCGTCCCCGGCCACACCCCCAGCGGCAAATCCGTCTCCAGCGCGACTTCCTCGCCATTGTGGTATGGCGGCAAGTGCCCCGCATTCGCTACCGTCACCTCGCCCTGCGCCGTCATGTGCGCGCACAGGCAGGTGATGAATCCCTCGTCGTGTTCCTCCGCCAGTTGTCCGTTCAGCCGCGTCAGCACCGCCGCCGGTCCCAGATTCTCCTTCGCCAGGATGTGCAGCGCGCCCAGAGCCAGCGTGCTCGTCATCGCCGCCTTCAGACCTTTGCCGCTCACGTCGCCCACCACCACCAGTTGTCCGCCCGCTCCCGCCTCCAGCACCTGATAGAAATCTCCCCCCACCTCCTGCGCCGGATAGTACGCCGCTTCCATCGCATAGCCGGCTATATGCGGCAGACACTCCGGCACCAGCCGCCGCTGGATCACTCGCGCCGCCTCCAGCTCCGCCGCCGCCCGCGCCTGCTCCCGGCTCACCCGCGTGAACCGGAAGAACATCACCACCCCGATCGCCAGCACGAACAGAAAATCCCCCAGGTCCGACAACTGCAGCGCAACCGGTCCCACCGGGATGGGATCGTCCAGAAATGTCAGCCGCCCCCATCCCGCATAAATCGCCACGAACCCCACATCGAACAGCGCCGCTGTCGCCACCGGGAGCAGGCTCGGCAATATCAGCCACCCCGCCTCGCGATTCCCCCGCCGGTACCACATCAACAGCAGCACCGGCAGCAGGACCGCAGCCGGCAAAATCGCCGCCGCTTCGGTCAGCGAATAAGGATCTCCTGAGATCCTTCCCGCCACCGTCAGAACCATCAGGATCAGCGGCGTCGGCAATAGCCATTCGTAAATCCGCCACCCTCGCCCCACCCGCTGCCCCGCAAAGCTGAACGTGAACTCGATCTGCAGAATCGTGAAAAAGTAGATCAGCGGGTCGCCCAGACAATCATTTCCGGCCAGCGGAATCGTGCCCGCCTGCGAGTTGAAAGCCAGCCCATTCGAAATCCCCAGCAGCAGCAGATACAACCCCAGCCATCGATATTCCGCATGGCCCCGCTGCGCACGATACAGAGCCAGAGCCGCAATCCCCGCCAGGATCACCATCAGATTGATCGCCGTCGTCGGGATCGCCGAGTACAGCCGCGCGCTCTCCATCGCCGCCCGCTCGTTCTCGATGGCCCCCGGCGTGCCCACCGCGGCCGTCAGAAACAGCGGCAGATGGTAGAACCGGTAGGTCCGCGTCGCATGCGTCCGCAACGCCAGCTCCACCTCGGTCGCCTGGTCTCGAATCGGAATCACCTGCTCCGTCGGCCGCCTCACCCCGGCAAACGACGACAGCTTCGGACCGTCGGCTTTGCTGCCATCGATGTACAGTTCATACGTCCCTGCGCCGCCGGCGATGAGTAAATGAAGATGCCCATGCCCCGGGACCAGCGTGATGCGCTGCCGGAACCAGTGCCATCCCGGCTGCACCGAACCCATGTCGTCCAGCTCAACCGTGGCCCACCTGCTGTCGTCGAAGCTGGGCTGCGCCCACTCCAGGTTGTCCCCAGCCTGTTCCTTCCACCCCTGGTCGATGTCCACCATCCCCGACTTCCACCGCGTCGCATCCACCTGCGCCCGCGCCACGCCCGTCCCCGCCGCTCCCGCGGCCAGAAGCACCACCATCGCCCTTCCCAGCCAGCACGCCCTACGCAAGCAACACCCCTTCACCCGCAAATTCCAGCCGCAGTACCGTGATGTCATCCTCCTGCCCAAATGCCTGGGCCGCCTGCGCGATTCGCTCGGCGGGCTGCGCGGAAATCTGCCGCGTCCGTTCGAATCCAAACAGCTCCCGGTCTTCCCCCTGCGCCTCCACAATCCCGTCGGAGAGCAGCGTCAGCGTGTCTCCCCGGTCCAGCAGCAGCGACGTCTCGACATACTCCGTCTCCGCTACCACCCCCAACGGCAATCCTGGCTCCACCTTCATCTCCTCGCCGTTCCGGTACGGAGCCACATGTCCGGCATTGGCCACGCTCACCCGCCCGCCCGCTGTTATCCGCATACACAGGCAGGTGACAAACCCGCCATCCTGGGCTCCCCCAATTTGCCGGTTCAGGCGCGTCAGCAGCTCCGCCGGTCCCATCTGCCCATCCGCCAGGGACCGCAGCGCGCCAATCGCCGGCGTTCCTGTCATCGCCGCTTTCAGCCCCTTGCCGCTCACGTCGCCCACCACCACCAGCGTCGCGCCGTCGCTCTGCTTCAGCACCTGATAGAAATCGCCGCCCACTTCTTCCGCCGGCAAGTACGCTGCCTCCACCAAATACCCCGCAACCTGCGGCAGGGAAGCCGGCACCAGCCGCTGCTGGATCTCCCGTGCCGCCTGCAGCTCTGCCGCCGTGCGCGCCTGCTCCCGGCTCACCCGCGTAAAACGAAAGAACATGACCACGCCGATAGCCAGCAGAAACAGCAAATCGGCCACCTCGTAAAAGGAAATGCCGAAGCTCCCCAGAGTCAGGTGCTCGTCGAAGATGGCGAGCCGTCGGGAACCAAGGTATTCACCAAGCACGCCAATGTCGCTCAGACACAGCGTGAGCAGCGGCAGAGGACTGGTAAAGATCAACCACAAGGCTTCGCGATTGCCGCGGCGATACCACCCCAGCAGCAGAATCGGCACTGCAATGGACACCGGTAGAAAAAGCGCAATTTCGACCAGGTTGAAGAAATCCCGGGTGATGAAACCGAACCATGCAGGCAGAAGAAAACATAGCGGCCACGCCAGAATCAACGCTTCGTAGGCGCGCACCCCGCGGGTCACGCGCTGACCCACAAAGCTAAACGTGAATTCGAGCATGCCGATCAGCTGGACATAATTCAACGTGGTGGATACAAACCAAACCAGACAAAAGGCGGTAAAGCCGGAACTGGAGAGGTCAAAGCAGACCGCGTTCACCCCATCGGCAATCAGGAAGATGCCCAGCCACAGGTACTCTCGATGATCCGGCTGATACCAGAAAAGCACCAGCAGCGGCACTCCTGCCATCAGAACCAGCAGGTAGATCGCCAGACCGGCGAGAAGCTTATCCAGCCGGGCGCCTGCTTCAGCACGATGTGCATCGTAGAGAACCCGCCAGCTGCCGAGGGATACGCGGAGAGAACCGCGATCCGCCACGAACATGCTCGTCTCCGGGATGTACGTGCGCAGTGCGATGACCGCGCTGCCCGCAGTGGCCGAAAGAGGAACGACCCGCGAGCGAGGATACGTGACCCGCAGCTCCGACCGCAGCCGCGGCCCCGCCATCCGCTGCCCATTCACATAGACCTCGTAGGTTCCCTCGCCCCCGGTCACCAGCAGCGCCACTGGACCCGCGCCCGCCGGAATCGCCGTCCTCAGCCGATACCATCGCCACCCGGCATCGTCATTGCGAGCGGTCAGCGCGATCGCCGGCCACGCGCCGTCATCGTAGCCGGGCTGAGCGTATCCGGGATTGTCCCCGCCCTGCACCCGCCAGCCGTCATTCAGATCGACAGACCCATGGGGCCAGACGCCGCTGCTCTGTGCCCTGGACTGTACCCAGCCCGCCAGCGGCATCAGGAGCGCGCGGCAGAAGAGCGCCGATCTGCGCAGGCCCGCCCCCGCCCAGGCAAACCTCACCACCTTTCGATCGGCTCCCGATCCGAATTCCCCCGCCGCCTCCCCGCCATCTTCCCTCACGCCGGCGCCAGTACCGGCGCCATCAGCTCCGTCCGCGATTCCTCGCCCACCCCCAGCCGCGTCAGCGTCAGCACCGTGATATCGTCCTGCTGCCCGAAGCTCATCGCCGCCTCGGTGGCGTGGGCCGCATCCGGCCGGTCCGCAAACAAATCCCGCAGACGCTCGAAGCTGAACAGCTCTCCATCTTTCGCCCGCGCCTCCAGCAACCCATCCGTGTACGCGGCAAAATGATCTCCGGCCCGCAGATATACCGTCTGCTCCTCATACTGCCCGGACGCCGCCACCCCCAGCGGCAACGCGCCCGGCGTCACAATTTCCTCTCCGTTCAAAAACGGCGCCGGATGCCCCGCATTCGCCAGCACGCAGCTGCCGTCTGCGCTCAGCCGTGCCACCAGACAGGTGGCGAATCCTCCCCGCAGCCGTCCGTAGAGCCGCCGGTTCAACCCTGTCAAAATCTCCGCCGGATCCGCCGTCCCCTCCGCCAGCGTGCGCAGCGTCCCCACAATCAGCGATACCGTCATCGCCGCCCGCAGACCCTTGCCGCTCACATCGCCCAGCACGATCAGCGCCGATCCCGTGTGCTCCCCCTCCAGCGGAATGATCTGGAAGAAGTCTCCGCCTACTTCCGACGCCGGCCGGTATGCGCTGGTCAGCGCAAATCCCTGCAGCGAAGGCAGCTCCTCCGGGATCAGCACCTGCTGCAGCTCCTGCGCGCTCTTCAGCTCCTGCTCAATCGCCTGCTGCCGCGCAATCGCTTCCCGCGAATACCGGTACACCGCATACACAATGGCCAGCAGCAGTCCCGTATCTGCCAGCGTCTGCGCCGTGAAAGGATTGCCCGCAAGCCTGAACAGCGGCAACGCGATCCTGTCGGCCGCCGTCCAGTGCGTGTACCGGCTCCCCTGCTCCAGCGCGATTCGCAGCTCGAATATTCCCGTGGAAACAAACGCGCAGATCGCCACCAGCCAGCGCGCCGAATCCAGCTTCTTCCGGCTCCCCAGAAGCACCAGTACCAGCGGATAACCCTGCGTCAGCGTAAAAACCAGAGTCAGCACTGCATCGGCAGCCTGAGCAGGATGCGTCAGCCACGGCCGGCTCCAGTCCAGCATCGACAGCGCCCCGTCCAGCGACGTCGCCGAAAGACTGATGATGGCCAGCATCTTCGTGAACCGCGCAACCTTCGGTTCTTCGTGCAATCGCAGCAGCCACAGCAGCAAAAACCACAGCCCAATGTCCTGCAGGCTCAGCACCGGCTGCAGCCAACCCAGCGCGAAGTTAAACGAGAATGGCAGCCGCAACCCCGTCAGCGTCACGGCAACCGGCGGAGCAGCACAGTACACCCCCAGCCACAGCAACGCCCTCTGCGACCGGTCCCGCAACCAGAACAGCCAGCTCAGCAGCGCCACCAGCGCGTACAGCGAGAGCAGCGCGAATTGGTACTGATGCGACCGCAGCCACTTGTAATCCGCCTGCCCGCGCAGCGCCCCGATCGCCTCCGGGCTCCCCATTACCGGAACGGCTGCAAAACCTCCCGCCAGCCCCGTGTCGAACGAGTTCAGCGGCGCCTTCCACACCCGCACCGCCAGCACCCCATCCTCCGCTCGCCCCGTCCCAAAGGTCTGGATTCCCTCGCCATATCGGTACGACGTGTCCGGAGGCATGGTCCCGTCATGCGCCACCCGCTGCCCGTTCCAGTAAACCTCGTAAACATCGTCGATATGCGGGATCGCCAGCGCCACATCCGGCGGCGCGCCCGGCGCCACCGTCAGATGCAAATGTTTCCGGTACCACCCAAATCCCGTGTAGGACTGGTGCCCCTGCGCTCCCCATCCGCTGTCCGCCGTCAGCTGCTCCCAGCCGCCCTGCCCGGCGGCATCGTCGATCCCCGGCGCCGCCCACCCCGCGTCATCGCCCAGGTGAAACTGCCATGGGCCATCCAGCTTCGCCGTGCCCTTTCCCAAATCCTCAATCGTCTGCGTCGCCGCCGGCCTCACCGCCGCTCCGCACGTCACTCCTGACCACGACAGTGCGGCCGTCAGAATCACGACCACCCGCACCACAGTTCGCATTGCTGTAGATCGCATATCCGCGGAATCCACCTTCCACTGAGGTTTTGCCGCCGGGGGGTATCTCAGTCTACAGGCCGCTCTTTTCCGCGGGCAACCGAAGATTCCCTCCCTCCCCGGTCCACGTACCAGCACACGCACAATCTCCCTGTGGTACCTTGGCTCTCATCCCCCGCACTGCCCCTGAGCCCCGCTCCATGCCTATTCAGATTGAATCCCGCTTCTGCGGCCACGTCGCCATCCTCGAGTGCAGCGGCCGCATCGTCCTCGGCGAAGAAGCCAACGCCCTCGATGCCGCCCTCCAGACCACCACCCTCGAGTTCCACCGCGTCGTCCTCAACCTCGCCGAGGTCACTCGCCTCGACAGCTACGGCCTCGGCGTCATCGTCCGCTACAGCTCCAACCTCCGCAAACGCGGCGGCGACCTCCGCCTCGCCGCGCCCCGCCCCTTTGTCACCGAGATCCTCGAGATCACCCTGCTCTCCAGCGTCTTCCAGTCCTTCCCCACCGAGGACCAGGCGATCCACTCCTTCCTTACCCAAACCCCCGCGCCCACCGCCGCCCCGCAGTCCGGCCGTCACGTCCTCGTCGTGGACCGCTCCCCCGACCTCGGCGCCTTTGTCCGCGCCGTCCTTACGCAATATGGATATGAAGTGAAATCCGCCAGCCTCGTCTCCGACGCTCGCGTCCTGCTCCAGTGCGAGACCTTCGATTACATCCTCGTCGGCCCTGGCTCCCCACAAATGCCGTCCGCCACCGCCCTTGCGGCCCTCAAAAACCTCGCGCCCCAGGCCACCGCCCTCGAGCTCACCCGCGACTTCCGCACCTTCGACGCCAAACAAGCCGCCGAAATCCTCCTGGAAATGTTCCAGTCCCCCTAATCCCTGCTCCCAGGCCCCACCGGCATCTCCACCGTCCCGATCCGCCCGCTGGTCACATCCCGCACCCCCACCCGCAGCCACACATTGCCCGCCGGCACATCGATCTCCTGCCGCACCCTCACCCCGGTCCGCATATCCCCGGCCATCTGCGCCGCCGTCAGCGTCACTTCCAGCCCCGCATCGCTGAAGTTCAGCCGCCTGCCCGCAGGGCTGTAGACTGCCTGCGTTACCTCCAGCTCCGCTCGTTGTTTGCCGCCCGGCACATCCGTCAAAACCAGCTGGTGCGGATCGATCGAGTAGTCCACAAAATACCGCGTCACCGGCGCCGCCAGCGGCTGCTCCGGTTTTCCTGCCGGACCCGCCGTCGGCTGCAATCCTTCCAGCTCCGGATCCCCCGCCGCCAGCACCCGCGCCTCGAAGATCACCTGCGACAGCGGCGGAACGCCATGCTCCATCGCTGCCGTGATCGGGCTCAGGATTGGCGTGCCCTTCCCCCCATCCACGGCGTAATACCCGTGCCGGTACTGCAGCTCGTACTTCCCCTCTTCCATCCGTACCGCGATCGTGTGATACGCCCCGTCGTTCTTCTCCTCCTGCGGCGCATAGCCCAGGGTGTAATAGTTCTCGCCATCGGCGATCGCGTCCTCGATCGCCTTCCCTACCGCATTCGTGTTGTAGAAGGCCAGCCCCCCGGTGTCCGCAGCCACCAGCTTCATCTCCAGCTGCGATTCGCCCCACTCCTGCGGAGTCGTGATGTCGTTCTGCACGGCCTCGGCCTTGGCCGCCTCCGTGTCTGCCAGCATTCCCATCTCCGTCGGCGCGATCACATTCGCGACATTGCTGTTCGTCAGGTTCATCAGCGCCCGCGCGTCCACCGGATACACCGCCACCCGCGCCCGCGACAGCTCCGCGTTGACCGACCGTGCTGCCGGCCCAAAGCGCGCCGCCCCCACCGTGTTCAAACGCGACAGGTCCGGATCGAGAGCCCGCGACAATCCTCCCGAGACCCAGATCAGATTCTTCCGCCCCGGCACCGCGCTCAGAAACCGCGCCAGCTCACCGAACGCGCCCAGCGTGATATCCACTCGCTGCTCGTCCTGGAAAATCTGCCGGTCCCGTTCGAACTCATCCACTTCCTGCGCCATCTCGGGAAGCTCTGCCTTCACCCCCGCCTCGGCCACTTTCTCCGCCTGGTCGCCCTCAGGATCGGTCATCAGGCTCTTCTGGGTCGGCGTGTGTCCCAGTTCCAGCGCCTGCTCGATCACCCCCGCATCCGTCGTGAACCCCGATACCATCCGCAGCCGCGACGCCAGCGTGAACACTGCAATCTGCGTCCCCGGCGGAATCGTGTGCAGATACTTCAGCATCTGCTGCCGCGCATAATTCTGATCGTTCAGCGGCGTATTCAGCGCGTCCAGCAGCAGCACATTAGCCGCGCTCGTAATCCGGTACCGCGGAAAATTCCCATACACATGCGGCGGCAGCACCGGCGCCTCCGCCGACTCCTGCACATCGCTCGCTTTGTGCTCTTCGAAGACCGAGATCGTCTGCGGCTTCCCGTCTTCCAGCACCTGGAATTCGGACTGCCGCAGCCCCTCCACCGGCTTGCCCTTGTCCCGCACCACCACATCCACCAATACCAAATTGGCGTTAGCCTGAAAAGTCAGGATTTCGCTCTTTTCAGACGTTTGCGGCGGATTTGCGCCCGCCTGTCCCGCGGCCGCCCACACCACCAGCGACCCGAATACTGCGATCGAAACCACCAACCACCAGCGCGATCGGATCATCGAAGCCTCTCACTGAAGCGAAGATCACAGAATCCGCTTCAACTCAGCATTGCGTGGGTCCGCCCATAGTAGCAAAATCCTGCCCCCTATTCCCTGCCCCCTGTCCCCTGATTCACCTCCACCACCGCCAGCCCCATCGGCGGCAGCGTCACCGTCAGCCGATGAGCCCGCACCGCCACATCTTCCGGCGCTCCCACCTCCGACGCCTTCTTTAACGCCTCCACCTGCGCCTCCGTCGGATCCTTCGGGCTCCCCATCTTCTTCCACGCGTCCAGCGTGTCTCCATGCGCTGCATCCACGCGCCGGATCTCCGCATACGTCCCGTCCGGCACGCCCTCCAGATCGAACGTCACCCTCTTGTTCGTCCCCCCCGAACCCGATCCGCTGGCGTCCGGTTCCACCAGATTCCACGCCGCCAGCACCAGCGTCCCATCCGCCCGCCGCGTCACCAGCGCCTCATCCACCGGAGCCGGCAATCGCTCATCGCCCAGCTCGTGCAGCAGCATGAATACGTCATACGCCGGCTTCGGAATCCCGTCCTCCGCCACAATCCCGTACCCGCCGTAGAACGGCGTTTTGATCACGCCCTGCTCCTCAAACACATCCGAGAAGCTCCAGTACGACATCATCCGCGTCATCTCGTCGCATTTCGAAATCGTGTCCGCCAGCCACGGACCCATATAAATCGAGTCTGTAATCTCCTGCTGGTTCATATACGTCGCGTTGTACTCGCTCCAGATCAGCGGAATCTCCGGCCGCGCCGAGTGCGCGATCTCCCCATGCACCTTGCCCACCGCCGCGCACACCATCTGGTGCGGCGCAACCCGCCGGTTGTCCCCAAACACGTTTTCCGCCGTGTCGTTCCCGTAAACGTGCGTCGACACGAAATCCAGCGGCACATGGTTCTCCGTCGCGTGCGCGATCATGTCCCCCACCCACGCCGCCTGCGCCGTCGCCGGGCCGCCCACCCGGATCCGCTCGTTCACCGCCTTCAGCGCCCGCGCCGTGTGATCGTATAACTCGAAGTAAGTGGACTCCGCCGGCCGCCCAATCCAAAAATCGATGTTCGGCTCGTTCCATACCTCGAAGTACCACGTTGCCACTTCGTCGATCCCGTACCGATCCACCAGATGCTGCGCAAACGCCCGAATCAGCGCATCCCACTTCCCATAATCCGCCGGCGGAGAGGGTATCGGCTTGTACCAGAACGCGTGATATTGCACCTTCGCCGCCAGATCCTTCGGCATAAAGCTGATTTCGACGAACGGCTTCACCCCGTTCCGCAGCAGCCCATCGTAGATCTGATCCACATACGACCAGTTGTAGACCGGGTTCCCGTTCTTATCCTCCGAATACACCCCGTTCTCATCGTCGAAAATTGCGTGGAACCGCACGTATTCGAAATCCGTCACCTTCTTCACGGCCCTTAAATCGCTGCCATAGCTCGCCCGCATCGCCAGATTCGCTCGCCCCGACCCAAACATCTCCTCCCAAAAATGCGGAAACGGCTTCCCCTGCGCATGCGCATCCACCACGATGGTCTCTGTCGATCCCGCTCTCTCCTGCGCCGCACCGCTAACCCACGTCCCGGCCAGCACCCCCGCCACCACCGCCGCTCCGAACCCACCCATCCGCCGCATCGTCGTCTCCCGACAAAATTATCCGCCACCCGAACACCCGCTGGCCCGCCGTAGCCTGCCCCCAAAAAAGAAAGAGGGCGTCAACCAGCGACACCCTCTTTCCCCGGATCCTCGCTAACCGTCTTTCAGCTATCCGGTTCTTTGCTAACTGGTTTTTGGCTGTCCGTTTCTTAGCTGTCTTAGCTACCGGCTAGAACTGCAGCCTCCCGAAGAACTCCACCACCCTCCCCGAATCCGCTCCCGGCGACAACCCAAACAGCGGATTGTTCACGTGCGTCCCCGCCGTCGTCACCGTCGAAACCAGCGCCTCAGTCGAACCAAACCCAATCGGCTGCAGATTCGTCAGGTTCAGGATGTTGAAGAAGTTTGCCTGCACCCGGAACAGCGCCGCGTGATCCCGCACCTTGAACGTCACCTGCTTCGCGAAGCTCATGTCCAGGTCCTGGTAGCACGGCCCGTTGAATGAGTTCCGCCCGATTCCCGGCGGCCCCGGCGTTCCATAGGTGAAGTAATTCGCGCCCCCCAGCGGGAAATTCCCGCCATGGATGAAGTTGCTGTTCCCGCACGCATTGCCGGCCAGCGCCGCCGCCGGAGCGCCCGAGCCCGGCCCGTACCCTGTCGGCCGTGTCGGCGCAATCGTCGATGCCCCGTTCACCAGCGCCACCGACGGCACCCCAATCACCGGCGTCCACGGAAACCCGCTGTGCCACGTGTAAACACCGTTCATTTGCCAGTTCCCCAGCACATTCTCCATCACCCAGTTTCCGTGTGGAGTCGGCAGCGACCACGTCGCCAGCGCCGTGAACCGGTGCCGCACGTCGAAGTCCGAAGGCCCATACTCCGCCGTCGGATTCGCCGGATCCGTTTGATTGCTCTCAAAACCCGGACCCTCTTCCGAAGCGTTGTCCAGACTCTTCGAGTAGGTGTAGGCCGCGCTGAAGTCCAGCCCATGCTGCAACCGCTTCTCCAGATGCCCGTTCAGCGCGTTGTAGTTCGTGCCCACATCCGATGTCGGCACATAGGCCGCATAAAACGGCGTCTGGTTCACGCCCGGCGTGCACGTGCCCCCGGTGGCGCACGTTCCGTTCGACTGCGCATACAAAAAGTTCTGATCCACCAGCCGCAGAAAATGCCGGCCCAGCGATCCCTGGTATCCCGCCGTGAACGCCATTTGCCATGGCAGCGCCCACTGGGTGTCCAGCGAGAAGGTGTACAGCGTCGGCTGCCGCATCCCCGGCAGAATGCTGTACGTCTCCACCTGCGGCGTCGACGGCGTCCCGCCCGGAGGCGTGAACGCGTTTGGCGTCCCCGTCGTCGCGTTCGTGCCTACCGCCAGGTTTGGATTCGGCGCGTAGCTGAACGGCGAATCGCTGGTCCCGTACTCGAACACGATGCCCGTCCCCGTTGCGTTTGGAGCCGTCGACTGCAATCCCGCGCAGCACAGCCCGTAGTTGAAGTATCCCGGCCCGTTTTCGTACGCGGGCGAAATCGGCTCTTCGTCCAGGTTATCCAGCGACATCCCGATGCCGCCGTGCACCACCATGTGCCCGCCGTTGATCATCGGCTGCCACGCGAAGCCAATCTTTGGATCGAAGCCGTCTGCCGTTGTCGGATACAAGTGGTCCGTCGTTACCAGTTTCGCGTTGATCAGCTGCACGCCCGGCACCGACGACAGCACCATGTTGTTAATCGGAAATCCCTTGTTCGACAGTTCCCCAAAATATTCGTAGCGAACCCCAAGGTTCACCGTCAGATTCGGTCGTGCCTTCCAGTCGTCCTGCACATAGCCGGCATAGTAGTGGCGCCGAAAAT
>DATAWS010000031.1:0-115665 GCA_036267095.1 Acidobacteriaceae bacterium
GCTGTACGTGGCGGGAGCGGAGGTGGACTGGGTGGGCTTCGATGCTCCCTACGGGAGACGGAAGGTGAGTCTGCCGACCTATCCGTTCCAGCGCCAGCGCTACTGGCTCGACATCCAGACCCCTGCTCAGCAGCCGAGTGAAAATGAACTGCTCGGAAAACGACTGGAAGTTGCCGGGAGTGCACTGCTGCAGGTGTGGGAGTCGCAGGTTAGCACGGCGCGGCAGAGCTACCTCGCAGATCATCGGGCGATGGGCACTGCGATCTTCCCGTTGACGGGCTATCTGGAGATGGCGGCGTCGGCGGCGAGTGTGGATTCAGCTCTGGAGGACATCGTTCTGCGCGAACCGCTGATGGTGACCGAAGCGGATCGCGCGGTGCAGGTGGTCAGGCGCGGCGAGGCGCTGGAGGTGTACAGCCGCGACGGCGACACATGGAAGCTGCATTGCAGCGCGCGGGCAGGAGCACCGGAGGCTCCGAGGGAGGGAGCGCATCCTGAGGAGCTGGCCGCGGGGATGCGGCGCATGGAGTCACAGGAGTTTTACGACTATCTGCGCGGCCGGGGAATGGATTTCGGTCCGACGTTTCAAACTGTGCGCGCTGTGTGGAGTGCGCCGTCCGAAGCGATTGTCCGCGTGGCGGGGAACGGTTTGCTGCGGGAAGGCGGCTATCGGATTCACCCGGTTCTGCTCGATGGATGTTTCCAGAGTATTGGCGCTGCGCTGCCAGAGAACGGCGATCTTTATTTGCCGGCGCGACTGGAGAGGTATCAGGCGTACCGGCGGCCGCAAGGCGATTTGTGGGCGCATGCGGTGCGGCGTTCGGAGCCATCGGCCAGGACAACGACGTTTGACATTCGAATCTGGGATCAGGATGGACCCGTGGCCGAGACTCGGGGCATGGAATTTATCAGGGTGTCGGCACAGCGGAAAATCCCGTTGTTCGAAGTGTGCTGGAAGGCACAAGCCGGCTCGGCAGCTGCAGCGCTCTCGGGAGACTGGCTGATTCTGGCAGACGGGGGCGGAGTGGGAGCGGCGCTGGCGCGAGAGTTGTCGGCGCTGGGTGCGCGATGCGCCATGCCTGAAGATCGCGCGCGCCTGAAGACGGCGGTCGCGGAGAAGAACTGGAAGGGCATCGTTTACCTGTGGGGTCTGGATGTGGACGCGGAGTCCCTCGATGCGGCGGGGCTGGCATCGGCGGAGCGAGCGGTTTGCGGCGGCGCGCTGGAACTGGTCCAGGCGATGGCCACTTCTGCATCGTCGTCGCCCCCGCGGCTGTGGCTGGTGACGCGGGGCGCGCGGGACGCTTCGGCCACGCAGGAGAGGGTTGAAGGAGTGCAGGCCATGCTGTGGGGCATGGGCAACGCAATTACCGAGGAGCATCCTGAATGGAGCTGTGCGCGCGTGGATCTGGATCCCGCTGACGCGACGGCGGATGTGCGCGGGTTGTGCGCAGAGATCGCGAGCGGCGTGCAGGAGCAGGTCGCATTTCGCGGCGGCGAGCGGCTGGTGAGCCGGATTCGCATGCGCGAGGCGAAGGCTGGCCTGGAGGTTCCCAAAAAGCTGGTGATCGAGACGCGGGGATCGCTGGACGCGCTGCGGGTGGAGGCTGCTCAACGGCGCGAGGTGCGGCCCGGTTGTGTGGAGATCGAAGTGCGCGCCGCGGGGCTGAATTTCCGCGAAGTGCTGAACGTTCTGGGTATGGTGACCGGGGCTCTGGGCAGCGAATGCGCGGGCCGCGTAATCGCGGTGGGCGAAGGGGTCAGGGGACTTGCGGAAGGCGACGAAGTGATCGCGTTTGCTGCGGGCAGCCACGATGGCTACGTGATCGCGGACGCGCGGCTGGTGGTGCGGCAGCCGCGGAATTTGACTGCAGTGCAGGCGGCGACCCTGCCGACGGCGTTTCTGACTTCGGCATACACGCTGCAAAATGTTGCGAAGATTGGTCGCGGCGATCGAGTTCTGATTCATGCAGCGACGGGCGGGGTGGGGTTGGCGGCGGTGCAGATTGCGCAGCGCGCCGGAGCGGAGATATTTGCGACGGCCGGCAGCGAGCGGAAGCGCGCCTGTCTGCGAGAACTGGGCGTGCCGCATATTTTCGATTCGCGGAGCCTCGATTTTGCCGGAGAGATTGCGCGCATCACCGAGGGCAAAGGCGTTGATATCGTGCTGAACTCGCTGGCGGGCGATTTCATTTCGGCCAGCTTTGCAGCGCTGGGGCGCGGGGGCCGGTTCATTGAATTGGGCAAGCGGGACCTGTGGAGCGCCGAGCAGGTGGCTGCACTCGGCAAAGACATAGCGTATGACGTGGTCGATCTGGGGGCGGTGGCCATTGAGGCCCCGGCGACACTGCAGGGGATTCTAAGCAGTCTGGTGTCGGACGTGGAATCCGGTGCGCTGCGCCCTCTCCCTCCGACGGTATTTCCGTTCGATGAAGCGGTTGAGGCGTACCGCTATATGGCGCAGGCGCGGCACATCGGGAAGATCGTGCTGACGCAGAGCCGATGCATGGCGGATGTGGTGCCTGATGGGACCTATTTGGTGACGGGAGGCTTTGGAGGAATCGGAGCGCAGCTGCTGCGTTGGCTGGTGAGGCGGGGTGCGCGAAACGTCGTGCTGGCAGGGCGGCATGCCCCGCAGACAGCTGCGCGCGAAGCGATCGCCTGGGCTGAGGCTCAGGGCGCGAGGGTGGAAGCCCGCCAGGCGGACATCACCGATGCTGCCCAGGTCAGCGAGCTGCTTGGAGAGATTGCCACCCGCATGCCGCGGCTGCGAGGGGTTCTGCACACGGCAGGCGTGATTGACGATGGAGTGCTGAGCGAACTGACATGGGAGCGGTTTGCGCGGGTGCTGGCGCCCAAGGCGACCGGGGCATGGCTGCTCCACAATGGGACGGCATCGATGCCGCTGGATTTCTTCGTGATGTTTTCGTCCGTGGCTTCAGTTTTGGGTGCGGCAGGACAGGCGAATTACGCGGCAGCGAATGCGTTCGAGGATGCTTTGGCGCACGAGCGGCGGAAGCGGGGGCTGCCGGCGACAAGCATCAACTGGGGAGCCTGGGCCGAGGGAATGGCGGCGCGGGACGGCTTTGAGTCGCGGCGGCGGCGGCTGGGGCTCGAGGCGATGTCAGTGGATGAGGGTTTGCGGGTGCTGGAAATCGTGGAGTTGGAGAAGCCTGCGCAGGTGGGCGCGGGACTGATTCAGTGGAGCCGAATTCCTGCTCGGTACGGACTGGAAGAGGCAGAGGTCCACGCCGAGGTCCGCGAGGCCGGGGCAGAGTCCGCACACGGGGAGCCCGAGAAAGCAGCACCGCTGCTGGAGGATCTGGCGCAGGCTCCGGATGCGCGGCGCACGGCGATACTTTTTGAGCATGTGCTGGCGATTGCGCTGCGAGTGCTGGGATTCGCGCCGCAGCGAAGGATCGATGCCCAGCAGCCGCTGAATGAACTGGGGATGGATTCGCTGATGGCGATTGAATTCCGCAATATGCTGGCGAGCGAAGTCCGGCAGAATTTGCCTTCGACTCTGTTGTTCAATTACCCCACGCTCGATGACGTTGTGAGTTATGCAGGTACTTTGTTGTTTCCTGCGCTCGATGAGAAACCCGGGGCTGCGGTGTCGCGGCAGGATTCGCCGGCTCCGCTGGATCTCATCGAGGATCTTTCCGACGAAGAAGTGGACAAATTACTGACAAGCAAACTGGGAGTTTCCCATGGATGATTTCCGCGCCCGCATCGAGAAGCTGTCACCCAAGCGGCTGGCGCTGCTCGCGCTGGAATTGCAGGAGCGGCTCGCTCAACTGGAGGAGCAGCAAAAGGAGCCGATCGCGATCATCGGCATGGGATGCCGCGTTCCAGGAGGCGGAAACGGACTGGAAGAGTTCTGGAGAATCCTCGCCGAGGGCCGGGATGTGATCCGTGAAATCCCTCCGGAAAGATGGGATGCAGCGGCCTATTACGACGCTGACCCGGATGCCCCAGGGCGTATGGCGACGCGATGGGGCGGGTTCCTCGAAGACGTTACCGGCTTCGATGCGGCTTTCTTCGGCATTTCACGCCGCGAAGCCAACAGCATGGATCCACAGCAGCGGCTGCTGCTGGAGGTATCCTGGGAGGCTCTGGAGAACGCGGGCTATTGTCCGCGCAAAGCTGCGGGAGGATCGGTAGGAGTCTTCACGGGGATCACGACGACGGATTACCACTCGCTGATGCTGGAGCGGGGCGAGGAGTCGATCACGGTGCATATGGCAACGGGATCGGGGAACAACATCGCGGGCGGGCGAATCTCCTATGTCCTGGCTCTGCAGGGTCCCAACGTGTCGGTCGATACCGCGTGTTCGTCATCGCTGGTTGCGATCCATCTGGCATGCCAGAGCCTGCGGGCGGGGGAAAGCCGCATGGCGCTGGCTGCAGGAGTGAATGCGCTGCTGGCGCCGGAGTTGTTCATTGCGCTTTCGAAGGCTCACGCTCTGGCTTCGGATGGCCGGTGCAAAGCCTTCGATGCGCGCTCCGATGGGTTTGCGCGGGCCGAAGGTTGCGGCGTGGTGGTGTTGAAGAGGCTGTCCCACGCGGTTGCCGACGGGGACAACATTCTTGCGCTGATTCGCGGATCGGCGGTGAATCAGGATGGGCGAAGCAGCGGTATGACGGCGCCGAATGGAGCCGCGCAGGAGGCGGTGATCCGGCAGGCGTTGGCGAGCGCCGGGCTGCAACCGCAGGAAGTGGATTATGTGGAGGCGCATGGCACCGGGACGGTGCTCGGCGATCCCATTGAGGCGCATGCGCTGGCGGCATCGCTCGGGGTAGACCGCGGACCGGAACACCCGCTGGTTCTGGGGTCGGTCAAGACCAACCTGGGGCATCTGGAAGCGGCGGCGGGCGTGATCGGCCTGATCAAAATCGTGCTTTCCATGCAGAACGGAAGCATTCCGCAGCATCTGCATTTCGAGTCGCTGAACCCTCACATCGACTGGAACGGCAGGCACCTGCAGGTCGCCGGCCAGGCGAAGCCGTGGCCCCGTTCGGAGAGGCCGCGGATTGCGGGTCTGAACTCGTTCGGCCTGAGCGGAACGAACAGCCACATCCTCCTCCAGGAAGCCCCGCTGGGGGAGAAGAAAATTCCCGCGGTGGAACGCCCTCTGCACCTGCTGGCCCTTTCTGCCCGCAGCGAGAGCGCCCTCGAGGGACTGCGACAGAGATACGCAGAGTATCTGGCGAGCAGCCATGAGCCGTTGGGGAACATTTGTTTCACGGCGGGATCGGGGCGAGCCCACTTTGAACAGCGCGCCGCTTTCGTTGCCTCCGACCGCGATGCCATGCGGGCGGCGCTGGAGGCGGCCCCGGCAGCAGCAGGTTTGTCGCATGAATCGCCGCCGGTCGTGTTCTTATTCCCTGGGCAGGGTGCCCAGTATCACGGCATGGCCAGGCAACTGTACGAGGGTCAGCCGGTTTTTCGGAAGGAGCTGGACGCCTGCGCAGAACTGCTGGGAGCATCGATGCAGGCACCGCTGCTGGAGGTGCTCTGGGGTAGCGACCCGGCGCTGATCAACCAGACGGCTTACACGCAGCCGGCGCTGTTTGCAGTGGAATACGCACTGGCCCGCCTGTGGATGAACTGGGGCGTGGAGCCGGCGGCCGTGGCAGGGCACAGCATTGGAGAATATGTGGCCGCCTGCATCGCAGGCGTGTACTCCCTGGAAGACGGTCTGAAGCTGGTTGCCGCACGGGCGCGGCTGATGCAAAGCGTGGGCGGCACAGGCGGAATGGCAGCGGTGATGGCGGGTGAGGAGCGGGTGCGGCAGGCGCTGAGCGGAGTGGAAGACCGCGTGACCATCGCCGCGCTGAATGCGCCGAACAGCACCGTCATTTCCGGCTATCAGCCGGAAATGGGCCGCGTGCAGGAGGCGCTGGAGCGGGACGGGATCCGGGTTCTGCCTCTGACGGTATCTCATGCCTTTCACTCCCCGCAGATGCGAGAGATGGAAGCCGCATTCGAAGAGGTGGCGGCGAGCCTGCGTTTCCAGAACCCGCGGCTGCGGCTTATTTCGAGCGTCACGGGGCGGGAGATTGGTGACGAGCTGTGTCATCCGGCTTATTGGCGGCGGCAAATTGTCCAGCCGGTTCGCTACCGTGATCTGGTGCGGACGCTGGAGCAGTCCGGCTACCGAACATTCCTGGAAGTTGGGCCGGGGACGACGCTGGCCGCTCTGGGACGGCAATGCATCGCGGACGGCGACACGAGCTGGCTTCCATCGCTGCGCAAATCGCGAGACGACTGGCGGCAGATGCTGGATAGCCTGGCGCATTTGTATGCGCTGGGAGTTTTGCCGGACTGGGCTGGATTCGAAGAACCCTATGAGCGCGTTCGAGTCCCGTTGCCCACCTATCCGTTCGAGCGGGAACAGTACTGGTTCGAAGAGCGTGGGCGTACGCAGCGCGTTCCCGGCGGGAAGACGCGTGCCGGCGAGAGCCTGGACGACTGGTTCTACAAGATGACCTGGGTGGAGAGGGATGGGCCTCGGGCGCCTGTGCTGGCATCCAGTCGATGGCTGATCGTTCCCGACCGGAAGGGCGTGGCGACGGCTCTGGCAGAACAACTGCGGCAAAGCGGGGCAGCCGTGACGCTGGCGCGCAGTTCCGACGAACTCAGCTCACTTCTGCGCGACCCATTTGACTTTGTACTTCATGCGGCGCCTCTCGATCACGACACGCCAGCGGAACTGGACGATGCGTCTCTGACGGCTGGGCGGACGGTCCTGATGGGAGCGATTGCAACGGCGCGGGCGCTGCTGTCGGCAGCGAATCGGGGTCGGTTGTGGATTGCCACGCGCGGGGCGCAACCAGTGCTTGCAGGCGGAGACGGCACCAACGCAATTCATGCTCAGTTGTGGGGTCTGGGGCGCACCTTTGGCCAGGAGAATCCCGACTCGTGGGGGGGGCTGGTGGATCTCGATCCGGCCGCAACAGTGGAGGAGATGGCGTCGGCGCTGATCTCCTCGATTGGATGCAGCGGCAGGGAAGATGAGATCGCTTTCCGCGCGGGCCGGACCTATGTCGCGCGCATGGTGCGGCACAAAGATTCTTCCGACGGGTCGTGGAAACCGGCGGCCGACAGGACGGTTCTGATCACGGGCGGCGCTGGAGGGCTCGGCCTGCAGATTTGTTCGTGGATGGCGGAGCATGGGGCGCGGCATCTCGTCCTTACGGGCAGGCGGTCTCCGTCGGCCGAAGCGGAAGCCGTGCTTGCCGGGTTGCGTGAGCGCGGGGTCGCGGTGGAGTTTCGCGCGGTGGATGTCACCAACAAGTCTCAACTGGAGGCACTGTTCGCAGAGTTCGGCCGTGAATTGCCGCCGCTGGGAGGTGTGGTGCACGCAGCGGGCGTGCTGGACGACAGCGTATTTGCGAACCTGACCGAAGAGCGGGTCAGCAAAGTCCTGGCGCCGAAGTTCGAAGGGGCATGGAACCTGCATCAGGTGACGGCGTCCCTGTCGCTGGACTTTTTTGTGTTCTTCTCGTCGCTGGCAGCGGTGACCGGCTCTCCGGGGCAGGGGGCCTACTCAGCGGCCAACGGCTTTCTCGATGGGCTGGCACGCTATCGGGTTGCGCATGGGCTGCCGGCGCTCAGCCTGAACTGGGGCGCCTGGGCGGGTACAGGGATGGCAGGACGGGTAGACAAGGGTGCTCGCCCGCAGACCGGTCCGTTCCGCCAAATGCGTTCGGACAAAGCGATCGCGGCATTTGGACGCCTGCTGCGGAGTTCGGCGATTGAGATTGCGGTGGCGGACATCGACTGGGAGGAATTGGCGCGGACGACGGGCGGCCAGGACGTTCGACCTGTGTTCTCGCTGGTGCTGGGCGCGAAAGCAAAGCCGAACGCCGGATCCGGCGCATTGGGCGGGTTGGGCGTGCTGCCGATGGAGTCTTTGCGGCCGCAACTGATTGCTTTCCTGCGGGGATCTCTGGCGACGATTCTGGGGATCGACGAGGCCGCCGTTGTGGCGACGCGTTCGCTGGTCGATATCGGAGTGGACTCGCTGATGGCTCTTGAGTTCAGGAACCGGATTCGCAGCGAACTGCAGGTCAGCGTTGCGACCGCGAAGCTGCTGGCGGGTCCCACGCTGGAGGACCTGGCCAACGAATTTGCGGGGCAGATCAGCCCGAAAGGCGCGTCCGACATCACCAGGCTTTCAGCGGATGCGATGCGGCCGCAATTGATCAGGTATTTGACGAGATCTCTGGCGAAGATCCTTGGCGTTGAGGAATCCGCCATAGTGCCGACGCGCTCGTTGGTGGATCTGGGGCTGGACTCGCTGATGGCACTCGAATTCCGGAACCAGATTCGTACCGATTTGCATGTCAGTATCGCAACGTCGAAGCTGTTAGCTGGACCGACGCTGGAGGTGCTGACCGACGAGATCGCAGCGCAGGTTTCCGGAACCACCGACGGCCGCTCTGAGGAAACAAAGGCTCCGAGTGACAGGGAATATCCTCTCTCCTACGGTCAGCAGTCTCAGTGGTTTGGGCACAAGCTAATTCCCGGATCTTCGACCTTCAATGTGGGTTTTACAGCAAGCGTCTCGCCTTGTCTGGACTGGAAGCGATTCCACAGGGCGACTGCGAGGCTGGTCGAGAGGCACCCCGCGCTCCGGACCACGATTGTCGAAGTGGAGCCCGGACGGCCTGTGCAACGCGTGATTGCGTGGGCAGAGCCGGACCTCGAGTTGATTGACGCTTCCGGCTGGACAGAAGCGGAACTGAAAGATCGCACTCTCGAGGAATTCAAGCGAGAATTTGCCATCGAGCATGCGATGATGCGCATCCGCGTATTTCGCACCGAGCGCGACCGCGACATCATCCTGTTCGCGGTCGATCATCTGATTGCGGATGCTTCGTCGCTCATCATCTGTTTTGAAGATCTGCGGGAATACTATGGCGGCGAGTTCAGGAACGGAGAACCTACACTGGAACCGCTGGGCGCGGATTACGGTGATTTTGTCAAATGGGAATCGACCCTGGCGGAAGGACCAGAGTCGGAGCGGCTATGGGGCTACTGGAGGAGAAAGCTCGGCGGGAATCTGCCGGTTCTAAGTCTGCCATCATCCAGGCCGCGGCCGGATGTCCTGCTGCCCAATGGCCAGAGCGTCGGATTGTCGTTCGCGCCGGAGCTGGCGGCGGCTGTGCGCCAGTTAGCGCGAGAAAAGCGTGCTACAACTTACTCGGTACTGCTCGCCGCGTATTTCATCCTGCTCAAAATGTACTGTCAGCAGGACGATTTTGTGGTTGGGACTTCGGTTTCGCAGCGTGATGAGGGAAGTTGGTCGAGGGTAGTGGGATTCTTCGTGAATATCCTTCCGTTGCGTGCGGATCTTTCGGGTGACCTCACATTCACCGATCACCTGTCGCGCGTGCGGGAAGTCGTATTGAGCGGGCTCGCGCATCATGAATTCCCATTTCCGATTCTGGTGAATCGCCTGGCTCAACCAAGGACATTGCGGCACAGCCCGGTATTTCAGGCATTCCTGAATTTTCTGCAGGATCGGGCGGGCGACTTTGGAGGCCTTGTGACGCCAGGCGGGGATACGGCGATCTCCTTCGGTCCTTCAACCTTACGGCCGTTCATTGTGATACCTCAGGAGGACGGGCGTTCCGAGATTGCCCTGCATATCGGACAGAATGAGGATCAGCTGGCGGGAAATCTGAACTACAACGGCGATGTGCTGGATCGGGCGACCGCGGAAGCCATGGCAGCCAGTTACCTTCAAATCCTGGAGAGGGTAGTGGCCGACCCGGGCCGGCCGATCGGGGAGATCATTTTCCAGGCAGGACAACCGCAGAACCGGGAAGAGATTCTTCTGTAGCGGTAATGGGCTTTGAGTCCGGATACGCCTGACGATCTGAATGTGATCGACCACCTTTTTGCCCGCGCCCTCGAGGTCGACGTCGGCCGCCGACGGCAGCTCGCCGAGCGGCTGGCGCAGCAAATGGCTGTAAAGATGGACATTCCGATGCCGGAGGGCATCACTCCGGAACGGGTTCCTGAGTCCGCGGCGCACTCCCTCCGCGGCATGAGGCGTTGAAAGGGAAGGGGTTGATCAAGTGCTGCGCGGTCATCTGCGACCGGATGCGGCTCGACAACATCCAACGTAAAGGGTGAATGCTGCCCGCCCTGTGCGATACACTCAAAGGGCAGAGATGTCCCTAGGAGATCGAATTCATGGCTACTACTCCCGTTACCACCACTCCAGAAATTACGCCTGTGCCGAAGACCACCCCTGTGCGGCTCACCGACAGCGCCGCCAATAAGGTCCGTGAGATCATGGCGACCCAGGATCCATTACCTGCCGGTTTGCGCATCGGCGTCGTCGGTGGCGGGTGCTCCGGTTTCCAGTACTCCATGTCCTTCGAAAATCAGGCTGGGATGATGGATAAGGTCTACGACTTCAACGGCCTCAAGGTCTTTGTGGACGCGACGTCGCTCATGTACCTCAATGGGTGCGTCGTCGACTATGTCGAGACGCTCGAAGCCGCCGGGTTCAAATTCGAAAATCCCGCGGTGAAGAGCACCTGCGGCTGCGGCTCTTCGTTCAACGTCTAAGCTATTCGATGGCCAGGGAAAGGCCCGCCGGGTGCGGGCCTTTTTCATTCCTTTTGCTATTGTGGCGAAGTGGGCGAATTGCCGGTTCCCCCGGTAGTCGACGACCCTGAATTGGCGCCCATGGAATTGTTGCCGCCGAGCGAATTGTTTCCTCCCAGGGTGCCGTTGTTATTGGGCAGGCCGCCGGTCGAGGCGCCGTTGGTTAATCCGCCCATCGCATTGGCCTGATCTTCCATCGGGTCGTAATTGAATTCCCACTTGTTATAGCGGGTCTGCTGCTTGTAGTCGATCAGCGATGGCTTATCCACCGGCAGGGTCATCCCGACGATCGGTCCTCCGCCGCCGAAGGTGGTCGCTGAGGTACCCGAGCCTAATCCGGTCGAGGATCCAAATCCTGTTCCGGTCGATCCAAATCCGGTTGATGCTGGGCTGCCGGAGCCCGACCCCGCATTGGCGGAGGGCGATCCGAACATCGACGATCCCGAGTTGGTCGTACTACCGGGTCCCGAACCCGGCGTCACGCCGCCAAAACTTGGTCCCGACCCCAAGCCCGTCGTTCCGCCGCCGCTTGTCGATCCGCTTGCCGACGTGTCGCTGCCCGCAACCGGCAGCCCGTTCGCATCGGTCGCGGAGGTGGACACCGCGTACATCGATCCGGTGGTGGTCCCGATCCCAGCCACTCCCATCAGCGGCTGGCCAAAGAATCCCAGCGGGCGGACGTGTGCGTGGCCATATAAGACTGGTTTCCAGTCATCCTTTCCGGTCAGGGGGTCGGTATAGCGCTTGCGCAGGAAGCGAACCCGATTCGTATCCAAAAGCTGGTCGATCGAAGTCGGATAATTCCCGAGCTGCCGGTAATAGAGCTGAATGGCGCGTTTGTACTGTTCGCCACGGTGGATTGTTTCCAGCTCTTTGTCGCGCTGGATTGACACGGCGATCTTCGGCGCGGCAATCGCTAGGCTGATGAGCAGGACGACCGCAAGAAAGATTACCGCCAGCAACACGTATCCGGCTTCGGGATGGTTGTCGCGGCGGGGGAGAGAAGTTGCCAGTTCCATAACGCGCCTTAGCTCTGAGTCAGGGGCAGGGTCTGGGTGTTGCTGTAGAGCAGGTCCGTCACCTGAATCGAAAGCGGGGAAATCTTGAGGATTTTGTAGTGATGGTCGACCACGTCGCCCTCCGCGGCGATGAAAACGTCGTCTCCATGCAGTAAGAACGCCTTTCTTGAACCTGCCTCTGCCTCATATCCAAAAAACTTCAGATCGATGGGGGGAGGAGGCGGCGGGCCGGCCGGCACCTGGGGCACCTCGGGACCGGGTCGGATTTTGGCCAGCACCGTCTCGATTTTTGGTGGGGCGGAGGCCATGGAAAAGATATTCCGTCCCTTTCCGGAGTACACGAGCGACTCCGCTTCCGCCATGATCTCCGGATGCAGTGTTGGATCGAGGTTAGCGAGGGCCACCGTTTTCGGGGCTTCATGTCCGCCGCCTGCGGCAGGACTGCGCGAACCGGTTGCCGCGGGAGGCGCCTGAGCTGTTGGTTGCCGGGGGCTGCTGCTTCCGAGGAAAACTGATTTCACAAAATACACGACGGCAACCAACATCACCAGCAACAGCACGACCAGGACCGCGACGTTGCGCTTGTTATCGAGGCCGCTCTTCATGGCTGGGGCGCCTCCTCAGCCGCTGGCTGCAGATTCGCTTCCGGAGCAGGTGGCAGATCGGTCGCAGTCGAGCGCAGGTAAGTTGTCAGACGCAGGCGCAGATTGACCCGGCCGCCCTGTTGCCCGGTCAGAGTCACGTTGTCGATGACGAAGAAGACGTGATCCTTGTCCCGCTCCATGTCGTTGATGAAGTGCATCAGGTCCGAATACTGCCCGCTCAGGCCGGCGTCCACGCGGACTTCCAGCAATCCGTCGATCACCGCCGCCTGCGCAAATCCGGAATGCGACAGCTGCACATGATCCTTCTCTGCCAGGTCCATGAGCTGGGCCAGCATGGTCGAATAATTCGGCGCGATGCGGCCGTCGTAGAACCTCTGTGCATCCACGTCTGCCTGGTCGACCTTCTTCGGCAAACCGTTGAGGTGTTGCATTTGCGCTTCGAGCTGGCCGTACCGCAATTCCTCACGGACATAAGCGCCTGACTGGCCGGAGCGGATCGCACGCCATGCCAGACCGAAACGCACGGCGATGAAGATATCCAGGGCGAGGACAGCCCCCAGCAGCAGGAAATGCAGATTCAGCCGGGTGAAGATCTTTCTGCTGGTCATGGAGTGGATTTCCTCCTCGCCATGCCGGCTTTCGGTTTCTTTGCCGAGCGATGTTCAGCATGCGGTTGCGCCTTGCGCGCAGGAGTCCCGTTCTCCTTCTCCTGACCGGCTTGATCCGGCAGCAGAAGAGGCCGATAGTCGGCCAGGATGTCGAAATTCACATCATTGCCGGTGCTCACGTTCTGCAGGCCAGGCTGGGTTCCCGCCGGACCGGTTGCCAGGCTTTCCGACGTGAGGCGCGGCGCGGCAAAATGCCGGGATCGTTCCAGGTTGCGGATCAGATCCAGCGCCCGATCGCGTTGGCCCGTCACCCGCAGCCGGATGGTGACATGGCCGTCGGTTGCGACGATGGGATCGATACTGAGGACCTCGACGCCCGAGGGCAGGACGGTTTCCAGGTCGGTCATGGTGGCCGTCCAGGAGAAGGCTTTGCGCCGAAACAGCCCATTCAGAAAATCCGATTGGCGAAGGATCGCAGCATCCTTCGGCTGCTGCATCATTGTTTGATACTTCTGCTGCAGCTGCTCGAGGTTGCTGACGTGGTTTTCGACGTTCGTCACCCGCGCGGAGGCTTCGTCGGCCTGGATTCGCTCGTTGCGGTAAAGGAACCACAAAGCTCCGCCGGTGAGCAGCAAGATCAGGATCCAGATCCGCAGCCGGTTGTAGAGGGGCCGGAGTTCGACGTACGGCTGGCTGGCGAGATTGATGGCGATCTTCATTGAGCTGCCAGCGCTCCGAGTACGCCTGCTGTCACGCCGCCGGGAATCGCAGTAACCGCTGAGGCATGGTCCGGGATGATGAGATCGGTGATCTGTGGCGCGGGATGGATCAGCTCCACCCACCGCGACTGCATGGCTGCATTCGCTCCGCCCGCGCCCGTATAGCAGAGAGCCTGGGGAGAGGCGTGCAGCGTATCTTCGTACCAGGCCAGGGTGGTAATTACGGCCTGAGCGATTTCTTCTTCCCGCACAGCAGGATCGGCGGGCAAATCCATCCAGCGGTGGAGCAGCATCTCGTCGCCCCTCGTAATTGCGGTGGTAACGGAGGCACTGGCATGATTCACCATCAGCGCGGGGGCAGCGTCGCCCATCGCGGCGGCGGCGGCCAGGGTGCTCGGCAGCACGGCACCGGGTTGGTATCCGGCCTGGCGCACCACGCCTTCATATTCCGCCAGGACGTCTCCGGGCATCAGCGTCACCAGGACATTGAGCTGTCCGTCTCCTCGGCCCATCACCTGATAACTCACGGCCGCGCCTTCCACGTCGAAGGGCACCATCTTGCGCAGGCGGAAGCGAACCACGGAGAGCGCTTCCGCGCGCCTGGCCGGCAATGCGTCGAAATCGAGCAACAGAACGCGGGCTGCGGCATCGGGCACGATAAGGGTGAGCGCTTTGGTTCGAGCATTAACTTCGCCAAGCGCTGTTTCTATGGCTGACTGGATGGTGGTGGGATCGGCCAGGTTCGGGGTCTTCAATCCGGGAGTGAGAACGCCGCCGGGCAGCGGCGCAAAGGCCATCACGATGGCTTCCTGTCCCCGTCCAGCGGAGGCTCGGGCGGCGACGACGCCCTCCGGCCGGATCTCGCAGGCGAGATTCGGCCGCATCCCGGACTGCGCTTTGAAGATGTTGTGAAGATCCGCCACTACCGTGATGCCTCGATGAACGTGACCTTGTTAATTTCCTTCAGCGTCGTCAGACCGCGCCGAACGCGGTCGAGTGCGCTTTCGCGCAGGAAGTGCATGCCCTCCTGCTGGGCAAGCTTGCGCACTTCGGAACTGGGCTTCTTTTCCAGAATGATTTCGCGGATCGGGTCGGTCAAATCCAGCAGCTCGTGAATCGCGGTTCGGCCGCGGTACCCCGTCCCGCCGCACTCGATGCAGCCGCGGCCTTCGCGGAAGGGAAATTCCCGCCACTCCTTCGGGTCAAGTCCGCTTTCCCACAGGGTCTCGTCATCGTAGCGGACCTCGTGCGCGCAGTGCTCACAGATGGTGCGCACGAGGCGCTGGGCGAGGATGCAGTTCAGTGCGGAGACGAAGTTATAGACCTCGACGCCCATGTTCACGAAGCGCCCCAGCACGTCCACCACATTGTTCGCGTGGACGGTGGTGAACACGAGGTGGCCGGTGAGCGCGGAGTTGATGGCGATCTGGGCGGTTTCCTGGTCGCGGATTTCGCCGACCAGGATCTTGTCAGGATCGTGGCGCAGAATCGAGCGCAGGCCGCGGGCGAAGGTCAGCCCTTTCTTCTCGTTCACGGGAATCTGCGTGATTCCGCGAATCTGATACTCCACGGGATCCTCAATGGTGACGATCTTGTCTTCGTCACTCTTGATCTCGTTGATCGCGGCGTAGAGGGTTGTGGTCTTGCCCGAGCCGGTAGGGCCGGTCACCAGGACCATGCCATACGGCTCGCGAATATAGCGCCGGAACCGCTTCAGATCGTCCTCCGCAAACCCCACCACGTCCAGGGTGAGCTTGCGGAACTTCTCGCTCATCGACTCCTTGTCGAGCACGCGCAGCACAGCGTTCTCGCCATGGACAGTAGGCATGATGGAAACGCGGAAATCGATCAGGCGCCCTTTGTAGCGGACACGAAAGCGCCCGTCCTGGGGTACGCGCCGCTCGGCGATGTCCAGTTCGGACATGATCTTGATGCGCGACAGGATGGTGGTGTGGTGCTCGCGGGCGATGGGCGCCATCGCTGCCTGCAGCACGCCGTCAATGCGGTACTTCACCAGCACCGAATCGTCGAAGGTTTCGATATGGATGTCGGATGCGCGCCGCTCGAGAGCGGTAAAGATTGTGGTGTCCACCAGCCGGATGATGGGACTGATGTCCTCTTCGGAGGTGAGCTTTTCGATCGAGATGTTCTCGTCGGGGTTGTCTTCGGACGACAGCACGTCGAAGGTCAGCCCCTCGGAGGCTTCGTCCAGAACGCGCTGGCTCTGCTCGGTTTTCTTGAGCAGATCGGTAATCTGCGACAGGGTCGCCACGCGGGTTACGATCCGCTGGCCGAGCAGGCCGCTGATCTCGTCGAGCATCATGAGCTTGCTGGGATCGCTGACGGCGATGACCAGCCGGTCCTCCAACTGCTCCAGGGGCACGAAGTTGTAGCGGAACATCATGTCGACGGGCACGCTGCGCAGCACGTCGTGCTGGATACGGAAGTTACGCAAGTCGATAAACTCCGAGCGATAGCGGCGCGCCAGCGCCTGGGCCTGAGCGGCCTCCTCGTGCTCGGTCGGAAGGGGGATGGGGGGTGCCTGAGCCATGGTTAAAACCTCATTGCAGGCTGGTCCGTGAAGCGGATCAGCCGCCAAAATTTGCCGCGTTGCTCATGGAGAAAATCGGTAGATACAGCGCGATCAAAATTGTTACGACTACAACGCCCATGACAATCAAAATGGCCGGCTCGATCAGTGCCAGCGCGGCAGTCAGCGCCGTCTGTACGTCTTCCTCAAAAAACTCGGCCACCGAATTCAGCATCTGGGGGAGCGCGCCAGTAGACTCGCCCACCTCGATCATTTCTACGGACAGTTCCGGAAACACGCGCGTCGCGTCGAGACTCTTCGCCAGCCCTTTGCCCTCGCGCACGCTGGTCACCGACGAAAAGACGGCCTTGCTGATCCGCTTGCTGGTGATCGAACGCGCCGCCGTTTCCAGCGACGGCACCAGCGGAATACCTCCGGTCAACAGCGTCGAGAGGGTCCTCGCGAACATCGCCACCTGGTATTTCAGCCAGATCTTGCCAAAGAGCGGCAGCGCAATGCGGATGCGATCGATCCGGTCAGCGCCCGCGTCGCTGCGGCTCCAGCGCCACGCGAAAAACACGATCAGCGCCACAGCCGGGACGATGTAGAAGAAATAGTGCTGCGCTCCCTGGCCCAGGGCCAGCATGGCCAGGGTCATTGACGGCAACTTCGTACCGATCTGCGCGTAGAGCTTGGCAAACTGTGGCACCACAAACGTGACCAGGAAGACGAACATGCCGCACACCAGGGTGATCAGAACCGCCGGGTAAATCAGCGACGCCTGCAGTTTCTTACGGAAGGCCAGCGAAATCCGCTGGAACGACAGATACCGTCCCAGTACCTCTTCCAGATTTCCCGACCGCTCGCCGGCCAGCAGCGTGGTGGTGTACATCAGCGGAAAGCCGCCCTGCGCCTCGAATGCGGATGAGATCGACTCGCCGGTTCGCACGCGCGCGGCGACATTCTGCAGTTGCCCCGAGAAATTGGCGTTTTTCTGGCCCTTGGCCAGCATTTCCAGCGATCCCAGAATGGGCAGGCCCGCCTTGATGAGCGTCAGAAACTGTTGATTAAAGATGAGAAATGTCTCGAGCTTGGCCTTGCGTGCGCCGCCACCCAGGCTGCCGCGCGGCTTGACCGAGTAGACGTAGTATCCCGCCTGGGAGAAGCGCTGGCGCAGCTCGTCGGCCGTGGCCGCCGACTGCACCTGCTCCTGCACGTGGCCCCGCTCATCGGCCAGCCTGATAACAAATTCTGCCATTCAGTTCTTCTGTCGGGGAAATGCCCGGCGGAAGCCAGATCCGGCGTCCGCGAAACCTCTTCTAAGCGTAGCAGTTTCCGACCATTCCCACGTCTTCAGGGATGAATTCAAGTACCAGACGTTTTCGCCGCCCAAATCGCTCATTTTTCAGACGCCCGCGGCAACTTTCCGGGGTCCAGCTTCGCGATCCGGCCATTCGGTCCGGCCACCCAGGGCAGGCTGAGGGCATTCCAGTTGCCGTCGTCGAGCGGAAGCCATGTCTTACCGTCGTCATAGCTGATGTCGGAGCCGTTCGTCCCGGCGGCAATCCAGGCTTTGGCGTCCGCATCCCAGGCCACAGCGGAACGGTAGCCATGGGGCGGCTTGGCGGCTGCGGTCCAGGTCCTGCCGCCGTCGGAGGACCAGGCGGCCGTTCCGGCAGAATCGTTGGGTTTGGCGTAGTCACCGCCCACTGCGACCAGCGTGTATCCATATCCCGGAGGATCGCCCTCATGGCGGCCGAGCGAGAAGATTCCGCCTGCGTCGTCCCCCTGGGCCAGCGGAACGGAGTGCCTCGCCCACTGCTCTGTCGTTTTGAGCGGCGCCCCAGGTGTCATCGGAAAATGAATTGCACCCACAAAAGACCGGGAATAGAAGTACGAGCCGGCCGTTCCAAACGCAACGGGCTCGCGTTCCGCACCAAGCAGCGCCGAGTTGCTCGCAGCAAAAGCGCCGGTGGTTCCGGGGCTGGCCTGCAGCCCGGCGGCTTCCGATCGCTGCCATGTCACCCCGCCATCCGTTGTCGTGAAAAACGAGAACCGTCCATTCACCGGGTCGCCCAGCAGAAATCCGCGAGTGCGGGACGGGAACACCACTGCATCCCAAAACCCATCCTTGTCCGGATTCGTGAGCAGCAGCGTCCAGTGCGAGCAACCGTCGGTGGTCCTGTACAGCCGCGACTGGTTTCCAGGGCCGCTCGACATCACGATCGCCGTCTGGTTATCCGAGGCCCAGACGGCCCGAAAATCCAGCCTGTCAGAATCCGGAGGAGCAGCGCAGCTCTGCCACTGATAGCCGCCATCCTCGGTCCGCAGAACCGTGCCGTTTGTCCCGCTTGCCCACGCGATGCCGCCGCGGGCAGCGTGAATGCCGCGGAGTCCCGCTGTCGTGCCGCTCCGTTCCAGCACCCATGGGCCCGACGTCTGACCGGTCGTCTGCCCCGGTGTTGGCGGGGCCAGCGACGCGAGCAGGGAAATGAAAAGCAGTGTGCGGCTCACGACAGCAGCATATATCGGGTGTCGTTACACCGGCGGTTCGCCGGTCACCACACGCACACCGGGCAGAGGGGTGAAGACAAACGACGAGTTGGGAGCCGGCACATTGTCCGCTTCGCCGGTGAAGGTAAAGCGGTTGGTCACGCCGTCCGTTTCCTCGATGGTCATCGACTGAATCGTGCCATCCGCTGTTGCCGCGATTTTCAGCGCGCTCACCCGTTGCTCGAGTCCCTTCGGTACGCCCGACAACTGCCAGGTCCCATTGGCTCCCGGAGTGACCGTCAGTCGGATGAGTTCCTTCTGCAGATCCGTGTGTCCCAGCAGAAACTGGAGCGGCGAGCGCAGATCGTCGAGCTGCTTTTGGGGAACCTTCTGCGCTTCTGTCTCTCCGGGCGAATAAAAATAGCCATCGTGCCCGTCGAGGATGAACAGTTTTCCATCCGGATTGGTATAGGTCCACCGCATCCTTCCCGGCTTCTTCAGGAGCAGTACCCCGGATTCCTTCCGGTCCATGCCCATGCCGGTGTACTCCTGGGCGAAGTGGACCTCGAGGGAGTGCAGAGCGTTGTAGTGCCGGTCGACGCGCTGGGCCACCGCGTTCGCGGTTAAATTCGCCTGCGCCGCGGCCAGGCCGGGCGCGCCCGAAGCGACGATCAGGGCCGCCCCAAGGAAAAGCCGCCAGCGGGTGAACCCACGCTGGCGGCCTGCTTTGTTCGTCTCTTCCGGCAACCTTCGAATCACCTCGTCAGCGCAGTGGAACCGAGCAGTTCGTCCCACCGGTCGGGTCCTTCCTGATCTCGCCAGTCATATCCAGGCAGAACCCGTTATGGCCGGTCTTGCCCACCGCCTGCGGCACCGCGGTCGCCTCAAAGCTGGTGTACATGTCCTGGTTGTTCACAGTGGTTTTCGTGCAGTTGGTGATGTTGAATGTGTACCCCGACTTGTTCCCGGATGCCAGGTCCGCCTGCAGCAACTGCGCCGCCTGCGCGCTGGGCGGCCCGGAACTGGCATTGCCGCCCAGTTGGGACAAGGAGCACGAAAACCCGTTTCCGGGATACGTTGTCTCGTACTGAATCTCCGCCTCGTGGATCGTCCGCAGCGACTGCAGCGCCGAGGTCTCGTTCGCGGTGGCAGTCAGGTTCAGCATATTTGGGATTGCAATCAACATCAGGATCAGCATGATCGAGATCACGATCAGCAGTTCCATCAGCGTAAAACCGGTGTCGCTCGGGCGCGTCCGCTCTTGGGTCATCCACTTCATCGTATTTGTCCCTGCGTGGCTAATGCTACCGCAAACCGGCCGTGCTCGTACCGGCGAAAACCGCGTCGTCAACGGCCGCGTCGCTCGGGCAGGCAGACTCTTCCCGCAACTGAACAGGACGCGCCGCTTCCCGGTTTTGCTCAAGGGTTTTCCTTTGCCCCTCCCGCAGCCAGGATCGCAGACTCAGCCCGTATACGGCGATGCAGAACAGGTTCGCTGGAATGAACCCGAATTGCGCCGTTCGCAAACCGATCAGGCAGAAAATCAGGCTGTTCACGGCCGCCACCACCAGCCCGGTCCATAGTTTTCGCCCCACCAGAATGGTAGAGAGCACCGTCAGGGCACACGAAACATAATCCAGCCGAAGCACTGCGCAACAGGCCCCCACAGGAGTGTCGCCTGCTTTCAGAAATCGCTCCGTGATGGATCGCACACGCCGAAACCGGGCCCATCGGGTTATTCTGAAACCTCAGGTTGTCCCCGATTTCGACCGAATTTTTAGAGATTTCAGCCGAGCGCGCCCGGCTGGTGAGGCACTGCCGCAATGTTGCACATCACCCCCGCTACCGCAGCCCTGGCTTCCGTCGTCGGAGCCTTCGGGGTTATCGTTTGGCGCATTCAGGAAGGTCGCACCGCGGTCACCCTCAAGAAGATTCTTATTCCTCCGGCGGGCATGGCCACCGGATTCTCGATGTTCATCGCCCCAGCCTTCCGGGTGCCGTGGCTATGGGCGCTGGGTGCTTTCCTGGTCGGCGCCATTATCCTTGCCTGGCCGCTGCTCCGCACTACTCGTCTGCAACGCGAAGGCGAAGCCGTCATGATGAAGCGATCCGGCGCCTTTCTCGCGGTCATCGTGGTGCTCGCCGCTATCCGTATTCTTGCCCGGGGCTACTTCGACCGCTTCCTGACCGTCGAGCAGACCGGAGCCCTCTTTTTCGTTCTCGCCTTCGGTATGATCCTGCGCTGGCGCGCCGGTATGTTCTTCGCGTACCGTTCCCTTGCCGGCCAGCAGGCGTAGGCTGAATCTCGGGAGAGTTCGCCATCCGGATTGCTACCTGGAACGTCAACTCCATCCGCGCCCGCCTCGGGCACGTCACCTCCTGGCTGGAAGCGGAGAAGCCGGACGTCCTCCTGCTTCAGGAGCTCAAGGCGACTGAACTTCCCACCCTCACCTTCCGTCCGCTCGGCTATGAGTCTGTCGCCGTCACCCAGAAGGGCTATAACGGCGTTGCCATTCTCGCGCGACATCCCATCGAGACGGTATGCACCGCGCTCGCAGGCAACGAACAGGACACCCACGCCCGCTTCGTCGAATCCCTGATCGCCGGTCTGCGTATCGTCAATATCTACCTGCCCAACGGCAATCCGACGGGCAGCGACAAGTTCCTCTACAAACTCGACTGGATGGATCGCCTGATCCTGCAGATGGCCGGCTGGCGCCGCTCCTCTGCGCCCACCGTCATCGGCGGCGATTTCAACGTCATTCCTGAGGACATCGACTGCGACAAGCCTTCGAACTGGATGTCGGACGCCCTGTTCCAGCCCGAAACCCGCGCCCGCTTCCGCGCCATGCTCGAGATGGGTTACATCGACGCCTTCCGATCCCTGCATCCAGGCGAGACCGGCCAGTTCACGTTCTGGGACTATTTCCTCCGCGCTTTCGAAAAGAACCGGGGCATCCGCATCGACCACTTTCTGCTCTCTTCCGGTCTGGCCCCGCGTCTGGTCGCCTGCACCATCGACAAAGGGCCGCGCGCGCTCGACAAGCCCTCCGACCACACCCCGGTGATGGTCGAACTCAAAGACATCTGACGTCGCAGGCGTAACATAACTTCAGAAATGGTAATACGCAGATCGCGCCTCGATCTGCCTGGATCACGATGATTACGCTGCGCGATCTCTTCAGCGATGATGCCGACCATATTTCCGGCAGGATTATTGGCGTTTACGCACTCCTGCTGCTGTTCAATGGCGCAGCCTGGCTTTGGGCTCTCGCGGCTTTTCATCGCTATCCCATACTCCTGGGCACGGCCTTCCTGGCCTATAGTTTTGGTCTGCGTCATGCGGTCGATGCCGACCATATTGCCGCCATCGACAACGTGACGCGCAAGCTGATGCAGGAAGGGAAGCGTCCGGTCGGTGTCGGCCTGATGTTTTCTCTTGGCCACTCCACCGTGGTCATTTTCGGAGCTCTTGCCCTGGCGGCAGCGGCACTTGGCCTGCAAAGGCACATCGACCACTTTCGTTCTGTCGGAGGCGTGATCGGGACCCTGGTCTCGGCGGTGTTTCTGCTCGTTATCGCTGCAATCAACATCGTGATCCTCTGCTCCGTCTGCGGGACGTTTCGGCGTGTCCGCCGAGGCGAGCCGTATCGCGACGAAGATCTCGACCTGCTTCTTTCCAATCGCGGCTTCCTTGCCCGCATCTTTCGCCCCGTCTTTGCCATGATTCGCCACAGTTGGCATATGTATCCTCTGGGGGTTCTCTTCGGCCTCGGCTTCGACACCGCCACCGAGATCGGCATCCTCGGCATCTCGGCTGCCGAAGCATCGCGTGGCCTTTCTCTATGGTCGATCCTGGTTTTCCCGGCGCTCTTCGCTGCCGGCATGTCGCTGGTGGATACCACCGATAACATACTCATGCTTGGAGCCTATGGATGGGCTTACATCAAGCCCATTCGCAAGCTCTATTACAACCTGACCATCACTTCTGTGTCGGTGGTTGTTGCATTTGTGATCGGCGGTATCGAGGCTCTCGGTCTGCTGCGAGGCCAGTTGCACCTGCAGGGCACATTCTGGGGGTTGATCGGACGCCTCAACGATAATTTCGGGATTCTCGGCTACTGCATCATCGCGATCTTTGCGCTCGCCTGGATCGTCTCCATCGCGATCTATAAATTGGGGCGCATCGAGGATCTGGATATGACCCCGGAGACGGTTTCCGAGTAGCCGCGGTGGCCTTGGAGGAAGCCTGAACGGAGGGAGAGGATCTCAGTCCCGCTCCTGAAGACCCTCGCGCTTTTCTTTCCAGGGGCAGTGCCGGCAACCTGATCCGCAGCACGTTCCGCGCCGCAGATGGTAGCGTTCCGTGAATACGATGTACGGGCCTTCGCGGTAGAAATCCTCGCCTTCGACCGGTGGCCTGGCCTCTCTCTCATCCGACTCAGGCAAGCGCCCCGCCTTCGAGTCCCTGTATTTCCCAGACAAGCGCTCCGGCAACGGGGACCGTCGCCGTCGCCTGCTCGGCGGGATGCGCAGGGGGCAAGGTAACGGTGTTGGCGGTGATCGCGGCGATCCTTTCTCCGGGAATCACGATGCCCACCAGATTCATCGGATCGGCCGCGGCGAGAGTGAGCGGTGACATTTCCGCCAGCGTCCGGGTGCGACCCGCCCGCAAAGCGTCCGCGGCCTGAGGAAGGGCAAATTGCTCGCCACCGAACCCCGCGACGAAGCGGCCGCCGCGCACCACGCCACGCGCCTCCAGCCGGCGGAACATCCCAACCAGATCTCGCCACGGCGACGTGGTAGTCTCGCGGGCCAGCACGTCGCGACAAACCACTCCGTAGCGCCGCAAAACCATTCGGCACATCGATTCAATCTGCGCATCCCTCCGGGTTGCTTCCGTGGCCGGCTCAATCGCATGGCTGCCGCCATGGGGGCTCGCAGGGAGCGACTTCTGCTCGCCGGCCTGATGGAGCAATGCCCATCGTCCAGCCGCGTTTCGCGCCACCATCCTGGTCTTCACCGGGCCCGCTGTCCTGACTCCTCTCGGAGCGATCAGGGCGCGCAGGCTGTCAAACCCATCCGCATGGACCAGTCCTGCCGCCACCAGCTCCCACAGCGCCCGGCGCACCTGCTCTGCGGGGAAATCCAATACGCGGATCAGATCCGCAGCGAACATCGCTCCCCGGTCGCCCAGACACGACCGTACCCGGTTGGCCACCTCACTCAGGCAAGCGTCGAGGTTCGATTCAGGGATTTGTCGCTGCGACAGGCAAAAATCCATCCACAGCGCTTCTTCCCGCACGAAAAATGTCACCGGCGCCATGCTGGTTGGCACCACGCGGCGCGGCCCCCCGCTGGCCGCATCGGTAAATGCCGGATGCGGCGAGATGCGGCCCCATCCGACGGCACCGGTCAAACACAAGGCATCGAGCCAGCGAGGATCGTATCCCGCCACTCGCTGCGGCAAAAGAGAGCGCTCCCATTCGGCCGCCGGTGCTTCAAATCCCTCCAGTCCGCGAATGGCCTCCAGCAGCCCTTCCTCGCCCGTGAGTTGCCGCTGGCTGCCAAGGTGTTGCCAGTCCAAAAGGAACCGCATGTAGGCAGCGGGCGTCACCGGTTCGATCTGCCTGCGCAGGGTATGAAGCGTGCGCTTGTGAATCCGCTGCAGAATGCGCCGTTCGCACCATTCAATCTCAGCCTCGGGCACAGATTGCCGTCCCGGATCGCCTTCGAAGACTCCGCGCAGGGCGGTTCCGGTTGACTCCAGGCGCACCATCTGCTTCCAGACGTCACATGCATCGAGCCCCAGCAGGCCCGCCATCGCCTGGGAGGTGGCGGGTCCAACGATTTGTAACCACTCATGACAGATTTTCTTCACAACATCACTGGAATCATGGATTAAGCTCTCCATTTTCAACATTTCCACAGTAAATTCCACAGTCGGCCAAAGCGAGCGCAGCCAGGCAGCCCGTTCGGCGGCCACAACATAGGTTTGGCCCTCCCTGCGAGCGAATGTGGCTCGGTCCGTCCGCACGAGCCGATCGAGAAAAGAGGCCCAGTTGGGGCACTCAGGGCGCTCCAAAATCTCCTCTGGAACCACTACGAGCGCGCACAGCAAATCGTGCAGTTCGTGCTCATCGCGGATATCCGGCCAAATCTCCATGCGCACCTCCGCAATCGCCTCGGAGGAGAGCCGGCCGGCCTCGCCCAGGACGGCATCGGGGAGCACGCCGCGCATCTGTACGGCGCGCGCTCGCCGCTCTTCCAGTCCAGCATCGTCCAAAAACGCATTGGGGTTGGCATTGATCAGTTCATGAGCAAAGGCTGAAGGGGTGGTCGTGTCCACGGCCACGCAGCGAATCCGTCCCTGGTGCATCGCGGCGAGGACCGCTTTGAGACCATCCAGATCCATCGCCTCCTGGAGCACGTCGCGCATCACTTCCTGCACCAGAGGATGATCGGGGATCTGAACGTCGCCCTGGATATTTTCAAAACATGCGGCGGCCTGGGGAAAGACGCTGGCCAGGAGGTCGTCGCTCCTGATGCGTTGCACCTGCGGCGCCACTTTCTTTCCTTTTTGGAACCGTAACAGTTGCAAACTGCGGGATAGATCCCACCGCCAGCGTGTTTTGAAGACCGGAGCCGCGAGCGACGCCTGTTCCAGCAACTCGGTCACGGTCTCGCTCGTGAGGAACTGGAAAACATCACTAAGAGGAAAGCTGTGCTGTTCTGCCAGACAGATGTTGAGCCCGTTATCGGTGGCGGCAGCCTGCAGTTCGAAATTGAAGCCGCGGCAGAAACGCTTGCGCAGGGCCAATCCCCAGGCCTTGTTGATCCGCCCGCCAAAAGGCGCATGCAGGATCAACTGCATGCCGCCGCCTTCATCGAAGAACCGTTCTGCCACAATCGTTGTTACGGAGGGGACAACGCCCAGCACCGCGCGTCCGGCTGCCACATAGCCGATCAGCTGTTCGGCTCCCGCATCGTCCACGCCGCACTCAGTCGTCAGAAACAGGGCAGCCTCGGCAACCTCGGGCGAAGCCTGGCTCACGTAACCCGGCAGCACATTGCGCGTGCGGCGATCGATCTCCTCGCGCAGTCCGGAGACAAACTCCGAGAGTTCCTGCGTACGCTGGGGCGCTTCCCCAAACCAAAATGGCAGCGTGGGCGGTTGACCATGCGCGTCCTCGACGAGGACGCGACCGGCGGTTTCGATTCTCAGGATGCGCCAGCTGGCATTTCCCAGCTGCACCACGTCGCCCGGCGACGAGTCGACCGCAAAGTGCTCGTCCAGGGTCGCAATTTGTATCCCCTCTGGTTGCAAAATGACGGGAAACAGCGCTGTGTCGGGAATGGCACCGCCGTTGGTGATCGCGGTTGTGCGAGCGCCGCGTCGTGCCTGGACGTGTCCATGAACCTGATCCCTGAGGAGGTACGATCCGTAGCGTCCGCGGCTCGATTCGATCCCCTCGGTGAGCAGGCGCAGGGCTTGCTCGAATTCGGTCCATGCGAGATCGCGGTAGGGCTGCGCTCGGCGGAGAAGCTCAAAGAGGGCACGTTCTTCCCAGGGCTCGGCGGCACAGGCGGCCACGATCTGTTGCATCAGCACGTCGAAGGGCTTGCGGGGAATTTCCAGCCGATCGAGCACGCCGGCGCGCATCGCGCGAACCAGCGCGGCCTGTTCCATCAGGTCGTCGCGGGTCAGGGCGAAGAAGCGGCCCTTCGGGACAGCTCCCCGCCAGTGTCCGGCGCGACCGACCCGCTGCATCCCGACCGCAATCGCCCGCGGGGACTGGATCTGGCAGACCAAATCGACGGTGCCGATATCGATGCCCAGTTCGAGCGATGCCGTCGCGACCAGCAGGCGAATCTCGCCCCGCTTGAGGCGCTGCTCCGCGTGCAGGCGCAATTTCCGTGACAGGCTGCCGTGGTGGCAGGCGACGTCCGTCACCCCCAGGCGTTCTCCCAGCTGGAAGGCCAGGCGCTCGGCCAGCGAGCGGGTATTGACGAAGACCAGGGTGGAGCGGTGCTGCAGTGCCAATTCGGCCAGGCGGTTGTAGACGCTTTCCCAGATGGCCACGGTCGCCACGGAGCCGAGCTCGTCGGTGGGAACCTCAATGGCGACGTCGAGGGCGCGCTTTTGCCCGGCCTGCACGATGGCCACGGCATCGCCGGACTCACCCCCGAGGAACTGGGCGACCAGTTCGATGGGGTTTTGCGTAGCCGAGAGTCCGATCCGGAGCGGTTTTGGGTGGGACAGCAGGCTGGCCCCCGGCATCAGGTGATTTTCGCCGGCGACGAGGGCATCCAGGCGTTCCAGGGTCAGAGCGAGGTGCGATCCGCGCTTGTCGTCTGCCACGGCATGGATCTCATCGACGATCACCGTGTGCACCCGGCGGAGATGCTCGCGGCTTTTCTGGGCCGTGAGCAGGATGTAGAGCGACTCCGGGGTGGTCACCAGAATGTGGGGCGGCGTCTTGAGCATGGCCCGGCGTTCGCCAGGGGTGGTATCGCCGGTGCGAACTCCGGCGCGCACCGGGGGGCAGAGGTAACCGCGCTCCAATGCGAGTTGCTGAATCTCCCGCAGCGGCGCCTCGAGGTTCTTCTGCACGTCATTGGAGAGGGCCTTCAGCGGGGAAACATAGACCACCTCCGTTTCGCAGCCGAGGCGGCCTTCGATCGCCTTGCGGATCAGCTGGTCGATGCAGATCAGGAAGGCAGCCAGGGTCTTGCCGGAGCCGGTGGGTGCGGAGATGAGGACCGGGCGCTGCTCAAGGATCCTGGGCCAGCCCTGCTCCTGGGGCTCGGTTGGCGTGCCGAAGCGGCGAACGAACCACTCGCGAACGAGGGGGTGGGCCCACGCGAGGCTTGCGGGGACGGGGAGATCCGGAATCGCGTCCGGTACTGGGGCGACCGGCGAGAGCATCCCGTTATTCTATCCCGGCTTTCGTCTCTTCTTCGCCTTTCCAGTTTGCGGGTCAGGGGATGCTGACCGGGGGGTCCCCCCACCCCCCTTGTGGGTATGCGGCAAGCGATTGATTTTGCTCGGCGCGCAGGGGTTATCAAGCTTGATAACCCCTGCGCTTGACCCGTTCCGGTTCCCATTTCGGGAAAAGAAAAAGCCCTGCTCGTTATGAACAGGGCTCCCGCGATGTTCAGGTTAGAAGCGGGCGCAGAGGGGGGCAAGGAAAATGGAGTGGCGGAGGGCAGGGTGGCACCGCTACCCTCCCAGTCGTCGGCAGCCGCTACGTTCCCGGCGGTCGAACTCCGGTGACAAGCGGGAGGCACTCGGCAGGCGAGGGTTCGGTACAATCGAACCCTCCGCAGCGCAGGCGCAGAGTTTTCCGCATCCCGCGTTGAAGCCGCAGGCCAAAGGACCGACATGAACGACGTCGCGAAGGAATGCATCGCGCTCATCGCCAGGCAGAAAAGCATTGCTCCGGAAACGATCGCGCTGGAAAGCGTGCTGGTGGAGGATCTGGGGCTGGATTCGCTGGACCGGGTGAGTATTGCGTTCGATCTGGAAGAGAAATACGAGATCGAGATTCCGGAGAGCAGGCTCGATCAGATCAAAACTGTGCAGGACATGGTTGCAGGCATCGAACAGGCGGTTGCGCAGAAGGATGGGGGCAAGGTTTCCTGAGGCATGGCGCGGGTGGTCATCACCGGGATGGGCTGTATCACGGCCATGGGGAAGGACGTGGGGTCGTTCCGCGAGAATTTGTTTGCGGGGCGCAGCGGAATTCGAACGATGCCGGAGCCGCGGGCGGGGCTGCATTTCACGCGGGCGGCGACGGTGGAGGATTTTCGCCCCGAGGAGTGGCTGTTGTCGGCGCAGCGCGCGATTGCCGACCGATCTTCAGCGTTTGCGATTGCGGCCGCGCGCGAGGCGGCGGAGCAGTCGGGCATCGTGAAGGCGCATGCGGCCGAGACCATCGCGGTGGTTTTCGGCTGCTCGGCGGGTGGACGGCTGAGTGAAGAGCAGGAAGCGATGAAGCTCTATACGCGGGATGCGCGAGTGCATCCGCTGACGGTGCCGCGCACGATGGCGAACGCCGGTACGAGTATGGCAGCGATGGAACACGGGCTGACGGGTCCGTCGCTGACGCTGTCGACGGCATGCGCGTCGGCGGGACACGCGATCGGTCTGGCCTTCCAGATGGTGCGGGCGGGATCAGTCCGAGCGGCGCTGGCAGGGGGGCATGAGGCGCCACTGAGCCTCGCTTTTTTGCGCGCATGGGACAGCCTGAAGGTGGTTTCGCCGACGGCCTGCCGGCCTTTTGCGCGCGACCGCGACGGAATGACACTGGGCGAGGGGGCAGCGGTGCTGGCGCTGGAATCGCTGGAGGCGGCGCAGGCGCGGGGCGCGGAGATTCTGGGTGAGATAGCCGGCTTCGGCATGACATCGGACGCGCACCACATGACGCAGCCCGACCCGGCGGGTCCGGCGGCGGCGATGCGGCGGGCGCTCGAGGACGCCGGGGCGACGTCCGATGAGGTGGGATATATCAACGCGCACGGCACGGGGACGGATGCGAATGACCGGGCGGAAGCCGAGGCAGTCTACAGAGTTTTTGGAGAGCGAGCACGCACTCTCCCGATCAGCTCGACGAAGGGGCTGCACGGCCATGCCATTGGGGCGTCGGGCGCGATCGAGTTGCTGGCGACGGTGCTGGCGCTGCGGGAAGGGGTACTGCCGGCCAACGGCTGTCTGGCCGAAGGGGGCGTCTTTGAACCGGATCCTGCCCTTGGGCTGGGGGGCCTGGTGCGGGTGAATGAAGCGTCCCGGCCGGGCCTGGCGCTTTCGAACTCGTTTGCGTTCGGGGGGATGAACGCAGTGCTGGCGCTGCGGGGGTAAGGAGGCATCCGGATCTCCCTTTGTCTGGGAGGTGTCCCGCGGCTCGGCCCAGGCCCGATCCGTCCGGTGAGCAACTGTGGATTCTGATCGGAGCGAGGCGGGGAGCCGGACGTTGACGATTTTTGGGCGCAGGAATCAGCGTGGAGTCGGCGCGCGGGGCGCATCCAGCGAAAAGCGAATTTTGACTGAGGTTCTGCAGCTGGGATTCTTTTCCCAACGGCAGGAAGTTAATGTGAGCTCGTCGCTTTGTTCCCCCTGGTTGTTGCTTCGGGGGTAAAGCGGCAGGAGTCGTCGCTGAGCTTTACAGGTGCGAGGGTGAGGGGCTGCTGCTGGTTTTTCACCAGCAGCGCGTTGAAATCGGTGAGCTGGGGCTGGAGGTTCTTCCATGCGGCGACGGTGCGGATCGACTCCTTACAGTCGCTTTCCCAGGTCGCGATTTGAGTTGGGGTGGGCGCCATGTCCAGACCGACCTGCACCATGCTGACCAGGGTGTTGTAGGCATCGTTCAGCTCCACGAAGGATTTGAGCGCGTTGGGCTCCTCGGGCGTGCGACGTCCTCCGCCGAAGCTGCCGGGGGCGGGGATCACGCCGCCAATTTTGGTCAGGCGGGCGTCGAGTGTTTTGGCCTGCGCGGCCAGATCGGCGGGGAGTTGGCCGTGCATCCGTTCGGTTAGCTGCTGTTTGACGGCGTCGACTACGGCGTGGGCGTCGTAGCTGTGCTCCATCCCGTGAACGGCCAGCAGGGTGAGCTGGTTCTGGGTGCGCAGGGCGGCCATGACCTGGGGACTCTGGCCGACGCGCGGGTCGTTCACGACGGTGACATTGCGGGTATAGACCTGGCCGTTCACGGTGAGCTTGAGGGTGTAGACGCCGGGAATGACCTGCGCGCCATGGGGACCGGGGGTGGTGGAACCGGGCGTCATGTTCATTTCGTTTTCGAGGTCGTGGCGCAGGGCGGGCGGATCGTCGTATTGGAGGTTCCAGTTGACGCGGTTGAGACCGGGATGCGCGCTGAGGGCGCGGGTTTCGGGAGCGGCCAGCCAGTAGTAGGGGTAGGCCGCGTCTTCGATGGGCGGCGGCAGGGTGCTGGTCATGGTGCGCACGAGTTTGCCGTGGTCATCGAGGACGAGGAGCTGGATGGGTCCGCTGGGTTGGTGGCTGAGGTAGTAATCCAGGATCGCGCCATAGGGCACGTTGGCGGCATGGGGCACTTCGATCGAGAAGGGCTGATCCCAGTTGCTGTTGATGCGGGCGCGAATGGCGTCCTCGGGCTCAAAGAACCAGACGGCGGCGGATTGGATCGCCTGAGCATGGGCGGCGATCTGGCGCAGGGGGGTGATGTCGTCGAGAACCCAGAAGCCGCGGCCGTAGGTGCCGATGACCAGATCGTTCTCATGGTGATCGGTATGAACGTCGAGATCACGGATGGAGGTGGTGGGCAGGTTTTGGCGCAGGGACTGCCAGTGATCGCCGTTATCGAAGGTGACGTAGACGGTGGTTTCGGTGCCGGCAAAGAGAAGGCCGGGCTGCTTTGGATCGACGCGGAGGCTGTTCACCCAGCTACCGGTGCGCTCGTCGGTGGGCAGGCCGTTGACGATGCTGGTCCAGGTTTTGCCGGCGTCGGTGGTGCGCCAGATGAGGGGAACGTCGGCGTTCTCGGTGGGAGGCAGGGTGGCGCCGCGCTCGGCGCCAATGCGGGCGGAGACGTAGGCGGTGTTGACGTCATCGCCGGCGTCGATGGTGTTGAAGATGGTGTGGAGCGGCACGCCGGCAATGTTGCTGTCGTTGTTCCATACCTTGCCATGGTCCAGGGTGTTGTAGATCTGGCCGTTGCTGCTGACGGTCCAGAGGACGCCCGGTTTGACGGTCGAGATGGAGAAGTCACTGATGGAGGGTGGAGGCGGGGGCGGTGGTCCGCCGGCGGCTCCGGCTGCGGGTGTGCCGCCGGCTGCAGGCGCGGCTGCGGTTGCAGGCCTGGGTGCGGTACGGGGCTTAGGCTGGGGCGCCGGCTTGGGGATCGGTTTGCCGCAGGCCGTCTGAGGCGCACCTTTGGCGGTGGTCAGGTCGGGGCTGACGGCGGTCCAGGAATGGGCGCCGTCGCGGGAGACGAGGAGGCACTGGTAGGCGACGTAGAGAGCGCCGGGGTCGAAGGCGACGTCGAACTTCTTCTGAAAGTCGCGGCCGGCGGTGTATTTGGTGGAATCGGGGCCGAAGTTAGGGGCGACGTTCTGCCACTGGCCGGTCGACATATTGATTTTGATCAGGCCACTGCCTCCGCCACCGGGGCCGTAGCCTACGCCGTAAAGGATGTTGGGGTCTTTGGGATCGGGCGTGATGACGCCAAATTCGGAGGAAGGGACGGGGCTCCAGTCGGTAAAGTTCACCTGGCCCCAGTTGCCGCGGCTGCTGATCATGACGGCGCCGGTGTCCTGCTGTGCAGCCAGGATGTGGTAGGGATACTGGTCGTCGGTGGCGACGTGGTAGACCTGCGAGATGGTCTGGGTGTACCAGAGGCTCCAGGTTTTGCCGTCATCGAGGGTGACGCTGGCGCCCTGGTCGGAGCCGACTAACATGCGATGGCCGTTGGTGGGATCGATCCAGAGCTTGTGGTAATCCTCGCCGCCGGGCGCGCCCTTGAAGGGCTCAAAGGTGACGCCGCCATCGGTGGAGCGATACATGGCGGTGCTCATGGTGTAGACGATGTCGGGGTTCTGAGAGTCGACGAAGACGCCGCTGCTATAGGCGCCCTGGCCGTTGCTGATGCGGAAGTCTTTCCCGGCCATATGCTTCCAGGTGGCGCCGCCATCGTCGGAACGGTAAAGGCCCGAGCCCTCTTCAATGTTGTTGCCGACGATGTACATGCGCCGGCCATGGGTGTGCATGGCGACTGCCACGGCAACGCGGCCGGGAAAAGGTGGAATTTTTATCTCGGCCCAGGTCTTGCCTCGGTCAGTGGATTTGAAGACCAGGGGCGGTTTCTTTTTGGACTGGCTGGCGCCGAAGCCGCCGCCGGTGCCCTGGGTGGCAGCCAGGATGACATCCGGGTCGTCGTAGGCGTATTCCAGGTCGCGGGTGCCGTCGTAGTCCGCGGGTTTGAGGACGCTGGTCCAGGTCTGGCCGCCATCGGTGGAGCGGTAGACGCCGCCGCCGTGGTGATTGGTATCGCCGAGGGCGGAGACGAGGACGAGGTTGGGATCGGCGGGATCGACGAGGATGTTGGAGATTTTGACCGTGTCCTCGAGGCCGATGTGCTGCCAGGTCTTGCCGGCATCGGTGGACTTCCACATGCCGTTGCCGAGGCTGCCGCCGATGGGATCGCCGGCGCCGGCATAAACGATGTCGGGATTGGAGGGAGCGACCTGGATGGCGCCGACACTGTCTACGCTGGTCTCCTGATCGAAGATGGGGAACCAGGTGACGCCTGCGCTGGTGGTTTTCCAGATGCCGCCCTGGGGGGCGCCCATGTAGAAGGTGCCGGCCTGGCCGATGACGCCGGTCACCGAGGAGATGCGTCCGCCATGGAAGGGCCCGACGTTCCGCCATTGGAGACCGGTATAGAGGCTGGGGTTCACCTGCGCTGCCGCAACCAGGGTGAATGCCAAAATGCTGGACAACATCAGCGCACCAGAAGCTGCGCACGACCTTCGCGTCATGCCGGGATGACCTCTCGAAAAGAGTGGGGAGGGTTCGGCGCGTAGTATACAGGAGCGCCCCAGGCAGACATCGGCGGTCGCTCCTCGAAGCGGCGTCGATCGAGGCAGGCGGAGAGGGATTGGCTGCGTAAAAGCGGGGTCAGGGCAGGTTCGGGCCCACCGACTGCAATCGAGTATGGTTCAGCCGGACGTGGGTTAAGAGGCAGACGCCGACAAGAGCCGCAGCCAGCCCCGACGACGCTCCAATGGCGAGCGCCCAGCGTGGGCCGAAATGGTTAGCCACCCAGCCCACAATGGGTGCTCCTATCGGCGTACCGCCAAGGGCTATGGCAACCCGAAAGGCCATCACGCGGCCGCGCATGGGCGGTTCGGTAGAGAGCTGCATCATGCTGTTGGTGGCATTCGTGAATGTCAGGGCCGCAATGCCGACGACCATGAGCGCAGCGGCAAACCACCAGTACCCGGGAGCGAGAGCGGCGAGGGCGCATCCTGTTCCAAAGACTGCTGAGCCGACGAACAAAGAGCCAAATTTCGGTTTGCGGCCTGCGGAAATCAGTGCTCCGGCGATGGTGCCAATTGCCATGATGGAGGACAAAAGCCCGAAGCCGCGCGCGTCGGTATGAAAGACTTTGACCGCCATGGTGGAAATAAAGATGGGGAAGTTGAGTCCGAAGGTGCCAATCAGAAACAGCATGACGAGAATCGCCCGGAGGTCGGTGCGCCCCCAGACGTAGCGGAATCCTTCGAGGAAACCGCCCGCGGCATGGGCGGTGGCTCTTACGTTTGGGTACAGGGCGGACAAACGGAGCTGGGATATTGAGATCAAAACGGCGGCAAAGGAGAGGCCGTTGATGGCAAAGGCCCAGCCGGTTCCGACTTTCGCAATGACGATACCGGCGACGGCCGGTCCGATCATGCGGCCGGCATTGAACGATGTTGAATTGAGGGCAACGGCATTGTGCAGGTGCTCGTCACCGACGAGCTCGGCAACGAAGGTTTGACGCACCGGAGCATCGAGAGCCGCTGCGCAGCCGAAGAGGAAGGCAAATCCATAGACCTGCCAGAGTTTGACGACGCCGGCAATGGTCAGGCCGCCTAAAGCCAGCGCGAGTACGCCCATGGCCGCCTGGGTGAACATGAGGAGCCTGCGCTGGTTGAAACGGTCCGCAGCGAGACCGCTCCAGGGCAACAGGAGAAGTTGCGGGGCAAACTGGAGCGCCATGACGACGCCCAGGGCCGAGGCATTCTGGTGTGTGAGCTGGGTGAGGACGAGCCAGTCCTGGGCGACACGCTGCATCCATGTCCCGATATTGGAAACCAGAGCGCCTGCTGTCCAGACCCGAAAATTGAAGATGCTCAGGGCACGGAAGGCGCCGGTGAGGGGATTCTTCATGAACGGTCCGGCGCGTTGCCTCCATGGAACTGGCCGAAATGCCGCGCCGAGGAGAGGCCGATGAGCAGTACGCCAGCCGCAAGAGCAAGCATGTCGCGGGTGGATCGCAGGTGGAAGCGATCCACCCGAACCAGGAGAAGATATCCGACAACGGCGTTGAAGAAGCCCCAGGCGACGTTCACGGCAGATGAGGAGAGGCCCTGCCCGGGAGGTTTGGCAAAGGGAGTCTGGAACGGTCGTCCCATCATGCCGCTGACAAAATGCGGAACGGCATTGGCAAGAAACGCTCCTCCGAAGAAATACGACACAAGGTAAAGCCAGGTCATGGTTATGCGCTCCCTGCTGCGAGCAGATCGAGAACATGCTGTGCCGAGCCGGTCTCTCCAATTCGGGGAAAGACGTGGGCCAGACTGTACTCATGGGCGTGGGGACGCAGGTCGGTCATGGCATCGATGGCGAGGGTGACGTTGAAGCCTGCCTCGTAGGCCTGCCGCGCGGTGGCTTCCACGCCGGTACCGGTGGCCACGCCGGTGACGACCACCTGAGTTATGCCCTGGGCTTTTAACTGCGCCTCAAGATCAGTGCCGGCAAATGCGCCCCATGTCTTCTTTGTTATCAGGATGTCGCCGGGCTGCCGATTAAGCTCGGGGATCAGCTGGCTGAAGCCCTCGGGCAACGTTGCGGGGCGGCGGGGCTGTTCCGTTCTCCCCGGCGCAGCTCCGTCGACGTTGACCAGGACGACCGGCAGATTGCGCTTGCGGAAGGCATCGAGTAAAGCGCGGTTTCGTGCGATGAGGCCGTCGACCGGATGGATGAAGGGTGATTGGATAATTCCTTTCTGAAGGTCAACGACGATGAGGGCGGTCTGTGGATCAAGGGTGGTAAGGGGCATTCTGTTCGTCTCCAGGAATACGGGAACCGGGGTATGAACCAGGGTGATGAATCGGGGTTATGGGAGTGAGAGCGCAGGGTCTGCGGGAGATCAGTCTTCGATCATCCGGGTGAGCAACTCGACGGCAAGGGCGAGCTTTTCCTGATCGTGAGAGGAGAGCTTGCGCTGGATGGTGGCGGCGAGCCAGTCCTGTCGCGCGGCCCGGCCTTCTCTGAGCAGGCGCTGGGATGTTCGGGAGAGGGAGATCAGGACCTGACGGCGGTCGTTCGGGTCGGGAGAGCCCGCCACCCATCCCGCTTTCTGCAGGGAGGCGACGATGGCGCTCATGGACTGAGGGCGCATGCCTTCGGCTCGAGCCAGGGTGGATACGGCGGCAGGGCCGTCCTTCTCCAGGCGAAGCAGAAGGGAAACCTGCGAAGGCGTCAGATCGGTTTGCCCACTCTGCTCGCGGAGTTTGCGCTTGAGCTTGCCGAAGACCGCGCGAAGTTCCACAGCAAGGTGGGAGGCCCGTTCAGAGCGGGGGGGAGATGCTCGATCGTTCATCGACTCATTATGGCATATCTACAGTCTACCTGTACAGTCATACTGTATACGGGCGTGAGCGAGGGATCGGCCGGTCCAGAGGGGAGTGTTTTCACGTTACCGATTTTGTTGGTTGCCGGCCTCGTGATGCGGGACGTCGGATGGTGCGTCCGGTTCTGGAGGAGCCTGTTCCTGGCTGGAGGCGAAGCGCTGCTTTGCCGGCAGACGAGATGGCCTTAGGTTCGGTGGCGGAGTTGCGGCGTATACTCCCTCCATTCCATTTTTCAGGAGGGGTGTGTGCGCGCCTTTGCGGGTTTGGTGCTGTCGTGTCTCTCGCTCGCCGCTGCCGGGGCGGCGGCTCAGGATGTTCCTTCGTTTGTGCAGTCGGAGCTGCCGGGGCTGGTGAATACGTATGAGGATATTCACGCGCATCCCGAGCTGTCGCATTTCGAAGCGCGGACGTCGCACATTCTGGCGGAGGCGGAGCGGGCGGCGGGGTACACGGTGACGGAGCGGGTGGGTGTGTATCCGGACGGATCGCGGGCATATGGGGTGGTGGGGATTTTGAAGAACGGGCCGGGGCCGACGCTGATGATCCGCGCGGATATGGACGCGTTGCCGATTGTGGAGGAGACGGGGGTGCCGTATGCCAGCCACGTGCGGATGAAGGATCTGGAAGGGCAGATGGTGGGGGTGATGCATGCGTGCGGGCACGACGTGCACACCACGGTGATGATCGGGGTGGCGCGGGCGATGGCGGCGGAGAAGGGCGAGTGGCATGGGACGCTGATGCTGGTGGGGCAGCCGTCGGAGGAGACGATTGACGGGGCGAAGGCGATGCTGGCGGATCATTTGTACGAGCGGTTCGGCCGGCCGGACCGGATTATCGGGCTGCACGACACGAACGGGCTGGCGGCGGGCAAGGTTGGGGTGCACAGCGGGTCGGCGATGGCCAGCTCCACTTCAGTGGATGTGGTGATTCGGGGGATAGGGGGGCACGGGGCGGCTCCGCAGGCGGGGCGCGATCCGGTGACGCTGGCAGCGCTGTTCATTACGCAGATGCAGACGATTGTGAGCCGGGAGGAAGACCCGGAGGATCCGACGGTGGTGACGGTGGGGCATATCGAGGGGGGCACGAAGCGCAACATTATTCCCGATGAGGTGAAGCTGGAGCTGACGACGCGGTCGTTCAGCGAGAAGAGCCGGGAGGTAGTGGTCGAGGGACTGAAGCAGATGGCGGCGGGGATTACGGCGTCGGCGGGGCTGCCGCCGGACAAGGCGGCGACGGTGACGGTGCTGGAGAACGAATCGACGCCAGTGGAGTACAACGATCCGGGGCAGACGACGCTGGTGCGGGCGGAGCTGGTGAAGGCGTTGGGGGCGCAGAACGTGATTGATATTCCCCGGATTATGGCGAGCGAAGATGTGGGGGTGTTCGCGCTGCCGGGGCACGAGATTCCGCTGACGTATTTCTTTTTGGGAGCAATGGATCCGGTGAAGCTGGCGGCGGCGCGGGCTGCGGGGAAGGAACTGCCGGGTCCGCACACGAGCCGGTTTGAGCCGCTGCCGGAGCCCACGCTGCGGACGGGGGTGACGGTGATGACCAGCGTGGCGATGTCACTGCTGCAGACGGGGGGATCGGGCGCAGCGGGACGATGAGGATTGAGGCGTCGTTCAGGGCGAAGCTGGAGAAGAGCCCGGCGAAGGGCGGGTGGACGTACGTCATCTGGCCGCAGTCGGTGGAATTTTTCGGGACGCGCGGGCTGGTGAAGGTGCGGGGGAGCATCGAGGGGGTGCCTTTCCGCAGCTCGTTCATGGCGCTGGGGGATGGCCGGCACAAGTTGCCGGTGAAGGGAGAGATCCTGAAAGCCATCGGCAAAAAAGCAGGTGATTGTGTGAGTGTGGTGCTGGAGGAACGCATGCCGCGGGCGTAGAGGCGGCCTGGATTTTGATTGCACAGTCTTTGAGGCAGACGTATACTCCGGCTCTCCCAAAACTTCCCCCGAAAACTTCTCCGAATAACAAGGAGGCTGTATGGGCAAGATCAATGTCGGCCGTTGGTTTTTGTGCGGGATTGTTGCGGGAATCGTGGGCGATATCGTGGAGGGTGTCGCGCAGGGACTGTGGCTGGGTCCTTACTGGAATGCGGCGATGAAGACGCTGGGGAAGCCGCCGCTTTCGACGATGCAGATCGTTCACTACAATCTGATCGGGCTGGTGATCGGGTTCGCCGCGCTGTGGATTTATGTCGGGATACGGCCGCGGTTTGGAGCGGGTGCAAAGACGGCTGTCTACGCGGGACTGGTGACGTGGGTGCTGGCCTCGCTGGTGGCGAATACATTCTTCATGGTGATTCCCTACATGTATCCGCACCACCTGGCGCTGTATGCGACGATCGTGGATCTGGTGGCGTGCCTGCTGGGCACGTACGCCGGAGCGGCGTTGTACAAGGAAGCGTAGAGGCAGTCTCCAGCGGGTTGCTGATCATCAGCGGGAGTCAACCAGCGCGAGCCGTGCAGGTTGGGTGGAGAGGCCTGCACGGTTGGCTGGGTTGCAGTGGTCAGAGGTTGGCTTTGCGGTTTCCCGAGATCAGGCGGACGATCCAGGTAAGGATGATCGCGCCGATAACGGCGATGACGATGCTGATGATGAGGCCGTGCTGACCGACGCCGCCGAGGCCGAGGTGGGCGGAGACGAATCCGCCGATGAGAGCGCCGACCAGGCCGACGATCATATCCATGATGAAGCCGAAGCCGGAACCCTTCATGATCTTGCCGGTGATCCAGCCGGCGAGTGCACCGATGATGATCCAGGCGAGGATGCTATGCCCCATGATTGTGTTCTCCTTTATTTGATATTCGGGGGACCTCCTCTGATATCCCATTCCGGGGGCGGGGTCAAGAGAAACAAAAGGGTGGTCCCCGAGGCCGGTCCGTGGAGGGGGTGAAAGACCCTGGCGAAGAGCGGAGCGCCGGTAACGGCAAGGCAGGGGATTTCTTTCCCTTGCTCGGGGCTTTCGGATAGACTCAGGCTTCTCCGCGGGTTGGAGGGTACTTTTGTCCACCACAGAAAACATCAAGGCTTCGGGGGGATTCCGGCCGTATGTGCCACCGGGAGAGACGCGCCCGGAGCTGACGTTTCGGGCGATTCTGCTGGGGTGCATTTTCGGTCTGATCTTCGGCGGGGTGACGGTGTACGTCGGGATCGAGGCGGGGCTGACGGTGGCGGCGTCGATTCCGATCGCGGTGCTGTCGATCAGCGTGCTGCGGGCACTGGGGCGGGCGTCGATTCTCGAGAACAACATCGTTCAGACGACCGGGAACGCGGGGCAGTCGATTGCGGCGGGGGTAATTTTCACGCTGCCGGCGCTGATCTTCCTGGGATTCGATCTGGAGTATTTTCGGATTTTTGTGCTGGCGATGCTGGGCGGGTGGCTGGGACTGCTGTTCATGATCCCGCTGCGGCGGCAGCTGATTGTGGAGGAGCATGGGAACCTGACGTATCCCGAAGGCACGGCGTGCGCGGACGTGCTGCTGGCCGGGGAGCGGGGCGGGTCGTTTGCGAGCCGGGTGTTTCTGGGGCTGGGGCTGGGCGGGCTGTACGCGTTTTTCCAGAACGGCGATATTTTCGGGGCATGGCCGGATACGCCGGATTATCAGCCTGACTTCGGGAAACAGCACATCATGAAGGGCGCGTCGCTGCGCGTGGATGCGGTGCCGGAGTACCTGGGGGTGGGGTACATTATCGGTGCTCGCGTGGCGGGGACGATGTTTGCGGGCGGCGTGTTCAGCTGGCTGGTGCTGATGCCGGCGATTTACTTTTTCGGATCGCATCTGGCGGGGCCGCTGTATCCGGCGGTGAAGCCGGTGGCGCAGATGTCGCCGGGGGAGATGTGGTCGGCGTATGTGCGGCCGATGGGGGCGGGTGCGGTAGCGGCCTCGGGGCTGATCACGCTGCTGAAGACGGTGCCGACGATTGTGAGCGCGCTGAAGGCGGGGATGGGAAATTTGCGCAAAGGCGCGGCGGCCGCGGCGGGCAGCGAGCGAACGGACCGGGACATGCCGATGTCGGTGGTGCTGGGCGGCAGCGTGCTGCTGGTAGTGCTGATGTGGGTTTTCCTGACGCTGAAGCCGGTGCCGGGAGCGCAGACGGGAATGATCGCGAATCTGGCGGCGTCGCTGCTGATCGTGGTGTTCGGGTTCTTATTTGTAACCGTGTCGTCGCGGATTGTGGGATTGATCGGGAGCTCGGCGAATCCGATCAGCGGGATGACGATTGCGACGCTGATGGCGACGGCGGCGGTGTTTCTGGTGAAAGGCTGGACGGCTCCGGCATACGGCGCGCTGGCGATCACGGTAGGCGGGGTGGTGTGCATTGCGTCGGCGAACGCAGGGGATACGTCGCAGGATTTGAAAACGGGCTATCTGGTAGGGGCGACGCCGTGGAAGCAGCAGCTGGCGCTGATGATCGGGGTGTGCGTCTCGACGTTTGCGGTGGGCGTGACGCTGAACGCGATGAACCGCGGCTTCGAGGAGTTCCACACAATGAACAAGGTGTGGGATATTTCCGCGGCGCACGACGGGGTGCAGAACCAGGGCGTGTTCACGCGCAAGGAATTTCGGGTGACGGTGCCTGGGCAGGGGAAGACGGCGGCGACGCTGGAGGGGAGCCACTACATACTGCTGAACGCGCTGGGGTCGCATGAGCTGGCGGACGGGAAGTACCTGTACGATCCGGCAACGAAGTCAATTGACGTGCAGTGGGTGCAGGGGATCGGGAGCGAGAAGGCGGCGGCACCGCAGGCGCGGCTGATGGCGACGGTGATCAACGGGATTTTGCGGCAGCAGTTGCCGTGGGGGCTGGTGCTGCTGGGGGTATTTCTGGTGATCGCGATCGAACTGATGGGGGTGCGGTCGCTGACGTTCGCGGTGGGATCGTATTTGTCGATCGCGACGACGCTGGCGATTTTTGCGGGCGGTGTGGTGCGGTGGATGGTGGACCGCGCGGGGGAGAAGGCGGCCGAGGGAACGGAATCGGAAAGCGAGATCAGTCCAGGGTCGCTGTACGCAAGCGGATTGATTGCAGCGGGCGGGATTGTGGGGCTGATGGGCGTAGGGATGAAGCTGTGGGAATCAGTAAGCGAGCGGAACAATCCGGTGGAGCTGCCGCACACGTGGCTGTATCACGACTGGGTATCGGTACTCATGTTCGCGCTGCTGGCAGGTTCTCTGTATTACTTTGCGCGGAAGCCGCTGGCGAAGTGACGGCAGAGTACCAGGTTTGAGGTTCGGGTTGACCGGGAACTTTCCGTTGTGTGGATCGTCTCATGGACAGCGCGGGTACCGGAGGGTTTCGGTTCCGAGCTGAGGTCAGGCGCATGGGCTCGTTTGAACGTATTTCAACTGCTTTGGTTGTGAGCCGTTTCTGCTCTTGGGCAGCTTCCCTTCTCATTGCTCTCTTTCTGATTCCGGCGAGCGCGTTTGCTGAGGCGACACCGCTCGATACGTCTGCGGTCCACGAAAGGATTGTGAGACGGGGTGTGGGCGGCAGCGTCAACATCGAGGAGCGGACGGGGACAGTGCTGAGTGGAAAGATTGGGGCGATCGGCGCGGATTCGTTCACGCTCCAACTCAAAGGCGATGCGACTCCGGTGACGGTGAAGTACCTCGACGTGGCGGATTTTCCGCGCGGCGGCCCGCACGGGCGAACGATTTTCATGCTGTCCATGATGGGAGTGGGGGTTGCGTTCACGGTCTGGGCGATGGTGCATTTTCATAACGTCGAGCAGCAGCATGAGCTGCCGGCGGTTCCGTAGACCGGATCAGGGTTCAGCGAGAGCGTCCATCCGGGGCTATGGGCCGCGCCGGGCAGCTGTACAAGTCCGCGGATTGCGGCGCCGGGCTCAGGGCAGGCTGAGTCAACTCGTGCCCTGATACAAAAGCGTGGCCGGCAAGACTGTGCCGAACGCTGTCAGGCCTCGAAACGGGCGGCGGCGAGGATGTGGGCCTGCTCGGCGATGGAGGCGGGGGAAACGGGGTCGTTGTTTTGAGGCTGGCTGTCCGAATTCAGCTGGGCGAGTTGCACGGCGAAGTTGCCGAGCGTGGAGCTTTCGACGGAGCAGCGCTCGACGGGGATGCCGGTGGCTGCGGCGGTGAGGTCGTTGAGGAAGTCGTTGCGGCTGCCTCCGCCGACGACGCAGATGCGTTCCGGCCGGCGGCCGGCGATGCGAGCGATGTCGGCGAGGAGCGCGCCGTAGCGGGCGGCGAGCGAGCGGAAGATGAGATTGGCAAAAAGCGGGGCAGCGTCGCAGTCCTCGGAGAGCGGAGCCGCGCCGAGGCGGACGCGCTGCGCATTGATGCGGGCGGGCATGTTGCCGGGGGGAACGAAGGCGGGGTCGTCGAGATCGAGCAGGCTGCGCGAAGGCGGGAGGGAACGGGCTTCGGCGATGAGCTCGGTGAAGCTCCAGCCGCGGTCGTTCTCCCAGGAATTGAGGCATTGGCGGAGGAGCCACATACCAGGCAGGCCGCGGTGGAAGAGGATACCGCCGCCTGCGGCTCCGAGGTTGGTGAAGCCGAGGCGGCCGGCTTCCGGAGTGCGGTGAGTTTCGGTGAGCACCATGCCGATGAGGGACCACGTTCCGGAACTGATGTAGGCCCAGTTGCCCTTGTGCGGGGGAATGCCGGCGATTGCCGAGGCGGTGTCGTGACAGGCGGGGGCGATGAGCTGGGTGTGCGCAAAGGCGGGGAGGCTGCGGAGGTCGGTGCGCAGGGGGCCGAGAGCGGAGCCGGGCGGAACGATTTTGGGGGCGAGGGAGAGTTCGAGTCCGAGAGCGGAGAAGATTGCGGGAGACCAGTCGCGGGATTCCGGATCGACGAGCGCGGTGTGGGTGGCGTTGGTGTATTCAGCAACGCGGGGTGCGCCGAGCCAGTGGAGGATGTACTCGGGCAGATTGACCCAGGGAGCGGGTGGAGTGCCGGCGAGCTTGTCAGCGCAGAGCTGATAGAGCGTGTTGATGGGCTGAATCTGAACGCCGGTGAGGGCGTAGAGGCGATCGGGCGGCAGAATTTGGTGGACCTGCTCGAAGGCAGCGTTGGTGCGCGGATCGCGATAACAAAAGGGTGGGGTGGCGGGGTGGCCATGGGCGTCGAGGCGGAGGTAGTCGACGGCCCAGCCGGTGACGCCGATGGAGGCGATGCCTTCGGCGGCGAGTCGGGCGCAGGCGTGGAGCGCGGTTTCGATTTCCTCGCAGATGCGATCGAGGTTCCAGCGGAAGCCGGCGCGGCCCTCGTCCCAGGGGGAATTGGCGAAGCGCCGGACCATGGTGATGGTTGGCGTGATGCTGGGGGTGACCGTAGGGGCTACGCCGGGGGCGTTGGCCCGGACCGTGTCGGCGGGCCAGCGAAGCAGGGATACACGGCAACTCTCAGCGCCGAGGTCGATGGCGACAAGAGCGGGGCGCGGTTGGGGGGGGCCCTCCGTGGCGGGGCTGGTCACCGGAGGAAGGCCTCGGGGAGGCCGCCGTCGACCGGGATGAGGTGGCCGGTGGTGCAGCGGGCGTGGGGTCCGGCGAGGAAGAGGATGGCCTGAGCGCAGTCGTTGGGATCGATGGGCTGATGGGTTAGGGTGCGCTTTGCGTAGAAGCCGGCGAGCAGGTTGCGGAGGTCGTCGTCGCCGGCATTCTGGTCGAAGGCGATGTTGTATTTCGTCAGCGAGGCGATGACGCGGTCGCGGGGGAACATGGTGGAACCTTTGACCACGGTGGCAGGACTGATGCCGTTGACGCGGACATTGGGTCCAAGGCCCACGGCCAGCTCGCGAACCAGATGGCTGAGGGCGGCCTTGCTGACGTCGTAGGCTTCGCTGCCGCGCTTGGGGGCGACGGCGTTTGCGGAGCTGGTGAGGACGATGGAAGCATCGAGGTCCTGGGCGGCGAAGATTTTTGCGGCTTCGTCGGCGAGCAGGTAGTTGGCGGTGACGTTGAGGTCGAGCGTGGTGGCCCACATGCCATCGCCGATGACGCCGGTGGGAGAGGAGGGGAAGATGGCTGCGGTGTTGATGAGGATGTCGAGGCCGCCGTAGTGGGCGATGGTGTGGCGCAGGGCGGCGGCAATGGTTTCGCGCTCGCGGATATTGAGGGCGGTGGCGGTGACGGCTTCTTTGCCGGCGATGGGGCGAAGTTCGTTGGCGACGGTTTCGGCTCCGTCGAGGTCGCGGTCAGCGATGACGATGTGGGCGCCGCGTTCGGCAGCGAGCAGGGCAGTGGCGCGGCCGATGCCGCTGGCTCCGCCGACGATGACGGCGATTTTGCGGCTCAGTTCTTTTTCGGGAGGCTGGCGGCGAACCTTGGCTTCTTCGAGAAGCCAGTACTCGATGCGGAAGGCTTCGGAGGGGGGCAGGGCGACGTAGTTGGCGTGGGACTTGAAGGCGGAGCAGGGCGCGGCGGGGCCAGCCTGGGGGTAGTCGGTGACGCTGGTTCTGCCGGCGAGGGCGGTGGCGCCTTCCATGACGTGAATGGCGTTGGTGTAGAACTCGCCGATGATGCGGGAGTCGGCCTTGCTCTTGCCAAAGGAGAACATTCCGATGCCGGGAATGAGGATGACGGCAGGATTGGGGTCGCGCAGGGCGGGCGAGGAGGGCTCGGCGTGCTCCTTATAGTAGGCGGCGTATTCGGTGCGGTAGGTCGCGAGGGCAGCGTCGATTTTTTTCTGGAGGGCGGGGAAATCGTCGCTGGATTCGGCAGGGACGAAGAGGGGACGAATCTTGGTGCGGATGAAGTGATCGGGGCAGCTGGTGCCGAGGTGAGCGAGAGCAGCGGCGTCCCGGGAATCGGCGAAGCGCAGGACTTCAGGGAGATCGACGTAGCCGGCAATGAGACGCTTTTGCTGCGAGACGCGGCCGCGCAGGAAGGGGAGCAGATCGATGGCCAGGTCGCGGCGGTTTTCGCGGGGGGAAGTGGCGGGGCCGCCGAAGAGGGCGGTGCCCTTCTTCTCCATATGGTCCTGGATGAACTGGCCGAGGTGATCGATCATGGTGATCGTATTCACATAGGCCTCGCGTTGAGTTTCGCCCCAGGTGAAGAGCCCGTGGCCGCCGAGGACGATGCCATCGCAGCCGGGATTTTCCTGGACGGCGCGGCGGAGCATCATGGCCAGCTCGAAGCCGGGGCGCTGCCAGGGAACCCAGATGAGCTTGTGGCTGAATTGGCGGTTGAACTCCTCCATCTTTTCCTTACCGTTGGCGGCGGCGGCGAGGGCGATGCCCCAGTCGGGGTGGAGATGATCGACGTGGCGGAAGGGCAGGAAGCCGTGGAGCGGGGTGTCGATGGAGGCGGCAACGGGATTCTGGCCGAAGGTGCAGAGGGGATAGAGGCCGACGATCTCGTCTTCTTCAGAGACGCCACGGTAGCGCGACTCGAGAGCGAGGAGCTTGTCGAGGTAGAGAGTGGCGAAGCCCGCGCGCTTGATGCTGCCGAGGTCGCCGCCGCTGCCCTTGACCCAGAGGACTTCGACGGGCTGGCGGGTGAGGGGGTCGGTCTCAGTGACTTTGGAGCTGGTGTTGCCGCCGCCGAAGTTGGTGATGCGAAGGTCGGCTCCGAAGAGGTTGGAGCGATAGCGAAGGAGCTCGGGCTCGTCGAGGCCGGCGGCGAGTTTTTCGTCCCAGAGATCTTCGAGATAGCGCAGCGCGGTGAGAGTTTTCATGGGCACCCCGCAGACGATCATGGCATAGGCGGCGTCAATAGGGCAAATGTTCCTATAGGGACATTTGCTCTGTCCGTGAACGTTGAGCCGGCGACGTCCTGGACGGATATGCTGGTGCGGCATGATGGCGAAGAAAATGGCGAGGAAGAAGTTTCGCGGAGTGCTGGAGAGGGACGGGACGACGCTGAACTGGACGATCGTGAAGGTGCCTTTTGACCCGACAAAGACGTGGCCAGAGCGGAAAGGGCTGCGGGTGCGGGGGACGATCAACGGGTTCGCGTTTCGGACGTCGCTGTTCCGGATGAAGAAGGGAGAGTTTTTTCTGCTGGTCAACAAACCGATGCAGAAGGGGGCGGGGGTTACTTTTGGGGTCGCGGCCGAGGTTGAGATCGAGCCGGATCTGCAAGAGCGGGTGGTTCCGACACCTGGGGAGCTGGAAAAGGTGTTACGAACGGATCGGGCGCTGAGGAAATGGCATGACGCTCTGAATGAGTCATCGCGGAAGTGGATTGGCGACTGGATCGCGCAGCCGAAGAGCGCGGATTCGAGGGAGAAACGGGCAGACCAGATGGCGGAGAGGATGCTGCTGGCGAAGGAGGGGGAGCGGGTGATACCTCCCATTTTGGAGGCGGCTTTCCGGGGTTTGCCAAAGGCGCGGGAGGGATGGAGAGCGATGACACCGCTGCAGCGGCGCCAGCATTTGCTGGGGATCTTTGGATATCAGAGCCCGGAGTCGCGGCAGAAGCGAGCGCAGAAGGCGGTGGAAGAGGCGCTCAGGATTGCCGTGAAGAAGTCGCCTGGGAGCCCTCGGCAGAGGTGACGACCTTGTGTTCGACGTAGTTGTAGGGCGGGACGGTCTGGCCGCGGAGGATGGAAAGGCCGAGATGGATGAGCATGGGGCCGTAGCTTGAGGCCTCGTGGGAGACGGACCCGATCCAGGAACTGCCGGGGCGGCGCATCTCTTCCATGGCTTCGGGAATACAGTCCTGGCCGACGATGGCGACATGTTTTTCTCGCTTGAGTTCACGGGCCGCCTCGAGAGCGCCGAGGCCGCTGGTGTCGGTTGCGGAAGCGATGAGGATGCGGCGGTCTTTGGGATGGCGGTTCAGGAACTCGGCAATCAGCTTGGCGCTTTTGTCGCGCATGCCACGGCCATCCATGCGGACGTAGGCTTCGACGGGGATTTCGGGCAGCCGGGCTTTGATGCCCTGGAAGGCGCCGGTGATGCGGCTCTGGACGAGGGGGCCGGCATCTTCGAGATCGAGGCCGAGAACCCAGTCCACTTGGCCGTCCCAGTGATCGGTGGCATAGGAAGCGAGGAGTTCGCCGGCTTCGACGCCGACGCGATAATTGTCCACCCCGAAGTAGGTGGCGTGAGGGTGGGGGATATCGACGGCAATGAGGGGGATGCCGGCGCCGGCGATCTTGTCGGCGACGATGGGGGCGACCTGCTGATCGATCTGGAATTCGATGACCAGGTCGACGCGACTGCGGACGAACTCCTCGGCGATGAGGATGGCGGTGGTGGCGTCGTACTGGTTATCGAGGATGAGGAGGTCGACGCCGGCCTGGGAGGCGGCGTCGAGGAGGCTGGCAGCGACTTCTTCGGAGAAGGGCATATCGCTGCTTTCCTTGCCGAAGCCAAAGCGGACTTTGCGGGGGCGGGTGACGAGGCGGTACAGGCCGTCCTGGGACTGGGCGAGGTAGCCGCGGTGCACGAAAGTTTTCAGGATGCGGTAGACGGTGGTTTTGGAGATATGGGTGCGCTGGTAAATAGCCTCAAGCGCCATGGGCTGTTCTTCGCGCTGGAGGAGCTCGAGGATGTCGAGGGCTTTGGAGAGGATGGGGATGAGGTAGAGGCGCTTGGTAGGCGATTTCGGCACGAGATCCTCGCGAGGGACAAAGCCAGCTATATCACAAGCATTTCGGTATTGGAATGGAGATGAAGGGATGAGGGGGCAGGATTGTGGAGGGAAGGGAGGGAGGGGGAGGGGGTGAAAGGTACAGCGGTAACGGCATGTATTGAATACTTAGATAATATCGCAGAACAAATATAAACCCCGACAATAGCAGGTATAGTCCTTCATGTAGCAGCAAGTCTCTCCCACTTTATGTGCAGTTCCTACAACTTTTGAGGAGTCGTAAGCCATGAAATCACTCGTTCAAGCCCTCGTTCTCGGAATCGTCGCCGTTGGAGCTTCGGCTGCCATCGGATCGTCCTACCAGACCGCCGCCGTTCCGAGCCATCAGACTGTGGTTTCGGCCTATCCGATTCCTGGTTGTTCGCCTGGCCGTCCGTGCCCGAACCCGAACACCCACTAAAAAGCCGACGCTGACTGGCAGGTGTGGTACTACGGTCATCACGGTACCACAAAAGTTGCATTCGTCAGCGGGCAAAGAAGGCTCTTTTGTCTTGAGCCAGCAGGGGATATGGGCTATTCTCAGGACTCCTGAGAGCCCATGGGACACCTGCAAGACATCCTGACGAGGCTTGAGCCAGCGCTCCTTCTGATCGCTGGCATCGCCTTTTTCCGCTCCGGATCGGTACGCAGGCTCCCGGCGGTGGCCGTGTACTTCATTGTGCGCGGCGCGCAATCGCTGCTCTTTGAGATCGTCCTTCACGTCTGGGGCAACGGACCGCTGCAGTGCGACACGGCGCGTTACGCCGTGTACTTCTGGGGCTACTGGATTTCCTATCTCGGCATTGCCATCGCGGTATTCTTTGTCGTCCAGGAAGTATTCAAGCGAGTCATGGAGCCGATTCCCGGGCTGCGACGGCTGGGGCTGATGGCATTTCGCTGGATCAGCGTGGTTTCCATCGTGATCTCGGTGGGGGCAATCGCCCTGCCCGCCGGATTGAAAGCTTCGGGCCCGTTCGATCCAGGACCGGTGGCGCTGCAGACCATGCGCTGTGTCAGCGTTATGGAGCTTTGCCTGCTGGCGTTCCTGGCTCTGACGATCCACTCGCTGGGGCGTTCGTTTCGCAGCCGGCTGTTCGGCATCGCTCTGGGATTTGGGCTGGAGGCGACGGCGGACCTGGTGGCTTCGGCTCTGCAGGCCAGGAGTCCGGGCCTGGTTGGAGCGTCCAATCTGTTCCTGCAGATTGCGATCTCGGTGGTACTGGTTACCTGGAGTCTGTACTTCGTGGCGCCGGAGCCGGAAGCCGAGCGGAACATGATTGTGCTGCCGCCGCAATCGATGCTGTCCCGCTGGAACGCGCTGGCGAAGGGTCTGGGCCAGATGCCGCAGCCGGTGGTGGCCGGAGCGCCGACAGGTTTCTTCCTGGCTGATATCGAAGGCGTGGTGGATCGGGTGCTCGCCAAGAATCCAGTGATCATCCCACGCTAGAGGACAACCTCTGCTGCTGCGAGTGCCCCGAGATTCGGGGCATTTTTATTGTGCGGGTGCGGACACCGCAACAAAGAGAAAGGGCCGGGCTCCTGAGAGGAGCCCGGCCCTTCAGGCGGGTGCGGGGTTATTCCGCGGTCACAGGCTCGACGGCGACAAACCGGCCGGTCCGTCCGCGGTCGATGAACTTCACGCGGCCATCGATTTTGGCGAAGAGGGTATCGTCGCTGCCGCGTCCGACGTTCAGACCGGGCTTAATCTTCGTGCCGCGCTGGCGAACGATGATGGAGCCGCCGGTGATCGTCTGGCCGGCGAAGATCTTGACGCCAAGCCGCTGGGCGTTAGAGTCGCGGCCATTGCGGGAACTGCCTAAACCTTTTTTGTGTGCCATCTGATGCCCTCAGGGGCTCAAGCCCCGATATTTCCTTTGCTTTTGCTGGGGCGACTGAAGTCGTGCCCGGCTACGAAACCAAATCGTCTGCGAACCCAAACTGGCCGCAGGTTATCAGCGCCCGCAGCTGCTATGCGGTATAGCTGTTGCCGTCCACCTGGATCTCGCTGATGCGGACCTGGGTGAATCCCTGGCGGTGCCCCTGCAGCTTTTTGTACTGCTTCTTGCGCTTGAAGTGGAATACGAGGATCTTGTCGCCGCGGCCGTGAGTCACGACGGTACCGAGGACCCTGGCCGACTTCGGCTTCACGAGCGAACCGGACTCGCCGGAGAAGGCGAGGACCTCGCCGAATTCGACGGCGCCGTCTTCACCGGCAGTGACGCTCTCGACCTTTACCAGGTCGCCGGGAGCGACCCGATACTGTTTTCCCCCTGTTTGAATGACCGCGTACATCGTTCCTCCAGCGCCCGCGACACGCGTCGACCCGTGAAGGGCTGGGCGCAACAAAAATTTGAGCTGGGCGGATGCTTCTCCACGACGGGATGGCCCGGCAGGAGGTCCCGGAGACACGCGGGACGGACAGAATCGCCAAACCAGACCAGTTTATCGGGAACGGCGAGGGTGGTCAACCGACCGGTCGCGGGTTTTCCGAAATGCGGCAGGGGGGCTATGGGTTGGCCGACCGAGCAACCGTCCGCCGGCTGCTAGAAGCTGGCGCCGCCGCTGTTGGGCTGGTTGCTGACGATCTCTTTGCCACCGCTGCGGCCGATGACGTAGGCCGGGCCGGGGAGTGCGGGCAGGGTTGCCGGAGTGGTCCAGAGCCAGATGCGCGCGGTGCCGCTCCATAAGGTGTCGAGGCTCCCCATATCGATGAAGACCGGAGGCTGGGGTGGAACCGGAGGGTAGCCGCCGGGCGCATTGCCGGGCTCATTGAGGATGAGGACAGAGCGATCGAGATAGTAGGCCATGGAGGAGGCGTTTTCGAAGGGGCCGTTGACGACGAAGGTGTCGGTGGGCTGGACCTCGGGCTTGATGGCTTCGGCGAGGATCTCGGAGGAGAGCACGGGAGAGAAGGTGTTGAGGGCGAGATGGGCGGCAATGAGGATGGCGACCATCATGCCGGCGAGGAAGCAATTCGCCATGCGGGCGTTGTCGCGGAGGCGGAACCACAGGCCGCCGGAAACGCCGACGACGAGCGCCGCAAGGGTGATGGCGAGAGGAACCCTGAAGGCACCCATGGCGGCATGGGTGAGATCGAAGAAATAGCCAAAGAAGACGGCGTGGTGAACGGGGTTGCGGCGAAGGAGGGTGGCGATATCGACGCCCGAAGACAGAGCGGGTGCGGTGAAGAGGATCCAGGCAACGAGGCCGGCGGCGGCCAATCCGACAAGGAAGAGGATGGTGGCGGAGATGCGGCCCTGGTGGTGCGGGAGTGACTCGTCTTCGGCGAGCCATCCGCCGGCGAGCAGAGCCATGGGCGGGAGGGCGGAGAGAACGTTGAACTCCTGGCGGGCGGTAAAGCTGAAGAAGATGAGGACCACGCCAATCCAGAGGAGGCAAAAGAGACGTGCCTGGCGGCGGCGTTCGGGGTCGGGGGAAGCGCCAATCCTGAGGGCGCGCAGAGAGAAGATGCACCAGGGAACGATCCACAGCAGGAGCAGGGGCCAGAAGAGGAAGAGGGGAACGCGCCCGCCCTGCCAGGGGGGCATAAGAACGCTGAGCCGGGTCTGGCCGGAGGCGATGCGGGAGGCAATGTGCCAGGGCAGGACGATGGCCAGAAAGAGCAAGCCCGAGGGAACGAGGTGCCAGTGGAGGAGGTGCCGCGTCTGACGGGTGCCGATGAGGAACAGGACAGCGATAACAACGGGAAAGAGGACCCCGGGTAATCCTTTGGTGAGGACGCCGAGGGCGCAGGCCGTGCCAAACCCCAGGGCGGAACCCAGACGATGCTTTTCCTGGCTGAGGGAACGCCAGAAGAAGTTGAGGGCGAGGGTGGTCCAGAGGCAGAGAAAGACGTCGCGCAGCAGCAGATGTCCGAAGAGAAAAACGCCGTAGGAAGTGATGAGCGCGAGGGCTGAGTAGAAGGCCGCGGCAGGAGAGCGAAAGAGGCGGCGGCCGAGGGAGAATGTGGCGATAAAGAGAGCGAGCGTGGCGAGGGCTACCGGGAGACGGGCGGCCCAGTCGCTGACGCCAAAGAGGCCGAAGCTGCAGGCGACGGTCCAGTACAGCAGAGGGGGGTGCTGGGCGTAGGGGATGCCGTTGGCATAGGGGGTAATCCAGTGGCCCCCGACGAGCATTTCGCGGGCGATTTCGGCAGTAAGGCCGTCGGAGCCATCGAGCAGGGGGGGTTTGACGAGCGAGAACGACGCATAGAGCAGGACCCACAGCCCGAGCAAGGGAAAGACGAATCGCTTGGCCGTGCGGAGGGTGGTCATTCGTAACGATTATAGAAGCCGGGCCCGGCGGAGAGCAGGACGGCGACAGCTGGCAGCGGGGAAGGGGATCAGGCGCGCAGGGCCTGAGAAGTCCAGCGAAGAGACTCGACATATTTCGTGGCGACGGAACTCTCGCGGAGGCCGAGGGAGCGCTGGAGGTGTTCGCAGCGGCGCCAGTCGCAGGCTTCGAGGCAGCGGGCCATATCCAGGGCGGGGCGGAGGGGAGAGGGCCTGCCGAGCATTGCGTCCTTCATTGTGGAATCGATGGGCAGGGCGGTCAGGATGCGCGGCATGGGTATTTCGAGGAGAACATCGAGAAGGGACAACATGCCGACGAGATAGAGCTGGCCGGCGGACTCGCCGAGGTCGGGGGCGAGGAGCTCGCAAAAGCGGGCGCGGGCGAGGGCCATGGCGGCCACGGCCGGGGAGCGGTCGCCGGCAACGAGTCCGGCGATGGCGACGGTAACGAGGCGGCGCACGGCGTCTTCGCCGACCATGATCAGGGCCTCGTGGAGCGAGGAGATCTCGCGGCCATGGCCATGGAGGGGGGAGTTGGCGAGGCGCAGGATGCGGTAGCAAAGGGAAGCATCCGCGAGCACCAGGTTCTCGATTTCGCGGAGATCGCTGGGGGTGCGGTTGAGGGCCGCGAGGAGGCGAAGCCAGGCGGCGCCATTCTGGGGAAGTGCGCGAGAGGAGACGATGACCGGGCGGGAGAAGAAATAGCCCTGGAAGAGAGTGCATCCCTCGGCCTGAGCGACGCGCATTTCCTCTTTGCTTTCGATTTTCTCGGCGAGGAACCGGGCTTTGGAGCCGGCGGCCATAGCGTAAATCTCTTTGCGGGCGCGCGCATCGGAAGCGAGGAAGTCGATCTTGATGAAATCGGCGAATTCGAGCAGTGGTTGGCGGGAAGAGAGGGGCGAGAAGTCGTCGAGAGCAAGGCGATAACCCTGGGCGCGGAGAGAGCGAAGGCTTTCGAGCAGGTCAGGGTCGGGATCAATGGTTTCGAGGATTTCGAGGACGGCGTTTTCCGGGGGAAGGAGGGTGCAGGTCCCGTCGAGCAGGGCGTCGCGGGTGCAATTGACGAAGGCCTGTCCTTCGTTGGCGCCGGGTATGAGCATCAGCCAGTGATCGACGACTTCGCGGGTCGCCTTTTCCGGATCGCCGGAGAAAGCGTTGAGACCTCCTGAGCGAGACAGGAGTTCGTAGCCGAAGAGGCGGCCGTGGGAGTCCAGGATAGGCTGGCGTCCCAGAAAGCGCATAGGGGCAGAGGGGGCAGAGGAGGCGGCTGGGGGCTGGCCTTCGAGGGGCAGGATTGAAGTTTTCCCGAACATACGCGCGTACGTGCCTGACCCCGAGGCTCCGGGCAAAGCGCGGTCGCCTGCGCAATCCGGAGGACTCGGCGTGGCTCTGATGTCTTATCGGCACTCGGGCGCCGCGTCTTCAGGGCGACGTGCGAGATTTCCGGGATGAGAGCGAATCAGACGGGGAGCGCGTTTCCCATCATGAGGGAGGCCCAGCGCAGAGCCTCGACATAAAAGGAGGCCACAGCACCTTCAGCAAGGCCGAGGGAGTGCTGCAGGTCTTCGCACTGTGTCCATTCGCAGGCTTCGAGATGGCGGATGAGGGCGAGAGAGCGGCCGGCTGGGCTGGGGTCGCCGGTGAGAGCCGACTTCATTTCGGGACTGATGGGGAGGGAACGGAGAATCCGATCGAGGGAGGTCTCGAGAAGCATGTCGAGGAGAGAAAGGATGCCGAGGAGGCTGAGCTGGGAGGGGGGTTCGCCCACGGCGGGGGCCAGCAATTCGCAGAAGCGCGCGCGGGCGAGGGCCATGGAGAGAAGCGCGGGGGCGCGATGGGCGGCGAGCGCACCGGCCATGGCGACGGTAACCAGGCGGCGCACGGTGTCGTCGCCGAGCAGGAGGAGAGCTTCGCGGACGGAGGTGATGATGCCGGGGTGTCCGTGGAGAGCGGAATTGGCGAGGCGGAGGACGCGAAAGCAGAGCGAGGGGTCGGCGGAGATGAGTTTTTCGACTTTGTGCAGATCGGAGGGGACCCGATGCAGCGCGCCGAGAAGGCTGAGATAAACGGCGCTGTTTTGGGGAACGGAGCGCGACGCAAACAGGACGGGCTGGCAGATAAAGTTGCCCTGAAAGAGGAAGCAGCCTTCGGCCAGGGCGATGCGCATCTGGACCTCGGCGTCGATATTCTGGGCGAGGAACCGGGTCCGCTTCGGATCGGCCATGCGGTAGAGGGCGCGTCGCTGGAGATGGCCGGTTTGCGGGAAGTCGATGCGGATGAGGTCCGCGCAGTCGAGGAAAGGCGAACCCGGGTAGAGGGCGAGGGCATGGTCGAGGGCGACGCGGTAGCCGAGTTGGCGGAGATCCTGGCAGGACTGGAGGAGAAGCGGATCGGGATCGAGATCGGCGGGGATGACGAGGAAGGTGTTTTCCGGAGGGAGCAGGGTCACCAGGCGATCGGCGATCGCCGCGCGGGTGCAGCGAACGAACGCGCAGCCCTGATTGGGATCCGGGATCAGCAGGAGCCAGTGATCGACGGCTTCGCGGGTGATCTGCTCGGGATCGTCGGTGACCCGGGGCATCCTTTCGGGGCGCAGCATAAGTTCGTATCCGAAGAGGCCGCAGTGGGCATCGATAACCGGCTGGCGCCCGAGGAAGCGGCTGGGGGCGAGCAGGCGGGCTCGCTGGTCAGCAGCGGTGTCCGGCACATCGGGATGCGGGGGTGCGATCAGGCTCATGTGGTTGCCGGCGGCGCGGTGCGTGTAGCCCGGCCGTCTGAGTTTCCTATCGGCGGTGGGACGGGGGGCATCAGCCGACGACGGCCGCGGGGCCGGCAACTGGGGGGGCGGACGGTGGGCAACGATCGGGAATCGGCCACCTCGTCTCCGGTACACTGCTGAGAGCTTTCGATGACGAGAACGGCTGGCGCGCACCGGCTGCGCAAATTTCGATTCGAGCGACCGCAGAAGATTGCCGTGGCGCTGCTGCTCCTGCTGCTGGGCGAGTGCCTGTGGGTGAGCGCGCAGCGGCCCCTTTCAGAGAGCGATTATGAGTTTGCCCGCTGCGGGCGGGAGATGTGGGAGCGGTCGGCTCCTGTGGCCGGCTATTTCACCACCTGCGGCAACATTCACGACGGGACGCTGGCATATCGCGCAGCGGGTTTGCCGCTGACACTGGAGCGGATAGCGGCTGGGCAGGCGGAGACGGCTTCCACGTGGGAGATGCGGCACGAACTGGCCGCGATCAAGCTGGTATTGAGGCTGCCCTTCATGCTGGCGGGACTGGCGCTGGGCGCTTCGTTGTGGTGGGTGACCCGGCGGCTGTTTGGCAATGAAGGGGGTTACATCTCTCTGGCGCTCTACTGCGCAATGCCGGCGGTGGTACGCGCATCGACGGTGCCGAATAATGAGATTCTGGCGGCGTTTGGGATGTTCTCCGTGATTTACACGGCGATCGGTGTGGGGCATGCGCTGCAGGGGCCGAGGAGGAAGTGGCGTCCGCGGATTGTGCTGCTGACGGTGGCGCTGGGATTCACGGCGGCGGCGCACGTCGCGGCATTTCTGGTTGCTCTGATTTTCGCAGTTGCGTTCATGGCGTGGGTCGCGGAGGGAAGGCGGGCGTACATTCCGACGCTGCTGATCGTCTGGGTGGTGGGCGCATTCCTGCTGCTGTTTGCGTCCTACAATTTCCATCCCGATGCGTTCAGCTATGTTTTCCGGAGCGCGGCAGCGAGGATGCGGATTTCGTTCGATGGCGGGGAATGGTTCTTCCGCAGTCCGGCGAACGGGGCGTTTACGATTGCGCTGCTGGGATCGCTGGGATTGTACGCATCCTCGAGGCGTTCGCGGTATTTCGGGAACACGACGCCTCTGCTGGCAGGCCTTACCCTGATGCTGTTGATGACAACCGGGGTGCAGTCGGAGCCGTGGTTATGGGCGCTGCCGTTCCTGATCGCATTTGCAGGCGGGGTGTTTGCCGATGCGCTGGAGACACGGAGCCGGAAGGCCTTTGTGTGGGCGACCTGGGTGGTGGTCGTGGCGCAGGCTGGGCTCTGTCTGGCGAGCTTGGCGGGAATGACGGGGTAAGCGGAAGTCATTGCGTGCGGGCATCGGTGCGGGCGCTGGGCGGGTTCACTCCTGGGATCGCGATGGCGGCAGGAACGTCGGCTCATGCGTTGAAGCCGGCGTGGTGCGAGGCTCTTCCCCGTCCGGAATACAAGAGCCTCGATCGTGTGGCGCTGGGCGAGTTGTGGTTTTGAGGTCTATCAGGTCGCTCCGAAGGTGTTCGCGATCTACGAGCCGCATCAGGAAGAGGAGGGGATCAGCTTCCTGATCGTCGGCAATGCGCGGGCACTGCTGTGAGGCACAGGGATGGGAATCGGCGATCTGAAAGGCCTGACGGCAAAGCTGACGCGCCTGCCCATCGCGGTGCTCAATTCGCACACGCATGACGATCACGCAGGGGATAACTGGCAGTTCGCTGCGGTTTACAGCATGTACACGGACTTCAGCCGCCACAATGCGCTGGGCTCGCGCGACGATGCGCAGGCGGAGATCGAGCCGGGCGAGATTTGCGGCAGCCTGCCCGCGGGGTTCGATGCGAGGAGTTATGCCACGCGGCCGTGGAGGATTGCGTCGTACGTCCACGATGGCGAGTGGATCGACCTGGGCGGGCGGCGGCTGCAGATTGTCGCCACGCCGGGTCACACGCCGGACGCCGTCGCCCTCTTCGATCCGGGGGATGGGCTGTTGTTCACCGGGGACACGTACTATCCCGGAACGATCTGGCTGTATCGGCCGGAGACCGATCTGGCGGCGTATGGCCGCTCGGTACGACGGCTGGCGGCGCTGGCGCCGCAGGTGAAGCTGGTGCTGGGATCGCACAATGTCCCCGTCGCATCTCCCGGCGTGCTGCCGCAGCTGGTGGCGGCATTGGAGACGGAGATGGCGCGGAAAGTTCCGCCTGTTCCAGCCGGTCCAGGGAAGGTGACGTACAGGGTGGGAAAGATTTCGTTTCTGATGCGAGCGCCGGAGGGTGGGCGATGAGGGCGAACGTTCCTGTGGGCTAAAGAGCGGCGGGAATGGGTTCGGGGCTGGGTCCTGCCGGCGATTCGGCGCGGAGCTGGCGGACGCGCTCGCCGATGGCATACTTCAGCTTGTCCACGCCGAGGCCGGTGACGGCGGAGATGGCGTAAAAGGGGAGCTTGCGGCGCTTGGCCATCGTTTCCAGCTTCTTCAGCTTCTTCGGATTGGCGACGTCGGCTTTGGAAGCCACGATGATCATCGGTTTTTCCTTGAGGCCGTGGCCGAAGCTCTTCAATTCATCCAGGATGACGCGAAAGTCCTCGACAGGATCTTCGCGGCCGCTGCCGTCGGACACATCGACGAGGTGGACGAGGAGGCGGGTGCGCTCGATATGGCGGAGGAACTGGACACCGAGACCGGCTCCGAGGTGTGCGCCTTCAATGAGGCCGGGGATGTCGGCGACGACGTAGCTCTCCTCGTAGGGAGCTTCGCCGATGGTCACGACGCCGAGCTGTGGCTGGAGGGTGGTGAAGGGGTAGTCGGCAATTTTCGGGCGAGCGGCAGAGATGCGGGAGATGAGCGTGGATTTGCCGACGTTGGGGTAGCCGACCAGGCCGACGTCGGCGAGGACGCGCAATTCCAGGCGATAGGTGCGTTCTTCCCCGGAGCGGCCGAGCTCGTGCTCGCGAGGGGCCTGGTGGGTTGAGGTAGCGAAGTGCTGGTTGCCGCGTCCGCCACGGCCGCCGCGGGCGATGACGACCCGTTCGTCGGGGCGGGTGAAGTCGTGGACCAGCTCGCCGGTTTCGGCGTCGAAGAGCATGGCGCCCAGGGGAACTTTGAGAATGAGATCTTCGCCGTCGCGGCCGGTGCAGTTGGAGCCCATGCCGTGCTCGCCGCGCTCGGCGCGGTGCTCGGGATTGAAGCGGAAGTAGACGAGGGTGTTGTGGCGCTGGCTGGCTTCGAGGATGATGCTGCCGCCATGGCCGCCGTCGCCGCCGGAGGGTCCGCCGCGGGGGACGAACTTTTCGCGGCGAAAAGCCATGCAACCATTACCGCCGTCACCGGCTTTCACACGAATTTTGGCTTCATCGATAAACATTCGCTCCCCTTAGTGTAGCCAAAGAGATAGCCTGGAATCATCTGCCGGAAATTGACGTCCGAACCGGCGTGGGCGCCAGTCCGTTGCACGAAGAGGAAACGTGCGCCTCCCCCACACAGCCTGGGCCATTGTTACCGGGACTCTTCTCGTCCTGATGGCGGGCGCGTGCGCCGGCCAGTCGGAGCTGGGCGGCACGGTTGGGGGAAGGGTGGTGGGGCCGGACGGCCGGGGAGTGCAGGACGCAGCGGTGCGTCTGGAAGATGCGGCGAGCGGCGAGCACAGCGATGCCCTGTCGAACGTGGCTGGGGAGTTTGTATTCGAGGCAGTGACGCCGGGCCGGTACACCCTGCGGGTGCGGTCGCGGGGGATGTCGGACTATGAAGCAGACGATCTGACGGTTGGGCTGGGGACGGGGATGAGGCTGAACCCGCAGCTCGCGCCGATGACTGTGCATCGCACGGTACTGGTGGAGGCGCGCAGGAATCCGGGAGATGCGGCGGAGGATGAAGGCGCGCGGTGGGGTCTGGAAGATCTTCCGAATAACAACCGACACTGGTCGGCGGTGGCCGATCTGCTGCGCGGAGGGGTTGTGGGAGAGGACGGCAATGCGAATTTTCGTGGGCTCAGTCCGACCATGAACAGCATTGTCGTCGATGGGATGGATCACACGCTGGCGTTTCGTGCGCGCGAGCGAGGCAGCGGAATCGGCAATGGCGGGGGCGCGGGCTACGCGATGGGGCAGTCGTCAGTAGGGACGTTCCAAACGAGCGGCAGCGGCATCGCGCCGGCATCGGGGCGTGCGGCGGGCGGCGCGATGAACACGGTGACGAAGAGCGGGTCGAACCACATGCATGGGCAGGGAGTGTTCTACGACCGCGGGGCCATTGGGGAGGCGTTCAACGCTTACAGCAAGACGATGGAGCTGGAACCCGCGGGGACGACGGTGGCGGCCACGGGACAGCCGGTGATCTATCTGAATGGACAGCCGGTGACGTATGTGGAAGTGCGGTATCACGCACCGGACCGGCGGCAGGAGTGGGAGGTTTCCGGGGGCGGCCCGATTCGGCGGGATCGGATCTTCTGGTTCTTCGCATGGGAGCAACATGAGCGGCACGATCCGGGGGTGGGGCGCGCCAATGAACCAGAGGTATTCTTCGCTCCGCCATCGGCGGCGACGCTGACCACGCTGGAAGCGAGGATCGCGACGAGCAGCAATTCGATTGCGAAGAACTGCGGGGCGGGCGCGGGAGGCGGATCGGGATCGACGGCGGCGGCGGCCTGCGCCTACGCGACGGTGCTGAACGATCTGAACGGGATGCTGGGGACAGTACCGCGTTCGACCTGGCAGACGAATATTTTTCCGAAGATCAACTGGAGGATCGATGGGCGCAACAACCTGGTTCTGGAATACAACATGATGCGCAGAACGGCGCCGGGGGGTGCTCTGAGCGGAGCGTCGGAAGCGGACGCAGTGGGGAGCTTCGGCAACAGTTCCACGAGCGACGATGGGGCGATTGCGCGATGGGAGCACTTTGCGACGGCTCGACTACTCAGCAGCATGCGGGTGCAGTGGAGCCGCGACGTGCTGGCGCAGTCGGCGGGAGCGACGAGCGTCTTCGAGCAGCCGCTCGCGAATAATGCCTGGAGCCTGCCGCCGGAAGTTTCCCTCGATCGCAGTGTGGGTTTCAGCTTTGGAACGCTGTCGGCCGTAAACAAGCGCGAATATCCGGCGGAGACACGGGACCAGTTCGTGGAGGCGCTGACGTGGGTGCATGGCGCGAACGCGCTGCGATTTGGCTACGAGTACAACCACGTGACCGACGCACTGCAGGGGATAAGCGGCGAGAACGGCGCTTACACCTACGCAATGGTGGGGGACTTTGTCGCGGATCTTCTGGCGCCGGACAGTTGCGACGGGACGACCAGCGGAACGGGACACGATCCCTGCTATGCGCGCTATCGGCAGACGGTGGGACATCCGGACTGGAGCTTCCAGACGGCGGATTATGCGGCTTACGCCGCGGCTGAGTGGAGGCCGGCGGCGAGGCTGACGCTGACACTGGGCGCGCGCTACGAATATGAGCGATTGCCGAAACCAAATTCCGCGCTGCTCAACAGCGACCTTCCGCAAACCGCGCAACTGCCGCAGAACCGGGATGAGGTTGCGCCGCGCGCCGGGTTTGCCTGGGACGTTTTCGGGCATGGGCGAACCGTGCTGCGCGGGGGGTACGGCTTGCTTTTTGGGCGGGTGCCGAACGCGACGGTATTCAGCGCGCTGACTTCCACTGGCTCAGCGGGAGCGGTGCGGACCTACACGTATCGGCCGCTGGATGAAGGAGCGCCGGCGTTTCCGCATGTCTTTGCGAGCGATGCAACACCCTACGTGGATGGAAGTGCGCCGGATCAGGAGTCGACGGCTCCGGATGCGGCCTATTTCGATCGGCACTTCCGGCATCCGCAGATCAATCAGGCGGAGATCTCGCTCGAACAGGCGATGGGAGCGCGGACGGTGCTGACGCTGACGGGTATGGCAACGGACGGACACGATCTGACGCAGTTTGAGGATGCGAACATCGATCGGGACGCGACGGCAGCGGTGTTTTACAGCGTCACGGCTCCGGGCAACGAAGGCGACGCGGGCCCGCTGGCCAGAACGGCGAGCGGGGTGAGCGGGTTCACGAATGTTGTGTGGTCGCCGCAGAGGTTTTATTATCGGCGGCTCAATCCGGCGTATGGGGCGATCACGGATATGGTCAGCGAGACGAATTCGAGCTATCGAGGCGCGACGGTGCGGCTGACGCGGCGGCTGACGCGAGCGCTGATGGTGAATGCGGGCTACACCTGGGGACACGCGATCGATGACGGCCAGAACGAAGCGACCTTCGCCGATCGCAACGATGTGTACGATCCGGAGGATCCGCGGCTGGAGCATGGAACGTCGAACTATGATGTGCGCCAGCGCGTGGCCGGAGGGGTGGTGGTGCGGGAACCGTGGCAACCGGGTGGAGCCGAGGGAATCCTGCTGGGCGGGTATGCTCTGTCATCGAGCGGCCAATGGAGGACGGGGCTGCCGTATTCGATGAGGACGATGGGTCCGGTGCCGACGCCGTCCTGCTCCTACGCCAGCTGGCTGAACGCGGGTGGGCCAAACGGGGGGGCTGACTGCCTGCGGGCGGTGCAGGAACCAGACGAAACGTTCACCACCGGAATGGCGGGCGAGGCGGTGCCGATTCCGGGTCTGGGCGCCAGCCTGAATGGTTCCGGGGGCGAGGATCTGATACCGCCCATGGGGCGAAATACATATCGCTATCCAGCGACGGTGAATGTGGATCTGCGCCTGACGAAACGGATTCGTCTTGGCGATCGAACCGCAGTCGACCTGATGATAGAGGCATTCAATGCGCTGAACCATCAGAATGTGACGAACCTGCAAACGATCGGCTATCGGGTGAGCAACGACACGACCCATCCCAATATGGCGACGCTGACGTGGCAGAGCGGCGTGAGGCCGGGGACGAAGACGGTGATGACGAATGGCACGACTGAGACTCAGTACGTTTTCGATCCGACGGCTGCATTTGGCGATGCAACCAATGCGAACAGCAGCGCAGTGGGGCGGGAGCGGCAGATCCAGGCAGGGATGCGGCTCATTTTCTAGGGACGGAAGTCCGGGCGGGGTTCTCCAGGAATCTGCAGCCGGGGGAGCGTATTTCCCATAGAAAGAATTTCAACGAGTTGTGATCCCGGGCCGTTTCTCCGGGTTAGTAAAGTTGTCACTAACCCGACATTATCGGGTGATCCGAATTACGACGAGATCCGTTATGTGAACGGCAAGGTCGAGGGCGAGTACGGTCAGGGGTATCCGGTGCAGCCTGGTCCCGGCAACGCGGTGGCGACACCGAGCGGAACCGGCAGCTGCCAGGGATCGTCGACGAGCTGCGCCTGCGAGCTGCACACGGTTCCTGGAGCGAAGAGCAATAAGCCGGGTCTTGTGACGAATAGCATTGGCAGCCGGCAGCTGGTGGCAATGTCGATGCACCTGACATTCTGAGTTCTATCTTTCTGACAAGATTGAGCGCGGGGACGTCCAGAAGTGCTCCGGCGAAGCTTTGGGCAGGCTGAGCAGCACCTGTTGCGCCGATACAGTAACAGCACCGGTCCTGATTTTCCACAAGCGTGGAAAACATAGTGCTTGGGGCATACGATTATCCATGCTGTAATCACACGGTAATCAATATTTGAGAACCTGATTTCGTCACTCCGGACGGATGGTTGATGATTCCGGGCGCTGCAGGAGCCTTCCGGCCAGCGTTTGCCGGATGTTTGCTGTGGGTTTGCAGATGAGCTGAGTTTATTGGGCGCGAGCTGGCCGGGAAAAGTGAGTCTCCGCGCACCGAAAAACAAACAAGAGAGAATTGCAGGAGAGCCAAATATGCGCAATCATTGTTACGAGATATCGTTTGGGGCGAGTCTGGCCCTGATTCTGGGTTTGCTGCTGAGTGTAAGCGTGCCCTTCGCGCACGCCCAGTCGACCACCGCCGGTGCCATCGCGGGTACCGTGTTTGACAGTTCGGGAGCGGTGGTGCGAGGCGCTTCCGTGAAGATCGTAAACACGGCAACCAATGAAACGGTTTCGCTGACCAGCGACTCCAGCGGCTTCTTCAAGGCGCCTCTGTTGCCGCCGGGGTCCTACTCGGTGAGTTTTTCTTCCGCCGGATTCGGGACTTACAAAGCGGATAACACAATTGTGCAGGTTGGCCAGGTGACCACGCTGGAACCGCATCTTTCGGTGGCGTCCGCGTCGGCCTCGGTGGTGGTGACGGAGCAGACGCCGACCCTGAACCTGGAGTCGCCGGACCTGAGCGATACTCTCAGCGCACGTGCGCTGACTTCGATTCCCATCAATAACCGCCGCTGGTCGAGCCTGGCGATGACCACGCCGGCGGTGGTGCCGGACACGAGCGGATTCGGTCTGGTGAGCGTACGCGGGATCAGCACGGTTCTGAACAACGTGGAGATCGACGGCGCCGATGACAACCAGGCGTACTACGCGGAAGAGCGCGGACGGACGCGTGAGGCGTATTCGACGTCGGCGAGCGCGGTTCGCGAATTTGCGGTGAACACCGGAGTGTATTCGGCAGAGTATGGACGCGCGGCCGGGGGCGTGATCACGTCGGTGACCAAGAGCGGCACCAACCAGCTGCACGGGACTGCCTATTTCTGGGATCGGCAAAGCAACTGGGCCGCGTACAACGACTACACGAAGGTCTTCGTGCTCAATTCGAGCACGGGACAATACGCTCAGCAGCACATCAAGCCGGAGGACCTGCGCAAGATTTATGGATTCACGGTGGGCGGCGCGCTGATCAGGAACAAGCTGTTTTGGATCTACACGTACGATCAGCACACGCACGTTTTCCCGGGGACGGGAATTCCGACCAATCCGAACGCGTTCTATGCGCTGCCGTCCGCCGCGCTGCCGACGGGCAGCTCCTGCAATGTGGCGACGGGGTATGAGACCACGGGCACCGGAACGAGCGCCGATCCGAACTACACGCTGGACAGCCAGGCGTGCACGCTGGCGGCGCGCCAGGGGCTCGCGAGCTACGCTCTGGGCGCGAGCACTTACAACGCGGGAATCGCATCGCTGACGACGGACCTCGGGCAGGTGGGACGTTTCGGCTATCAGGAAATCAATACGCCCAAGGTGGACTGGCAGATCAACGACAAGGAGCGTGTGAGTTTCCTCTACCATCGTTTGCGCTGGGATTCCCCGGGTGGTGTGCAGACCGCGGCAGCGGTGGATTATGCGCGCGACACGTTTGGCAATGACTTCGTGAAGCTGGATTACGGGTTGACCAAGCTGACCAGTCTGATCACCGCGAACATGAGCAACGAAGTGCTTTACCAATACGGCCGGGAACTGGACGACGAAGGGCAACAGAGCTACACGCCTTATACGCTGGCCAATCTGGTAGGCACGGGCGGGAACGTTCCCGAAGTGGGAGTAGACACGGCGGAGGGCATGAACATCGGTTCGCCGTACTACTCGTATCGCAAGGCGCTGCCCGATGAGCGCAAGTGGCAGGTCAGCGACATTTTCTACTGGAACCGGGGCAATCACAGCCTGAAGTTCGGGGTGGACGAGGTCCACAACTTCGACCTGATCAACAACACCTACGAAAGCAACGGGGACTACATTTATCAGTACGTCGGCAACTACATCGACGATCAGCTGAACCACAACAACGGGACGGGAAACAACTGCGACTCGAAGCAGCAGTCGGCGGCCACGGCAACGGCGACCGCGGTAGGGACATCGCCCTGCTACGAATACCTCTACCAGGGATTCGGCAGTCCGGTCTATTCGGCCGCTACGATGGACAGCGGGGTTTTCGCGCAGGACAACTGGAAGGCTTCGCCGCGGCTGACCCTGGAGATGGGGTTGCGCTGGGATTATGAGGCTCTGCCTCCGCACGATCCAAACCTGACCTCAGCGGTAGGCAGCTTTGCTCCCTATCCCCAGCTACTGAACGATCCCAGCGACAAGACGAACTTCGGACCTCGGGTTGGATTCTCCTACGATCTGACGGGGCACGGAACGACCGTGCTGCGGGGCGGATACGGAGTGTACTACGGCCGAATCAACAATGGAGAGCTGCTGCTGTTCCGGCTGAACACGGGCAGCCCCAATGGCCAGTACACGACCACGTACAAGGCGGCGACTTCCGGGGCGCCGGTGTACCCGAACATCGTGACCGGCACGGGGGCGGCTTCAACGCCCGCCTCCAACTTCCTGGCGTCGAATCTGCGCAACCCGGAGGTGCAGGAATTCGATCTGATACTGCAACGGCAGGTGGGGCACGGGACGGTGGTTTCGGCGAGCTATCTGGGCGCGTTGGGACGGCACCTGCCGAACTTCCTCGACGAAAATCTGAACCCGACGCAGACGGCGACGACGATCACTGTCTCCGACGCTTCGGGGAAGGGTCCACTGGGCCCGACGGGGACGACGTTCCAGGCGCCGCAGTTTGCGTCCTACGGGAATACGGCTCTGTTCGGCTCGGTGGCGACGAAGTACCAGGCCATTACGGAACTGGCCAGCAACGTGAACTCTAACTACAATGCGGGTGTGGTGGAGGTAAAGAACGAGTCGCTGCACCGCGTTCAGTTCGATGCGAATTACACCTGGTCGCACGCGCTGGATTACTCGCAGAACTCCAACACCTCCAGCACCGGCGTGAACAACTGGTACAACCCCTATGGAGATTACCGGCTCAACTACGGGGACTCGACCTACAACATCCCCAACCGGCTGGTCTCCTATGCGGTGTACAATCTGCCGGGTGTGGAGTCCGGAAGCTGGGTGAAATGGATCTCCAATGACTGGACTGTGGGGGATACGTATTCGATCGGCAATGGATATCCGTACACCGTCGGAGTGAGCGGCTTTTTCAGTCCTGGCATTCTGAGCGACTGGAATGGCGGCTCGGGTTCGACGATGATCCCGATGATTGGCGTGAATACGCAGCGTTACCCGCGGCACCAGGTGGACGATCTCCGGCTTACGAAGAACATCGTCTTCAGCGAGCGCTACAACCTGGAGCTGATGGCGAATGTCTTCAATCTTGCCAACCACCAGAACATCGATGGGCTGGGCACCACGGCTTACAAGTTGTCGGGTTTAACGGCGACCTATCAGGGCCAGGGTTCGGCGAATCCGTCCAACAACACGTATCAGGTCCCAACGAGTTCGAATAACAGCGGATTCCTGTTCACGCCGAGGCAAATCGAGATCGCGACGCGATTCAGCTTCTGACCTTCCACGGTTCTTGCGCAAAGCGCGGCGGCTTCGGCCGCCGCGCTTTTTTGGGTCGAAGGGCTGCGCCGGTAGAATAGAACGGCTGAGTCAAGAATGGCCTTTACGGAACAGTACGACGTGGTGGTGGTGGGTGCGGGTCATGCCGGCTGCGAGGCGGCGATGGCGGCTGCGCGCATGGGCCTGCGCACGGCTCTGTTCACGCTGAACCTCGACCTGATCGCGCAGATGAGCTGCAATCCGGCGATCGGCGGGATCGCCAAGGGCCACCTGGTGCGCGAAGTGGACGCGCTGGGCGGCATCATGGGCGAAGTTGCCGATGCGGTCGGCATCCAGTTCCGGCTGCTGAATACCTCACGCGGGCCGGCGGTATGGTCGCCCCGCGCGCAGTGCGACAAGCAGCAGTATCGAGTCAAAATGCGCGAGGTGCTGGAGTCGCAGGCCAATCTGTTTATCAAGCAGGCAGAAGTGGTGGATGTGGTGCTGAGCACCACATCCGGGGTGCAGGGTACAGCGTACAGCGTTCAGGAAGACGCGGCGGTGATCAGCGGTGTGAAACTGCGGGATGGGCGGGTGATCCTGGCCGGCGCGACGGTGATCACGACCGGGACGTTTCTGAACGGGCTGATTCATTGCGGGGAAGAGAACTATCCGGCGGGGCGCAGCGGCGAGCCGCCGTCGGTGCTGCTGGGCGAGGCTCTGAAGCGGCTGGGGCTGCGTGGCTGCCGGCTGAAAACGGGCACGCCACCGCGTCTGGATGGGCGCACGATCGACTGGAGCCGTTTTGCCGAACAGCCGGGCGACGCCGATCCGACGCCGTTCAGTTTTCGGACGAAGGAGATTTTGCAGCGGCAGGTTTCGTGCCACATCGCGTACACGACTCCGGAAACGCTGCGCATCATTCGCGAAAACGTACACCGCTCGCCGATGTATTCGGGGCAGATTCAGGCGGTTGGGCCGCGATACTGCCCGTCGATCGAAGACAAGGTGGTGAAGTTCCCGGACAAGGATCAGCACCAGTTCTTTCTGGAGCCGGAGGGGCTGAACACGCACGAGGTGTACGTGAATGGGATGTCCACATCGCTGCCCATGGAGGTGCAGTGGCAGATCGTGCGTTCGATTCCGGGTCTCGAAAATGCGGAGATGCTGCGACCGGGGTATGCCATCGAATACGATGCCATCGATCCGACGGAGCTGGACCGCTCGCTGCGGGTAAAGGAGTATGCCGGGCTGTATCTGGCGGGGCAGATCAACGGGACGTCGGGGTACGAGGAAGCGGCGTGCCAGGGGATCATGGCGGGGATTAACGCGGCGCTCAGCGTGAAGGGGGAAGCTTCGTTCACGCTCGACCGGACCGAGGGGTATACGGGGATTCTGATCGACGATTTGATTTCGAAGGGGACGAACGAACCGTATCGAATGTTTACGTCGCGGGCGGAGTTCCGCCTGCACCTGCGCATTGACAACGCCGACCGAAGGCTGACGCCCTATGGGCGGCGTCTGGGCTTGATCGGCGACGCGGCGTGGGCAGAGTACGAGGCGAAGCAGGCGCGAGCTGTGGCGCTCGGCAAGCTCTTATCCACGGGCAAGGCGCAGGGGGGGGACTGGCCGAGTGGGCAGACGTGGGCGCAGGTGCTGCGGCGGCCGGAGGTGACGATTGAGACGCTATGGCCGGCACTGCAGGAGCCGTTAACGGATCCGGTGTTCGAGCCGTGGCGCTCGACCGCGTCCCATGAACACATGTCGGCGCATGCGCGCAACGAACTGAAAACGGTCGAGACGGAGATCAAATACGCGGGGTATCTCGACCAGCAGCGCAAGGCCATCGAGAAGCTGAAGAAGGCCGAGGGGCGAGGCATTCCGGAGTGGTTCGACTACATGCAGGTGAGCGGGTTGTCGCGGGAGATGCAGGAGAAGCTGACGCGGGTGCGGCCTTCGACGCTGGGGCAGGCGAGCCGGATTCCGGGGGTGACGCCGGCGGCGCTGAGCCTGGTCAATGTGTACATCGAGATTCAGGGAAAGCGGCAGGCGAGCACTGCACAGAACGCCTGCCGCTTCATTCGGCTGCCTCCGAATGTCTAAAACTCTCCGCCTGGATTACCCCGGGCGAGGTCGGCAAACAGGGTACAGCGTGAGGACCAGGCGACCTCGATCGAGCCGGTGGGTCCGTTACGCTGTTTGGCGACGATAATTTCCGCCTTGTTGTCGGAGTCGGGATCAGGCTCCTCGCCGCTGTTGCGGTTGTAGTAGCTCTCGCGGTGGATGAAAGCGACGACGTCTGCGTCCTGCTCGATGGAGCCGGATTCGCGCAGGTCGGAGAGCATGGGCTTGCGGTCGCCCCCGCGCTGCTCGGAGGCGCGGGAGAGCTGGGAGAGGGCAATGACCGGGATGTTCAGTTCCTTGGCGAGGGCTTTGAGGCCGCGAGAGATGGCGGAGACCTCCTGGGTGCGGTTCTCGTAGCGCTTTGCATTGGGGCCGGTCGTGCCGGCGGACATGAGCTGGAGATAGTCGATGACGACGAGATCGAGGCCGCCGGCAGACTGGCGGAGGCGCCGGGCTTTGGCGCGCATTTCGGTGAGCGAGATCCCGGGAGTGTCGTCGATGAAGATGTGGGCTTCGACGAGACGCTCGAGAGCGTTGGTGAGCTTGTCACGATCTTCGCGGAGGAGGAAGCCTTTCTGAATCTTCTGCGAGTCGACGAGTGCCTCGGATGCCAGCATGCGGCGCAGCAGCGATTCCTTTGACATTTCCAGCGAGAAGACGGCGACCACACGACCGCCGCGGATGGCGACGTTCTGCGCGATGTTGATGGCAAGGGCGGTCTTGCCCATGGAGGGGCGGGCGGCAATGATGACCAGCTCGGAATTCTGGAGGCCGCTGGTCATCCGATCGAATTCGGTTAAGTGAGTGGCGAGGCCGGTGACTTCGCGGCCTTCCTTATAGAGATTGTCGATCGTTTTGAAGGAGCCAGCGACGATGTCGGGCACGCTGGAGAAGCCGCGGGTGATGCCTTTTTCGGTGACTTCCAGCAGAGAGGATTCGGCGGCGTTCAGGATGTCGAGGGCATCCTCGCTCTGATCGGCGGCGCGGGTGATGGAGGCCGAGCATATGTTGATGAGCTGGCGGAGGAGCGACTTGTCCTTGACGATGCGGACGTACTCTTCAATGGAGAGGCGACGGGGCAGGCCTTCTGTGAGCGAGGCGAGCCAGGCGACGCCGCCCACCGATTCGATCTCCTTGCGGCGGGCCAGCTCTTCACTGAGGGTAACGATGTCGACCACGTGGTTGCGGTCGATGAGCTCGCCCATGCGGGCAAAGACGCGCTGATGGGCGGTAAGCGCGAAGTCTTCGGCGCGCAGGCTGCTGGCGGCCTCGCTGTAGGCGTGGTTGTCGAGCAGAATGGCGCCGAGGATGGTGCGCTCGGCGTCGAGCGAGGCAGGGAGCCCACGTTCAAATTCGATGTCGGAAGCGGCGGCCATGTCTCAAACGAGTGTAGGACGAATTCGGCCCGGTGAACCCGCTGTGAATATTGAGAAGAACGGGTCCAGGATGTGAAAAACCGGACATTGGGAGTCCGATTCGATGGCGTTCTCGGGGGCTGAACGTCTATCATGGAGGTACTCACCCCCGGAATGTGAGTTGTTTGCTTATGCGTTTGATGAGGTTGTTCCTTTTTGTATTTGCGCTGGGTTGTGCGGTGGGTTTGCGTGCGCAGCAGGCGGAGTCGGTGGCGCCGGGTGAGCCGGAGCCTCCGGAAGTGAAGCAGTTCCAGAGCCTCGAAGACCAGTGGAGCACGGCGGTTGTGAAGAACGACCAGTACACGCTGGAATATCTACTGTCGCCAGTGATGGTCGACATTTCGTCGAACGGCGATGTGACGACGAGGAACCAGCAGATCGCGCTGCTCTTCCAGAAGGACGAGGACCCGGTGAGCATGGAGCAGCGGGTGATCAGCGTGCGCATGTTCGGCGACACTGCCCTGGTGAGCGGCACGTACATCACTAAATTCCGCTCGAGCAGCGGTGATCGTGAGGAGCGGGGCATCTTCACACACGTGTACAACCGGGCGCACAATCACTGGGCGTGCGTGAATGCGCAGCGCACCGCGGTGGTGGAGTTGGGGCCAGCCAGGAAGAATACGCAGCACAAGAGCGACGCCACAGGGCCGTTCCACATTCCCTTGTTGTTTAAGGGAGCGCAGTCCACGCAGACGGCTTCAGGCCCGGCCAAAGACACGCCTCCCAATTAGAGGCGCCGGCCGCGAGGCTGCTCGCAGACGATGACACCCACGCGACCCATCTGGGCTGAGATTTCGAAGAAGAAACTTCTCCACAATTACGAATGGCTGCGGGAGCTGGCGGGCCCGCAGACGGAGTTGCTCGCCGTGGTGAAAGCGAACGCCTACGGTCACGGTCTGGCGGCCTGTGCGGGGGCGCTGGTGGAATGCGGAGCCGGTTGGCTGGGAGTCACTTGCGTCGAAGAAGGTGTGGCGCTGCGGCAAATGTGCCCCGATTCGCGGATTTTGATTATGACCGGGATGTGGCACGGGGAAGCGGATGCAGTGATCGAGCACCGGCTGACGCCGGTAGTGTGGGAAGCGGTCCACCTCAGCTGGCTGGAGGCCGCGGCACAGAAGCAAGGATTGGGGGCAGGGCAGATTCCCGTGCATCTGGAGATTGATACCGGGATGTCGCGGCAGGGGGTCGCGCCCGAGCAGCTCGAGTTGCTTCTGAACCATTTTTCGCCGGGATCGCTGCTACGCCTTGAAGCGGTGATGACGCACTTCCATTCGCCAGGAAATGAGGAGGCGACCCGGCAGCAGGAGGGAGTTCTCGCTCGCGCGGTCGATTGCATCACGGGCAAGGAGCTGCGGCCGCAGTTTGTGAGCGCAGGCAGTTCGGCGGCGGGACTGCAGGAGGGGACGGGCTTTGTCCATGAACTCGCAGCGAGGATGGGCGCGCGGAGGCTGCTGCGTCCCGGGATCGGGTTGTATGGTTATCCGCCGAGCGATGAGCACCGGAGCGAACTTCAGCCGGTCCTGAGCTGGAAGACGCGGGTCGTTGCTCTGCGAGAAATCGAACCAGGAACCTCGGTGGGTTACGATGCGACATTTATTGCGCGTCGCAGGACGCAGTTGGCTCTGTTGCCGGTGGGCTATGCCGACGGGCTGAATCGGCTGCTGTCGAATCAGGGGTGGATGCTGGTCCGGGGACAGCGGGCGCCGATCGCCGGACGCATCTCCATGGACCACGCGGTGGTTGACGTAACCGAGATTGCCGGCGTCGAGAGGGGAGACGAGGTCACTATGATTGGCGAGCAGGGCGGTAAGCAGGTGACGGCCGCCGATATGGCGCGCCTGTGCGGAACGATCGCGTACGAGGTGTTGTGTGGAATCGGAGCGCGGGTGCCGCGGGTTCTGGTGGACTAGCGAGAACAATGCTGCGAGACCTGTACGGACGATGGATGGTGGCGTGGGAAACGGCGCTTACGACGCGTGACGAGAATCGCGTGGTGCGGCCGCTGGAGTGGGGCTTTGACTGGCTCGAGGACCTGATGGGGGCCTGGGGGCTGAGGGACCTGGCGGAACGGGATCCCGAAGCAGCCATGATCGCGGTGAACGAGGAGATCGTGGCGAACAGCACAAGGTTTTATCAGTATGAGCGGCCGGGCGATTTCCGGCTGGAAGAGCGCTCTCCGCAGCTGTTCCCGACCAACGTTCGTCCGGAGACGCTGCGGAAGGATGCCGATCTGAAGCGGCGGGCGAAGGAAGGCAAGCTGAAGAAGGCGCAGTTCCTGCGGTTTACTTCGCCGGTGCGCACGCCGTATCCGGAAAACGACCTGGTGAACGCGCGCTGGTATCCGGCGCCCGCTGAAAGGATGGAAGGAAAGCCGCGGCGGGCGATGGTGGTGATGCCGCAGTGGAACGCGGACGCCTTCAGTCACAACGTCCTGTGCTCGCTGTTCAATCGTTTTGGAATTTCCGCGCTGCGGCTGAGCAAGCCGTTTCACGACATTCGCCGCCCGGCTGAAATCGAGCGGTCCGATTATGCGGTCAGCTCCAACATTGGCCGCACGATTGTGGCCAGCAGGCAGGCGGTAATCGACGTGCGCTGCTGTCTGGACTGGCTGGAGTCGCAGGGATACGAGCAGTTCGGGATTCTGGGCACGAGTCTGGGGTCGTGCTACGCGTTTATCGCAAGCGCGCATGATGCGCGGCTGCAGGTGAATGCTTTCAACCATGCTTCGATGACCTTTGGCGACGTGGTGTGGACGGGGCAGAGCACGCGGCATATCCGCGCGGCCTTTGAGCAGGCGGGCATCGCTGCTCATCCTGCGGTGCGAGCCAGTGGCGGGTCCGCAGCCCTGACCCAGGAGCATCTGCACGGCCTGTGGAGCAGCATCAGCCCGGCGTTCTACATGCGACGATTCGCAGAGCACGCGAAAAAAGTGCTGGTGATTTACGCGCGCTACGATCTGACATTCCTGCCGGAGTACTCCGAGCAGGTGTTACGGAGCTTCAGGGATCACGGCATCGATTTCGTGGCGAAGGTGCTGCCCTGCGGGCATTACACGACCGGCGAGTTTCCGTACAAGTTCATCGACGGCTGGCATCTGGGAGCGTTCGTTTACTCGGCGTTCCGGGATCTGGGGGAAGATCGGCCCGGCACCACGAGATCCGCCGCGAAAGCAAGAGAAGCTGAGATCGTACAGCGATAGCGACGGCTAGTTTTCGAGATAAACAGTGGCCATTGCGAGGCCGGCGGTGTGAGTGAGCGAGAGTGAGACATGCTGGACGCCGAGTTGTCCGGCAATGGCACGCGCGCGGCCGGTGAGGTGGAGGGTAGGGCGCTGCCCCGGCGGCCGGTGGACTTCCAGTTCCTTCCACGAGACGCCGAACTGGATGCCGGTGCCGAGGGCTTTCGCTCCAGCTTCCTTGGCGGCAAAGCGGGCCGCGAAGCTTTCGGCGAATGAGGCTCTGGCGCGGCAATACGCAATTTCCTCATCGGTAAAAATGCGGTGCAGGAAACGATCGCCGTAGCGCTGAATCGACTGCGCGATGCGAGGTACCTCGATGAGGTCGATTCCCGTGCCAAGCAGCATGTCGCAACAGTAGCACAGGGTAAAAACCTTTAGTTCCTGCTGCGAAAACGACAGATGAAGGAATGGGCCTGGTTATCCGATGCAGGAAATGTGCACGACTTCTGCGAACCGGTCCGGCCGATGAAAGGGTGGGAGCTGAATCTCACGGCACAGTGCACGGACGAAGCACCGCGGACGGTACGGTTTCTGACCGGAGCGGTGATGGCATGTGGTGGCTACGTGCTCTCGCGTCGCTTCGACGCAGGGGAGAGCGCGGCCATCGAATTTGAGTTTGTCCGCGCCACCTGCGTGGAAATGTACAGCGTACTGATTGCCTCCGGTCTGGAACTGAGCGCGCAATCGCATCTGGCTATGGCCGCTTTGTGCCAGTGCACGCGGGAAACGCTGGAGGCCACCGCCGGAGATCCGGTGCGGGTGGAGCTGACGATTCGCAAAAGCGGCGGGGTTGCGCGCCGCGAGCCGGACGGCTCGGCGCCACCGCGGGCCGCATGACAGGCCTTTTCCGCCGTCCGCAGCAGGTATTTTTGCCAGCGTCGCTGGATTCTGCCGCCCTTATGATGGGGCTGAGATGGAGCGCTGGGAGGCGATAATCGTAGGCGCTGGTCCTGCCGGGTGCGCGGCAGCGTTCGATATGGCTCGGGCGGGGAGACCCGTCCTGCTGGTGGACAGGGCCGAGTTCCCGCGGCACAAGGCGTGCGCCGGAGGGTTGACGCGCAAGTCGCTGCGGGCGCTGCGCTATTCGGTTGCGCCGATCGTTCGCGCAACGGTCTCCGCAATCGTCGTGGAGCGGCAGCCCGGGAACGCCGCAACGCTCTCCAGCCGGTCGCCGGTCTGCGCAATGACGGTGAGGCAGGAGCTGGACTCTTATTGCCTGGAACAGACGCTGGCGGCCGGCGCGCAGTTCGCGCGCATCGGCAGCATCGCCGCGCTCGAAGAGGGCTCGGAGGAGGTTGCGATCCACACGGCGGGTCGCTGTTTTCGCGGGTGCTTCCTGATCGGCGCCGATGGCGCGAACAGCCGCGTGCGCCGGCTGTGCAATGGCGAACCAGCATGGTTGCGGCGGGGGTTTGCCCTCGAGGCGGAGGTGCGGCCCGGGAATGGAACCGGCTCTGAACTGGTTTTCGATCTGGCGGCGGTGCGTCGCGGATACGGCTGGATTTTTCCCAAGGGCGATCATCTGAACATTGGTTTGTACACCGAGTCGGGGGAAGAGAGACTGGATCGCGCCGGGCTGATGGCGTACGTTGGCACACGTTTCGGAGGTGCAAGCTCGGGAGTTGTTACGGGGCAGTATCTTGGTTTCGGCGCCGAAGCTGCTCTGCCTCGCCGCGGCCGGGTGTTTCTGGTGGGCGATGCGGGAGGGTTTGCCGATCCGCTGACGGGCGAGGGGATTTACGGGGCGATCGCCAGCGGACAGGCAGCAGCGGCGGCGATCGATGCTCATCTGCGGGGCGAGGCGGAGGCCGATGCAGGTTTCGTGAAACTGACCGCTCAACTGCGGCAGGATTTGCGGCTTTCGGCTTCGGGAGCGCGTTGGTTCTACACCAATCCGGAGCTGGGATTCCGCGCGCTGACGGCGCCGATTCTTCGCGGAGCTGTAATCAATGCGTACGCGAACGGCGCGAAAATCGCAGGGCTGGCGAACGCGGTCCGGCGCTTCGCGCGGGTGTTCACGGCGAGCGCGTAGGCCGATGGATCGAGTTTTCTCCAGGCACTGCGACTGATCCGCTTAGTTTGCGTTTGCTGGTAAGATTGTCTTTCAGACGGATCGAACGATAAACTGCGCAACCGAACGCCGCCCCAGAGCGGGCCGCTGCGCAACAAAAGGGCTTAATCCGGGCTATCAGCACGCGCTCTGCATCCTCGGAAGCACCTCCAACAACCACGAATTCCGACGCGAAGCACATGCAATCCACCTCTCGGGAGCACGGCGAGCGAGCGATGCGGCTGAGTCCTCTGCTGATTCCCTGGGTGTTCGCTGTCTGGGCAGCACCTGCGTGGGCCGATTTGCCGCAGAAGACGCCCAGCATCTTTGCGCCGGCCTCGGCCCCGGCCCACATCATCTTTCAGCTTTCTCTGTTCGTGCTGTCGATCACCGGCGGCATCTTTCTGGTTGTGGCGGGACTGCTGACGTGGGCGCTGATCCGGTATCGTGCGCGGGAAGGCGACGAGAACAGCGAGCCGGCGCAAATCTACGGAAGCACGCAGGTGGAGCTGGCCTGGACGGTGATTCCGATTCTGATTGTCGTGGTGCTGTTTCTGACGACGGCCCGCATCATCTTCGCAATTCAGGATGCACCTGCGCCGAAGGATGCGCTGGACGTGACCGTCATCGGCCACCAGTATTGGTGGGAATTTCGCTACCCGAAGCTGGGCATCGTTACGGCCAACGAACTGCATGTGCCGGTGAACACGGCAACCTATCTACATCTGCTCTCCGCGGATGTGGATCACAGTTTCTGGGTGCCGCAGCTGGCGGGGAAGACGGACCTGATTCCCAACCATCCCAACGAGACATGGATCGAGCCGGAGCACACCGGCCTCTATCTGGGGCAGTGCGCGCAGTTCTGCGGCGTTGAGCATGCCAAGATGCTGCTGCGTGTTTATGTTGAGACCCCGGAAGAGTTCCAGGCGTGGGTTAAGGAGGAGCAGCAGCCGGCGGTGCAGGATGCTGCGGTCGCCGCGGGGCGGCATATATTTGAAACCGAAGCCTGCACCAATTGTCACAGGATTGCGGGCACCTCGGCGGAGGGCACATTCGGGCCCGATCTGACGCACCTGGCGAGCCGCGCGACGATTGCAGCAGGTGCAGCGATGAACAGCCCGCAAAACCTTCGCGAGTGGATTCAGGATCCGGATCATTTCAAGCCGGGGGTTCTGATGCCGGCCATGCAGCTCAATGACGGAGAGATTGACGAGCTGGTGGCTTATCTGAACACGCTTCACTGAACGCAGGCAGGACAACGATGGCAGACCAGGCATACCCGATTGGAGGCACGCTCGACGTAACGCCGCCCCAGCGGTCGTCTTCGCTGCTGCTGGAATGGCTGCACGGCTGGGTGGTGACGGTAGACCACAAGCGGCTGGGCATTCTGTACGTGGTGTACGCGATCTTTTTTCTGCTGGTAGGAGGGGTGGAGGCGATCGCAATCCGGATCCAGCTTGCGATTCCGAACAATCACTTTCTTTCGCCTGAGGTGTACAACGAGCTGTTCACGATGCACGGCACCACCATGGTGTTTCTGGTGGGCATGCCGATTCTGTTTGGGTTCGGCAATTATCTGGTGCCGCTGATGATCGGCGCGCGGGACATGGCGTTTCCGCGACTGAACGCCTTCAGTTTCTGGCTGACGGCATTTGGCGGCCTGCTGCTGTACTACAGTTTCATCGGCGGGTTCGGGTTGTACGGCATGGGCGCGGCGCCCGACGTAGGCTGGTGGGCGTACGCGCCGCTGACGGCCAAAGCCTTCTCTCCGGGGCACGCCACGGACTACTGGGCACTGGCGCTGATCGTGAGCGGATTCGGCACGCTGGGAACGGCGATCAACATCATCGCGACGGTGCTCTCCATGCGCTGCCGGGGCATGTCACTGCTGCGGCTCCCGCTTTTTGTCTGGCTGATGCTGGTGACCAGCGGACTGACGCTGATCACGATTACGCCGCTGACCGCCGCGCAGATCATGCTGCTGATCGATCGCTATCTGGGCGGGCATTTTTTCGACACCCAGGCAGGCGGGTCGGCCACGATCTGGATGCATTTTTTCTGGATTTTCGGCCATCCCGAGGTGTACGTGCTGGTGCTTCCGGTGTTTGGAGTGGCCAGTGAAATCATCCCGGTTTTCTCGCGCAAAGCGATCTTCGGTTATCCAGCGATGGTAGCCGCCTCGATAGGGATCGGATTCGTCAGCCTGGGGGTATGGGCGCACCACATGTTCACCGTCGGCATGACCTCGGTGGGCAATGCGTTCTTCGTCCTGTCCACCATGCTGGTGGGTATACCCACCGGCATCAAAATCTTCAACTGGGTGGCGACGATCTGGGGCGGCAAGATCCGTTTCTCCACGCCCATGCTTTTCTGCACGGCGTTTCTGTTTCAGTTCCTGATTGCGGGTCTGACAGGAATCATGTTGTCCAGCGCGCCCTGGGACTGGCAGCTGCACAATTCTTACTTCGTCATCGCGCACTTCCACTATGTACTGGTAGGCGCGATTGTCTTCAACATTTTTGCGGCCATCTACTACTGGTATCCCAAAGTGACCGGAAAGATGCTGAGTGAGCGGGTGGGGAAGTGGCATTTCTGGCTGTTCCTCATCGGCTTTCACGTGACGTTCGACACGATGCATATTGTCGGGATACTGGGCATGCCGCGCTCCATCTATACCTTTGAGCCGGATCGGGGATGGAACTCGCTCAACCTCATCATCTCGGTGGGCGGCTTCATCCAGGGGATCGCGGTGCTGCTGTTCGCGTGGAACCTGGTGCACTCGTATTTCAAGGGCAAAGAGGCGGGCAACGATCCGTGGGACGCGTGGACGCTGGAATGGGCAGTACCTTCGCCGCCGCCGGTTTATAACTTCGCGGTCGATCCGTCGGTCCAGAGCCGGCGGCCGTTGTGGGATCTGAAGCATCCCGAAGACCCGGACTGGAAGTACGAGTCATGAGCGCGATTCCCGTATCACCGGCGGGAGCAGAGTGGACGCTGCCTTCGCGTGGGCGGGTGGCGATGCTCTCGCTGATCATCGGCGAGAGCGCAATCTTCACCATCTTTGTTGTCGCCTACGTTTATTACATCGGCAAGAGTCTGAGCGGGCCAACGCCGCAGCAGGTTCTGGATATCCCGATCTTCAACACGATCTGCCTGCTGTCGAGCAGTGTGACGATATGGCTGGCGGAGCGCGAGATCGACCGCGGGCGGATGAAGGCTTTTGCGGCGTGGTGGGCGCTGACCATTGCGCTGGGCGTAGTTTTCATCGCCGGCACGGCGCTGGAGTGGCACAAGCTGATCTACGTGGACGGGCTGACCATCCGGACCAATCTCTTTGGCACGACGTTCTACTCACTGGTGGGGTTGCACGCGACCCACGTGGTGGTTGGGCTGGTGGGACTGAGTCTGATCCTGTTATTCACCCTAACCGGGCACGTCAACGAGCGGCACTCGGAGCGAATTCAGGTGTTCGCGCTGTACTGGCATTTTGTCGATGCGGTGTGGGTGGTAGTGTTCACCGTGGTTTACGTCATCGGGCGTTGAAGGGCGCAGGGATGGAAGAGGCGGAGCACAAATCGAATCCGGTGCACAGCGGAAGCGTCCATCTTCCGGCATCGACGTCGTGGCCCATCATTCTGGCATTCGGCTGCACTCTGGCTGCAGGGGGACTGGTGACCAGTCTGTGGGTGAGCCTGTTTGGCGGTGTCCTCATGATTACCGCCTGCGTCGGGTGGTTCCGGCAGGTGCTGCCGCACGAGGCGCACGAGGATATACCGGTGATGGTGCAGCCGGTCACCATCACGACCGGGCGGCACGTGGTGCAGCGCCTCGAGATCGGGCCCGAGCATCGGGCGGAGCTCCCGGTGGAGACCTATCCGATCATGAGCGGGCTGAAAGGCGGCATTGCCGGCGGGGTCGCGATGATTTTCCCCGCGCTGCTCTATGGGCTGATTACGCAGCACAGCATCTGGTATCCGGTGAATTTGCTGGGAGGGGCGGGTGTTGGGGCATCGCAGAACATCACCACGGCTGAGATTGCGAGTTTCCACTGGAGCTGGCTGCTCATCGCGATCGCGATCCACTCGGTGACCTGTCTGCTGGTGGGTCTGTTATACGGAGCGATGTTGCCGATGCTGCCGCGGCATCCGGTGCTGTTGGGGGGGATCGTGGCGCCTCTGTTGTGGACGGGCCTGCTGCACTCGGCGATGGGCATCATCAATCCCGCACTGGATGCGCGCATTCACTGGGGATGGTTCGTGATGTCACAGGTTACATTCGGCGTGGTTGCGGGCCTGGTTGTGGCTCGGGAGGGGCGCATTCGCAGGGGGCGCGGGCTGCCCTTTTACGCGCGCATGGGGATTGAAGCACCCGGCTTGATGGAATCCAATCCGAACGCAGGTCCGCCGGCGCCGGATTCCAGGGAGAAGCATTGATGCGGGGGCACCGCGCCATGCTGGCAGGCTGGCTTCCGCTGGCTCTTGCCCTGAGTGGGTGCAGCGATCTGCCGGGGTATCCGAAGGCCGGACCTCCGGTGCCGCCGGCTCAGGTAACGGATTTTCACACGCTTTACGAACAGAATTGTCAGGCGTGCCATGGCGTGGGGGGGCAAAATGGGCCGGCCATGGATCTGGCCAATCCCGAGTTTCAGGCTTTGGTGGACGACAACACGCTGCGCGCCATCATTTCCAAGGGGCTGCCGGGTACGCAGATGCCGGCGTGGGCGCAGTCAGCGGGCGGTATGCTGACCGACCAGCAGATCGGCGCGATCATTGCGGGTATGCGGAAGGAGTGGGCGAAGCCGGTTGCCTATGCAGGGGCCACGCCGCCGCCGTTCCTGCAGAATCAGGCGGGCAATGGGCAACGCGGGCAGCAGATCTACCAGACGCGGTGCGCGGGATGCCATGGAGGGTCGGCGCGTCAACAGGTGGCGAGTCCGGTTTATCTGTCGCTGGTCAGCGATAAGGCGGTGCGCAGCATCATCATTGCGGGGCGGCCGGACATCGGGCAGCCGGACTGGCAGCACGATAATCCAAAGGGAGCCGCAGGCGAGGCGCTTTCCGGGCAAAATGTCACCGATATTGTTGCGTATTTGCATTCCCTGCGCAATCCTGCGGCGGTTTCCGCCGCGCCCCATCTGGCCCAGGAGGTAGAACCGTGGTCGAAATGAGCGACAGCCCGAAGCAGCCGAGCACCGGTCCCGCTGCGGCCAGCGAGCAGGCGAGCGATCGGGAAGGGGCGGCAGTCGTCTCGCGGCGCTGGTTGCTGCTGAAGGCGGGGATGGCCCTTAACGGTCTGGTAGGTCTGGCGCTGGCCGTACCGATCGTGCGGTATCTGCTGTGGCCGGTGCGCAGGGACTCGTCCTACAATTCCTGGGTTTCGCTGGGTGCGGCCAATGATTTTCCGGTGGGAGAGACGCGGCTGACGACGTACAAAACGCCCTGGACGCGAGCCTGGGATGGGCAGACCGACAAGGTGGCTTGTTATGTGCGGCGCGAGGGCGGCAGACAGTTCACCGTATTTGCCATCAACTGCGCTCATCTGGGTTGCCCGGTGCGCTGGTTTCCGCAATCGCAGTTGTTCATGTGCCCGTGCCACGGCGGTGTTTATTATGCCGACGGCTCGCGCGCGTCGGGACCGCCGGAGCGCGGCCTTTTCACCTACGATCACAAAATCAGCGGGGGACAGTTACAAATTCTCGCCGGACAGATGCCGACTCTGGCGAACTCCGCGAAACTGGTGAACATTGCCGTTCCGGGGAAGGATGACGATTGCCCATGCCGCGGCTGAAACAGACGGGAAAGCGGGTGTATGGCTGGCTGGAGCGGCGTCTCCAGCTGGAAGGCCCGGTGAAAGAGGCTGCGCTGCACAAGGTGCCGCGCAATACCGCCAGCTGGTGGTACGTCTTTGGCAGCGCTGCCTTCACCCTGCTGATGCTGCAGATCGTCACCGGCATTCTGCTGGCCCTGGTCTACGTTCCGTCGGCCGCCGACGCGTGGAGCAGTCTCAATATCCTGAATCATCAGATCCCCCTGGGTTGGTTTCTTCGCGCCCTCCACGGATGGGGATCGAACTTCATGGTCGCCATTGTGTTCATCCACATGGCGCAGGTTTTCCTGTTCGGAGCGTACAAGTATCCGCGCGAGCTGACCTGGACGGTGGGCGTGTTCCTGCTGCTGATGACGCTGGGCATGGCGTTTACCGGTCAGGTGCTGCGGTTCGATCAGGATGCCTACTGGGGGCTGGGAATCGGCGTCTTCATCATGGCGCGGGTGCCGGGGATCGGCGGCGGTCTGGTGCACCTTCTGCTCGGCGGCCCGGTCATAGCGGGAGCAACGCTCTCGCGCTTTTTCACCCTGCATGTCTTTCTGATTCCCGGACTGCTTTTGATGTTCGCGCTTGTCCACGTATGGATGGTCCTGAAGCTGGGCATCAACGAATGGCCCATGCCCGGCCGGCTGGTGCGCCGCTCCACCTACGTTGCGGAATACAACAAGCTGTCGCACGACGACGGCATCCCGTTCGTACCCGACGCGTTCTGGAAAGACCTGGTGTTCTCGGCCGCGGTGTTGGCCGCGGTGGCGGTGTGCGCGGCGGTTCTGGGACCCTACGGTCCGGGGGGCCAGCCTGATCCTTCCATCATTCAGACGGTACCCAAGCCGGACTTTCCGTTCCTGTGGATCTACGCGGTGCTCTCGTACCTGCCGCCGTCGATGGAGACGCCGTTCATCCTGATCGCGCCGATTCTGATGATTGCCGGGCTGCTGGCGGTGCCCTTCGTCGCGTCGGAGGGCGAGAAGAGCTGGCACCGGCGCCCGATCGCGGTGCTGGCCATGACCAGCGTGGCGCTGGCGTGGGGCGTCTTGACGCACCTGGGAACCTTCACTCCGTGGAGTCCGCATATGAGCGCCTGGAGCAGCGATCCGTTGCCGGTGCGGTACCTGCGGGACGCGACGCCGGTGGTGCGCCAGGGCGCGGTCGTTTTCCAGGCAAAGCAATGCCGCAACTGCCACTCCATCGGCGGGCTTGGCGGCCAGCGCGGGCCGGCGCTCGACGACGTGGCCACGCGCATGACGCCGGACCAGCTGCGCTACAAAGTCGTGACGGGGGGCGGCAACATGCCGGCCTACGGGCATAACCTTTCGCCGCCGGAAATTGAGGCGCTGGTGAGTTTCCTCGAGACGCTGCACCCGACGGGCGAGCCACCGGCGGCCGACGCGGCGCAGCAAGCGGTGGAATCGGGGCACATTCCTCCGCCGGTGAGCGGGAGCAGCACTCCGTGAGCGGTCAATGAATCTCGACGCGCTCTTCACCACCTGGGACATTCCCTGGGCGGTGACATCGGCTCTGGCGGTGACGGCGATCATCTATGTGCGCGGCTGGCTGCGTATTCGCAAGACGCGGCCGTGGCTGTTCCCACGCTGGCGGCTGTTCTGTTTTCTGGGCGGTATTTTCGCAATTTTCGTCGCAGTTGCGTCACCGCTCGACACCTTTAGCGAGACGCTGCTGTTTATGCACATGGCGCAGCATTCGATGCTGATGTATGTCGCTCCGCCTCTGATCGTTTTTGGCGCGCCGGTGGTGCCGATGCTGCGCGGCCTGCCGCGTCCGGTGATCCGCCGTGTGCTGCGGCCGCTGTTCGCCACGGGCTGGCTGCATCGAATTGGCGCCTTCCTCACGCGCCTGCGGGTGGCGTGGCTGGCTCTGGCCCTTGCCTATATTGGCTGGCATGTGCCCAGAGCCTATGAGTTCGCGCTGTCCTCAGAGAACATCCATAACTGCGAGCACGCGTGCTTCTTCCTGACCAGCCTGATGTTCTGGTGGCCGGTGATTGCGCCATGGCCATTCCGGCAGGACTATTCGCGCTGGCTGCTGATTCCCTATCTGATGCTCGCAGATATTGTGAATACCGGGCTTTCGGCATTTCTGTGCTTCTCCGGCCGGCTGCTCTACCCCAGTTACGGAGCGATGCCGCGGCTGTTCGGCCTGAGCGCATTGAACGATCAGATTGCCGCCGGGGCTTTTATGTGGATCATGGGATCGATGGTCTTCCTCATCCCGGGAATGGTCATTACCATGCAAATCCTGTCGCCGCGCAGGCAGCGACTTGCGGCGCAGCGCATGGTCGCGGTGCCGCGGTAAACGAGAAAGTGCAGGGCCGGCGCGAGGGCCAGCCCTGCCCGGGATCCATCGACGACGCAGACTGAAGTTCGGGGTTGGGTTGGTGAATTCTGCTTACACCGTGGTGATATTGCCATTCATGCCGTTGGTATAGAAGCCACCCTTGCTGGTTCCTGACGCGGAGTTCGCGTAGACGATCGCCAGCACCTGCGAAGTGGTCCGCTGGCAGGCGAATCCGGGAGGAGTGTTGTTGACACCTTTTGCCCCGGCGGTGGCGAAGAATCCGCCGCTGGCGGTGGGCCCGGCTTCGGCAGCGGAGACCGAGCCTGGGTCATCGGGTGGGACATCGTAGCCATCGGCGGGAATTACCGAGGTCGGCAGGTACGCGGCGCCCTGCTGGATGGCAACCAGCCGAACGGCTCCGGAGTGGAAGCCTTCAACCGCCAGGATTTGCGCGGCGTATTGCAGGTTGGCGCCGCTCAGAGCGGTGGCTGCGCCGGCATAAGCGGTCACGCCCACATCCTCAAAGAGACGGGCAAAGGTGATGTAATTGGCGGTCGCCACGGCGCCCAGGGCGGCCAGGTTCAGTTGCGGACGGGCGACGGCAACACTGCCGAGGACGGAGCGCAGATCGTTGACGTGACTAAGCTCGTCGAAGTAAATCTCGGCGAACATGTCGGCAATCTGCTGCGTCTGGAAGCCAGGTTTTGCCGAAGGAGCGCCGGTCGGAGCAGGTCCGCCCCCAGTCGAAGAGCTGGGAATGTCGCCGCCGGTGGCGACGTAGCTGTAGAAGGTGGCTTCGAGATATTCGAGGTTGAGGGCGAAGTTCAGGACATCGTTCTCACTGGGGCCGGCTGCGGAGACCGTGCTGCCGCGGCCACCGCACCCGGCCATGAGCGCGGTTCCGGCGAGGGTCGCGCCGGTGATGCCCAGACCGGCAAGGAAATTACGCCGATTGAGCGCCCGCTTGATCCGTACCCGGTTGAGCAATTGTTCCGCCGAAAGGATTTCGGCGCTTTCCTTGTCATGCATGGGAGTGCCTCCTGCTCCTTGTACGCTTGCAGGCAGAATTCGGATTGGATGGAAAAGGGAGACAACGAGGAAAGCGGCGGGAAGCATCCAGAGAGAACAGATTCAACTCCAGCCGGCTTTTTTCTGCTCGGTGCACAATCCATTGAGCCCGTTTTCCGCGTATGTCCGGTGTAGCCGAGACGAAGCGTTATGACTTCGCCCATGCACCTTGCCTCCGACTCGGCTCTGGTTGAGTGGATGATGGCAGGTGATGAAAACGCGCTGGCGGCCCTTTATGACCGATATTCCGGCATGCTCTTCGCTATGCTCGTGCGTATTCTGAAGGATACGGGCGCGGCGGAAGAGGTGCTGCAGGACCTGTTCCTGCAACTGTGGCGCAGTGCATCACGCTATGATTCCGCGCGCGGCTCTCTGCCGGGGTGGCTGCTGGTGATCGGGCGCAACCGGGCGATCTCGCGGTTGCGCACCCGCGTTCGTTACGAGGTTCAGGAAGACGGCGAAACATTTTCGATAGAAAATGTGGCGAGTCCGGGCAATATGGAGGACGAAGCCTGGCGCGCGCAGATGATGAATCGGCTGAGGGACGCTATGGCAGCTTTGCCCGGCGAACAAAGGGAAGCCGTAGAGCTGGCCTATTTCGAAGGAATGACGCAGACGGAGATTGCGGCGAGGACGAACACTCCGCTGGGCACGGTGAAGTCGAGAGTGCGGGCTGCGATGCAGGCTCTGAAGCAGGTATTTGACGATGGAACGACACGTCAACCCGGAAGATCCTGACCTCTACGCGCTGGGCGCGCTGGATGGTCAGGACAAGCAGGACCTCGAGGCGCACGTGCGCTCCTGCGCGGCCTGTGCCCAGGAGCTGGCAGCGGCGCGGCAGAGGGTGATGCTGCTGGGGCTGGCTGCTTCTCCGGTCAGGCCTTCGCCCGCGGTCAAAGCCCGGCTGATGGAAAAGGTGCGCGCTGAAGAGGGTTCGCGGTCCGCTCGTCCTGTGGTCGAACCGCCGGCGCGGCGGAGGCGGTTTTCTCTGCTGGTTCCGCTGCTTGGGGCCTGCGCCATTTTCTTCGCCATGCTGGCGGGCTGGCTCTGGCAGCGGGACCTGCGCGACGCGAACCGGATCGCATTCCTGCAGTCGCGGCTGGCGCAGACTGAAGCGCAGTCGCGGGAGATCGCCCATGCGGCAGAGGAGACCGACCACCTGCTCGGGATGCCGGGGACGATGAGGGCAGCTCTGAACCGGATGCCGGGGATGACGGCAGGCCGCGTGGGCGTGCTCTACAACGCGAAGATGGGCATGGTGGCGTTCGCCGGATGGCTGCCGGCGGCGCCTCCGGACAAGAGTTACCAGCTGTGGCTGGTACCGATGAAAGGGGCTCCCATGAGCCTGCGCGTCTTCTCCGCCGGAGAGTGGAATGGCACGATGATGACGCACGTGCCGCCGGGCATGGAGGCGAAAGCTTTCGCGGTGACGATGGAGCCGGCGGGGGGCATGCCGCAGCCGACCGGGCCGAAAGTGCTGGTTGGGGTTCCGAGTTAGGGGGCTGCCGAGCGGGCGCGTGGCGAACCTCCGGTAAACTCAGGGTGTATGCCTTCCAGCAAGCCATCCCGCGCGTGGACGGGCTCGTCCATCCGCGAAGCGTTCCTGACGTTCTTTGAGACGAAGGGCCACGGCCGCGTTCACTCCTCCTCGCTCGTTCCGGCCAACGATCCCACGCTGCTGTTCACCAATGCGGGGATGAACCAGTTCAAGGACGTATTTCTTGGTCTGGAGAAGCGCGACTACGCGCGCGCGACCACCTCGCAGAAATGCGTGCGGGCCGGCGGCAAGCACAACGACCTGGAAAACGTGGGTTTCACGCGCCGTCACCACACCTTCTTCGAGATGCTGGGCAACTTCAGCTTCGGCGATTACTTCAAGAAGGATGCCATCGCCTACGCGTGGGAACTGGTGACCTCGGCGGAGTGGTTTGGAATCCAGAAAGACCGGCTGTACGTGACCATCTTCAAGGGTGAAAACGGCGTGCCGCGCGACGAAGAAGCGTACAAGCTGTGGCTGGAGCACGTACCCGGCGAGCGGATTTTCGAGTACGGCATGAAGGACAACTTCTGGCAGATGGGCGATACCGGTCCCTGCGGTCCCTGCTCGGAGATTTTCTACGACATGGGGATGGAGGCTGCGGAAAACCCTGGCGTCGATAAGCCTTTCGGGCAGGATGAGGCGCGTTACGTTGAGATCTGGAACCTGGTTTTCATGCAGTTCGACCGGACGTTGAATGTGACCACGGGCCAGGGCGATTTGAACCTGCTCCCCAAGCCGTCGATTGATACGGGCATGGGTTTGGAGCGCGTCGCCGCGGTGCTGGAGGGTGTGGTCTCGAATTTCGAAACGGATTTGTTCACCCCACTGATACAAAGGGCCGCGGAACTGTGCAGCGTAAAGAACGACATCGGCAACGCGAGCCTGCGCATCATTGCCGATCACGCGCGGGCCTCCACGTTTCTGATCAACGATGGCGTGCTGCCCTCGAACGAGGGCCGCGGGTATGTTCTGCGCAAGATTATGCGCCGCGGGATTCGCCATGGGCGGCTGCTCGGCCAGGACAAGCCGTTTCTCTCCCAAATGGTCTACGCAGTCCGCGATGAGATGCAGAATGCGTACCCGGAACTGAAGGAGAGCGCCGATCGCGTTGCGAAAGCGGTGGAGGCGGAGGAGCGGCAGTTTGCGCGGGTGCTGGAGATTGGCGCTGCACGGCTGAATGAGGTCGTCGCCACCGGTAAGCTGGATGGCCGCAATGCTTTTCACCTCTACGAGACCTACGGTCTGCCACTGGATTTCATGATGGATGCAGCGCGCGATGCCGGCATTCAGTTTGATCTGGAGGGCTTCGAGCAGGCCCGCGCCGAAGAGCAGACCCGCGCCCGCGCTTCCTGGAAGGGCGGCTCGCAGAAATCCGCGAGCCCCATCTTCCGCGATCTGCCGAAGACCAACTTCGAAGGCTACCGGCAACTGCGCACCGACGGGGCCGAAGTGCTGGCCATTGTGAAGGACGGACAGGGTGTTCCTGCGGCGCAGGCCGGCGACGCTGTCGAGGTGGTCCTCGACCGGACCAGCTTTTATGCCGACTCCGGGGGCCAGATTGGCGATACCGGCTGGCTCATGTCCGACGATCACAACTCCGTGGTTGCCGATGTGAGCGGCTGTACCAGGCCGGTGCAGGGGGTTTTTGCGCATCGCGCGATCCTGCGCCAGCCGCTGGAGATGGGGGCGCGCGTGGACACGGTGGTCGATGTGAATTTCCGCAACGCCACGCGGCGCAATCACACGGCCACGCATCTGCTGCATGCGGCGCTGCGCGAGGTGCTGGGCACGCACGTGAAACAGGCTGGCTCGCTGGTCGAGCCGAACCGGCTGCGCTTTGATTTCTCGCACTTCGCGGGCATCGCCGACGAGGAAATGCAGGACATCGAAGACATCGTCAATCGGCAAACATTGCGCAATACAAAGGTCGAGACGCTGGAAGACGTCCCGATCGACGTTGCCGTGAACGAATACCATGCGATGGCGTTGTTCGGCGAGAAATACGGCGAGAAGGTCCGCGTCGTTCGTATCGGCGACTTTTCGACGGAGCTGTGCGGCGGCACGCATACGGGCGCGACCGGTGAGATTGGCGTGGTGAAGCTGCTCGGCGAGGGCAGCGTGTCTTCCGGAGTGCGGCGGGTGGAAGCGGTCACCGGCCTGGGCGCACTGAACGAGTTTCGCCGCGATTATCAGGTGGCGCAGCTGGCCTCACAGTTCGCGCCCAACACCGATGTGGCGCCGGCCGAGGCGTTGCGGCAGCGGATGGCCGCCCAGGAAGACGAACTGAAGAGGCTTCGCCGCGAGCTGGATGAGGCACGCATGAAGTCGGCGGCGTCGCGGGTTTCGGGCGCAACGGACCAGGCGGTCGAAGTCTCCGGCATCAAGGTCCTTGCGCAGCGCGTTGACGGGCTCGATCGCGGTCAGATGCGCACGCTGGTCGATAATCTGCGCAACAAGCTTGGGTCGGGCGTGGTGGTGCTGGGCGGCGCGCAGGAGGATGGCAAGGTCGCGCTCATTGTCGGCGTCACCAAGGACCTGATCGGTAAGGTGCAGGCCGGCAAGATCATCGGGCTCATTGCGAAGCAGGTTGGAGGTTCCGGTGGCGGCCGTCCCGACATGGCCGAAGCCGGCGGGAAAGAAGCGGCGCAACTCGATGCGGCGTTGAAGAGCGCGCCGGAGGTAGTCCGCGGCCTGATGTCTTAGGGGCTGCTAACCCCGGCACGCGCCGGGGACGGCGACCTTCATCGATTTGCCGGTAACACCGATGGAGTAAAGTACAGCGTGGAAACGATGGCCTTTATTCTCGCGCTCGATCAGGGCACGACCAGCTCGCGAGCGATTCTCTTCGATCAGCAGGGGCGGATCGTGGGGGTCGCGCAGCATGAGTTTCCGCAGATCTTTCCGGCTGCGGGATGGGTAGAGCACGACCCACTGGACATCCTGACCTCGCAGCTCAGCGCTGCGGTGGAAGTGATGGCGAAGGCCGCGGTGGAACCGCGCGACCTGGTGGCTATCGGTATTGCCAACCAGCGCGAGACGACGATTGTCTGGGATCGTGAGACCGGCAAACCAGTATGCAACGCAATCGTGTGGCAGGATCGGCGAACGGCGCCTCTGTGTGCGCGGCTGCGCGACGAGGGCGTCGAGGAGACGATCCGGCAGAAGACGGGGTTGCTGCTCGATCCGTATTTTTCCGCCACCAAGATCGCGTGGATGCTGGAGAACGTCGCGGGTGCGCGATCCGCAGCGGAGCGGGGGAAGCTCGCTTTCGGCACCGTAGACAGCTGGCTCATCTGGAACCTGACGGGCGGGCGGCGGCATGTGACCGACAGGACGAATGCCTCGCGAACCCTGCTTTACAACATCGTGGAGGGCCGCTGGGACGCAGATTTGCTGCGGCTGTTCCGGATTCCGGCGAGCCTGATGCCGGAGGTAGTTTGGTCGAGCGAGAAAGTGGGCCGCGTGACCACGCCGCTCGGTCCTCGCGACGTAGAGATTGCCGGCATTGCGGGCGACCAGCAGGCGGCGCTGTTTGGGCAACTGTGCTGCAATCCGGGCGACGCCAAGTGCACGTATGGAACCGGCTGCTTCCTGCTCGAGAACATCGGCGGCGAATTTCGTCTCTCGGCGCAGCGGCTGGTGACAACGCTGGTTTGCAGCACGGCGCGGAAGCCGGAATACGCCCTCGAGGGCAGCATCTTTATTGGTGGGGCGGTGGTGCAGTGGCTGCGCGACAAGATGCGGTTCTTCGCAGTGGCGCCGGATGTGGAGGTGATTGCTGCGAGCGTGCCCGATGCCGGCGGGGTGATGTTCGTCCCGGCATTTACCGGCCTGGGAGCGCCGCACTGGGATCCTTACGCTGCCGGCATGATGATCGGCATTGGCCGGGAAACCGGCATTGGTCATATTGCGCGTGCGGCGATTGAAAGCATCGCATTCCAGGTGGCCGATGTGCTCCGGGCGATGGACGCGGACACCGGTATTCCCTGCCGCGAACTGAGGGTGGATGGCGGCGCGGCGGCCAACGATTTGCTGATGCAGTTTCAGGCGGACCTGCTGGGGATCGCGGTGCAGCGGCCGGCAGTGCTGGAGACGACGGCTCAGGGGACCGCGTATTTGGCGGGTCTGGCGACCGGTTTCTGGAACAGCATTGACGAGATCGCGAAAACCAGAGAAGGGGCGCGTTTTCAACCGCATGCGGACGCGGCCGCGATGCGGCGCCAGTACGTTCGATGGCGGAGCGCCGTGGAGCGGGCAAAAGGCTGGAACGCCGAAGCTCCCGCGCTGTGAGGGATGTCACCGATGGAGTATCCACCCCTGAGACTATGATGTGTTCTCTGGCGGGGTCGCGGCCGCCTTTTCGGCTTGGGAGGAAAAGCAATGTGTCTAGCGATCCCCGGCAAGGTGGTGGAAACCTTCACGCAGGCAGGCATGATCATGGCCCGGGTGCAGTTCGGCGGCGTCACACGCGAGGCATGCCTGAATTATGTTCCGGAAACGCAGGTGGGCGACTACGTGCTGGTGCACGTGGGCTTCGCCATCAGCCGCGTGGATGAGGAAGAGGCGCAGCGCACCTATGCGGCGCTGGCCGAGCTGGATCAGCTAACGGAACTGGATGCCCCGATCGTCGACGATATCGCCGGAGAACGGTCATGAAATATCTCGACGAGTATCGCAGCGGCGACATAGCTGCGAAGCTGGTCGAGCGCATCCGCAGGGTGCAGACGAGGCCATGGGTCATCATGGAAGTTTGCGGCGGGCAGACGCACTCGATTGTGAAGCACGGGATCGATCACCTGCTGCCCAAAGGCGTGGAGCTGGTTCACGGGCCGGGCTGCCCGGTATGCGTTACGCCGCTGGAGATGATCGACAAGGCGCACGCCATTGCGCGCCAGCCGGACGTGATCTTCTGTTCGTTTGGCGACATGCTGCGGGTGCCTGGGTCGGACGGCGATTTATTCAGCATCAAGTCGCAGGGTGGGGATGTGCGCGTGGTTTATTCGCCTCTCGACTGCCTGAAAATTGCGAAGGCGAATCCGGACAAACAGGTGGTGTTCTTCGCGATTGGATTTGAGACCACGGCTCCGGCGAATGCCATGCTGGCCTGGCAGGCCCGTGGCGGCGGGATGACGAATGTCTCGTTGCTGGTGTCGCATGTGCTGGTGCCGCCGGCGATTGAGGCGATCCTGAGTTCGCCGGAGAATCGGGTGCAGGGATTCCTGGGGCCTGGACACGTGTGCGCGGTGGTTGGCTACACGGAGTACGAGCCGCTCGCGGCGCGCTTCCACGTGCCCATCGTGATTACCGGTTTTGAGCCGCTGGATATTCTCGAAGGCGTGCTGATGGTGATCGAGCAGCTGGAGCAGGGCCGGGCCGAGGTGGAGAACCAATATTCGCGTGTATTGGATCGCGGTGGCAATCGTCCGGCCCAGGATCTGATGGGCAAGGTATTCGAAGTAAGCGACCGCAAATGGCGGGGGGTGGGAACGATTCCGGAGAGCGGCTTCCGGCTGCGCGATGAATTTCGCGGGTTCGACGCTGAGCATCGCTTCAGGGTGACGGCGATCGCCACGATGGAGCCGGCGGTTTGTATCTCCGGGCAGATTCTGCAGGGCATCAAAAAGCCGCATGACTGTCCGGCCTTCGGAACCGAATGCACGCCGCAGCGTCCGTTGGGGGCGACGATGGTCTCGGCCGAAGGCGCTTGTGCGGCGTACTACGCGTACGGGCGGCACCTGAAAGATGCCGATCTGGTGACGATTGGAGAGGACGGGCGATGAGCACGAAGGAGGAAGAGCGCGAGCGGGAGAACCTGGGTCCGTTCGGGTCCTGCCCGCTGCCCATCTTCGATCATCCGCAGATTGTGCTGGGCCACGGCAGCGGTGGCAAGCTGTCGGCGGAACTGATCGAGAAGGTCTTCGTCAGCCGCTTTCGCAATCCCACTCTGGACAAAATGGACGACCAGGCGGTGCTCGAAATCGGTGGCACGCGCCTGGCCTTTACGACCGACTCATTTGTAGTCACGCCGATTTTCTTCCCTGGGGGTGACATCGGCGCCCTCGCTGTGAACGGCACCGTGAACGATCTGGCTGTGGGGGGCGCAAAGCCACTGTATCTGGCCGCGGCGTTCATTCTGGAAGAGGGACTCCCGGCAGCGGATTTGGCGCGGGTGGTTGATTCGATGGCGATCGCAGCGCAGGATGCCGGGGTGCAACTGGTGACGGGCGACACCAAGGTGGTAAATCGGGGCAAGGGCGACAAGGTGTTCATCACCACCACGGGCATCGGGCATGTGAATCGGGCGACGCAGCTCTCGGCCGATCGAGCGCAGCCGGGAGACAAGATTTTACTCAGCGGCAGCATCGGGGATCATGGGATCACGATTTTGTCGCAGCGTGACGGCCTGGAGTTCGAAAGCGCGCTGGAGAGCGACTGCGCAGCCCTGCACGGGCTGGTGGCGGCAATGCTGGACGAGGCCGAGGCAGCAGGAAATCTTGCCGGAGTGCGGGTGATGCGTGATCCCACGCGCGGCGGAGTAGCCACGGTGCTGAACGAGATTGCACAACGATCCCGGGCTGGGATGGTGCTGCGCGAGAACGCGATTCCGGTGCGCGACACGGTGCGGGGCGCCTGCGAAATGCTGGGTCTCGACCCACTGTATGTGGCCAATGAGGGAAAACTCGTGGCGGTGGTCGCGAAGGAAATCGCCGACCGCGTGCTGGCCGCGATGCGCCGGCACCGGCTTGGCACGGACAGTTGCATCATCGGTGAGGTGATCGAGCAGCCGGCCGGGATGGTGCTGATGAAGACTTCCATCGGTGGAACGCGCGTTGTGGATGTGCTGTTCGGCGAGCAGTTGCCGCGGATTTGCTGATCCAGGTCCCTTCCATGCACGAGTTGTCCATTGCGCTGAGCATGATCGAGCGAATCGAAGAAGAAGCCGTGAAGCACAGCGGTAAGGTCCGCTCGGCACAAGTGAAGATCGGTGTGCTTTCAGGAGTCGATTGCGAGGCGCTGAAGTTTGCCTGGGAAATCGCCCGTGCGGGCACGGATCTGGAGGAAACCGAACTGGAAATCGAGAAGGTTGCGCTGCTGGTTCGATGTCCGGCATGCGGCAAAACCTATTCGCCGGAAATCCAGTCGCTGTTTTGCCAGGAATGCATCACGCCGGAGCAGAATATTTTGACTGGCAAGGAACTGGAACTGACCACCCTGGAGATCGACGGATGACAACACAAACGCGGATGGTGGAAGTGCGCGCGCGCATTCTGAAAGAGAACGACGTGCTGGCGCGGCAGTTGCGCGAGAGATTTCAACAGGCGGCCGTGTGCGTCATCAGCTTTGTTTCGAGCCCAGGATCGGGTAAAACGACATTCCTCGAAAAACTGATGACCCGGATGGCTCCGCGACATCGCATCGCGGCGCTGGTTGGCGATCTGGCGACAGAAAACGACGCGGCGCGGCTCGGCCGCGCCTGCAGGCAGGTGCGGCAAATCACCACGGGAACCGTCTGCCATCTCGACGCCAGGATGGTGTCCAGCGCTCTGGAAGGATGGAAGCTCGAGGAGCTCGATTTCCTCTTCATCGAGAATGTAGGCAATCTGGTGTGCCCATCGAGCTACGACCTTGGGGAGCAGATGCGGGTGGTTCTGCTTTCGGCGACCGAAGGCGAAGATAAACCGCTGAAGTATCCGACGATTTTCAACACGTCCGATGTGGCGCTAATCACGAAGATCGATATGGCGGAGGCGGCGGAGTTCGACCGTGAGGCAGCGCATCGCGCTATTCTCAGCGTGCGGCCGGGGATGCGGGTTTTCGAAGTGTCCGCCAAGACCGGGGCCGGTATGCAGGAGACGGAGGAACTCTTCGAGTCGGTGCGCGAGCCTGCAGGGGCGGATTCCCGGCCCTGAATCGCTCGGGGTTTCGGAAGACTGGAACGCAGGTATGGGGCAGTTGCCGACCTAAACCCGTGACCTGGCCGGTTACGAATCGCCCGCTCTGCAACTGAGCTGCGTCGGCTTTGCATGGTCGATTTATCGTGCTCTCCTGCCGGCGCAGGGGAGAACGCGCATCGGCGCGGCTATACTTGCAGCGATGCAGCATGATCCCGGCAGCGAATGGCAGCGGCTGACCCATCTCTATGACGAGAAGAGCGATGAGGAACTGGCTGATCTCGCCGCTGATTTCGGGAATCTGACCGAGGTCGCTCGACAGGTTCTGCGCGACGAGATGAAGAAGCGCGGGCTATCCGGAGCCGCGTCAGCGAGACCGGAGCCGACGCAGGAGCGCCGGCCGATTTTCGGGCGATGGAGCCAGGCAATCGCGGAACAGAATGGCGAACTGGCGGGGGAGGAAAGAGAGCCCTTCAACCAAAGCGACAATGTGTCCCGCGAATACACCTGGAAGATCCTGCTCTGCACGTGCGACAGCCGCGAAGAGGCGTGGCAGATCTCCGAAGTGCTCCGGCGGGCGAACATCGACAGCTGGATCGAGGCACCCGCAGAGGGTTCGCTCGAGGTAACGGGTCCGCGCGTGGTGGTGGCCGCCGACCAGATCGGAGAGGCGCGCGAGGTCGCAGCGCGCCCGATTCCGCAGGACATCGTCGATCAGTCGAAAACACCGGTGGAAGACTTCCGGCCGCCATCCTGCCCACGATGTGGTGCAACCGATCCACTGCTGGAGGGAGTTGAGCCAGTGAATCAATGGAGCTGCGAGAATTGTGGCGCGCAATGGAACGAGGCGGCGACTACATCCGAGGAATGCTCGTCGTAATCGGCGCGGTGAGAGGCGCTCAGAACGAGAAAAGGCCGCCCGGCAACAGGGCAGCCTTTCCTTCAGGGAGAATAGTTCCAACGGAGGCAAGCCATCAGAACTTTCTGGCGCAATAGTATGGGTGGGCGGAAGGGGTGTCAAGGCTAAATCCGGAAGCCTTGTAAGTCATTGAATATTAAGGTCTGCCTTCCAGACGGGGCTTTATTGGTGGCTGAAACCGCATTCGCCTTGTGTTCGCCAAACAGTGGGCGAAACTCTCGGCTAAATATCCGCTCCTCTAAAAGTTACGCTCGGCCAGCTGCGCAACCGATCTCCCGAACGAGGTCAAGGAGAACGAAGAATCCTCTCAGCGGCTGAGGTGGAGCGAGATGAATTCCTCCTCCCCAACTGTGGATGCGGGTTTGCCGCGCAGCATGCGAATCAGCGCACGTCCGCCCCCGAGGAATATGCCGAGAAGCAGCGCCGCGCCGAACAGCACCACAACCAGCATCGTGATGCCATACAAAAGGCGATAGAGCTTCACTGTCTCCGGGACGTAGCCTTCCGGATGGTCGACGGTGACGGCATCGTTGAAGCGAACGGCGCCCACCAACTGTTGCGCCCTGGGGGCAGAATAGCTCCCGTTCGCAATCGCGACCAAGGGACCGCTCCTTTTCGTTGCCAGGCCGGATGATGGTGCGAGGGCAGCGATTGTTTTGAGATGAGCCCCGGCGATCTGCGGCGTGGGGTAGAGCAACAAGGTCAGTGTCTCCTGCGCTCCGGGGGGGCCATATTGGGCAAGGACCGCTTCGGTGTCCTGGCTGAAGTCGACAACCCCGGGGGGCAGGGTTCCGCCGGCGCGCGCATAGGCAGCGGGCCCGATGGCATAGCGGACGCTGGCCGCGGTTAATTGTGCGGCCGGCAAGTAGTGAGGCAGGCTGGGGGGAATGCTCCGTGTTCCGGTTGCGGGAGGAAGGAGCGCAACCAGGGCGCTGAGCGTGTTCTCATCACCCGATGAGTCGGTAAACGTAGCGTCCACCACGGTCGTGCCTGTCCAGAATACGAAGTGACCGTTGGCCCGGGCGCCTTCGCGTCCGAGTTTCTCAGCATGCATGTTCGGCTGCCGGGCGAGGGTGAAATCTCCATAAGCGCCGGTGGCGTCGCCAAACCGCATCGCACGCACGGCGAAGCGGTGGGTGCCCGACTGGTAGGTCGCGGCCGCGTACTGAACTATCCCGTATTCATTGAGAACGGCGGCATCGGCGGCAGGAGACGTGGTTGCAAGGGCGCCGACTTGCGTCCATCCGGCAAACGACTGGGGCAGCAAAGCCGGGGGCGGAGACGCAGGCGCTGCCCAGGTCAGGGTCGACAGGCCGAAGCCGACCGCAAAAATCAATCTGGTGGGAATGTGCCGCATGCCTCTTCTTCGATACTACTCAGACAGACACCGCGCCGGGAAGGAAGGTTTCGAACCGCGGGATCGGCAGGGGGCGGGAACTGATTCTATTCGCTGCCGTCGGTGCGCGATCCGGCCTGGGCAAGGCGCACCCCGTTCAGGCTGGAAACGTAGCGCGACACTCCGCGACAGAGGGCGCTGGCGATGCGCTGGCGGTAGGCAGGGTCGCGCAGTTCAGCCGCGTCGTTCGGATTGGTGAGGAAGGAGATCTCCGCCAGGATGGAGGGCATATTGGCTCCGATCAGGACCACAAAGGGAGCCTTCTTGACGCCCCGATCCTTCAACCCAGGATTACCGGCTTCGAGCCCGGAGTAGAGGCTTTGGTCCACGTCTTCTGCAAAAGCGCGTGATTCGCTGATCTTGTCGTCCAGCGCGATCTTTTTCACCAGATCGGACAACTGGTGGATCGATTGGTCGGAGTCTGCGTTCTCCCGTGCGGCCACTTCCAGCGCATCGGCGGAAGTGGTGAAGTTCAGGTAATACACCTCGACGCCGCGCGCAGCTATATCAGGACTGGAATTGCCGTGAATCGAGATGAACAGGTCGGCCTGGGCCTGGTTAGCGATGGCGGTGCGGGTCTCGAGCGGGATGAAGGTGTCATCGGTACGGGTGTAGATCACATCCGCGCCCAGACGTTGCCGCAGCAGGCGTCCCAGGCGAAGCGCCACGTCAAGAACCACGTCTTTTTCCTCGAGACCGCCGGGCCCGAGGGTTCCGGAATCGTGTCCTCCGTGTCCGGCGTCGATGACGATGCGGTTGATCTTCAGGCCGAGTGCGCGAACCATCGAGTTGGGGACGCGCCCGTTCGCCGGCGGAGACGCGGAGATGCCGGAAGCTCCGGCATCGGCGGGTGGAACATCATCCGCGGCTCGCAGCGAGGGGGAAGGTTTGCGGAATGGGGCTCCGTGCAGTGAACTCGGGGAACCATCCGGCGGATCGCCCACTATCGAAGACACCACCGGGGCCGTTGTCGGGTGCCGGGAGGCCCGGAGCTGATTTGGCTGCTGGTTCAGTGTGTCCACTTCGCTGAGCGCGGAACTGTTCTCGTCGGCAACGTCAGCGGTCGCGTCCGGATGGGAGGTGTTCCCCGAGACTTGCGGAGCGCGGGTTGGAGGGCGGCGAAGACCGTCCAACTCGTTTCCGGCGAGCGCGGCGCGCCGGGCCGGCACACGTCCGTTTTCGGCGACCTGTCGCGGTGCTTCCGGTCGGCGGCCGTGGACATCGATAATCAGCCGGGGCGGTCCCTGCAGAAAGAAGGCTGAATAGTCGCTGACGCCGTTCACGTCGAGAACGATGCGGGTCACGCTGCTGGTGGGCTGGGCCACACGGACGCGCGTCAAGAATCCGTCATCGGTTACTTCAAGAGAATGGCCGACCAGCTCCGGCGAGAGGCGCGTTCCGTAGAGATCGAAGTAAATGCGGTCCGGATGGGGTACGCGCACAGCCTCATACTGCACAACCTTCTGCAGATCGATCACGACCCGGGTGTAATCAGGCGCCGACCAATGCCGGATGCCGGTGATCAAGGGGAGCCCTCCACGGCGGGGCGGAGGCGGGGCACTCATCGGGGCGTAGTTCGATTCGAGGTTGGGGGCGCTTGATCGCCCGCCGAGTCGCGCGGAATCGGGCGAACCGGAGCCAGGTGCAGGGAGATTGCTTTCTTTCAGCCGAGAGGGACCTGTTTGTCTTTCGTCATCCGGAATATAGCCGGATCGTCCTCCGACGCTTCCGGGATCCCTTTTGGCAGAGGCTTCCCGTGTCCCCTGCTTTCCCGGTTCGCGGCGATGGCTTGCCGATTCCTCGTGCTGGATTTTTTTCAATTCGGTCCGGGCCTCGACGCCCAGCGGATTCTGCGGATACTCACGCAGGAATTTGCCGTACGCGAGCCGCGCCTGCTCCGAATCGCCCAGGTCGCGCTGCTCGATTTCGCCCTCGGTGAGCAAGGCGCTGAAGCGATAGCGGCTGCCCGGGTACTGGTGGCGGAGAAACTCGTACTGGCCGATGGCGTCGTGCAGGGCCTTGTCGTCCTGGAAAACGCGTCCTTCCTCGGCCAGCAGTTCGGCCACGGCGTCGATGGAAGCATCGGCCCGGGGGGAATCCGGATCGGCGTGGTAGATTGCGCGGTAGGCGTCCAGTACCCGCTCATACTCCAAGCGGGTTCGCTGTTGTTCAGGGCGGCCTTCCAGCGCCTCTCGCAGGCGTTCTGCATGGGCAAACCCATTTTGCCGCGAATTGCCGTACTGGGAAGGAGCCGCCAGCACCGGAGAAGCCAGCAAAACGGCGGCAATCGCAGAAGCGACGGCATGCGCCGCATGGAGCCGGGGGGACAACATCGTGGATCGCTCAGCGCGCTGCATACGTCCGGGAGGATTCGGGCTGGTCGAGCGGCTCTGCCGAAGAGTCCCCTTTGATTATAGGTGCGCCGCCGGGAGGCCCAATCAGCCCTTCGCGCCCCGCCATAGTCACGGGAACCCGAGTGGTCACGCCAGATTGCGGAGAAGATTTCAGCCACCGTGCCCAGCCGGCCAGCCCGGGCAGGCGACTCGGTTATCTTGCGTCCGCGGGCCCCATCTGAAACACTGGCCGTGCCTTCCTATGGTGTGCCACTATCTTGTGAAAGGCCGCGTGCAGGGCGTCGGATTCCGTTGGTTCGTTCATCGCGAAGCGGCGGCGCTCGACCTGAACGGCTGGGTGCGCAACACGGAAGATGGCCACGTAGAAGTGCTGGCTTCCGGCGATCCGCAGGTTCTCGCCGAACTCGCGCAAACTTTGCACAAAGGATCGCGCGGCAGCCGGGTGGATGCAGTGATCGAACATGAACTGGATGCGAAAGAGGCCGAAGGTCTCAGATCGTTTCGCATCGAAGGAGCCTGGTAGACGTGATGACCCCCTGCACGACTGACTGCGAGCCGCTGAAGGCGCTCGTCCGCACTATTCCGGATTTTCCCAAGCCGGGCATCCTCTTTTACGACATCACCACCTTGCTGAAGGACCCCAAAGGCTTCGCGGCGCTGATTGATGCACTCGCGCAGTATTACATCGATAAGGACATCGACCTGGTTCTCGGCATCGAGGCGCGGGGGTTCATCTTCGGTCCCGCACTGGCTTACCGCCTCAATGCGGGATTCGTGCCGGTGCGCAAGCCACACAAGCTGCCCGGACCCACGGCCCGGGTGACCTATGATCTCGAATACGGCTCCGACACCCTCGAGATTCACGTTGACGCCATCGAACCCGGTCAGCGGGTGGTGCTGGTCGACGACCTGCTGGCCACCGGCGGCACGATGGAAGCGACGATCAAGCTGGTGCAGCAGCTGGGCGGGGAAATCGCCGGTCTTGGCTTCGCCATCGAACTGGATTTCCTGAGGGGGCGCGATCGCTTCCGCGAGTACGACGTTTTTAGTTTGCTGCACTACGACGAGTAGGGTGGCGCCCATCCATAAATGAACCGCCCGCTACCGACACCGGGCAGCGGCGCGGCTCTCCTCGTATACTGCCCTTTGCTTTTCCAGGAGGGCATTCATGCGACGGCGCGATTTCTGCAAATTGATGGCGGCTGCGGCGGCGGCTACCGCAGTCCCGGATGCGGCGACAAGCTCGGCACAAACGGCGGAGCCGGCGCCGCCAGAAACGATGGCGCCCGGAGCCTCCGGCTTCAACCAGTACAGCCAGGGTTACGCGAAGTTCTGCGCTACACCAGCTGAGCAGCGCGTCTTCTACGGGCTCGAGAGCGGCAGGATCGTCCCGGTGAAACTCGATGAGAGTGCCTGGACGCCAACCGCGTGGGGCGATCCGCCCGCTCTGCCCATTCCTGAGGGCTCGTGGGACGGCGTGCCGATGGTCTCGCCGATTCCCAGTCTCGCGGGCAAAGGTCCTTACAAGCCGGGGTGGGGTTCGCTGATGGAGTACGACGCGCCCGAATGGTACCGCGACGCCAAGTTCGGCATCTGGGCGCACTGGAGTCCGCAGTGCGTGCCCGAAGCCGGCGACTGGTACGCCCGCAAGATGTACCTTTCGGGCGACAAGGATTACGATTACCAGCTCGCGCACTACGGTCCACAATCGCGGTTTGGATACAAAGATCTTTGTGCGCAGTGGACGCTGCTCAACTGGGATCCCGACGAGCTGATTGCTCGATACAAGAAGGCCGGGGCGCGCCTGTTCATCGCGCTGGCCAATCACCACGATGGTTTCGATGCCTGGGGCTCGAAGCATCAGCCCTGGAATGCGGTGAACCTTGGCCCGCATCGCGACGTGGTCGGCACGTGGGCCAAAGCCGCGCGCGCCCAGGGGCTGCGCCTCGGCGTCACGGTACATCAGGGGCGCAACTGGTGGTGGTTTCAACCCTCCCATGGCGCAGACAAGACCGGCTCGCTGGCCGGCGCTTCTTATGACGGCCGCATGACGATGGGCGATGGGAAAGACCAGTGGTGGCAGGGTTACGATCCGCAGCGACTGTATGCTCCAAAGCACCCGTTCAATGCGCTGCCCGATATCTCTTACGTGAAGAATTTCTACGACCGGACCCGGGATTTGGTGGAGCAGCACGAGCCCGACCTGCTCTACTTCGATAATTCGCGGTTTCCACTGGGCTGGGGCGGCATGAATATCGGAGCCTTCTACTACAACCACAACCTGCAAACCCACGGGGGCAAACAGGAAGGCGTCATCACCATCAAGGAAGTGCCGCAACAGTGGCTGAAAACTGTGGTCGCGGACGTGGAGCGAGGCATCACCAGCCAGATCGAGCAATACCCGTGGCAGTCGGAAACCTGTATTGGCGACTGGCACTACAATCGCGCTCTCTACAACAAGCCGGGCGAGTATGGCGGCTATCTGCCGCCCCGCGATGTTATTCACTGGATGATTGACACGGTCGCGAAGAACGGTACGTTCATCCTCAACATTCCCGGCAAGCCGGACGGTACCATCGACAGCAAGGAGATCGCGGTTCTCGAGGGCATCACCTTGTGGATGCAGATCAACGGCGATGCCATTTACGAGACCCGCCCGTGGAAGGTGTTCGGCGAGGGCTCCAACATGATCAAGGCCGGCTCGTTCCAGGGCGACAGCATTGCGAAGCTCGGCGCAAAAGACATCCGTTTCACGTGCAGCAAGGATGGAAAGACCGTGTACGCCATCGCCCTTGGCTGGCCCGCGAGCGAAATCGTTATCCAGTCGCTGGGTACGGACAGCTCTGCGCAGCCCGGCAGGATCGAGCACGTCGCGTTGCTCGGAACCGGTGAGAAGCTTCGCTGGAAGCAGGATTCGGACGGCCTGAGGGTGGCGCTGCCTGCGCGATATAAGCCGCCGGTCGATTTTGCCGCCGCGCTGAAAGTGTCACTGACGTAACCAGGTTGTCATCGCAAATTCGTTGCACTATCCCTGGCGAGCCGTTCTTTCGCTTTGTCTTTCTTTTCTGCCGCGGATCTCTCAGATGACCAGGAGGAAGGATGTTCAGTCATCTGCCTGAGGACCGGGACGGTCTGCGCCAACTGCAGGAAATGTTGCAGCGGGATTCCCGCGACAGCTTCCAGTTGCTGAAGAATCCATGGGATAACCCGACTTGCTCTATCAGCATCGATGAGGCAAATCGTTGCATCGTCGCGGTCTGGAAGCAGTACGCACCTCAGCTCCAGCTTCGATATATCCACGAAAACATGCTCGCACTGATCCGCGAACATGCTCTCTGCAAACTTCTCGGCGACGACACTGCGCTGCTCACCATCCCGTCGGAGGATCGGTTCTGGATCATCGACGACTGGTTTCCCCGCGCCGTGGAATCGGGCCTGCGTTTGGCGGCGAGCAAAGCGCCCCAACTGTACTTTGGCAAAGTCTCTGTGAACCACATTCAGTCGTCGGCCCCGCCGGCCCTCAGTTGTCGGTCTTTCGAGAGGTTGGAAGAAGCGAGAGAATGGCTCGAGGCGGTACCGGCCGGTTAGACTCAACGCGTATGCCGGTTGTCGAAGATTCCCGCCTGGCGCGTGTATCAGCGTTATGCCTTGTTTTGCCGGAAGGAGTCCGCCGGGACATGGGCGACCATGCCGCGTTCACGGTGCGGAAGAAGACCTTCGCCTACTTCCTCAACAATCATCATGGCGACGGCATCGTCTCCATCTGCGCCCGCGTTTTTCCTGGCGAGAACCGGCGCCTCATCGCTGCGCATCCGCGCAAGTTCTATCTGCCCGCATATATCGGTCCGCGGGGATGGGTAGCCCTCCGGCTCGACCGAGGCAAGGTGGACTGGAACGAAGTCCGCGACCTCCTCACGGCCAGCTACCTGCAGGGCGCGCCGAAGAAGCTCGCGGAGAAGGTCGAAGCAGGCATCCGATAGCGCCGCGGCGCGCGAAGCGCCTTCCTGTTCAAAGGCCGTGTTGTCGGAGACAATCCGTTCTTTTGATACCGCCAAAACCCGTCTTTCGATTCCGCCTGACTTCATTGCGGATTGCGATAAGGTGATTGCGATTTGCAATATCGCCTATGAAGCTCGGAGAAAAACTCAAATACCTCAGGCAGACGGAAGGAGAGTTGCGCGGATTCCAGCGCGCCATCACCCAGCAGGAACTGGTCCGACTGCTCCGCCAGGAAACCGGCGCCGCGCTGAGTCAGAGCTATCTTTCCCAGATTGAGAGCGGCGCCCGCCCTCATCTGACGAACACCACGCGCCAGGTGTTGGCGAAGTTCTTCAAGGTTCATCCCGGTTACCTGGTCGACGATCCCGAGGGGTACCACGCGGAGTTGCTCAGCGACGCCCGCACTCTGGAGGACAAGCTCGACCTCTGGCTGGTCAGCGGGGCGGAGCGCTTCCGTCGCGATCCCGAGTTGCGTCACGCGTTGCTCGCGCTCTCGCGCCACGATGACTCGCGCCGCTGTCTGCTGCTGCTCCACTCTATTCTCGACACGCCCGGCCTCGCCGACCGGCTCTTTGAAGTTCTCCGTTCCCCCGAAAACAGCCGCGGTACGCGGCAGGGCCCAGAATCCGCCCGCCCCGAAGAGGGCCAGGCGGTTCGCCGCAGGAAGGTTGCGCCATGATCACCTTCTATCTCATCTGCTTCACGCTCGGGCTCTCGCTCACCATTCTTTCCGCCCTCGGAGCTTTCACGCATCTGCATGTCGGCCACGCGCACCTGCATCTGCATCCGGGTCACAGCGTCTCGCCCGCGCATCTGCCTGGCACGCAAGGCCCTGCGGCCCGCACCGGTGTCAGTCCTGTGAACGGGTTCACGCTGGCTGCTTTTCTCTGCTGGTTTGGCGGGTGCGGCTATCTGCTGGCGCGCAGTCACGACTTCGGAATGGGCATCGTCCTTGCGTTGGCGACCATCACCGGGATTGCGGGCGGGGCGCTTCTTTTCTGGTTCCTGGTAAGAGTGTTGCTGCCGCACGAGCATGAGCTCACCGCCGCCGATACCGACATTCGCGGAATCCTCGGCCTCGTCACCGGTCCGATCCGCAAAGACGGGAACGGTGAAATCCAGTTCTCGCAGGACGGCGTGCGCCGTTTTGCTCCCGCGCGCAGCGATGCAGGCGTAGCGCTACCGCGCGGCACAGAAGTCGTGGTCATGCGCTACGAGCAAGGCATCGCGTACGTACGCCCCTGGGACGAGCTCTCGGGAGAATCGGCCGGCAATCCCCCGGACGGCAATGCGCATTCGACTGCCGCAACCTCAACCTTCAGCGCTCCTGATGGAAAGGATCAGGCGTTATGACGAACACCATCATTGTTGTTGTCGGACTTTCCCTGCTGGCGTTCATCATTTTGGCCGGCATGCTGGCCAGAATGTTCCGCAAGGCAGGCCCGAATGAGGCGCTTATCGTGTATGGGTTCCGCGGCCCCCGCGTCATCAAGGGCCACGGCACAATCATTTTCCCCATGGTTGAAAGCTGTCGCGAGCTTTCACTCGAGCTGATGTCGTTCGACGTGGCGCCGCAACAGGATCTCTACACGAAGCAGGGCGTCGCCGTTACGGTCGAAGCTGTCGCGCAAATCAAGGTTCGCAGCGATCAGGAGTCGATCCTGACCGCGGCGGAGCAGTTCCTGACGAAGACTCCGCCCCAGCGCGAGGGCCTGATTCGCCTGGTGATGGAAGGCCATCTGCGGGGCATCATCGGCCAGCTGACCGTCGAGCAGATCGTCAAAGAGCCGGAGATGGTCGCGGACCGCATGCGCGGCACCTGTGCCGATGACATGAGCAAGATGGGCCTGGAGGTCGTCTCGTTCACCATTAAGGAAGTCCGCGACAAGAACGAGTACATCACCAACATGGGTCGTCCGGACATCGTGCGCATCAAGCGCGACGGGGAGATTGCGGCAGCGGAAGCGGAGCGGGACACGGCCATCCGGCGCGCGAATGCAACGCGGGAAGCGGCGGTTGCCAAAGCGGCTGCGGATCAGGAGCGGGTGATCGCGGAGACGGCATCGCTGTCCAAGCAGGCGCAGGCGCAGCGCGATCTTGACATCTCGAAGGCCCAGTATGCCGAGCAGAGCCGGAAGCAGCAGGCGTCTGCGGACAAGGCCTACGAACTCCAGACCAACATCACCCAGCAGCAGGTGGTCGCGGAGCAGGTAAAAGTGCAGCAGGTGGAGAAAGAGCAGCAGATTAAGGTGCAGGAGGCCGAGATTCTGCGCCACGAGAGGGAGCTGATTGCCAGCGTCCTGAAGGAGGCCGAGGTCAACCGGCAGCGTGCGAAGTCCTCGCCGCCGCGGAGAAAGCGCGTCTCACCATGGAAGGCGAGGGCCGGGCGTCGGCCATTCGCACCCAGGGCGAAGCCGAAGCCTCCATCATCTTCCAGAAGGGCGAGGCGGAAGCGAAGGCGATGAACATCAAAGCCAACGCTTATCAGGACTGGAACCAGGCCGCGGTGGTGGATCGCCTGATTACGAACCTGCCGGAGGTGGTGCGCGCGATGGCGGAGCCGCTCTCGAAGGTGGATCGGATCACGGTCGTTTCCACGGGCGATGCCGCCGGGGCCAACAAGATCACCGGCGACATGGCCAAGATGGCGGCCCAGGTCCCGGCGCTCTTCGAAGCTCTGTCGGGCATGGACATCCGCGAGCTGATGTCGAACATCGCCGGCATCCGCCATCGGGGCGACGGCAATGGCCACAGCGGAACGGCGGCTGCTCCCATCGTCGATGCCAAGTAGGACGGCAAGTCAATCATTCCGGGCGGAGAGCGCGTCTCTTCGCCCCGAACCCCCAGGGGAGGAAAATGTCATGGCACTCCTTGAACGCGTAGGCACACTGCTGCGGGCGAACCTCAACGACCTTATCGAAAAGGCCGAAGATCCCGAGAAGCTCCTCAAACAACTGGTCCTCGATATGGAGAACCAGCTGATGCAGGTTAAGACCCAGGTGGCCATCGCTCTCGCCGACGAGCATCTGCTCGAGAAGAAGCGCAGAGAGCATGAAGACTCCGAGGCCGAATGGCAGCGCAAAGCGCAGCTGGCGGTGAGGAAAAGCGACGACAACCTGGCCCGGGCTGCGCTGGAGCGTTCTCTCAGCGCGAGGCACATGGCCGCCGGGTTCGCGCAGCAAATCGACGATCAGAAAACAGAAGTGGAGACGCTCAAGAGCGCGCTGCGTCATCTGGAGCAGAAGCTACAGGAAACGCGCAGCCGTTGCGAGCTGATGATCGCCGAGCATCGGCGGGCGCGGGTCGTGGGACGCGCGCAAAAGGCGAGGGAAGTCATCGCCAGGAAGGACGATGCAGCCAGCATCGCGCGCATGAAGACAAAGATCGCCAGCGCCGAAGCCCGGAACGCCGCTTCGCGCGAGATGATGGAGGGTGATTCGATTGAAGCCCGCTTCGCGAAACTGGAGCGGGAGGAGCAGATCGACGCACTGCTGCAAAACCTGAAAGAGCAGCAGGCAAAGACGGCTTAGTCTGCAACGGGGGAGGGAAAGGGCGAAGGATCTCTTATCAGCGAAGAGCCTGGGCGGTTCCAACCGGGACGCCGACCACGCGCTGCGCTGGATACCGCAGGGCCGAGGGTGCAGTAACTCTCTGATCGGCCCAGCGCTCATATGCCTGGTTGACGGAGCCAAGCTTGTAGATTGCGTGGGGTGTCTCAACCCGGTGTTTCTTGCGGTCGACGTAGACGATGGTGGCTGAGAAAATGGTGCCCTGCGGGATTCCGAAGAGCTTGCTGACGCGCCCGCTCAGGCGTTGTCCGGGCGCCAGGTCCCGGAAATCCTGCAGCAGGAGGCTGTCGACAACCGACCAATTTTCCAGTTTGACTTTCGGCTTCTTCATCGTTGGCAACCTCTCCGGAAGAGCCCAGCCGGGGCTCCAGCGCGGGAATTCACCGTAGGTATTGCAATCGACCTGCCAATTGATAACTGCAAGATAAACATCACGTTAGGCTGCTGGAGGGCTGAACCGACCGAGCATTTTTTGCCGGTGGACCCGCCAGCTTTGCGCGATTACCCCGGCCGGGAGGGCGCAAAGGGGCCCGGTCCGTCGGGGGCGGCAGCGCGGGCCTTGTGAGCGGGCAACTGTTTTATATACTTGCGCATGCCTTTCATACGCCTCGGTTCTGCTCTCTGCGCTGTCGGTGTGCTTGCTGTACTGCCCGGCAGCCTTACATGCGCCGCCCAAACCGCGCCAGCATCGGCGGTGCAGGGACCGCATGCCATGGGGCTCGATGACCTGTCGCGTTTTCACGATGTGAGCGGTCCCCAGGTTTCGCCCGACGGGCAGTGGATTGCGTACTCCGTTTCTACGATCGAACCCACCGCGGACAAGCGCGTGTCCGATCTGTGGATGGTTTCCCGGGACGGGAAACAGGACATCCGCCTGACGTGGGCGGGCGCCGCCGATCAGGCGTCGGAGGACTTCAGCTCGGCGGGGTCGCCGCGCTGGAGCCCCGACGGGCAATATCTCTCCTTTACGTCGGGTCGTCCCGGACCGGCGAAGGGCAGCCAGGTGTGGATCCTCGACCGGCGGGGGGGTGAAGCGCAGCAGCTCACCAACGTGAAGGGCCATCTTTCCGCCTACGCATGGTCGCCCGATTCGAAGCGGCTTCTGCTCTCCATCACGCCCGAGGAGGACGACAACTCGGGCAGCAACAAGCCCGCCGCCGACAAATCGGCCGATAAGGAGAAAGAGAAACCAAAGCCGATCGTCATCGACCGTTACCACTTCAAGGAAGACGTAGAAGGGTACCTGCGCGACAACGAACATACCCAGCTTTATCTCTGGGATATTGCCAGCAAGAAGCTGGAGAAGCTGACGACCGATAAGAACTACGACGAGAGCAACGCGGTCTGGTCGCCCGACGGCACGCGGATCGCTTACGTCAGCAATCACGATCCCGATCCGGATCGCAGCATTAATACGGACGTCTGGGTGGTCGATGCGAAAGCCAACTCCAGCCCGCGGCGGCTGACGACCTACGACGGCCCGGACGGGGGGCGCATTTCCTGGAGTCCCGACGGCATGTGGATCGCATTTACCGAGGGCGATCCGCTGAAGCTGTGGCAGTACAGCGAAGAGAAGCTGGGCATCGTGGCAGCCGATGGCAGCACCGCGCCGCGCATCCTGACGGCGGCGCTGGATCGGTCCGTGTCCAGTCCTTTCTTTTCGCCGGGCGGCAAGTCGATCGACGTCCTCGTTGAGGACGATCGCAATGAATATCCGGCCAGCGTGGATATTGCGAGCGGCCAGGTCCATCGCATCCTCTCCTCGCCGGGCACGGCCATGGGCCTGGATGAAGTCAACGGCCACACGGCGCTGGTATGGACGACGAACGCGCAGCCGGGGGAAATCTACACGCTCGAGAACGGCACGCTGGATCAGCTGACCCACCATAACGATGAAGTTGTTGCCAGCCTGAAGCTGGGCGAGACGCGCGACGTGCAGGCGACGACGCAGGACGGGACGGAAGTGCACGGCCTGATCACGCTGCCTCCGGGCGCGCAGGCGGGGGCGAAGTTGCCGATGCTGCTGTTCATCCATGGCGGGCCCAATGGGCAGGACGCGCATCGGTTCGACCTCACGCGGCAGATGTTCGCGGGGCATGGTTACGCGGTGCTGAACGTGAACTACCGGGGCAGCTCGGGCCGCGGCAGCGCGTATCAGCGGATCATTGCCGATGACTGGGGCGACCATGAGATCCAGGACCTGCTGGCCTCGGTCGATGCAATGGTGAAAGAGGGCATTGCCGATCCGGACAAACTGGCTGTTGGCGGTTGGAGTTACGGCGGCATTCTGACCAACTACACCATCGCCAGCACCAATCGCTTCAAGGCGGCTTCGAGCGGTGCGGGGATGGGCAATCCGCTGGGTTTATATGGCATCGACGAATATATCCTCCAGTACAACAATGAGCTCGGCCCTCCGTGGAAGGATTTGTCCACCTACGTCAAGCTCGGCTATCCGTTGCTGCATGCCGATCGCATTCATACGCCCACGCTCTACATGGGTGGAACGTCGGACATGAATGTGCCGCTGAATGGCGGCGAGCAGATGTACGAGGCGCTGAAGACTCTGAACGTGCCGGCGGAACTGGTCGTCTACCCGAATCAGTTCCATGGGTTCACGCGGCCGAGCTTCATTCGGGACCGGTATCAGCGCTGGTTCGACTGGTACGACAAATGGGTGTTGGGAAAGACGGCGGCGGCGGCTCCGGCGGTCCATTGACGGGTCGGTATTAACCCCCCCGGGGACTGCGGCAAGTTATTGATCCCGCAGAAGTTCGTGAGGGCTTTTGGGACACTCCGGCAAGCTGCTGAAAATAAAGCTCGCCAGGCGGGCCATTTGGCGTTCTTTACGGGCCGCGGGAACGGGTGGATGGCGGAGGCGAGGGTTGCGCGGGCTGTGGGAGAAGCAGTGATCCTGGCCGCGGAGGGCGAAGGAATGGCAGCGGTCCCCAAAGCGATTGAGCCAGGCGCATGGGGAGGGAGCGTAGGGATTGGGGTGGTGGCTCGAGCAAAGGGACTGGCCGGGCAAGGCGCGGCGGCGGCAGGGCTGGCCTGCCTCGTGGGCGGTGCAGAAGCGAGACATGAGGGACCTCCGGACAAAGGAAAAGGCCGCCTGTGGAGGGCGGCCTGTTTCTTTTTACTCTCTAAGTTCAGAATACCAGGTTTGCAGGGAATTCCTGCCAACTTTCTTTGGAGTTAGAAGGGTGGTAAGTCGTCTCCAATGAGGCGCACATTACTTTGGTGAAGTGGTGAGGGCTTGACAGTTTTTGGGATGAACCATGCCGGACTCATGATGAGGGCCTGCTGCCCTGATACAAAAGCCGGGGAACTATTTCCGCGAGCTGTGGAGGTTGCGCTCTCAGGGGGCTGAAGGCCGGTTTGATTTGAGGCTTCTTCGGCACGTCGTGCCCTGATACAAAGCTTTCGCAAGCGCATCCGAACGGGATGCCTGGGTTTCGTATCGCCGATTACACAGCAGGAACAACCGAATTCCCCGACTCTGTCATCCTGACGACTCGCATCGCGAGGCGGAGGAGCCTGGCCTGAGCGCAGTCGAATGGCATGTGCGGTTGCTCTTCGCCCATTACTCCCGGACCGTTGGGATGGCATCCCGGGCTGGGCTTGTCCCCCTTCTATCGGCGACGATGATTGTATGCACGAAGCCGGCTACTGCACGTACATCATGGCCAGCCGCAGTCATACGCTCTATATCGGAGTCACCGGCAATCTGCTCCGGCGCGTCTTCCAGCACAAATGGAGAGAGCATGAAGGGTTCACAGCGCGCTACAACTGCGGTCGTCTCGTCTGGTTCGAGCGCCACAGGGACGTACACAAGGCAATCGCGCGGGAAAAAGAGCTGAAGGGATGGCGGCGCGAAAAGAAGATCGCGCTGATTGAATCGGTGAATCCGATTTGGGAGGATTTGAGCCGCGACTGGTACGATCTCGAGCCGGCCGACTACAGTCGCGCCCTCGACCGCGTGAATTCGTAACTGCAACCGGCAAGGAAGCTGGCGCGGACCCGGGCAGAAAAGCAACCGCGGGTCCTTCCGCTTCGCGTTCAGGATGACATGGGGTGTTGGTTGGAATTCGTTGCCGCACAACCGGTTTTTCGGACGTTTGGAACGGACCCGGGCAGAAAAGCAACCGCGGGTCCTTCCGCTTCGCGTTCAGGATGACATGGTTCGCGAGCTGTGAGGTTAGGCGGCGCGAAATTCTCCATCGGCTCGTGCCTGGCGCCGGTCGGCTGACCAGCGTTCGTAATTGGGATCGGTTTCTCCCAACTCGTAGACGGTGTTTCTGGTTTCGACCAGCCGGTTCTCCATGTCGATGCTCAGGATGGCCGACGTGTAGATGATTCCGTTCGGAAGGTTGGTGTGACCCAGGACCTCACCGGTGAGGCGCTGTCCCGGTTCCAGTTCGCGATAGCCTCCGAGCACGACGCTTCCGACTACAGACCAGTTCTCAATCCTCGCCAAACGTTTTTCCATTGGATTCGACCCGAATTTCCTGCCGGCCACTGGCGAACGCCGGCAAATACGCACTGCTTACTGGTCAGATGCGTCGCAATCGGGGGACCAATCGCCGGGAACGGGAGAACAAGGGATTAGCAGAAGGGTAAACCCGGGGAATGTGCAATTTTTACTCCCCATGTTGCCCTTCCGGGGTGGGTTGACGGAGTGCGGTGGAATCGGGGATACGCGGATCAGCGTATGGCCGGAGCCGCCGACCACGGCAGGCAACCCGACTCGTTGCCGCTTCCGGGGCGCAGGTAGAGCAGGCGCATGACTTCGGCGTGGAAGCGGCGGCCGATGGGGTTCTCCGGAGCCTCCAATACTTCTTCGACTTCCTCTTCTGCGACAAATGCGCGGAGGTACAGCTGATCGAGCAGAGGGGCGGGGCAGTCCAGGGACTCGAAGCGTTTCTTCTCTTCGGCGTAGAGCGCGAGGGCCAGCTCGGCGGCGCGATGGAAGGCAGCCTGATCGAAGCGGCCGCCGCTCTCGTGAGCGTCGTTGAGAGCGCGCGCGAGGACGGCGAGAGAAACGGCGTGGGCGGAGAGGTCATCGGGGTGGAACTGGGCGAGGGTGCAAAGGTCTTCCATGGGGCGCCTCCTGCAAGAGCATGGATGCCGTCTGAGAGGAAAATGACAGAGAATTGCGCGGGGAACTGTGAGATTGATCACGCTTGTGCAGGGAGGGGCCGAAATGGGAAGTGATGGATGGGCTGTGGACCGGGATGGGACGGAAGGGAGGGAGGGACGTCGGGAGCAACCGCAGGTCCCTCCGCTGCGCGTTCGGGATGACAAGATGGGTTTGATTAGGGATACGGAATGCTCCGGACGCAATGTCGACTTTATTGAGGAACTGCTGCCGCGCTGCCTCGTGCTAGACTTCGCAGTCACGGAAGCATTGAGGGTGGCGCACGATGAAGAATCATATGGCGTTGGGCATCGCGTTGGGCACCAGCCTGGGCGCTGCTTTTGGCGCGGCGATGCATCATGTTGCGGTGGGGGTCGCGCTAGGAGTCGCGCTGGGGGTAGCCTTCGGAGCCATGCGAGCCGCACCGCGTCCGTGAACCTGCAGGGAGCAGGGGGGCCTGGTCAGGCCAGGTTCATCCTGTGCAGCAGCGACTGGAAGCGCGGGTGGCCGTGCAGGTTGCGGAAGAGGAACGAACCCCTGATGCCGTAGATTGCGCCAGAGCGGTGCTCGAAGGCGTGCTCGAGGCATTCGATGGCAGCATCGGCCTCGCCGAGGCCGGCATGGACATAGGCGAAATGGTAGGGCGAGACGAACTCATGCGTGGCACGCTCGCGCAGCTGGGCCATGATCTGGCGGGCTCGATCCACATCGCCGGTGACAGCGCAGGCCTGCCCGAACTGCGACAGGAAGAGCGTAGAGCCGGATGAGAGGGCGAGGGCATGCTCGACGGATGCAACGCCGTCGGCAGGGTCTCCGTGGAAGATGAGGGCCCAGCCGAGGATTGAATGGCAGCGGGGCGAGCTGGGCTCGTCGCGGACGGAACGGCGCGCGTCCGCGAGGGCTTCCTCCACCCTTCCGGCGCGCAGGAGAGTGGTGGCAACGTCGGACTGGACCATCAGCGGATCGAGTTCGCGGGCACGCAGCACTTCGCGCAACGCGTCGTCGTAGCGTTCGAGCGAGGAGCAGAGCCAACTGTAGTGTTCGTGGGCTTCGGCACTTCCGGGGCAGAGTTCGATCGCCTTCAGGAATTCGCGCTCGGCTCCCTGCCAGTCGAAGTCGAACATGAAATGGATGAGTGCCGAGATGCCCCATGCTTCGGCCAGGTCGCCATCGATTTCGAGCGCTCGGGCGGCTGCGGCCCTGGCCAGCCGGATCGCTTCTTCCGGTGAGGTGGCAACGACGCCCTGGATGCAGGCCTCGGCGTGGGCCTCGGCGATGCCGGTCCATGCGAGGGCGAAATTCGGGTCTCGGGCGATGGCAGCATCGAAGTCGATCAGGCTGCGTCGGCAGCCATCCGCGGAATAGCGATAGAAACAGTTGCGGCCCCGGAGGTAGAGGTCGTAAGCCTCGAAATCGGTGGTGGGGCGGCGCGCAATTCGTGTGCGTTCGTCTTTGGAAAGCTCGGCACGGAGTGCATTGGCGATGTTGAGTGCCACATCGGTCTGAATTGCGAAGATGTCGGTGAGGTCCCGGTCGTAGGTCTCCGCCCAAATGTGTTCGTCGCTGGCGGCATCGACGAGCTGGGCGACGATGCGCACGCGGTTGCTGGCGCGGCGGACGCTGCCTTCGAGGAGGGTCGCGGCACCGAGTTTTGCGCCAATCTCCCGCAGGCTGCGGTCGCTTTTCTTGAAGGCCATAATCGACGTGCGGGAGATGACCTTCAGAGAGCGGATACGGGTGAGGTGAGCGATGACGTCCTCGGTGATGCCGTCGGCAAAGAACTCGTTCTCGGAATCGGCGCTGAGGTTGACGAAGGGCAGCACGGCGACGGATGCGGCTCGGGGCAGCCGGCTATCCGGCGGGGCGGGGATAAGCGCGGCGAGGGCGAACTCGAGATCGTGGGCTGACTGGAACCTTTCGGCGGGGTCCTTCTCGAGGCAGCGGGCGACCACCCGGTCGAGCGCGGTTGCCGGTTGGGGGCGGGAGCGGCTGGGAGGGGGTGGCTTTTCCTGGAGGATCGCGGCCATGGTCTCGACCGGGCTTCCGCGAGCGAAGGCGCGTTGGCCGGCGACGATTTCATAGAGCACGCAACCGAAGGAGAAGATGTCGGCGCGGGTGTCAACGCTTTCGGCGCGCACCTGCTCGGGAGCCATGTAGCCGACCGTGCCCATCACGGTGCCAGCCCGGGTCGCGGGGGACAGCGTGGTCGCGTCGGCGGTGGGGGAGCTGGCGGGGGATTGCCTGCGGGCAATGCCGAAATCGAGAACCTTGACCCGATTGCCGCTCGTCAACTTGATGTTCTCGGGCTTCAGATCGCGATGAACGATCCCCTTGTGGTGAGCTGCGGCGAGTGCGCGGACGATCTGGATTGAAATGGAGAGACATTCGTCCATGGGCAGCATTCCAGCGGCGAGGCGTTCGGCGAGGGTAGGGCCCTCGATCAGTTCCATGATGAGCGCGGGTGTTTTTTCGCTCGGGTAAAAACCATAAACCTGGGCGATATTCGGATGATTGAGCAGAGCCAGCAAGCGGGCTTCAGTCTCGAAGCGGGAGGCGCGCTCGCGATCCTGGGCGAACTCGCCGGAAAGGACCTTGACGGCCACCTCTCTCCCGAGAGTGAGGTCCTTCGCCCGATAGACGACGCCCATGCCGCCCTCGCCCAGCTTAGCGGTGATCTCGTAATTGCCGAGGCGAGTGCCGATCATGGGGCAGATTTCTCCGCGCGGCGCGAGGCCGGCTGCGATTCCTGGAGTCTTCGCGCCTTCCCGGTTGCCGGCGTTACTTTTTGGGTTGGGCGGAAGGCGGCATCATCCCGTTCAGCCTGAGGTAGGCAGCCATCTGGGAGTAGTGGTCGGCCAGGTCGGCCGGCAACAAGACCAGAATCATCGCCCGAGGCATGGTGCGGTGGAAGACGGTAACCGTTTCTCCCAGTTTGGCGTCGGTCATGCCGTCGAGCACCGGGCCGCAGAAGTCGAACGAAGCCTTGAGCGCCGTAACCAGATCGGCCTTCGAAGCCGTTTCGCTCACCTGCAACGTCGCCGGCGGGGTAGTGCCGGACAGGGCTCCGCAGAGGCCTCCGTTCGACTGGGCCACGTGAGAAACGAGCTTGCCGAAGGTCCACTGGTCGGGGGTTGGGTGGTAGCTGTACTTGTCGGCGGGCATCTCTTCGGCGGCGGCGATCATATTTTTCGCATCGCGCTGGTAGAGCGTTTTCGCGCTCCACGCCACCGGGTTCGCCGTGGCTTCGGCGGGCAGCGGGGGGGCCTGCGCGAGGAGGATCGGGGCCGGGGTCAGACCCATCACTGCCACTACGGACAAAACTCTCATCGAGACTCGCACCGGTATCTCCTCCTCATGGTTGGGAAAATCGCTACAGGCGGCCATCATAGGGGCTGCTTTTTGGGTGTGTCAATCGCGCGGTCATGCCTGGCGGTTAACAATTCGTGAACGAGCTGAATAAGCTTAGCTTTTTCCATCCAGAGCAGGGGCTGGCGGATGGGGTGATTGCGGACGACTTCGGGACCCTGGGTTGCGGGTCGAGGCGCTGCCAGAGCGGAGATACGAGGGCTGGTGGCAGGCGAGTCCGGCGAAGCGCAGGCTGGGCTGGCGCACGGGGCCAGCCGGCGGAACGCTCAAGGGGTCGAACCTTCCGCATAGCCGGTGATGCGGGCGGAACCGCAGATCGTCGCGAAGTTCTGGAGGAGCGACTCGGCGATTTGGCACTCGTTGACGACGAGCCGGACCGATTGCTGGCGAGAACGGCGTTTTTCGTTACTATTCCTGAAGGCTGCGCCTACCCATTGTCAATGAGCGCTTTGCCCTGAATGCGTCATCAACGGTGATGCCCAAGCGGACAATCGGACACTGGCCGACCCAGAGGATCGATGCCCGTTCCAAACGGATGAATCGGTTTCAGGCAATCGTTGCTAACTAAGCAAAAGTTCACGGCGCTGACTGGCCCCCGCCGTAGAATTGTTTACACATGCCCTACGTCCCTACGCGAGAACAGGAGGCCATCCTTGCGCATGATCGCCATCGTCACGCCCGAGTCCTGGCGGGCCCGGGGACGGGGAAGAGTGCAACACTCGTCGCGTTGGTAGACCAACTTCTTGAGGGTGCTCCTGCCCCGCGTATCAAGCTGTTGACCTTTACGCGTGCTGCTACTGCTGAGCTCGCCAAGAAGGTTTCAGAACACCCGGCGGCTGCCGCCGAACGCCCAAGCACCGTTCACTCGTTCTCGATCTCGGTACTGCTTCGGAATCCCGGCGCCGGCGGGTTCCCCGCGCCCCTGCGCATTGCTGACGACTGGGAGGACAATCGGATTGTTTTCCCGACCCTCTCCCACCGCGCGGGAGTACAGGTGCGAAAGCTTGGCCGACTGATACACGAAATGGCGGCGAATTGGGAATCACTCGAACCCGATACCGACCCGCGCGTTGATACCGCCGACCGGGCCCGCTTCCTTGCAGCGTGGGGCGAGCATCGTCAGGTCTACGGGTACACATTGTTGGACGAGTTGCCCTACCAATTGCGGCAGGCACTTCACGATCATCCGGACCTGGAGGGCGTGGACTATGACCTTCTGATTGTCGACGAATACCAAGACCTCAATGCATGCGACTTGGAGGTGCTCCACCTCATCGCCGAGCGTGGCTGCGCGATTATTGGAGCAGGTGACGACGATCAGTCGATATACTCGTTCCGCCGTGCTGCGCCTGAAGGAATCCGCCGATTTGCCGGCGACTATCCCGGTTGTGCAGACTACCCGCTATCCATAACGCAGCGATGCGGGGCACGCATCATTGAGTGGGCCTCCCACGTGATAAACGGCGACCTCGGTCGCCCTCCCGGGCGGCCGCCGCTTAGAGCCGCCGAAGGCTCCCCCCCTGGCGAAGTGGCGTTACTGGCCTTTGACCGCGAGGGATCAGAGGCGCATGGCGTCGCTCTGTTGGTCCAGCATCTGAGACTGCTAGAGCGTGTTTCATAAACACCGTCTGAGTGTGATCCAGAGGCAAGCGAGATAGAAGAAGGCTCGATAGGTGGCGAGGAGATGCTCATGACGGACGAGGAGTCTGCGGAACTGTCCGAGCCAGGCGTTGGTTCGTTC
>DATAWS010000032.1:0-5606 GCA_036267095.1 Acidobacteriaceae bacterium
CGGGCCTCGGGCACCTCCCCGATGCCCACAAACCCCGTTGAACACTGACCCAACGCACCATTCAGACAGATTTCAACTCTGCAGCAAAGCAAATCCCCAGTAGATCCGCCGTGTTGCAGCGAATTTCAACAAGTTCCTAGAGCCGGGCGCATTCTCTCATCCCATTGCGATACCCTGCGGTTAGAGGAGAGTGCATGACTGCGCCCGTATCCAATCACCCTTCGGATGTTCTTTCGTATGTCTGGAACCCTGGGAGCGACGGGCGCGTCAGCGCGCAAGCCGTCGAGTCGTGGGTGGAGGAGCGGCTGCGGCGGCATCGCGAGGCGGTCGATCGGGTGGTGGCTGCACCTGCGCCGCGCACCCCGGACAATACGCTGCGGGCCTTTGACGAGGCCGGAGCGGAGCTTTCTGTGGCGGGCGCACAGGCCGGGCTGCTGCACAGCGTTTATCCAGAAAAAGAGGTGCGGGACACGGCCCAGGCTCTGCTGCAAAAGATCGCCCAGGCAGGGGTGGAGCTTTCGCTGAACCGCGACGTGTATCACGCGCTGGCAGAGATCGATGCCGGGAGTGCGGATGCCGCGACGCGGCATTATCTCGAACGCACGCTGCTGCAGTATCGCCTGGCGGGCGTCGACAAGGACGACGCCACGCGAGCGCGGATCCAGTCGCTGCAGGATCAGGCCACGCTCCTGAGCCTGACCTTCGCCCGCAATGTGCAGGAAGGCGGAAACTCCGTCACCGTGCAGGCTGCCGCGCAGCTGGAAGGGCTGCCGGCGGATTTCCGCGAAGGCCACCAGCCCGGCACCGACGGAACGATTACGCTGACCACAGATTTTCCCGACTATCTGCCGGTGATGACGTTTGCCCGGTCGGCAGATTTGCGGCGGCGGATGTTTCTGGCCTACAACACGCGGGCGTTTCCCGCCAATCGGCAGGTGCTGCTGGACCTGCTGAAGATTCGGCAGGAGATTGCCGGGCTACTGGGATTCGCGCACTGGGCCGATCTGGCGACCGCCGACCAGATGATGGAGTCGGCCGCGAAGATGCAGGCGTTCCTCGACGATCTGGACCACGCGAGCAAGGCCGGCGCGGAGAAAGAATACGCCATGATCCTCGCCTTTGCGCAGTCGAGCCAGCCCGGACTGACGCAGATCGACGCCGCCAGCCGTGGCTACTGGCTGGAGCTGTACCGGCGGTCGGCGTTCGATTTTGATTCGCAGACGGTGCGGCCGTATTTCCCCTACGCGCGGGTGGAGGCCGGGGTGCTGGCCACGGCGGAGAAGCTGTTCGGTGTGAATTTCCGGCGCGTCGACAATCCCCAGGTTTGGGATTCAGCTGTGAGCACCTGGGAAGTTTGGGACGGAACCGAGCTGGCCGGGCGCTTTTATCTCGACATGCATCCGCGGGAAGGCAAGGACAAATGGTTTTCCGCGCACCCGCTGGTTCCCGGGGTTCGCGGACGGCAACTGCCGGAAGCGGCCCTGATCTGCAATTTCCCCGAGCCGAAGGAGGGCAATCCCGGCCTGCTGCAGTACTCCGATGTGGTGACCTTCTTCCATGAATTCGGACATCTGATGCACGCGCTGCTGGGCGGCCGGCAGGAGTGGGCGGGCATCAGCGGCATCGCCACCGAAGGCGACTTCGTCGAGGTCCCCTCTCAGATGCTGGAGGAGTTCTTTCGCGACCCGCACCTTCTGGCCAGCTTTGCCCACCACTACCAAACCGGCGAGCCCATCCCCGCGGAGCTGGTGCTGCGCATGAATCGCGCAGGCGCGTTTGGGCGCGCCGACTGGGTGCGCACGCAGCTGCTCTACACCACCTGTTCGCTCGAGACGCACCGTCTCGATCCGGCCGGCCTCGATCCGGATGCGTTGTTCCGCAGCCTCTACGAGCGCTTCCTGCCCTATGCCTGGATCGAAGGCAACCGGATGTACGCGAGCTTCACCCACCTCACCGGCTACTCATCGAATTACTACACCTACCTCTACGACAAGGTGATCGCGCTCGACTTCTTCAGCCAGTTCCCGCGGACGGCGCTGGTCGATTCGCCGGTGGCGATGCGCTACCGCAGGGCGGTGCTGGAGCCGGGCGGATCGATGCCAGGGCGGGAGATCGTGCGGCACTTCCTCGGGCGCAGCCAGTCCAGCGATGCGTTCACACAATGGATGAGCGAAGAATTCCAGGCGATGAGCGCGGCCTGCGCATAAGCGCCGGGCACAGACCCGCTGAGCCCTGATCGAGTAAGCTGGTGCCAACCCACAAGCCTGTTCCCGGGGGTTGCGAAGTGATGGCACGTCGGTTGGGGTTGCTTCCTCTCGTATTGCTCTGCCTGCTCGGCGCCGCGTGGGCGCAAACCGATCCGGCCGGTCCGGTCATCACCGTCCCGCACGGCCCGAACGCCCCAGCCCAGCTCAGCAAGCATTATGTTGTGCTCGTCTCGCTCGACGGCTTTCGCTACGATTACGCCAGGAAATATGGAGCCCGGCACTTGCTGGCCATCGCGGCGCATGGCGCCAGCGTGCCCGACGGCATGATTCCTTCCTATCCGTCGCTGACCTTCCCTAATCACTACACGCTGGTCACGGGCCTCTACCCGGAACACCACGGCATCGTCGGCAACGAGTTCTACGATCCCGCGCGCAAGCAGCGCTATTCCTACAAGGACCCGAAGACCAACTCCGACGGGACCTGGTACGGGGGCACTCCTCTGTGGTCGCTGGCGGAGAAGCAGGGCATGCGCAGCGCCTGCTTCTTCTGGCCCGGATCGGAAGCGGAGATCGCCGGGGAGCGGCCAACCTATTACCTGCACTACGACGACAAGTTCCCCGACGAGCAGCGCATCGATCAGGTGATTACCTGGCTCAGGCTGCCGCCGGAGCAACGCCCGCACTTCATCACCCTCTACTATCCGAACGTGGACCATGCCGGCCACCAGTTCGGCCCCGACAGCCCGCAGACCGCCGAGGCGGTGCGTCACGTGGATGCGCTGATGGGCACCCTCGATACGGATCTGAAGATGCTGCACCTGCCCATCGATCTCATCATCGTCTCCGATCATGGCATGGCGAAGATTCAGGGCAGCTGGATCGACCTGAGCACCTATGCCCCGCTGGACGGATTCGTGACCGTGGGCTCGTCCCTGTACGCTCCCAGCGAGAACGCGGCTAACTTCGTGTATCAGAAGCTGAAGGCCGCGGATGCGGCGTTCATGGTCTACCGCCGAGCGAACGTGCCGGCGGAATTGCACTTCAACAGCAATCCGCGGGAGGGCGATCCGGTAATCGTGGCGCGGGGGCCGTATGCGATTCGGGCCAGGGCTCCGCCTCCGGACCAGGAAGACCGCGCGCCGGCGGTGGGCAGCCACGGCTTCGATCCGACCATGATGCCGGACATGAAAGCGGTCTTCTACGCGGAAGGGCCGGACATTCGGCCGCACGTGGTCCTGAAGCCGTTTGAGAACGTGAATCTCTTTCCGCTGATCACGAAGATCCTCGGCCTGGACGCTCCGCCGGTCGATGGCAGTCTGGGTGTGCTCGAGGGTGTGCTCATGCCCGCAGCCAACGAATAAGCCCGGACCGCTTAAGCCAGGCGAGTCTCAACCGTTGAAGGTGACCCCGCCTGCGGGAACCAGCCGAGGCTGGCCGCGCAGGAACGTCTCCACGACCTCGTTCTGCGGCGACAGCACGGCGATGTCGGCGGAGCGGCCCGGGGCAAGCTCGCCGATCTCCGCATCGAGGCCCGCCATGCGGGCGGGATTGCGGGTGGCCAGAGCCACCGTCTCTGCCAGGCTGGCGCCTGTAAACGCAGCAAAGTTGCGGACCCCGCGGTCGAGGGTGAGCGTACTGCCGGCCAGCGTGTCTTCGCCGATGATGCAGCGGCCGTTCTCCACGCGCACTTCAAGCTGGCCCAGCCAGTAGGTGCCATCGGGCATGCCGGTGCCGGCCATGGCGTCGGTGATCAGCAGGGGGCGCTCCGGGCCCTTGGCTTTCCAGAAGAGACGAACGGCAACGGGATCGACGTGCAGGCCGTCGCAAATGATCTCCGCGAAAAGCTGATCGTTGGTCAGCACTTCGCCCAGCAGGCCGGGATCGCGGTGGTCGAAGCGGCGCATGGCGTTGTAGGTGTGGGTCGCGGTGACCGCTCCGGCGCGCACGCCGCGCTGGGCAGCCGCGGTATCGGCATCGCTGTGGCCCAGGCTTATGCGCACGCCCAGCTTCGCCGCGTGGGCGATGGTTTCCTCCGCGCCCGCCAGCTCGGGGGCGATGGTCATCATGCGGATATTGCCTTCCGACGCCTGCCAGAGCCGGTCGAAGAGCGCGGGCGAAGGTGTCAGAAGCTGGCTCTCTGCATGGGCGCCGCGTTTGTGCGGCGAGAGAAACGGCCCTTCGAGGTGAATGCCAACGGGGCGCGCGCCCTCCGGCCGGGAGTGCAGGAGCCTGGCCAGCCCCGCAAGCGAACGCAGCATCGTGTCGAGCGGCGCGGTGACCGTCGTGGCGCAATACGCGCCCACACCATGGCGGGCAAGGAACGCGCCGATGGCGTTCAATGCGGAGTCGGTGGCTTCCATGACATCGTGCCCGCCGCAGCCGTGGATGTGGACGTCGAACAGGGCCGGAATCAGGGTGGTGTCGGGCCAGTCGACGTGCCGGCCCGGCGGCAGCTCGTCCGAGGAGCGGGATTGCAGGGACGCGATGACGCCGTCTTCGATGGCGACCACGGGATGGTCGAAGATTCGGTCGGGGGTCAGGAGGCGGGCCGCGGTGAGAACCGTACGCACAGAGCCAGAGTAGAACTGGTCTCATCATGAAGTCCAGCAATTCCGGGCCCCGGGCGGCCTCCAACGGGTCCAGTCAGCAGGTTTCTGCCGTGTTTTCGGACATCTCCCTGGAGCATGCCGCTTTCCTCCTTCATGTCCGGTGATCGCCATCACTTCTTTTCCCACGCCGATCTGGGATTCTGAATCCGTTCTTCCCACCCGGGAAGGATTTGGGGGCTGCCTCTTCACACTGGGGAGTGGAATGCTGGCGGCCCCTTCGTTTGCCCGCTAAAAACCTGTCGTCATCCACGAGTTCTGCTGCGAGAAGGGACGAATACCGGCAGACCTGACCCTTGGCCATTGCCGAGCGGCTCCTTCGTGCGTTTGCACCGACGGGTAAGTATGGCCGACCCAACGCCCAGAATCCGTCGATGAGGGCTCTGCCCTGAAGTCAACAGTTGAGCCAGGGATCACTTATCCGGAAAGGCGACTATTCGGATGAGCGGCGAAGAGCCTGTTCTGACAAAGCCTTCGCCGCCATCCCAGCTGTATCTCGCGCATGACGATCGTCGAAACATCACCTTCCTATTTCGTCTGCACCAGCCCCGCAAGAACCGCGGCCATCTTATCGAGGATCTGGTTCCAGCCCTCCATTTGACCGCTGTTTTTGGCGCTCTCCATGGGTTCATTTCCAATGAAGGTGAGTTTCGTCCGGCCGTTGCCGAGATCCTCAAAGAGAGCCACGTCGTACGCACCGTCTACAGCCTCATGTTCTATCCCTAATTCTGCAGGATCAATCTTGTTTCCCTTCGAGTCCGAAAAGTACATCAAGGAAACGATCTTCTCGTGC
>DATAWS010000033.1:0-12867 GCA_036267095.1 Acidobacteriaceae bacterium
TCCGGGCCTCGGGCACCTCCCCGATGCCCACAAACCCCGTTGAACACTGACCCAACGCACCATTCAGACAGATTTCAACTCTGCAGCAAAGCAAATCCCCAGTAGATCCGCCGTGTTGCAGCGAATTTCAACAAGTTCCTAGGTCCTTCTCCAGTTGGGCCTGCGCCTTAGTATGACGGCATAGAGAGTAAGGGCGGGTTTTTCGCTTCGATTGCGGCCTTGCTTAGGGCGACAGGCTTTGCTCCTACTCCAGGTCATCTGGGCCCGCAGCCGCCGCCGGCACGCCTCCCTGCCGCTTCATCAGCAAATACCCGCGGATAAACGGGTCAAGGTAGCCGTCTAAAACTTTGTCGACGTCGCCGACCTCCACCTTCGTCCGGTGGTCCTTGGCGATGCGGTAGGGCTGCAGGACGTAGCTGCGGATCTGGGAGCCGAAGTTGATCTCTAACTTCGAGTCTTCGATCTTGCGCGTGGCTGCGTGTTTCTTCTCCAGCTCGTACTCGTAGAGCCGCGACCGCAGCATCTTCATCGCCTTGTCGCGGTTCTTGTGCTGGGAACGCTCGTTCTGGCACTGCACCACGATGTTGGTCGGCAGGTGGGTGATGCGGACGGCTGAGTCGGTGGTGTTGACGTGCTGGCCGCCTTTGCCGCCGCTTCGGTAGGTGTCGGTGCGGATCTGGTCAGGCTTGATGTCGATCTCGATCGAGTCATCGATTTCCGGCGATACGTAGACCGAGGCAAACGAAGTGTGGCGGCGCTTGGCCTGGTCGAAGGGGGAGATGCGGACGAGGCGGTGGACGCCGGTTTCGCCGCCGAGCAGGCCGAAGGCGTACTCGCCGGTGACGGTGAAGGTGGCGGACTTGATGCCGGCCTCTTCGCCGTCCTGATAGTCGTTCATTTCGGTTTTGAAGCCCTGCTGCTCGGCCCAGCGGAGATACATGCGGAGGAGCATCTCGGCCCAGTCCTGGGACTCGGTGCCGCCGGCGCCGGGGTGGACGGTGACGATGGCGTTGAGGGGGTCGGTTTCGCCGGAGAGCATGGTGCGGAACTCGAGCTGATCAACGTGGGCGCGGAGGGCGTTGATTTCTCGCTCAAGATCGGGCTCGACTGCTTCTCCTTCGCGGGCTAACTCAAAGTACGCCTCGATGTCGCCGGTGCGGCGCTCCAGCTCGGCATCGTCGGCGAGCTGGGTGTCGATGCGCTTCTTTTCGCGCATGAGGGGCTGGGAGAGGGCGGGGTTCGACCAGAGGGCGGGGTCGGAGAGTTTGGTTTCGAGGGCGGCTAGTTGGGTGCGGAGGCGGGGAGCGTCAAAGATACTCCCGTAAACCGCGGACTTTTTCGCGGACGGGAGCGTAGGCGAATTCGAGGTCTTGAAGCATGGTTAGAGTCTAGCTAAAAAGCGGTTGGCTAAAAAGCGGTCAGCGATGAATCGGCCGGCGGGCACCCGGATGGCGGCGGATCAGGCGGCTCGATAGCGGCGAAGGAGTCCGGCGGCGAAGGCGAGGATCGCGATTGCGCAGCAGAGCCAGGCGAATACGTCGCCGTGGCGGGTATAGAAGGTCAGGTCGGTTTCGTATCCATAGCGCGCGATGAGCGAGGTGAGCTGGTGGCGGGGCGCGGAGAGGGTGACGCGTCCGCGGGGGTCGATGACGGTGGTGACGCCGTTGTTGGTGTCGAGCAGGAGCCAGCGGTGGTTCTCGATGGCGCGCATGCGGGTCATTTCGAGGTGCTGCCAGGGCGCGCTGGTGTCCCCGTACCAGCCATCGTCGGAGAGGTTGACGAGGACCTGAGCGCCGTTGAGGACGAAGCGGCGGATCTCGTCGGCAAAGATGGATTCGTAACAGATGAAGGCACCGAAGGCATGGCCATCGGTCCGGAAGACGGTGCGGGTGTGGCCGCGCTGGAGGTCCTCAAGCTGGTGGGTGAGGGTTTTGGCGAAGAAGAAGGCGCTGCGGTAGGGGATGTATTCGCCGAAGGGGACGAGGTGGATCTTGTCGTAGCGGCCGGCGACGGAGCCGTCGGCGCGGACGAACAGGGCGGAGTTGTAGGTGCCGGTGGCGTCCTGGCCTTCCATGCCGGCGATGAAGGGAGCGTGGGCGATGGTGGCGACCTGGGCGACGGCGGCGCGGGTGCGGGCTTCGCTCGAGACAAACCAGGAGGCGGTTTCAGGCCAGAGAATGACGCCGGGGGGCGCGGTGTTCTGCGCGCAGGCTGCGGGCGTAGCTGGCGGGGGGCCGGGCTGGGGCAGGCCAGAGTAGGCCGGGGTGCAGGTTTGCGCATCCTGATGGAGGAGCCAGGGGAGGTCGCCGTGCCACTCGTTGCCGGCCCAGTTGGAATTGGCGGAGACCTGGATGTTGGGCTGGAGAAGGACGGCGTAGTCGGAGGTGGGGGCGGGGGGCGGAGTCGCGAGCGAGAGCAGCGCCAGGCAGACGAAGACCATGGCGGCAATGGCGGCGGCGCGGATCTTCTGCGGCTTGCCGGGAGCCAGGATCAGGAAAGCCAGCAGGGCGTTGGCGGCGACGAGGACGAAGGAAAGGCCGTAGACACCGGTGACGGGGACGAGACGGGTGAGGAACAGGTTGTCGATCTGGGAGTAGCCGAGCTGGTCCCAGGGGACGGAGGTGATGCGGGCGGCGGCGACTTCGACGGCGGCCCAGAGGAAGGGCGCGAGGACGAGTGCCGGGCCGAGTCCAAGACGGCGGCGGAAGAAGGCGGTGAGAAGCGCGAAGAGGGCAAAGTAGAGGCCGAGGACCAGGGAGAAGAGGACGAGGATGCCGGCGGCGCCGAGGGCCGGGATGGTGCCGCCGTAGAGGAGCATGGTGCGGTAGATCCAGTAGCAGTTGAGGATGTACCAGAGGACTCCGCAGAGGTAGCCGGTGAGGGCGGCGCGGCGGAGATAGCGGGGGTGAGCGGCCGCGCGGGCGTTGAGCAGCGTCCAGAGGAGGGGGACGAGGGCGACGAAGGCCAGCATTGGCTGCCAGGCGCGCGGCGGTCCGGCGACGGGGAAACAGAAGTCGAGCAGTACGGCGGAGACGAGGCCGAGGAGGACGAGAAGGCGGAGCGAGTCGGCCTGGGAAGCGCGGGGAATCTTTGCGGGCTGAGATTTTGCGGTGGGGGCCACGAGCCGGTGCCTGCAGTTACTCTTTGCCGAGGAGCTCGTGGAGGTCCTCAACAAAGCTGATGAGGATAACAATGAGGGAGCCGATGACGCCGATGAGGAAGAGCCAGAACATCAGGGTCATCACGCCGTGGGCGAATGCGAGCACAAGGGAATTGTAAATCAGGGTGGAGGGTGCGGGGTGCAGAGTGCAAGGGGGTGGCGCGGGTCACCGTTTTGGTGCTTTTGGGTACGGAGGTGGGAAATTTAACACGGCGGAGGCAGAAGCGGAACGGGTTCGCGAACAGAATGAGGGAAGGACGCGCGTAAGCGCGGCCGGTCGCATTTGGAGCAAGCGCAGAGGCTGGAAAACTCATGAGCGAGCCTGTTTCGATCGCGGTGGTCGGTTCCGGATACGTGGGGCTGGTGGCGAGCGCATGCTTTGCGGAGATCGGGCACCGCGTCATCTGCGTGGATAAGGATGAGGATCGGGTGCGGATGCTGTGCGCGGGCGGCATCCCGATCCACGAGGAGTATTTGCCGGAGCTGCTGGGGCAGCATCGGGAGCGGGCAATCGTATTTACCAGCGATCTGCGGGGTGCGACGCGGGTGGCGCAGGCGGTGTTCATCGCGGTGGGGACGCCGCAGAGCCGGACGGGGAGCGCGGACCTTTCGTACGTGGACGCGGTGGCCAGCGAGATTGCGCGATCGGTGGACAGCTATACGGTGATCGTGGAGAAGAGCACGGTTCCGGTGACGACCAGCGCGTGGATCCGGCGGGTGGTGGAGCGGAACGGGGTGCGGCGGGAACTGTTCGACGTGGCGTCGAACCCGGAGTTTTTGCGGGAAGGGACGGCGGTGGAGGATTTTCTGCACCCGGACCGGATTGTGCTGGGGGCGGAGACGGAGCCGGCGGCCGAGCTGCTGCGAAGAATTTACGAGCCGCTGACTTCAGGAGACTATTACCGGTCGGCGCATGCGGTTCCGGGACCGCGGAGCGAGAACGATCCGCCGCCGGTGCTGCTGACCTCGACGAAGGCTGCGGAGATCATCAAGCACGCCTCAAACGCGTTTCTGGCGACGAAGATTTCGTTCATCAATGCGGTGGCGAATCTGTGCGAGGCGGCCGGCGCGGATGTGGAGGAAGTGGCGCGGGGCATGGGGATGGACAGCCGCATTGGGCCGAAGTTTCTGCGGGCGGGCGTGGGCTACGGCGGATCGTGCTTTCCCAAGGATGTGGCGGCCTTCCGGCACGTGGCGGAACAGATGGGCGTGGACTTCAGCCTGCTGAAGGAAGTGGAGAAGATCAACGAGGAGCAGAAGCGGCGGTTCTTCGAGAAGGTGCGGGCGGCGGTGTGGACGCTGCGGAGCAAGAAGATCGCGGTGCTGGGGCTGGCGTTCAAAGGAGGGACGGACGATATTCGGGAATCGCCGGCCCTGGATATCGTGCGGCAGCTGCTCCACGAAGGATCGCTGGTGACGGCGTACGATCCGGCGGCGCGGGCGCGGGCGGAGCAGGAGATTCCGGCCGGCGCGCAAATGCGGTACGCCGACGATGCTTATGCGGCGGCGCAGGATGCGGATGCGCTGCTGATCCTGAACGAGTGGCAGGAATTCGCCGAGCTGGACCTGAAGCGGTTGCGCAGTACGGTGCGGTATCCGATTGTGATCGACGGGCGGAATCTGTTCGATCCGGCGCGGATGCTGGAGGCAGGGTTCACTTATGTGAGCGTGGGACGTCCGCTGTTGCCGCAGATGCGGGATGCTGCGGTGGCGTAGCTGCTGCGGCAGACAGTGTAAGTTCCGGCAGCGCGGACTAATCGGGTGTGGCCTGTCCGTGAGCGCTTAGGGCTGTTAGGGCCTGCCGACCGTCAACTTCCGGATTGCCCGTCGCATGTCACAACCAACACCCTCAGGAAACTTCAGAGCCTAACCATCGCGAATCGGTCTGCGAACGGCAGCGAGGCGAGGTCGGGTGACTACGGTGCCGCTCTCAAACCAAGACAGCAGCGGCCCGTTCCTTCCATCGTTGTTCGTTCACGCCGAACACAAGGAGCCACAGAATCAGCGCAATTGCCCCAAGCAGGCCAAAGGCTGCGAGGTATAGGAACAGACGATTTCCGAGCGGTGGGTATAAAAAGGTCAGCCAACCCGCTCCCGCAATGATCCCCCACAGGCCGAGGAGTCGAGGCAGGAAGCTGGACCTGAAAACGAGATAGCCCGCTAAGAGAGAGTGGAATCCGAAAAATGCCATCGCCATAGCCGCGCCGTGGTCATTCACGTTGAGTAAGACGAGCGCCAGAGCCTGCAACTGCTCCCGGCTGAATATGCTCAGGTAGGGAGCGCCATGCAAGATGAACAGCGGGCTGAGATAGAAGACGCGGCTGAAAGTCTTGATCGTGCAACCGACGAGGCCGAGAACCGCCGCAACCAGGGAGATGCTCTTGCTCACCGGCTTAAGCAGTTCATAAAAGAGAATAGTGAAAATGATCTGGCAGGTCATTTCGATCATGTAGACCGTGAAACCCAGCCGAAACAGGCTCTCGTGTGCCAGGATGTTAGTCGCGGTGGCAGCGGCGTCGCTGGAAACGACCAGACGCATGCTCACGAAGCCCTGGGCGAATATTCCCGCCAGTAGGGTGAGCAGGTAAAACACACCTGCAATTCTGGCCTTGTGACGTGGCGATGCTTGTCCGATCCCTCTCATGATTGCGACTTATCCTAACTGTCTGCGCCCCCGATCGGCGCGTGATCGGCAGTCGAGCTACAATCCCCCGATTTTACGAAGGGAGGGAGGTAAAGTCCATTCCTGGGTGTTGAAAGCGCGGACAAGATATCTGATGAGCCGAGAGGCTTATAGCCGCAACTCAGAAATCGAGCAGTCATTGTCCGCTCGACGAGTGGTAGATCGCCGAGTCACTCATCCAGGTCGAGCTCGCGTATTTTGACTGTGTCACCGGCAATGCGGGCGCTCCGCCGCAGATGCGGGATGCTGCGGTGGGCGGACAGCTGGGGCAGGCGGGAAGTTTCGGCACGGCGGTGGGCTCACGTTTCCGAGTCGTCGCAGGAGCCATTTTTCCCACCCGGATCGGCGCTCGATGAGTGCATTGGCGATGATGCGCTCGTTGATGCCAGGGGATCGCGGGACTGAGGGCCTTTATGAGGACTTTATCTGTGCGATTATTTTCGAGCCGCCTGTGCCGATATCGGGGGCGGAGGGTGAGGCTGCCAGGCGGGACCGCCTTCTTCCCACTGGTCATCGGTGAGTTGCTCCACATGGGTGCCGTCACAGTTCATCACAAATATCTCGCCATACGGCTGTGGCGCGCCCGTGTAAAGGGTCTCGTCCTTGAACCCCATTCGCGAACTCGTAAACAGCAGCCGCTCGCCGTCTGGGGACCAGGCCAGGTGCGCTTCATTGCCGTGCGTGTGTGTCAACTGGGTTACGTCCTTGCCATCGGGATGGACTGTCATCACTTCAAAGTCGCCGGCAATGTTGCGCACAAAGGCGATCAGGTCGCCGCGCGGCGACCACAAAGGAAAGTTGTCGTACTGATCGGTCAACACGGTCACCGAGTGGTCGGCAAGGTTCATGATGCGCAGACCTTCGCCATCGGGTCCGGCGGTGCGGTAGACAAGGCGTCTCCCGTCGGGTGAAAAGGCCGCAAAACCGTTATTGTTCGGCCCCGAGGTCACCAGGTGAAAGCCGGTGCCGTCGGCGTTGAGGATCGCCACCTGCGCTCCTCCATTGACGCGATCGATCGGCTTTTTGGTTCCCGCGGCGAAGTCAAGAAAAGAAGTGAAGGCGCCCACGCCGACGACGATCTGCCTGCTGTCCGGCGACCATTGCGGCCCGAGGATCAAATCCTTTCGCGCGAGGATAGCGCGCGGCCGCTGGTTACCGTCGATGATCATCAGACTGGTGATGCCGCCGGGAACGACGTTCGAGACCGCCAGGCGTGTCCCGGTTGGATCGTAGGCCGGCAACGCGCCGGTCGCGTAGAGATCGAAGTTCGGATTCCGGCTCCATTGCTTCACCGGTTCAGAACTGGGCTTATACGTCGCCCGGCTGTAGACAATGCGCGTACCATCCGGAGACCAGGCAGCGGGATTGGGCGCGATGTCCGTACCGGATGGGCCCACCTTGCCGTCGGCGGAAACAATCTCGATCCTGGCTCCGTCGCCGCGCAACCAGGCAACCTTGCCGGAGGCCAGAACAGACGGCGCCAGCTTGATGCCCGGGCCGCTGGTGATGGGAACGATAGAGCCGGTGGCGATGTCAATCCTGTAGAGCTGGTTGGTTGCGCCTGCTGCATAAGGGGCAAGCAGCTTGGTCCGGTACGTCCATGTATCTTCCGCCGACATGCAGTAGGTGACGACGCTCTTGCTGTCAGCCGTCCATTTGGGAGTGCCGCAGAAGTTCCCGTGCTGCGAAATACGCCTAAGTCCCGAGCCGTCGGGGTGAATGAGATAAATGTCGACGAGCTGGAGCCGCTCCCAACGGCTTTTCGCGGTGGGAAGGTTGCTGTCGCGGTCCGATGAGAAGGCGATCCAGCGGCCGTCGGGAGACCACGCCGGCCTGAAATCGCCACCGCGCCCGGTGGTCAGCGCCCGCGCTTTGCGGGTGGCGAGGTCCAGGACCCAAAGATTCGCAAACCCCGCGGCCCGCGTCGATACAAAGGCAATGTGCCTGCCATTGGGAGAGAATGCGGCCTGATCGTCGTAGGCCGCATCGGCGGTCAGGCGTTCAACATCGCTGCCGTCGGGATGCATGCGGAGGAGATTGGCGGGGCCGGCCCGCTCCGACGTAAAGGCGATCCAATCGCCCCTGGGAGACCACGCGGGGTTGTAATTGAGCGAGCCTGGCTTTGTGAGCGGCCGCTCCGCGGAGCCATCGGCGTTCGCGATAAAGAGGGTGGATTGGGTTGGGCCTAAGCGGAGGAAGAGAACGCGATCGGCCGCAAGGCAGGAAAGGGTCGCGGCCGCGAAGGCAAAGATGGAAAGAAATCGGAAGAGAAGACGAGGCACCGTGCCGCTCCGAGATCTGGACTTGGTCGAAGGGAAATCCGCTGGAGTGTAGCACCGGAAGGAGCATTGAGCCATTGTTTCTCGCGATCATGCTTCTCGTCCGAATGGATCATCTCGCCGGGGAGCCCGAGAAAACTCGTTGACAACCTGTTATATCTTCGCCCTCCAGTGCTAGCATCTTGCATGCCCGCGACTCCGGCAGAAGTCTTTCAGCGCTATACCGACGCCTGGAATCGGCAGGACGCGGCTGGCATTGTCGCCACCTTCGCTGAGGGCGGCACCTACACCGACCCAACGACCGCCGGCCCGCTTGCCGGAGCAGCGATAGGAGCCTACGCACAATCCCTCTGGGATGCCTTCCCCGACTTGAGTTTCGAAACGGTAAGTCTGACCCACAAGGATGAGGGATTGGTCTCAACCGAGTGGCTCATGAAGGGGACCAACACGGGCCCCCTGATCGGCCTGCCACCTACGGGCCGTTCAATCGCGCTCGCCGGAGCCGACTTCGCCCGCATCGAATGCGGCAAGATCCTCTCTCTGCACGGATATTTCGATAGTGGCGCTGTACCGCGCGCCCTGGGGCTGGACGTCATCGTGCAGCCCTCCTCGATCGGCCCTTTCGGATTCGGCACCAGCGTTCGGGCCAGCAATGGAAGCACCGCACTTCCCGGTGCATTCAGTATCACCAACTTCTTTGCGCGCAATGCAGAGGAGGTAGCCATCATTCAGGAAGGCGGCCGCAAGATCGCCATGGACATGCTATCCATGCCGGGGTTCATCAGCATGGTCTCAGCTGTCGTGGAAGATTGCCTGATGACGATCACCGCCTGGGAAACCCGGGAGTCTATGGCACCCTTGATGAAGCAGGGAGAGCATCGTTCTATGGTCAGCCGCTACTTTACCTCGGAGTTCGGGCAGGGCGGAATGACCGGAGTGTGGGTTCCAGGACGCCTCAATCCACGCCGCGTCCGCTGTCCTGGCTGTGACAAGATGACGCCCGTCGAAGCTCCGCAACAGAAGTGTAGCTGCGGCGCTGGGCTCCCCGATCCACTTGCCTATTGGTAACGCGATTCGCTCAATCACTCATGCGGGATCGGTACTCGCGAGTCGGTCTTCTGGAAAGAATCGCCAGTGACTTCTCCGATGAAGCGGGCATCTCGTAAACTTGCGAGCCGTGCCGCCCGGCATTTTACCCGAAAGTCGGCCGGTATCCAGTGATTCGTACCTGCTCGGGATGTCAGCTGTTGCATCCAGGCCAATGCGCTCATTGAGTCTGCTTTGATCGGCCGCCGCTTCAGCGGGCGGGTGCGGTTGCGCTGCTTTTCTGGAACCTCTGGCGAATGCCTCGCAGGGCCTGGCGGGTTCGCTCCTCATTTTCGATGAGGGCGAAGCGAACGTAGCCTTCGCCGTATTCGCCGAAGCCGATGCCGGGGCTGACGGCGACCTTCGCTTCCGCCAAAAGAAGTTTTGAAAACTCGAGCGAGCCGAGGGGTCGCCAGGGTTCGGGGATCGGCGCCCAGACGAACATGGTGGCTTTGGGGCTGGCGACTTCCCAGCCGGCTTTCTTGAGGCCGGTGATGAGGGCATCGCGGCGGCGCTGATAGTTGTCGCGAATTTCCGCAACACATTCCTGCGGGCCTTCGAGAGCGAGGATGGAGGCGACCTGGATGGGGGTGAAGGTGCCGTAATCGAAGTAGCTCTTGAGGCGGGCGAGCGCGGCGACCAGCTCGGGATTGCCGGCCATGAAGCCGACGCGCCAGCCGGGCATGTTGTAGGACTTCGAGAGGGTGAAGAACTCGACCGCGATGTCTTTGGCGCCCGGGACTTCGAGGATGGAAGGGGCGCGGTAGCCGTCGAAGACGATGTCGGCGTAGGCGAGGTCGTGGACGAGCCAGATCTGGTGCTGTTTGCAGAGGGCGACGACCCGCTCGAAGAAGCTGAGGTCGACGCACTGGGTGGTGGGATTCGCCGGGAAATTGAGGATGAGCATTTTGGGGCGCGGGACCATGAGGGGGATGGCCTGCTCCAGCTCGGCGAGGAAGTCGTCGGCCGAGTGGATGGCGACGCTGCGGATGGAGGCACCCGCGATGACCGGTCCATAGATGTGGATGGGGTAGCTGGGATTGGGGACCATGACGACGTCGCCCTGGTCGAGGGTGGCGAGGCAGAGGTGGGCAATGCCCTCCTTGGAACCAATAGTGACAATAGCTTCGGTATCGGGATCGAGGACGACGTCGTAGCGTGAGGCGTACCAATGAACAATGGCGCGGCGGAGGCGGGGAATGCCTTTGGAGAGCGAGTAGCGATGGGTTTCCGGGCGGCGGGCGGCTTCGATCATCTTGTCGACGATGTGCCGGGGGGTGGCGCCGTCGGGATTGCCCATGCCGAAGTCGATGATGTCTTCGCCGCGGCGGCGGGCGGCGGCTTTGAGCTCGCCGGTGATGTTAAAGACATAGGCAGGCAGGCGGCGGATGCGGGGAAATTCGTGCACGGAGAGCCTCGAAAACGGGAGTGCTACCAGAGTCGTTCAGAAGAAAGAGGATTGCAACGTCAGGGAGAGAAGGCGAGCGTTCATGTTCCTGTCATTTTCGGGAGAATTGGGTCCCGGGCGGTGGGGGGTACCCCGGGTTCGCCATGCCGGCCCGTTTTCCCTGGCAAATTGATTTCAAAACGGGAAATAGGGTACGGCGGCGGGAGAATCCGCCACTCCCTTCGATCCATCGCCGGCGACCGATCTACATTGAGTCCTGGTTGCTTCTTTCATGGGTGGCTGGTTATTGTGGCGCCAGAAGACAAAAACGTCGGTGGTGTTTTGCTTCCCGACACTGGCCAGGAATGTAGGTCGGCCGGGCGGGTGCAAAAAGCCCTGGATGATGGTATGTTTTTGATACCAGGCCCTTGGTCGCCATCGGCCGGACTTTTCTGTGCCTGGATGGATTCCGCCGGATCCAGAGACCGCGTCCTCGCGATTATTGCGGTAAGCATCTTCAACTCCTGCCTTGCATCTGAATTCAGCATTGTGCCCCGTGGGCTCTTCCGGACCCGTAAGCGAGTTGTTCAGGCGAACGGGACAGAAGGCCAGGACTGAAGAACTATGGCGACCTCTGAATACCTGCGCAATCGCGGGCAAAACAGGGCCAAGGCACCGGTACTGCAAATTCCGGCCGCACCGCGCCGGACCATCATTGGTCCGGAAACCTCCGCCTCCGCGCTGATGATCGCGGGAGATGTGCTGAGCATTCTGCTGGCGTGCGGACTGGCAGTGGCGGTGCGCAACTATGCGGTCCCGAAGCTGGCATCGCTGCACATGGCGCCCGGGGCGCAGATCACGCCGGTGTATGTGATTTCGGCGGTCTGGTTTGTGCTGGCCTACGTGATGGTGGCGCGGCGCTTCGGGCTATATTCATCGATCCCGCGGGGCCCCATCCTTCACCAGCTTCGGCTGGTGGTGCAGGGATGTCTGGCGGCCGGCCTGCTGCTGTGCGGGATACTGTACCTGTTCCATGCGGAACTGATCTCGCGGCTGCTGGTGATGATGCTGGTGGCGGCCTCGGCGGCGATGCTCTGCGGGCGGCGGACGTGGTGGCGCTACGCGCGGGTCAGGAAGTTCGAGCAGGGCGTGGAATTGCGCAATGTGGTGGTGCTGGGAACCAACCAGCTAAGCTACGCGCTGAGCCAGCAACTGCGGGGCCTGCGCCGGCTGGGCTACGCGTTTGTGGGGTTCGTGGCGGCGCCGGGAGCGGGGGTGAGCGGCGAGATCGAGCCGGAGGACATCCTGGGCGGGGTGGACAAGCTCCGCCAGCTGGCGCGGCAGCATTTCGTGGACGAGCTGGTGATCGCGGAGTTTTATCCCACCGATGCGGCGATTCGTCTGGTGCAGGATGCGCGCGAGCTGAACATCGACGTGCGCGCGATTGCCGGATACTACGGCGAGCTGACCACCAACGCGCGAGTGGAGTATCTGGGGATCTTTCCGGTGGCGGCGCTGCACCGGCGGGAGCCGCGCGCGATCCCGCTGTTCTGCAAGCGGGTGGCGGATATCGGGCTGTCGCTGGTGGCGCTGGCTCTGACCCTGCCCCTGATGCTGGTGATTGCAGCGGCGGTGAAGCTGGAAAGCGAAGGGCCGGTGTTCTACATTTCCAACCGGATCGGCAAGCGCGGGCGGGTCTTTCCCTGCTTCAAATTCCGCACCATGGTGAAGAACGCGGAAATTATGAAGAAGGATCTGACGGCGCTGAACGAGCGGGACGGGATCCTGTTCAAGGTTTCGAACGATCCGCGGATCACGGGGCTGGGACGGCTGCTGCGCAAGTACAGCCTGGATGAACTGCCGCAGTTTCTGAACGTCCTGCGCGGCGAGATGAGCCTGGTGGGTCCGCGTCCGCCGCTGGTTTCGGAAGTGGAGAAATACGAGCTGGAGCACTTCCGGCGGCTGGAAGTGATGCCGGGGCTGACGGGATTGTGGCAGGTGCAGGCGCGGCACGATCCTTCGTTCGCGCGTTACATCGCACTGGACACGGCGTACGTGGAAAACTGGACGTTCTGGCTGGATCTGCGCATCATGCTGCAGACCGCCAACGTGGTGATTCGCGGGACCGGGACCTAGGTGTGGAGTGTCAACAGGTTGTTCCGGTCGAGAGCTGATCGGCTGACGGGTGGCAACGAACCGAGACTAGCATGGGGTCGATGCCAGTTGTACTGGTGCAGCCAGGGGCGAAGCTGCTGGCTGCGTTCGTCGGAGT
>DATAWS010000034.1:0-70407 GCA_036267095.1 Acidobacteriaceae bacterium
GAGTGGCTGAGGGACGGGCCCTGTGACGCCACGACAACCGGCCTGAGCAATTCGGGACATCGGTGTCAACTCTCGCTCGCCGTGAGGCGGGGAACATGAGATTCGGGGTGCAGGCTGTATCGCATCTCGCGCAATCCCAGGAAGTGTTGCAGTACCGTACGACGTCGTCACGCGTGCCCGTATCTGTTTCCCGACGCCGCTCTCGATTTTGCGAGAGGGGTCCCCGTGCGTGCTTTCTCGCGCAGGGCGGAACTGGAGGGCTGAATGGCTGTTGCTTACGAGCTGCGTTGCCGGGAATGCGGCAAGCGTTATGACAACGCTCCGCTGACCATCTGCGAGGAGTGTTTCTCTCCCCTGGAAGTTTTTGTCGATCTGGATGCGGCGCGCAAAACCGTGACCCGCGCTTCCATCGCCGCCGGTCCCACCAACATGGGCCGCTACCAGGCGCTGCTGCCCATTCCCGATGACGTGCCGCTCACCACGCCCGCCGGCTGGACGCCTCTGTTGCAGGCGCCGCGGCTGGCACAGCGTATCGGCGCCCGCAATTTGTGGATTAAGAACGACGCCGTCTGCCTGCCCACGCTGAGCTTCAAGGATCGCGTGGTGGCCGTAGCGCTTGAAAACGCCCGGCTCTTTGGATTCGATACCGTCGGCTGTTCTTCGACGGGCAATCTGGCGAACGCAGTGGCTGCGCAGGCCGCGCGCATGGGGCTCAAGACTTACATCCTCGTCCCCGCGGACCTGGAGCCGGCCAAGATCCTCAATACCCAGGTCTATGGCGCCACGCTCGTCCGCATCGATGGCAACTACGATCACGTCAACCGCCTCTGCTCGCAGATTGCCGACCGCTACAACTGGGGCTTCGTGAACGTAAACCTGCGGCCCTACTATGCGGAAGGATCGAAGACCGTCGGCTTTGAAATCGCCGAACAACTTGGCTGGCGTCTGCCGGACAACGTCGTGGTGCCCATGGCGGGTGGCGCCCTGATCGTGAAAATCCGCAAGGCCTTCCGCGAATTAGTGGAACTCGGCCTCGTCGAAGACAAGCCGGTGCGTTTCTTTGGAGCCCAGGCCACGGGCTGCTCGCCCATCGCCACCGCGGTGAAGACCGGTGCCGACCACATCGAGCCGCAGCGCCCCTCGACCATCGCCCGCTCGCTGGCCATCGGCAATCCGGCCGACGGCGTGTACGCGGCGCGGGCCATCCGCGAAAGCGGCGGCTGGGCCGAGGACGTGTCGGACGTGGAGATCGTCTCCGCCATCCAGGAGCTGGCGGAGACGGAAGGCATCTTCACCGAAACGGCCGGCGGCGTCACCACGGCGGTGACGGCGCGCCTCTACGCGCACGCCCGCATCCATCCCGACGATCTGACCGTAGCCTGCATCACCGGCAACGGGCTGAAGACGACCGATGTGCTCGCGGGCGCGTACGAGCAGCGTGCGGCCATTCGCCCGCGGCTGGGCGACTTCGAGCAGTTTGTCGCGGAGCGCAGCGAAGAAGAAAACGAAAACGAGCTGGTGGTGGGAGGAGCGTATGTCAGTTAGGGTGCTGTTGCCGAATGCCTTTCAGAAGCACACGGACGGGAAGCGGGAGATCACTTCGAGCGCAGCCAATTTGCCCGCGCTCCTCACCGAGATCGAAACCACCTTCCCGGCGCTCAAAACCCATCTGCGCGACGAGAGCGGACAGGTGCGCAGGTTCATCAACTTCTACGTGAACGAGGAAGACATCCGCTTCCTTGGCAACGAAAAGTACACGTTTCAGGATGGGGACGAAGTGCTGGTGATCCCTTCCATAGCAGGCGGGTGCTTCGCGCACGGCGATAAGCCTTCGGCGTTCGCGCGTGAAGAGCATGGCGGCGTGTGCTGCTGTTGTAGTTATTGTGGGCAGGAAGAGTGCTGCTGCGGGGATTAGGGCTCTCGCAGAGCGAACGCATCGGCGAAACTTTCGGGTTGCCGCAATTACGCCCCGCAGCCTTCCTCAACCTCCAGGCCGTCATCCAGAGGAGCGGAGTGACGAAGGACCTGCCCTGAAAATAGCCTTCGTCAGCCCCTCCACGGGTGTCATCCCGCACGATTAGTTTGCCTTGATCGCGTTTGCGAACGACGTGGCCGCCGGCAGGCTGCAGCGGCAGATCGATCACTTTCCTTCCCTCAGGAGCGGGAGCGGCGCCGTTGAGGAGCGGAGGCGGTTCGATCTTCTGACACAGCGAGCGGCAGCGCCTCTGCTTCCCGCATCTGACTCCGGCAAGGAGAACTGCCATGGCCGATACAAAGAAATGTGCCAACCCCGCCTGTACCTGTATTCCTCCCAGGGGAGAAAAATTCTGCAGCGCACACTGCGAAGCGGTGAAGGGAACGCCGGAAGTCATATGCCAGTGCGGCCACCCGGGCTGCAGCTAGAGCGAATCCGTTACCAAAGGCAGGGTTGCTGTGCCGATTCCCGTTGCCCTGGCTCCAGCCTCAGCTCACAGTGAAAACAGAACCTGAACCAGGAGGACTCGCCCAAAGCGAGTCCTTTTCATTTGCCGGCTTACTCTGGCTCCCGGGAGCCGAGAGTGTGTTCTGAGCAGGGTCGCTGTTTCCGGGGCCCGAGGTTTCGGGGCCGGGAGGTGACCGTCTCGCTTTCCGGGATGGGGGCAGGAGATATCAAACTTGATAACAGCGCTACAACCGTGAAAATAAACCGTCGGGGCGGCCCCCCCCGGGGGGGATGATTATGCACTTGACACAGAATAGTAATTCCGCCATACTGTCTTCAGGTCGGAAGGTCACCAATGAACCTGATAGACGTCACGAAGCAGTTTCCCACCGATGATGAGTGCCTGAAGTACATCGAGCAGATGCGCTGGCCGGATGGTGTCGTATGGTGCCCGAACTGCGCTCTGGATCGCATCAGCAGGATCACGCGCCACAGCAAGAGCAAGAATGTCCGCAAGGGCTTCTTTCAGTGCCTCAACCCTGAGTGCAAGCAGCAGTTCTCGGCCACCTCCGGGACGATCCTTAACGACTCCCATCTTCCCCTGCACAAGTGGTTCATGGCCCTCGCCATCGTTGTAGACGCGAAGAAGGGGATCAGCGCGAACCAGCTTAAAGAGCACCTGGGCATCGGTTCCTATCGGACCGCGTGGTACATGGCGCATCGCATCCGCAAGGCGATGGAAGATAATTCCGGCGATCTTCTGACCGGCCACATTGAAATGGACGAAACATACATCGGCGGAAAGACGAGGCGGCGCGGAAAGAAGCGGAACGAAAAGCCTATCTCAGAACGGTTCGATATGGTTCTGGGGATGCGTGAGCGCAAAGGTCGGGTTAAATTCGTTCACATTCCCGATGGCAAAACGGAGACGATCCGCAAGGCCGTGAGCAAGCACGTTGATCCGCGCTCCGCTGCGGTTTATACAGACTCAGCAGCCGTCTATCAGTTCGCCCTGCATCCTTGGCTGAAGCATCGGCACAAGATGGTGAACCACACAATCGAGTGGATCGTGCCCGACACGAACATCCATACCAACACTGTGGAATCGTCTTTCTCACTGCTCAAGCGCGGCCTGATAGGGAGCTTCCACCGCGTCTCAATAAAGCATCTTCAGCGGTACCTGCATGAGTTCGAGTTTCGCTGGAACATCCGCAAGGATGAAGACCGCTTCACCACGACGTTGCGGCGCATGGCGGGGATCGCCCCGATGCCTTACGTCGAACTCATCGCGGTTCCGAAGACTGAGGCTTAGGGATTATCGGCCGCTTCGGTTCCTGCTTCTGCTGAGTGCCCTTTATCGCCGTGGACTTCTCAGGTTTTTGCTGCAAGAGTCGCTGGAGCAGCGAGTCGAACTTTTGCTTTTCGACCTTCATGGAAATTGCCTCAGAAACCGATATTACCGCTCAAACGCAAAGGGCTACAACTTGCGTCTTTCGTAATCCCATTTCGGCAGGAGGGCGTTACCAACGGACAGCCTGATACGATGACCGTAAAATTTGCGCCGTTTAATGGTTGATTCTGCATAATGGTGCAATACTTGCATACACTAAAAGAACGGGGCGGTGGCTTCCGCCCAATGGAGACACACATGCTCTACACCAACATCGGATTTCTCGATGGCCGCGAGATGATCAAAATGAACAATCTCGCCGTTGGATATTTTCCTAGCGACTCTCCTGAGTTGGCGGTGTACCCGCCTCCTCAACCCTCTCTTGTACCGCTAGAGCCGCTTGCTCCCGAACGGCATTTAGAAACGAATTCTTGAGGCTTTCTCGGTGCCGGTCGGCCCTGGCAGTAACTTCCTGAATCGCGGTATCGTCCAGAATCAATATTTCAGCATTGGGACGCGCCACTGCCAGACGGATGGGGCCGCCAACTTTTCCGTCTTGGCTAGCGGTTTCTGCGATGCAGTAGGCGGCGAGGTCCTTAGCTATGTCGATGGCTAGGTTCCTGCGATAAAGCCGATTGAGTAGGTAGACCGCAAGTGGAACCACACCTCCGGCGGCAAACCCGGTAGTGCTGAGGTTCGGCGCGAAATTGAACTGCGGTGCACTCGTCATCGAATAGATTTGAGGCTGACCAGCAGCGCTATATCCCACCAACAGGAACAAAATGTCAGGTCGCGGCGTGGGAACCGGCCCGCTCGGCCCCATGAGAAAATGTGGAGGGCCAAACCACTGCGCGAAATACTGATTGCCAACGGTGCGAATAATTTCTGCCACATTTTGGACGTTTGCGCCCGGCTGTGCGGCGAGGCTGAGTGTTATGTGTTGAATGAGTGACGCCCCGATCTCGGCCTGTCCTACCAACGCCACAGCCGTTCGCGGACTGAGACGGTATATTTTCTGGACGGTATCGTTGACCGCCGTCAGACCGCGTGGATCTCCATAAGTGGCACGGCTATCAGCGGCCAAAACGATGCCGCCATCCGCTTCTATAGCGACTGCTAGACTCATCCTAGGCTCTCCTTTTCTCTTCCATGCGACGGGTTGACAGTGGATAATGGAGCCAGAGGGCGGGAGAATCGAACTCCATTCCGGCTAGGGAATCGTTACGGGGTATAAATCCCGACACCGCCACCAGGCGGGCACCCTCTGACAAACGAAAAGAACTGCTCACCACGGCCTGATTCGCCACTCCGCCAAAGAGACACGAATCAGGCCTTCCTGTTATCGCCCCACATCACGGCAAGCATGGCGATGTAGGGCTATAGCTCTTCTCATGAGGACGCGTCCTCCGATGAACTCTCCTCAGACAGTGACTCTGAGTTCTTTTTGGCGACCCCGGGCCAACTTGTGAGTCCCCAGATTCCCCCCCGCCCCACGCGGCCAAAATCGGGGCTGCGTTCGAGAATGGTGTAGAGATTTTGTTTGGGGTCTTTGCCCCCAATCTTGACACCGCCCTTAATAATTCCATCCACGAGAACCTGCGTGCCCAATGGATAGCCCACCATCTGCAGGAACGCCTTCGCCGCCTCAGGCTGGGATTTACCAAAGAAGACCATTCCCTGAATCAAAGACAGGGGATCGCCGCCTGCGGGTTTCTTTGTAGGAGATGTAGAAGAACTGTCTACTGGCGCAGAAAGCGGGCCAGGCTTGCCCAGCTCACGCTCCCATTCGGCGATCATCGCCTGATAAAGTTCGATCTTCTTGCGGTACGACTCGATTTCACGGGTGAGAAATTCTTCGCGGGTCATCGCGCACCATCCAAGAGCATGATCTCCAGGATTGAGGCGCGCGTCAATAGGCAAGCCTAAAATTCTGTTTTAGGCGTTTGAGGCAGACGCTGCAGGAACGAATACCACAGAAATCAGCGGGGTTGGTTGCCTGTCGCCGTGGTTCCTGTGATATCCGTCACATCGAGCCCCATCTGCCTGTGGCATCCTGAGCCATCCGTACCTCAGATGCAGCGTTGGGGCCGCCAGTTCCGAATGGGATTGGCGGCCCGTTTAGTCTTGCCCTGTCACGGTGACCTCAGAATTACCTCGGTACCATGTCTGTGTCAAGTGCATAATCATCCCGGGGGGGGGCCCCTCAGGACCCTCCGTTGTTAACCGTCGCTCGCCGAGCCGTCGTCCAGGCCGAACGTGCGGCTGAAGGGGAAAACCAGCTGCTCGGTGGAAGCGACGGCCGCGCCGTTGAGGGTGGCCGGATGAAAGCGCCACGACTTCACGGTATCGAGGACCGTCTGGTCGAGCGGATTGCCGAAGCCCTGGACCAGCTTCTCATCGGTCACGTCGCCCTGGGCGCTGATAGTGACGTTGACGATGATCTTCTGCTCCACGGTGGGCAGCAGCGAGCGGTTGGCGACCGCGGGTCGTGGAAAGAAGGTAGGGAAGGCGGGCTCGGCATCCTGGTCGCCGAGACCGGTGCCGAGGGTCTGTTGTTGCTGCGGTGAGGGGGTGCCGGCCAGGTCGAGGCGCTTCTGCGCAGCGGGCGCCTGGGTTTTTGAGCTGCGCGGCTGGCGCAGATGCTCGGGATTTTCGATGCGGGAGGATTTGGGCGGCGCCACAGGCGGCAGATTCGACCGTTTGCCGCGGGGCGCGGCGGGACTCGCATCGCTGGCGCTGGTCATGCCGGTCCAGTAAAGGGCAGCGGTGCAGCAGCGGCTGTCGCGATAAACGGCCCGGACCCGCCCGATGTGCAGAGTGATCGCAACGACGACCACGAGCAACGCAGCGTGGGCCGCGACGGAGGCGGCGAGGCCGGCCCGGCGGGGTGGGTTGGTTCCATTTTGTGAAAAGAGCATAGACGCTCCCTCGGGACCCGGTGCCCTCCGCCTATGTTACCTTCCAGGCAATGCTCGTGGGGAGCGAGGGCAATGGCCTGGACGGAGACGTTTCATTGCGATGTGTATGGGAAGGAAAAGCGCCAGGAGTCGGAAGACTGGTGGCTGGCGTGGACGGAGACTCTGTCGCCGGCCGAAGGCGAGCCGGAGCAGGCGGCAATGAAGGTGACGCCATGGAACGGATTTCTGGCGCACTCGGCGGAGATGCGGCATTTGTGCGGGGCGCGCTGCGCGCACACCATCCTCGATCGCTGGATGCAGGATCGAGAATAAGGAAAACGGGTCCCTCCGCTGCGGTCGGGATGACAAGCTAATTCGTGTAGATGCGCACGTAGTCAACCAGCATGGTGGAGGGGAAGGGAGTGGTGGCGTTGGGCGAGCCGGGCCAGTCGCCGCCGACGGCCAGGTTCAGGAGGATGAACATCGGTCCCTGATCGAAGGGCCAGGCGCCGGAGAAGTTGGCGGCCGTGAAGGTGGCGTAAACGTTCGAGGGCGAGTCGACGTAGAACTCGACCTGCCCTTTGCTCCAGATCATGCCGTAGGTATGCCAGGCAGCGGCCGAGAAGCCGGCGGGATGGTACTGCTGGGTGCCGTTGGCCTCATTGCTGCTGCTGGGGCCGCCGTGAACGGAGCCGGCGATCCAGTCAAAGCCGGGAGGCGTGCCGTTGAGCGGCGGATTGCTGCCGTCGATGTGCTCCATGATGTCGGCTTCGCCGCAGGCCGGCCAGGAAATCGTGGTGATGTTGTTGCCGAGCAGCCAGAAGGCCGGCCACATGCCCTGGGATTCGGGCAGCATCATGCGGGCCTCGATGCGGCCGTACTGGAAGGAAAAGAGCCCCTCGGATTTGAGGCGGCCGGACGAATAGACACCGGCTGAGGGGTTTTCGGCAACCACGTGCAGGAAGCCATCGGTCCCGAGAAAGGCATTGGGGCTGGCAGGAGCGCAGGGGCCGGTGGTGGATTCCCAGGCGCAGTAGGTTTCGAGCTCGTTATTGCCGCAGCAGTCGAGGCCGGTGTCGTAGGTCCACGTGGCGGGATTGGGCTGTGCGCTGGCGGAGTTGAACTCGTCGCTCCAGACAAGCGAGCCGGAGGCGATGTTCGGGGAGAAGTTTTGGGTGGCAGCGGAACTGTTGAGATACGCAGGCGGATTGGCGGCGATGGCGTCGAGTGTGAGGTTTGACGCGACCAGAAACGGAGCGAAGTAGCGGATCGAGGTTGCGGTGGGCGTCGAGCCGTCGGTGGTGTAGTAGAGGGCGGCGCCGGGCGTCGTGTCGGCAAGGGTAACGATGAGGGCGCCGTTTTGGGCAGCGGTCGTGGCGATGGTGGGCGTGGCAGCGGCCTGGGTGGGAGGCTGGGCAGTCGTGCCGATGTTCGCGCCGCCGCCGCATCCGAGGGCCGTTGCCATGGCGAACTCGAAGCCAAGGCCGCAAAGAAGGGCTTTGCCGGAACGGCGCAGGGAGAATTGGCGGCGGATCATGCAGAACTCCTCAGGGGCATGGGCCGCGGGAAGTGCACTGGGACGGCCGCGGAAGCCCGGTTTCAATTTACTGCTTTGGGCGCTCAGCGGAAAGCATGCGGACAGGCGGAAGGGATACCTCTGGTAAGCTGGCACGCATGCCGACTCCCTTTCGGAGCCTGACACCGCGGCAGCGGCACGCGTTCGCGGCGTGCTTTCTGGGCTGGTCGCTCGACGCGTTCGACTACTTCACTCTGGTGTTCTGCGTTTCCGCGGTGGCGGCGGATTTCCGCGTGGCCCGGACCGAGGTGGTGGCGGCGCTCTCGGTCACGCTGATGATGCGGCCGGTGGGGGCCTTTCTTTTCGGGTTAATCGCGGACCGATTCGGGCGGCGGCCGACGCTGATGATCAACATCGCGTGCTACTCGCTGCTGGAGCTGGCGTGCGCGTTTGCCGGATCGATGCATACGCTGTTTATCCTGCGGGCCCTGTTTGGAATTGCCATGGGCGGGGAGTGGGGCGTGGGCGCGGCGCTGGCCTTTGAGACGCTGCCGAAGGAGAACCGGGGATTCTTCTCCGGGCTGCTGCAGGAGGGTTACGCGGTCGGGTACATGGTGGCGGCGGCATCGTATGCGCTCCTGTTTCCCTGGTTCTCGCACTTTACGTGGCATGGGCACCCGTTTGGCTGGCGGGGCATGTTCCTGGCGGGGGCGCTTCCGGCGCTGCTGGTGTTTTATATCGGCGGCAAGGTGGAAGAGTCGCCGGTATGGAAGGAGCGCGGCGAGTTGGAGGAGCGGACCCTTCCCCGGATGGGGCTGCGCAAGGGGCTGCTCGAGTACGCCGGGACGTTTGTGTTTCTGGTGTTGCTGATGACGGGCTTCAATGCGTTTTCGCACGGGACGCAGGATTTGTATCCGACGTTCTTACAAAAGGACCATGGGTTTTCGGCGCAGCTGACGGGGGCGATCGCGATTCTGTACAACGTGGGGGCGATTGCGGGTGGGATCCTGTTCGGCAGCCTGTCGGAAAAGATCGGACGGAAGAAAGCGATTATTCTGGCGGCTCTGCTGGCGCTGCCGGTGATTCCGCTGTATGCGCTGTCGCATTCGGTGGCGGCGCTGGCGTGCGGGGCGTTCCTCACGCAGTTCATGGTGCAGGGAGCGTGGGGGGTGGTGCCGGCGTGGCTGAGCGAGCTGTCGCCAGGGCCGGTGCGGGCGACGTTTCCGGGGCTGGCGTATCAGCTGGGCAATCTTGCCTCGTCGTGGAACGGAGTTATCCAGGCGAGGGCGGCAGAGCGATTTGGGGGGCTGGGCGTAGTGCTGGCGGCCACGGTGGCCATTGTGGCGTGTTACGTCGCCTTCGTGGCGGCCTTCGGGCGAGAGTCGAAGGGGGCGGAGCTAAAGGCGATGTAGGGGCTTTGGGCGGCCTTCGCTCAGGATGACCGCTTCGACGGCGCGCAGGTCGTCTTCGGTGTCGACACCGATGGTGTCGGACGGGGCGGGGGCGACATAGATGTCGATACCGTTATCGAGCAGGCGCAGTTGCTCGAGGCGTTCGACCTGTTCGAGCCAGGAGGCCGGCAGGGCGGCGAAACGCTCGAGCGCGGCTTTGCGATACGCGTAGATGCCGAGGTGTTTGCGGTAGCCGCCGCATCCGGCGTTATCACGATCGAAGGGGATGGTGGCTCGGGAGAAGTAAAGAGCGCGGCCGTTTTCGGCGGTGACCACTTTGACGGCGTTGGGATTGGCAATGTCGCCGGCGGGGCAGCGGACGGCGAGGGTACCGACCTGGACTTCAGGGCGCTCAAAGAGCTGGAGCAGCGGCGGAAAATGCCCCGCGGTGAGGAGCGGCTCGTCTCCCTGGATGTTGACGTAGATGTCGGCGGGGATGGACTGGGCGACGGCGTGAACGCGGTCGGTGCCGCTGGCGCAGTCGGCAGGGGTGAAGACGGCGGGGAGGGAGTGGGCCTGAGCGAAGTTGAGGACCTCGTCGGAGTCGGTGGCGATGAGGACCTGGTCAAGGAGGGGGCAGGCGCGGGCGGCGCGGTAGACCCAGGCGATCATGGGCTCGCCGGCGATTTCGCGGAGGACCTTGCGGGGCAGCCGCGTTGAGCCGAGGCGTGCGGGAATAACGGCGAGGACGTGGCCGAGGTTCGAGGGCAAGACGGGAAATCCTCCGAGGGATAGTGTAGCTGTGAGCCCGCGTCCGCATCAAAACCAGCATCAAATGATGCTAGAATTGATGCGCGGAGATTGCTATGAGAACGACAGTGACGCTGGACGATGAGCTGGTGAAGAAGGCGCAGGGATACTCAGGGATCGAGGAGAAGAGCCTGCTGGTGAATGCGGCGCTCAAGGCTCTGGTGGAGAGGGAAGCGGCCCATCGGTTGATCGCCCTCGGAGGCACGATGCCAGGGATCAAAGCGGCTCCCAGGCGCAGGCCCGCAGCTGCATCGCGCCGGCGGAGATCGAAAGCCGCGTGATTCTCGTCGATACTTCAATTTGGATTGACCATTTCCACAGGCCCGATCGGGAGCTCGCAAGTCTGCTGCGGTACGGGCTGGTGTTGATTCATCCCTTCGTGCTGGGAGAGCTGGCGCTCGGTTCGTCTCCCGACCGTGCGGCACTGATGAACGATCTTGCGGGGTTGCGCGGCGCGCGCGTGGCGAGCGATACGGAGGTCCTGCGGCTCATCGAGGATTGGGCATTGTCCGGGGCGGGCATCGGATATATGGATGCTCATCTGCTAGCGTCGGTGCTGCTGACCTCAGGTTCGCGGCTGTGGACGCGGGACCGGGTTTTGCGCAAGGTGGCGCGGCAGCTTTCGCTCGATGCGGAGCTGAGATAGGCGGTTGCGCGAACTGGCGGTTGCGTCTTTGATCCGCGAGACGATACCTTGATCGAAGCCGGAGAATGCATGTCTGCCGAGACGACCATCAGTCCCAATCTTGATTCCATTCTGCGCGAACACCGGGTATTTCCTCCGCCGGAGGAGTTTGCCCAGCGCGCGCACGTCAAAAGCCTGGCGGAGTACCAGAAGATCTATCAGCGCTCGGTGCACGACCCGGAGGGGTTCTGGGCAGAGGCTGCGCGAGAACTGCACTGGTTCAAGCCGTGGGAGAAGGTTCTGGAATGGAATTTTCCGTGGGCGAAGTGGTTTGTGGGCGGCAGGCTGAACCTCTGCTACAACTGCGTCGATCGGCAGGTGGAGAACGGGCGCGCAAACAAGACGGCGATCCTGTGGGAAGGCGAGCCGGGCGAGGTGCGGCGGCTGACGTTTAAGGAACTGCACGGGGAGGTGCAGCGGTTCGCGAATGTGCTGAAGGGGCTGGGCATCCGGAAGGGCGATCGCGTGGCGGTTTACATGGGGATGACGCCGGAGCTGGCCATTGCTCTGCTGGCCTGCGCGCGGATCGGCGCGGTGCACTCGGTGATCTTCGGCGGTTTTGCGGCCAACGCGATTGTCGATCGGGTGAACGACTCGCAGTGCGTGGCGATTCTGACCCAGGACACCTCGTACCGGCGCGGCAACGAAGTGAAGCTGAAGGCGACGGTGGATGAGGCGGTCGGACAATGTCCGACGGTAAAGAACGTGGTGGTGTACAAGCGGACGGGGTCGCCGGTGGAGATGCAGAAGGGGCGCGACCACTGGTGGCATGAGCTGACGGCGGCGGCGGAGAAGGAATGTGCCGCGGAAGAAATGGACGCGGAGGATCCGCTGTACATCCTGTACACGTCGGGGACCACCGGCAAACCCAAAGGACTGGTGCACACCACCGGCGGCTACGCAGTGCAGACATACCTGACGAGCAAGATCACCTTCGATCTGCACGAGGACGATGTTTACTGGTGCACGGCGGATATCGGGTGGGTGACGGGGCACTCGTACGTGGTGTACGGGATTTTGCAGAATGGCACAACCACGCTGATGTACGAGGGGGCGCCAAACTATCCGCAGATGGACCGGTTCTGGAAGATCATCGACGATCACAAAGTGACGGTATTCTATACGGCACCGACGGCGATCCGGGCGTTCATCAAGTGGGGCAACGAGTATCCGGCGAAGCATGATCTGGGCTCGCTGCGGCTGCTGGGGACGGTGGGTGAGCCGATCAATCCGGAGGCGTGGATATGGTACCGGGAAGTGATCGGGCGGGGACGGTGCCCGATTGTCGATACGTGGTGGCAGACGGAGACGGGCGGGATCATGATTGCGCCGGTGCCGGGAGCGGTGGCGGCAAAGCCTGGTTCGGCGACGCGGCCGTTTTTTGGCGTAGTTCCTGAGGTGGTGACAAAAGAAGGGCAGCCGGTTCCGCCAGGGCAGGGCGGGCTGCTGGTGATCCGGAAACCGTGGCCGTCGATGGCACGGACGATCTGGGGCGATCCCGACCGTTATGTGAAGCAGTACTGGTCGGATGTGCCGGGTTGCTATTTTACGGGCGACGGCGCGCGCATGGACGAGGATGGTTATTTCTGGCTGATGGGCCGGGTGGACGATGTGATCAACGTGAGCGGGCACCGGCTGGGGACCATGGAAGTGGAATCGGCGCTGGTAGCGCACGCGAAAGTGGCGGAGGCCGCGGTGGTGGGGCGTCCCGATGAGCTGAAGGGGCAGGCGATTTCTGCGTTCGTGACGCTGGAGGGCGGATATCGGCCGTCGAAGGAACTGAAGGACGAGCTGCGCGCGTGGGTAGCGAAGGAGATTGGCGCGCTGGCGCGGCCGGACGACATTCGTTTTACGGATGCGCTGCCGAAGACGCGGTCGGGAAAGATCATGCGGCGGCTGCTGCGGGAGATGGCGACGCACGGGGAGATCAAGGGAGATGTGACGACCCTGGAGGACTTTTCGGTGATCGCGAAGCTGCGGGAGCAGGAAGAAGGGTAGAGTTCCAGGGACTGGAGTTGAAAGATTGGAGAGCGCCGGTCATCCGGCGCTCTTTCTATTACGGGAGGTGAATCGGCGGGAAGCCGGTGCGGAGGGCGAGCTTCCAGGGCCAGTGCCAGTGGCCGACGCCGAACCAGGAGCCTTTGCCCTCGGGGCGGCCGGTGTGGATGCTGAGGATGCCTCCGGCGCAGATGAGCAGGGTTCCGGCGAGGGCGCTGAGGCCGGGGACGTTGGCGAAGAAGATCCAGCCGAGGATGCCGGAGAAGACGACGACAGAGTAGTTGAAGGGCGATAGCTCCTCGGCGCCAGCATAGCGGTAGGCGAGGATGATGAACCACTGGGTGAGCGCGTAGAGCACGCCGACGGAGAGAAGCATGAGCCAGGCGCGGGCGGAGAGCGGCGTCCAGACCGCAATGGCGACGGGGATGAGCAGGAGGGTGGAGACGCCGAAGTTCCACAGGAGCGTACGCGAGGGCGGATCGGTTTCGGCAAGGCGGTTGGTGGCAACCAGAGCGATGGCGGAGAGCACGCCGGAAGCAAGGGCGAGGAGCGCGGCAGGATCGCGCAGCAGCCGGGGTCCGGGATGGATGGTGAGGACGACGCCGGCGAGTCCGATGAGGAGGCTGACGGCGACGGTGCGGCTGACGGGCTTGCGGAACCAGAGCCAGACAACGATGGGGATGAACAGCGGCGCGGAGTTGGAGAGCAGGGAGGCGTCGAGCAGGGGCAGCGAGCTGAGGGAGAAGAAGAAGAGCAACTGGCAGGCGGAGCCGGCGAGGCTGCGGAAGATCTGGAGACCAGCGCGCTGGGTGCGCAGGGCGGCGGGGTCCATGCGCAGGCCGGAAGGGACGAAGCAGAGAAAGGCCACGGCGTACTGAAAGAAGAGGGTGAGCAGGGGCGAGACGTGGTGCAGGGATTTGGTGACGGCGCCCATGGCGGCAGCCCAGAAGAATCCGGTGACGATCAGGGCGATGGCCTTGCCGAGGTTATGGCCGGCATCCTGGGCGCGAATGTCGAGGGCAGGCAAAGTCGGTTCTCCGGGGCCGGGTGGCGGGGAAGTTCAGGGATCGAAGTTTAGATGTTCAGGATGAGACAGAGTGTGGCCCCTTCGTCCAGCGTATCGCGCATCGCTCATACGGTGGCGGGCGCGAGAGATAGCCAAGGCTCTCTTTGTTGCGGGCAGATGAATGGCTCCGCTGTGCACAGAGAACGGTTGCACCTTCAAGTCACGGCTGCGGCTCGGGCAGCTCGATGTGGGAGCCCGCGTAGATATGCTGCGCGGCGGTCTTATAGCTGGACGGCCGCGCGGTCATGATGCTGGGAACGAAGGTTTGGGGGTTGCGGTCGTAGAGCGGGAACCAGGTGCTTTGCACCTGAACCATGATGCGATGTCCTTTGAGGAAGACGTGGTCGGCGGCGTGGAGAGAGAATTTGTATTCCTCGGGCGTGTTGGCGGGGATGGCCTCGGGATGCTCGAAGCTTTGCCGGTAGCGGCCGCGGAAGATTTCGTCGTTGATCATGAGCTCGAAGCCGGCGGGCCGGACACTGGCCCAGGGCTCTCCCGCGGGATCGATGCGCAGACATGTGGCTCCGCAGTTCGGGTCGGCCACGGGGTTGTCGGGAAAGACGTCGATGAGCTTGACGATCCAGTCGCTGTCGGTGCCGGAAGTCGATGCGATAAGGTCGGCGGTGACGTTGCCGGTGATGGTGACGTCGCGGTCGAGGGGCGGAGTTTCCCAGGTGGCGACGTCGGGGCGGTGCTGAACGAAGCGCTGATCCTGCACGAGCCAGGTGTACCAGTGGGAGTCAGGCGCGTAGGTGGCCTGGATGGGACGCGGGCGGTAGGGGACGGGGTTGGCGGGGTCGGACGTGTACTCCCTGAATGCGCTGGTGTCGGCGGGCTTCGCGAAGGTCAGGGAGCCGTCGGCGGCTAAATACAGATTTCGAGTCGTCTCATTAGCGGGCGGCCACTGGGAGTAGTGCATCCAGCGATCGGTTCCGGTCTGGTAGGTGGCGGTGTTTTCGAGGTTCAATCCGGGCTGGTCTTTCAGGTAGTACGCGAAGAAGGGTGCTTCAATGTCGCGGCGGTACTCGTTGCCGACCGGCTCGCCGAAGTTGAGGGGGCCGAGACGGCGGTTCGGCGCGGACCAACTGCCGTGGCGCCAGGGACCGAGGACCATGTAGACGCGGTGTGCGGGATCGGACGGCTGATTATGCGGCTCGAGCGCGGCGTATTCGGCCTGGGGTCCCCAGAGGTCTTCCTGATCCCACCAGCCGCCGACTTCAAGGGTAGGGACGGCGACGGTGGTGAGGTGCGGCTGGACGGCGCGCGCGCGCCAGAAGCTGTCGTAGTCGGGGTGGTGGAGAAAGGCGCGGCCGGTGGCCAGATCGTCGACGCTGGATTTGCCGGCGGCGGCGAAGGAGCCGGCATGGAGGAAGAAGGTGTAGGCATCTTCGTCGAGCTTGCCGAAGGTGGTCTGCCTGCCGGATTCCATGCCGAGGACGTAATCGTAGCCGTAAGTCTGGCGGAAGGCTCCGTTGTGGAAGAAGTCGTCGCCCATCCAGACGTCGGTCATGGGAGCCTGGGGCGAGATGGCGCGGACGGCGGGATGGGGGTCGATGCCGGCTTCGGCGGCAAGGAACCCGGGGTAGGAGATGCCCAGGACGCCGACACGGCCGTTGTTATCGGGGATGTGCCGGAGGAGCCAGGCGACGGTGTCGTATGTGTCGGTGCTCTCGTCGATCGCATGGGGATCACGATGGTCGGCGAGGGGGCGCATCATGACGAAGGCGCCTTCGGATTTGTAACGGCCACGGATATCTTCCAGGACGAAGATGTAGCCGCTGTTGGCGAGGTCGGTGTAGCGGTCGTTGAGAGTTTCGGGGGTATTTTGGTCGACGCCGTAAGGGGTGCGCGCGAGCAGGAAGGGAAGCGGCTCCTGGGTATCGGTGGGGCGGAGGATGACGGCGTGGAGCTGGACGCCGTCGCGCATGGAGATCATGACTTCTTCGCGGGCGTACGGACGAAGGTGGTTCTGAATCGGAGTGGAGGAGATTTTCCGGAGGAGATCGGTCTCCATGCCGCTGGAGAAGCGGACGCCGGTGATGCGGCCGCTCGGGTCCGCGACGAAGGTGTAGTGGACATTGCCGTGCCAGGCGCTGAATGTGGTGTCGGACTCGGCGGTGAGGTCGGTGCGTGGGCTGGTGGCGGTCTCGTAGTAGAGGATGTCGCCGTCGCGAAAGAACGAGAGGACGGTGTCGGGATCGCTGGGATCGGCGTATTGGCCGCTGTATGAATCGAGGACGGGGGTGGAGACGTGGACGGGAGCGGCGGCTTGCAGAGCGGGAAGCGCGGCGGGAAATGCGAGACTGAGACAGACAACGGATACGAGCGAGAGGGTGGGGCGAGCGGGCATCGGGTGGGGCATCTCCGCTGACCATGGTATCGCCTCAAAAGAGTCCACCTGCGATCCTTCTTTCCGCAGAGCGGCAGGAGCGGCGAGAATAGGGAGCAGCGCAAGCGGAAGGAAGGGAAGGATCGGGTGAGCGGGCATCGGCGGTCTGTTTCTGTGCAGGGATGGCTGGCGGCGGTGGTTGTGCTGGGATGGCTGGCGGCAGGAAGGTGGCCGGCAGGCGCGCAGCAGGGCAGCGGCCCGCAACAGCAGGGCGGGGGCATGGCCAGCGGAAGCCAGCACCAGGCGGTATACGACACCCAGCACCGTGTGATTACGGCGGGTGGTTTCGTGAAGACGGGGCCGGTGGTGTTCCAGGATATTGCGAAGGCAGCCGGGCTGACGAGCTGGCACCACGTTTCGGGAACGCGGGACAAGCCGTACATCGTGGAGGCGAAGGGGCCGGGCGTTTGCCTGATCGACTACGACAACGATGGATGGCTGGACATTTATCTGGTCAACGGGTCGACGCTGGATGCGATGAACGGGAAGACGGCGGCGCCGCATGCGGCGCTGTTCCACAACAACCACGACGGGACCTTTACGGACGTGACGGAGAAGGCCGGGGTGGCCAACGACCGCTGGGGCTACGGCTGTGCGGTGGCGGACTACAACAATGATGGCTGGCCGGATTTGTACGTGACAAATTACGGGCAAAACCGGCTATACCGCAACAATCAGAACGGGACATTCACCGATGTGGCGGAGAAGGCAGGCGTGGCGCTGGGCACGTGGTCGACGGGAGCGACCTTCGGCGACTACGACGGCGACGGAAATCTGGATCTGTTTGTGGCGGGGTACATCCACTTCGATTTTGTGCATCCGCCGGTGTCGGGATCGAAGACGGTGAACTACGCGAACTGCCAGTACCGCGGAGAGGACGTGATGTGCGGGCCGCGGGGATTGCCGGGCGAGCGGGATCATCTGTTCCACAACAACGGCGATGGAACGTTCACCGATGTGAGCGAGAAGCTGGGCGTGGACAACAAAAACGGCTATTACGGGCTGGGCGCACTGTTTGTGGACGTGAACAACGACGGCAAGCCGGACCTGCTGGTGGCGGACGACTCGACGCCGAACTACCTGTACATCAACAAGGGGAACGGGACCTTCGAGGACGACAGCTATCTGAGCGGTTTTGCGCTGAACGCCGATGGGCGCGAGGCGGCGAACATGGGGCTGGCGGTCGGCGACTACATGAACAACGGGCATGAGGACGTGGTAAGCACGACGTTCTCGGACGATTACGACATTGTTTTCGAGAACGACGGCAAGGGAAATTTCACGGACGTGAGCTACCAGTCGGGAGTGGCGGCGCCGACGATTCCCTTCGTGAGTTTCGGTGACGGGTTCCTGGATTACGACAACGATGGCTGGAAGGACCTGCTCTTCACCAACGGCCACGTGTATCCACTCGTGGATCAGCACCCGGAGTGGGGGACGACGTATGCGGAGCGTCCACTGCTGTTCCACAACGACCGCAATGGGAAGTTTTCGCTCGTGCCGGCGGTGGAAGGGACGGGACTGGCGGTGGTGACGGTGGGACGAGGCGTGGCCTTCGGGGATCTATTCAACGACGGAAAGATCGATGCCGTGATGAACAACATGGACGGAGTTCCGGTGCTGCTGCGCAACGTGAACCCTGATCATCATCACTGGGTGGAATTAAAACTGATCGGCGGACCGAAGAGCCCGCGGGATGCGGTGGGCTCGACGGTGTATCTGACGGCGGGCGGCCTGCGGCAACGCGGCGACGTTCTGAGTGGCGGGAGCTATTTGTCGTCGAACGACATGCGGGTGCATTTCGGGCTCGGAGACACGGCGAAGGTGGATGCGGTGGAGATCCACTGGCCGGACGGGCAGGTGGAGAAAATCGCGCTGCCGGGCGTGGATCGTATCTATACGGTGGAAGAAGGAAAGGGTGTGGTTCCTTCGACAAGCTCAGGGCAGGGGATCCAGGCGCAGGCTCCGCGCGCGGTCCGGTAAGCAGAGCCAGCTGGGTTTCGGGTTACCGCTGCCCCATGAGGGTGAGGCTTAGTTGCGGGAGCAGCAGGGCGGATCGAGCAGCGTTGGCAAATTGGGGGAGGGGCTGGTTAAGACGTCGCTGGAGCGCGGGCTTGCCTTCCTCATGCCGTGACGGGGCGTGCCGCAGACGGTGCATACCTCGGCCTTCGCAGTAATTTCTGTTCCGCAACAACCACAAAATGCCGCCATGCGATTCGGTCCTCCCGCTGGTCCTGAGGTTTCGATGATCGCGGCGGCGGAAGGATTCGTTGGGAGACGGTTTTTGTCTCCGCGCCAGAGCCGGCCCGGGGAGGGCCCATCCGGCGAGGAGGTGCCTGGGAAGTTGCATCTTGCTTTCTCCGGGGTGCAGAGACTTCGAATCAGTGACTCTGCCGTTAAAAGGGATGACGAGTGCAAAGGGCTGACAGGAAAATTCGGATTTTCCGGGATGGGGTTGATGGCGAGCTTGTGCGCTCTCCAGAGGAGGTGCCGTTTCCCTTTTGCTCCCAATCGAATATAACGGGGCGAGGCGACAGGGCGAGGCGGCTATGAACATCCGGGAAGTAGCGCGGCTGGCGAAGGTGTCGACGGCGACGGTGTCACGGACGATCAACGGATCGGACAAGGTGACGCCGGCGACGAAAGAGCGAGTGCAGCGGGCGATCGAAGAGCTGGGATTTTATCCGAACACGTGGGCGCGCGCGCTGGGCTCGGGTCGGAGCAGCCTGTACGGGCTGATCATTTCCGACATCACGAATCCGTTTTTTCCGGAGCTGGTCAAGAGCTTCGAGGACATCGCGGTGCAGTATGGGCAGGAAGTGCTGGTGGCGAATACGAATTACGATCCGGCGCGGATGCAGGTGTGCGTGAGCCGGATGCTGCAGCGCAAAGTGGACGGCGTGGCGATCATGACGTCGGAGATGGACGAGCAACTGATCACGGAGTTCCGCAGCCGGGCGATTCCGCTGGTGTTTCTGGACACGGGTGCGCCGGGGAAGCTGACCAGCAACATTGTGGTGGACTACGCGGCGGGGGTGGATGCGGCGGTTGAGCACATCCTGGGGTTGGGGCACCGGGAGATCGCGTTTATTTCCGGGCCGATGGCTTTGCGATCGGCGCGGGTGCGGCGGGATGAATTTGTGGCGAGCCTGGAGCGGAGCGGGATGGGCGCGGGGATGACGGAAGAGGGCAACCACCAGGTCGACGGGGGACACGAGGCGATGGCGCGGCTGCTGGAAAGGCAGCGGCGGCCAACGGCGGTGCTGGCGTCCAACGATATGACGGCGATCGGGGCGCTGGGGGCAATCCACGAGCACGGGCTGCGGGTTCCGGAGGACATTTCGCTGGTGGGCTTCGACGATATCCAGATCAGCGCGTTTACCCAGCCGGCGCTGACGACGGTGCGGCTGTCGCGGGAGGAGATCGCACGGACGGCGTTTCGGGCGTTGTACAGCGCGCGGCAGGAAGGCAGCATGGGGGCGGAGTCCTCGGTGCGGCCGACGCTGGTGATACGGCGGTCGACAGGGCCGGTGGGGCGTGGGGCTGAGAAGAGGGCGCCCGAGGATGGTGCGGTGGTGAGGGTCTGAGGATCGCCATGCGTACGCTGAGACGGCTGGATCCAGAGACCCTGGTGGCGGCGATCCGGCGGGTTCTGCAAGTCTCGGGCGATCTGAGCTCCGAGGTTTTCGTCGATGGTCAGGCTCCGGGAGGGTCGGGCAAGCTGCGCAGAGCGGCGCTTACTGGACTTCGCCGCTGGGGCGGAGGCGCTTGAGCTCGAGGGCGCAGGCGAGAGCGTTCAGGGTGGCGAAGCGGAGATTGTCGAAGCCGGCCCAGAGGCGGAAGCGGGTCGTTTCCAGATCGCCGGTGTTGTGGGGGCGCACGCGGACGAGGATGTTGGGTTGTCCGGCGACGGTGAGGTTGGTGGGCGGATCGGCGTCGGCGGTGTTGACCTCGACGTGTTCGCCGGCGAGCGATGCCTCCATCTGATCGAGCGAGCTGGGCTGGGTAAGCTCGAAGGCGAGCGAGAGGCCGTAGCCGTGGAAGACGGGGACGTGGAGCAGCTGAATGTCGGGCTCCGGCAGCCGGCCGGCGGTCAGCAGGTCGTAATGGCGGCGAATGCGCGATTCGCTGGCGGCGAGGGAGAACTTGGCCGCTTCGCCGAAAGCGGGGGTGGTGTTGAAGGCGACCTGGGTGTCATAAATCTGGCGCGGCAATTCCTGGAAGCTAAGCAATTTCACGGTCTGCTGATGGAGCTCATCCATGGCAGCGCGGCCGTATTCGGACGCCGGTTCGAGGACGGTGGCGGCCGCGGCGCGGAGGGGAGCATCCTGGGCGGCGCGGGCGAGGAGCAGTGCGAGGGCCACAGAGACGGCGTGGGCGGGTACGATAGCCGGAGTCTCAAGGCCTGGCGTGCCGGGTGTCGGGGCAGGGGGTAAGCCCTCGGGAGCGCGCTGCTCGGAGGCCCATTGCTCCGTGACCCAGGGGGCGCGGACGAGAACGCCGGGCTGACCTTCGAGGGCGCCGGAGAGGTCGACGATGCTGGCGCCGGCGCGGCTGGCCTTTTGCCAGTGCTTCAGGGTGAGCTGCTGATCGCCGGCAAAGAAGACGAAGTCAACGTGAGCGAAGGCATCGGCGTCGATGCGCTGGATGAACGTGACCTCATCGGCGACGGCCTCGAGGCTGCCCAACTCGGCCTCGTCGTCCATGAGGACAAAGTCGGAGTCGGCGAAGGGCGAATCCGCGAGGGCTTCGTTGAGTTCCTTGCCGCGCAGTGAGCCGGCACCAACAATAGCGATTTTCTTATGATCGGTCATCCAATAGGACCCTGAGAGGAAGCGACAGGCGGTGCTGGTTTATGATGCCGGCGCCAGGAGTACGCGAGGCGGGCGAGGACGCCGGAGAACATGTAGACGAAAGCAAGGATGAGCAGGATTTCGCGGGAAAAGAAGATCAGCAGATAGATGCTCAGGCCGACGAAGACGATCCAGCGAAAGGGCTGGCGGCCGGTGAGGTTGATTTCCTTGCCGCTCCAGAAACGCCAGGTGCTGACCATAAGGAAGCCGATGAAGGCGACCATGAGGCCCCAGATGACGGCCAGCCACCAGGTAAAGATAGGCAGTCCGGTGAAGCCATGGACGACGGCGGCAACGATACCGGCGGCGGCAGGGATCGGCATGCCGACGAAGTACTTGCGGCCCGGACGGCCGGGATTTTTGGGAACCGGGTTAACGCTGATGTTGAAGCGGGCGAGACGGCTGGCGCCGCAGAGGAGGAAGAGAAAGCAGACGAAGGCGCCGAACTGGACGAACTTGAGCCGGTAATCCGCATTGATGCTCAGGGGCAGCGAGCGGAATCCCCAGGAAAAGGCGAGGATGCTGGGGGCGACGCCGAAGGTGATGACATCCGCCAGGGAGTCGAGTTCGCGGCCGAAATCGCTTTCGGTGTTGGTAAGGCGGGCGATGCGGCCATCGAGGGCGTCGAAGGGGATAGCCAGACCGATGGCCAGCGCGGCGTAGTCGAAGTGGTGGGGAGCGAGGGCTGAGCCTTCGAGACTCTGAGTGATGGCAAAGAAGCCGGCGGCGATGTTGACCGCGGTGAAGAGCGACGGGAGGAGGAACATGCCGCGGGGGCGGTGCCGCGGGCGGGGGGAAGGTCCTCCGGTCAGGAAGCGGTGCTGTGGTTCGCCGTGCGATTCGCCGTTCAAACCAGGGCCCCCTCGACGGCGGCCCGCAGGGACTCGATCTGGGATGCGTCGATGCGAGCGATGACGCTGGCGCCGCCGCGGACGCGGTCGCCCCTGCGAACGCGCGGTTCGGCGTTCGCGGGCAGGAGGAGGTCGGTGCGGGAGCCGAATTTGATGAGGCCGACGCGCTCGCCGCGGGCGAGCGCGTCGCCGGGACGCCTGGTGAAGACGATGCGGCGGGCGAGCAGGCCAGCGATCTGAATGAAGGAGACGGAGTAACCCTCAGCGCAGTCGACGACGGCAAGGTTCTGCTCGTTGCGTTCGGAACAGGCGGGATTCATGGCGTTGAGATATTCGCCCTTGCGGTAGCGAACCTCGCGCAGAATGCCGGCGACCGGCGAGCGGTTGACGTGCACGTCGAAGACGCTGAGAAAGATGCTGACGCGGAGGCGCTCGCCATCCGGCGTGCGGATGAGAGCGACTTCGGTGACTTTGCCGTCGGCGGGCGAGACGATGAGGCCGGGTTCCTGAGGAATGGTTCGGCGAGGATCGCGAAAGAACCAGAGAAAGAAGGCGGCAAGGAGCAGCGGGGCGACTGCCCATCCCCAGGCTCCGGTGAAGAACCAGAGGAGAGCGGCGACTGCAAGCAGCGCCAATCCATAGAAATAGCCGTCACGAACCATGGGAAAGGCGATTCGGTCGCTGGCGGGCGATGGGAACCTCTGCAGGGAAACGGAATGACAGGAAGCCGCAGGCGGATGCGAATCTTTCCCATTCTACGGCATGCAGCTGGAGGGCAAAGGCGATAGCCCGGGATTGCGGTTACGGAGGGTGCAGCGGGACAGGCGCGGCGCGAGCTCCGGATGTACATTCAGGAGCGGAGGTTTCGAGCGATGGTGAGGAAGAAGCTGCGCCTGGCGGCCGCTCTGGCGGCTGGACTGAGTTGCTCGGCGGCACTGGCGCAGACGCACGAAGGAGTGTACCGGGGCAGACCGTATGGGGACAGCCGGTACCAGGGCGGAGCGCAGACGATTCCGGGGAGGGTGGAGTGTGCATACTACGACCTGGGCGGGGAAGGGGTTGCGTATCACGACACGGATGCGAAGAACAATGGGAGCGGAGGACTGAATCCGGCGGATGGGACCTATCTGAACGAATTCCGGATGCACGAGGGCGTGGACACGTCGTATACGAAATTCCACGACACCATCGACAACAGTCCTTTCGACCGGATACAGCCGGAGGTGAACCAACTATACGTGGGGTGGACCGAACCAGGGGAGTGGTTCCGAATCACGGTGCATGTGGCCCGGGCCGGGGTGTACACGGGCGATCTGCTGTACACGTCAAACCGCGGGGGAACGATTGCGCTGGATGTAAACGGGAAGGATGCGACGGGACCGCTGAAGATCGCCTCGACCTCCGATGCCGCCGATCCAATCGCGTGGCGGCAGTGGCACCACTGGAACCTGGCGCGGGATCTGGTGAAAGTGCAGCTGGCGAAGGGAAAGAATGTGCTGACGGTGCAGATTTTGACCGAGGGAAACATGAACCTGGCGTATTTCGACTTTCGGCCGGCGGAGTAAGCGCGGGGAGAAAGCAGGAGCGGCGACGGCGAGTTCCCGGAGCCGAAGGAGCGGATGCGAATACAGGCCTCACCCTGGGGATGCGGCGCATCCGGAGGTGAGGCGAGGTTTATGGGTTGGAAATGGATCAGGCTGCGCTGAACGCGCGAGTCTGCGTTCGGAGTGAGGCCAGCTGATCCTTGATATGGAGTTTAAGTTTTTTGAGGCGGACTTCTTCCAGTTGTTCGTCTTCGGATAACCACGGTTTTTGGAGCAGGCTTTCCAGCGTCTCCGAATAGTGGCGGTGTTCTGCTTCCAGGCGATTTATTGCTTCACTATCCGGCTGACCGTTCGCTTCCAGATCCATAGACGACACCTCCGCTGCGGTATCATCCCGGCGGACCGGCATCGATGCGCCGGGCGAATTGGCTCACACAAGGTGAGACGTACCACGCTAGCACCGGGGAGGCCCACCTTCAATGACGATTTCGGTGGAAAACGAATCCGGAGGCAGCGCGGAGGTCACGTTGGTGCCCAGAAGCAGGGCATCCTCTTCAGGATGAGCGTAGTAACGGGGGCGGCGGCCTTCGACCCGAAGGCCGAGGCGGTGGTAAAGGGCCAGGGCGGGAGCGTTGGAGGCTCGTACTTCAAGGATGAGGCGGCGAGCGCCCTGGGCGGCGGCCCAGGTAAGGACTGCGCGGAGGAGGAAAACTCCTGCGCCCTGGCGGCGGAGGCCGGGGTGGACGGCGATGGAGTCGAGCTCGCAGAGGGTTGGGCAGGACTGGCTGGCGTGGTCTGGCTGGTGGGCGGGATCGGGACGGAGAGTGGCGGCGGCAAAGCCGAGGACTGTGTCCGCCGGGCAGGCGACAAAGGCGGCGCGCGGCAGAGAGGGGCTGGCTTCCAACGGGGCGAAGTAGGCTGCGTAGTCAGCGGCCGTCCAGCGGGGGGCTTCCGGCGAGGCGGCGACGACAGTGAGCACAGGGTCGAGGTCGGCTGCAGCCATTGGGCGTACGGTGACGGGGAGGGCGCCGGTCCGGGTCATAGGGCGGGCGCGATTTTGGGTTTGGAGAAGATTTCGGCGTCGGAGCGGCGCAGGTAGTCCCCGTCAAGCAGGACAGGGTCGTCGTAGTCCTGGGCGCGGAGGCGGGGAAAGGCTAAGTGGAGGGCGTCGGCTGCGGTGGGCGGGTCCACGAGCGTGGCGGAGGGCGCGATGCGCAAGGACTCCTCGCAGACGGCCAGCTGGGGGCCAAGGTCGGCGGCGCGCGCGAGGAAGAGGTCGCGCGAGAGGAGCTGCTCGGACCGGATTGCGCTGATGCTGCGTCCGGAGAAACTGCCGAAGTAGAACTCACCTCGGCTGGCGTCGAGGGCGGCAGCGCTTGTTTGGGCCTTGCAGGCGAGAACGGCCAGGCGGGAGACGGCGATGATGGGGACGGCTTTTGCTTCGGCCAGGCCCTTGGCTGTGGAGAGGCCGATGCGGATGCCGGTGAAGCCGCCCGGGCCTTTTGTCACAACGATGGTTACGAGATGGTGGAAAGCGATGTTTTGGGCGGCGAGAAGGCCGCGGATGGCAGGGATGAGTTCGGCCGAGTAAGTCTTGCCGGCGAGCACAGTTTGGGTGAGGACGATGGCCTCGTCCTTCTCAATGCGGGCAAGAGCGACGGTCCCGAGCGGCCCGCACGTATCGATTCCGAGGAGCACGCCAGCGTCAGACATCGGAGATAGGATCCTCGCAGATTTCAAGGAGGACGCCTCCGGCACTGGAGGGGTGAACGAAAAAGTAGAGGTGGCCTCCGGCGCCGATCTGGATGTCTTCGGAGATGAGGCGGGCACCCTGGGCTTTGAGGGTTTCGAGAGCGGCTTCGATGTTCCCGACGTGGAGGGCGATGTGGTGCAGGCCCTCGCCGCGTTTGGCGAGAAACTTCCCGATGGGCGAATCGGGGGCGGTAGGTTCGAGCAGCTCGATGCGGGTGTCGCCGGCGGGGATCATGGCGGTGCGGACCTGCTCCTGCTCGACGGTTTCTTCATGGACGATCTGGAGGCCGAGCGACTCGTAGAGCTTGCGCGCGGTATCGATGCTTTTGACGGCAATGCCGATGTGGTCGAGTTCGGGCATAAAAACAGGGTATAGGGGTTAGGGTTGGGGTATTAGAAGACCGAGATTAAACTTCAGGGCCCCGCGGAGAAGACCTTCTGAGCCAGCTGGGCGACCAGCTGCCAGGGGTCTTCGTGGCCGGCGGCGATGCGTTTGGCGTAGCCGGCGAGCTGGGAGTCGGTGAGGCCGTGCTGGAGGGCGCGGCGCAGGAGCTCGGTGCGGAGCATGGCGTCGAGGCGGCGGCGCCAGTGGCGGGCGCGGCGTTCGACGAGGTGGTTGGTGGTGCGCATCTTCTCTTCGAGGGCGGCGATGGCGGCGGCTAGTTCGCCTGTGCCGGTGTTCATGGTAGCGATGGTGCGGATGACCGGTGGTGTCCAGGAAAACTGACGTTCAGGGGGTAAAGCCCCCTCCGCGTTTGTGTTCTTATCGGCACGGCTGAAGCCGTGCCCCCTCAAAACAGACTCGTGTGCAGGTCCGGTGGCCAGCGACTGGAGAGAGTGGATCTCCTGCTCGACGCGGTCGGCGCCTTCGCGATCGGATTTGTTGACGACGAAGATGTCGGCGATTTCCATGACACCGGCTTTGAGGCTCTGGACGTCGTCGCCCATGCCGGGGATGAGGACGACGACGGTGATGTCGGCAAGGCGGGCGATCTCGATCTCATCCTGGCCGACGCCGACCGTTTCGATGAGGATGACCTCTTTGCCGCTGGCTTCGAGGACGAGAGCGGCGTCGGCGGTGGTGGCGGCGAGTCCGCCGAGGGAGCCGCGGGTGGCCATGGAGCGGGCGTAGAAGCCTGGATCGCTGGTGAAGTTCTGGAAGCGGATGCGGTCGCCGAGGATGGCGCCACCGGTGAAGGGGCTGCTGGGATCGACGGCGACCACGCCAACCGTTTTGCCGGCGGCGCGGTAGTGGGCTGCGAGGCGGTCGACGAGGGTGCTCTTGCCGGCTCCGGGGGAGCCGGTGATGCCAATGCGAAGGGCTCCGGCTGCGTGGGCGAAGCAGGCGGAGAGCAGGGCGCGCGCTTCGGGGGCGCCGTTCTCCACCAGGGAGATGGCGCGGGCAAGGGCGCGGATGTCGCCCTGGCGTAGACGGTGGACGAGGGACTGAATTTCTTTGTCCGAGGACGCGCCTGGAGTCCTGGAGGCGGGCGATTCCGTGGAGGCGGGGTGGTCGGAGGGACGCGTTGGGGCGGAATGCTTCAATGCTTCGGCTGTCATCGGGCCTCCTTATTGTTACGCGGGACGCGGCGCGGGGCGACGGGTATTTCAACAGGCGGGGGTGCTTTTCGATTGTGAGTACGGGAATTACGCTGCACTGGCGGGATAAGGCGGGAAACCGCGGGATCAGGCAGGATTGGAGCGGGTCAGGCGATCTGCGACCGCGTCGGTCCGATATAAGTCGCTCCGCTGCACCAGACCGCCAGAAAACGCCCGTAAGTGCTTGATTCCCCGTCGCCGGAATATATCGGACCACGACACAATATATCTGTTTACCAGATCGCCAGGACTCGGACCTACTTTTCGGCCGGGTCCAGCATCCTCCATGCCTGCCCAACCACCAGCGGTCCGTACGCCTGACCGATACGCTGTTTGAGCAGAGCGCTCTCGTCCACGGTCAGCAGCACGTCCTTCTTTCCATAGATCTTTCGCGCCAGCGAATCCAGCTTAAATTTCGCCTCGCCGCTGACCCCTCTGTCCGCTTCGAGCGGCGTCTCCAGCGCATTAACGCATACGTCGCCGAGCGTCAGCGCAGATGCGCCCTTTTCAGGCGAGGACGGCAACGGCGTGCCGGCAAGTGTGGTCAGCTGCTGGGTGAAATCGATGCCCTTCTCATGCTGGGCCATCACGAACCCGCCCGGAACCAGAGCAGCGAGCGCGCAGAGTTTTAAAATCGTTTTCATTCGTTCACCTTTTCTCTCAGTTGCAGGTGGGTGCCCCGGTAATGATGCCGCCGGCAATCGGAATGGTGGCAACGTGGGTCCCGGTGCCACACGAAAGCGAGCCGGTATACCCGTCAGTGCCGTTCACGGCGTAGCCGGTCAGCACATTCATATAGCCGGTGATCTGGCCTCCGCTCGCGCCGTCAATCACCATGGAGTTCGCGGTCGCGGTGACAAAGTTTCCCAGGGAAGCCGTGATGGTGGCGCTGTAATCGTGGAGACTGCCGTTGCCGAAGTAGAAGTGGTTGGCAGACGTGTCCACGGTGATGCCGTCCAGCAGTGCGGACCCGGCAGAATTGAGCCAGTAAATGCCGGTGCCGTTGGCCTGCGTGATGCCCGCGCGGCCCATGTTGCCCGTGCCCAGGCCAATGGCGGACAGGTACAGGTCACCAGACCCATCTCCAAAGTTACCGTCACCAAGAGCCAGCGCCCCCGACGTCAGCCTGGAAAGGCCAACGTCCCCCCGGCCCACCGTGTCGTGATATCCAGAGCTGTACGTAGTGGGTGACCACGTCAGTGTTGCGTCCGGATTCATGACAAGATACCCGGCAACGCCGCCGCCGCCCGCGCCGTAGGAGATGAACAGCCCATCATTGAGGCTGAGCTGCCCGCTGGCACCCTCCATGACGTAGGCGATGCTTTGCGTCCCCGTCAGATAAGAGGTGAAAACAAGGTTCTGAGAGGGCGTGGACGTTGCTCCCGTGTTGGGATACTGCGCGCCGATCGAGAAAGCGTTCAGGGCAAACCCATCCGCGCTGTACAGGCAGAAATTCAGGATCCCTTCGTTCGTGTCGCCATCCGTCTCGCAGTCGTAGCCCCAGCCGTTGTATAGCTGATTGGCGGGGCTGTCGGGAAGCTGCGTTTGCACCACATGCCCCGCGAGCAGATTAATCTGAGACGCGGCCTGGGTCGTCGTCAGAACCGCCTGATAGGCGATCGAATGGATGCCGCCAGAAGTTCGATCATCGGCGGTCACCGCGTCGTAGATGTACGCCCGGCCATTGGTTCCGCTGACGGTTACGGAGCCGTAGTAGGCATACTCGGGCATGCCCCAGCTTCCCGGGGTGGTGTGGTTATTGATCGAGACGATGCCGGCATAGTTCGTGGAGTTCACCGTCAGCGCCGCCAGGCCAGCAGCGGGAGTCATAGCCAGCGGACCGACCATCGATTGCAGGCTTGACGAATTGATGTGCACCGCATTGGAATCGACCGTTCCGGATCCATTTGCGCCGGCGGGGAGTCCGAGACTCAGCGTGTAATTCGGGCTCGATCCGCTCAGGGTAGCAGTGGCGCTGGCGCCCGGCGAAAGCGTCGTTGTCGTTCCAATGCTCAGATTCGGCGCCGCACCCGGCGGCCCGGCGGTCTGCAATGCTCCAGGCGTGGTGGCGGGAATGTACTTGCTGAGATCGCAGACTCCGTTGGTGCACCAGCTGTTGTTGTATGCGGGCTGCAGGCAGGTGTAGCCGCTTCCCGGACCGCCGAGGATCGTGCTGCCATCGCCGCCGGTTTCGACGTTGCTGGTCACGGTGAACATCACGCAGGCGTTCTGCGGGCTGGAAAGATTGGTGTCGGGGAGCTGCGACGGTCCAGCCTGCAGCAGCGGCGCGCCGAAGTAGAGGTTCTGGCCGGAAGAGATCACGGCATGGTAATTCGAGGCGTTGATGTAAACCTGCGTCACCCCGGTGGGCACAGTGAACTGCGTTGAGAGGCTGCCTTTCTGGCCAGCTACCGCGAAAACGGACGAGTAGGTTACGGTCCCTGAGGAGTTCGTCACCACCCAGGCGGCGGCGCCGCTCGTCATGTTTGTGGCGTCGAAGTAGCCGGCGAAGGTGTATGTCTGTCCAGGCTGCACAGTGATCGGCGCGCTGACCGATCCCTCCTGCGTTCCAGATGCAGATGCAGGAACCACGAAGCCATTGACGCTTGCGTAGCCGCCGTCGTCTGCGCCGATGGTCCATCCGTCGCCGGGATTGCTCCAGGTGGCCCATCCCGACTGGATCACTGGATCCGGAACGAGATTTGTTCCATTCGCGGTTGGATCGCTCCCCGTGCAGGTAGTTCCACTCCACCCGGAGCACTGCCAGACGCCAACGAGCGCACCGTTGTTCACCGGCATCTGGACGGGTACGCCGGCGGCCTGTCCGCCTTGTACGCCGACGTGCACGCCGATCTGCTGGCCGGAGCCGTTCATCACCTGAAACGTCGCGATGCCATTCTGGACAGAAACGCCGGAGCCATCGGTCAGCGGCGCAGAGTTTGTGATGGTGACGAACCCGGTTTGCGCGAAGGCGGGCAGGCTCAGCAGGCCGAAAAGGAGGAGGGCGCAGCGGCGCATCATGCGGCCATCTTCGCGCGCGCGCGAGGCGAAACAGAGGCAGGGAGCGGCAGATGCGGAGGATGAGAGGTTTTATTCCCGCGGCCGGCTGCGGGTCCGATCGAGCCAGGCGGCGAACGAGCTGCGGGAGATGCGCCACGGAGAGCCGGCGACCGGCAGAATACGGTACGCCTCGAACGCGCCCTCCTCGATCAGGCCGTACACGCCCTCCTCGGACTCATAGCCCACGCAGGCCAAAGCGCGGGTGACATCGATCGTGTCGCTGAGCGGGAACGGCAGGAGGTCTTCGTCGCGATGGCGAAAGAGCGAGCCGGCGAGACGTGGCCGGCGGTCCGGGATGCAATAGAGATCGCGCAGCGAGTCGCAGTAGCGCACCACGCTGGCATAGAGCACGCGCTGGCGTCTGCCGGCGCCGTAGTCGATGACGTCGAGCAGCGGGCGGCCATGAGCGTCGCGCATGGAGCGCAGGCGATAGGCGGAGGCGACGTTGATGCCGAGGATCCGCGCGGTTCGGTCCATCGATATCCACTCCTTCTCCGCGAAGGGGAGCAGGATCTGGCGATCGAAGGTGGGCGTGCTCACGGCTTCGACTCCGGCGTGACGTCGGGCGCGATGCGCAGCGACTTCAGAAACTCGGCGTCGCTCTGATCCGGCGGCCGCGGCGCGGCGGCCATGCTGGCCAGCGTGAGGTACGCGGCGACGTCGATATGAGACAGATCCATGCCCTGTTCGCGGAGACGCCGGCGCGCAGCCTCAACCTCTTCGCTCGCCTGCAGGGCGGCGTGGATCGCGAGCTCGAATTCCCGAATGGCGCGCAGGCGTTCGTCCACGGCTTAGAGGATCCTCCCGGGAATGACGATCGGCGACGTGCGCTGTTTCGGCGGAACGGTTGCTGTGGAGAAACCCACCTTGACGCCTCCAGTGAACAGCGCGAGAACCGCGCCGCAGGCGCAGGTCACCTGCTGCGAGTGCTCGATGATGATGACCGAGCATGCCGGAAAATTGCGGATGTCAGGTTGATCGAGGTCCTCGAAGTCAACCGGGCTTTTGCAGTTGCAGCAGGCTACGCGCATGCTTGCCTCCTCTTGTTGTCGCTCCACAGGCCGGCGCTCTTGAGCATGCCGATCAGCGCCCAGCGAACGCGGTTGGCGTCGGCCTTGGTGCGGATCGTGGGCGCGGTCTTCTTCAGCGGCGAATGCGGCGAGCGCAGCCAGGCGTCGAAGCGATCGCGCGTCCATCCAAGCCGGGAGTAGTACTCCTCAATGGTGGCCAGATCGTCTGCACTCACCATCTCAGGCACCGCGGCGAGATCGTCGCCGTCGCGTCGGCCGTCGCGGCCGTGGCGATCGGCGGCTTCCCGCGGCATGCGGTGCTTCACCGGGTGCTGCACGCCGAGCTGGCCCTGCGTCGCATCGATCAGATGACGCGCGTCGGACTGGGTGAGATCGGAGAAACTCGCGATCGAGCGCCCCACCAGGTCCGAAGCCCAGCGCAGCCGCGCCTCGCGCGTGTTCCGCTCCTGGGTGTGCGCGCAGAGCTGGCCGTAGAGCGTCTGCAGGCGCTTCAGCTGCGGTCCGGTGACGCGTGACTCACTCACGCAGGTTCCTCCACGAAGAGCGGCATCTCCTCCGGCTTCACTACCTGCAGATGGCTTGGAGCCAGCGGACCGCCAAAGGTGAGAATCGTGAGAACGATGTCGGCACCCGCTGCTATCGCCGCGCGTTCCTCCTCGGTGAATCGCCAGCGCGAAAGCACCGGGCGCGAGAGAGTATCGAGGTAAACTGCCGGCAACGGCTCGTATTCGGGTTGGCCCTTACCAAATACCACCTCGATCGATTCGGAGCCGGGCATAACTGGCGAAACTGGCTTCATCCTTCCCTCCTCACTCCGGCCGTCCCCTTTTGCGCAGCGACTTGCCGCAATGCGGACAGGTCCGAGGCCGCCGGCCGTTTGCCGCGCGATGGTCCTTCATGCGGCATTTGTCGCTGCAGAACCGATCGCGATTGCGCTTCACCAGCGCGCCGCACGGTGGCCACTGGCACTTCCTGCGATATCCCGGATTCCCCGGCAACTTCTCCCCCCTCGTCTTCCGAGCCAAACCAGTCCAGGTCAACCGGGCGATGGCGTTCGAGCTCGCGAGCGAGCTCGGCCATGCGCTCCAGCGCTTCCGTGTTTCTGCGCAGCTTGTTCATCGCCGTGCGGTAGACGCCGCGCACGGCGATCGGCGCGATGCCGAGTCGCTGTGAGATCTCGACAAAGGTCATGGCGGCGAGCGGATTGTCTCCGACGGCAACGATGATCTGCGCGCGCCTGTCAGTTGCCATGGTCTGCCTCCCAGAACTCCGCGATGCCGAGCGCGTCGGCCAGCGTCGCGGCCGTGGTGAAGTTCTCCGGATAGCCGATCGGAAAGACGCGGATCGTGCCATCATCCTGCAGCTGCAGGTCGAGGCCGAGATCGTGACAGCGGTTCAGCACCTCGCCGAGCGTCATGCGGCCCTCCGATTCCGCGGGTATTTCACCGCGCCTTCATTGCTGAGACGGACCAGATCAACAGGCTTGTTCGCAACGAGGCTCGCGTGGTGCGGGCAAAGCGAATACCGGCCGAGGCTCTGGCCGCGCCAGATCACCTCATAACTCACCGCGCTGCTGTCGCAGCGCCGCATCCAGCGGCGTCCCACGAGAACTTCGCAGGTCATGTGGTCTGCTCCTTCGGCCGATCGGCACGCGCCCGCATGTCGAGGAAGCGGGCAATGTACGGAGCCCGGTCGCCGCGCGCAAGCATCTGCCGCGCGGTGATGAGCTCCGTCTCAGTGAGCTCGCGGTCGAACCACGACTGCACGAGCACGAGTTGGTGATCCGGGGTCACGCCGCCTCAGTTCCGGCCAGCAGTGAGCGCAGCGCGTCCATTTTCTGCGCAGGTGAAAGGGCGCCCCAGACCTTCTCGCATATCTCCAGGGTGAGGTGCTCGAACATGATGCGCACGAGCGCGGTCATTGGCGCAGCGGAAACCGGGGGGGGGCAATTCAGGTACCGTTTTGCCAGCCTTCTTTGAGGATTTCCGGCCCCTGCTGCGGTGGTAAGAGATGGCGGCGGCGGTTACGCCGTACTTATCGGCGAGCTGATTGTGCGAGATCGAGGGGTCGGCGTTTCGAATCAATTCCTTCGCCGCCGGACTGAGGCGATTGCTGTGTCGCATGCTGGGTGGTTCCTCCTTAAAACTTTTCTCCCGGTCATCGGCCCCGGCCGGGAGTTCCCGGGTGCTATCGCTCCCCTTGCGGACCATCGACGAACCCGCCGAGGGAGCGCGCCGATCTTTGGCATCGACCGGTGCCAGGGTAGCGCCTTTCGGAAAAGCGCCGTGGTGTGTGACGAGATCAACGGCTTCCTGTTCGGCGCTGTCGATCTGATCGCCGGCGCGCCGGATCTCCGGAATCACTGGAAGCGCAGGACTGTCGGCGTTCTTCAGCGGCACCGGCTCGACGCCTGCTGCTGCTGCCTCGCGTGCAGCGCAAGCTGCACAGCACAGATCGTCTTCGACCGTGCACGTCGCCACTGTGGCTCGGTTGGCGCGGGCGCAGGGAACGCACCAGAGCTTCATGCCAACGCCTCCTGCGCCACGGCCGCGGCCGTTACCGGCTTCGGTCCGCGCTTGCGGCTGGTCACAACGCCGAGTGCGTGGAGGATGTTCGCCATGTCGCATTGCTTCGGACCGAGCGCCATCGACGCCAGGCTGTCCTGAGGGATGTCGCCTTTGCGCGCCGCCAGCAGGATGGGAACGCCGGCATCGACTGCAGCGCGCTCGCAGGCGCCCACCGGACCGTTCGAATAAGAGCCGTCGCGGAAGATGAGCACGGCGTCGGGCGCGAGCGCGGCAAGCTCAAAAGAGAACTCTTCGACGGTGCCGACGCTCACCGCCGTTACCCGTTGCCAGGGGGAACATCCACGCGTGCTCAGCGCGAACAGCATTGCGCCGCTTCCCTGTTCCAGCGTGGAGAAGATAAGTACTCGCTTCTTCGGCCGAGCCATTTTATGCTGCCTCCTTTTGTTCGATTCGGATAATCATGGAGCGGATCGCTTTCGCCGGATCGTGCTTTTCTTCCTTCTCGGCGATAGCCAGCTGCGCGCGGAGCGTGGCGAGGACGTAGAGGCGCAGCGTACCGGCTCCGCCCTGTTCCCAGGCAGCCCAGGTGCGTGCGACTTCCTCCCTCGTCCAGCTCGGCACTCGAAACCAGTGATCCCGGCACATCAGCATGTGCCGCGGAATGACGGCCTCGCAGCCTACCGCAAAGCATTTCTTGAACGAGAGAGAGCTCACTCGCCTACCTCCAGGGTGAGCTGGCCGAGGATCTCGCGAGTGTCCCCGCCCAGAGCGCGCACCACGGCCAGCTCGGCGCGGATCTGATCGAGAGGCGACTTCATGGCCAGCGCCAGATCTTCGGGCGTGAGGACGAGAAAATAGCCGCCGGTAGAAGAATTCTTGCTGGCGCCGATCGGTAGCCGGAAGTTGATGCGCAGCGCGCGGACGATGGCCTTGATCTCGCGCTCTCCGAGCTTCGTGCGCTCCCGCAGCGCGGCGATGGTGATGGCGTTCGCCGTGCCGCGGTGGTAGCGGATCCCCGTAAGCACGGCCGCCTCGTCTTCGGTCAGGCGCGTCTTAAACGGACCGCCGACGCGGCCGCGCAGCAGATGGCCGATGCTGCAGTCGAGATCGACCGCGCGCTGCTCCGGCAGATTGGCGAAGAGTGTGCTCATTCGGCCCCTCCGAGTGGAAGGTCGGCCTGCGGGGGCTGCAGGTGCTTATGGCGCGGGCAGTGATCGCGATCCGGGCCGACGTTCGTCGCGCACTTGTCGCACATTCCGGCGTCGCAGGTTTTGCCGCGTGGACCAGCCGGAAAATCGCAGAGCTTCGTCACATAACCGGTGCGGCAGAATTGGCACGGTCGGCGGCGTCCACCGCGATCGCAAATGAACGCGGTGAATTTGCCTTCGGGATCGTGATAGATCGGGCTCATTTCCTGCGCCCTTTCGGCTCCCGGGTGTACAGAAAGGCGCACCGGTCGCAGTAGTCGTGGTTGCCGATGCGGACCCATCCGGCGGCGAGCGCCATCTCGGCACGCAGCCATGTGTGCGAGCGAATCGCCCCGTCGACTACAGGGGATTTATTCGCGCAGCCGTCACCGTCGCAGCTGAGAAAGAGGCGCGTCTGCAGCATCAGGCCACCTCGTTGTCGGCCGCCGCGGCGCCGTAGTGGTTCATCAGGACCTCCGCTTTCGCGTCGATCGTCAGCGAGTCCCACCACGCATCCAGCTCGCGGTCCGTCATGCAGATGGTCGCTGTGGTCTCGCGCAGATCGAGCTCCGGCTCCTCCGCGTTGCACATCGTCGCCTGCGGCGGAACGCCGGCGCGCTCGTACACCTCCGCGCGCTCCTCCAGTTCGTCGGGATCGAGCTGCGCCCGGTCGAGGCCCCGAAGCCGCGCGAGCTCGCGACGGCCGTCCTCGGTGATCTCGATGCCGGTGATCTGGTTTCCGCCTGGCGCTGGAAACGCAGAGGTCCGCACCATGCCCTCCTGAGCCATCAGTGCGATCTCGGGCCGCAGTGTCTCCGGATCGTACGGCAGTCCGGAGTCGACCAGCTTTTCATCTATGTCCGCAAACGCCAGCGGATGCCACTCGATGGCTTCGAGGATGCAAAGCGCGCGCCGTTCAAAGGCTGAAAGTGAGCTCACCGCGCGGTTCCTTTCTTCGCCGCCTTCTTCGCGGCTTTCGCTTCCCTGGCCTTGACCATGGAAGAGGACTCGATGCTGAGGGAAGGAGATTTACTGTTGACGTCGAAGCACAGCGAGAAAAGCTGGGTGAGGCGCTTCTGCACCGGATCGGACAGCTTCGCGATCGAGGACTGCAGCAGCTCCGAAGCTCCTTTCGAGAGCGAGTACTTCACGCGGCGCTCGAAGAGCTGAGGGAAAATCCGCGGCTTCTTCGCCTTGCTGAGCGCGAGCTGCAGCTCGATCACGCGCCGGTCGACGATCTCGACCGTGCTGCCCACGGTGACGGTGGCGACGAACTCGTTGCCATCGAGGCGCATCGATTTCTCGGCGCCGGCGGGCAGGTAGCCGAAGCGTTGCACCTGATCGATGAGAGCGGACTTCGCTTTGGCGAGATCCTCGCCGGCCGCCTCAGCCGCCGCCTTCTTCTCATTCAGAAGAAGGCAGAGCGCGTCGACGGTCGTGGGCAACGGTGCGATCAGCTGCAGGTTCATATACCGGTCTCCTTCACTTCCGGGAAGGCGCCGGCATGCCAGCGCGTGTGGGCGGTGATCTCGCAGCCCTCGCCGCAGAGATCGAAAAAGCGCAGATGATTGGGCAACTGGCCGGAAGCGTCGCGCCAGCTGTCACGCGATGCTGCGAAGGTGATCCAGGCGGATGCAATCCATGCGTCCAGCACGGCGACGCTCCATGTCTCCGCCTCGGGCTTCGAGCGCCCGCACACGTCGCACGTCACTTCCGGCTCCCCGATGGCCATGGTTATCTCCCCAGCGCCGCGGCCACCTGGCCGTCGAAGAAAGGCGCGACGATCGCGATCAGGAACCACAGAAAGAGCAGGGCGCCCGCGAACGCGCAAGCGATCGCCGGAAAGCCTCCGTGGCGAAGCGCCGCGCCCCAGATCGGGCGGTTGCGGCGGAAGCGCGGACGGAAACGCCTCCGGCCGTTGGGAAAGGTGATGACTTCGCGCAGCGGAAAAGGCCCGAAGCGCGACTCCGATACGGGGCGGAATTTCGGCCGCCATTTCGATCCAGGCGGGTAACCACAAGGGCCGGTATTCATTGATCCTCCTGCGTTGAGGTGGAACTTCGGGGGACCTGACAATCGGGCGAGGCACAAACACACTCCAGCGAGCCGTCGCGGGGCTGGTAGCGGCAATCCAGGCCGAAGCTGAGCAGGGCGCGGTGCAGCGCGGCCGACACCTGGCGCTGGCGCGCGAGCTCGCCGCGGCCGGCGAACCATGCTCCGAAGCCCGTCAGGCAGAGCGCCAGCACGGCGCAGCGCGCGACCTGCCGGCGGATGACGGATCCGCGGCTGGGCGCCAGAGGGTTCTCGACCATGACCACCGTGCCGGGCCTCCGCTCGGTCCACGCGTAGCCGCATGCGCAGCGATGATGGCCCTGGTGATCGACGACCTTCTCGCAGCAGTGCTCGCTGTGTCCGTCGCCGAAAGGACACGCCGCGTCCATCAGCGGCATCATGGAGCAGGCGGAAAATTGGGTTTTCATGCGACTGCCTCTTTCTCGGTACGGGGTGTGTGTCGACTGGCGAACTCAACGAGAGCCGCCGCAACCACGAGAGCCTGATCTGGATCGAGGTGAGCGCCGTTGACCAGGAGATGCGGATCGAGTTCCTTCGAGTGGACAAATATCCAAACTCGGGGGGCGAGCGAGCTCGATTCACGCACGACGATCTGCTGACCGTGAGTGTCGATTAAGTCGGCAAAGTCTTCGAAGCCGCGCGGCGTGAAGCTGCGATGATGTCTCATGCGACTGCCTCTTTCTCGTTTGCGGCCGCGCGGGTCTGCCACAGCGCGTTGGTGAGCGTGCGGACGTTGATGTAGGTGCGTCCCTTCTCGAACGCGTCGCGGGTGGTCGACTGGGCAATGATTGACTCGACGACTTTCTGGGCGCGCGGCGCTGGCAGCTTTGCCAGCAGGTCGCCGATCTCGCGCTGGATGATGCCCTCGGCCTCTTCGCGCTGCAGGCCCGGCAGGCGAACCTTGGCGATGATGCGCGAGTTCCACTGTTCGAGCGTGGCGGAGAAGCGATCGAACTTCTCCTTGAGATCGTGGGAGCCGGCGAACAGCAGGCTTATGTGCGGAGGCTGGTCGAGCAGTTCGCGCAGCGTCTCAAGGCTTTCGATTTCGAGATGCTGGGCTTCGTCGACGATCAGCAGCACGCGGCGCGAGCGGAACTGAAAGCGCAGGTTGGCGAGCATGCGGTCGATCTCGCTGCTGGCAGGCACTCCGCAGGCGATGCAGATGCGGCGCATCAGATCGCGCGGCTTGAGGTTCTGGCGCGCGTAAACGTAGTACGCGCGGCGTCCATGGCCGTTTTTCCCGATCTCCTCGCGGTTGAAGCGGGCCAGCTCGTTTTCGAGAGCGAAGGTCTTCTGCGATCCGGGTGGAGCGTAGATCACGTAGGCCACCGGCCGCGGCAACAGCTTTTGGAAGGTCTCGCGGATGCGCCGGGTATTCTCCGTGTCGTAAAGGTCGCCGGCCACGCGCGTGGGCGCTTCGATCGGATGGGCGGCCATGAAATCCCGCACCGCCCGCCGAATGTTGCTGTCGTCGCCGCCGACCTCGTGATATTTGTCGGCGAGGAACAGCCCCATGGTGGACGTGGCGTAGTTGATATGGCGGGCAAAATCGGCAGTCTGAAGACCGGTGCGCGCGAGATAGTCCCGCACCTCGGCGATGGTCTCCCTGCGCTCTTTAGCAGTAGGGGCCAGCGCGGCGATGCGCACCGGGATCTGCTCTGTCCTGCTCGGCCTCTTCACGGTGGTCACTTCAGGGCCTCCAGTACGCTGGCGGCGATGTCCGCGGCGCTCGCCGGCGCCTGCGCATCGCTCGCGGGTTTTAGTTTTGGGGAACGGTGGGTAAGGGCTGATTCGATGACCGGGACGAGTGAGGCGCGATCGGCCATCGCCTCGACCGGAGTCTTCGCTCCGATGGCCCGCGCCGTGCGGCTGATCAGAGCCAGCGCGTTCCGTGTCTGCTTTTCGAGATGGCGGCGATCCGCCATCGACTGCGCGATCTGCCGCTGCGTCTCGGGATCGGCCGGATCCATGCGCAGGTAGCTCTCCGGCTTAGCCCAGGTGAGGAAGTGGCCGGCGTCGTCAAGGATGGCGACGGAGTCGAGATCGTTCGCGTCGTAGGCCACCACCACGCTGGTGTCGTTGAGCTGGTGCAGGGTGTCGCGGGAGGCATCGTCGAAGAATGTGAAGCGCCGCTTCTCCAGTTCCACCGAGCATTCGCGCACCCTGCGCCGCGTGTGCTCTTCGAGCAGGAGCGCCAGCGCGTTGGGGTCCGCGCTGCGCTCCTCGATCGACCGCTCCGCGAAAACGTCGGCCGGCGTACGCCCGTCCATGCCGCGGCCGCTGTGCGGCCGGTGGTTATACTCCTCGATCCACTCCATGCACAGCGCAATGAAGGCCGAAGCCGGCGGGTGCGTGGAGCTGGCGGCGCGGCCATGCTTCAGCAGACTGCGGTGCAGCATCATGGCGGCCGCGGTGGCGTCGGGGCGCAGGTGCGGAGCGCCTCCGGTGTAGTGCTGATGCCAGCGGCGGTCGAACTGCTCGTGCATCGTGCGGAAGAAGCGCTCGACGTGTTTCGACTGCGGATGGCGCACGATGCAATGCGTCACGCGGATCCCGAGCCGCGCCAGCACGCCCACGCGCTCGATCTGGGCCAGCTCGCGCTCGTGCCAGCCGCGGACCTCTTCCGGATCGATCAGATACGCGGGAACGGCGCCCTTCGCCACCCTGAGGTAGTCCTTACCGTTGTCGCAGTAGAAGTGCTGGCAGGCGCCGTGGACGCCGATGGCGCGGCGCAGGGCCGTCGCGATCGAGTGCGAGCTGCCTTCCCAGCACCAGCTGCTGCCCACCACGTAGCGGCTGCGGAAGTCGAGCAGGCAGGTGAACCGCAGGCGTAGCGGAGCGCCCCACTCGGCTTCCGGAAAGCAGTCGTTCATCACTTCCACGTCGTGGATGGCGTGGTCGGAAACCCAGATCTGATTGCTGGCGACATCGGCGTAGCCGCGGCTCACATAGGGCGCCATGCGCTCCTGGTAAACGCGGCGGCCCTTCAGTGCGTAAGCGCGCAGGCAACGTGGCATCGAGCCGAGCCAGGAGCGCACCGTGTCGTAGTGAGGAAGGTCGGCCAGCTCCAGCAGCTCGCGGTTCTCGACCAGCGCCTCGTGCACCGCGCGGTAGCTCTGCCGGCATTCAAGGTGGAGATATGCCGCGACCCATGCTGCCTGCTGGTTGGCGCCGAACCACCGGGACTTGCCCTTGTCCGCACGCTGGCGATCGGCAAGAGCGGCCAGGCCGCCTTCACGGTACCGGCGCTGCCAGTCGAAAATAGTCCGGCGGCAGAGTCGGTTTTTCGTGCACAGCGTGGCGACGATCTGATTCTTGGATTGGGCGAAGAGGGCCGGATCGTCCTCAAAATCGAGGAGGGGACGGAGGATTGCCAGGCGTTCAAGGGCGCACTGCTCATCCGCGGAGTTGACGAGCAGCGCGCGCACAGGAACGTCCGGAGCGTCATTCGCCCCGGAAACCCCGGCGATAGGAGGAAGGGATAGAACCCCCTGTTCGCCGGGGAGCTTAAAGGGAACCAGATTGCGGGCCGCGCTCAATCGGCGGCCTCCGCGTCGACGATCCGACGGAATTCACGCTCGACCGCAGCCATCACCTCAGCCGATTTTCGTCTTCCGAGAGCGACCTGTTTGACGTGGTGTGAAGTGACGCCCAGCTCCCGGCCGACCACGGAGTAAATTCCATAGAGGCGATTCATTAGCTGGAGAGTGGAGCGGCAGTCGATCACCGGTGCCGGCCGGCGGAGGAAAGAAAAGAGCGCGGGGATATTCACAGATCAGCTCCCTCCAGCCGTTTTTCGAGGAGCTGGGCCTGCTCGTCCGCGCGCTTGCGAATCAGGTACTGCCGGCCGAGTTCGAGGATGTCCTGCTCTTCTGCGGATATCACGAAGAACCCCGCTCGCTCTGCGCGGCAGGTCAGCAGCTTGTTTTCGGAGGTGACGCGGCAAAATGCGCGATCCCACGCTGCCGGGAAGCGATAGGGCTGCATCGCCTCACTGCTGTAGTTGTTCAGCATTTTGGTAGTAACGCGGACGCCAAGGAGCTGCGTCATGGCGTCCGCGATCTGAACGCGGCTCAGGCTACAGGCCCTGATGCTGGCGGAGATCGTCGCCCGGACAAGCGCATCGTCGTTCAGGCTTTCGTCTCCGGGCTCGAACGAAAGCGGCTGCTGACGGGGAAAATTTTGTGACGGTTTTCCTATTGGCGACCCTTGTACTCCGGGGCTAGGTTGGGCCTGCGATGAACTACGCCTCACGCAACACGCTCCTTGCCGACGATCTTTCGAAACTCCTGTTCGATCGCCTGCTCGACGCGCCGCGACTGCCTGCGCCCGTGAGCGACTTCCCTGACATGCTGCGACGTGATCCCCAAACGCCCTGCGACTCGGGTGTAGAGGCCCCTGTATCGGGCCGCCTTCTGGAGTTCGGCCCGAATCTGCGTAAAATCACGGGTGGTAATGAACGGCATTGTGAAAGCGAGAATATTCTTGATTTCACAACCGTGTCAAGGGAAAACGTGCACCCTAAAGAGAAAGCTGACCCGCAGGTAAGCCGACGCATCCGCGAACTGCGGGAGCAGCTCGGCCTTAATCAAACGGAATTTGCGGCCCGACTGGGCACCGTGCCATCGTCGGTCTCGAAGTGGGAAGCTGGTCGTGCTCGTCCACTTCCCGAAATGATGGTGGCCCTCGCGCGCCTTTCAGATGGGGCGATGAAGCTCTTCTTCCTTGAGAAAGCCGGCGTCCCGGATGCTTTTTTTATGGGGGATCCGATGCTCCCCGAGATGCTCCACGCTGCCACCGCGACGATCGCTCGGGCACTCCCCAAAGGTAACAGCGGGGCAGGAACTATTGAGGACTTGCCTGCGCAGCCGTCAGTACCTACGATTCCGCTTATCAGGATTCCTTCGAAAGTAGGTACGAGAGAAGCGGTGCTCCCCGGCAATGTTGAAGCGATGCTCCCCCTGCTGCCCGAGTGGATGCCGGATCATGGATTCATTCAAGCGGCACGTTTTCCTAATCCGGGCTCGCTCTTTATCCAGGGCGACCTGATCGGGCTAATCGACGTGAATCGTCGTGACCCGGATCGGCTTGTCGGCTGCGTTGTGGCGATCCGCTCCGACGGCGGCCTCAAGCCTATGACGCTGCGCAAGGACGGTCCGACCTATCTCCTGGATTCGCTTCAGGCGGGCGCAGGCGCGCAGGTCCTGCGGCACAGCGGTGAAGGCAGCATCGTCGGCCGCATCATAAAATGGATCGTCGATACACCCGCGCCCCCGGAAGAGCTTCCGCGGAACGCAGAGATCGCCAGAAAGCTGAGGAAGCGAGCATGACGTCTCAGGCCATCATGGGAGTGCTTGTCACGATCGTGGGGCTGGGGATTATTGGATGGGCTCTCGGGAAGGTGTTCGCGGCAAGATCGGTGCCAGCGTCGCTCCCGGTGAGCTCCGGCGATCCCGTCTCCCTGAACGGATCCGCCGACTCGTCAGCCCCATTGAATGATGTGCGGGTGGCTCCGCTCCCTGTGGTTCGCATGGGCACCATCATCGGCGGAGTCTTCTGGGGCATGATGCTGTTCTCCCTGGTGGGCGCCATCCTTTGGTTCATCGTGACCCACCTTCCCGGATAAACTAGGCCACTCTCAGACCCCAAAACTTCGTCTCCTCCGCTGCGATTGCGCGCTCCTGCGTGCGCGCAACCAGTCCCGCCTACAGTCATGGCTGATCCCGCAAGGGAAAGGCGTTGCGAATCTCTCTGAATCGGAGGATCGCGGCGACGCCAGAGCGAAAACGGATCCGTGGCGCGGATAGCCTGGGACGGCGAGGCCGCGCCCGCCCGTGAGACTGGGAGCGAGCCAGGGTGAACGCCGAGCAATCCGAATTCCTGAAATCCCGCGTATCCGCTGCGCAGTATGGGCAGCGGACGTATGGCGTTCCGGCGTCGGTGACTCTGGCCCAGGCGATTCTCGAAAGCGGATGGGGCAAGAGCGATCTGGCCATCCAGTGCAACAACGACTTCGGCATTAAGGCGGGGGCGCAGGCAAGTCCGGAAACGTACAAAGAATTCCCGACCACGGAATTCGTGAACGGCGTGCTGCGCCATGTGATGGCCCAGTTTGTGCGCTATCCGAGCCTGACGCTGGGCTTCGGCGCGCACGCGCGGCTGCTGGCCATGGCTCCGCGGTACAAGCCGGCCATGACGGTGCGCAACTCTCCCGTGGCCTTTGCCTTCCAGCTGCAGCACTGCGGCTACAGCACCAACCCGCAGTACGGCGCGACGCTGGCGCAGCTGATCAGCGAATACGACCTCACGCAGTACGACCTGCCGCCCGAGCCGCCGGCGCAGGAAGAAAAACTGGCGGCGTAAAGGAGCACGCATGTTTGGACTCACGTCTCATCAATCCTTCCTGCTCGGTCTCGGCGCACTGTGGGCGTTCTCGGCGGCCGTGAGCGCGCTCGACTCACCCGATTCCCAAAGCAGCCACTTCTATCGCTGGCTCTACAAGTTCGCGAAGATGATCGCGGGCGACCTGGCATCGAGCGTGCTGGGCAAGTATCTGCCGAGCACCACTACGATCACGCAGCTGTCTGGAACAGGGGAAGTATCGAGTTCGAGCGTTGCGGCGACCATCGCTGCCGCCGCGCCAAGAGGAGGCGGAGGCGCTGCGCTTGTGATTCTGGCCGCGCTGCTGCTCGGCGTCGCTCTGCCGGCTCACGCGCAGACCACTACCACGACCCCGCCGGCGTCACAGACCACGACCTACGGCGTCGAGAATCTGTACGCGGTTGGCGTCTCGTACAACGTCGGCGCCACGCCGGCGGTGGCGGGAACCGGCCTCTACGCGCGCAATCTGAACACCGGATCGTCGCTGCCCACCTATGCCTTCACGGCGGTGGACGCGTTGCCAAACACGCTGAAGCCGTTCACGGTGAGCACCAACATGGGCGCTGGGATCGCGCAGCAGGTGGCGACGATCGGCAATGTGCCGATCTACGTTCCCACCGCGGTTGGGGTCAGCTGGAACGGCACAAATACCGGCTGGCAGTGGAACACGGGAGCGATCGCTTCGATCCACCTGAAGGGCAACTACTACCTGCTGCCCAGCGTGCGGATCGTCAAGTCGTCTGTCACCGGCGGGACCGGATATCAGCCGATCATCGGCGTGCTGTTCGGCTGGGGCAAGTAGGCGGGCGATGAAGAAGCCAGTCTTCAGTCTGATGCTCACGCCGGCGCAGTTCAACGCGGCCGCGGCCCAGCTGGCGAAGCTCGGCCTCGGTCCGGACAGCGGCACGCTGCCGGAAACCAGCGGCGTGGTACTGAGCTATGTCTCGAAGGCCGGCGTCACCGGAACCCTGGTCACGTTCACGGTCGAGAAGAAACCGATGTTCGCGCCGGTGGGCGTGATCCAGGGCAGGCTGAAGGGACTGCTCGGGATCGCCTGACAAATTAACCCTGAACAAAGGCCGAAGCCGCGCGGGCTTGCTGCAACCACAGCGGCCCGCGGGGGGGAGGCGAGGGAACCACAGATGGACGATGTGAAGATCCAACGCAGGCGGGCACCGGTTTCAAAGGTCTATGTGGGAATTGTCGCCTGCGGTCAGTTCATTCCGTTCGACACCGAGCAGCAAGCGCAGGAAGCTCTGGATCAGACGAAGAAGCTGACTCTTGAGCCGAACAACGCCGACCATCTGAAATCTCCCTTTTTCGGCATGGATTTAGGTCGCGCGCTGATTTTGAGGTTATGTTCCTATCCCCTGATCGAATGCCCGCAGTGGGTTCCAGAGCACAGCATTGAGGGTCTGGTAGAGGGCTAACTGCGTGGAAGGGAGTCACGAGATGAAGAGATTGTTGCTGGCAGGGCTGCTGTTCATCGCAGGCTGCTCTTACAAGCCGACGCCGATCTCGGTGTACGGCCGAAGCGGTGCCGTTTATTCGGCTCCGGATCTTTGTGCGGCGTTGACGAAGTGCATGAACTCTTCGGAGACCTCCTGCTTTTACAACACCGAAACAATCGTGGGGCTGGATGGCCGCTCCGAGATTTCCGCATGCAGGGAAGTGAAAAGGTGATTGACGTCCGCAAATGGATCGTGCCGCTGTTCTGCGTGGCTTTCGTGCTGGCGATGATCGGCTGCTTCGGAGCTGTCATCGCCTATCCGGAGACGCCGCAGCCGGCGCCGCTCTCGAAAGCCAGCTGCGCCGCGGAGTTGCCGTACGGTGCGCCGTCGCCGAAGGCGCAGCTGATCTGCCGCGCCGGCTATGCTCTCGACTACGATCCGGCTGCGAAGATCCCGGTGTGGGACGCGCATGTGCTCACGCCGAAGCACAGCTTCGGCTGCATCGCCCGCAGCAATGCTTTCGCGGCCGACGACAGTCTGCCGGCGGCGGAGCGCGCGAAGCCTTCCGATTACCTGCACTCTGGCTACGACATCGGCCACATGAGTCCGGACGCCGATTTCAGCTACGACACGGCGCTGGAGCGGCAGAGCTTCATCCTCACGAACATGGCGCCGCAGCTTCCCGGGCTGAACCGCCAGACGTGGAAGTACCTCGAAGAAGACATCCGGGCGTGGGCCTGGGCGGGCGATCCGCTGTGGATCATCACCGGCCCGGCCTACGACGCAAAGAGTGACCGGAAGATCGGGGCGGACAAGGTCGACGTCCCCACGGCGTTCTGGAAAGTGATCGTGGACGAAAAGACGAACGAGTACCTGGCCTTCGAGATGCCACAGAAAGCCGGCCTCGGGACGGACCTTGCGAAGTTCATGGTTCCGCTGAAGACGATCGAGGGGCAGACGCGGATCGAGATCCCGCTGCCTCGGAATGCCATCCACAGCGAGCTGCTGTGGCCGGCGGACGAGAAGGGCTACAACGCGGCCGAAAAGGCGGCCTGCCGGTGAGGGAAAACGGCAATTTGTGCGTCGAACTTCTGCACATTTCCGGACGCCGGCCGGGGTCGGCTTTTCCGGCAATACCCGGAATTTCGCGTTCTAAGGGGGTTTTAAGCGGTTTTGGGGCAAAAGTGATGGGGTAGGGTCACCTACCCCCCTGGTAATTCTCGACGCTATTTTTACGTCGCAGCACGGGGCATCCTGGGAAAGACGGGGAAGGTAAAAAGCGATGTTTGGATCGGAACAGGGTACAGGGCGGTCGACGGAGCTTCGGGTGGGGCTGCGCCGGGGCTGGTTCCGGTACGTGAACTTCGCGCTGGGAAGCGTAGGGACGGTGGCGATCGGCATCGAGGGGCTGAGGCTGCTCGAAAGCGATCCGAACCAGGCGTTCGCGCTGCTGCGCGCCTGGGGTCCGAATTTCTTCATCGGGCTGGTGATCGTGCTGATCGTGGGCAGCCTGCTGAATCAGCTGATGGAGATCTCGCGCGACGGGGTGCAGGCGCAGCGGCAGATGGCCGAGGCGATGACGCAGATCGCGGCGAAAGACGATCGCCAGGCCGAGGAAGTGCGGCGGCTGACTGTTTATGCCAGCCGGGAGCTCGGCGTAATTGCCGAGCGCATGGACAAGCAGGACGAAGTGATGAGGCAGGTTGCGGCCAGCGTGGAGGGACTGCACGCGCGGCTGAACGAGAGGCGAAAAAGCTGAGGGGCGATGACTGACCAACGGTGGATTCAGACGACGCGGCGACGGGGGACGATCCTGAAACTCGTCCGCGAGGGGCATGAAGAGCAGCTCTCGCGGATGGATGACTTCGAGATGTTCGCCATGTTGCAGGACATCGGGGTCACGATGAGCCGCAACCAGACGATGACGATGCTGCAGGATCTGGCCGAGCTGGGCCTCGTGAAGTTCCGGACGGAATGGAGCGAAGCCGGGGAGCGCTATGTCGCGAAGGACATCGAACTGACCGCCGCGGGGACGGCGCTCGTGGTGCGGCGCAGGAACACAGACGAAGTGCGGTTCGACTGAGGCGCGATGCCAAAGCCCAGACCCAAAACCGGCGAGGAGCGGGAAGTCCGCCGTCCTCTGAAGATCGACCTCCTGCCGCAGTCGGCGAAGGATGCGATCGCGCAGCTCCGCGATCGCGGTCGCACCTGGAAAGAGATCGAGGAGCAGAGCGGCCTTCAGTACAGCAGCAAATGGGAAAAGGACGGTCAGGGCTTCATCGACTGGGATGCGCTGGAGACAAGGGCGCTCGAAGAGTTTCCGGAGCTCAAGCTGCCCAAGTCATCGCTGCAGCGCTGGTACGACATCCGCATGGAGCAGGTGCGTCACCAGGTACTGGTGGAGAGCGAGAGCGCGCGGGCGTGGGCGCAGGAGTTTGCCTCGAAGAATCTCGACGGCTCGAATTCCGCGGTGATCAACGCGCTGCGCGATCAGGTGTTCACGATGATGCGCGGGGTGGGCGACATGGACCGCGCCGGCTTCGTGAAGGCGCTTCAGAACCTGACGCTGGCCATGACCCGGATGCAGCGGGTGGAGCTGCAGCAGAAGCGGGTCGAGGCGGACATCGCAAAGCTCGAAGCGGAGCGGGCGAAGCTGGCGGCCGAAGCCGGCGATCCGCGCGAGATCTACCTGCTGGCTTCGCAGGACTTGCTCAAAAAACTGCGGACGCGCGAGGGTGTGCGCGCCGTGATCGATCCCATCAAAGAAGAGCTGATTCAGGAATTCACGCATGGCGCTGAAGCATTTGCAAAACACGTCGAAGCGTCAGCTGCGTGAGGACGCAGCTGCCCGGCTGCGCGCCATCTTCGGCGCGACGCCGGGAGAGTCGCGCGCACCGAAGCCGGACGGCCGCGTCCTGCTCAAGCAGGCCTGGGATCTGGCGCTTGAGATTACGGCGTTCGCCGAGAAGTACCTCAGCCACTTCATGGTCGACCAGCAGACGGGCGCGAAGATTCCTCCGGCGCAGTTTCACGCAGAGCTCTACACCATCCTGCTGACCGAGATGCGGGCCGCGATCGCGGCGCCGCGCGAGCATGCCAAGTCCACCTGCGTGTCGGTGATCTTCGTGCTCTACTGCGTCTGCTACAAGCTGCGGCGCTTCATTGTGCTGATCAGCGACACCCAGTCGCAGGCCGCGCTGCAGATGGCCGCGGTGAAGGAAGAGCTCGAAACCAACGCCGCGCTGGCGGCCGACTTCGGCAATCTGGTCGGCGATCGCAAGTGGGATGTCAACGACTGCCGCACGACGACGGGCATCACGCTGGCCGCGCGCGGCGCGGGGCAAAGCCTGCGCGGCCTGCGCTTCCGTCTCTACCGTCCGGATCTGGTGATCTGCGACGACATGGAGAACGAGGAGGACGTCGAAAACCCGGAGACGCGGGACAAACTGGAGCGCTGGTTCAAGGGGACGGTGCTCAACCTCGGGAAGCGATGCCAGGTCTTCGTGATCGGCACCATCCTGCATTACGACGGGCTGCTGGCGAAGCTGCTCGATCCGGAGAAATTCAAAAAGTTCGTGAAACGGCGCTATGAGGCGGTCGACCTCGAATGGCATCCGGAGTCGGTGCTGTGGCCGGCGAAGTGGGATATCGCTTCGCTCCGAGACAAAGAAGAGGACATCGGTTCGGTGATGTTCAACCAGGAATTCCGCAACCTGCCGATTTCCGAATCGACGCAGGTGTTCAGGGAAGACTGGGTGCTCCGCCACGGGTTCAGCCGCGAGGAGCTGCAGATGCGGCGCCAGCAGGGCGAGACCTTCGTCCGGATCAGCTACAACGATCCCGCGATCAGTCAGAAGTCGACGGCGGACTATTTCGCTTCCGTGACCGTGGATATCGATGCCCGGGGTTACATCCTCGTCACGCGAGCCGAGCAGGATCGCATGCCGTTTGCCAAGCAGGTGGAGTTCATCCTGCGGCGCGCCGACGAAGAGCAGCCGATGGTGATCGGGATCGAAGAGCAGGCGTATCAGGCCGCGCTGAAGCAGGCGATCGAAGACGCGTCGCGGGAGAGCTGCCGTTATCTGAACGTGGTTGGCGTCGCCAACCTGACGGATAAATTCCTGCGCATCTCGACGATGTCGCCGCTGGTCGAGAACGGCACTATCCGTTTCTGCCTTGACGGCACGCAGAAGACGCTGATCTCGCAACTGCTCTTTCTGGGCAAGACGAAGGACGATCTGGCCGACGCGCTCGAGGGCGCGGTACATCTCGCCCGGAACGTGAACTTCCGCGCAGCCATGGCCAGCGCCGGCACTCAGGTAGGCGGCCGCGATCCCGAGGCCGGCCGCGATGTGCTGGCCGGCGTTCACCGCGGCGCCAACGACTTTGTGGCGCGAGACAGGAGATCCCGATGGGCCTGATTCCGAGGGCGATCAAGAACCTCTTCGCGCGGCGCTCGATGAATGAGCGCAACAGCCTGACCATGCTGCGGCTCGACGAAGCTCCGCGCTGGGAAGAAGCCAGGGCGAGAGCGGCCGAGGCCGACGTCGTCGCGATGATGAAGACGGGCGGCTTCAAACTTGATGACCGCGACAACGTCCTGCTGAAAGCCGCGCAGAAGATGCTCACCGTGGGACGGCTGACGGAGGAGGAGCGGCTGGCCGCCGAGGCGGTAGCGCCGCAGCTCTTCACCCTGACCACCGGGGACGGCGAGGATCCCGGCTTCCGGCGCATCACGTCGATTGCGACGCTGCGCGATCTGAATCCGCTGATGCATGACCGCATGCTGCAGGTCTGCTACTTCCTCGCGGTGACCACGCCTTTCGGCAAGCGGATCGTCGAGATCCTCACCGAGTACACGCTGGGCAAAGGGCTGCGGGTGACGGCGAAGGATCCGCGGGTGCAGGCGGTGATCGACGACTTCTGGAAGGACGAAGTCAACGACATGGACGCGAACGTCGAATCGATCACCAATGAGCTCACCATCTTCGGCGAGATGTGCACGCCGGTGGCCGTGAATCCGGTGAACGGCGACGTGCGGATCGGCTACATCGATCCAATGAACATCGACACCATCCAGTTCGCGGAGATGGCGACGGCCGCCGGGACGGCGTCGATCAACGTGCCCTACGCGGTGCGGCTGCGGCGCGAAGTGGGCGAAGTGCTGCAGAAGCCGATGCTGCTGATCCGCCGCGATGAGGATCCAAACTCGGCGACCTTCGGACGGCTGAATGGGGAGTGCTTTTACTGGACGCTCAACAAGGTGAAGAGCGCGAGCCGCGGCTTTAGCGAGCTGTTCTCGCTGGCGGACTGGATCGACCTGTTCGATCAGATGATCTTCGACTTCGGAGACAAGGTCCGTTTCCTGAATTCCTTCGTATGGCACTACATCGTCGAAGGCGCCGGGCCGAAGGAAGTCGACGACTATAAGAACCGGCTCACCAAGGATCCGCCGCGTCAGGGCGGCGTGATGGTGACGAACGAGAAGGTGAAGATCGAGGCGCAGACGCCGGACTTCAAAGGGGCCGACATGGCGCAGGGGGGCGCCATGATCAAGAAGTACGGACTCGGAGGCGCCGGGATCCCGATGGTGCTAACCGGTGACGGCGACGACGCCAACCGCGCCGCGGCGCTCGAAATGAACGCACCGTTCGTGAAGAAGATCCAGAAGCGGCAGAACCATCTCGCCCGCTGCCTGACGCAGCTGCTCAACTTCGTGATCGACCAGGCCCAGCGCGCGGGCGTCTTGCCGGCGAAGCTCGATCCCGGGTTCACGATCGAGTTTCCGGAGATCGCGGTCAAAGACCTCAACAATGGCGCGAAGACGCTTGCCGGCGTGGGGCAGGCGATGACGCAGGGGGTCGCGGCCGGTTGGGTGACGGATCAGACTGCGGCGCGCGCCTTCCACACCATCCTCGCCGAGATCGGCGTCGATATCGAGGATTCGCAGGAGGAGTATGAAGCGGCGCAGCAGGAGAAGGCGGATCGCGCGGCGAAGCAGCAGGACAGCCTTTTCTCGCAGTCGCAGCTGGCTGCGGCGCTCCAAAAGATCGGCAATCCGGGATCTCCGTCGCCGAACGCGGCGGAGGAAGCGGGCGACGGTCCGGATGCGGATCTGCTGGACGAAGACGAAGCCAGGACGCAGGTGAACTGATGGCGGACACGCGCGCGCAGGCATACGCGGAGCAGCTGAACCTGCTGACGAAGCAGGCCGAGGCGCTGTCTCCGGACGTACGCGCGCGCATCCGGAAGCTGCTCGACGATCTCAACCGCGAGATCCTCGCCGACGTGGCGCGCGCCAATCCCGACAGCTACAACGCCGCGCGGCTGGCGGCCCTGAAGGAGCAGGTCGATCGCGCGATGCGCCAGTTCAGCGACCAGGCGTCGGCGGAAGTGCAGAAGATGGAGGCGACGGCATACAGCCAGGTGGCCCTGCAGGTCGACGCCACGGTGGCGGCCGCCGCCGGCGGGGTGATTGTGCAGCCGGTGATCGACACCGCTCTGCTGCAGGTGGTTCAGGGATACACTGCCGATCTGATCACCGGCCTCACCAGCGACGCCGCGGCGAAGGTAAATGCCGCCATCCAGCGCGGAGCTCTCGGCCGGCTGAATCTGTCCGAGCTCACCGAGCAGATCGGGCGCGCGCTCGAAGGCGGCAAGTTCTCCGGGATGTTCTCCGAGGTTGCGGAGCGCGCCATGTCGATCGCGACAAACGAAGTAATGCGCGTGCAGTCGCTGGCGTCCGACGCCCGAATCAACGCGCTGGCTGAGCATAACCACAATATCGAAGCGATCTGGAAGCACATCCCGGTAGCGCGCGTTCCGCGCGTCGGGCACCTTCTGGCCGACGGCCAGATCCGCAAGGCCGGCGAACCGTTCCTCATCGAGGGCGAGCTGCTGCGCTACCCGCGCGATCCGGCCGGATCGGCTGAGAACACCATCAACTGCCACTGCCTCAAGCTGCCATACATCGCTGAGGCTCACCTGAAACCCACGGAGGGCGATCGCGCGCTGCTGCGCAGCTATGGCCTCTCCGTCCAAGCCGCCTAAAGGAGGCAAGAGACGCCATGACTACGACCGCGACCCAGACCCCGGCTCCCCCGGCGAATTTCCCGCCCGAGATTCAGGAGAAGTGGACCGATCTGCATAACAAAGCTTTTGCCCAGGCGATGCAGGACAACGGCAACAACGAGCGCAACGCGCGGATCGCCGCGGTGAAGGCCGCGAACACTCTGCACCGCGTGACCCCGCCGACGTCGGCGGCCGAGATCGATGATCTCTACGACTGGCAGGTGATCCGGCGCGAGACGAAGACGATCAAAGGCGTGGCCACGCGGCTGTGCGTCACGATCGACGGCCGGAAGTACGCCTTCCCGGTGGACGCTCCGGCGCCGAAGAAAGGCGCGAAACAGCAGTAGGACCTATCGTCCGCCGCATCCGTTTCATCCGCCCGCGGCCCTCGGGAGCGGGCGGATGAAGATGAACCCTGACGAAGTACGCACCCATTCCGGGAGCTGCGATGAAAGCTGCAGTTGCAGGTACACATCGGCTGAGCTGGTTGCTGGCCGCCGAAGAGGCAAAGACCAAGGCGATCGACGGCAAGGAGCACCCGGCCGGCGACTTCCTCTACGTTGGCGATCCGGAGGATCCCGCCACCTGGAGCATGCCCGACTTCGACGCCGATCATGTGCGCGATGCCATGGCGCGCTGGGATCAGGACAAGGTGATTCCGGCGAAGAAGAAGAAGGCGCTGGCGAAGAAGCTCGCGGCCAGGGCCACGAAGATGGGCATCGATGCCGACGAATTCAAAAAAGAGTACGTCACGGCCGAGGCCGGCCCGGACCTATCGCTCGATCAGAGGCTGCAGCTGCTCAACGGCGCGCTGCGGGATCAGTTCGGTCTCGACGGCTCGGGATACCAGCGATTCTGGCTCTCCGAAACCTTCGACGCCTACCTGATCGCACGCTCTGACGATGGCAAGCTCTACCGCATCCCGTACACCATCGACGGCGATGAGGTGACGCTGAGCAACGCCGAAGAGGTGACTACGGCCTATGTGCCGGTTGCTGAAGCCTGCGCGTTCCTCGCAACCGAAGGCGACGCGGGGGCGCCGGGGACCTATCCGATTCGCGTGCTGAAGGCGGGCTGGGGCAATGGCGCGCTCAACGGGCAATCCGTCCCACACTACTATCCGGCCGAGTTTGTGAAGCTGGTTGCCGAAGCCGCGAGCGGCAGTCCCTTCGGGCGCCGCCATCCCGACCAGCGCGGCGGCGATCCTACCGGCGCTCTCGATCCGGACCGCATTGCCGGGTGGCTCGAAGGCGGCACGTTCGACGGCGCCAGTGCCGTTTCTTCCGTCAAGCTGTTCTCGGCCGAGTCGGAGCTGCGATCGAAGTTCGACCAGGCACGCGAGAGCAAGAAGCTCGATCTCTTTGCCGTCTCGATGCTGGCCGCGGTCGGTTACAAAGCCGGCGTGGTCGAAGGCAAGAAGTGCCTGGTGGCCGAATCTCTGGGCAAGCTCTATTCCGTCGATCTCTGTATCCGCGCCGGCGCCGGCGGGGAATTCCTCACGGCTGCGGCTTTTGCTGGCAACGACATTGCGGTTGCGCAACAGGCGGCCGTCATCCCTCAATCCACCGTGATCGCGCAGCAGCGTACAGCGCGCAGCGGCAACCGCGGCGGCGCGGCAAGCGCTACCGAAGGAGCATCCATGAAGAAGTCCATTCTTCAACTGCTCGAAGCGCTTCGGCAGAAAAATCCTGCGCGCTGCGCCGAGCTGAGCCTGAAGTTCGCCAACACGGCCGAGGCCGAATATCCGGCCTTCCTCGAAACCGTCACCACGGCGATGACCGAGGCCCCCGCGGCCACGGTGACCACGGCCGAGGCGCAGGGCATCCTCCACGAAGCGCAGCGCCTGCAGTCGCGCAACCGCATCGAGGTGAAGCTCACCGATTCGAAGCTCGGCGAGCCAGCGAAGAAGCTGGTGCGCGAGCATCTGGAGAGCGCACTCGTGGCCGAGGCGAGCATCGCGGACGCCGCGATCGACGCCGAGATCACGCGCGTGCGCGACGCCTTCGCAGCCTACAGCAATGTCGGCCGCGTCCAGCCGGCTTCGGTGCGCGGCGTCACGCTCGACTCGACGGAGAAGCTGCAACTGGCGATGGAGGCTGCCCTCGGCGTAAAAGAGGCGGCAACCAAGGGTGTGCCGGCGTTCCGCGGGCTGCGCGAAGCATACGTACAGATCACGGGCGACCATGACCTGTCGAAGCTCACGCGTGGCGGCGGATTCCAGGGACACGTTCTGGCGTCGGAAGCGGTGCTGACCGGGGACTTCCCGAACATCCTGCTGAACTCGATGACCAAGCGGCTGCTGCAGGACTGGGCGGAGCTGGCGCTGGACGGCCTGAGTCAGCTTTACGCCACGGCTCCCATCAGCGATTACAAGCTGCAGGACCGGGTGCGCGAGGGTTACTTCTCTGAGCTCTCGACGGTCAGCGAAGGCGCCGCCTACACGGAGATCTCGTATCCGACTGACGAGCTGGTGACCTATCAGCTCGGCAAGTACGGGAACCTGCTCACGATCTCCGAGGAGACGATCCGCAACGACGATCTCGGAGCGATCGCCCGATTCCCTGGGCGCCTCGCGCGGGCGGGCCGCTGGACGCTCAAGAACTACATCACGAACTTCTTCGTGAACAACCCGAACTACACGGCCGACAGCGTGGCGTGGTTCGCGAGCGGTCACAGCAACCTGGGCAGCGCGGCGCTCTCGCAGGAGTCGCTGATCGCGGCCGAGATCTCGCTGCTCACCCAGACAGAAAAGAACTCGGGCGAGCCGCTGGGTCTGCCGCTCGACTGGGTGATGGTGCCTGCGCAGCTGAAGACTACCGCCATCCAGATCAACCAGACCAACACGGCCGGGTCGAACGCGTTCTTCCAGCGGTTCGGCGCGAACAACGAGCGGATCATCGTCAACGAGAAGCTCACGGACGTGACCGACTGGTACTACGGCACGCAGCAGAACAACGCGCCGTTTATCGAGATCGGTTTCCTCGACGGGATCGAGAACCCACAGATCTTCCTCGCCAACCAGCCCACCATCGGCACGCAGTTCACGATGGATGAGCTGCAGTACAAGGTGAAGATGGTCTTCGCGGGCGCGATCGTCGACTTCCGCGGAGTCGGCAAGAACGTCGTCGCTGGCTAATCGGGCGGCGCAACAGGAACACTGCGAAGGGGAGTTGAGCGTATCCGGCTCCCCCACCTGTCGGGGTGGTGATACGGTGGCCCGGGCCGACACCCGGGCTGCCAAACCGAGAAGCGAGGAAATTCATGCAGGACTCTTTTCGCAGGAGCACCATCACGATCCCGCTGCCGGCGCCTCCGGCCGCGGCCAACGGCGTGGCCACCTATGTTGCGCCGCGCATGATGCGCATCGCCTCCGCGCAGCTCTGCCTGAGCGACACGGGCACCGGTGCGGGCGCTACCAACGTGAACCTCAAGGTCAACGGCAACGCCATCAACGCAGCGAACAGCCTCTCGATCGCCGGCGCGGCCAGTGGAAAGTCCTTGTCAACCGAGATCATCGACGATTCGAACTTCCCCGGCGGCTTCCGCCTGAACAGCGGCGACACCGTTACCGTCGACGTCACCAGCGTGCCTGCAACCACCGTGCCGAAGGCGGCATTCATCGTGCTCGACATGGTCCAGGTGGACGCCTAGAGCGATGGCCTGTTCGATCCAGAAGCTGGCGGCGGCGGTCCCCGGGGTCTTCAACGACTCCTCGGGGAAGACCACGCCTCTGCTGGAAGGGTTCGCGGCCCGCGCGGTGCTTCAGCGTTATTCGCTCGACGCGCCGCTCGAAGTGGTGAGCGACGTCGAGGGCAACGGCACGAACTATGTGCCGACGCCTGTAGCACCGGGCGAGGGCGGCGATCTGCCGGTCTGGGAATCGAACTTCTCCGTCATCCGCCAGATCGAATACCCGGTTATGCAGCAGCCGCCGCAGCTGATCCTCGACTCCGACTACCGGATCTACCACACGCCGGGGCAGCCGGACCGAATCCTGATCAATTTCGACACGCCGCCTCCCGGCGACGTCCTCCGCGTTATCTGGACGGCGCGGCATCTGGCGGACGGCTCCACGGTTCCCGATCGCGATTTCTTCGCGGTGGTGGACTTCACCGCGTCGCTGGCGGCCGAGTGGCTGGCCAGCTACTACATCGGTGTGGGCGATCCGACGATGAACGTCGATGTCGTCAATTACCGGACGAAGTCGCAGGAAGTGCAGGGCGTGGCGAAGATGCTGCGCAAACGCTACTTCAACCACATGGGCATCGAGGAGGGCGCGGCCGGAGACGGAGAAGTGCAGGCCGCGTTCGCGCTGGGTAACCAGTACCTCGAACAAAATTCCGGCGTGGACCGGCTCGTCCACGACAAATACAGCCGATGACCTGGAACGCACAGCTGAGCGGCGCGGAGAATCTCCCTCCGGAGATGGAGGCGGCGTTTGCCGCCGGCGTCCAGACCGGCCTCGAAGCGCTCGGCGTGAAGGGCGCCGAGATGGTGGAGCAGAACATCGCGACGCCCTATGGCAATCTGCCGCCAGCTGTGGCCTTCGGCCACCTGGTGGCCAGCATCGTGTCCAGCTTCACACGCGAGGCAACCATGTGCCGCGAGGTGATCGGCGTTGCGCCGACGCTGGGCGCCGACGTTTATGCCGCTCCGGTCGAGACGGGCGCGCGTCCGCACATGCCGCCGCCATCCGCGCTGATTCCGTGGGTGCAGAAGAAGTTCGGCTTTGGTGACGAGAAACAGGTGATGAGCATCGCCTTCGCCGTGGCGAAGACTATTGCGAAGCGCGGCATGCAGGGGCACTTCATGTTCGAGCGTGCGCTCGATCAGCTGGAGCCGATCGCGCCTGAAGTGCTGGAAGCGGCGATCGCGCAGGCGCTGGCCGAGCATGGATTCACGGGAGGCCACGCGTGAACTCCGCCGCGGCCGTCGCCGCCGTGTTCGCGGTTCTCCAGGGCGTCCAGGCGGCTGGACCGAACCTTTATGACCAGCTGCGCTTCGCCAATGTCGACGCGGCCTTCGACAATCTGTTTCTCGATACGAAGACCGTTCCGGGACAGGCTTACATCCACGCCTGGATGACGACGCGGGACGGGACAGCCACTGCCGACGTCGCCATGCAGGCGGGGCGTGCGGTGCACACGATCGTGCTCACCGGCTACCGCGGCTTCCAGGACGGCATCAGCGAGCCACTGTGGCAGGCGGAGGTCGACGCCATCGCCAGCGCGCTGTTTCCGTACTCCGGACGTCACCTCGAGACCGAGGGCAGCGGCGTCTACTTCGACTGGTCAGGGCCGCCGAAGATCGAAGGAGTAAAGCTCGTCTGGTTCGGAAGGTATCTGTGCCACACGGCACGCATCACGCACACGGTCGAGGAATTTCCGCTTTAAGGAGAAGAAATGCCAACCGCTTTTACGACGCAACGATCCCTTCTTCGCAACGTGGTGCTGCCGGCCAATATCCAGGCGACACTCGCGGAGACCATGGCCGACGCGGCCTTCACCTATCGCGGCCGCCCCGACACCAGCGGCTTCTTCCAGATCGAGCTCGGCAAAGAGTCCGACTATCAATACGCGGGCAAGGGCAGCTCGTTCGCGACCGAGAGCCGGCTGATCACGCAGCAGTCCTCAGGCGAGATCGACGCGCGGCTTGACGACTTCCTCGCCGGCTGGATGCTGGCGATGTGCATGGGCACCGAGGTCTACACGGCCGGCGCTGACGGCGCGGCCAACACCCATGTGCTCACCTGGGCGGACACCGGCGCGCCGGCGCAGCTCACCAACGTCTATATCGAGGACGCGCCCGGACTGAAGCGGAAGTTCATCGACATGTCGTGCACCAAGGTCGTGCTCTCGGGCGCGGATAAAGGCTCGATCATGGCGAAGGCCAGCTTCATCGGCACCGGCCGCTACACCGATGGCGTGATCGCCGCCGGACTGCCGGCGCTGCCCACCGCGCAGTACATCTACGGGTCTGACTCGATCGTCTCGATCGGACCGGCCGGCGCGCCGGTTTCCATGGCGCCCCGGGTGCTGAGCTGGGAAGCGACGTTCGATCATGCGAACGATCTGTTCCGTTCCTGCGGCGGCGGCGTCTATCCCGTCTTCCCGCGCTATGGCAACCCTGTTCACAGCCTCAAGCTGGTCATCGCCATCGACACCACGTCCGACGTTCGCGACTGGATGATGAACCAGACGCTGCTCGAAGTGAAGATCGCGGCTACCAGCAGCGCGACATCGCTCACGATCGACTATCCCAACGTGATCATTCCGAAGTCAGATCTCGGAGAGCAGGACAAGTACGTGATCTACACCGTCGAGCTCGATCAGCAATCGATCCTGAAACCGGCCGGCGCCCAGCCCGTCACCGCAACGGTGATGAACACCGAGGTGGCATACCTGACGGCCGCCTAGAAGTTTTGCACCGCGGGGCGCGTTCGGCTGATCGCGCTCCGCCCTTTTCCCGGGGAGACCACACCATGACCGAGACAGAGCAGCAGGACAAAGTATTGCTGCCACTCGACGCGCCGCGCTCGATCGCGCTGCGCGTCAATCAAAAACTGCTCACCTGGCACTTCCGCCGCGTCACCCAGCCCGACTGGCAGAAGTTCTTCGATGGCATCGTGAACCGCACTCTGCGCCACAACGGCGTGGAGGAGCGCGTGTTCGAGAGCGACACCGCGCTGCTGGAGCTGGTCGACCGCACACTGAGTTCGGTGCACGGCTACGACTTCGACGCCACAGCGGCCGACTGGAAGGCGGCGCTGCCCATCCAGCACAAGGTGACGGTCGGCGTGGTGCTGCGCGCGGTGGCCTGCGAGACCGCGGTCGACGATCTCGTTCTCGGACCCCACATCGACGTGCGGCTCACCAGCAGCTGGTCGATGGAAAAGCAGACCGGCCGCATGACAACCTACTCGGGGCTGGTGCACCGCTTCCGGCATCCCTCGATCGAGCAAATGCGCGAATTCAACTTCGAGACTTCGCGCACGCGCATCCTCGGGACCGGCCAGGACGGCGTCACCGTCTATCCGAACCGGCAGTCCGTCGCCATGCGTCTCTACGACCAGCTCATCGATTCGGTCGAAGGCTACGCCGCCAAAGGCGAACCGTTGACGGGCATCGAGGCCATCCGCAGCGAGATGGACGCCATGCACAAGGCCACCGCGGCGATGCAGCTCTTCTCTCCCAGCCAGTCCATCGAGATCCCGTGATTGACCGCGCCCCCCAGTTCGAAGCGCCCTGTCTGGCGCGACGCCTCCCGCGATCCGGATGCCCTTGCGCGCGCGGCGGCCGAGTTCTTCGAGGAGGGCTATGAATACCCGATCGCGTCAAAGATCCTCGCCGACACGCCGGTGGAACTCCAGGCTGAGGCGCGCGGCAAGCTGTTGCCCCGGAGAACAGTTCCGGACGGCTGCTATGTCTGGGCCAGTTACCTTATCTGGCTTGAACGCGTGCTCGACGTTGTCGACCTCCAGCTTGCCGCGGCCGAGGTGGAGGGCCTGATGATACTGCGCCGTGAACGCAACCGCTTCGAATCGGGGCATCCGCCGTGCCCGCGCTGCGGGATGCCCAACGCGCTGCACCTGCTGCGCTGCCGGGAGTGCATGGCGGAGATAGGAAAATAGATGGCCACCGCAATTCAGCTCGAACTGACTGTTGACGAGAAGGGCGCAGTCCAGGGCATCCGCGCATTCGACACCTCCGTCAAGGGAGCCGCCGGGACGGTGCATCAGCTCAATGACGAGCTGAATAAGACCTCAGGGCATGCGGATGGTCTGAAGAAGCTCGCGAACGAGTTCACCTCTAACGAGGGCAGCATCCGCACCATGAACGCCGAGGTGCGCTCGCTGCAGGGTTCGATCTTCGGCGACACCCGCGCTGCCTCAGAGTTCCTCGCCACGCTGCCAAAAATCGGCGAGGCAATGGAGCTGGCATTCCCAGTGTTCGGCGCTACCGCGCTGATCGGTGTGCTCGTGATGGGCGCTGAGAAGATCCATGAGTTTTACGAAAAGTGGATCGACGTCGACAGCGCGGTTCGGAAGTACCAGCAGGATGCCATGAAGGCGGCGCAGACGGAACTCTTCGACCGGGGAAGCATGGAAGCCCAGATCGCGATGGTTGGCGATCTAAATGCTCAGGTCGATGAACTGTATCGGAAACGGAAAACCTCGGAGAGTTGGCTCACCCACATTGGCAACGAAATTGGAGGGTCGGGCGGTCCGGCGTGGGCAACAGGCGGAGATCGGAAGTTCTTCAATGCCGAAGATGCCGAACGACTCGGGAAGCTGCAGATGCAGCAAGGCGAGCAGCGGATTCACCAAATGGACGAGGAGCATAAGGCCCAGGCTGCCGCCCTCCAGAACGAAGAGAGACTCGCTGCGGCTCGGGTGCCGGATTACCGACGCGACGCCGTCAAACAAGAATATGCGGTCCGGCAGGCCGCCATGGAGCGGGAGTATTCGGCTCGCCGCGACACGGCGCTCGCGGGCACTTATAACGCCGGTGTCGATGCCTACAACTACGGGAAAAACGCGCAGGATCAGATGGAGCACGTCCAAGTTCCCAAAAACGACGGGATGCTCCAGGAGAAACAGGCCGTGGATGCGGCCGATGCTCAATACCGTGCTGATGAGATAGAGCGCGCGCGTTCTAACAGCATTGAAATTCGCCATCTGCAGGAGCAGGCAGAGCAGGCGTCGCTTCGCGGCATTCCACTCTTTCAAGCGCAGGAGGGTGCAGCGATCGAGGAACTGCGCGACCGTGGGATCGCATCGGCAACTGCCGTCGGAGCGGTAAAGGCGAAGTTTCACGCTGAGGAGATGAAGCGGTATCAGGAGGAGCAGACTGCCGTCGCCAGGCGAGAGAGCGAGGCGAGCGGCGCGGGTCTCACCGGTGTCGCAAAGGTCCGTTTTGAAGGACAGCAGCGGGATAAAGACATCCTCGATAATGCTGCGGCCGGAAAATACCAGAGTCTGAACGACGCCCAGAGGGACCGCGTCTCCAACTGGGAGGCTACAAATGCGCAGATCCTTGCTGAAGAGCAAACGTTCACTCAAAAGCTGAATCAGCTGGTTGACGAGCAGACAGGACACCAGCTTTCGGGGTTCGCGAAAATCCGCTCCGAAGTGCAACGCCAGCAGGACGCGTGGCGGGCCGACTACGAAAAGGAATACGGCAAACCCGGAAGCGCAGGTTATCAGAGCCATACAGGCCAACTGAATCAGGGACTGGGCGCGATTGCCGCTGGCGGGGCAGGCCAGACGGCCGATCTGGGGCGGCGCAACGAAGAAGAGACGGAGCAGATCGAGACGCAGGCGCGCGCGAAGCTGCTCTCGGCCGAGAAGCAGCAGACCGCGGCGATCGAGGACGAATACAACCAGCGTCTGGCGAAATATCGCGACGAGCTGAATCAGCAGCTGATCAGCCAGGACGATTACAACCGACGCGTGGTCGCGGCCGGTGAGGAGATGCAGGCCGAGCTGATCGATCAGGCGCGGCAGGCGCGGGAGAAGATCGCGGGCGAGCTGAAGGGGCTGATCGGGGCGCACCCGCTGCAGGCGCTTGAGGAAGCCGGCTCAAAGTTCGCGAGCCAGGCGGGTGCGTCCCTCATCCAGCGCGCGGCGACGCACTACGGCGTGCAAACCGGAGGATCGCGCAGCGGATCGATCTTCGATCGCATTGCGGGGGTCTCTCACATTCCTCGCAATCCAGACGAGCACGCGGAGATGCCCGGCGCTCGCGTCGGCGGCGCAGCCGGCGTGATGACGCTGCGCACGGCGACGATCTACGTGTCCAGCGCGAACATTGTGGGCGCCGGCGGTGGAGGTGGTAGTCGCGGCGGCGCGATGGGATCGTCCTGGAGTCCATCCGGATCGGCCGGAGGCTCGTCCTTCGGCGCAGGCTTCAGCGGGACGAGCGGCGCAGGCGGCGGCTACGGGGGTGGATTCTCGGACGCGTGGTCCGGATCCGGGGGCGGTCCCATCACCAGCGCTCCGTCCGCAGCCCCAGCTCCATCCGCGGCTGGAGGCGTGAGTGGGGCGATGAGCGATGTGGGCCATGGATTCACCGCGGCGCGCAGCATCAGCTCAACGTTCAGCCAGAGAGGGAGTTCGACTGGCGGTGGGGACGTCAGCTTCGGAGGTGGTCCGATCACCAGCGCTCCGTCCACAAGCGGTGGAGTGAGCGGTGGTCTCTCTGACGCGTGGGCCGGAGCCGGCGGATCTGGCGACGGCGGAGGAGCGGGCGCGAGCGCCGCGGCGGCTAGAACGCCAGCGCCCGCTCCTTCCACTGCTGGCGGCGTCGGCGGCGCGCTTCACAACGTAGGTGCGGGGCTGAGCACCGCGCGCAGCATCGGCTCGATGATTACCGCTGGCCGCTCCGGAGCCGCCGCTTCGGATCTCGAACCGCAGGAAGTGACGCTTACCAATCAGATCGGCGGCGGGAACGCTCCCGCCGCGGCCGCGCCCAGCGCTTACAGCCAATCCATGTTGGGCGGCGGCATGACAGTGTCGAACACGCTGGGCGCGGCTGGCGCCGGCATCGGCCTTTTCAGCGCGTCGAAGCAGGGCGGCTTTGGCGGGATGCTGGGCGGCGCGATGAGTGGTGCGGAGCTCGGCATGGACGTGGGCGGCCCGATCGGAGCGGGAATCGGCGCAATCGCCGGCGCCGCGATCGGCTTCTTCGGGGGTGGTGAACAGGCGCGAGTGTGGTGGTTGCAAAACGGGCGCCCGCGGCTTGCCACCGATATGGACACCTACGAGCAGAGCGGCGATTACACGTCGGCGTATACCGACATGGAGAGCCTGAAGTACTCGGCGATGGAGACGCTCAAAAAGATGGGCTTCACCGGCGAGAAGTACTACCACGACACGGTGACGGGCGAGATCTCGCAGGCGGAAGCGAAGCTGAATCGCGAGCAGAAGGCGGGACGGAGCGCCGACACCTTCAGCACGGCAATGTATAACACCGGCATCGACAGCGTCCCCGCCATGCTCACCCCTGGTGAGCGCGTCATGCCCACGGATCAGAACGAACGCATCACCCGGGCCGTCGAGTCATACCCGGCGCTGCATTCCGCCTATCGCGACGCGGTGCAGTCTTCGCCCGGCCGCGGCGCGACGCAGGGGGGTGGCAACACTTACCAGCTGCACGTCCACGCGATCGATACCAAGAGTGCGACCGACTTCCTGATGGACAACGCTGATACCATCCGCGCGGCGCACAACAGCGCATATGGAATCTACGGTGGCGAGGCGGGAGGATGAGCGAGCACGTCATCCTGAATCCGCTGAAGGGATACGATCCCCAGATCGGCGACGCCATGAACCCCGACTATGGGTTCTCGCGCAAGCGGACCGCGACGCGCGCGCTGATGAAGGCTGTGGGAGGCATTCCCTACACGCGCGAGCAGGGTAACACCGGGCACACCCTGGTGCTGTCGTGGCTGGGGCGCACCTGGGGCTGCGTGCGCCGGCTGAAGTGGTTCTACGAGCAGTTCGAGGACGGCTACTTTACGCTGATCGACCATGATGGCGGCGGCCGCCACTATGTTGGCCGCTTCACCAGCGAGGTTCAGCCGATCGAAAGCAACAACAACAAGTGGGACGTCCAGAACGTGCAGTTCGAAGAGATCCCGCAGTGCCCCATGCTGCAGTACCCGAACGACTGGGTCAACGACGCGATCGATCTCTACGTGTGCAACGATTTCCGGCTGGCGGCGACGCCCCTGGGCGAGCAGAAGCTGGCCACCCAGGGCGCGTGGACCCTCGCGCAGCAAAAGTTCGGAGAGATTCCGCGCACGATCGCGACTGACAACGGGACCATCGGCGACTGGGCGCAGTACGAATATCGCGGCTATGGATTCCAGCTTTCGATGATGGTTGGAGCCGGTCAGGGAATCGCGCAGGTCTTCGTCGACGGCACGCTCGCCGCAACCATCGGCCTTGGATCCTCATCGCCGGTTCTCGCACCCAAGATGGTCTTCGAGCAGGCGAATCTGCCGCTCGATCTGCACCGCGTGCAGGTGACTGTGCAGGCGGCCGAGTTCACGCCGACAGCGGGCGGCGCGTCGACGCCGATCCAGACCTGGGCGGCTGGCGTTGCGCCCGCCGGATGGGCGCAGCCGGGGACGCCTTCCGGATACGCCCCTGCCGGATTGCCGGTGGCGTGGTACGCGCTGAAGGTGATGAGGTAACCCCGATGGCTAATCAGATCGCATATCAATGCGGGCGATGCGGGTCGAGCATCGATTTCGTGGAGTGTCAAAATTGTGGCGGAGAGGGATACGCCGGCCACGATTGCGGCGAAGACAGCTGCTGCTGTGGGGACGGCGAAGTGGACAACGTGGTCTGCGACATTTGCGAGGGGAAGGGATTTTTCCCGCTCTGCGTTTCCAGCAAAGAATGGTGCGAGGCGCATCCTCTGCCGGATCACGAGAATGTGCCGCGGCACACCGTTGAGTGTTATTCCACTGTCGCGCGGAGACGGACGCGATGATCCCCTGGACTCAGGCAATCCAGAAATCCTCTCTCGCGCACACGGGCATCGCGAATGCCTACCTGCTCGACGTCGAGGACCCGAACGGGAACTGCTACTACTGGGGAAGCCGTCCCCTGGTCGCTCCCAGCGTCATCGTGGGGGATGGCGGATCGGCCTCGAATCTATATCTGCCGTGGATTCTCAGCGCGCCGCAGTTCACCTTCAACCGCTCGATGAAGACCGACAGCGGCAGTGTGCAGCTGCAGAACCTGAGCGGCGACACACTGCAGTCGGACTTTCAAAAGATCGCGCGCCGAACAGTGCTTGAAGGTGCGTTGTGCGTCTACCGCGAATGGAACGCCGGCGGTCAGGCGGCCGAGCTTGAGTTTCACGGGACGCTCAGCGTGGATGACAGCAATCCCGAGAAGGTGAGTCTCACGCTGAAGCAGCTGAACGACCCGTCCCAGGACGCTGCGCCGCCCTATCAGCTCTGCGAGATCTGCCAGTGGCGCTGGTCGAGCGTGCAGTGCGGATCGACGCAGCCGACGCCCTGCATGCAGACCTTCCCGACCTGCCAGGTGGTCGAGCGGGTTTTTGTGATTGTGAACAACTACGAGAAAAACTACGGCGAGGCGTGGGCGAACACCGCGACCGGCGTGGTCAATCGCATTCGCCAGTTCTGAACGATGCCAAATTCATCCAGCACCGTCGCCGTCGATTCGAGCCAGACCACCAACACCCCGGCTGCGCTGGGCTATGGCTTTATCTGGGCGACGGGCAAGCGCGCCGAGTATTACATGCTGCAGAACACGGGCAGCGATGCGCTCGAATTCTCGCGGGTCGGCTTCTGGCTCCTCGGCGAAGGGGAATGGGACGGCTGCGAGGAGCTGTGGATCAACGACACCTATACATGGGATTCGGAATACGACGACCCCGCGCAGTTTCATTTTCACCGCGGAACCGACTCGGTCATCGGCTCCGGACTGACCCCGTATTCGATCGGCCCCGATCAGGGCTGCGATCAGTTCTGGCAGTGGTTTCCGACCGCGCTGCAGCCACTGTGCTACAGCAGGCTCGCCTACTACGGAATCTTCCGCAAGCAGCCGATCGAGAACCAGACGAATGACCATGAAAACGATCCGACGCAGTGGACCGACATCGCCCCTATCGGTCTCTGGCGCGGGCTGCGGGTGCGGATCTTCGACGACGAAGGGAACCAGTCCGGCTACGCGTTCTCGACCAATCCGGTGTGGCACTGGGTAGACGTGAAGCTGCGCCGCAAGCTGTTTCCCGAGTACGGCGTCTCGCTGAACGGGGGCGCCGATCCGGTACCGGAGGATGTGCTCAATCGCTTCAACTGGGGCGATATCTATGCGAGCGCGACCTACTGCAACCAGATCATCCAGACGAACCTCGGCTCGCGTCCCCGCTTCACTGGGAACTATGCCTTTTCGCAGTCGACGACGCTGGCGGCGATCGAGGAGCAGATGCTGAAGGTCTGCCGCGGCTTCATCCGCGAGTACGCCGGCCAACTCTCGCTGATCGTCGATCGGCCGCGCGACTCAGTGTTAACTTTTACACGCGAGCACATCCTGCCAGGCAGCTTCGCGCCGAGCGATAAAACCCTGAGCTCGGCGCCCAACTCCTTCATAGCGAAGTTTCGCGATCTGCTGGTACCGGCGGCTGCGAACATCGCCACCATCACCTGCGCGGACCACTCAGAACCGATCGTCACCACTGAGGATCCGCATCCGTTCAACACCGGCGATCGCATCGCCATCGGCGGAACGGACACTATCTATGATGGCGTGTGGTTTGTGGCCGGCGTGCCGGCGGGCACCAACATCACCACCCTGACCCTGCTGAGCAAGGGCTCGAACTATCCGGCGAGCGTGGGCGCCGGCGGCGTGATCGGTCTGACGTACTCGCGCTTCAAAGAACGCGCCCCCACCTTCCGCCATCAGGCGAACCAGTATGCGAAGGGCGCCGTGGGCGTCGGCATTCCGCGCCAGCTGAACGCGGTGCCGGTGACCTACGACTTCGCGGTGACCACCTTCGATCAGGCCAGCCGCGTGATCCGTTACGAGAAAGACCGAGCGCTCGGCTATGATGCCGCCCCGTACGTGACACCGCCGGCGTTCACTCTGAAGTGTCCAGCGTATGCGCGCGATGCGGCCGGCACTGGCGCGGCGGCCGCGCAGCTGCAGCCTGGCGACGTGGTGACGCTCGATCCTACCGCCAGTTTCGCTTATCAGGGCATCTATGAAGTGATCACTCGCGCTCACCAGCCGTACACCGCGCAGCCCGCTGGCAGCGGCAATACGGTGACGCTGAAGGCATCGCCGGACGGCGGCCAGGAAACGCTCACGCTGCAGTGGTTCGACGGCGGCTACTTCTACGATTCGACCGATGCCGGAACCGCCGGCTGGAGCAATGTGCCGGGCAGCGATCCCGGCAATGATGGCGACTACACCGCGATCGCGCTGGCGGACAACGGAACACTGGCTTTTCTCAGCCTCTCGCTGCCCACCGGCAAGTCGTTCGATCTGCCATCGAGTGGATTTGATCCGGCCAACATGCTGGCCTGGGCAGGTCCGCAGGGAACCGCGGACGTCGGTAACGACATGCACGTCATCAGCAACTGCAGCGTAGATCCGACCACGCGCATAGCATCGCTGTCCTACGAGGATGGTGAGAACAACTTGTGGGGCGGCGACGTCAATGTGGCCGCGGTGACGTGGATCGGCGACAACACCGCGGCGGATCTCACCACGGCCGTGATCGGAACTTCCGAATTCAACTGGCTGCTGCTCACGCTGGCGGGCGGTGAGAAGGTCTGTTTCGGTCAGGGAGTACTCGCTGATGGAACGAACCTGATCCTGCCGACTGGATTCGATCTGGCGAAGTCGCTGATCGTCGCCTATCCGCACGACGCCTCGCCGAATGAAGCCGGTGCGAGTGGGAACCAGGCGCATGGAGTCGGTGCGTACGTCGACAGCGACGGAGTGGTGCACCTGAACTACCAGGATGGTGAAGGACACGTCTGGCACGGGAACGCGAATGTGCTGGTGTTCGCGTGGCAGAACAACACCGGCACGGTGACCACCCAGACTTTCGGCGGCGCGAGTTGGATGCTCTACAACGATGCGACGGATATGACGCTCGGTGTAGGGATGGGCACCTTCGCCGACGGCTCTGCACTGACGCTGCCAACCGCCGCGGGCGCAGGCAATTCGCTGCAGGCGATCGCCGGTCCGCGCACGTTCGATATCGTGGATCACCCGGCGCACGGCATCGGTGCGTGCTACGTTGACGCCAATCTCACGGTGCACATATTTTTCGAGGACGGCGAAGGCAATCAGTGGAGCGGTACCGCCGACGTCTTCGCTCTCTTCTATGAGCCGACAACCGGCGCGTCCGGAGGCTCGGCCGGCGGCATCAGCGTGACCGTCTCTCCTGCCGGCATTTCGATGCCGGTGAGCGGGACACAGCAGTTCTCGGCGCAGGTGCTGGGAAGCTCGAACATGGCGGTCAACTGGAGTGTGGACGGCGTCGCCGGCGGCAACGCTGACGTGGGAACAATCGACGCCACGGGACTCTACACCGCGCCTGCGACCAACGGGACACATCAGATCACGGCGATCAGCCAGGCAAACGCGGCGGCGATCGGCTGGCAGTTTGTGCAGGTCGGTACAGGATCGGCCGGGAGCACAATCGGGGCGGCCCAGCTGGCGATCACACCGAGTGCCGCTGCGATCGCTCTCAGCGCCACGCAGCAGTTCACGGCGACGGTGACGGGCTACAGCGGATCGCCGACGATTCAGTGGGCCGTCGATGGCGTCACGGGAGGAAATGCGACCGTGGGAACGATCGACGGCACGGGTCTCTATACGGCTCCGGGGACGAGCGGTGGCCACAACATTACAGCCCTGATCGTGGGAGCTGGGGTGGGATCAGGAGCGACGGTCAGCGTGGGCAATCCTGGCGCTCCGGGAGGCGGGTACACCGGTGGCAGTCCGATAGGCCACGGAGCTGGTGGACCTACTTACTGAGGAGTAAACAACAGAGTCAGTTGCCACGCGGTGTTTCTATTGGCGAAGTGGTAATAAGCGGCGGCTGGTGCAGCGTAATGTTCCTAAAGTGGTGCAGCCGAGCGACCGCAGCCACATCGATCGCCGTCGAGCGGCTGGGTGGGCTGGGCCTATACTCGCGCCATGCGTTTTTGCTGTATTTTTTTCTGCCTGGGTTTGGCCGCGGCGGGGATGGCGCAGGAGGCGCCGGCTCCAGCAATTCGTCTGGAGCTGGCGGCGCGTCCGGGGCTGCTGACGGTCGATGCGGCGCGGTTCGCCACGCTGGAAGTCGCTGCCAGCCCATCGGGATCGCAATTCAGTATCCGGGGCGAGGATCAGCAGGACGCGATCGACCTGTTGGCGGTGCTGTTTCAGGAGGTGGGCGAGGGTGCGCTGACCAGCGAAACGTGCCGGGATGCGGTGCTGGGGCGGGCGGCGGCAGACGGTCCCTTGCTGCAGGTGCAGTCGCGGATAACGCTGGCGGAGGCCGGGCAGTCGCTTGCCGTGGCGGCGTATACGACCAGCGATGCGAAGGGGACGGAGTTTTACGTGCGGGCTTTTGCGGCGCGCGGCGATTTGTGCGCGGACTTGAGGTTTTCGAGCGCGAATCCGATTTCTGCGGGAACGCAGGCCGTGCGTGAGGCGCTGGCATCGGTGCGCTTCGATCCGGAGGCGAAGCCGAGCATTGAGGGGGTTTTCCGCTACGCGCGAGTGGTGTTCGAGAATGGCATGCCGGACGAGGCTGCGCCTTTATACGAAGAAGCGGTCATGCTGGCGCCGGATGGAGCGGCGAACGTGAAGTGGCGGCGCATCACGAACGATCAGGCGGTGACGGCCTATGGGATGGCGGGGAACTGGGCGAAGGTGCGGGCGTTGCTGGAGCGGGCGATCGCGGCCGATCCCAAGTATGCGCTGAACTACTACAACCTGGCATGCGCGGATGCGGAGGCGGGGAAGGCCGCGGACGCGAAGGCGCATCTCGAGGAGGCGTTCGACCAGCGCGCGAACACGTTGCCGGGAGAACCGCTGCCCGATCCGACGCAGGATGCGTCGCTGCTGAAGCTGCGCGGGGATGCGGCCTTCTGGATGTTCGTGGAGGGGCTGGAGAAGGGCAGAGGAGACGGGTTTTAGTCGCGCCCTCCGGCGAATCCCAACGGTTTTCTGGTACTGCGGGAGTGCCCGTGACGGCGAGTCACCCGCGGGACGGATGCACCTTTAAAATCTCTCGGCCAATGACCATGCGCTGAATTTCGCTGGTGCCTTCGCCGATGGTGCAGAGCTTTACGTCGCGGTAATACTTTTCGGCGGGATAATCCTTGATAAAGCCGTAGCCGCCGTGAATCTGGACGGCTTCGTTGGCCACGCGCACGGCCACTTCTCCAGCGTAAAGCTTGGCCATGCTGGACTCGCGAGTGATGCGGGAGTGATCATCTCCGGCGCCTTCGGCGATGGCGCGATCGGCGAGCCATGCGGCGCGGTAGGTCAACAAGCGCGCAGCTTCGATCTGGGTGGCCATGTCGGCGAGCTTGAACTGGATGGCTTGAAAATCGGCGATGGGCTTCCCGAACTGTTTGCGCTCCTTGGCGTAGCGCACCGAACACTCGTAGGCGCCCTGCGCCATGCCCAATCCGAGTGACGCGATTGAGATGCGGCCGCCATCCAGGATTTGGAGGCTGTTGACGAAGCCCTCGCCTTCCGCGCCCAGGAGATTCTCCGCGGGCACGCGGCAATCGGTGAAGACCACCTCACTCGTATCGCTCGCGCGTAGTCCGAGCTTGTTTTCTTTCTTGCCGGGACGAAAGCCCGGAGTTCCCTTCTCGATGATGAACGCGGAAATACCGTGGTGCTTCTTTGAAGGGTCCGTGACGGCCATCGCGACGCAAACGTCGGCATAGTGTCCATTGGTGGTG